>CAJOIE010000005.1 GCA_905234605.1 uncultured Bacteroidaceae bacterium | reverse complement strand
GTCACAGAATAACCCTTCATTCAATATATTCAATTCATTCAACCAATTCAATTTATTCCCCGCGGAGCGGGGAGGCACCCTCGAGACATCCTGGCCTGCCGCCGTGGCACCCTTGAGACACGCACCCCTTGCGGCACCCTCGCGTCAAGCCGGAGGCAAGAAGACCGGCCTGTGGCCGGTCGCTCACGGGCTGCCGCGAAATAGGCCTTGTTACGTCCGCCTGCCATGCCATGCTGCGCAGGCATCTTGCCTGCGGATGGCCTTCCACAACGAATTAACCCTTTACCCCAATCTCCAAACTGTAAATTCATGTCACATTCCAATTCTTCCACCTCTCTCCGCCACACGTTGTGGCTTGTGCTGGCTGTCTTTTGTCTTACAGCCTGCGACAGCGGCAGCAATGGCACCGACGCTCCCTACTATTATGTGCGACCCGAAGGCGACATAGAGACAATCCCTGCGTCAGGCATCACAACCACCATACCCATCGAGACCAATATGGTGTTCAGCGTCAGCTGCGATGCTCCGTGGCTCAAGGTGGTAAAGACCAACCTTGTTATAATCGAGATAACAGCAGAGCCCAATCCTTCGCGTGAGGAGCGCAAGGCCATCGTGACATTGAGCGGTGAGGACAAAAAGTCATACATTGAACTGACACAAGAGGGCGTGCGTCTCTCCTTTCAGCAAGGCGGCAGCATGGATGTAGCAGCCCGTGGCTCGAAACATTCCGTGAATGTCGCGTGCAACATAGGCTATGTCGTTGAGAGCAATGCGTCGTGGCTCATCGTGGAGAGAACCGATGCGGCAGAAACATTTAACCTATACGTCAGCCCTGCAGACAGCCAGAGTGCGCGCACAGGCACCATAACCATCAGCGGCAACAGCTGTACCGACGAGCTGACGGTGACGCAGGCCGGCTATGGCCCCGACCCCCTCGGCCTCTGCCCTGGCGACAACCACCCGCATGCTGTCGACATGGGTATAGGCGTGATGTTTGCCTGCTGCAACGTGGGTGCCGACACTCCGGCAGACTACGGCGACTATTTCGCCTGGGGCGAGACCGTGCCCAAGAGCACCTACACCATACAAAACTACAAGTGGTGCAACGGCAACACGTGGAGCTACACCAAATACAACTCCTGGAGCTCGGAGGGCACCGTGGACAACCTCACCCACTTGGAGGCTGCCGATGACGCCGCCCATGTCAACTGGGGTGGTGACTGGCGTATGCCTGAGCATACCGATATGGCGTTGCTTATCGACAACGGCACATGGGAGTTGACATCCATAGGCGGGCAGAACGGCTACCTCGTCACGGCAGACAACAGCAACCGCCTCTTCCTGCCTGCTGCCGGCTACCGCGACGGAGCGCGCCTCTCTGCTGTTGGTTCCAGGGGCATATATTTGAATGCGTCACTATCTGGCAACGGAGCATCGTGGGCATCGATACTTTATTTAAAATTAATAGAAGCCAGCCATACGATAGACGGCTGCTCCCGCGAGGTTGGCATGAGTGTGCGCCCTGCCCGTGGCACGGCCATACCCTATCTGCGCCCGGCAGCATCGGAACTGGAGATTGGCGCCTCGGCATACACACGTGGCTTTAGCGTGGTCACCAACGTGGACTTCACCGTGAGCACCGATGCCACGTGGCTAACCGTCACCAAGACAACAGCCTCAAGCGTGAACATCTCTGCCACGGCCAACACCTCCACCTCTGCCCGGACAGCCATAGTGACCTTCAGTGGCAACGGTGTCACGGCCATACTGACGGTAGTGCAGGCAGGTGTAGGCAGTTGATGCTAAGAAAGATGGGAGTGGAACCGTTAAGTATAGACAACAGGAGTACTGAAAGAAGCAAAACTGTTGCCTATATGTGAGGGAATGTGGATATTTGCATTGATGTGTGGCCTATGAACTACCCACCAACAATTGGCATCGACACCGCTGGCATGTTGCCGGCAGGCACCGTCCTGCGTGGCACATACCGCATAGACGCCTACCTCGCCTCGGGTGGCTTCGGCAACACCTACGTGGTGACACACATGGCACTTGGCGACCGTTTGGTGGTGAAGGAGTTCTTCATGAAGAGCGTGTCCACACGCCTGCATGGGACGCAGGCAGTGCGCAGCACCACGGCAGAGAACCGTGCTACCTTCGACAGTCAGCTGCACAAGTTCATGAAGGAGGCACGGCGCATGCGCCAGCTGCACAACGAGCACATCGTGCACATCTACGACCTCTTCGAGGAGAACGGTACGGCCTACTATGTGATGGACTACATCGACGGATGCTCGCTCAAGGCATACGTCGGGCAGCATGGCCCCCTGGGCGAGGATGAGGTGAGGGGCATATTGCTGCAAGTGCTCGATGCGCTGGACTGCATTCACGGCCAGCACCTGCAGCACCTCGACCTCAAGCCTGCCAACATACTCGTGGACAAGGCCGGCAAGGTGACACTGATAGACTTCGGTGCCAGCAAGCAGACAGGCACTTCGGCAGACACCTCGACAGTCTCGGTGACCATGGCCTACACCCAGGGCTATGCTCCCAGCGAGCAAGTGGAGCAGAACATACACAAGATAGGGCCGTGGACCGACCTCTATGCCTTGGGTGCCACCGCCTACAACCTGCTCACGGGTGAGCACCCGCCATTGTCGTCGACCATCACCGATGAGGAGATGGCAGCCTTCCACTTCCCCTCGAGTGTGAGCAACGACATGGTGGCGACAGTCATGTGGCTGATGTCGCCGTCGCGCGACATGCGGCCGCAGTCGGCGCGGGAGGTGTTGCCGCACATCAAGGGCCGCAGCAAGCTCCTCCGCGCTAACGATGCCACGCCAATCAGCGATGGGCACAACACCGACTACAGCGTTGAGGTGGTCATGGCCGAGCCCGTGGTGCAGGGCAAACCGCAGCAGAGGTCTCAGCAGAAGCCTGCGGTTATACCCAAGCCTCAGCCTAAGGCTCAGGTCAGCCTTCAGCCTAAGCATCAACCCAGGCAACAGCCTGAGGCGAGAAGGGCATCAGCCAAGCATGTCGGCCACAGGTGGCTGCTCGTAGTCGCTATCGCCATCATCGTTGCCGGCGTAGTGGCATTCTTCCTGATGCGCCGCCACACAAGCGACAGCAGTGAGCCAGCTGATGTGCCGGAGACAGCCATCGTTGGCATCTGCCCGGACAGCCAGCGTCAACCATTCAGCGTGCGTGCAGTTGCGGAATAGCCGTGCGGAGCATGGCGTGCAAAGTTGAAGACAGTCCATGCCTACGGCTGTGTACCATGGCATGTATGCGCAAAAGCAGAAATGCAGGCTGCGGCTGACAAAAAGTGGACAGCATAGTGCTCACGTTTGTGGAATAACCTTAACTTTGCCCAAACGGCAGTCGTGAAGAGCTTGCCTCTCGCGCGTACCTATATATTATATAATGAGACAGACCCGCTTCCTGCATATCATGCTCCTGCTGTTTGGCTGTGTTGGTGTCGCTTGTGCCCAACAGGTTGGCAGCGACCTGCGCCCCATGGACGACGTGAACCATGTGGTGGATCTCACCCTCGACAGCTTGGAGAAGGTGCGTACGGCGCGCCCTGTGGCCGGCTCCTCGCGCCGCGGCAGCAACCCCGTGCTTTTCCTCGTAGGCAACTCCACCATGCGCACGGGCACCAAGGGCAATGGCGACAACGGCCAGTGGGGGTGGGGCTACTATGCCGGTGCCTACTTCGATGCCTCGAAGATTACTGTTGAGAACCAGGCTCTCGGTGGCACCTCAAGCCGCACCTTCTACCGTCAGCTGTGGCCTGATGTGAAGGCCGGCATACGTCCTGGCGACTATGTGGTGATAGAGCTCGGTCACAACGACAATGGCCCCTTCGACAGTGGCCGCTGCCGTGCCACCATTCGTGGCACCTCGGCCACCGACTCGCTCGTGGTGACCCTCAAGGAAGGGCCGCACAAGGGCGAGCAGGAGGTGGTGTACAGCTATGGCGAGTACATGCGACGCTTTGTGCGTGAGACACGTGCCCTCGGTGCACACCCCATACTGATGAGCCTCACGCCGCGTCATGCCTATGTGGATGGGCAGGAAGGCCGCGTGGCGCGTGTCGATCAGACCTTCGGTCTCTGGGCGCGTCAGGTGGCAGATGAACTTAACGTGCCTTTCATAGACCTCAACGACATCTCCGCCACCAAGTATGAGCAGATGTCGGCATGGAAGTTCGGCTACCATTTCTATCTTGACAACATACACACCTCACGCTTCGGGGCCATGCTCAATGCACGCTCTGCTGCCGAGGGTATTGCCGCAGGCACACATCCCGAGCTGCAGCCGCTGCAAGCCATGATGCTGCCCCTCGCGTTGCCTGGCACGGGCGTGAAGCGCACCGATGGGCGGCCTGTGGTGTTCATCACCGGCGACAGCACCGTGAAAAATGCCGACCGCGACAGCACCGGCATGTGGGGATGGGGCTCGCAGGCATGGCGCGTGTTCGACGAGGATAAGATAACAGCCGTCAATTGTGCCCAGGCAGGCCGCTCGCTGCGCACCTACCTGCGTGAAGGCCGTTGGGACAAGGTGTGCAACGACCTCCAGGCCGGCGACTATGTGCTCATACAGTTTGGACATAACGACATCGGCGAGCTGCATCGCGGCAAGCATCGCGGTGAGCTGCCCGGTGTGGCCGACACCTCGTGTGTGAGCCGTGTCACGCTCCCCGACACCGTCTACAATGAGGTGGTATACAGCTTCGGTTGGTATCTGCGCAAGATGATTGACGACTGCCGCGAGCACGGGGCCACACCTATAATAGTAAGTCTCACGCCGCGCAACGAGTGGCATGACGGCCACATAGAGCGGCGCAACGACACCTACGGGCAGTGGTACCGCGACGTGGCCGAGCAGACAGGCACAGCCTTCGTTGACCTGCACAACATCACGGCCGATGCCCTCGATGCCATAGGGCAGGAGCGTGCCCGCCGTTACTACTGTGGCGACCACACGCACACCTCGCTCGCAGGGGCACGGCTCAATGCCTTGGGCATAGCCATCGGCCTCCGTCGTGCAGGCTCCCCCCTGGCTGAATACTTGAAGAAGTGACAGTAAGATGGAAATATCCGACAAACTGAAGGGACACACCATCCTGCTTGGCAAGGATCCCACCGATGCCCGTCTGATTGTGGGGCTGGTGGTGGATGGTGCCGTGAGGTGGACACCGATGGCAGGCACCGACGGTGTGCCGGCGAGTGTGAGCCGCCTTGTAGCCCGCACCAGCATGGCCCACTGCAAGATAGAAGTTGACGCGCAGGCCACCTGCGTTGTCATCACCAATATGAAAGCCGCCAATGTCACCTATGTGGATGGCACGGAGATAATGGCCAAGCGCGTGAAAGACAACTGCGACATAGCTCTTGGCAAGGACCGTTTCACCGTCTCGTTGGAGCGGGTGCTGGCCACGGCTGTGATGATAGCCGACCGCATCAAGCCTGCCGCGCCGAGGGAGGTGAGCATCAAGCATCTGGAAGAGGTGTGGGACACCTATGAACAAAAGCTTGACGCTATAGCCGAGCGGCAGCGTCGCATGGCAGCCCAGCAGATGTTCCCGCCCATACTCACCCTTGGCGGCGGAGCCCTTTCGGGTGGTCTGGCAACACTGGGCTATATGACGGGTGTCTACATCACGGCTCCATTGGCCATCTGCGGCGTCACGCTCATGATACGCAACTATGTGATGCGTTCCCGCGATAAGTCGCGTGAGGAGAGCAAGGACAACGAGAACTGGCTCTTCGACAACTATGTGTGTCCCAACTCAGCTTGCCAGCATTTCATGGGTAAGCAGCCATATAAGATATTGCGGCAGTCGCGCAAGTGTCCCTACTGCGGTGTCGCCTTCACGTGTAACTAATACTCATAACCTCTTAAAACCTAAAACTATGACTACAGACGACACCATCCTCGACAATGCTCCAAAGTTCGACGAGGGTATTAATGAAGAGACTGCACTGCAAGAAGATATTGTAGCCGAGAGCGAGGTGCTCAGCGCCGAGCCGGAGCATGAACGCCGCGATGTTCTCAAGTCGGTGGCCGCAGGCTTGGGGTCAGGCATCCTGGTCGGCTCCTTGGCCACGCTGCTCTCCAGCGGCACCACCGATCCCGAGGCCGAGCAGCCCGGTGGCGGTGAGCTGTCGCATCCTGAGTGGACCGACGGCCACGTGGACGTTGCCACATCGGTCAATGACAGCATGTCGTTTGGCGAGGCCTTTGCCGCAGCCCGTGCCGAGGTAGGCGCAGGCGGTGTGTTTGAGTGGCACGGCAACATCTATTCCACCTTCACAGCCGAGGAGTGGAGCTCCATGACTCCCGCCGAGCGCGATGAGTATGGCAGCCACTTCAGCTGGCACTCCTCACACCACGACACGGCCGACAATCACAGCGGCCACGGCGGCCACGATGATGTCGTGGCTCAGCACGATGGGCAGCCTGCACAGCATCATGAGCCTAATGCCCCCGGCAACGACCCCAATGTCCACCCTGCGGGCAACACCACAGACGACGATGTCGACATTCAGGTGCTTGGCGTGACCCACGACGATGAGACCGGTGCCAACATCGGCACAGCCGTGATAGGCGGCCATCAGGCCGTGTTCGTCGATGCCGACAACGACCATGTGTTCGATGTCCTGGCTGTTGACGTCAACGACAACGGCTCTGTCGATGAAGGCGAGATGGTCGACATATCGGAGAACAACATCACCGTGGACGACCTCGGCGGCTTCGTCGGCACCAACGACGGCATGATGCAGGCTCATGCAGACCCCTCCTACGATGCCGACATGGGCGAGAGTCCCATTCCCACCGACGATGCCCTGATAGCCTCCAACGACATCGATGTCGACTACACCAACGATGCTGTTGTCTATGAGGCATAGCTCCTGGCTACGTGCCTTGCTGGCTTTGCTCATGGCTCTTGCCGTGAGCAGCCAGCTGGCTGCCAAGGTCTACCTTGTCTCGGTGGGCATCACCGACTATCCAGGCACCAGCAACGACCTCAACAACACCGTGCGCGACGCTCAGTCCATAGCCTGGGTCTACTCCAAGCGTGGCGACACAGAGAGCCATCTGTTGCTCAATGGTCAGGCCACCCGCCAGAACATACTCTCCAAGATGCGCGATGCCTATGGCAAGGCAGGCAAGGACGACCTTGTGGTATTCTTCTTCAGCGGTCATGGCTATCAGGGCGGTTTCGTGTGTTCCTCGGGTCAGCGTCTGTCCTACGACGATGTGCGCCAGGTGATGTCGTCGAGCCAGAGCCACAACCGCATCATCTTTGCCGATGCCTGCTATGCCGGCACCATGGGACGCACGTCGCGGGCCTCGCAGAGTGTGGTGGAGGCAGCCAAGAAGGCCAATGTCATGCTCTTCCTGTCGTCGCGCTACAACGAGACCTCCATTGAGAGCCTGGGCATGAAGAATGGCTTCTTCACCAATTACCTCCAGAAAGGTCTGCGTGGCGCTGCCGACAGCAACAAGGATCGCATCGTGACGGCCCGTGAGCTCTATGAATATGTCCACTCCAATGTCATCACCCTTTCGAAGAACAGGCAGCACCCCGTCATGTGGGGGCATTTCGACAACGCTATGCCAGTCATTGTGTGGAAGTGAGTAGCAAGAACCATTAACCCTTTTCATAAGCATGGAAGATACAATCAAGATAAAGTGTCCCTACTGCGCCGCAGTGCTCACGGTGCGCTATATTGAGGGCATCGAGAGCAAGCGCGTCACCTGCCCTATCTGCAAGCAGAAGTCGCCCTTCACCGAGTTCCGTCAGGTGGCCGATGTTGCCGAAGGCACGCAGTACCCCGATTCCAAGGGCGGCGGTGGTGCCGCAGTGCATGTCAACAGCCTTACGGGCATCCTGCGCGTGCTGCCCTCCGGTCCTGTTTTCCAGCTGCACACCGGCGGCAACATCGTGGGGCGTCAGGCCTCGCAGTCGGCAGCCGACTTCCAGATTGCCACCGGCGAGTCGCGCCGCCTCAGTCGCGAGCACATCGTGGTCGATGTGCGCAAAGTCGAAGGCAAGGGTGTGGTCCACACCGTGTCGCTGTGCAAGGAGAAGTGCAACCCCACCTTTGTCGGCTCCGCGCAGCTTGAGTACGGCGACTGTGTCATTCTCCACGCCGGCGATGTCATCAAGTTGCCCGATGTGGATGTCCGTTTCGAGCTGCCCGACGACGAGGGCACCACCTTCTAACCCTTTAGCAATCCTACCCCAATAGCAGATGAAATACAAACTAACAGTACGCAGCATCTGGGAGTATGGCCAGCGCGTGGATGCCCAAGGCAATCCCCATCAGGAAGACAGCCTCTTTCCAGCCCATGGCGAAGCTCGCGACAGCGACCGCCTTTTCATCCTGTGCGACGGCATGGGCGGCCATGAGGCCGGCGAGGTGGCCAGTGCCACGGTGTGCCGCGCCATGAGCGAGTCGGTAGCCCGTCAGGCTGCCGATGCCACGGGCGAGTTCACCGACGCCATGCTCCTTCAGGCTGTGGCCGATGCCTATTCGGCTCTCAATGCCCTTCCCGAGGCTGCCAGCCACAGCGAGAAGAAGATGGGCACCACGATGACATTCCTCAAGCTCCATGCCAAGGGTGCCACCATTGCCCACATCGGCGACAGCCGCGTCTATCACATCAGGCCCGGCAAGGGACGCGACGACACGCAGATACTCTTCCACACAGAGGACCACTCCCTCGTCAATGAGCTCATACGCATGAAGGAGCTCACGCCCGAGGAGGCCAAGGCATCGCCGCAGAAGAATGTCATCACCCGTGCCATGCAGCCCAACATGGACCGCCCGTCCAAGCCCGACATCTACCACACTGTCGACATCCAGCCTGGCGACTACTTCTATCTTTGTTCCGACGGTATGCTCGAGCAGATGGAGGATGACAATCTCTGCTTCAACTTCTCCGATGCCATGGGCGACATAGACCGCAAGGTGGACATCCTCACTCAGGCCACGCAGGAGAACCGCGACAACCACACGGCTATCATCGTGCAGGTCACCGAGGTGGAAGACCCCATCACGGCCGAGGAGGCACGTGCTGCCGGCGTTGCCGCCAGACCCAAGCCCATCACGGCTATAGTCGACGACAGCGACTCCACACCGCCGCCCACCATGGCACCCTCCGTTGCTCCTGCCGCCAAGCCTGCCGCCAAGCCTGCCACCGCACAGCACAGGGCCACACGTCAGGCCGCTCCCGTGCAGAAGGAAGGCTCCGCAGCCTCGATGCGCAACAAGGGCATCGTCATCGGTGTGGCAGTTGCCATCGTGGTGCTTGTGTTCCTTCTGCTGTTTGTGCGCACGCAGTCAACGCCTGAGCCAGCCCCCATCGACGACCCATCTATGGAAGTCACACCTGTGCCCGGACAGCCTGAGCAGCGTGACGCTCCATCCACCACGCCCGCCTCAAGGCTGGAGAACAAGCTCCAACAGTCAGCAGGTAGGACAGGCAGGACAGAGACCGGCAATCAGCCCACCGAAGAGCAGACCCCTCAACCCGAAGAGCCAGACGCAGCAGCTGTCTCTCAGCCACAGCCCGCACAGCAGCAGGGAACCCAACCAGTTGCCGGCGATAAGGATAACGAAAGCCACGTTGGCGGCCCGAGCCACAAGCCTTCAACTCCCGACCGCGATAATGGCGGCGGAGCCGGTGGCAAGCAGGATAGCCAGACAACGGATGACGGCGGCTCAGACACTGACGGCGGCAACGAGCCACCTGCCGAAGACAACGATAATCCCCAACCCAGCGAAGACCTACACGCAGTATGACTGAGGACAAGAAAATAGACATACGCGAGATGTTGCCCGAGGGCACCATACTCCACAACACATATCGCATTGACTCCTACCTTGCATCGGGCGGTTTCGGCAACACCTACGTTGTCACCCACACCGAGCTGGGCGACAAGCTCGCCATCAAGGAGTTCTACATGAAGGGAGTCTCCGAGCGAGAGACAGGCTCGCAGACCGTGCGTGCCAGCACCATGCAGAACCGCGACCAGTTCGACAGCCAGCTACAGAAGTTCATGAAGGAGGCCAAGCGCATGCGTGCCCTGCGCAACGAGCACATAGTGCGCATCCACGACCTCTTCAAGGAGAACGGTACAGCCTACTATGTCATGGACCTCATCGATGGCGAGTCGCTGGCATCATACATCAAGAAGCACGGCCCGCTCTCGGAGTCGCAGGTGCACAAGATACTCCCCCAAGTGCTCGATGCGCTCGACACCATTCATGCCCTCCACCTGCAGCATCTCGACCTTAAGCCGGCCAACATACTGGTGGATCGCCTCGGCAACATAACCCTCATCGACTTTGGTGCCAGCAAGCAGTTCGACCCCACGTCGGGAGCTTCCACATCGTCGGCACTGGCCTACACGCAGGGCTATGCACCGAGCGAGCAGGTGGAGCAGAACATCGACAAGATAGGCCCCTGGACCGACCTCTATGCTCTCGGTGCCACGCTCTACAACCTGCTCACCGGCCACAAGCCGCCTCTGCCGTCGACCATCTTCGACGAGAAGAGTGAGGCTTTCGACTTTCCTGCATCTGTTAGTCAGGATATGCGCAACCTCATCCTATGGATGATGACCCTGCGCCGCAGTGAGCGCCCCCAGAGCGTGGCAGAGGTACGCCAGCGTCTGCAGGGCAAGGCGACTCCTGCCGGCACCGGCGAGGAGACCATCATCGGCGACGGTCCATCATCCGTCAAGAAGAAAGACAAGCCCAACCCCGCAGCCATTGTGACACCTGGACAGGAACCTGTCAGCCCGTCGGGCAAAAAGA
The DNA here is from genome assembly GCA_905234605.1 of uncultured Bacteroidaceae bacterium. Lineage (GTDB taxonomy): Bacteria > Bacteroidota > Bacteroidia > Bacteroidales > Bacteroidaceae > Physcousia. Next base: position 161,109 of record CAJOIE010000005.1, on the reverse strand, counting down.
AACCGACGGCTGGCGGGACGGGCGAAGGCAGTAGCGCAATGCGCAACACGCTCATCTTCTTTGCCCTGATGTTGGTGGGCTTCTTCATAGCATGGTTTGTGCGTAATGGCATGGCTGGTGGCAAGAGCGATGCTGCCGCCCTGCTCGACACTACAGCCTTAGTGGTCGTGGACGAAAGTGCTGATGCCGAAGAAGTTCCTGCCGAAGAGGTGGAAGACGGCACGGAAGTTGCTGCCGAGCAGACACGCATCGCCGCCGAGCAGGAGGCCGCACGCAAGGCCGAAGCAGCCCGACAGGCTGAGGAGGAACGCCGCGCCGAGGCTGAGCGGCAGGAGGTGATCCGTCGTGCTGAAGAGGCTCGTCGTGCCGAAGAAGCCCGCCGTGCAGCAGCGTGGAAGGCCAAGGTGGAGAGCGCGCAGGTGCCCTTCCAGATAGAGCTGGGCGTGAAGTGCACACGCATAGCTGTCAGCGGCAACGGCGTGTCATGCACCGTGCGCTACGAGGAAGTGTCGCGCTCCGATTTGCCCTCGAGCCTCAAGGCGGTAGCCGCTGGCAACGCAGCTGCTATACGCTCCAAGCTGGATCTGCCGTCCGACGTGCCGATAAGCATATCCTATATCGACCGCATGGACCGTCCGTTCACACCATAGCGTAGGGACTCACGCCCCTGCACATACTTGCAGCAACACCCTGCATCCTCTTTCGCGAGAGGGTGCAGGGTGTTTGCGTTCACCCTGCATGGTGACGACCGTTCACCCTGCATGGTGTTTGCGTGCATCATGCAGGGTGGCGGCATCCACTCTGACAGGTGTTTTCTGGCACGGTGCTACAATAATAACCGCACGTGCGCGTTAGTTAATAGTTATGATAGAGTACATCCGTGGCACAATAGCAAGCCTGACCCCGACGATGGCCGTCGTCGAAGCTCATGGGGTGGGCTATGGTCTGAATATCACCCTCAACACCTACACCGCCATCCAGGCGGCAAGCGGCGAGGTGCGTCTCCATGTGTGGGAGAGCATCCGCGAGGATGCCTTCACGCTCTGGGGCTTCGCCACGCCGGCCGAGCGCGAGCTCTTCCTCCTGCTCACGTCGGTCAGCGGCGTAGGCCCGCAGTCGGCCCGCGTCATACTCAGCGGCATGACGGCGGCCGAGCTGTGCGACACTATTGTGCGTGGCGACGAGCGTATGCTCAAAGCCGCCAAGGGCATAGGTGCCAAGACCGCACAGCGCATCATCGTGGAGCTGAAGGACAAAGTGGCCGCCCTCGGCATCGATGCTCAGGCCGGCGGCAGTGCGCAGGCAGCCCCCGTGGCCAACTCCGAGCTCGTGGATGAGGCTGTGGCAGCGCTCACCATGCTGGGCTTCTCGCCGGCACCGTCGCAGAAAGCCGTCGTGGGCATACTGCGTGCCGAGCCCGATGCCACTGTGGAACGTGTCATCAAGCTGGCACTCAAGATGTTGTAAACTCTATGGCGATGAGGTCCTGCGCACACCGACTACTGCTGCTGACGGCCATGCTCGTGGCCTTCGGCACATTGGCGTGTGCACAGGTGGCGACGCCGGTGCGACCCACCGACAGCCGCCAGGGGCCTGCCGCTGTGCCGCAGCGCACAGCACCCCTCACTGTCAGCGACCTCGACACCACGGCAGTAGCCTTGCGCAGACCCGACAACATCATCCAGACCGAGGAGCTGGACTCCCTCACAGGCAACTACCGTCTGGGCGTGCGTCTCGGTGCTCCACTCGGCGGCTACCTCAGCACGCCCATCCTCATGACTCCGCAGGAATATCAGGACTGGAGCCTGCGACGTGCCTTCCGCGGCTACTTCCGCCGCAAGAACACTGAGGCCTACGAGAGCGAAGGACAGAGCCGCTTCGACTTCACCGACATGAACTTCGACCTCGGACCGGCAGAGAAGATCTTCGGCCCGGGTGGCGTGAGCATACGCACCCAGGGCTCGGCCGAGCTCAAGATGGGTGCCAACCTGCGCCGCGTCAACAACCCGTCGCTCGCCGCCAACCGCCGCAGCACCTTCGGCTTCGACTTCGACGAGAAAATCAACCTCTCGCTCACAGGCCGCGTGGGTGATAAGGTGAACATGAACATCAACTACAACACCGACGCCACCTTCGACTTCGATGCACAGCAGATGCGCCTCAAGTACGACGGCAAGGAGGATGAAATCATCAAGCTCATAGAGGCAGGCAACGTGTCGATGCCATCCAACTCGACGCTCATACGCGGCGTGTCGAGCCTCTTCGGCATACGCACCGACCTGCAGTTTGGTCGCCTCAAGCTTCAGACGGTGGTCAGCCAGAAGAAGTCGGCATCGCGCAGTGTCAGCTCAAAAGGCGGCGCGCAGACCACCAACTATGAGATAGCGGCAGTGGACTACGAAGAAAACCGCCACTTCTGGCTCTCCCACTACTTCCGTGACAACTACGACCGATGGATGCGCACGCTGCCCACCATAGCCAGCGGCATCACCCTCAAGCGTGTGGAGCTGTGGGTGACCAACAAGACCTCGCAGACACAGAACAACCGCAACATCATAGCACTGACCGACCTGGGCGAGACGGCCCACCTCAGCAACAGCCACTGGCAGCGTGCCACCGACGACGCATGGCCCTACAACCGTGCCAACACGCTCTATGATGAGCTCTTGCAGCAATATGCCGCCGCACGCGACATCAGCATGGCCACCACCACTCTCGACGCCATCGACGGTGTGGCCGGCGGCAGCGACTATGAGAAGCTCCAGAGTGCACGCCTGCTCTCTGCTTCCGAGTATACGCTCAACACGGCATTAGGCTACGTCTCGCTCAACTTCGAGCTACAGACCGACGAGGTGCTCGCCGTAGCCTTCGAGTACACCCTCGGCGGCCGCACATACCAGGTGGGCGAGTTCGCCTCCGACCTCACCGACAACACCCAGGCACTCTTCGTCAAGGTGCTCAAGCCCACCAGCACGTCGCCCTCCATGGGGTCGTGGCCGCTCATGATGCGCAACGTCTACGCGCTTGGAGCCACCAGCACGCAGCGCGAAAAGTTCCGCCTCGACATCAAGTACCAGAACGACACGGCCGGCGTCTACCAGACCTACCTGCCCGAGGCTGCTCTCAAGGGCACGCCTCTGCTGCGCGCCATGGGTCTCGACCGTTTGGATGCCAACTCGCGTGCCAATGCCGACGGGCAGTTCGACTACGTGGAGGGCTACACCATCTCGCGCGGCCGCATCATCTTCCCCGTGGCCGAGCCTTTCGGCGACAACCTGCGCCAGTGGATTGGCGACGATGCCGTGGCCGACCGCTACTGCTTCGATGCTCTCTATGACAGCACCAAGACCGTGGCACGGCAGATAGCGGAGCAGAACAAGTTCTTGCTCACCGGACGCTATAAAGGCACAAATGGTGCCGAGATAGACCTTGGTGCCACCAACATAGCGCAAGGCTCTGTGCACGTCACGGCCGGCGGCGTGGCACTCACGGAGAATGTCGACTACCGCGTGGACTACTCCATGGGCATCGTGACCATCATCAACCAGAGCCTCATCGATGCCGGCACCAAGATTGATGCCAGCGTGGAGAGCAACGACGTCTACGGCATGCAGCGCAAGACCATGCTCGGCCTCAACTGGGACTACCAGTTCTCGCGCAACTTCACTCTGGGCGGCACCTTGCAGTATCTCAATGAGCAACCGCTCACCACCAAGGTGAGCATGGGCTCCGAGCCGCTGCGCAACACTCTGTGGGGCCTACACATGGACTGGAAGCAGGAGGCCCAGTGGCTCACCAATGCCCTCAACGCAGTGCCTTTCCTCAACTTCACCGCCCCCTCGCAGATAGCCTTCAGTGCCGACTTCGCGCAGCTCATTGCAGGGCAGAACGGCAGTGTGCAGGGTGGCGCGTCGTATATGGACGACTTCGAGAACACCAAGACGCGCTACAGCATCTCGTCGCCGCAGGCATGGATGATGTCGTCGGTGCCTACTCCCTTTGCCGGAGCGCACCTGCTGAACGACGTGCGTTCAGGCTATCAGCGCGCCCTGCTGGCATGGTACTACATCGACCCCATATTCACGCGCCGCAGCTCGTCGCTGACACCTGCACACATCAAGAGCGACCTTGAGCAATTGTCGAACCACTATGTGCGCGAGGTGTTCGAGCGTGAACTCTATCCGCAAAAGACACAGACGAGCTACTCGCAGGCTGCGTCGCTCAATGTGCTCAACCTGGCCTACTACCCCTCGGAGCGTGGTGCCTACAACCTAAACCCCGACCTCGACACCGATGGCCACCTGACGCGGCCGGCCGAGAACTGGGGAGGCATGATGCGCAAGATGGACAATCCCGACTTTGAGGCGCAGAACATTGAGTACATAGAGTTCTGGATGCTCGACCCCTTCCTCTATTCCGGCGACGACCCTTCCTATGGCGGTGAGCTATACATCGACCTGGGCGAGGTGTCGGAGGACGTGTTGCGCGATGGCAAGAAGTTCTACGAGAGCGGCCTGCCCATCGACGACGACGCGCGCTACTACGCGGAGACCGTGTGGGGGCGGGTGCCCACGAGCACCAGTGTCACCTATGCCTTCAACAACGAGGGCGGTGCACGTGCACGGCAGGATGTCGGCCTCAACGGCCTCAACAGCGAGCAGGAGCGCACCTATGGTGCCTATGCCGACTATCTGTCAGCCATACAGGGACGTGTGTCGGCACAGGTGTTCGACAGCATAGCTGCCGACCCTGCCGGCGACGACTACCACTACTACCGCGGCTCCGACTTCGACCGTGACCGTGTGGGCATCCTGCAACGCTACAAGCGCATCAATATGCCCGAAGGCAACTCGCCCGACACCGACAACTCGCCCGAGAGCTACGAGACGGCCTACAAGACTACGCCCGACGTGGAGGACATCAATCAGGACTACACGCTCAACGAGTATGAGAAGTATTTCCAGTATCACGTCAGCATACACCCTTCCGACACCGTCGTGGGGCAAAACTACATAGCCGACATTCGTCGCATAACACCAACGTTGCGCAATGGCTCGAAGGACCGCACCGAGCGATGGTTCCAGTTCCGCATTCCTCTGGCTGAGTTTGAGCGCGCCGTCGGCGGCATCACCGATTTCACTTCCATCCGCTTCATGCGCATGTATCTCACGGGCTTCTCCAAACCTGTCATACTGCGTTTTGCCACCCTCGACCTTGTGCAGGCCGACTGGCGCGTGTATGAGCAGAGCCTCTATGCCGGCGGCTCGGCATCGGGCGGCGGACTGCTCGAGGTGGGTGCCGTGAGTCTGGAGGAGAACAATGAGAAACTCCCCGTGAACTACATCCTGCCCCCAGGCATCAGCCGTGTGACCGACCCGAGCAACACGCAGCTCATGGAGGAGAACGAGCAGGCTCTGGCACTCATTGCCAAGGGGCTCACGCCGGGCGATGCGCGTGCCGTGTTCAAGAACTGCCGCTACGACATGCGCCAGTATCGCCACTTGCAGCTCTTTGTTCATGCCAATGCCCTGGCCTCCGATGTCACCGACCTGCACGACGGCGAGACGTCGCTCTTCATACGCATTGGCTCGGACTATCGCAGCAACTACTACGAGTATGAGGTGCCTCTGACGCTCACGCCCGAGGGGCACTATGACCGCTACTCGGCTGCCGACAGCCGTGCCGTGTGGCCGCAGGCTAATATGATAGACATCGACCTCGACAAGTTCACTGCCCTGAAGAAGAACCGCAACCGCGACAAGAGCCTCGGAACGGCATCCTACAACCAGGAATACAGCGTCTACGACTCCGACAGCCCCAACAACCGCATTGCCGTGATGGGCAACCCCACGCTGGGCGAGGTGAAGACTATTATGATAGGTGTGCGCAACAACAGCCGCACGGTGAAGAGTGTCGAGGTGTGGGCCAACGAGCTGCGCCTGCAGGAGTTCTCCAACGACGGCGGCTGGGCTGCGCAGGCGTCGCTCAACGTGCAGTTGTCCGACCTGGGCAGTGTCAGCCTGCAAGGGCACATAGAGCGTGCCGGCTTCGGGGGCATAGAGCAGAGCGTGGCCGAGCGCAGCAACGACGACACACGCGAGTACACCATCACCACGCAGGTCGACCTCGGCAAGCTGCTGCCGCCGCAGGCACGCCTCAACATGCCGCTATATTACAGTTACGCGCGGGAGACGGTGTCGCCGAAGTATAATCCTCTCGACACCGACATGTTGCTCTCCGATGCCCTCGATGCCGCCACGACACAGCATGAGCGCGACAGCATCACGTCGCTCACCACGCGCAAGCAGGTGTCGCGCAACCTGTCGCTGACGGGAGTGCGCCTCAATATTGCCACGCGCAAGCACCCCATGCCCTACGACCCTGCCAACTTCACCTTCAACTACTCCCGCACCAGCACCGACAACACGGGCGAGACCACGGTCTACGAGCATGAGCAGACATGGCGCGCAGGCATGAACTACGCCTGGTCGCCCAACTGGAAGGCATGGGAGCCTTTCAAGGCACTGAAGTCGAAGTCCAAGTGGCTCGAGATAGTGAAGGCGCAGAACTTCAGCTTCGCTCCGCAGAGCATAGCCTTCAACACCGACATCGTGCGACAGTACTACGAGATACAGGAGCGCGACATGGACAACCTCGACGCGCCCACGGCAATACCTGTGCGATGGACACCGTCGTTCCTCTGGAACCGCGACTTCAGCCTGCGGTGGGACTTCACGCGCGCGTTGCACTTCTCCTTCCAGAGTGCCACGCATGCCGAGATAGAGGAGCCCTACACGCCCGTCAACCGTGCACTCTATCCTGACCGCTATGAGGCATGGAAGGACTCGGTGCGTCACAGCATACTCTCGTGGGGCACGCCGCTCGACTATCAGCAGACGGCGCAGCTGTCCTACAAGCTGCCGCTGGAGAAGGTGCCTGCCTTCGACTGGCTGTCGGCCGACGGCTCCTATCAGGCCACCTACTCGTGGCGGCGTGGCGCGGAGCTGCAAGACGGCTCCACACTGGGCAACAACATCAACAGCCAGCGCACGGCCAACATCTCGGGCAAGCTCAACATGGAGCTGCTCTACAACCACTGGGCATTCCTCAAAGAGGCCAACCGCCGCTTCGCGGCTTCTAATGTCAAGAGCGCAGCCCGCAAGAACGAGCAAGAGCGCAAGCGAGCTGCCGCACAGAGGCAGCGGGAGCAGCAGCAGGCAGCGCGCGCCCGTGCCGAGGCCGAGCGGCAGGCAGCGGCAGGCGACAGCACAGCCCTGAAAGCACTGGCCAACCAGGCAGCACAGCCGCAGAGCAACGCACGTGGTGTCAGCCCGCAGAAGGGGCGCTCCAACGGCTTTGCCAGTGAGGTGGAAGTATACCCGGACTCCACCATTCAGCTCACTCACGGGCAGAAGAGCAAGCGCATACGTGTCACCGCGCGCACGGCCGACGGTAAGCCCTATCGTTTGCGCTTCCGCCGTGTGGACGAGAACACCATCGCCATCATCGGGCCAAAGGGGGTGCCCGCCTCACCCGCACCAGCAGAGGTGGACACGCTTGCTGCCGCTGCCGACAGCCTTTCGCTTGCCGTTGCCGACAGTGTCGGCCAGGCGGAGGCACCTGCGACTTTGCGCCTCCGCATCAACGTGCAGGCAAAACCCAAGTTGGAGGATGAGAACTGGTACAAGTGGGCTCAGGCCGGCGCACGCTTCCTCATGATGGTGCGCAACGTGTCAGTCAGCTACCGCAACACCTACGCCCTGGCACTCCCTGGCTTCCTGCCTGATGTGGGCGATGCCCTCGGGCAGCGGCGGCTCGGCGGAATGATGAGCCCCGGTCTCGACTTTGCCTTCGGCCTCATCGGCGACGGCTACATCGACCGTGCCCGCGACAGAGGATGGCTCCTCAGCAGCGACAGCGTGGCAACGCCGGCAACCACATCGACCACGGCCGACCTCCAGCTCAAGGCCACGCTTGAGCCCTTCCCCGACTTCAAGATAGACCTCAGTGCTTCGCGCACCATGAACACCGCCAAGAGCATACAATATATGTATGCGGGCAGCCCTACGACGCAGACAGGGTCGTTCAACATCACCACCATCAGCCTGCGCACCGCCTTCACCTCGCGTGGCAATGCGGCTAACGGCTACGACAGCGAGACCTTCCGCCGCTTTCAGGACTACTTGGGCATCTTCCGTGACCGTGTGGAGCAACGCTACGCCGGCACCACCTATCCCGCTGGCGTGGGGCACACCGGCACATTCGACCCTGCCAACGGAACGGTGGACACCTATAGTGCCGATGTCATGGTGCCCGCCTTCCTCGCGGCCTACACGGGACACAATCCTCACGGCGCGTCGCTCGACATATTCCCCGGCCTCATGCAGATGCTCCCCAACTGGAGCGTGAGCTATAAGGGACTATCCAACCTGCCATTCGTGCGCCAACATCTAAAGAACCTCACCCTCACACATGCCTACAAGAGCGTCTATGCTGTGGGCTCCTACAACAGCTACTCCTCGTGGGTCGAATACATGCACGGCGACGACCGCGGATATGCTCTCAACACCACTACGGGCGAGTATCTGCCATCGTCCATGTTCGACATCTCCACCGTGAGCATCAACGAGGCCTTCTCGCCGCTCATAGGCTTAAATGCCACCTTCAGCAACAACATGACGGCTAAGATAGAGCTGCGGCGCACACGTGTGCTCACGCTCTCCATGACCTCGGCGCAGATTAACGAGGCATCGTCCAACGACATAGTCATTGGCTGGGGCTATAAGATCAACGACTTCAAGTTCAGCTCGCTCTATTCCTCACGCAGTGCCACACAGCGAGCCGCTGCCAAGAGCCGTGCGCGCAGCGGCAGTGCACGGGCCGCCAGCCAGGAGAGCAACAGCCAGACAGCTGCAGCGCGCACACAGACACGCGGCTTTGCCCACGACCTCAACCTGCGTTTCGACTTCTCGCTCCGCAGTCAGGATGCCATAACGCGCAACATACAGACGTCGCTCTCCGAGGCCACTACAGGCAACCGCGCCATCAAGGCCTCATTTGCTGCCGACTACACCATGAGCCGCTACGTCACATGCTCACTCTACTACGACTTCCAGCGCAGCGATCCTCTGCTCTCATCGTCTTCATACCCCACCATCACTCAGGACTTCGGCTTCAACATGAAGTTCATGCTCACACGGTAGAGCACAGCACAGCCGCCGATGCCGCACCGGCAACGATGTGCCGCAAGTCACCCCTCCCAACCGAAACCCTCCCAGCCATTTCGAGGATGTCCTCGAAATAGTCTTCGGCTCTTTGCCCACTTATAAATAAAGCCCCGCAGGCGGAGTATGGACCGCTGCGGGGCTACGTCAATGGTGTATGCTGCTTTTTTACGTCAGTGCTGTCGGCTCCAGTCGTCGTCCCAGACGTTGTATGTGTGGTGGGTCTCCTTGACGAGGATTTCTGTGTTGCCGAGCTGGTTGCCTTCTGTGCTGTCTATGTCGAGTGATGCGGCGATGAGTAGCTCGGTGTCTACTTGTGTGAAGCGTGTAGCAGGCTTTATATATCTCTTGTTCATGGTTTTCTTATGCATTTACAGTTTACTTTCTATTCAGCGGACAACCACCTTGCGGCCACGGCTGATGTAGATGCCACGCTGTGGGCGCGCCACGCGCTGTCCGGCCATGTTGTAGACGGCGGCATCGGCGGCACCGGTGCCTGCGATGCTCTCCACGGCAGTCGTGGTGCCGAGGTCGAAGGGCAGGAAACTCTTCACGCCTGCGTCGACGGTGATGTAGGCCTTGCCTGAGGGGATGACGGCACCGTCGGCCACGAGATAGAAGCCCACCTTCTCGGCGTTGTCGCCTGTCTTGCCTACGCCCAGGGCATAGATAGTCGTGCCGTCGCCTGTGGCTTTGCCATCGGAGGCTGTCAGGATGTTGCCTGTAGCTTCTGCGGCATCGCCGTCGGCAATGGCGGTGAGGGTGTATGTGCCTGCTGCGGCCTTGATGATGACGGGTGTGCCGAGCTTGGCTGTGGTGATGGGGCTTAGCTGTATCTTGCCGTCGGCCACTTCGGTAGCCTTGTAGGCTGTCACGTCATCGAAGCTCACGTTCTGCTGGGTTACGTGTGTGGTGTAGCCTGCCGAGGTGACGGTTACTGTTTCAGCCAGGGTGACTACGGCAGAGCGGAAGTCACTACGTGCACTTCCTGTGAACACCACGCTCTGGGCTGCGCCGGTCCATGTGGCAGTGCTGAGCGTGCCCAGATCAGCACTTACACTCCAGCTGCTGCCTTTTGTGATAAAGATGCTCTTTATGTAGTAGCCTGTTGGGGCAGCGATTGTTATGGTGCCGCCGGCATAGATGCGTGTCTCTGTGTCGTTGACAAAAAGGTTGGTGCCCGAACCCTGTACAACTGTCACGCTTACATTATTCACAGTGGCATTGAATGGACCGTCGCCTGCTGCATCAGTACCTTTGAAGCTTGTGCCATAGGCACTGTTGTTGAAGGTGATGTTGACGCTCGTAGCCTGCGGTGTGCTGTCGGTCAGTGTTAGCTCGTATGCTGCCTCGCAGGCTGCATACTCATCATTGCCAGCGAAGGAGGCGGTGAGCGTGGTGGTGCCTGCTGCAACGAAGGCCACTGTGCCATCGCTGGCAATGGTGGCCACGCCCGTGTCGGAGGAGCTGTAGGTCACGGTGGGTTGAGGCGAGAGGGCTGTGCCGCCGAACTTCACCGTGCCCTCGATGGCACCATCGGTGTCGGTGTAGAGGTCTTTGGTGTCGAAAGCGTCGTCGATGGTCATGGTGGTGGGTTTCTTCACCACGTGCACCGTTACCGTGCCGTTGGCAGCTGCGTAGTTGCTGGTGGCTGCTGTGCTGACGGCCACGGTATAGTCGCCTGTGGCTATGGCTGTGAGCACACCCTCCTTGCTGTTGGAGCTGTTGTCCACGTCGAGGTTCTCATTGTCGCTGCTGGCGAAGGTCACCGCGCCGTCGCTGTTGGTGGTGAGGGTGATGGTTGCATCGTCGCTCAGGACGTAGATGGTCATCTCAGTGGCGGAGAGCGAGAATGTGGGTATCTCGCGCGCATCGTAGGTGTAGGTGACAGAGGCCAGCTCGCTCACCACATCGTTGACTATCGCCACGGCCTTCACGGTGACGTCGGAGCCTGTCGGGATGCTGATGGTCTTGCTGTCCGTGTCCACGGCTGTGCCCGATGCCACGGGGTCGGTGCCGTCGGTGGTGTACTTGAGCGTGCTGCCTTCGGGGCCGCTGATGGTCATGTCGAAGGCTGTGTTGAAGGTGCAGGCTGCAACGGAGAATGTCGGAGCAGCGGGCTTGAGCAGCGTGTAGGCGGCTGTAGCCACGGTGCTGCTAATACCATTCTTCACGGCAATGGCCTTGATGGTCTGTGCGGCGTTGATGGTGATGGCCGAAGTGTATTGTGTGCTGCTCGTGGTGGGTGTCGTGCCGTCGGTGGTGTAGTAGATTGTTGTGCCATCCTCAGCCGATAGCGTCACAGAGTTGCCTTTCAGAATGTCGCCGGCAGCAACGGAGAATGTCGGAGCGGCGGGAATGGCAACGCGTGTGATGACGATGTCGTCAAGCTGAACGTCGCGGTTGCTATTTGTGCTGCTACTCACTGTGATGGTAAATTTTAGGTAGAACGTATTGTTTGAGATAGAGAGAGACGAGATTGTTCTCTCTGTCTTTGTAGTGGCGCATGCTGTTGCAGACCGAAGAGATGTCCAAGTCGAATTATTTGTTGAATAGGAGACGGCGTTTGATGCAGCGGCTGCACCGCTCTTCTCATTCCAAGAGATGCCAGTAATCATGTAGCCTGTATTAGTAATCGGGCCGATGATAACTGTTGGTGAGTTGGTGGTATTCTTTGCAATGCGGCAGAGAATATTGGCACTGCCACTTAATGGGGAGCCTGAAATTACAGCATCAGCATATTTCAGTGAAATAGTGATGTCATTCTCTGAATATGTGTTCTCACCAGTGTACGAATTGCTTTTGTTTGGGCGGTGCGCAGATTCGTCTTCAAAGTCGAATGTGAGGCTTTGAGCCGACATTCCAGGCGCGAATGCGTTCACCATCGCCACGAGCATGACCATTCGCAGCGTGAATGCGTGTAAGAGTTTTTGTTTCATGTGTTGTTGTGAATTATGTAAGATGTTGATGTTTATGTTTGCACGGGTGTTGATGTGTTGTGTGGGCATAAATGCAGAAAGGCGGCTCTCCCCCTGTAGCCCTCGTGATGCTCTATGGCGTTGTCTGGGTCGGTGGGATGCCGCGTGTGTTGCATGGGTGAGATGTGCTGTTGCTCAAATCGGACGCAAATGTAGTAAATACAGCCCGTATATGGCAGTATAAGACAGTTAAACGTTAACTTGTTTTTTTTTGTCAACGCACCCTACCTTTGCGTGTCCCTGCTCCGCTGTGGGCGGGGGCTTATGTCCCAGCACCGTGCGCCGTGTGCAGAGCCGACGTGAGTCGTCGCGGCCGTAGCGCAGCCTCGCAGCAGGCTGGGCTGCAGCGGAGCGGTGCTGTGGCGAAGTAAGATTAAGTATTTCTGAGGGGCGGCAGCCGTGAGGCCACTGCCCCTCGCTTGCAAGTCAGGTTCACGGTCCTTTACGTCCTCCCTCGGCCCCTCTTCTGAGAGGGTGGGCGTGACTGTATGCCAGCCTGCGTGCCTGTGGCATGCAGGAGGCTTGCCTGCGGGTGGGATGGCACAAGCGGGACACCCAGTGCGGAATAAGCCAGACAGCCGACGCATAACCCTGTCCCTGCCCCCTGCATGGCCATCGCCCTGTGTGAGGCTGCAAAAAGAGGGTGCACCCTGAATGGCATCGGGGTGCACCCTTGTCGGCATATACTCTGCACTCTCTCTGGCCGTCACCGTGCAGGGTGTATGGGCATGGGTGTGGCGGCGTGCCCTCACGTGGGCATGGGTGTGCCCTTAAGTGTGGGCTTGGCTGAGCATGGCCTGGAAGGTGGCTATGTGGGCTGCGCGCTCTGCGGGTGTGAGCGTGGGCAGGTGGCTGTCGAGCCATTGGCTGAAGGCCTCAAGGGCGCGGGCACGGGCTATGGCGTGGCCTGCCTTGAGGCCGCTGGCGTAGGGGGTGGAGGGCAGGAGGGTGCGGTGGATGTTGCCGTCGGACATGGTGTTGTGAAGTGTTTCTGTTTTGGAAATGGTTGCCTCTGCAATTCGCGTCGGCGCGTGCGGCGCGGTGGCAGCAGGGGAGGGTGTTACAATTTCAATGTAGCACACATGTGTGGTGCATGGTGTCGGGTGCGTGTGGCTACGTCACCATTGCGGCCACGCGGAGGAAGCGGCGGTAGTCGGTGTCGATGCCAGCGAGCTCGCAGGGCTCGGGGTGGCGGGCTGCGTGTGGGTGCGGGACGGTGAGGCCGTAGTAGGCGGCGATGATGGCTGCGGTGGCGGCGGCGAGGCTGTCGCCGCGCTGCATGAGGCGGCGACAGGTGGCTGCGAGGAGGCGCGTGTCGTGCTCCTCGCGGGCAGGGCGTAGGTGCGGGCGGCGGTGGGCACGCGCAGCAGGGCCTCGACGGCTCCGCTGCCATCGGGGGCTTCGGGCGGCAGCATAGTGAGCATGGCCTCGACGGTGTCGGGCTCACGCAGCACTGGCAGCCATGTGCGCAGCAGCTTGTCGCGGTCGATGGCGTGTGCCACGCCTTGCAGCGAGGCGCAGAGGTTGCGCAGGCCCTCGTCGCGCACGGTGGCCTCGCCGCTGTGCAGGCGCGGGGCCATGGCTTTGGCTGTGGTGACGGTGAAGGCCTTGGGCTGCCACTCCACGAGACTGTGCATGAGGCTCCATGCTGCGGCCACGGGCAGTGCGGGCATGATGCGCTCGCCGAGGAGGTGGCCTGCTGTGCGGAAGTGGGAGTGGGAGAGTGTAGCGAGGTATGCTCGTAGCCCGACCTGGTCGCCGCCGGCCGCGAGGGGGCGCAGGCGCGAGAGTATGAGGGGATTGTAGTGGGAGTCCAAGGGATTTGTGGAATTGGGAAAAGGGGAAATTATGCTGCGGCGCAGAGGAAATGGTTATCTTTGCCGCAGCAATGTGTGACAAAGATATGAAGAATATTGCTTGCATGGCACTCTGCCTCGCATTGTGGTGCGTGGCCGCGGGTGTGAAGGCACAGACGCTGGCGCCCACGGCGGTGTTCTGCTACACCGGCAGCGATGGCGCGGTGGTGGAGGAGGAGGCCGAGAGCTTCTCGGGGTCGGCACCGGTCACGGGCCGCTTCTGTGCCAACCCGACGGATGCCGACGGCTACGACGTGCGCTATGAGTGGCGCATCACGCGTGTGGGCGACAGCTCGCCTTTGGTGCTGCGCTTCGATGAGGACTTGGAGTACACCTTCACCTCGAGCGGCAGCTTCAGCGTGGAGGTGCTGGCCACCTTCGTCGTGGGCACCGACACCATCTCCTATCCCGACGAGGGCGAGACGGGGCAGGTGTTCACGGTGAGCATTGCCACGTCGCGCTTGGAGATGCCCAACGGCTTCTCGCCCAACGGCGACTCGTTCAACGAAGTGTACAAGGCCAAGGACAACCACCAGAGCATAGTGAGCTTCCACGCCGTGGTGTTCAACCGCTGGGGCAAGCGTCTGTATGAGTGGCACGACGTGAACGGCGGATGGGACGGCCGTGTGGGCGGCCGTATGGTGCCCGACGGTGTATACTTTGTCAACGTGGTGGCCAAGGGTGCCGACGGGCACGACTACCACATACGCAAGGACATCAATGTGCTGACGGGTTACACGGAGGCGGCCTCGGGCGCGTCGGACCAGTAGGTGCGCACCACACTGCCGCCGCCGCGGCCGCCAGCGGGGCCGAGTTCGATGATGTAGTCGGCGGCACGCACCACGTCGAGGTTGTGCTCAATGATGATGACCGTGTTGCCTTTGTCCACCAGACGCTGAAGCACGCTGAGCAGCACGCGTATGTCCTCGAAATGCAGGCCCGTGGTGGGCTCGTCGAGGATGTAGAGCGTGTGCCCCGTGTCGCGCTTGGCCAGCTCCGTGGCCAGCTTGACTCGCTGACTCTCGCCGCCCGACAGCGTGGTGGACGACTGTCCGAGCTTGATGTAGCCGAGACCCACGTCCTGGAGTGTCTTGATCTTCTGAAGAATGGACGGCTGGGCGGCAAAGAACTCAACGGCCTGGTTGATGGTCATGTCGAGCACGTCGGCAATGCTCTTGCCCTTGTAGCGCACCTCGAGCGTCTCGCGGTTGTAGCGGCGGCCGCCACATGTCTCGCACGGCACGGTGACGTCGGGCAGGAAATGCATCTCGATGGTCTTGTAGCCCGCGCCGCCACACGTCTCGCAGCGGCCTCCGCTGACATTGAAGGAGAAGCGCCCCGACTTGTAGCCGCGAATGCGCGCCTCGGGCAGCGAGCCAAAGAGGTTGCGGATGTCGGTGAACACGCCCGTGTAGGTGGCAGGATTGCTGCGCGGCGTGCGCCCGATGGGGCTCTGGTCAACATCGACCACCTTGTCGATGAGGTCGAGGCCCTCGATGCTGTCGTAGGGCAGCGGGCGCGTGAGCGAGCGGTAGAAGTGCTGCGAGAGGATGGGGTGGAGCGTGTCGTTGATGAGCGTGCTCTTGCCCGAGCCGCTTACGCCGGTGACACACACCATGGTGCCGAGAGGGAAGGCCACGTCGACGTGGCGCAGGTTATTGCCCGAGGCTCCAAGCAGACGCAGCCACTGGTCGCTGCCATGGCGATGAGGCGGAGCAGGCATGGTGCGTCGGTGGTGGAGATAGTCGGCCGTGAGCGTGGACGTCTGCATCATGGCATCGAAGGTGCCCTGAAACACCACCTCGCCGCCACGCCGCCCGGCACGCGGACCCATGTCGACGATGTAGTCGGCATGGCGCATCATCTCCTCGTCGTGCTCTACGACGATGACGGTGTTGCCGCTGTCGCGCAAGGCCTGGAGGGAGTGGATGAGCTTGAGGTTGTCGCGCCAGTGCAGACCTATGCTGGGCTCGTCGAGAATGTAGAGCACCCCCACGAGGCGTGCACCAATCTGTGTGGCCAGGCGTATGCGCTGGCTCTCGCCGCCCGAGAGGCTCATGGACGTGCGCGAGAGGCTGAGATAGTCGAGACCCACGTTGCAGAGGAAGTCGAGGCGTGAGCGTATCTCCTTGAGTATCTCAGTGGCGATGGTGCGCTGGCGCGGCGTGAGCAACGGCTCGAGACCTGCCGTCCACCGGCGCAGCTCGGAGATGTCCATGTCGGCAAGCTCGGCTATGTTCTTGCCTGCGATGCGGAAATGCAGTGCCTCGCGGTTGAGGCGTGCGCCATGGCACTCGGGGCAGACATCGGTCTTGGAGAACTGCTCTGCCCACCGCTGTGCCGTGGCCGATGCGTCGCTGCCTGCCTGCATCTCAATATACTTGACCAGACCCTCGTAGCGTATGTAGTAGTCGGCCTGGGTATGGGCGCGTGCGGCCGGTATGCGCAGGCGGTCGTTGGCACCGTGGAGTATCTCGTCGATGGCTCCCTCGGGGATGTCGGCAAGAGGAGTGTCGAGCGTGGCACCGTAGGGCGCAAGGATGGCCTCCATCTGCCAGAAAATCATCTCGTTCTTGTACTTGCCAAGCGGCGCGATGCCTCCTTCACGGATGCTCTTCGACGGGTCGGGGATAATCTTGTCGATGTCTATCTGGTGCACAAAGCCCAGTCCCTTGCATGTGGGGCACCACCCCGCCGGCGTGTTGAATGAGAACGTGGGCGGCGCAGGGTCGGCATAGCTCATGCCCGTGGTGGGGCACATGAGGCGGCGGCTGTAGTGGCGTGTGGTGCCGGCATCGGTGTCGGCCACCATCATCTGACCTTCACCCATGCGCAGTGCTGTGGCCACGCTGGCGTGCACACGGCTGTCGTCGGCCTTGATGCGCAGCTTGTCGACCACCACCTCGATGGTGTGGGTCACATAGCGGTCGACACGCATGCCTGGCTCCACCTCCATGAGCTCGCCGTCGACACGCACATGCATGAAGCCCTTGCGGCGCACCTGCTCGAAGAGCTCGCGGTAGTGACCCTTGCGGCCGCTGACAAGCGGAGCCATGAGCATCACGCGGTGGTCGAGATGCTCGCTGATGAGCGACTGGCAAATCTGTTCCTCGGTGTACTTCACCATGGGTTCGCCCGTCTGCCACGAGAAGGCATCGGCAGCGCGGGCATAGAGCAGGCGCAGGTAGTCGTAAATCTCGGTGGTTGTGCCGACGGTGGAACGCGGGTTCTTGTTGGTGGTCTTCTGCTCAATGCTGATGACGGGGGAGAGACCTGATATCTTGTCTACATCGGGCCGCTCCATGGTGCCGAGGAAGCCGCGGGCGTAGGCCGAGAAGGTGTCAATGTAGCGCCGTTGGCCTTCGGCATAGATTGTGTCGAAGGCCAGCGAGCTCTTGCCCGACCCTGATAGGCCGGTTATGACAGTGAGACTGCCACGGGGTATGTCGACATCAATGTTCTTGAGGTTGTTGGCCCGTGCGCCTATGATGCTTATCTTGTCTTGCATACGTGCTTGCGTCCGTGCTCAATATATATGCCGCGCGATGTCAGGGCGGGAGCACTGATGCGGCGGCCGGCAAGGTCGTAGACAGCGGCAGGGAGCGGCGTGTCGGCCACGATGCCGCTCACGGCACTGGGATCCTCGCTCACGGTGAGCACGCCGTCAACGTAGGTGACAGCGTAGTTGGGAGCCTCGCCGCCATAGATGCGGATTGGGTACTCGCCGGCAGGACTGTCGGCCGTTGCCTCGCACTCAATGACTGGCTCTACGGTGAAGGCAGTGGCAACCTTGTCGCCGGCACGGAAGGAGCGGCAGGTGAAGGCAAACTCGGGGTTGTCGGTGCCCACATAGCGGCTGTAGGAGCGTGCGGTGACGGTGAGTGGTGCATGCTCGATGGTCAGCGTGCCATGCTGGTAGACCACGTCGGTGCGCTGCACGGTGCCTGTGCCTATGCTGATGGGATATGTGCCTACGCCTGTTGCCTGCACCGCCTCGGTGCCAACGGTGGGTGTGCCGTCAATAGGTGCTCCGGTGACAGTGAAGGTGAAGGTGGGATTGCTCCGGCCATACTCGCGCGTGATGTCGCTGGTGGACACCGTTGGCGTGCCCGTGAAGGGCTCAATGCTGAGGGTTGACCAGTAGGCATCAGCCTGATAGGTCGCAAGCAGCTCTGGTGCTACAAAGATGGTGGCCGCCTTGTTGATGCCTGAGTTCTTGGTGGCCTCTACAGCGGTGGCGGGCATGGCTATGTAGCGCAATGCCGTGGCATTCTGGAAAGCCTTGTCGGCAATAGTGGTGACAGAGGCTGGCAGATAGAGCGACACAAGTGCCGTGCATGAGGCAAAGGCGAGTGCAGGAATTGATGTGAGCGCGGTGAAGTAGCGCAGCTCGTCGAGCGACTGCATGGCATTGGCTGTGCGATAGGTGGTTCCAATGTCGGTGATGGAGGCAGCCTCGTCGAGGCTCACTTCGCCGTCGCCGTTGAGGTCGAAGGCGTTGACCGACTTGGTGCGAGCCGTGGAGTTGGTGAAGCTGATGAAGCGGAGCTTGTCGCGCAGGGTGGCAGATGCCTGGACGATGGCTTCGGGAGTGGCCTCGAAGTCGTCGTAGACTGCTTGCTGCTCCGTCACGTCGATATCTGGATAGGTCTGGGCAAGAGCAAGCAGGTGAGCCAGGTCGGCCACGCGCTCGTCCTGCTCCTTGGCACGTGCTATCTCTGCTGTGGTGACAACAGCCCACAGGCAACGGTCTGGCTGGTTCGCAAGGGTGACATCGTAGTAGAGGCCCGTCGTGGGTTGTGAGTGGTGGCTTTCGTGCGAGGGTGCGGTGCCGAGATAGCTGTCGGCAGCGTGTTCGGCGTCGGTCTCGGGCACTTGCAGGCGGAACGTGTTGTCGGCTTTGGCAGGGATGAGTTGCCAGTAGGCCTTGGCAGATACTGACGAGCCGTCAACGAAGCAGGTCTTCACGCCGTCGCCTACGGTGCCGTCGCTGTTGGTGCGGAACAGTATGCCTGCCGAGGAGCTCAGGTAGTACACGCCCTCTGGCATACGGGCTGTGCGTTTGAGCTGGAACACTAAGGGCGATGTCGAGGTGACGGCCTGTGTGCCCCACGCTTCGCCTTGTCCCACGTAGGCATCGGCACCATAATTATATAGGTAGAACGGTGTGTCGGTGTCTGGTGCCGAGATGTTCACTGCTGTCTGGCCGCGCATCTCGCTGATGGTGCCGAAGTCCTTCCACACGGGTGCCTGTGCATAGAGTTCCCTGGAGCCATGGGGCACCACAAGGGTCATGGCGGACAGGTCGAGCCCCTCGAAGGCATTGTCGGCTGTCTCGATGATGTCGGGCGAGGTTACGGCCACGCGCACGGTGCGCAGCGAGGTGCAGCCCTTGAAGGTGTTGAAGCCTATGTAGGTGACACGGCTCGGGATGGTGATTTCCTCCAGTGCCGAGCATCCGTAGAAGGCACGGTAGTAGATGTAGTTCAGGTTTGGCGGCAGGGTGACCGAGGTGAGTTGCTTGCTGTCCTCGAAGGTGTTGCCGTAGAGTGCATCCATGCCGGTGAAGTAGGTCAGCTCGTCGAAGGTGGTGATGTCGGAGCGGTAGAAGGCATAGCCGAGGGTGTTGCTGGTGGCAGCCTCGGTGAGGCTTATCTCGTCGTCGGTGTCCATGTCCCATGTTGCGAGTAGGCGTGTGCGCACATTGTCGTCGGCAAAGTGGATGAAGCCCAGCTTGCGGCGCATGGTGAGCAGTGCGCTGTGTAGCTCTGCCTCGGTGGCGTCGATGTCCTGGTATATGGCCAGCTCGCGTGTGTGGTCCACATTCTTGGCTGTGGCTGTGGCTATGAGGGCCTCCAACTGTGCTGCGGTCTCATAGAGCGGGTTCTCGGGCGAGCGCACCTCCATGATGGTGCCGAAGTCCTGCCACTGCTCCGTTGTGCTGAACATGGCACGTCCTCCCTCAAGCACGGAGAGTTTTGCCTTGGCGAGGTCGATGCCCTGGAAGACATCGCTGCCCATGGCTATGAGCTCAGGGTTGCTGATGTCGAGACAGAAGGTAGTCAGGCCTGTGCATCCGGCAAAGGCTTTGCTGCCAATGGCCGTGACGTTGGCATTGATGGAGAATGAGGTTATGGCCTTGCAGCCCTCGAAGGCATTGTCGGCAATGGCTGTGACCGGCGTGGGCAGCCCCGTGAGTGCCAGGGCTGTGCATCCTGCGAAGGCCGAGTCGCCGATAGATGCCAGCGCGTCGGGGAGTATGGTGCCTGCGAGGCGCGTGCATCCGGCAAAGGCGCGTGAGCCTATCGCTGTCAGCGTCTTGGGCAGGCGCACGGTGGTCAGTGCGGCACAGCCGGCAAAGGCATCGTCGTTGATGGTGGTGAGTCCGGTGAAGTAGCGTAGCTCGGCAAATGAGCGTATGTTGCGTGCGCCAGTGAATGTGGTGCCGAGGTCGGTCACCTCGGCAGCTTCCTTATAGCTCAGTGCTCCGTTGGCGTCGGTGTCGAAGGCTGCAATGGCAAGTCGTTTCACGGTGGCGTCGGCGAAGGTGATGGCTTTGTTGTCGTAGTCCTCGGGCTCGATGCCAATGATGGCTTCCACGTCGGTATTGTAGCCATCTGTGCTGCCGCCAATGCCTTGCGAGCCTGGCGTGAGTTTCGAGAGCAGGTAGTAGCCGTTGCTCGTGCCGCCCCATCCCCAGTTGATATGGTACATGCCGTCGCCGTCGTAGCCGTCGCAGACAAAGGCATGTCCTGCCTCTGAGTTGGCACCCGAGAGATAGAAGGGTCGGTCGGCAGCCAGCTCGGCATATAGCAGGTTGTCCCATTGTGCGTTGCTGTAGGCAGCCTGCTGTATGTATTTCACGGAAGCACCGTAGCCGAAGTATTTGCGCAGTCCTTCGGCCACGAGGTAGGAGTATGCGCCCGAGGCACTTGTGGTATAGTCCATCTCCACGGCCACGCCGCAATAGAGCATCAGGTTGGCCACGGCCAGCCTCTGGGCATTGGTCTCCGAGCCTGAGTAGCTGTCGCGCATGTTGGCCCAGTCGATCTCCGTCCCTTCGGCAATAGCCGCCA
Organism: uncultured Bacteroidaceae bacterium; assembly: GCA_905234605.1. Classification (GTDB taxonomy): domain Bacteria; phylum Bacteroidota; class Bacteroidia; order Bacteroidales; family Bacteroidaceae; genus Physcousia. The sequence goes on along the minus strand of CAJOIE010000005.1, from coordinate 139,975 downwards.
CGGTGCGGTGGTCGGTGTTGGTCACGTAGCCTGGGATGTCGGCCGTGGTGGCTGTCACCGACTTGTCGCGGTGGAAGTACATGATTTGTGCCATGGCTGTGGCCACACAGCCTGTGACGGAGCCGCCCGGGCAGCGCATGTTGTAGGGGTAGCTCTGGTCCCAACGTGCCGTGACTAAGGGGCTGATGGCGGGGTGTGTGGCCGCCACTGGGGCTCGCTGTGCCTTGCCGTCGCGCACGTCGGCAATCTGTGCTTCCATGCGTTGCAGCCACTCCTTGGCAGCATCGGGCAGAGAAGCATAGTCGAAGTTGCCGCTGTCGGTGTAGGCCAGCACATCGGGCACCTCGCTGTCGGCACCCATGATGATGTATCCTTCGCCATCGCCACGGTCGAAGGCGTAGTAGAGTGATGCTCCCTGCGGCGTGCCGGCATGACGGGGACTGAGGCGCGAGCTGCGTGTCACTTGTGTGAGCTCTTGTGCTCCGTGGCGTGTGGCCAGGAACTTGCTGGCAGCGGCTCGTGCCTGCTCTGGCGTGAGTGGCGTGGCCATGGCTGTCGTGGTCGCGGCAGCGATGAGCATTATGGCGCAGAGCATGAGGTGGCAGAGGCTTGTGCCTGTTGTCCTGACGGCGTGCAGATGTGCTGGTTTGTTCATGGATAGACGGCTTGTGCTGGTGTGTCAGATGAGATACTGGTCGCTTATGCTCTCGGCGGCTTCCACGCGGCGGATGGTCTCTGCGATGAGGTCGGCTATGGAGATTTGCTTCACCTTGGCGCAGCGATTGGAGTAGGGGATGGAGTCGGTGAAGACTATTTCCGTGAGCTGACTGGCTTGCACGCGCTCGCTGGCGGGACCGCTCATGACGCAGTGTGTGGCCACGGCGCGCACGGAGTGTGCCCCGTTGTCCATCATGATGTCGGCGGCTGTGGTGATGGTGCCGGCGGTGTCGACCATGTCGTCGATGAGCACCACGTCGGCATCGGTCACGTCGCCTATTATCTGCATTGATGCCACCTCGTTAGGGCGGCGGCGTGTCTTGTTGCAGAGCACGAGGGGGCATCCGAAGTACTTGGAGTAGGCCGATGCGCGTTTGGAGCCGCCCACGTCGGGTGTGGCAATGACGAGGTTGGGCAGGTGCAGGCTCTCTATGTATGGCAGCATCACCGACGAGGCATAGAGATGGTCGACGGGCACGTTGAAGAAGCCTTGCTCCTGGTCGGCGTGCAGGTCCATGGTGATGAGGCGGCTGATGCCTGCCACCGACAGCATGTCGGCCACCAGCTTGGCACCGATGGCCACGCGCGGCTTGTCCTTGCGGTCCTGACGTGCCCACCCGAAATAGGGTATCACGGCGTTGATGCTGCGGGCGGAGGCGCGCTTGGCGGCGTCTATCATCAGGAGCAGCTCCATCAGGTTGTCTGAGTTGGGGAAGGTGCTTTGCACGAGGAAGACATCGCGCCCGCGCACGGTCTCGTCGTAGCATACAGAGAACTCGCCGTCGGCGAAGTGCGTAACGTTGATGTTGCCCATGGGCACCTTGAGGCTGGCGCATATCTTCTCGGTGAGGTAGCGTGTGGCAGTGCCAGAGAATACGAGGAATGAAGAGTCGGATGGCATGTGTGTGGGAGTATGGATGATGGGTGAGTGTGGTCTGTGGGGCTGTGTGTGATGGTGTGTTGTCGCGCCCTATGGCTGTTATCCGGCTGCCTTGCGCAACTTGCGGAAGTGGGCTATCACTTCTTTGTAGTCGAGGCCCGAGTGGATGTTGAAGCGTGTCCAGAGGTCGCCCAGCACCACGGCACCGCCGAAACCGTAGTCGCGCAGGCGCGGCAGCGTGTCGGCATTGATGCCTCCGGCGGCTATCACCTTGCGGTCGATGATGCCCCGCCGTGTGGCACTGCGCAGCTCCTCGTCGGTGTAGGCCGCGTGGCGGTCGGGATAGCTGATGGAGTCAAAAATGGGTGAGAGGAACACGTAGTCCATGCCCTCTCTGCTGGTAGGCAGGTCGGCCAGGCTATGGCATGAGCGCGAGAGCTGGCCGCTGAAACTGGCAGGTGGGGCGGGGTGGGCACTGCTCAGGTGGATGCCTCGCAGGCCGAACTCCTGACACAGATAGAAATGCTCGTGCACCACGATGTGCTTGTGGCACTCCTGTGGCAGGAGTGTGAGCAGGCGCTCGCTGTAGACGGGTTCCGCATCAGGCTTGCGCAGGTGCAGAATGTCGAGACCTTCGTCGAAGAGGGCACTGATTATCTGGTCTTCCTCAACGAAGAAATCGGGCGTGGAGAGAAGGAGAAGTTTCATCGGGGTGGGAATGTGTGGCGTGTGGACGAAAATGCCTTGAGCCACTCATGTGCCGCAAAGGTAACTCTTTTTGTCGTAAGTGGGCCTTGCACTATTGTGATAAGTCAATGTGCATGCTGACGATTTTTTTTGCGGCAACATGTCTCGTGTTGCCCTGTATGCTGTGGAGGTGCCTCTGTGCATGGCACACGCAATCGCCCTGCATGGTGAAGGCCTTCACCATGCAGGGTGGTCTGGGGACACTCTGTAGGGTGAAGGCCTTCACCCTGCATGGTGTCTGGCAGATGGATGCGGATTCTGGGGCTTACGGCTGCTGGCTGGTGCTATAAAGGAAAGAGGATAAGCCACTTGCATGTGTGCTTATCCTCTCGTCTGTACGCCCTCAGGGGCTCGAACCCTGGACCCATTGATTAAGAGTCAATTGCTCTACCAACTGAGCTAAGGACGCATCCTGTTGTGTGTTGCATGGCAGCGGCTGATGTTGCACATCGCTCTGTCTGTCGTTTGCGGGTGCAAAGGTATGACCTTCACACGACACGTGCAAGCTTTTGGGCTAAAAAATGTGTGTTGCCCTACTTGATGATGTCGAGCTCGCGGAACACTTTGCTTAGGCGTTCCACAGACTTGTCGACTTGTTCCTTGGTGTGTGTGGCCATGAGCGCGTAGCGCACCAGTGTGTCCTGCGGGGCGCATGCTGGCGGGATGACAGGGTTGATGAACACGCCTGCGTCGAAGGCAAGTTTCGTCACGAGGAATGTCTTGTCGACGTCGCGCACATACAGGGGGATGATGGGGCTCTCGGTGTCGCCTATCTCGAAGCCTGCTTCGCGGAAGCACTTAAGGGCGTAGTTGGTGACGTCCCACAGACGCTCTATGCGCTCGGGCTCCGACTGTATGATGTGCAGGGCCTCGCGGGCTGCTGCCGTGGCTGCCGGCGTGCACGATGCCGAGAAGATGTATGTGCGGGTGTGATGGCGCAGATAGTTGATGATGGCACTGTCGGCCGCGATGAAGCCGCCGATGCTGGCCAGCGACTTGGAGAAGGTGCCCATGATGAGGTCGACGTCGTCGGTGACGCCGAAGTGGTCGCACACACCGCGGCCTTGACGGCCGAAGACACCGATGCCGTGGGCCTCGTCAACCATCACTGCCGTGCCGGGGTATTTCTTCTTGAGCTCAATGATTTTGGGCAATGGGGCCAGGTCGCCTTCCATGGAGAACACGCCGTCGACGACAATCAGCTTGACCGCGTCGGCTGGCAGGCGGCATAGCTGCGACTCAAGGTCGCACATGTCGTTGTGCTTGTACTTCAGACGGTGCGAGAAACTGCCCCGCACGCCATCCACGATGCTGGCGTGGTCGCGGTCGTCGCAGATGATGTAGTCGTGGCGGTCGGTCAGCACGCCAAGCACACCGCTGTTCACGGTGAAGCCGGTGGGGAAGCACAGGGCTTCCTGCTTGCCCACGAAGCCGGCAAGCTCCTTCTCTAACTGGACGTGGATGTCGAGCGTGCCGTTGAGAAAGCGTGAGCCTGCGCAGCCGCTGCCATACTTCTCCATGGCTGCGATGCCGGCCTTGATGACACGCTCGTCGCCAGTAAGGCCTGTGTACGCGTTGGAGCCGAACATGAGCACGGGCTTGCCCTCCATGATGACCTCGGTGCCCTGCTTGCCTTCAATCTCGCGGAAGTAGGGATAAATGCCCATTTCCTTATAGTGTTGAGGACGGTCGTAATGCCCCAGACGTTCTTGTAGTAGTCCCATATTATATTTAATGTATATAAGGGTGTTCTGTTTACATGCCCTGATTTGTAGCTGTGCTTAGTGCAAAAGCGATGCAAAGGTAACCATATTCCGCACACAGGATGCCTTTTTTGTGCAAAATGTATGGTGGCGCGTGCAAATTGGGGTACTTTTGCGGTGCAATAAGGATGCGCCGATGTGTGTTCGCACACTGCACTTGTGCATGTCGGCACAGTGTCGGCCTCCATGATAATCAAAGCTTGCACCGTACATGCAACGTATACTGTTCATAGCCAACCCTATCTCAGGCACTAACGACAAACGTCCGGTCATTGAGGCTATACCCAGATACCTCAATGCCTCGGCAATGGAGTGGGATGTGGTCTGGACCGACCATCGCGGCCATGCTGCCGAGCTGGCAGAGAAAGCCGCAGGTGAGGGTGTCGACGTGTGTGTCGCCATTGGCGGCGACGGCACGGTCAACGAGGTGGCACGTTCCTTGAGGCATAGTCCGACGGCACTCGGCATCATACCCATGGGCAGCGGCAACGGACTGGCGCGACATCTGGGCATACCCATGGATCCTGACCGCGCCCTGGCGGTCATTGCGGAGTGCCGCATTGAGGCGTTGGACTACGGACTGATTGACGACCACCCATTCTTCTGCACCTGCGGCATGGGCTTCGACGCTTTCATCAGCGAGAAGTTTGCCAACGCCGGCAAGCGGGGCCTGTTGACGTACATCGACCAGACCCTGCGCGGGGGTCTGGCATACCAGCCGGAGACGTATGAGCTGGAGATTGACGACAGGAGGGAGCACTACAAGGCTTTCCTAATAGCCATCGGCAATGCCTCGCAGTATGGCAATAACTTCTATATTGCCCCTTCGGCCTCGATGTCCGACGGACTGCTCGACGTCACCATCATGGAGCCTTTCAACATGCTGAACGCCCCGCAGATTGTGGTGCAGATGCTCAACCGCACCCTCGACACCAATTCACACATACGCACCTTCCAGTGCAAGCATCTCCGGGTGCACCGCACACAGCCTGGTGTCATACACTACGACGGCGACCCGGCCGAAGCTCCTTCTGAGATAGACATACACCTGGTGCCCAAGGGGCTGCGCGTTGTCGTCGGCCCCAATGTCGAGGCGGTGGCTAACGGGCCTGTGGCCAAGCACATCTTCCAGGACCTCTACGACCAGATTACAGCCGACATCAAGTCGCAGCAGCGCAAGCTCGCACGTGCCAACAAGACCCTGCTTGACAATATACGCTCGCGCACTTCTTTCTGAGCCTACACCATGACCGCATCATTTCTGCCTACGACACGCAAGGAAATGGCGGCCCGTGGCTGGGCACAGGCCGACGTCATAATCCTCTCTGCCGATGCCTATGTCGACCACCCCGCCTTCGGAGCCGCCGTCATAGGTCGTGTGCTGGAGGCACAGGGGTTGCGTGTGGGCATCATCCCACAACCCGACTGGCACGGCGACTTGCGCGACTTCTCACGCCTGGGGCGGCCACGCCTCTGGTTCGGCATAGCCCCAGGAAGTATGGACTCTATGGTGAACAAGTATACAGCAGCAAGGCGGCTACGTTCAGCCGACGCCTATTCGCCCGACGGCAGGCACGACCTTCGCCCTGAATACCCCACCATAGTCTACACGGCAGCCGTGCGCAAGCTATACCCCGACGTGCCCGTGGTGCTCGGGGGCATAGAGGCATCGCTGCGCAGGCTCACCCACTACGACTACTGGCAGCAGCGGCTGCGGCCGTCAATACTGCTTGATGCCGATGCCGATGCCATCATTTACGGCATGGGCGAGCAGCCTACACAGGAGCTGGCTGCACGTGCACTCGCCATAATTGACGGCTACCACGAAGCATTGGCCTACGACGAAGAAGGCAATGCCATGCTCACACGTGAAGCCTTCCGTGATGCCGTAGGGGGATGGGAATATGGCGAGCTCATGGACGTTGGCGAGATGCATATTGACTCACGGCAGCCCATGCGCCAGTGTGTGATGCTTCATGCCACAGAAGCTACCATCCCCGACTTCGGCTCGGACAGCGATGTGGTGCTGCACTCCTTTGAGGAAGCACAGGCCGACCCTAAGCTGCATGCAGTGAACTTCCACCAGATAGAGTTGCAGAGCAACAGCTATCGTGCTGCACGCCTCATGCAGAAAGCCAGGGGCAAGTGGGCTGTCGTCACCCCTCCATATCCGCCCATGTCGACAGCAGCACTGGATGCTGTCTACGACCTTCCCTTCACACGCATGCCGCATCCACGCTACGAAGGCCATCGCATAGCAGCCTACGAGATGATACGCCACTCCATCACGCTCCATCGCGGCTGTTTTGGCGGATGCGCCTTCTGCACCATCTCCGCGCATCAGGGCAAGACCATCGTGAGCCGCTCGCGCGACAGCATCATGCGCGAGGTGGAAGCCGTGGTGCGAATGCCCGACTTCCGCGGTACCATCACCGACCTTGGCGGCCCCTCGGCCAACATGTATGGCATGCATGGACGCCGCAGCGAGGCATGCCGTCGCTGTGTGCGCCCGTCGTGCATGTATCCAGCCATCTGCCCCAACCTGCATGGTGACCACGGCCCGCTCACCGAGATCTACCGCTCTGTCCAGGCGCATCCGGCCGTGAAGCATTGCTTCATAGGCAGTGGCGTGCGCTACGACCTGCTGCTCCACGACTGGCGCGATGCCGGTCTCAACCGTGCTGCCGCCGACTACACCCGTCAGCTCATCACACATCATGTCAGCGGACGCCTCAAGGTGGCACCAGAGCACACGTCGCCACGGGTGCTGGCACTGATGCGTAAACCGCCGTTCCGGCTCTTTCATCAGTTCAAGCACATCTTCGACCAGATATGCCGGCAGGCTGGCCTGCGGCAACAGATAATACCTTACTTCATCAGCTCGCACCCGGGATGCGAACCTGCCGACATGGCCGCGCTGGCCATAGAGACACGTCGGCTCGACTTCCAGTTAGAGCAAGTGCAGGACTTCACGCCCACGCCCATGACCACGGCAACCACCATGTGGGCTACGGGCTACGACCCCGACACGCTTCAGCCCGTTCATGTGGCACGTTCACCGCATGAGAAGCAGAATCAGCGTGCATTCTTCTTCTGGTATAAACCTGAGGAGCGTGCTCATATAGAGCAACTGCTCCGCGACATAGGCCATCCAGAGCTGCTGGCACAGCTCTTCGGCGATGCCCGTCCATCACGTGCTTACCACTCAGCCGCCATAAAAGGTAAAGGGAGGAAGTAGGCCTCCATGCTACTTGCCATTAGAACATTTTCAACCAATCCCAATATCCCATGAGACCACATTGCTTGCATCTCATTGCCATTGTCCTGCTGTTGGCTGTAGCGGTGCCGTCATCAGCCCAGAGCAAACAAGAGAAACGCTACGCCTACACCATGCGTATGCTACATTTAGACAAAGCCACCGAAGCACGCTTCGGGCCGGTGTTGCGTGCCTATCTCAAAGAGAAGAAAGAGGCATCCAGCCGCTATGACAGCCTCAAGGAGAAATATAAGGCGGCCATCAAGGCTGGCACTCTGACCGACGCACAGGCTACCCAGTTGCTGGAGGCACGATGGCAACGCGATGAAGCCGAGCTGGCTGTAAAGCGCAAGTATCATCAGGAGTTCCTGCGCTACCTGAAGCCGAAGACCGTGTTCCGCGTGTTCGACTATGTCAACGACAAAATGTCCAAGATAGAAGGCTGAGGGCGTTTGCCATAGCCTGATTGCCCCATCCCCCTAATTCCCATGGAACAATCCTTCGCCGCCCTTGCCGCCATGCCCAAGGAAGAACGCTACGCGCAGTTGGCAACCGACCTCGCCCTGTTGCTTGATGGTGAGACTCACGTGACAGCCATCCTGGCCAACACAGCAGCAGCCCTGCACGATGCCTTTGCCTACTTCTGGGTCGGTTTCTACACTGTGAGCGATGCCACGTGGCTCACGCTGGGTCCATTTCAGGGTCCTGTGGCATGCACGCGCATCAGGCATGGCCGTGGAGTGTGCGGCACGGCGTGGGCCAACGATGCCACACTCGTGGTGCCAGATGTAGATGCCTTCCCCGGGCACATAGCGTGCAGCTCAGCGTCGCGCTCGGAGATAGTCATCCCTGTCCACGACCTGCGGCGGAGCCACAGACCAGTGGCCATGGTGCTTGATATAGACAGCACCGAGCTTGGCGCATTCACCGATGCCGACCGCATAGGGCTGGAACGCATCGTGGCTGTTCTGGAGCAGGCACTGGCGGCATGTGCTAATTGACTCTTTGCATTTACTATTTTCCCTCCTCGCAGTGTAGCAGGCACTCTAAACTTCCATCGTTTCCTAATCCCATGCATGCCTTCCAGACCATAGTGCTTCTCATCACCAGCAACGTATTCATGACCCTTGCCTGGTATGGTCATCTGCGACTTCAGCAGACCGGTGTCTCAACAAACTGGCCCCTCATCGGAGTGATACTCTTCTCATGGGGCATAGCTTTTGTGGAATATTGCTTCTCCATACCAGCCAACCGCATAGGCTTTGCCGGCAATGGCGGTCCGTTCACCTTGGTGCAGCTCAAGGTTTTGCAGGAAGTCATTTCGCTTGTCATGTTCACTATTGTGGCAGGTGCCATGTTCCGTGGCATGTCCATCGGTTGGAACCACCTTGCCGCCTTTGTCTGCCTGGTGCTCGCCGTCTACTTCGTGTTCAAGTAGGAGCGTGGCATGCTGCTCGTTACCAGCTATACCATAATAGATATGGTCATTATGTGGCGCGTGCTGCTGTCCACCTCATAGCCTGCGGCGGTCCTAACTCCAACCACCCACACTATGACGCCGCCGCTTGTGACCACTAACTGGCATTCTTTTGCGGCCACCGACAGTTTGGCATCGGTCAGCACGTCGCTGACGAGGCGGGTGCCATTCATGCCGAAGGGGCGCAGGCGGTCACCGCGCCGTGCGAGGCGCACCTCAAGCGGCAGTGTCAGCTTCTCGAGGTCGAAGGTGGCAGTATTCTTGCTGCGTGTCACGACATAGTCGGGTGTGCGCACCTGGCGGCGTATGTCGAGGCGGATGCCAGTGGCGGTTGCCACCATTCCTTCCTGTGGCAATATCATGGTGTGTGCTGCCTCGGTCAGCATCTGCTCGGTGGCGCGACGGTCGCTGATGAGCAGCAGGTTGCGGTCGCGCAGCAGGCGGTGTGTGTCGCTCCACCATTGTGCCCCCGACGATGCCGTGCTTAGATTGACTGCCACCTCGTCCGCCTGTGCAGCGGTGAAGCCAAGCGGTTTCAGCATTTCATGGAGCAATGTGCGTGGAGCCGTCGTGGCGAGCAGCTTGTTGATGTCGATGCAGTCGTTGGTCTGCATCACTGCGTTGCGGGCATTGGCAACCGCCTCGTCGTAGAGCAGCTCGGCTTCGTGCAGACGGTGGGCGGTGGCGTTGAGGCTTTCTGCAACCGACGGGTTCAGCTGCTGCATCATAGGCAGCAACCGGAGGCGTATGGCATTGCGCATGGCTTCATCGGGGTCCAGGTTGGTCGAGTCGGTGCGCCACGTGTGGTGCCTGTCGCGCAGCCATTGCTCAATATCCTGCCGCGAGAGTCCGAGCATGGGGCGCACCACTGGCACGCTGTGATGCCCGTCGCTGCTCACCAGTGTGCGCCGCAGCCTCATGCCGGTGAGTCCGTGCAGACCCGTTCCTCTGATGAGGTTGAGCAGCATAGTCTCCACAGCGTCGTCACGGTGGTGGGCCACGCAGAGAGCCTGCGCGCTAATGTCGGCATGCATGCGTGCGAACCAGTCATAGCGCAGCGTGCGGGCAGCCATCTCTATGCTCACGCCATGGAGCACGGCATAATCGGTGGTGGCAAAGTCGGCCGTATGCAGCTCCACTCCCAGCTCCTGGCACAGGCTGCGGCAGAAGGCCTCGTCGCCGTTGCTCTCGGCTCCGCGCAGATGGAAGTTGCAGTGCAGGGCCACCACCTTGTAGCCCAGCAGCAGCAGCCCGCGTAGCAGGCACACGCTGTCGGCACCGCCGCTGAGGCCTGCCATCAGCGGCCTGCCGCCGTGTGTCATGCCAGCCTCTGTGAGCGACCGTTCCAGCTGTTTCAGGAGAGTGTCGTTTGCCATATTTCGGGCACAAAGGTATAAAAAGTGGAGCCACAGGCTTGCATATAAAGGCAAAAGGCATACCTTTGCAACCGCAAACCTACAACGGTGCCTTGGATGAGTGGCTTAGTCAACGGTCTGCAAAACCGTCTACAGCAGTTCGAATCTGCTAGGCACCTCCACGCCGGAAGCCCCTCCTTCACTACCGAAGGTGGGGCTTCTTGTTTTAATCAAGCTACCTTAACACCTTAATACATACATGTCACGCACATCATTCCTTGCGGCAGTTTTCTGCCTGTGTGTAGCCACCACAGTCACGGCCCAGACATCGAGTGCCTCGGCAATGACAGCCAATGCCGTGCCCCACACCACCGTGCCTTTCGCCATCGACGACCCAGGCGTGAAGCTTCCCGACATCGTATGGGGTCTGGATGCTGCATGGGACTGGGAGTGGAACGTGCGCCGCGGTGTCAACTGGGCTGGAGCCGACCTCATCGACATCATGCGCCTGAGCTTCCAGACCACATCGGCTGTCGACGACAGCTACGAGCTCTCCGATGCCCAGAAGGAGCGTTTGGACTGGCGCATCTCGCTGGCCCGCCTGGCGGGCAATGTCACCGTCAACATCAACTCCGACCAGGAGGCAGGCGTCATAAACCACTACATCAGGCAGAGCATCTTCCAGTCGGAGAGCACGATAGCCAACCGCTGGTACCGCCTCATCAAGGCCACCAAGCAGTATATTGAGCGGGCAGGCATCACTGTGTCCAGCGTCTCGCCGTTCAACGAGCCCGACTATTCCGACTGGAAGCAAGGCTCCAAGGAATGTTTCAAGCTCATAGCCAAGCTCATCAAGGAGGACGCGTCGTTCAATGGCGTGGCCGTGTGCGGTGGCAACACCCTCAACAACGACCAGGCCATGGCTTGGTACACTGCCGCCCGCGACTACCTCGACGAGGGCAACACGCACCAGCTGGCAGGCTCCTTCGACAACTTCGCTGCCTTCTACGCTCAGGTGGCAGCCGACGGGCGCGTTGGCGTGGCCGACGAGCTGCACAACACCATGGAGTGCATGGTGGCCTCGGAGTATGGTCTTGCCAAAGGCATCTGGTGGGGCACGTGCGACCACACGCGGAGCCAGTTCATGCGGGCCTCGCGCGGCACACGTATGGGCTATGCCGAGAACCGCTCCAACTGGACGGCAGCATCGGTCTACCGTCATCCCGAGGGCCATGTAGAGGGCTTCGGCGGCAGCAGCGAGCGTCAGGCCACAGAGACCACCTTCCGCTTTGCTGCCCTCGACCACGATGTGTGGTTCAACGGCCATGGTCCCACGCGCGAGTACCTTATGACTATTCCCGGCGGCACGGCCTACCAGACCGGCCAGACCAATGCCGAGACCATGGTGCGCATACAGGGCGACGACGACATCATGCCGCCGCTGCCTCTTGAGGCCACCACCTATAAGCTCTTCAACCGCCAGTCGCGTCTGGCGCTCGGCCTTTCCGGCAACAACACCTCATCGGGCACACAGGTAGTGCAGATCACACCTGTCACCTCCAGCACAGCCCAGCGGTGGGTCGTCACCCCTGTGGAGGCACGCGTCGGCGGCGACTTCAGCTACTACCGCATCACCAATGTTGCCAACAACTCCCTGCAGCTCGACGTGCGTGACTGGAGCCTCATCGAAGGCGGCACCATGCTGGGATGGGCCGGCGACGGCGGCGACAACGAGCAGTGGGCCTTCGACTATGCCGGCGACGGATGGTTCTACATACGCAGCCGCCACAGCGGCCTGTGCCTCCAGGTGGAGCCTGGCACAACCAGCCAGATGAGCGTCTCGGGGCGTGCCATCACGCAGGCACCCATCCGCGGCGAAGCCTGCCAGCAGTGGCGCCTGCTGCCGGCCAATGTCAGCTACGACCGCTTTGCCCCGGCTGCTCCCGCCATACTCAAGGCCACCGCCCTGCCCGCTGCCGTGCGCCTGACGTGGAGCCGTGTCAAGGCCACCGACCTGAGCCACTACATAGTGCAGCGCAGTGCCGACGGGACATCGTGGCACACCCTTCACAATAAGGTCACGGACACAGTCTACGTGGACAACACCGCTCACGATGGCATCACCTACAGCTATCGCATCCTGGCCTCAGACCGTAGCCTCAACCGCTCCGATGCCTCACCCACAGCCATCTGCGGCTCCACAGGTGCTAATGCACAGATATGCATCGTAGACACCACACTCCTCGACCTCTCGGGCCACGGCAACCATGCAGCCCTCGCCGGCACGGCGGCTCTCACCGACGGGCCCGTAGGCCGCGCCTTTCAGCTCGATGGCTCCACACAGTTCATGCAACTGCCCGCCACCATAGCCAACCACGACGAGCTCACCGTAGCCCTGTGGGTGCGCTGGCACGGCGGTGGCACATGGCAGCGCATCATGGACTGCGGCACCGACACCAACCACTATTTCTTCATCACCCCCGATGCCGGCAACGGTCCGCGCTTTGCCATCAAGGACGGCACCACGGAGCGCAACATCCAGCTCGGCACCGCGTTCCCGCAGAACGAGTGGGTGCACGTGGCACTCACCTTCGGCCTCGATGCCATCACCGTGTGGCTCAACGGCGAGCCTGTGGCAGCCAACACCGACATCAGCGAGCGGCCGGCGGCCTTCAGCCCTGTCTTCAACTATGTGGGGCGCAGCCAGTTCCGTGCCGACCCCATGCTGAATGCCGACATCTGTGGCGTCACCGTCTTCAACTACGCTCTGTCCCCCGAGAGCATACAGCATCTGCTGACCAACACCACTGGCATCGACGTGCCGGCTGCCGCCATGCCGCGGCGTGCCACGGTGCATGCCTTCGACCTCAGCGGCCGCCGCATGCAGGCAACAGCCATGCGGCGGGGGCAGATATGCATCATGGGCGGACACAAAGTCGTGGTGAAGTAGGGTAGGGTTGCACACACTGCACACTCACGCCGAAACACACTGCACCGTCATTGCCAACACCATGCATGGTAGCTTCAGCCACCATGCATGGTGTTTTTTGTCGCAGTGGGGAGAGGCAGAGACATCATTCTCAGCCCAAAAAGTTTTTGCATGCCAGAAAGATGTCGTTTCTTTGCAGCGTCCTTCGCAAGGAGGATGCATCTTTTTGTCTGCTCCAATTCACGACTCGAACTACCACCTCGCAGCTGAATTAACGGGCACAACTATAACCAATCGCGAGCCTACGCTATAAAGCGTGGACACGTCCATTGGTTATAGAGGCTGTGGTAGGCCTGAGTCGTGATGGAACAGGTCTGCGCTTTTTCATGTGTTTGGAGTTAGTGCGCCTGTCCCCCTTCAGGACGTTCTTTGGAAGCCAACCAATCTATCAACTAACTCTAACCTTAACATGAAGAAAACATTACTGTTACTCCTCGCAATCCTTGCTGCCATGAGCGGTGCGCAGGCAACGTCGACGCTCTACTCCGTGGCTAACCGTGCCACGTCGCTGAGCACGGGCAAGAAGTACTTCATCTACAATTCAGGCGGAGAGGACTATTACGGTAGTACACGCCAGTTCTTCCTCTATGCCAGTGGCAGTAGCTATGCCATCACCACGAGCACGGCACCGCTCACCTTCACTACCACCTCCGAGGCCTACCTGTGGGAACTTGAGGAAGGCGCGTCTGACGGCACCTACAAGATTAAGAACATAGGCACCGGCACCTACTATGCAGGCGGAGCTGCAACGCTTGGTGACACGGGTGTAGACTGCACCATAACCGACTTCTCCACATTAGGCAGCAATAGAGGCAGCGGCCTGCAAGGCTATTATCTGGATGACGGCACGAGGGTGGCCTACGATGAACTGACATCCACTGACTATACCTATGGTATCTATAGCAACGACAGCGGCGATACCAGCAATCCATACTGGAATGGTCGCGCGGATGCGTTCTGTCTGGGTGCACGGGCTCATGCCTATGTGTTCTACGAGGTGAGCGAGGCTGCCATTCCTCTCGACGACGGCATGTACACAGTGACGTATAGCAAGACAAGTTCCTATACATGCTACATGAAGCCCGACTTCACGTTCACCAACACTAAGCTCAGCGCGACAGCCACAGCCGGCGACGGCGGTGTGTTCAAATTCACACGTGTTGATGGCACAGCCGACAACTACTACATCATGTCGCTCGACGGCGGCTACCTCTATGCCAATGGCGTAGCGAGCGTCTCTGGCACAGCTCCCTATCAGTATCACAATGCTGCGGCCATCAGCAGCAATACGGAGTTCTCATCCTCGGACGACAAGTTCAAGTGGGTGCTCGAGGAGACGGCAGCCAGCAGTGGCCTGTTCTACATCAAGCCGAAGAGCAACACCAACACTGCCCTTGCAGTCTATCGTGACGTTGACGGCTACTTTAGCTTCTACTTAGACAACGGAAGCTATGACTTTGCCCAGGCCACACTGGCAGAAGCTTCTGTCGGCGATGAAGATGCAATGGACAATTTCCTGAACTACACCGATGAGCAGCTGGCGGCAAACGACATCGGCATCACCATAGGGAGCGTTATCACCAGCTACATCTCCGCCCATAGCCTTGCCACCCTGCCTGCCGGTGCTGTAGGCTATCCCACCGACGATGCGGCTTTAATAAGTGCATACGGTGCAGTGCTATCTACCCCAAGCAAGGCAACCTATGTCGCCTTGCGGACAGCCTATGAAGCATATCTGCAGGACTCCAATATCAAGATGCCCGAGGACGGACATATCTATACCTTTACAAATGTACAGGCTCCCAGCGTGAATAAGAGCTACTATCTCAACTCATCAGCCGGCACCATGACCAGCACGACGCAGACCACAGCCGAAGGCGCAACAGCCACGGAGTACATCTGTCACTATATATCCGACACGCAGTATGCCTTCATCAGCCTCAACGACTGGTATTGGATGATAGCAGCCTCCAACGCCTCTGCTACCGTCAGCCAGACCTATGACAGCTATGCACCGCTGACCCTCAGCCGTTTCTATGATAACTGCAATACATCTAATACTTCAGAGGCAACAGCAGAGAACACACTGGGCCTGTTCCAGATTAAAGGTAGCCGCAAGAACGTTTCCGATGCCACAACCAGTGTAGCCCTCGTGAATGCTGCCGGTGGCTTTAATGATGCAACAAGTGCATACTTTAATGGCAGCTACTCGTCGGCATACAGGATTGAAGAGTCGCTCAGCAGCTACTACAACAAGGTGACGCTGACCTCCGACGGCACTGACGCCTACGCATCCATCTACCTCCCGATAGCCGTTGACCTGCCCACAGGCGTGACGGCCTATGCCGTGACAAGTCAGGACGGCACGACAGCCCACATGGATGAAATAGTGACAGCCGGCACGCTGCCTGCCAACACAGCAGCCATACTGAAGAAGAGCGGTCAGACAGAGAATGAAACCGTCTACCTCTCGCCTGCCACATCAGCCGGTTCCTATGAAGGCACGAACCTGCTCAGCGGCACCGTGGACACAGTGACACGCGCCAGCCTTGGCTCGGGCTCCACCTACGTGCTTGGCAACATCGACGGCATTGGCCTCTACACCTATACCGCCGACAACATGGCTTGCGGCAAGGCATACCTCTTCATCGCAGGCGGTGACGTCAAGTCGCTCACGCTCGACTTCGGCAGCGTGCCGACAGCCGTTGGCGGGCTCACCGGACACGCCGGTGCCGGCGCGACGGTCTACGACCTCAGCGGCCGCCGCGTGGCGACGGTGGCTCGTGGCATCTATCTCCACAATGGAAAGAAGTATGTCGTGAAATAACCACTAACACCTAAACGTAGCATAAATATGAAGAAGATATATTCCACACCACAGATACGCTTGACTCTTGTAGGCGGTGAAGGCCTTCTGCAGAGCAGCGGAAACCTTGAGATGAAGACGGGCGAAATAACGCGTGAGGCCGACGTCCTCGTCAAAGAGCGCAACAACGGCTACAACGTCTGGAAGGACGACTGGAGCAACTGACACGATAACCTTGGCTCTATACGTATCAGTATATATAGAGTAGTAATAGTTTTTATGGAAGGGCTGGACTGTGAAGTTCGGCCCTTCTGCTTGCATGCATGGCGGCACGCAGTCTTCAGCCCAGCCAGCGGCAACCCGCAGCCGTTTTGCCCCGTAGGGAATAGGAAGCAGTCAATTCTGAAACAGGATGGATGGTTTTTGTTAAAAGGGTATTGTTAATAATGAAACTATTTGTAGCTTTGCATCCCAGAAGCTAATTTAATATGAAAAAACAATGAGATCCTACAACCTCAGCAAGGGCGACCTACCTCAACCTTATCAGATTGAACCCATCAACATGAGCGACCAGCCAGACCGTGAACTCAAGGAGCGGCTGCTGCAACTGCTCTATGAGCACACACTCAGTGAACTTGGCGACAGGCGGGCCCTCAACCTGGCACACCGCAACGCTCCCGCCTATACCGACTTTCTCAGCTATGCAGAACGCCCTCAGGCTTTCACTGCCTGGAACGGACTGGGGCGCCATACGCTGCGGCGTCTCAACGAGGCTCTCACCACTTTCGGCAGCCTCTATGCGCAGGTGGGCAAATCCGATGGCTTCAAGGTGCGTCGCTGGCTTGTGGGCTTCGACTATCCATTCCTCGACGACTTCGATGCCTCCTTTGTCGCCTCATACCTGATGCATGAGGGCACATATCCTGTGTTCTTCATTGCCGAGCGCTACTTTGCCACTACCACAAACCGCAACGCACTTGTGTTTGGCCACATTCAGGGCATAGCACAACAGCGTGCCACCATAGCCGAAATGACACGCACCATGGGACTCACAGAGGAGCGCGTGAGGCAGCTCGGTGTGCGCTTCGTGCCCGACAACCACGAGACGTCGCGCGTGTGGGACCGTGAACGCTGGATGGAGTTGCCTTTCATGAGCGGCGACATCTTCACAGCCCAGACCATGCAATGGGAGGAGTTGCAGCGGAAGCAACACCTGCACATCAACCTGCACTGCGCCTTGCAGCTCATCAACATCGTGCGCCCCATCAACACGGTGTCGCTGGTGGACGGCCGCTACGGGCTGGCACGTCTCTCGGCCGGACGTGTGGACGACCAGATAGCTATATGTTTCGCCTACACCGACCGCTTTGCAGCATACGCCTTCGCCGCCGCGCTGGCCGACATATACCATCTGTCGCACCTGCAACGGATAGAAGACTATCGTATGGACTTCAATGCCCTGTTTGAGAAGCATATAGTAGCTGCCAAGGCCAAAGGCACCGACATCTCAACACCCGAGTGGCGGCAGGAAGCAGCTGCACTGCTCCGCAGCCAGATAGAGGCTGTGGGATACGTTCATCTGGAAGGCGATGAGATAGTGTGCGAGGTGAACCGCATGAACTATTTCAAGGAAATCTACGACATACTGAAAGAGCGCGGCGAAGCCATGACCGTGGATGATATCTACAACACATTCAAGGCCAAGTTCCCCGACGACCACCACACGGACAGTGGCTTTATTCGCTCCTACATGTTGCAGGACAAACGTTTCCAGGCCGTAGGCCGCACATCCACCTATCAGTTAGTGGAATGGGGGCGTTTTGCAGGCTCGATGGTGGACATGGCTGTAATGATACTCCAGCAGGAGGACGAGCCCCTGTCGACCGACGAGCTCTGTCGCAGGGTTGTCGAGATGCGTCCCACAACCAACGAGAAGAGTGTCACGTCGACCATCTACTATGCTGTCAACAACGGCACGCTGCTATACTATTACCCCGACCTTGTGGGGCTGCCAGACCGGCAGTATGCTGATAGCTTCTGGCTGTCGCCGCGCACGCTGCAAGGCACAATCAACAGCCTGCACCGCTTCGTGGCAGAGCGCAAGCACTTCCCGTACCACAACGGTGATGGCATAGAGCGCTCGCTGCATAATGCCCTGCGCAAATATACTGTAGGCTCGACATCCACCGAGCAGGAGAAGAAACAGTTTGCCAAGGGCATAGCCAACATCAATGAAAGCCGCTTCCCTCGCACGCCGCGCGACCAGAAGTTCGGCCAGCGATGCAGGGCTGTTACGGCCTTCTTCCGCAAGTACGGCCATGTGCCCACCACGGCAGAAGATCCGGTACTCGGCAAGTTCTATGCCCAGACCATCGATGCCGGCACACCCGCAGAGCCCTATCGTCGCCGTGAGTATGAGCGCATGTACAGGGTGGTGAACAATATCGAACAACCAGCAGGCACCGATAATGAATAGACGCATCTATCTTTTGTTCTTCCTGCTCTTCCCACTGGCAGCAGTGGCTGGCCCCTATCTTCGTCAGGCAAAGGAGAACATCAAGAAGGGCTCTAATCTGGAGCAGACGGCTCAGAACCTCTTTGCCGAGGCTCTCAAGCCGGAGACCACCATACCCGACCGTGTGGAATGCTATCGCCTGGCAGCCGAGTGCAGCAAGAAGCTCAATGCTGCCGAGAACCTCAAGCTCTACCTGCATCAGCCTTACGACACAGTGCGCTTCTTTTCCACTGTCATCGACATGTACGACCGCATGTTCATGGCCGACAGTGTCAGCATGCGTCCCAACGAGCGCGGCAAGGTGAAGATACTCAACCGCAAGCAGAGCCGTGCGTGGCTCATGCCCTACAGGTCGTACATCGTGGCCGGAGGCAAGTGGTATTATGCCAAGGGACGCTATGCCGAGGCCTACAACTATCTCTCGCGCTACATCACCGTGGCGCAGCATCCCATCTTCGAGTCCGAGCATCTGTTGCAGACCGACACTCTGATGCCCACAGTGGCCTATCTCGCTGTGGCATCGGCCCATGAGACAGGCAACGCACAGGGGGTCATTCGCTATGCCGAGCTGGCTAAGAAAGCCAACATGCAGAGCGACGTCATACACGAGTACACCTCGCGGGCATGGCTCTCGATGGGCGACACCGCCAGATGGGTGAAGTCGCTGTGGCAGGGTCTCAATGACTATCCCTCACATCCGTATTTCTTCACCAACCTCATAGACCACCTTGCCGCCACGCAGCAGCTTGATCTGGGCCTCGCCGTGGCCGACTCGCTCACGCACCGTGAGCCAGCCATGCCTATATTCTGGTATGCCAAGGCCTCCATTCTCATGCGTCAGCAGCGCGAGGCAGACGCCATCGTGGCGTGCGACTCATGCCTTGCCCGCGACCCCGACTATGCCGAAGCACTCTACACTAAGGGGCTTGCGGCACTCAATCTCGCTGTGATTGCCGAGAAGCAGGCCACCACCGACCTCACAGCGCCCAACTATCAGTCGGAGCAGGACCATATAGCCGCACTCTATCGCCTTGCCATGCAGCCCATGCAGCGTGTGCGCGAGTTGCTGCCTGAGGCGCAGGAGCGATGGGTGGAACCACTCTATCGTATATATCTGCATCTCAACATGGGTGCCGAGTTTGAGGAGATGGAGCGCCTCCTTCAGTAGATACATGCGGCGGTATGCGCGGCACATACTCATTGTTTTGGCGGCTGTCACAGTCTGTGGCGGTTGCCAAAACCTTTTTACGCCTGATGCCACAGCGCGGGCGCATGTGGACAGCCTTTGCCAGGAGGCACTGGCGTGGCGCTACCGCAATGTGGACACTCTGGCCGTAAAAGCCGTGCAGGCATGGAGCGAGGCGCAGGCCACGGGCTATCACGACGGATGTGCCGAAGCCATGCTGTGCATGGCAGCAGAGCGTTTCCAGCAGATGGACTTCGACAGCACACTCGCCATAGCTGCCGCCGTGCACGCCATGACCGACAACCAGGTGCTCCGTCTGCACGCCGACATTATGCAGATGCGTGTGGCGCAGCGCACCTCGGCAAGCCTCGACTTCTTCCTGCACAGGCATCAGGCCACACAGCGGGTGCAACGCATACTGGAGGAGGCCGACCTGCTTTCGCCTCATCTGGCACATCTCTTTGCTGTGGCACAGGGCGACCTCCACATCACGGCTTCCACCTATTTCTATTATGTCGACCAGCGCGAGCGTGCCATCGACGAGATACGTGCGGCAGAGCCTTTCTGCCAGTTGCCATCCGACACGGCACAGTGGCTCAGCTACTGCTACATGAAGGGGTCGGGTGGTTTGAGCGAATATGCTGATGGCTCCGATGTCGCCCGCGATGAGTTCGACTATCTGTTCAAAGCCTACACACTCTCCAAGAACCATGGCTATGTGTTCTTCGAGGCCAACACGCTCCAGTCACTTGCCACATTGTTTGCCGACAGCACACGTCTTGATGTCGTGCGCGCATATAAGCCCGACGCCGTCGACTATCTGTGTGGCATCTTCGGCACCGACAGCACGGCGCAGGCCATGGCACAGCGTGCACTCTCGCTGTTCCGCTGCTACGACGATGTCTACCAGATGGCCTGTGCCCTGCGCACGCTGGGTGAACTGGCTTTCGACGCAGGCTGCTATGCCGATGCTGTCGGTTGCTATGCCCAGGCCCTCGACTGTGTCAACTTCCACCATCGATGCTACTATGCCTCGGCATCGGTGCTCCACGCAGCCTCCGATGCCGACCTCTTGCGTCCTTACGTGGCCGATGCGCCGCCTGTCTCTGTGGAGCGGCGGTGGATGTCGGCCGACAGCGTCAAGACCGTGCCCGAGTGGATTGCCGGCATACGCCAGCAGCTCTCGGTGGCATACAGTGCCATGGGTATGAAAGCCGAGAGCGACTACAACCGCAACATCTATGTCGACTTGCTCGATGTCACCCGCGAGGATGCCGAGGTCTATTCGCGGGCCCTCATGCTGCAACGTGCCAAGGCGCAGGTGCGGCAGTCGCTGTTCGGTGTGGTGCTCTTTGCCGTGGTCGTGATAGTTTTCGGTTTGCTCATGCGCCGCCTGTGGTGGCGACGGGTGAGCAGGCGTGTCGCTGCCATGCAGGCACAGCGGCAGCAGATGGAGGCCGAGATGCAGCAACGGCAGCAGCAGTTGGCCGATGAGCTGGAGCGTCTGTCCGAGGAGCACCAGGTGCTCATGCAGCGTTTGCAACGCGACAAGGCTGCCAATGTGGAGCGCCATGCCAAGGTGCAGCTCGTGGTGGGCATAGTGCCTTTCATCGACCGCATCAGGCACGAGGTGAGAGTGATGCAGAAGCAAGGTGGCGTGTTGCCATCCAGACTGACATATATATCCGAGCTGGTGGAGCATATAGAGCACCTGAACACGCTCCTCGCCGAGTGGGTCCAGATGCAACAGGGCGAGCTCAGTCTGCACATCACCTCATTCCCGCTCCAGCCCTTGCTCGACTCTCTAAGGCAGAATGCCTATGTCTATGGGTTAAAGCAGCTTACGCTCGATGTCAGCTCCACGCCTTTAAGTGTCAAGGCCGACCGTGCCCTGACCCTTTTCATGCTCAACACCTTGGCCGACAATGCCCGCAAGTTCACCCCTGCCGGCGGTAGCATAAGCGTCTATGCCGATGAGGGCGAGGATGCCGGTGGCCGCTATGTGGAGCTGTCAGTGCGCGACACAGGCTGTGGCCTTTCGCCTGCTGATGTGGCTACTATATTAGATAATAAGGTGTACGACGCATCATCCATTGGCACAGCATCCGCCGGTGTGATGCCTGCCGCTGCCAAAGTCCACTCTGGTGGCGCGCCCGATGGCAAAGGCTCAGGCTTTGGCCTCATGAACTGCAAGGGCATCATTGAGAAGTATCGCAAGACGAGCTCGCTCTTCTCCGTATGCACTTTCGGCATTGAGAGCAAGATGGGCGTGGGCAGCCGCTTCTTTTTCCGTCTGCCAAGAGCTCTCACGATGGCAATGCTGACCTTACTGGCCGGTGCCGTTCAAGCCTCTGCGGCGCAGCCGTCGGCTCTTGCCGACTCCATTGCCATGTGCAACGCCTCCGGCCGCTACGCTGAGGCCGTGAGTCTCGGCGGACGCATGCTGCGTGAGATACACCCGCAGCTGCAGCTGCTCGACACTGCATCAGGCGATGCGTCCTTTGCCACCGACATCGCTTTGTGGCAGCAGGGAGCCGACATCGACTATGCCGCTCTCATCGCCGTGCGCAACGAGGTGGCCAGGGCAGCCCTGGTGCTTCATCAGTGGCCACTCTATCGCTACAACAACCGCATCTTCACGCGTCTGTATAAGCTCACCAATCAGGACAAGTCGCTTGAGGCATATTGCCAACAGACCCAGAGTGCCGAGGAGAGCGAGCGTGTGGCCATGGTGCTCATCGTGTTCTTGCTCATGGTGAGTTGTGTGCTGGCCTATTTCCTCTACCTGCGTCCGCAGATAGCGTTGCAGAAGGCCACGGCTGAGCACCGCCGCCGCGACTACGACCGTTGGCGTGATGCGCAGGAGGCCGAACATGCACGTGCTCTCGATGCCCTCGATGCCGATGCCGACGAGCAGCACCGACGCCAATATGAGGATGCCCGCCTGCATGTGCAGAACCAGATACTCGATAACTGTCTGAGCACCATCAAGCACGAGACCATCTATTTCCCTGCGCGCATAGAGCGTTTGGTGCGTCAGTTGCAGGCTGCGCCGGCTGGCTCGCAGAGTGCCGGCGTGCTGCACACCCTTTCGCAGACCGTGGCCTACTACAGCTCGCTCGTCACCATCCTCACGCAGCAGGCCCTCCAGCAGTCGCCGTCGGTGCATTTCCGCCGCTCCGCCGTCACCTCGGCATCACTCATGGCCCTTGCTGCCGAGGCTGGCTATGTCGCCAGCGACGCTGCGCCAGCCCTCACGTTGCGGGCAGATGCCGACCTGCTGGCCCTGTTGCTGCGCAGTGTGGCACGTGGCGAGCGTGCCTTGAGCGAAGCCGCACAGAAACCCATGCCTGTGCTCGCTCTCACACTGTCGGCCGACGCCGCCTTCTGCCGCATGGAGATACATGCGTCGGGGCTCCCACTCACGGATGCTGAGGCCGATGCTCTCTTCACGCCGCGCGAGGGAGGGTTCCACTTCCTCGTGTGCCGCCAGATAGTGCGTGAGCACGACACCTTCTTCGGCCATGCAGGCTGCCGTGCCGAAGCCTTCCCTGCCGCCGGTGGCCACACCATTCTGTTCACCTTTCCCCTGAAGCATAAATAGCAATCCACACCGATATGTCCATGCAACCATTCACCGTAATAATTGTGGAGGACGTGCGCCTTGAGCTCAAGGGCACCGAGGAGATATTCCGCACAGAGATACCTGAAGCCGAAATCATAGGCACTGCCGAGAACGAGAGCCAGCTGTGGCCACTGCTGCGACAGCGAGTGCCCGACCTCCTGCTCCTCGACCTGGGTCTGGGCGGCTCCACCACTGTGGGTGTCGACATCTGTCGTCAGGCTCTTGCCCGCTATCCGCAGATGCGTGTGCTCATCTTCACAGGCGAGCTCATGGGTGAGCGTCTGTGGGTCGATGCCCTGAAGGCCGGAGCGGCAGGCATCATACTCAAGACGGGCGAGCTGCTCACGCGCAGTGCCGTGGAGCAGGTCATGGAGGGACGCACGCTGGTCTTCAACGAGCCCATACTGGAGAAGATTGTGTCGCGCTTCCGTGCCAGTGTCGTTGGTGAGACACGTCGCACCGACGCCATCATCGACTATGAGATCGACGAGTACGACGAGCGTTTCCTGCGCCATCTGGCCCTGGGCTATACCAAGGAGATGATAGCCAACCTCCGCGGCATGCCCTTCGGCGTGAAGAGTCTGGAGAAGCGGCAGGCCGACCTCATCGGGCGCCTCTTCGCCGAGCGTGAACCAGGCGGCGTCAATGCCACACGCCTCGTGGTGCGTGCCTTGCAGCTGCGCATCATTGACCTTGACAACCTTCAGGCTGATGCCGACTGAACGCAAGAGCTGCACGCCTGCCATGAACGTGAAGGATAACATACGGGCTGAGAGATGGAGGGAGTTGGCTGGCTATCTTGTCCTCTTCCTCGCGGCCACGTTCCTGCTCGTGGTGCTGTGGTCGTGGTGTGCCTCGGCCTTAGGCATGGAGTGCCGCAGCGTTCTCACCGGCGAGGCCCTGCGCCACTTCTTCCGTCAGCCTGTGGTGGCGTTTGCCACATGGCACGGACAGGTGTTCCTGCTTGTGGCCTTAGCCGCAGGGGCTGTGGCAGAGAGCGGTCTGTCGCCCATGCCGGCGCGTCATGCCACAGCCTGGTGGACGGCCGTCGGCATCATGCTCGCCGGGCTGGCTCTCCTTGCCGCCACGCTTGTGGGCACCGATGCGCCTTTGCGCAGCGCTGCCGGGCGTATTGTGCCGTCGCCCTTCGGCATGGGTTTCGCAAGGGCACTCGCGCTCATCATTGTGGCGGCAGCCATGGCCTACGGCCGCCTCAGCCACCGGCAGCGGCACTGGCAGGCCACGGTGGCGCTCGCATACGTCGGCCTGGTGCGCTATGCTCCATGGCTCGCCGTGTGGGCCATGGCCGAAATCAATTATGCAACCATCACCTATGTCTTCTTCTGACCCCATACTCGCTTCGCTCAACGAGGCCCAGCAGGCGGCTGTCACCTATTGCGAGGGACCGTCGTTGGTCATTGCCGGAGCCGGCTCCGGCAAGACACGTGTGCTCACCCACAAGATTGCCTACCTCCTCCAGCATGGCTATCAGCCGTGGAGCATTCTGGCTCTCACATTCACCAACAAGGCTGCGGCCGAGATGCAGCAGCGCATAGCCGCGCTGGTGGGTGGTGAGGCCGCTGCACGTCTGTGGATGGGCACCTTCCACAGCGTCTTTGCACGCATACTGCGCCGTGAGGCACAGCATATAGGCTACCCGTCGTCGTTCACCATCTACGACTCTGCCGACAGCCGCTCGCTCATAAAGACCATAGTGCGCGAGATGCATCTCGACGACAAGGTCTACAAGCCTTCGTCGGTGGCGGCAGCCATCTCGGCAGCCAAGAACCGGCTGATGCTCCCGCCGGCATACCGCGCGTCGGCCGACATAGCCCGCGCCGATGCGGATGCACAGCGGCCAGCCACAGGGCAGATTTATGAGCGCTATCAGCAGCGGCTGCTGCAGGCCGGTGCCATGGACTTCGACGACCTGCTGCTCAACACCTACCTCCTCTTCAATCAGCACGCTGAGGTGCTGCAACGATATGCCAACGGCTTCCGCTATGTCCTCGTCGATGAGTATCAGGACACCAACTATGCCCAGCACGCCATCGTCTGGCAGCTCACGCGCGAGCAGCGTCGCCTCTGTGTCGTTGGCGACGATGCGCAGAGTATATACTCCTTCCGTGGTGCCGACATCGACAACATACTCTCGTTCCAGCGCACATACGAGGGGACCCGTCTCTTCAAACTGGAGCACAACTACCGCTCCACGCAGCGCATAGTGGCGGCTGCCAACAGCCTCATCAGCCACAACCAGGGACAGATACACAAGGATGTCTATTCCACCAAGGCCGAGGGTGCCAAGGTGCGCATCAGCGAGTTCCTCACCGACATCGAGGAGGCCAATGCCGTGGTGAAGAACATCATACGCCACCACCGCGACGACCGTATGGAGTGGAACGACATGGCCGTGCTCTATCGCACCAATGCGCAGAGCCGCACTCTCGAAGAGGCACTGCGCAAGCACGAGGTGCCCTACCGCATCTATGGCGGCCTTTCCTTCTATCAGCGCAAGGAGGTGAAGGACATGATAGCCTACTTCCGCCTCGCCGTCAACCCGCGCGACGAGGAGGCACTGCGCCGCGTGGTGAACTATCCTGCCCGTGGCATCGGCGACACAACACTGCAGCGTCTCTCCGATGCAGCCCGCCTCCATGGCGTGAGCCTCTGGCAGGTGATGCAGCAGCCTGAGGCCTACGACACAGCTGTGAACCGTGGCACCCAGGCTAAGCTTGCTGCCTTCGTGGCACTCATCGACGACTATGCCCGCCTGTCCGGCGAGCAGGATGCTGCCACCCTCGGCCGCCACATAGCCACCACGTCGGGCATAGTGGCAGCACTCGCCGCCCACAACGACCCCGACGACGTTGCTGCACGCGAGATACTGCAAGAACTGCTCGACGGCATGCAGCAGTGGGTGGACAACACCCCGGCACCCTCCCCGGGCCTCTCCAGCGAAGGTGTGCCTTCACTTGCCTCCTACCTGAACGAGGTGTCGCTCCTCAGCGAGACCGCCGAGAGCGACGACGAGGGGGAGAAGGTCTCGCTGATGACAATACACTCGGCCAAGGGTCTTGAGTTCCGAATCGTTTATGTCGTCGGCATGGAAGAGGGCCTCTTCCCCAACCAGCAGGCCATGGGCTCGCGACGTGAGCTCGAGGAGGAACGTCGTCTCTGCTACGTTGCCATCACACGCGCCGAGGAGCGTTGCTACCTCACCTGTGCACACACGCGCTACCGCTATGGCCGCCCCGAGTTCAGAGACCCCAGCTCCTTCCTCAGCGAGATAGCCCCCGAGCTGGTGGAGCGAAACCGCCCCGCCACCAGCCATTCCCTTAGCGGGCTCACCCCCACGGGAGAGGGCTCTCCCGTGGGGGCGGGGCGCACACCCCGTCGCTGGCAGGGGGCAGCATATAGCGCGGCCTCTGGAGCAAGACCGGCAGAGGCACCATTGCACCGTGGCCACGTTCCTACTCCCCTCCCCAGCGGGAGAGAGACCTGGGGAGAAGTTGCAGCTGCCAGCAACGAGCCCCTCCGCGTTGGCACCGTCATCGACCATAGCCGTTTTGGTCGTGGCGTGGTCACCGCCGTGACAGGTACCGGCATCGATGCCAAGGCCACCATCGACTTCGACCCCGTAGGGCGGAAACAGCTGCTCCTGCGCTTCGCCAAGTACACCGTGGTGAAGGAGCTGTGACTGTGCCTGGCAGGTGGACAGGGCGACCGACCTGTCGCCCCGCTGCTAACCATTTGCGCGCTGGCTGCTAACTTGGGACTCTTGCCTCGGGCAGATGTCTATCTATACACCATGCAGGGTGATGCCCGGCACGGTGCAGGTGTACCTGCGGCTACCCAACAGGGTGAGTCGGGTTGACGGTGCAGGGTCTTGACGTATGTCAAAAGTGTGTGTGTGTCTGCTGCGTGCGGTTCAAAATGTCGGGTCGATGGATTACCTTTGCGTGCACGTAATAGACTATACTTAATCTTACTTATTCACAAATCATGAAAGAGCATTTGCTAAAAACATGGCTCCTGCTATGCTTGTTCATAGTGGGAAAAAGTAATTTGTGGGCTGACGTTGTAAGTGGAACTACTTACAATACGCTCGCTACCAGCTCTCTACCCACAGGTTGGACTGGCAGTGGAAGTGGAACTTCCTACATTCAGCTTACATCATCATCGAGCTACATTCAAACGTCATCTTTTTCGCAAGCAGGCTTTACTACTATTAAAATTAAAGCTCGTAAATATAACGGCCCATCGAATGACCAAGCCTTAATTACTGTTTCCTGGTATGATGCAAGCACTGGTGATGAGACTGTATTAGGAACTGTAGCTCCGTCTAATACCGCTCTAACGGACTATACAATTAAATCTCCCACGAATCCTACAGGCAGCACAACGGGATATATTAAGATACAATGTAAAGGTGCTTCAAGCAACAAGGGAAGTGGCGTTTCTCAAGTAACAATCACCTATACCACTCCAACTACCCCCCCATTTTCTCACCTGCCGCAGGTGAGATAGAAAAGGGAAATATGGTCTCTCTCAGTGCTGAGGATGGTGCCACCATATACTACACCATGGGAGCCGCCCCCGCCGATCCGACCGACGAAGACACCGAGTATGTCTGTGCCATCACCATTACGGAGGCCACTACAATCAAGGCTATTGCCGTGAAGGACGGTGTAAGTAGCACCGTGGCATCGGCCTCATATACACTGCTCAAGCCTTCAGCTCCTTCATTCAGCGTCGCAGCCACATCTTTCGACACTTCTTTCGATGTCACTATATCCAGCCCTGAGGGCACTACGATAAAGTACACCACAGACGGTAGTGACCCGCTTGTCAGCGGCACGGCCGTAGACAGCAACAGCCAGACGATAACCATACCCACATCTACCACCACCGTCAAGGCTATCACTATAAAAAACGGGGTGAACAGCGATGTGGCTTCCGTTACATACACCTACGATGACCGCACCACACCAACCTTCTCACTCTCGACAAAAGCACTTGCGCTGACGGTGAATGAGGACGGTGCCATCACCGTCACTACCGACTCAGATGGTGACATAGCATTTGAGAGTAGCGATGAGGACCATCTGTTTGTTGACAACACCTCCGATGCTGCTGTGGGTGAAATCCGTGCCGACCAGGAAGGTGAGTATACTGTGACCGTGTCCGTGACGGGTAGTGCCACATACAAGGATGCCTCGGACGTGGTGACTGTCACTGTGACCAAGAAGACCACAGCCACGGCCATCAGCGATGCAAGCCTGAGCAACACAGACCTCTACTCAGGCACCGCGGCAGGCACCATGGCGGCAGCCGTGACATATAATGCAAGCCCTGTGGACGGAGCAACCGTGGCATGGACCTCCAGCAATGAGAAGGTAGCCACCATTACCTCGGCAGGCGTTGTGACACTGGTCGGCAAAGGCTCTACTATCATCAGAGCCTCCTATGCCGGAACGGCAGAGTATGAAGCCTCATCCGCCACCTATGACCTCAAGGTGACCGACAGCACACCGATGATACCTTATGAGTTGGTGACAAGCACATCGCAGCTGGCTGCCGGTGATGTCATCACCTTTGTCAACGAGGATGCAGGCAATGCAATTGGTGCAGCCAAGACAAACAACTTTGGAACTTATAAAGTGAGCATCAGCGACCATGCCTTCGAGGTGAAAGAGGGAGCAACAGGTTTCTCCACATTTGTGTTGGAGAAGGCTGACCCTAACTATTATTTCAAGCAGAATGGCGGAACAAGCTATCTTGCGTCAGTCTCCAGCTCTAACAACTATATGAAACTGGCTTCGAGGGATAATAATGCCAAGGCCAGCATATCAATATCCGGCGGTAATGCATCGATAGTTTATCAAGGCACGTATACCCACAACGTAATGCAGTATAACAGTGGCAGCAACCTGTTTGCCTGTTATGCCTCAGCCAGTCAGGCCGCAGTGCAAATCTACAAGAAAGTGAAGTTTGCCAACGCCATCACAACGACTACAGCATATACACTCGATGTGGTGAACAACAATGAAACCGAGCTGACTCTGACAGCCACAGCTACTAATGGCACAGTGACATACGCCATAACTTCTGCCACACTGGAGGAAGATGTTAACTTCACCTTCGACACGGAAACAGGCGAGTTGCTTCTGGACGATGCCACACCATCGGGTGTCATCGTCATAACAGCTTCTGCTGCTGAGACCAGCACCCATAAGGCTGCCGAGGATGTGGTGATAACCATCACGGTTGTAGGCGCAAAGGTAGACCCGACCATCATGGTGAGCAACGTTGAGCAGACCTATGGTGCCGACTACACACTCGATACGAGCGATTTTCTCAGTGGCAACGTGACCCTGGCCAGCTCCAATCTTGCTGTTGCAACCGTGGAGGGTCTGGTGATTACGCCCGTGGCGGCAGGCGAGACCACCATCACAGTCAGCACAGCAGCCAATAGCATGTACAACGCAGGTAGCGACACCTTTGTCTTCACGGTGACAGCTCCGGCTGGATTGGCAACGACAGTGGCTGGTTCGGCTGTCACTACGACGTTCACAGATAATGACTTTGCTTACTCCGGCACGGGCCTTACATGGAGCTCAACCGATACAGCTACACGTAGCTTCGAGAGTAGCGGCAATGCGCGTGGCATACAAATTGGTGCTGCCAAGGGTGAATTCACGATCTCCACGCCTAACACAGCAACAGTAACAGCAGTGTCAATGGTCGTGTCCACCAATAATGGCAACACCAATACACTTGCTGTGACAGTTGGCGGCGAGGATTTCACAACAGTAGTCAACAGCTCCGATGTCACAACCTTCACCATGCCCAATGCCAATAACCAGACGGTGACATTCACGGGTGTTGCCAAGGGTGACATTGTGATAACGGTGGACGATGCCATTAAGACAGTATGGTTCAAGAGCATCACAGTTACATACGCCAACACGGTGCCTGTCACCTTCAACAGTGCAGGCTATGCCACGGTGAGCTCTGCCTATCCTCTCGACTTCTCTGCTGCAAGCAATGACTACAGTGCATGGCAGGTGACTGAGGTCGGCAGCGACGGCACCATCGCTCTCGACCGTCTCAGCACAGCCATCAAGGGCGGACAGGGAGTGCTGCTCTACAGCGAGACGCAGGCAGGAGAGACGGTGAACATACTCACTACTAACGCCACCGCCGTGCTTGGCACGAACATGCTGAAGGCGGCTTTGGTTTCGTCCTACTTTGCTGCCAACAGCATCTACGGTCTCGCCGGAAACACCTTCCAGCCTAACAGCGCAGGCACCATCCGTGCCGGCAAGGCTTATCTGGACTACGATGACGTGCAGACGGCTCTCTCGGCTGACGTGAAGAACATCACCCTCGTGTTCCGCGACCTCACCACTGGCGTGCAGACCAATCGTACCATAGGCCGCGCCGAAGCTGAGGCCATCTTCGACCTCAGCGGTCGTCGCCTCACGGCACCGCGCAAGGGCATCAACATCGTTGGTGGACGAAAGGTGGTGGTTCGTTGACTGGAATGTAAAAATGTAGAACTTATAATGTACGACATGACAATGAAACAGACACACTATATAGCTCCGGCACTGCGTGTGACCTCACTCATGACTACCTCACAGTTGCTCTCTAACTCCGACCCTGAAGTGGTAGTGGGCAACACTCCTACCAACCCCAGCGTCTTCGGCACCAAGGGCACTACCCATGTCCGCTACAATGTCTGGGACGATGATTGGAGCAGGTAGGCAGGGTGATATTCAAGCACATGCAGAAGCCCCGCAGCGGTGAGTCCGTTGCGGGGCTTGCTTGTCATGTTGGTGGCGGTGGCGGCTGTGGTTGCTGCCTAAATCCAGGCTGGCACGAGCGGGCTGGCCTGTGCGCGGCTGGCACGTGGCCTGTCACTCGCTGGCCCCAGCTCCTGCCTGTGGCTTGTTGCCGCCACGGCGACGATGGCGTGAGGAGCGTGAACGGGGCTTGTCGTCGTTGCGGCAGTTGGTCTTGCTGTCGGCCTTATTGTCGGCCTTATTGTCGGCCTTGTTGTCGGCCTTATTGTCGGCTTTGCTGCCTGCCTTATTGCCTGTCTTGCTGCGGGATTTGCCCGCTGTCTTGCCCGCACGGGCACCATTGCGTCCGCCATGGCCACGGGTGCGACGGCGGTCGGCAGAAGGGCGCGATGTGGCACCGTAGACGGGGGCTTCGCCAAGAGCTTCTGGCATGGGCTCTTTTGGCACCTCGCGCTCGAGGAACTGCTCAATGGCGCGGAAGAGTGGTTGGTCTGCTGCGGACACAAGGGTGACGGCGCGGCCGTCGCGACCGGCACGGGCTGTGCGGCCTATGCGATGAACGTAGTCTTCTTCGTCGCGTGGCACGTCGTAGTTGATGACGAGGCGTATGTCGTCGATGTCAATGCCGCGCGCCACGATGTCGGTGGCCACGAGGATGTCTACTTGCCCTGTCTTGAAGCGATACATGACATCGTCGCGCTCGGCCTGGGAGAGGTCGGAGTGCATGGCCTCGGCGTTGTAGTGGCGGCGGCGCAGTGTGATGGCTACGTCCTTGGTGTGCGACTTCTTGCCCACAAAGATGATGACGCGCTCGGGCTTCTGCTCGCTGAAGAGGTGTTCAATGATGCGCAGCTTCTGTGGCTCATAGCAGATGTAGGCACTCTGGCGTATGCCCTCGGCAGGTTTGTTGAGGGCTATCTGCACCTGCACAGGGTCGTGGAGCAGTGTCTTGGCCAGGCTGACAATCTTCTCGGGCATGGTGGCCGAGAACATGATGGTCTGGTGGTGCTCGGGCAGGTGTTTGGCTATCTGCATGATGTCCTCGGAGAAGCCCATGTCGAGCATGCGGTCGGCCTCGTCGAGGATGAAGAAGCTGACGCGTGAGAAGTCTACGTTGCCCAGGCTGAGGTGGCTGATGAGGCGGCCCGGGGTGGCAATGACCACGTCGGCACCGGCGGCGAGGCTGCGTTTCTCCTGCTCATAGCGGTGGCCGTCGTTGCCGCCATAGACGGCCACGGAGGATATGCCGTCGAGGTAGTAGGCGAAGCCTTGCATGGCCTGGTCTATCTGCTGTGCCAGCTCGCGTGTGGGTGCCATGATGATGCAGTTGATGGCGTCGGCAGGATAGCCGCCGTCGCGCAGCAGCGAGAGCACGGGCAGCAGGTAGGCTGCAGTCTTGCCCGTGCCAGTCTGTGCCACGCCGATGAGGTCGCGTCCTTCCAGCAGCGGCGGGATGGCCTGCTCCTGAATGGGTGTGCACTCGGCGAAGTGCATATCGTCGAGTGCATCGAGTATGTCGTAGTTGAGGTCGAGGTCTTCGAATAACACTGGTGTCTGAGGGTTTAGGTTATGTTATTGTATTATCGTCAGTTTCATCGGGGTGGTGACAGATGGCCTATCCTTTGATGGCTTTGCGGTAGATGGCTATGGCAATGACTGTGAATGAGAGGTTGGGCAGCCATGCCGCGAGTGCCGGAGGCCAGTTGCTGTTGATGGCAAAGGTGGACGACACTGTCTGGAAAAGGATGTATGTGGCTGAGAGCGCCAGCCCGAGCCCCAGAGAGCCTCCCATGCCTCCCTTGCGTTTGCGGAAGGAGAGGAGGAAGCCGATGGTGGCAAGGATGAAAGCTGCAAAGGGGTCGGCAAAGCGTTTGTGGTACTCCACTTCGAAGATAGCCACGCCGCCGGCACCGCGCAACCGCAGACGGTCGATGTGGTCGAGGAGCTCGCGGTTGGTGAGTGCCTGCTGCTGGTTGTGCATGGGCATGAGGTCGCGTGGCTCCATGTGAATGACGCTGTCGAGGGTGGCCACGTGGGTGATGTGTTCGCGCAGGCCTTGCAGCCGGCGGATGCGTACATCATATAGGCGCCAGTGGTAGCGCTCGTCGGCCAGGGTGTCATACTGTATGCGTGAGGCGGTGAGGTGGCTCACCAGACTCTTGCGCTCGAACTGGTCGAGAGAGAAGCGGTAGCCGCTCTTGGTGAGGTTGTCGTAGTGGTCGACGTAGGCAATGATGCCCGTGTCCACCTGAAGCTGTATGTGCTCGGCCACTTGAGGGTGGCGACGACTCTTGTAGCGAAGCTCAAAGTCGATGCGCGAGGCTGAACCGCGCGGGATGACTTCGGAGCCGAGCACGAAGGTGAGGGCTGCAATGACGGCTGCGGCAAGCATGTAGGGACGCAGCAGGCGCCCTATGCTCATGCCCGTGGACATCATGGCTATTATTTCGCTGCCGTCGGCCAGCTTGGAGGTGAAGAAGATGACCGAGATGAAGACGAAGAGGGCGGAGAAGAGATTGGAGTAGAAGGGAATGAAGTTGAGGTAGTAGCGCACAAGACCCATGGCCGGAGCGTGGTTCATGGTGAACTTGTCGGAGTTCTCGCTGAAGTCGAACACCACGGCTATGGATATGATGAGTAGTATGGAGAAGAAGTATGTGCCCAGGAACTTAGCTATGACGTAGCGGTCCAGGCGTGAGAAGAGGTTGCGGCGTATGTAGGTGATGAGCTTCAAACAAGTTGATGGTTTAATGCTTAGGGGTAGCGGTCATGGCGCACCCTAAAGGCGTGATGAGAGTTGGGGCAGCACCTGCCGTTTCCACTGGCAGAAGTCGCCGGCAAGAATGTGTGCGCGTGCCTGACGGACAAGGTCGAGGTAGAAGGCCAGGTTGTGGAGCGTGCCTATTTGTAGAGCCAGGAGCTCGCCAGCCTTGTAGAGGTGGTGGAGGTAGGCGCGGGTGTAGGCGGTGTCGACATACGACGTGCCTTGCGGGTCGACGGGAGTGAAGTCGGTGGCCCACTTGGCGTTGCGCATGTTCATGGTGCCCTGCCATGTGAAGAGCATGGCGTTGCGGCCGTTGCGTGTAGGCATCACGCAGTCGAACATGTCCACCCCGCGCTCTATGGCCTCAAGGATGTTGACAGGTGTGCCAACTCCCATGAGGTAGCGCGGACGATTGGCTGGCAGTATGCTGTTGACCAGTTCAATCATCTCATACATGACCTCGGCAGGCTCGCCCACGGCAAGACCGCCTATGGCATAGCCCTCGGCATCCTTGGCAGCCATGAACTCGGCACTGTGGCGACGCAGGTCGGGATAAGTGCATCCCTGCACAATGGGAAAGAGGCTCTGGTGGTAACCATACAGAGGTTCGGTCTCGCTATAACGCTTGATGCATCGGTCGAGCCATCCGTGGGTGAGCTCCAGAGAGCGTCGGGCATAGTCGTAGGGAGCTGTGCCTGGCGGGCACTCATCGAATGCCATCATGATGTCGGCACCTATGCTGCGCTCAATGTCGATGACACGCTCTGGTGAGAAGAAATGCTTGGATCCGTCAATGTGTGAGCGGAACTCACAGCCTTCCTCGCGCAGCTTGCGTATGCCGGTGAGTGAGAACACCTGAAAGCCACCTGAGTCGGTGAGAATGGGGCGGTCGAAGCCTCCAAAGCGGTGCAGGCCGCCAGCCTGCCGGAGTATATCTGTGCCCGGACGCAGGTAGAGATGATAGGTGTTGCCAAGGATGATTTCGGCATTGATGTCGTCCTTGAGGTCGCGTAGCTGCACACCTTTCACCGAGCCCACGGTGCCCACGGGCATGAAGATGGGTGTCCTGATGTCGCCGTGGTCGGTGTGTAGCGTGCCTACGCGTGCTGCCGACAGGCTGTCTGTATGGTGGAGGGTAAAGGTCAAAGCGATAGATGAAGAATATGCCCTCAGCCTCAAGGGCGTGCAAAGGTAGTGATTATTTGGCTAATAGCGGCATAAACTATGCATCGGCAAAGACCTTGCCGTCGTCGAGTGTAATCCGCAGCTTGGTGTACTCACTGTGGAAGTCGTGCTCCAACCGCTCTAAATAGCGGGCACTCTCCCATTTGCACATGGGCAGGTCGTGCAACAGATAGTTGCCACATGTCTCGGCGGTTGTGGCTGGCACATGGTCTTGTTGGACAATCCATCTCAGGCATTCCATGGTTAGGCTTCGCATGTCGTCGACGCCGTATGCTCCCGTCATGATGATGTACATGCCTGTGAGGCATCCCATGGGACCGACGTAGACGACGTCGTCCTTGACGGCGGAGTTGCGGAACCATGTGGCCATGAGGTGCTCCATGCTGTGGATGGCAGCCGGAGCCATGGCTGGCTCTTTGTTGGGCTCAGTGATGCGCAGGTCGAAGGTGGTGAAGGCACGATCCTGTCGGGACACGTATATGCCAGGCTTAAGGTGGGTGTGGTCGATGGTGAAACTTTGTATTACTTCCATGATGACTTAGTATTATATAGGAACTATAGATACTATAGGAATTATAGATACTATAGGCACTATAGGAATAGATGCAAAAGGCACGCTTACAGGTAGAACTCTTGCGTGAGGTTGCGATAGGCGTCGGAGCGCGAGCCGTTCTCCGTCAGGCATAGGTGTGTGGCCTCGGTGGCGGGCAGCGACGCCCTCTCGGCCATGGTGGGGCAGTGGGCAAATGCCGCCAGCACACGCTTGGGTGCCTTGGACGGCGTTGTCTGCACGAAGCACTCCCGTGTGAGCATCAGATGTCGCACGACGGCCATGCGGCGAAAATCGTTGTAGGCGTTTGTGGGTAGCACTACGCTCAATGTGCCCAACGGTGGAAGCAAGGTCTCGGCTGCATCGAGAAGCTCGTCAAACGGCAAGGTGTCGGCATGGCGAGCAACGGAGCGGCGTGCATCGGGCGGCAGCAGTTTCTCCGTGAAGAAAGGAGGGTTGCACACCATGGCGCATGGCTGGCCGTCGTGTCGGCCTTGGAGGGCATAGTCCTGAAGCGATGTGTGGCTCACGGTGATGCGTGATGCAAATGGCGATGCGGCAGCGTTGTCACGGGCCTGCACCACGGCATCGGCATCGATGTCGATGCCAACGAGGCGGATGTGCGCATAGCGCTGGGCAAGCATCAGGCACAACAGGCCACAGCCTGTGCCCACATCGAGCACTGTGCCACGGTCGGGCACGTGCGCCCATGCTCCCAGCAAGACGCCGTCGGTGCCTACTTTCATGGCGCAGCGGTCATGGCGCACCACAAACTGGCGGAAGGTGAAGTCGGCACTGCTCACTGTGGCATGAGAAACTCAATGAAACCTTGCCACAGGCGTAGGCGTGTCGGCTCGTCGGTGACAGCTTCGAGGGGGAAGCCGAGGGCTATGCTGCAATAGTCGCGCCCCTGATAGGCCACGCCGGCCGAGTAGTTGCCAGGCGTGTAGACCAGTGTGCAGAAGGAGTCGGCCGTGGGTGCTATGCAGTCCACACGCGGGAAGAGGGGGTAGCGCATCTCGCTGCTCTGGCGGGCAGGCATGTGCTGCACGCTGAAGTTCAGTCCCATGCCCGCAACGCCGCCAAGCGTGGGCGTGGGCAGTGCGCCGGCAGCTTCATACTTGAGCAGCTCGCGTGTGGCATGCCGCTCTGTGTCGCTACTCATGTCGGTGCCTATATATGCGCCGCTCACCAGCAGGTTGCCTCCCATGGATGCATATTGCGAGAGCGTCCTGGTGAGTTCTGGCGTAAGTGCCTTGCGGCGTATAAGGCTGTAGCCGTCATCGCGTTGCAGCCCGCAGGCCACGTCGATGAGATGGTACATGCGCATGTCGTTGACACTGATGCTACCGTCAGTGCCTATTGCTGCCGCTGCTGCTGAGCTTATGGCAATGTGGCCCTGTGTGGCTTTTATGGCGTCTATGGCATGACGTGTGCACCAGTCGTGGCTGTTGCCTGCCAGGAGGGTGCCTTCGAGGTCGTTGCTGCTGTAGCCGAGACCGTCGGCACCTTCGCGTCCTATCTTTGAGGCATCGTACACCAGCTGCCGCCCGCAGTAGCCCGGCATGGGGTCGACGGGCACGCCTGGGTCGGCATCCATGTCGAACCCTTGCACACTGTCGGTGTATATTGGCTGCGGGCCTGCCATGCGGTCGAAGGCATCCACTATGAGCATGCGTCGCCGTGAGGCTGTGCTTGATGGCAGATAGGCACACACCTCGGTGGAGAGCATGCTGCGCCCGCCATCGTTGGCCGCGGCTATGCGGAAGCGGTGCAGCACACCCACCTCGGCGTTGTCGATGGTCAGGCGCGGCGAGCGTGTGGCTGTGCCGTTGTCGAAACCATGGTTGCCGACGGCATGGTAGACGATATACTGCTCGGGCTTGGCCGTGGGCTCCAGAGGGTCGGCCACGGGCTGCCATGCTAAATGTATGCGTCGGTGCTGCACATCGGTAACGGCCGACGGGCTCACCACTGGCAGTGGCTGCACGACGCTGTTGCGCTCATCGTGCACAGCGGCCAGATAGCGCAGCACACCTTTATATATGGCACGTGCCACATTGAACTTGAAGGTCGGGTCGTGGGCCATCCACAGGTCGAGCATGTTCTGGTGCGACAGCATCTCAAGTATGGTGGACGGCACCTCCGGCAGGCGTGTCTCGGAGTAGTTGCGGTCGTAGAGTGAACGGCGGTTCCAGTTGCCATAGATGGCGCGTATGTCGTGGTCCACCTGTGTCAGTAGCTGGTCGGCCAGGTCGCGCGAGGTGAGACGGCTCAGGCCGGTGGGCAGGCATCCTTCCTCGTAGTCGGTGGTGTAGATGGCCAGGGAGCCTATGTGTCCGCCCTCGCGGCTTGCTCCGGCGTCAGTGTGGAGTGCCAGGCTGAGCTCTATAGGCACATGCCGGCCCGTGTCGGCGGGGATGTAGTCGGTGCCCGAAGCCAGATGGTTGGTGAATAGCGAGCGCACATTGATGTCCTCGGCATAGTCGTTGGTAGCTCCTTTGTTGGCATAGGCCCAATAGGGAGCTCCATACCACTGGGCTGAGTAGCGTGCTCCCTCCAGGAAGCGTGGCATGCCGCTCACATGTTCGTCGCCGGCAGGGCCACGGGCTATGTTGCCCATGCCGCCGCCGAAGCGCACGGCATCGGCTGTGACATGGCCATGGCTGTCGCTCACGTTGGACAGCACTACGGCATTGTCGGCAGAGCAGCCGGCATCGAAGTCGAAGGTGCCTAAATACACCCATGTGCCGCCGCCCATCTGCTGGTTGACGCGGAAGTGTGTCTCCATGCCTTGGTGGCGCACGGTGTAGGCTGCATCGTCAATGCTGGTGGGCAGGGTGGTGTAGGCCACATATACGGCATAGCGTCCGGCGGCTGGCAGCTGGGGTGTCCATGTCACAGTGCAGGCTCCGCGTGCACGGCTCTGTGTGGCACATGCGCGGGCCGACCCTTCGGCGAATGGCTGTTCGCCATTGAGATACACTTCTCTCCATTGTGCGAAGCCCACGCCGGCATCGGTCCACGGACGTTCATGTGTGCCCTGTTCGCTGTATAGGCCACGGAGCGACGGCGTGTCGTTGTCCACAATCACCTCGTGTGTCTGCCAGTCGCGTTCACGCGGACTGAAGAGTATGGCTCCGGCATTCTCCAGCATGGGCATGAGATAGGGCACGACGAAGGTTTGTGAGAGCAGGTCTTCGGTGGTGCAGAAGAGGCGTGGCCGCTGCCATCGCCATCCTTCCTTGGCCGAATAGTAGCGGCCGTGGCTGGCCCATAGGCTTATATGGCGGTTCTTCAGGCCGCGACGGGTCTCGTAGGGGAGGTCGACCTGTGCCACCCATGGGGCCACGCTGTGCTGGCGGCCATGCCAGGAGCGCTGTAGCGGCGAGTCGCTGCCTTCGCCGTATGCAACAAGGTCATGCAGCAGCACACCTTTTGAGCTGATGCGCAGGTGGTAGCGGCGATAGTTGTCGGGCAGGTAGCGGCGCAGGCTGTCTTCGAATGCTGCCACACGCTCCTGGGTCCAAGGCTGGAAGGTGAATTTCTCGTTGAGGTCGATGCTGACCGTGCGTGTGGCATCGTGAATGGTGAGGTTGTCGATGCGGCCTGCGTCGCGTGAGGGCACGCTGAGCTCGTAGCGTGCCACGAAGTCGGCCAGGGCTGTGCGCAGAGTGGTTTGCGGGGTGTTGGCGCGCTGACGTCGCGGGCGTGCTGCAAAAGAAACGGCTCCTGTGATTAGCAGAAGCCATAGGAGGGTATGGAGGCGTTTCATCGGGTTGGAGGCTGTCGTGTGTCTGTGTCGGTGCCGGGGTGTGACCGTTCTTGGTGTCTTTCGGCAGGCTTAAATGACGAAGTTTGCAGGATGCTTGCCTGTGAACTGGGCGAAGTAGTGCTTTATCTCGTGCATCTGCTTGTCGATGTCGCCGTCGGGCACTACCTCTTTTGTTGCCACGATGCGCTTGCGCCCGTAGTCGAGACCGAAGAGGTATATGGGCAGGCCGGCACCGAGGGCAATGTAGTAGAAGCCTCGTTTCCACTCAGCGTTGGGCTTGCGTGTGCCCTCGGGCGTGATGCACAGGGCAAAGGTGTCGCGCTCACGGGCTGTCTGTGCCACCTGCTCTGTGAGGCTGGTGTGGCGTGAGCGCTCCACAGGTATGCCGCCGATGTGGCGCAGGAGTATGCCCAAAGGCCAGAAGAACCATTCGCGCTTCATCATGAACTGACACTTGATGCCTTCGGCGCGGATGAACAGCTGTCCGAGCGCGAAGTCCCAGTTGGATGTGTGGGGAGCCAGGGCGATGATGTACTTCTGCGGCAGTGTGATGGTGATGTCGGTTTGCCAGCCCATCACGCGGTAGAGCAGGAAACGAAGCAGAGTGGAGCCTTTGTGGGTGGTCATGTCGGGATGTGGCTATGCGAGGTGGAATATCTGGTCCACGAGCTCGTTGGTGCTTACGGCAAGGCTGTCGTGCATCTGACGGAAGAATGTGCGCACCTGATGCTTGTCGACATGGCTCAGGCGGCTTATGTAGTCTTCTTCCATGAGCAGGATGCTGGCAACGATGTTCTCAATGTCGGATGCAGCGATGTTGGGATTGTGCTGCTGTATGGCCAGGACCTCGGTGAGCAAGTCGGCAGCCATTGTGGTGATGTTCTTCTTCAGTCGTCGGCGTGTCATAGTCTATGCAGTACGGATGGTTGGTAAATGGTGTTGACTGCGCTAATATAAGCAGAAGCATTTGACCCGCTGCAAACAATTTGTTATTTTTGGCAACCGTTAGCAGTATTTAACGTATCCAGAAGTCTATGAGGAAATATGCTCCAAGGCCAAGGAGCCATGCCACGAGCACTTTGGGCATGATGTGGCGCATGTACCACATGATGGTCACTTCCTCGGCTTTCATCAGGGCATAGCCGCACACGTTGCCAACGGGCAGCAGGCAGCCTGCCACGCAGCCGCTGTAGATGATGAGGTGCCAGTACTGCCCGTCGGGCATGAAGGCGTGGGCGTAGGCGGGGCCGGCTATCTGTGAGAGCTGGCCTATGCTGTCGGCCACGGGGTAGATATTGATGGCGGTGAGCACGAGGGCTATGTTGTCGAGCACGGCACTGAGCGCGCCCATGGCTATGCTCATGATGTAGATGTTGTGTATCCACTCGTCGCACCACGAGGAGATGGAGTGCATCACTCCTGTCTCGATGAAGAGGGAGACGCACAGGAAGATGCCCACGAAGTACATAATGGTCTGCAGGCTGGCAAACTGGAAGAGCAGGTTGCTGCCGCCGGACAGTGGCTGGCCGCTGCGTATGCGGCGGTGGTTGAGCATCTCGTGAAGCACCCACAGCACGCCCAGCACGCACAGTGCGCCGAAGAAGGGTGGCAGCTGTGTGATGCGGTGGAACGTGGGTATGAACCACAGGCCGCCGAGCCCTATCACCAACAGTAGCATGCGCTGCCACAGGCGCAGGGGCGACGTGTTGCCGCGGTAGCTGGCTGTGGGGCGTATGAGGTCCATGTGCTCGGGCAGCGAGCGGGCTATGAGGGCTGTGGCTACTGCTGTGGCTAAGAGTGTAGGCACAAGCAGTGCGGCCGAGAAGCTGGTGGGGGTGACGGCGCCTTTGGTCCATACCACGAGCGACGTCATGTCGCCAATCACCGTGGCTGCACCGCCGCAGTTGGCTGCTATGACGATGGCTGCTCCCACCCACATGCGGTGCCGCTGGTGCTGGACTATGCGGCTCATGATGGTGAGCATGAGCACTGTGGTGGTGA
Organism: uncultured Bacteroidaceae bacterium; assembly: GCA_905234605.1. Lineage (GTDB taxonomy): Bacteria > Bacteroidota > Bacteroidia > Bacteroidales > Bacteroidaceae > Physcousia. Next base: position 98,573 of record CAJOIE010000005.1, on the reverse strand, counting down.
GGTTGTCGAGGTTCACGGATATGAGCCACGTGAAGGCCACCAGTGTCCACAGTGTCACGCGGCTGCTGCGCGAGCGGGCTACGGTGGCAATGAAGTCGAAGCATCCGTTGGTGTGCAGCACCGAGACTATGTTCATCGTGGCCAGCAGGTAGAGCACGATGGAGCACAGGTCGGCGGCATAGCGCGCGAAGGTGCCGGCACTCGTCGGGCCGCTGACGAGCAGTATCCAGCCTGCCACACCGGCAAAGACTGCAATGGTGGCCTTGTTGATGTTGGTCACATGCTCGAAGGACATCAGCACGTAGGCCAGCAGGATGAGCAAGATGATAGCTATGGTCATAATGCTACAAATATATGGTTTTGTGGGTAGGGGCATATTTGTGAATGCAAAAAAACGTATAGTGGAAAGCAAAAACTCTGCGCAGGGGGTGTCGCTATATCTAAAAAGTGCTACTTTTGTGGCCGCTGGCTTATGTGCCGGCTTCCGCGGTAGTAGCTCAGTTGGTAGAGCATTGGCTTCCCAAGCCGAGGGTCGCGGGTTCGAGTCCCGTCTACCGCTCACACGCACATTGGCCTGTGCCCTTGACGCAAACACCCTGCATGGTTACGAGTGGTAGCCGTGCAGGGTGTTTGCTTTGGGGGTGCAGGGTGATGGCTGTCACCATGCAGGGTGCGGGCAGTGAATGGTGGTTGGTGTCAGTCGTAGAAGTTCCATGAGATGCCGAGGTGTATGCTCATGGGGTCTACGGGGTAGTGGGGAGCCCAGAAGTAGTGGCCGGTGCCTTGGTTGAAGTGCTTCACGGAGACGTAGGCGCGCACGCGCTTGATGGCGAAGTTCACGTAGGCGTCAAGAATGGGGTAGTGGCCTATCTTGGTGCGCTCCCGGGTGGCGTCCTGAACGGCGAACTGCCCTATGAAGGGGGCATAGTCGGGGGCATGATAGCGTGTGTAGTAGCGCATGTCCATGCCGAGCTCTATGCGTAGCACCTTGGAATAGATGAAGGCTATATAGGGGTTGGTGTGCAGGAAGATGGCCGGCAGGGGCAGACGGTCGTCGTCGGAGGTGTGCTGCCATGTGACCTGGTTCTCCCAGTGGAAGATGCCGGCATGCAGGTCCTGGCTGAGCGTGGCACTGAGCACGGTGATGTTGTCCATGTGCTGCCGCACGCGGGTGTCGTGGGTGTAGTAGCTCACTGTGGTGCCGTCGGCGGCATAGACGGGTGTGAGCACCTGCGACAGGTAGGTGTAGCCGTAGATGCGCTCGGCTCCTATGCGCAGCGATGTGTGTGTGCGACCCAGTGTGAGGGTGCCCTCGATGTGTGAGCGGTTCTCGCGGTGAAGGTCGTTGTCCCACCACAGTGTCTGGCTGTGGTAGTGGCGGTAGTAGAAGGGGGCACTGCTGCTGGTGAGCGCGGCACGCGCGGCAAGGGTCACGGTGTCACGTAGCAGGGGGAAGCGCAGCTCGGTGCTCCCGTGCACATCCCAGTCGCCAATGTCGGGACCGGCCACCCACAGCTCGGCTCCGGCTCCGTAGTGGAGTGTGCGGCCGGCACGTCGGGCTATGTCGCCGCCGAGCGACAGGTGGTGCTCGCGCATGGTCTGGAAGACGTCGGCAGTGTCGGTGGTGGCAATGGAGGGCAGTCTGAAGCGTCGCCACTCGTGGGTGGCAAAGATAGTGATGTCAGCCTGTGCCCAGCGCGCAAAGCCCTCACGCAGTTGCAATGCGAGCGTGTTCTGGAGGCTCGTCGCCACCGTCTCGTCGGTGAAGCTGGCAATGCCGTTGCGCAGGTAGGCGTCGTGGTCGAAGTAGGTTGAGGGAATGCCGCCGAGCGAGTAGTTGTCGTGCAGCAGGCGCTTGAACTTGGCCGTGTGCACGATGCTTGCCACGGGCACGAACTCCGTTGGCGGGCGGTGCTCTGCCTGCCACGCCTGGCGCAGGCTGTCGAGCGTGAGAGGCAGGTGCAGCGTGTCGGCACTGAGGACTGTGCGCAGCGAGTCGCCTTTGATGCGCAGCAGCAGGGTGGCATCGTCGGGCATGGCGGGGCGCAACGAGTCGGGCACGGGCAGTGCGTGCTCAAAGCCGAGGTTGTAGCGGTGGGTGAGGTAGTAGGTCTGCTGGTCGTTGCGGTTCCACACGGAGGAGAGAACCGTGGGGATGTCACGGCTGCCGTAGGAGCGTGGGAAGCTCTGCGGGTTGGTGATGTAGGCATCGTCCTCGATGCCGCCGTTCTCGCCCATCTTCAGGTGCTCCCACGAGGCGTAGGCATGCATCTGGTAGCGGTCGCCGAGGTGGTAGCCGTAGAGCGTGGCACCGAACTGTGAGTTGGCCTGGTTGTTGTAGTAGCCGCGGGCATAGAGGTAGTCGGTGAGGAACCCAATGCCTGAGACGTGGTCTATGTTGGTGGCGAAATAGGCACGGAAACGGTCCTGCCCGTTCTGACGGTTGCCGCACTCGTGGTAGGACAGGTTGGTGAGGGGGCTCTTGGTGTTGGTGTAGAGCAGCGTCGAGGGCGATGTGTGGAAGTAGGAGTAGGGCTGCATGAACATGAAGTCCGTGGCCCGCTCACGGTCGAGGGCATTGAGAGCCAGACGGGGCGAGCCCAGGTTGCCGAGCATGGTGTACTCGCCGCGCATGCCGTCGGTGGCATTCACACGTTGGAAGCCGTGAGGCAGGGTGTCGTTGAGCTCCTCGCGCTCCACCGTGCCCAGGCGTTCATCAATGCGCCACTGGAAGAACTCGGTGGGCACCGTACGCTCCACACCCGATGTGTCGCGGCCCCACGTGCTGCGACGCTGCCCGTTGGCGTCGATGACGGTGCCATCGTCGGTGGACAGAGTGGGCAACATGGAGACGGACTCGCCGGTCTGTGCCATCGCCGGCAGCGACAGCAACAGCAGCGGGAGCAGGAGCGTGCGGAGCTTCGTCGTCATTGCTGCTCTATGATGGACATGCCCTTGCGAAGTGCCTCCTCGTTGGCCGGAAGGAGATGGTGGTGACGCTCGGGTAAGGTCTTGCGCAGAGCCTGGAGCACGTTGTCGATGCGCACTAACGGATGCACCTTGAGCAACGCGCCGAGCACTATCATGTTGAACCCCTTGGCGTTGCCCAGCTCGGCTGCGGCGTCCATGGCATCAATGCGGTAGACGGTGATGTCGGTGCGACGCGGCGGCTGGCTTATGCCGTAGCCGTCGTAGATGAGCGTGCCGCCGGGCTTTACGGTGCTCTCGAAACGGTCGAGTGACGGCTGGTTGAGAATCACGGCGGTGTCGAAGGTACTCACGATGGGCGACGAGATACGCTCGTCGGACACGATGACGGTCACATTGGCCGTGCCGCCGCGCTGCTCAGGGCCATAGGCGGGCATCCACGACACTTCCTTGCCTTCCATGAGGGCACTGTAGGCCAGTATCTTGCCCATGGAGAGGACTCCCTGACCGCCGAAGCCTGATATGATGATTTCCTGTGTCATTGCTGTGCGTTGGTGATTGTGTTCTTGAGGTCGCCCACATGGTAGAAGTCGAACATGTGCTGTTCCATCCATTCGTTGGCCTGCTGCGGCGTCATCTTCCATCCGGAGCTGCATGTGCTGACAATCTCCACAAGGCTTGAGCCGCGACGGTTGAGGGAGTTATCAAAGGCCTGGCGGATGGCTCGCTTGGCACGGCGTATGGCTGCCACGGAGTGAACGCTCTGGCGTGTGACATAGCATGTGCCCTCGAGCGTGGCGGCTATCTCGGTAATCTTGAGGGGGAAGCCGTGGAGGTCGGCCTGCCGGCCGTAGGGGCACGTGGAGGTCTTCATGCCCATGAGCGTGGTGGGTGCCATCTGCCCGCCCGTCATGCCGTAGATGGCGTTGTTGATGAATATGATGGCAATGTTCTCGCCGCGGTTCAGGGCATGGATGGTCTCTGCGGTGCCTATGCATGCGAGGTCGCCGTCGCCCTGATAGGTGAACACTATGCGGTCGGGCCACAGGCGCTTGATGGCCGTGGCAAGGGCTGGCGCACGGCCGTGGGCAGCTTCCTGCCAGTCGATGTCGACATAGTTGTATGCAAAGACGGCACAGCCCACGGGTGAGACGCCCACGGTCTTGTCGGTGGCACCCATCTCTTCGATGACTTCGGCAATGAGCTTGTGCACCACGCCATGCGAGCAGCCAGGGCAGTAGTGCATGTGCGTGTCGTTGAGCAGGGCTGGCTTCTGGTAGACTATATTGTCGGGGGTGATAAGAGTATTCTCAGCCATAATGGTGTAAGGGATGTTAACACGTGAGGGATTTGCTGGCTTGGCACCTGTGCATCAGAAAAAGAAGCGGACGAAGAATTCCACCACCTTGAGCACCATGCCCGCGCCGATGACACAGAGACCGACGGCATGATGGTGGGGCATGGCAAAGTAGAGCACTACGCCGATGAGTGCCAGCAGCAGGAAGAGGGTGTTGAGCTTGTTGCGCAACTCGTCGCGGTCGGTCATAGCTCGGTGAACTCGGTGTGCATTGCGGTGATGACCTCGTCAGGGGTGGGCACGATGCCGCCCATCTTGCCGTAATGGGCCACGCGGGTGCGGCCCTCGACGGCGAGACGTATGTCCTGCACCATCTGCCCTGCGTTGATCTCGAAGGATAGTATGCCTTTCATCTGGGTCGACAGCTGGCGCACGCGCTCCGTGGGGAACGGCCACAGGGTGACAGGGCGCAACAGGCCTACGGCTATGTCCTGGCCACGCATGATGTCGATGGCTTTCTGGGCTATGCGTGCCGCAGAGCCGAAGGCCACTATGAGGTAACGGGCATCGGCTGTCTGCTCCTCCTCATAGAGCACCTCGCAGGCTTCGATGTCGCGGTATTTGGCCTGCAGGTGCAGGTTGTGCTGCTCCATGGCCTCGGGGCGCAGCTCAAGCGACGTGAGTATGTTGGGCTTGCGGTCGGGGGTGCGGCCGATGGTGGCCCAGGGGCAGTCGCGGCGTATCTCTTCCTCAGTGCGGCGCGGCTTGAAAGGCGGCAGCACCACTTTCTCCATCATCTGGCCTATGATGCCGTCAGCGAGTATCATGACAGGGATGCGGTAGCGGAAGGCGAGAGTGAATGCCTTGTCGACAAAGTCGGCCATCTCCTGCACGCTGGCAGGTGCGAGCACGATAACCTGATAGTCGCCATTGCCGCCTCCGCGTGTGGCCTGGAAGTAGTCGCCCTGCGACGGCTGTATGGTGCCCAAGCCGGGACCGCCGCGCTGCACGTTGACGATGAGTGCGGGTATCTCGGCACCGGCCAGATAGGTGATGCCTTCTTGCATGAGTGCTATGCCGGGGCTTGATGATGAGGTCATCACGCGCTTGCCTGCACCTCCGCCGCCATAGAGCATGTTGATGCTTGCCACTTCGCTTTCAGCCTGAAGCACTACCATGCCCGTGGTCTCCCACGGCTTCTCGGAGGCCAACGTCTCCAGTATCTCGCTTTGCGGAGTAATAGGGTAGCCGAAGTAGCCGTCGCAGCCGCAGCGTATGGCGGCATGGGCTATGGCTTCGTTGCCCTTCATTAGTAGGATGTCTGATTGGGCCATATATATATTATGGTGTATGGGTTCGTGGGTCGTTGATGAATGGGTGCAAGGATGTCAGCTGCGTTGCCTGTAGACTGTGATGCAGGCATCGGGGCACACGATGGCACATGAGGTGCAACCTGTGCATTCCTCGGCACGCACCTGCTCCACGAAAGGGTAGCCGCGGCGGTTCACCATCCTGTCGGCTAAACGGATGAGGCCTAAGGGGCAGGCCACGGCACACAGGTTGCAGCCTTTGCAGCGTTCTTGGTTCACAACGATAGCACCTTTGCTTCTTGCCATGATGGGGTAGGTATTGTTGTTTAGGGGTTATAATAGTCGTTGCAGCGATACTCAAGGATGTCGATGAGCATCTGGCGCGCTGTGACGGCAGGTGATGCAGGGTCGAGGGCCGCAGCCTGCTCATAGGCATTAACAGCATCTGCCCATCGCTGCTGGCGGCGATGGGCATTGCCTTGCATATAGAGCTCATGGGCTCGCTGTCGGCTGTCCATTCTGGGTGTCGATGTGGTTGGGTTAGTGTGGGGTGGAGTGACGGGCTCAGTCGAGTGAGGTGGCTGTGCGCCGTTGCTCTGGTGTCTCTGTCTCAAAGCACTCTCGGCAGGCCTCGAAGATGGCAGCCACACGGTCTATGGTCTTGCGGCGGAACTTGCCTGAGCGCGGCAGTAGCTTGGTGCCGGCTTTGTTGATGGCTGCCTTGTCGCTGATCCATTCCTCGGCCTTGTAGCTCTCACCGCCGTTGCCGTTCTCGTCGAACATATACTGATAGCTGATCTGGGTGACGGTGAGCTGCACATGGTTGTCGGGGGTGCACTGTGCCATGATGCGGTAGCGGAAGTAGCAATGGTCCCAGTTGAGGAACTGCTTCTTGAAGGTCATCACTTCTTCCACCATTGCCACGATGGTGCCCTGTGCAGGCTCGTCGGACACGATGCGTGTGCGCATCTCCTGCCGTCCGTCGGCCACTAACTGTTTCACATAGGTGGCTACGATGCCGTACACATCGGCTTGGGTGCCGCTCTTGACAGTGAACGACTGCGTGAATGTCACAATGCCGTCTTTCTCTGGCACTGCACCCTGCATGTAGCGGCTGTCTTCGGCTGAGGCATTGAGTGACGATGCGGCCACAAGCAGGGAGAGGATTATGTGCTTAATCATATTGAGTGTTTTTTCTGTGGTTACTCGTAGCGGATGGCTTCGATGGGGTCTAAGCGTGCGGCTTTCTGGGCGGGGAAGTAGCCGAAGCCTACGCCAATGGCCACGCACACGGCGAAACTGACGACCACGCTCCACATGGGTATCACGGCGGGGTAGCCTATGATGGTGTTGCACCCCCAGGTGAGCAGGCCGCCGAAGAGCACGCCGAGCACGCCGCCCGTGAGGCTTATCAGTATGGACTCGATGAGGAACTGGTTGGAGATGTCTATGCCGCGGGCTCCGACGCTCATGCGCAGACCTATCTCGCGTGTACGCTCCGTGACGCTCACCAGCATGATGTTCATGATGCCTATGCCTGCAACGAGCAGGGAGAAGGCTGCCGCTACGACGAGGATGATGGTGATGGTGTCCATGGTGGACGACATGGTTTCCATGAACTCCTGCTGGGAGCGTATGGTGAAGTTGTCCTCGTCGCTGTCTTTGAGCTTGTGGGTGCGGCGCAGTATGGCTGTGAGGTCCTCGATGGCGGCATCGGAGAGCTCCTCGGTCACGGCCGAGCACACAATGCTGTTGAAGTGTGTCTGTGCGGCCAGACGCTTCATCACCGTTGTGTAGGGTGCAACGATGATGTTGTCTTGGTCCATGCCCCAGTTGTTGTAGCCTTTGCCTTTGAGCACGCCGACGATGCGCATGGGTATGTTCTTGAAGCGTATGGTGCGTCCCACGGGATCCTGCCCGTTGGGGAAGAGCTCCTTGACTACGGTCTTGCCCACGACGCACACCTTGGCCGATTTCTTGATGTCTTCCTCGGTGAAGCAGGTGCCTTCTTCTATCGTCCAAAGCTTGATGCTCAGGTAATCGGGCGACTCACCGTAGCACGTGGTGGTGGTGTTGTTGGCTCCGAAGATGGCTTGCCCGCTGGTGGTCACTTCGGGCGACACCTTGGTTACGAACTTGGCCTCGGAGAGTATGGTCTCATAGTCCACCTGCTTGAGGGTCTGCATGGCGGAAGGGTCGAGCCGCACGCCGCCGCGCATGTCGGCACCAGGGCGTATGGTGAGCAGGTTGGTGCCCATGGTGGAGAGCTCCTCGCGTATGCTTTGCTTGGAGCCTTGGCCTATGGCCATCATCACTATGACTGCTCCCACGCCGATGATGATGCCCAGCATGGAGAGAAACGAGCGTCCTTTGTTGCTCATGATAGCCTTCAGGGCTATCTTTATCAGGTTGGTGAAGCTCATGGTGTCAGTCGTCTTGTGGTGCAGGCAGTGCCGCAAGGGCTTCGGCCGCGCTGAGTATGTTGTGATTGAGCACATCCTCGCGTATCTTGCCGTCGCGCAGTGTTATGTTGCGGCTGCTGTATTGTGCTATCTCGGGGTTGTGGGTCACGAAGATGATGGTGCGACCCTCGGCGTGCAGTTTCTGGAAGAGCACGAGCACCTCGAAGGACGTGCGTGTGTCAAGGTTGCCTGTTGCTTCGTCGGCCAGTATCACGGCAGGGTTGTTCACCAGGGCACGTGCTATGGCCACACGCTGCATCTGTCCGCCCGACATCTGGTTGCTCTTGTGCTCGAGACGGTCGGCCAGTCCCACGGCTGTCAGTGCGTCGATGGCGGCCTGGCGGCGCTGTGCGGCGGTGTACTCTTTATTGTACATCAGCGGCAGCTCCACGTTCTCTACGGCGGTGGTCTTGGCCAACAGGTTGTAGTTTTGGAACACGAAGCCTATCTTGCGGTTGCGCAGGCGTGCCCTCTGGCTCTTGCGCATGGTGCGTACTGATATGCCGTCAAGCAGGTACTCGCCGGAGGTGGGCGTGTCGAGGCAGCCCAGCTGGTTGAGCAGGGTGCTCTTGCCTGAGCCTGATGTGCCCATGATGGTGACGAATTCTCCCTCGTGTATCTGGAACGAGACGCCGCGCAGGGCATGTACGGTCTCGCTGCCCACGATGAAGTCGCGGCGCACGTTTTGCAGTTCGATGACGACCTTCTTGCTGTCTGCCATGCTTCTACTTTTTCTTGTTGTTATTGTTGTTGCGCGGGCCTGGCATGAAGGGGTTGCTTTTCTGTGCGGAGGTCTCGTCGGCGGCACTCTCGCCGAATATCATGTCGGTCAGCACCTCGGTGCCTTCGGTTATGCCGGAGGTGATCTCGGTGGTGGTGCCGTTGCTGACGCCTATGCTCACGGGGATGGCTCTGAAGGTCTTGCCTTCCTTGACCCACAGTCGTGTGGGTGCGTCGGTGGGCTGTATGGTCTCGTCGGCGTCGATGAGAGCCTCGTTGGGTGCGAAGCGCAGGGCTTTGGCCGGCACGGTGAGCACGTCGTTCTTCTCGAGTGTGAAGATGGTGACATTGGCGGTGAGCCCTGGCTTGAGCTTGAGTTCAGCGTTTGGGGCGGAGATTACCACCTCGTAGGTTACGACGTTGCTCTCTGTCGTGGCCTGCTGGCGCACTTGGGTCACTTGTCCGGCGAAGGTGTCGTTGGGGAAGGCGTCCACGGTGAAGCTCACGCGCTGTCCTTCCTTCACCTCGCCTATGTCGGCCTCGTCGATGTCGGCAATGACACGCATGTCGGTGAGGTCCTGTGCTATGGTGAACAGGGTGGGGGTGGAGAATGAGGCGGCCACTGTCTGCCCTTCCTCGACGGCCTTTGAGAGCACGATGCCGTTGATGGGCGAGGTGATGGTGGCATAGCCGAGGTTTGTCTCGGCGCGCTTCACGTTCTGGCGTGCGGTGGTCACTTGCTGCTGTGCCTGCACGTAGGCCAGACGGGCCTGCTCATAGTCGTTGGTCGAGATGAGGCCTTTGTCGTAGAGTGCTTTCTGACGGTCGTGGTTGGCCTGCTGGTAGGCGAGGCTGCTCTCGGCGCTTGTGAGGCTGGCGCGCTGGCTCTCTAACTCGCTGGTGAGGTTGGTGCGGTCGAGCTCGGCTATCACCTGGCCTGCCTTGACTATGGAGTTGTAGTCTACATATATCTTGGCTACTATGCCGCTCACCTGTGTGCCTACTTCTACTGATGTCACGGGCTCGATGGTGCCGGTGGCGGTGACGGTGGTGGAGATGTTGCCACGCTCCACGGTGGTGGTCTCGTAGCCTGTCTCTGTCTTCTTGGAGCATGCTGTGGCTATGAGGACTATGCCACAGAGTGGTAAAAGGATGTTCTTCATACTGTTAGATGTCCATCGGGCTTCCTTCGTAGAAGTGGAGGAGCTGTGTGTTGAGTATTGTTGTATATTTGCTTTGCAGTTTTGCCTGTTGTGCTTGCAGGAGGTTGTCGCGTGCTTGCAGCAGGTCTACTATGTTTTTCAGTCCGGCCTTGAACTGTTCGTTGATGAGCTCATAGTTGGCTTCCTGGCTTTGCACGGCGGCATTGGCAGAGAGGAAGCGTTGCTGGGCCGACGTGGCGGAGAGCCACAGGTTTTCGATTGTGGAGCTGAGTGCTGTCTGGCGCTCTTGCAGGTCGAGGGCGGCGGATGTCTGTGCTATGCGGGCTCGTTGCACGGCTGTCTTGTTGCGCCGGTTGTCGAAGATGGGCACGCTGACGCTCAGCCCCACGCTGCCATTGAGGTTGTGCTTGAGCTGCGTGCCCCATGCGTCCTGCCCTGTGGCGGCATAGTGGCTGGTGCCGATGCCTGCGTTTAGGCTCACGGTGGGATAGTATCCGCGGCGTGCTATGTCGAGCTGCAGCGACGAGGCGTCGGTCTGCATCTCGGCGGCACGTATCTCGGGGCGTGAGTTGAGGGCTGCGGCATAGACGGTGGCTTTGTCGGGCACGGGGGATAGTGCGCGCTCGTCGGCTACGTCGGCGGCTGTGATGTCGAAGTCCTGACTGATGGGCAGTTGCAGCAGCTCCTTGAGTTGCCGCTTGTAGCCGTCCACTTGTGTGCGGCTGTTCACGAGGTCGTATTGCGCGCTGGCCGCCTGGGCTTCGAGCTGTGCAAGGTCGGCCTTCGAGAGGTCGCCTAAGCGGTAGCGCTCCTGGCCGCGACTGAGCTGCTGCTCGGCTGTGGCGAGCAGTTGCTCGTTGACGTGGGCGGCCTCGGTCGTGTAGAGTATCTGCACATAGAGCTGTGCTATCTGCTCTTCTATGTTGGCCAGTGTGAGGGCTGTCTGCTGTTCCTGTATGTCGTGTTGCAGGCGCTGGGCTTCAATATTCCTTTGGTTGATGCCTCCGTTCCACACCGTCCAGCTGGCGTTGATGCCGTAGGAGCCGCTCTCGGTGACTTTGTTGTTGGTGGCTGTGGCCATGCCGTTCTGCACGATGGAGATGGACTCCTGGAAGGGGCGGTAGCCCACGCTCTGGCTCATGGCGGCGGAGAGCGACGGGAAGAGGGCTGCTTTTGCCTGTGCCTGCTGCTCGGCTATGTCGTCGAGCTGGATGCGGTTCTTCTGTGCGGTGATGTTGTGCTGCACGGCATGGTCGAAGCACTGTTGCAGTGTCCACGGCTGGGCGTGGACGGCAACTGCTGCCATGGCGAGAACCAGTAGGATTGCTGTCTTTTTCATGTTGTCGTGTAAGGCTGTGCTGCATTGCTTGCAGACACTGTGCAAAGCTACGTCAATTCAGCAACTCCGGCAAAAAGCTCCCTCCAAAGTTTCCGCCCATTAAGTGTGTTTAACACATCTGCTGTGCCGTGTGCAACACCCTGCATGGTGTGCGGCTGGCACCATGCAGGGTGTTGCCGCGAACCGTGCAGGGTGAACGAAAACACCCTGCACGGTGCTGTGACTGCACTGTGCAGGGTGATGCCTGTGTCGTTTAACCTTTGGCGATGAGTGTGTCGCCTTCCTTGTCGATGTGCCCGCCGTCCACGAGCCTGTCTATTGCCTTCTGCAGCGCGGCGTCGATGCGTGAACCGCGGTGTGCGAAGCCCAGTGCGCGGGCTGCGGCGCGCATGAGGTCGTCCTGCGGGATGGCCACCTGTTGCTCCACAATCTGCACCACGGTGTCGGCCACGATGCTCTCCTCGAGCTGGTTGGCAGGCACGGGTGCTGCCGTTGCCTGTGCTGCTTTGGTCTTGGCCGTGGAGCCCTTTCCGGCTGTCGCTGCGCTGGCGGGCCTGGGTGTCTGCCGTGCTGCGGGCTTTGCGGCTATAATCTCAGGCGGTGCGAGCTGCAAGGGGGCTTCGCGGACATCGTCGTCGGGCCGAGGCGTGTCGGCAAGGGCATCGGCAATGGCTTGCTCCACGGCTTTGTGCACACGGTCGGGATGACGCATGTAGTCGGCACTCCACACGTTGGCCAGATGCCAGCCCAGGCCCTTGAGCACGGCTGGCTGTGTGATGGCTCGGTCGCGGGCTATGGAGTTGAGGCTGCGGGCAGGAGTGTCGATGAGCAGGCCGAGCAGGTAGATGTCGGGGTGGCTGGGGTGGTGCACGGCTACATCCACCTTGAGCTCGGAGCGCCCCACGCCGAGCGTGGTCGTGTAACCCTTCGACGCGAGGTGTGCGGCTATGGCTTCGGCCACGGCGCATGGCGTGCCGGCTGCCGGTGCGCTCTCCGAAGCCTCTGCTGCGGCGTTGCCGTGTTGCGCATAGGCAAGGAACTTGTGCAGACCCACGACGCCGGCGGCCTGGCTGCGGCGCAGGTCCACCTGTTCGGGCAGCAGGCATGAGAACACCACCATCTCGTGGCGTGCACGCGACACTGCCACGTTCAGGCGTCGCTCGCCGCCCTGGTTGTTCAGGGGGCCGAAGTTCATCGACACCTTGCCTTCAGCGTCGGGACCGTAGCCCACGGAGAAGAGGATCACGTCGCGCTCATCGCCCTGCACATTCTCAAGGTTCTTCACGAAGATTGGCTCCTCGCCGCCGTAGGCACGGGCCTCAAGGTCGGGGCGGGCTGCCAGCTGCTCAATGAGCAGGTCCTCGATGAGGTTCTGCTGTGCCACCGAGAAGCTCACGATGCCTATGCTGCGCCGCGACAGCTCGTCGTCGGCAAGGCGGCGCAGGGCCTCTGCCACCACGGCTGCGGCCTCGGCGCGGTTGCTGCGGCGTCCTCCCTTGTCGTAAACGCCGTCCACGTGCACGAGGCTGACGCGCGATTGCTGGTCGTCGGGCGAGGGGAAGGTGAGCAGGCGGCCGTCGTAGTACTCCTTGTTGGAAAAGGCTATCAGGCTCTCATGGCGTGAGCGGTAGTGGCAGTTGAGCTGATGGGATGGCATGGATAGGGCCTGACAGTCGTCGAGGACGCTGTCGAGGTCGTCGATGTCGGCCTCTTCCTCGTCCACCTGCGTCGTGCTGAAGAAGCTCGTCGGCGGCATCTGGCGCGGGTCGCCCACGACGATGAGGCTCTTGCCCCGCGCTATGGCACCTATGGCCTCGGCGGTGGGCATCTGCGATGCTTCGTCGAAGACCACGAGGTCGAAGGGCTGACTGCTAAGGTCGATGTATTGCGCCACCGAGATGGGGCTCATGAGCATGCATGGACACAGACGTGGCAACAGGTGTGATGTCTGCTCGATGAGGTGGCGTATGCTCGTGCCGCGCCCGCCATTGGCTATGTTGCGCTTCAGCGTGCTCACCTCGGAGCCGCTGGCAGCCTCCGCCTCAAGCGAAGGCACACGGGCGGCCAGCCGGCAGTAGAGCTCCGTCTGTGTGATTGCCTGGAAATGAGCCGTGAGCTGGCGGTAGCGGGCTATGGCATCTTCAAACACTAACGGCTGGAACTGCCTCAGGGCATCGCTGCTGTCTATAATCCGATGTCCCCACTCCTCGCAGGCTCCGAGCTCTATGGCCGTGGCCGTCTCGCTGCCACTGTGTCCCTGCTCGATATAGTCGACAGCTATGCCCCAGCCGTCCTGGATGAGCTGTCTGCGGCAGGCTGCCCACTGGCACCATTCTGCCCACTCGCGGCGATGCTCAAGGATGGATGTGAGGTCGGCGTCGTGTGACAGTGCACTGATGCTCTCAATGAAGGTGGTTATATTGCTGGCGGATAGCGTATTGTCGATGGCGCGGCACTTGGCCACAAAGCTTCGCTTGCCTATCCAGCGGCTGAGCCACCAGCGAGCGTTCACGCTATTCCATTCGTCCACAATCGATGGAGCATCCATGCGGGCTCCTGACGAGGCGACACGCCGCAGCGTGGCTTCCGTCTGTGAGAGGGTCTCGCGGTGGTCGTCGCGCGGGGCAAAGCCTGCAAGAGGATGGCCATGAGGGTGCCCGATAGTGGCAAACAGGGCGTCAAGCTGGCGCAGCGTGGCCACGACCTCGGACAGTTGCTCCGTGTGCAGCCGGTCAATGTCGCAGGCAGGGGCGCTGTAGCCCGACGGCATCCCTATGATGCGGCATGTGGGCGTGGCAGTGAGCCTTAGTGCTTCCGCTTGAGGGTGTGCCTGTCGAATGCGCAGGCAGCGGTCAATGCATTCATAAGCCGAAAGGCCGCAGGATGCATCGGTATGGTGCATGGCCTCGGCTGTGGCATTGAGCTGCCGGCGGAGCGCAAACAACTCCTGGCTGCGACGCTCGAAGTCTTCGCTCGACTGACCATGTGTAACCTCCATGGCCTGGGCCAGCTGCTGGAGGAAGTGACTCTTTGTAGCCTTGTTGGAGTGGAGCTCTATGCAGAAAGGTGACAACCCGATGGCAGACAGGCGTTTATGCACTACGCTCAAGGCTGCCATCTTCTCTGCCACAAACAGCACCCGCTTGCCCTGATACAAGGCATTGGCTATGATGTTGGTGATGGTCTGGCTCTTGCCTGTGCCTGGAGGTCCGTAGAGGATGAAGCTCTTGCCTTGACCGCTGTCAATGATGGCTTGCAGCTGCGAGGCGTCGGCACTGATGGGTGTGGCGACAGTGGCTGGCGGACATTCGCGGTCGAAGGTGAAGGCATCTATAGCAGACGGGGCGGGTGCTATCTTGAGACGCCGCTCCACAAGACTGGCGACGATGGGGTTGGAGAGCATCTCGGCGGCACGTGAATGGATGTCGTTCCACATCACGAACTTGCCGAAGGAGAAGAGTCCGAGCATGGTCTCCTCAAGCACCTGCCACCGCTGCTCGGGGCCTATGGCCTTGCGGACTGCATCGAGCACCAAGGGCACGTCAACGCCGTTGCCGTCGAGAGGCAGGGTGGCGAAGGATGGCACGGCCAAGTGGTACTGCTGGCGGAGGAACTCACACAGCGTGGTGTTTATGATGGTCTCCTCATCACGCTTGCGAATGACATACACGGTGCCTCGGCGTACAATGTCAACAGGCATGAGCAGCAAAGGGGCATAGCGTGGCTGCTCGCTCCGGTCGCTCACGTACCACCGTAGCATGCCTATGGCGATGAAGAGCGAGCAGGCACCGTTCTCCTCAAGTGCAGTGCGTGCGCCGCGATAGAGATTGGTGAGGGCACTCTTCAGCTCAGTGGCCGTGAGATAGGTGAGCAGCCCGTTGCCTGCAAGTGTCTCGGTGGCAGCCGCCTGCAGCGGTGCTGCCTGGGTGGCGGAGTCGTAGATGCCGCCATCGGGCTCTATGCGTTTGCGCTCGGCGGGCCAGGAGCACAGGGTGTAGCTCTCACCCGTGTGCAGGCGGTCCTCCATGCCGGCAATGCCGAATGTCACCAGCTGCACGGCACGTTTGCCCAACCGTGTGTTGAGGAGGTTGTTGCGGAGGCTGAAATCGAGCAGCTTGCGTTCCCACAGGGCTTGACGGGAGAGCTTGCTCTCGTCGGCGTGAAGGGCACTCTCGTCGCGGGCATCTGCCTGAGTCATGGCATCTGCACCAAGGGTCGTTTCAGTGGCGGCTGTTGTGCTCATCGTTTAACGGTGTCACTGATATTCGCTCCACGACTTAATCTCCAGCTCGTCGGGGCTCATCGTGCAGAACGCATGGATGAAGGCCGAAGCCAGTCGGGTGTTGGTCAGTAGGGGTATGTTGAGGTCGACGGCGGCACGACGTATCTTGTAGCCGTTGGTGAGCTCGTGTGCAGTGAGATCCTTGGGTATGTTCACCACCATGTCTATCTTGTGGTCGTGCATCAGCTGGAGTGCCTGTGGCGCGAGCGATGTCTCGGAGGGCCAGTGCACAAGAGTGTTGGCGATGCCGTTGTCGCTGAGATAGCGGCTGGTGCCTCCGGTGGCGTAGAGCGTGAAGCCGCGCTCTGCGAGCAGGCGGGCGGCATCGAGCATGGCTGCTTTCTCCTTGGCACCGCCCGTGGAGAGGAGAATGCTGCCAGGAGTGGTGCTGCCGTCGGCATTCCGGCGCACGGGGATGCGCTGACCCACTGAGAGCATGGCTCCCAGCAGGGCCGATGGTGTGTCGTCGCCGAGGCATCCCACCTCGCCTGTGCTGCTCATGTCCACGCCGAGCACGGGGTCGGCACCTTGCAGGCGGTTGAAGCTGAACTGCGAGGCTTTGATGCCGACATAGTCGAAGTCGAAGAGGCTCTTGTGGGGGCGCTCGACGGGCAGGCCGAGCATCACGCGGGTGGCAAGCTCAATGAGGTTGAGCTTGAGTACCTTCGACACAAAGGGGAAGGAACGTGAGGCGCGCAGGTTACACTCTATGACCTTTATCTCGTTGTCGCGTGCCAGATACTGTATGTTGAAGGGGCCGCTGATGTTTAGCTCCCTGGCTATCTGCCCGCTGATGCGCTTAATGCGTCGCACGGTCTCAACGTACAGCTTTTGGGCAGGGAACTGGATGGTGGCATCACCAGAGTGGACTCCGGCAAACTCGATGTGCTCGGAGATGGCGTAGGCTATAATCTCGCCGTCGCGTGCCACGGCATCCATCTCGACCTCCTTGGTGGCTTGCATGAACTTGGATATTACCACGGGGTGGCGTTTCGACACGTTGGCGGCCAGACGCAGGAAACGCTCCAGCTCATCGGCATTGGAGCACACGTTCATGGCCGCGCCGCTGAGCACATAGCTGGGGCGCACGAGCACGGGGAAGCCCACGCGCTTGACAAAGGCATTGACATCGTCCATGCTCGTGAGGGCACTCCACTCGGGTTGGTCGACACCTATACGGTTGAGCATGGCGGAGAACTTCTCGCGGTCCTCGGCATTGTCGATGCTTTCGGCTGACGTCCCAAGTATGTGTACACCTTGCCGGTGGAGCTTGAGCGCAAGGTTGTTGGGTATCTGTCCGCCTGTTGACACTATCACTCCATGCGGCTGCTCATAGTCGATGATGTCGAGCACACGTTCAAATGTAAGCTCGTCGAAGTAGAGGCGGTCGGACATGTCGTAGTCGGTGGATACTGTCTCAGGGTTGTAGTTGACCATCACTGAGCGGTAGCCCTCGCGGCGTATGGTGTTGAGGGCTTGCACGCCGCACCAGTCGAACTCCACGCTGCTGCCTATGCGGTATGCTCCCGAGCCCAGTACGATGACAGCCTTGCGGCCGTCGTCGAAGCTGATGTCGTGGCATGCTGTCTGTCCTGCATGGCCGTGTGTGGCGTGGGTGGATGTGTATGAGCCCTGGCCTTGATAGGTGAGGTAGAGGTAGTTGGTTTGTGCAGGATACTCGGCTGCAAGGGTGTCTATCTGCTTCACCATGGGCACAATGCCGAGCGATGTGCGGCGGCTGCGAACAGCCAGTGTGGCATCCTCTATGTCCATGATGTGCTCCAGCCCAAGTGCGCGGGCTATCTGGAAGTCGCTGAAGCCTTGCTCCTTGGCGCGGCGCAGCAGGGTGGGCGTGAGGTTGTCCACGGCAGCCTGCGGCGTGGTGGCACAGGCTTCGCCGACAGCGTGCAGCTGCAAGTCGGTGTCGATGATGCTCTGTAGCTTGTGCAGGAACCAGCGGTCGATGCGTGTCAAGGCATGTACCTGCTCTATGGTGTAGCCCTGCTTGAGTGCCTTGGAGATGATGAATATGCGCTTGTCTGTGGGTTCATGGAGGGCGGCGTCTATGTCGGCTATCTCCAACTCCTTGTTCTCCACGAAGCCGTGCATGCCCTGACCTATCATGCGGAGGCCTTTCTGCAAAGCCTCCTCGAAGGTGCGTCCTATGGCCATTACCTCGCCGACGCTCTTCATGGAGCTGCCCAGTTCATGGTCTACGCCGTGGAACTTGCCAAGGTCCCAGCGTGGTATCTTGCATACTACATAGTCGAGTGCAGGCTCGAAGAAGGCTGTCGTGGTGCGTGTCACTGAGTTCTTCAGCTCGTGCAGTCCGTAGCCTATGCCGAGTTTGGCTGCTACGAAGGCGAGCGGATAGCCTGTTGCCTTGGAGGCCAGGGCTGAGGAGCGTGACAGGCGTGCGTTCACCTCGATGACGCGGTAGTCGTTGCTGTCGGGGTCGTAGGCATACTGCACGTTGCACTCGCCCACGATGCCGAGATGGCGCACGATGCGTATGGAGAGCGCACGCAGCATGTGGTAGTCGCTATTGGTGAGGGTCTGCGACGGGGCTATTACGATGCTTTCGCCGGTGTGTATGCCCAGCGGGTCGAAGTTCTCCATGTTGCAGACCGTGATGCAGTTGCCGTAGCTGTCGCGCACCACCTCGTACTCTATCTCTTTCCATCCCTTAAGGCTCTTCTCGACGAGCACTTGCGGCGAGAATGAGAAGGCTTTGGTGGCCACGCGCTCCAGGTCGGCATCGTTGTCGCAGAAGCCGCTGCCGAGGCCTCCCAGCGCGTAGGCAGCACGTAGAATAACGGGGTAGCCGAGTGTGTGGGCGGCAGTGCGGGCTTCTTCGAGCGAGGAGCAGGCCTGGCTCTTGATGGTGTGCACGCCTATTTCGTCGAGCCGTGCCACGAAGAGTTCGCGGTCCTCGGTGTCGATTATGGTCTGCACGGGCGTGCCCAGGACCTGCACCCCGTAGCGTTCCAGCACTCCGGTGCGGAAGAGCTCTACGCCGCAGTTGAGGGCTGTCTGTCCGCCGAAGGCCAGCAGTATGCCGTCGGGGTGCTCTTTGCTGATGACTCGCTCCACGAAGTATGGCGTCACGGGCAGGAAGTAGATTTGGTCGGCCACGCCTTCCGATGTCTGCACCGTGGCAATGTTGGGGTTGATGAGTATGGTCTCTATGCCTTCTTCCTTCAGTGCCTTGAGTGCCTGCGACCCGCTGTAGTCGAATTCGCCTGCTTCACCAATCTTCAGTGCTCCCGAGCCCAGGAGCAGCACCTTGCGGTAGGTCTTGGTTGCTGTCTGTCCTGGTTGCTCATGCTGCTGTGTGGTGTCGCTTGTGCCTGTTGGCTCGGCTGCATGCTGTTGAGTGTGGAGGTTGCCGTTGTTGAGGCTTGCCACGAACTTGTCGAAGAGCCACTCTGTGTCGACGGGTCCGGAGCATGCTTCCGGGTGGAACTGTGCGGAGAGCCATGGGTGGCGGCGGTGGCGGATGCCTTCGTTGGAGCCGTCGTTCATGTTGACGAACAGGGGCTCCCACTCGGCGGGCAGTGTGCTGTCGTCGACGGCATAGCCGTGGTTTTGCGATGTTATGAAGCACTGCGTGGTGCCCACCTGCTGCACAGGCTGGTTGTGTGAGCGGTGTCCGTATTTGAGCTTATAGATGGAGGCACCGGCAGCCTTGGCGAGCAGCTGATTGCCCATGCAGATGCCCATGATGGGGCGCACGTCATGTCCGGCGGCAGCCCGTTCTTCCTCGGCATGCATGAAGGTGCGTATGTGTTCCACCGTGGGCACCACCATGTCGGGGTTGCCGGGGCCGTTGGCAAGGAAGAGCCCGTCGAAGTCTGTCTGGTTGAAGTCGTAGTCCCATGGCACGCGTATCACTTCCACTCCGCGGCGCACGAGGCAGCGTATGATGTTGGCTTTCACGCCGCAGTCCACGAGTACTACCTTCTTGCCTGCACCCTCGTTGTAGCGCACCACCTCGTGGCACGACACGTGTTCAACCCAGTTGATGTGCTCATAGTCGGACGTAGGTGCTGAGGCACTGTCGTCGTCGAGCGTGATGGTGCCTGCCATGACGCCATTCTCGCGCAGTATCTTGGTGAGCTCCCGGGTGTCTATGCCTGTGAGGCCGGTGATGTGCTCGTCGCGTAGCCATTGGCCGAGGCTCTCCTGTGCCTGCCAGTGGGAGTAGTCGTCGCTGTAGTCGGCCACGACTATGGCCGAGGCATATATGCGGCTGCCTTCGGTGTGGTCGGGCAGGGAGGCCGTGGCATCGTGCTCCTGCTGTGCGAGAGTGAGTGGCGGCACACCGTAGTTGCCCACGAGGGGATATGTGAGCACCATTATCTGGCCTGCATAGCTGGGGTCGGTGAGGCTCTCGGGGTAGCCGGTCATTGCCGTGTTGAAAACCACTTCTCCCGCAACGGCCTGCTCGTAGCCAAACGAGTAGCCGTGGAAGCATGTGCCGTCTTCGAGACGGAGGGTCGCTTTCTTCATTGCCTTAGCGTGAGTATTTGTGTTCATACCAATCTATGTATGCTTCATTGATGAGACGGGTGCCTCCCTGCGTGGGGTAGTGTCCGCTGAAGTACCAGTCGCCGGGATGGGCGGGACAGGCTTTGTGCAGGCCCTCGAGGGTCTGGAACACTATCGTGATGGGTGTCGTGACGCCCTGCGGACGTAGCATCTCGACCATCTTGGCACTGATTTCCTCCTGGGTGCAGGGTGTGTAGATTGACCGTACAGGGTTATCGATTTCTCCATGCAGGGTGCTGACGTTCTCCCTGCACCGTCTGTAGACGTCGTGTATGACCTCCCACTGGCCTCTGTCGTGGAGCAGCTCGATGGCGGCGCGGAAGGCTATGAATTCGTCCATGTGTGGCATGTCGATGCCGTAGTAGTCGGGATAGCGCACCTGGGGCGAGCTGCTCACGAGCACTATCTTGCGCGGATGCAGACGGTTGAGGATGCGTATGATGCTCTCCTTGAGTGTCGTGCCGCGCACTATGCTGTCGTCGATGACCACGAGTGTGTCTTCGCCGCTCACGATGGAGCCGTAGGTGATGTCGTATACATGGGCCGAGAGGTCGTTGCGCTGTCCGGCTTCGGTGATGAAGGTGCGCAGCTTGATGTCCTTCCATGCCACTTTCTCGGAGCGTACCGTCTGGCAGAGGATGGCGTGCAGCTCGTCGAGCGTGGGCTTATGGTCGAGGGCGGCTATCTCTGCCGCCTTCTGGCAGTTGAGCTCGTCCTTGAAAGCTGACAGCATGCCGTAGAATGCCACTTCGGCTGTGTTGGGGATGAAGGAGAACACCGTGTGCTTGAGGTCGCCGTCTATGGCTTGCATGATGGGCTCCTTGAGCATGGCTCCGAGTGTCTTGCGCTCCTGATAGATGGAGACGTCGGAGCCGCGGCTGAAGTAGATGCGCTCAAAGGAGCATGCACTGAGTTTCTGTGCCGGCAGTATCTGCTCTATGCGCATCTGTCCACGCTTGTCCACGAGGAGAGCCTGTCCGGGCATCAGCTCGTGTATCTGGTCGGCCTCGAGCTCGAATGCCGTCTGTATGACGGGCCGCTCTGAGGTGAGCACCACCACCTCGTCGTTCTTATACCAGAATGCGGGCCGTATACCCCATGGGTCGCGCATGCTCATCATCTCGCCGCTGCCTGTGATGCCGCAGATGACGTAGCCGCCGTCCCATGCCGGAGCACTGGTGCGCAGCACGTTGGCCAGGTCTATGTGGTCCTCGATATAGTGTGTGATGTCCTGCCCTGTCAGGTGCAGCTCCTCGTGCGCAATCTTGAAGAGACGCTCGCTCTCACGGTCCAGACGGTGGCCTATCTGCTCCAGCAGGATGTATGTGTCGGCCTGCTCTCGCGGATGTTGCCCGCACGATGTTATGGTCTCGAGGATGCCGTCCACGTTGGTCATGTTGAAGTTGCCGCACAGACACAGGTTCTTGGCCCGCCAGTTGTTGCGCCTCAGGAAGGGATGCACATAAGAGAGGCCACTCTTGCCGGTAGTGGAATACCGGAGGTGGCCCATCAGCAATTCGCCTGCAAAGGGTATGCAGGAGATGGAGTCTATCTGTTCGACCCCGCCGGCGGCAGGCTGGCCCGACGCTGTCAGTGCCGTCTGCACATCGCTTGCGATGCCTTGGAATATCTCGGTGATGGCCCCGCTGCCGAGAGCGCGTTGGCGGAACATATATTCCTCGCCTGGTGCGGCTTGCAGGCGCACGGCTGCCAGCCCCGCGCCTTCCTGCCCGCGGTTGTGCTGCTTCTCCATCAGCAGGTACATCTTGTTGAGGCCATACATCCATGTGCCATATTTCTGCTGATAGTAGGACAGAGGCTTGAGCAGGCGTATCATTGCAACGCCACATTCGTGCTTGAGTGGTTCCATGTGTCGGGAGCGGATTGCGTGTGTGTAGGTTGTTGTGCAGGTGTGGTGAATGGCTGGCGGGTGAGGGGAGAGGTGTGTCAGCGTGTCTTGAACTTGAGCATCACGCCGCTGTTGGCCGGCACTGTCACGTGCGTGGGCTGTGCCGATGAGAAGCTGATGCTCACGTCCTCGCCAGTAAGCAGGTCGGTGGCACGTATCTTCTTCCGCTCGTTCATGCGGTAGAGGCGGAAGGCGTGTTCAGGCACGTTGATGTCAACCGTGACATCATGGTCCTCGAAGTTTGCTACTATGAATATCGTGGTGCGGTCGTGATGCCGCAGGAATGCATATTGCTTGTGCGGATTGAAGTGGTCGGAGAGGGGATTGACATACATGAGGTCGTAGAAGTCGCCCTCATCAATGGCTTTCTCCAAGAGGCATGCATTGAGCAATGCGGAGTAGAACTGCCTTAGCGCGAGCTCCTTGCGTGTCAGCAACAGATTGTCGAAAGCCCCTTTGTTGCGCCACCGCGAGATGGCATCCACGGTCCAGTAGTCGAAGATGGTGGTGCGTCCGTCCCTGCCGCTGAAGCCCTCGTCGTCCATGCCGCGTTCACCCAGCTCCTGCCCGAAGTACACCATGACGGGGCCACGGCTGATGGTTGCAGCCACAAGCATTGCAGCTCGTCCCCTGTCGCCGTCGCCGGCAAAGAAGTCGGAGGCGATGCGCTGCTCGTCGTGGTTCTCCATGAAGCTGAGCATGTGGTCGCGGATGTCGTCTACAGCCTGCCAGCAGTGCGTGATGCTCTCGGCGTTGGCATAGCCTGTTGTCACGGCACGCAGTGTGTCGTAGAGCCCCACCTTGTCGTAGAGGTAGTCGAAGTGCCCGTCGTGCAGGTAGCTGCGGTAGGCATCAGGGCCGTAGATCTCTGCAATGAAGATGATGCCAGGGTTCACCTCCTTCACTTGCGGGATGGCCCATCCCCAGAACTCCACGGGCACCATCTCGGCCATGTCGCAGCGGAAACCGTCTACTCCCTTTGCTGCCCAGTATTTGAGTATAGCCACCATCTTCTCCCATGTGGAGGGCACGGGTTCGAAGTGCGACTGCCGGCCGGCAGTGTAGTCCACGCCATAGTTGAGCTTGATGGTCTCGTACCAATCGTCGTGTCTTGCGTGGGAGGAGAAGACATCGTTGCCGGTAGCCTTGGCCGGATGTTCATGGTAAGGCTGTTCCTCGCCCTGCCGGAGGTCGAAGTCGGTGCTGAATGTCTCGCAGGGGAAGTAGTAGAAGTTGTTGTTGGGGCTGAAGTGGCAGGTGGTGTCGTCGGCAGCTCCGAGATCTTCTGTTCCCTCAGGGCAGGCGTCGCTGTGGTACTGACGTGCCACATGGTTGGGCACGAAGTCGATAATCATCTTCAAACCTGCCTGATGTGTGCGTGCCACCAGTGCCTCAAACTCCTTCATGCGTGCAGGGATGCTTGTGGCAAGGTCGGGGTCGACGTCGTAGTAGTCCTTGATGGCGTATGCGCTGCCTGCCTTGCCTTTGACTATCGCGCTGTGGTCGCGGGGAATGCCATAGGCACTGTAGTCGGTCTGCGTGGCATGCTCTATTATGCCTGTATACCAGATGTGTGTCACGCCCAGTTCCTTTATCTGTCGGAGTGCCTTGGGAGTGAAGTCGGCCATCGTGCCGCAGCCGTTGACGGCCTTGTCACCGTTGTGGGCATTCACGCCTGTGTCGTTGCCGAACAGGCGTGTGAACACTTGATATATTACAGGTTTCTGCATGTTCTCTTGTTGGTGTGTCTTTATATACGAACACGCTTGCAACAGGCTCGTTGTGAGCCCGATGCAAGCGAGTAGCAGGTATGTGTGCCGGCAGTTCATAAGTCGGCTGCGCTACCGACGGTGAGTCCCTCCATTCCTTTTGCTATCTTTCCTATCATGCCTTGCAGGGCCTTTCCTGGGCCGCACTCATAGAATTCTGTAGCACCTGCGGCGAGCATGGCTTGCACCTCCTGTGTCCAGCGCACGCTGGCTGTGAGCTGTGCAATGAGGTTCTGCTTTATCTCGTCGGGCTCGGTGTGTGCCTTGCCGTCGACATTCTGATAGACAGGGCACTTGGGCTGGTGGAACTCGGTGGCCTCGATGGCACGCTGGAGCTCATCTTTGGCAGGCTGCATGAGCGGACTGTGGAATGCCCCGCTCACAGGCAGGGGCATTGCGCGCTTGGCCCCTGCAGCCTTCAGCTTCTCACAGGCCGTGTTGATGGCGTCGACAGTGCCGCTGATGACGAGCTGGCCTGGGTTGTTATAGTTGGCGGGCACCACGATGCCGCCTTCGCCGGCTACTTCTGCACACACGGCTTCCACCTGCTCGTCGGGCAGGCCGATGATGGCTGCCATGGTCGAGGGCTGTGCCTCGCAGGCTTTCTGCATGGCCTGTGCACGTGCGCTCACTAAGCGCAGGCCGTCCTCAAAGTTGAGGGCACCTGCTGCCACGAGTGCACTGAACTCGCCGAGTGAGTGGCCGCCAACCATGTCGGGGGTGCACTTGTCGCCGAGGCAGATGGCAGTGATGACGCTGTGCAGGAACACGGCCGGCTGTGTCACCTTGGTCTGCTTGAGCTCTTCGGGTGTACCCTCGAACATAATCTTGGTGATGTCGAAACCGAGTATCTCGTTAGCCCTGTCGAAAAGTGCGCGCGCGGTGTCGTTGGTCTCATAGAGATCCTTGCCCATGCCTGGGAACTGGGCTCCCTGACCAGGAAATACAAATGCTTTCATTGTGTAGTGTATGTTTTTAAGTAATGACTCCTATATACTATTTAAGGTGTGGCAAGCGTGTGGCGGATAATCCTGTGCCTGCTGGGTTGCAAAGGTACGTTTTTTTCCTCTATAGGGCTGTTGGTAAACCTTTTTTCACTATAATTCTTTTGCGACCACAGGTGCCTGTATTTACCTTTGTCGCGGTTTCCTATAGGGATTTCACCCACAGCGTGTAGGATTTTCCCTTGTATGGCATGATGCTGCCGGCTTACTTTTGCATTCAAGAAACCCGTTACTCAGATAAAACACTAAAACCATACAGCAATGAAGCACACACGTTATCTCTTGGCAACAGCCCTTTTGTCTGTTCTCATTTCGCCTGCATGGGCTCAGGACGACGACATGTATTTCGTTCCGCGAAAGCAGGCAACCACAACGGCCGTACGCCCCATGCCTATGCGCCACAGTCAGGACAATGTCGTCATTGAGTATGTCGATGATGCCGACGATGCTCCCGTGGTGGCCCGTGGTGCGGTGCGCGATGTCGACGAGTATAACCGCCGTGGCACAGCCTATGCCTATCAGGCTCCCGACACGGCCTATGCCGACACCATCGGCACTCTCCTCAACAATGCTTACCTGCAGGGCTACCAGTCTGGCTATTCCGACGGCGAGGACTATGCCCTGACCCAGCGCATGAACCGTTTCGGCTACAGCAGCCTCTACGTCTCACCCTGGTACTGGGGCTACCATTACGACCCGTTCTACTGGGACACTTGGTGCTATGGCGTCTATGACCCCTTCTGGCATGGCGGCTATTATGGTTGGATGCGTCCGTACTGGGGCTACTATGGCTACTACTCACCCTGGTGGCACACAGGCTGGGGCTACTACGGCCATCATGGCAGGCACGACTGGGGCTATCGTCACGGTGGCTACACCCCCCGTGCCCACAACACGCGCCGTCCGGGTTTCACAGGCCGCAGCTCAGGCACGTATCGCGGCGGTCGCAGCGGCAATGGCTACGGCACAGGTCGCTCCGCCTCGGGCTACACCATTGGCGGTCGCTCGCAGGGAGGCCGCTCGACAGGTGCACGCAGCAGTGCGTCGGCAGGCATCTTCTCTGGCCGCTCCGCAGGGTCGTCGGTCTCTGTAGGTCGCAGCTCAAGCAGTAGCCGCAGCACGGGCACCACCACCCGCAGCACATCGTCGTCGCGCTCCAGCAGCAGCTATTCCGGCGGGAGCTACTCTGGTGGCAGCCGTTCCGGCGGAGGTGGTTTCTCTGGTGGTGGCGGTCGCTCTGGCGGCGGAGGCTTCTCCGGTGGCGGCGGCCGTTCAGGCGGTGGGCGCGGCGGCCGTTGAGTCGTGCCGGCATCACTGCCATGCGGCTCCGCACGAGCCTTCCCTTCCGTTTCTTCCCCATAGTGTTTAATTGCCTTTCACTTCACTTCCTCAAATGAGACACTCCGCAACTCTTCTCGCCCTGCTCTCCCTGTCGCTTGGCTCATGGGCGCAAGACACATATAGCAATTACAGCATGACCTCGACCGCCGATGTCATAGGCTCGGCCCGCTACGTGGGCATGGGTGGTGCCATGGGCGCATTGGGAGCCGACATCTCGGCCATCAGCAACAACCCCGCATCCCTTGGCCTCTTCCGCCGCAACGATGCATCGTTCACCCTCGGTGTCGGCGTGCAGGACGATACCCCTGCCGAGGGAGCACCCCGCACACGCATGAGTTTCGACCAGCTGGGCCTCGTGTTTGCTTCGTCGGCCACTGAGGACACACGCTTCGTCTGGGGCGTCAACCTACAGAAGAAGGCCAACTTCGGTCACTCTTTCACCGCAGGGAGCAGCTCGCTGCATGGCTTCTCGCAGGCAGCCCAGCTGGCAGCCATCTATGGCATGTATCCCGGCATGTCGGAGGGTGCCCTGCCTGCGCGTGCCTTTGCCGCACTGCTCTACGACCTGCCCGACGGCGTGGGCGTGACCAGCTCGGCCTACGACTTCTACCGCAACACACGAGGCTATCTCTACGGTCTCGACATCAACCTGACCATAGCCCATCAGGACCGCGTCTATGTGGGTGCCACCATGGGGCTCGACTTCATGCGCTACCGCAGCACGATGCGCTACATGGAAACGCGCGACGGCACGGACGGCTCCGTGCAGGACTATGACCTGGAGTCGAACCACCGCGTGTCGGGCGAAGGCCTCAACATAAAGCTCGGAGCCATCTTCCGCCCCATCGAGGACAGCCCCTTCCGCTTTGGCATCACGGTGGAGACGCCCACGTGGTACACCTTCACTCAGGAGCGCAGCTACCACAGCTTCGCATCGAAGTGGGATTATCTCGGCTACGACGAGCAGGCACAGGTGTATGTCTACGACTATCTGCCCGACGGCCAGTATGCCATCTACGACAGCCCCGACGGCAACGAGCTCGACTTCAACGTGTTCTCCCCCTGGAAGCTGCGCGCCCAGATTGGCAGCACCATAGGCCGCTCCTTTGCATGGGATGTGGAATATGAGTATGCCTTCACCGACTACACCAAGATGGGGTATCCCACCGACTATGATTCCGACGGCCCGTCGATCAACATGGACAAGGACGTTGCCATGAGCCGTCTGACGCATGCCACCATGCAGGGCGTGCACAATGTCCGCGCCGGCTTCGAGTATAAGCCTGTGCCAGAGTTCGCAGTCCGTGCAGGCTACAACTACTGGAGCAAGCCCATGAAGAGCTCGGCACGTCTGGACCAGAGCATCGACTCCTACGCCATGGAATACACCGTCTCTACAGACTACATGAACCTCGGTGCCACCAACATGCTCACCATCGGTATGGGCTATCGCCACAATGGCTTCTATGCCGACGTGGCCTACAAGTACCGTGCACAGCATGCCGACTTCTATCCTTTCGACGACCAGTTCCAGGCTTATGGCGTATCGGAGGCACAGTTCGGTGTCACGGCCGATGCCCTCGAGCCTCAGCGTCTCAACCTCGACCGCCACAACGTGGTGCTCACCTTGGGCTACAAGTTCTGAGTGCAGCCGTCAGGGACTGTAGCGTGAGCTCCGGTGCGCAGCACCGTTCCAGCATGACACCCTGCATGGTCACGCCGTGTGACCGTGCAGGGTGTCTGCTTTCTCCCTGCACCCTCTGCGGCAGCACCGTGCAGGGTGTCTTGCGGCTCGCCGCACGCCTTCAGCCATCCGGCATGCCGATATGCAGCCGTGTCTTTGGCTCTTTGGCGCGGATGGGTTACTTTTGTATGCCTTTGGGCATGAACCGATGTTAAGACATTCCTGCACCTCTATGGACAACTCCCTGCGAATACTCCTGCGACTATGGTGGATCCAGCGTGCGCGCGACTTCACGTGGCGCAAGCTCTTCGTGGCAGCCTATATTGCCGTGGCCTACATCGTGATGGTGCTGGCCGTGTATGCCGGCATCTCGCAACAGACAGAGCATATCGTCGTTCCCCCCGAATATGTTGCGCTGATGCCGCTTCTCGCGGTGTGCATAGTGCCAGGCGACATGCTGATGAAGCTCTTCTGGCGCCGCTCGCCCGTGGAGATGGACGACTATCTGCGCTCGCGCCCTGTCACGCCACGCTCCTGGGCACGCTTCGTGCTCTTCGACACTTGTGTGGGCTTTCTCCAGTGGATGTTGCCTCTGATGTTGGCTTTCGTGGTGCTCGTGCTGTGCCCCTGGTGGTGGGCTCTGATGGTGCTTGTGCAGGGCTATGCCGGCACCATGACCAATGCCCTGGTGCAGAACTGCTGGCGTC
Source organism: uncultured Bacteroidaceae bacterium (assembly GCA_905234605.1). Taxonomy (GTDB): domain Bacteria; phylum Bacteroidota; class Bacteroidia; order Bacteroidales; family Bacteroidaceae; genus Physcousia. Next base: position 70,107 of record CAJOIE010000005.1, on the reverse strand, counting down.
GCGCTCCAGGCAACGAGTGGACACTGCCCTTGGCCGCAGGCTACGTGGTGTGGCTCCTTCTCACCATGCTTGCCGCCGGTGCCACTTTTGGCGTGTTCGCCATCGGCGATGTGGCAGCAAGCCTCACGGCCACCCAGGGCACGCTGATTGCTGCGGGCGTGCTCCTGCTGGCTGATGTGGTGGTCATGACAGTGCTGCATGCCTACTTCTGCCGCATGAAGAACTACAACGAGGAGTGCCATCACGCTGCTGCCACCACGGCACACAGCCTTGGCGAGGTGTCGGTGTGGAGCATAGAGTGGGTGCAGCTGCTGCGCAGCAAGCGTCTGCGGGTGAGCATCATTGCCATGGCTGTCATCTTCATCCTCAACACCTACATGCAGCAGGCGACCACCGTGGCCGATGCCGGCATACCCATCAGTGTCAACCCCATGCTGCTTTTCGGTGTAGGTTTCCCGAGCATCATCATCGGACAGTGGGTGCTCGGTGTTGAGGCCAACTATTTCGCTGCCATCTGGACCCGTCCGTGGGGGCTCACGCAGTTGCTCTTGCGCAAGTATTGGTGCATGTGCCTGCTCTGCTGCCTCATGGCACTGTGCATAGTGCCCGCCGTGGTGTGGATGGGCATGCCGCCGACCACGCTGCTTGCCACCCTGCTCTTCGCCTGCGGCGTCATGGTGCTGCCCTTCATGGCTACGGCACTCTTCAGCTCGCGCATGGACCTGTTCAACTCGGCGTTCTTCAACTATCAGGGTGGCAACAAGCAGCTGAACATCTTCTCATGCGTGCTGTTCATCCCCATAGGCATCTTCTATGCAGCCTACTTCTTCCTGCCCATGCTCTGGGCGGATGCCCTGTTGGCTGCACTCGGACTCCTCGGCCTGGCACTCCACCGTGTGTATATCCGCTTCGTGGCACGCCGCTGGTTTGCCCGTCGCTACGACATCATGGAGCGGTGGCTGCGCGAATAGTGACAAGGGCGCAAAGATAACAACTCCATAATAGCAACCAACACAATACCACTCTATGGAAATCAAGATAGAAAACCTCAGGAAGTGCTACGGCGACAAGGTGGCTCTCGACCTGCCCGACCTCACCATCCACAGCGGCGAGCTGGTGGGACTCGTGGGCAACAATGGTGCCGGCAAGACGACTCTGCTCCGTCTCATACTCGACCTCATCAAGGCTGACAGCGGACGGGTGCTCAGCGACGGTGTCGACGTCACGGGGGCTGCGGAGGGCGCACGTGCCACTCTCTCCAGGGCTGAGAGCATGGCCTGGAAGCGTTACACAGGCTCGTTCATCGACGGACGCTTCCTCATCGACTTCTACACCCCCGAGGAGTATTTCGCCTTCATCGCACGCCTCTACGGCATCACCGACGAGCTCCTGACGCAGCGCCTGGAGGCTTTCCGTCCGCTCATGCACGATGAGATACTCGGCACCAGGAAGTACCTGCGCGACTTCTCCGAGGGCAACCGTCAGAAGATAGGTGTCATAGGGGCCATGCTCATCAATCCCAAGGTGTTGCTCCTCGATGAGCCGTTCAACTATCTTGACCCCTCGTCGCAGATTGTGGTGGCACGGCTCATAGCCGACATGTGCCGCCAGCATGGCACCACCGTGATTATCTCCAGCCACAACCTCAGCTTCGTGGCCGACATCAGCCAGCGCATACTGCTGCTTGAGCGCGGGCACCTCATCAAGGACCTCTCCAACGCGGAAGGCAGTGCCATTGAGGAGCTCACGGCCTACTTCAACGCCGATCTGTAGGGCATGCCTGCACGCCATGGCGCGACACCCATGCCGCAGCGTGGCAAAACTATGCAGCGAGACCGTTGCCGGCCCGGGGGCCGACAGCGGTCTCGCTGCATAGCGTGCGGTTGGCAGATGCATGACCGCATCCGTCTGGGGTCACTTGCCAATGGCAAAGCCTACCTTCATGCCCTTGTAGTTGCTGCCGAGCACGGTGGCCACAGATGCTGCCGTGGCGTTGCTCTTGCCCAGGATGGAGGCCACAGTGTTGGTCATGGTGAGCAGTTTGCTTGCCTCGAAGAGCAGGCACAGGTTGGTGCCGTCCATGCCCACGGTGGCCTTCAGTGTGGAGAGGCCCAGCGCACCAGTCATCACCAGCTCGTGGCTATCGGTGTTGAAGGTATAGGTGCCCGAGTAGAGCTGCTTGGTGGAGTTCTGGATGGAGAATGTCTTGTCCTCATTGAACACAAACGTCGTGACTCCCTTGGTGATGCCGATGCCAGCCAGATAGTTTGCCACCTTGGCCTCAATCTCTGCGGCGGCCACCTCGCCACCGGCCTTGGCCAGAAGATTCTCACTCTCAAAGCGCACTTCAGGCTGCTGGTAGTGCCATGTGCCGATGATGCTTTGCTCTGTGAGTGTAGTGCTGAGCAGTGAGCCCAGCAGGCTGTTGAGGATGGTGGCACCGGCTGTGGCCGCTGTCTGCTGTGTCTGTGTCGAGGTTGTGTCGCCGCTGAGGAGTGCTCCGCCGCAGCTGCTTAGGCAGAGGCTGGCTGCAAGCAGTGCAGCCGATGTGGTGATTGCTTTCATTGTTGTGTAGGGTTATAGTTGGTAATGCGTGTAAAGTCAGTGGGGAAAGGTGTCTCAAAGTGCATCGACTCGCCGGTGACGGGATGGTGGAAATGCAGCCGATAGGCATGCAGGCACAGACGGCCTATGGGGTTGTTGCCGTCGCCATACTTGAGGTCGCCGCACACGGGGTGCCCGATGTCCTGCATGTGCACGCGTATCTGGTTCTTGCGGCCCGTCTCGAGCTTCACCTCCACGAGCGAGCAACGGTCCGTGCGGCTCAGGGTGCGGAAGTGAGTGATGGCGAGACGACCACCGTTGTCTTCTTGCGATGAGTAGGTGACGTATGCCTTGTTATCCTTCAGGTAGCTCTGTATGGTGCCACCTTCTTGCTCCACGAGGCCCGACACCACGGCCACGTAGCGGCGGTCGTAGACTATGTCGTGCCAGTTGTCCTCCAGCGTCTTGGCCACCTCAATGCTCTTGGCGTACATCATGAGGCCGCTTGTCTCGCGGTCCAGACGGTGGACAGTGTGAGCCCGGCATTTGAAGTGGCGCTTCTCAAAGTATTCATCGAGCACCTGCTTGGCTGAATACTGGCGCGCCGTGGCAGGCATGGAGAGGATGCCCTCGCGCTTCTCTATCACCACGAGGTCTTTGTCCTCATAGACGATCTTCACATACTGGTTGAGCAGGACATTGTTGCGCTTATGCTTGGAGATGCGCACCACCTGTCCGGCGTGGAGAGGCTCGTCGTAGCGGGTGGTCTGCCGGCGGTCGACGGTGATGCCGTGGCCGGACAGTATGTCCTTGGCTTTGTTGCGGGAGATGCCGTGCATGGCCTCCTGGATGAAGTCTAAAAGGGTCGTGTCGTGGGGCACCACGTGCTCGCTGTATTTGGTGCGGGCATATTCCAGCCCTGTCTTATTCTTCATAGTCGTGCTTACGTTTGGGGTTCATGGGAAACCAGCCGCGGCGCACACGGTGATGCTGCTGGAAGAGTTCGTGTATGCCCCATAGAGCGGAGAAAGCCACCACACCAAGTATGATGCTGGCATAGTCGCAGGTGGTGAGCAGCGATGCGGCAATGCATCCGGCTCCCACGGCAAGGAATGCCCACCAGCAGCGGCGTCCGAAGTAATACTCTGCCTTAATGACGATGGGGTGGAAGAGACCTATGCACAGGAAAGTGGCAAGGCCTATGATGAGTCCGGTGTAGTTCACGTGTTATCTGTATGTTGTCGGTTGATTACTCATGATGGTAGGGCTCGCCACGGAGGATGGTCTGAGCGCGGTAGAGCTGTTCAATGAAGAAGAGTCGCACCAGCTGGTGCGAGAATGTCATCTGCGAGAGTGACACCTGCTCGTGTGCCAGCTGACAGATGCTCCGGTCGAAACCGTAGGGGCCGCCAATGATGAATACGAGCCGCCGGCTGCCAGCCGCCATGCGCTTCTCCATCCATGTGGCGAAGTCGATGGAGCGACGCTCCCGTCCGTGCTCGTCGAGCAACACCACATAGTCGCCTGCCTGCAGCTGGTGCTGTATGAGCAGGGCCTCTTGCGCCTTCTGCTGCTCCGGCGTGAGGGAGCGTGTGGCCCGCAGCTCGGGTATCACCTCGCAGGCGAAAGGCACATAGTGCTGCAGACGTCGTGTGTAGTCGTCGCACAGAGCCTGGACGTGCACATCGGTGGTCTTGCCCACCACAATAAGCACTGTCTTCATCTGTCAAGCATTTCTTTAGCCATGGCATCGCCCAGCTCGGCGGCACGCAGCAGGTGGAGCCGTGACTCCTGTGTGCGGCCGGCATCGCGCAGGCATACGCCGAGGATGCGGTGGGCATCGGCAAACTCATCATCTATAGCCACTGCCTGTTGGGCTGCCGCGATGGCTTCGTCAAGGTGGCCGAAACGATAGAGCAGGCCTGCTAACTGGGCAGGATAGAGGGCATCGTCGGGTGCCATTCGGACGGCACGCTCCATATCGCTTACTGCCTGGGGGAACATGCGGCAGCGCATGGCGGCCTGGGCACGCAGATGGTAGAAGTTGGCCGTCACGTCGGCAGGAGCGAGGCGCTCATAGTCGAGCATGTCGCGCACGGCATCGCGGTCGCGACCCACGGCGGTGAGCGTCTGTGAGCGCATGAGCAGTGCTGTGGCGGCTTCCTTGGGGTAAGGCTTTGTAAAGAGAGCCACCGCGCTGTCCTGGAGTGCCAGCACAGCCGTGGTGTCGCCAAGCATCTGGTGGCACTGGGCGGCATAGAGGAAGTTGTCGGCGGAGCGCAATGGGCCTTGTGCCAGCTCTGTGAACAGGCTCGCGGCAGACGTGTAGTCCTTTATGGCATACAGTAGCTTTGCCTCTTGCAGCGAGTAGGCGGCCTCGGGCTTGATGGCAATGGCCTGACGTATGTCATCGAGTGCCGTCTGGAGTGTCCAAGTGGATGGCAGTGAGTCGGTGGCGGCAAGCACAAGGCGGTACATGTTGCTGCTGCGCTCGGCAAGGATGGCATCCTGTGGGGCATGTGCTGCTATGGCCTGCTGCCACACCGTGTCGGCCTCGGCGTAGCGGCCTGTGCCCACGAGCACATCGGCCTTGGTGGTGTAACCTGTTGGCAAGGCAGGATATGTGGCGATGAAGTCGTCGGCATATCCCATTAGCGTAGCTGCGTCGCTGCGACCGAAGAGCTGCATGTAGAGGAGGAAGTTTGTCGCTTCATGCTCTGTGGCGGGCAGGGTCTTGCGGATGAGTATCTTGGCGAGGTCGTTGTCGGTGGCACTCCAGGCGGTGGTGCGAAGGTTCATGGCATAGCGCACATCGAGGGCATAGCATTGGCTGTCGGCATCGCGGGCGGCCATCTGCAACAGCCCTATCACCTCGCCACGTGCATTCATCACGGGGCATGATGCTGCAATGTCGGTCATGCCAGTGGGCAGGGTGTAGTAGCTGTATATGCTGTCGAAGGCTGCTACCTGCGACACCTCGCTCTCTGTAGCAAAGCCCACACGGCTGTTGAGGTGAGGCATGATGAACACCGGCTCGCCCTGTAGTGCCGTGCCGGCATTGAGGCCCGATGGTTTGGGCATGGCAACCTGTGCGCGGACGATGTCGTAGAGGCTGTTGCCACCATCTATGGACGTGACGGCACACTCGGTGCCACGCTCGGTCACGACGGCAGCACGTGCGGCTCCGACAAAGGAATGGTAGTCGCTGATGAGCGTGCCGCGGTCGCCCACGAGGAAACCATTGGTGGAGTGTAGCAGCTGGCCTGAGGCATCGTAGGTGAGCACATTCACCTGTGCTTTGCGTGCCCGCTTGTACCATTTATTGCTGCCTTTGGCCATAGTTGTCGTGGCTGTCAGGCAGAAGGCTGTCAGCAGCAGAAGCAGTATGTGTATGCGTGGTGTGGTTGTCATGGGCTATACCTTATATTATATATGCGCGTAGGTGCTGCTCAGTCATGATGCACGGGCAGACCGAGCAGCGTGCGTGCGTTGGCCATGGCGGCTTCTGTGAGTCGGGCTCCCGACAGCATGTGGGCAATTTCGGTGACGCGCTCTTCCATCGTGAGGCTTGCGATGTGGCTCTCTGTGCCCTGTTCATCGTCTTCTTTGTATACGCGGAAGTGGTGCTTTGCCATGGCGGCAATCTGTGGCAGGTGGGTGATGGAAATCACCTGTCGGCCTCCGGCCCCCATTTCGTTCATGATGCATGCCATGCGCTCGGCTATCTGCCCGCTCACGCCTGTGTCTATCTCATCGAAGATGATGGTGGGCATTGCGCGTAAGCCGCTGAGCAGTGCCTTGAGCGAGAGCATCACGCGGGCTATTTCGCCGCCCGAAGCCACCTGCGAGATAGGTTGTGGCTGGCTGTTCTTGTTGGCGGAGAAGAGGAAGTCTACAGTGTCTGTGCCCGAGGCGTCAGGCTCTTTGCGTGGAGTGATGCTCACGGCAAAGCGCACATTGGGTATGCCCAGCGGCACTAAGCGTTGCTCCATCTCTTGCTCAATGCTTGTTGCTGCTGTCTTGCGCGCAGCGGTCAGCTGCCGGCCAACCGCCATCATGGCTGTGTGCGCTTCAGTCACAGCAGCCTGCAGCTGATGGATGTGCTCCTCGCTGTTGTCTATAGCGTCGAGACGGGAGCGCATGTCGGCAGCAAGGTCCATGAGAGCCTGGTCGGTGTCGACCTTGTGCTTGCGCTGTAGGGTGTAGAGGCTGCTCAGCCATTCGTTGAGCTCGTCCAGTCTGGAAGGGTCGCTCTCGCTGGCATCGGCCATGCGCGTTGCTTCTTGTTCAATGTCTTGCAGCTCAATGCGGCACGACTCTATGCGCTCTTCAAGGGCATTGGCTTCAGGTATCACACCTGCCACTTGCGCGAGCTGTCGTGCTGCGTCGCGGAGGCGTGCCACGATGCCTTCGCCCGTCTGACCCTGTCCATTGAGCACTGAGGCGGTGTAGCCGAGAGCCTGTTGTATCTCCTCTGCATGCTCAAGCTGCTGTGCCTCCTGCTCACGGCTTGCCTGTATGCCAGTCGTCAGGTGTAGGGCTTCAATCTGTTCAAGCTGGAAGCGCAGGTAGTCCTCATCCTCGTGTCCTTGCTGTGCTGCCTGCTCGGCCTGGGTCAGTAGCTTCCGTGCTGTCTGCCACTGAGTGTAGTGCTCAGTGTATGTTTGCCGCAACTCAGCATCCTGTGCCACGAGGTCCACCACGCTCATCTGGAAGTCCGAGTGTGCCAGCAGCATGTTCTGATGCTGGGAGTGAATGTCGAGCAGGTGCTCACTTAATGCTCGGAGCACAGACAGCTGCACTGGAGTGTCGTTGACGAATGCACGGCTCTTGCCGGCCGCCGTCAGTTCACGCCTTAATGTGCAGGTGTGGGCATCGTAGTCGAGGTCGTTGTCCGTGAAGAATTGTTCCAGACCATAGCCATCGATGTCGAAAACGGCTTCGATGGTGCAGCGTGTGGCTCCGTCTTTAATCATGCGGCTCTCTGCACGCTGCCCCATGAGCAGGGCTATGGCTCCGAGCAGTATGCTCTTGCCTGCGCCTGTCTCGCCTGTGATGACAGAGAAACCATCGTGCAGGTCGATGTCGAGCGAGGCTATCAGGGCGTAGTTGCGTATGGATAAGGTCTTGAGCATTGTGTGGTATGGCGTTGGCGTGCCGGATGTCTACTGTTTGATTTTCTCCCAGTAGGTGCTTTGTGAGGGGTTGATGGCGAACAGAATGTCGTAGACGCCCTCGCGCTCGGCTGTCGGGCCATGGCCTGCGAAGATTGCCACGAGCTCGTCGCGCTTGATGTCGGTGAATATCTGTGGCAGCATGCTCATGGTCTTGTCGGAGTGAGCCTCCTTCAGCTGCTGCATGGCCTCGACGATGGCTTTTCGTGCCGCCTCGGTGTCTTCGCTCATGTGGTCGAGTCCTTGGCGGTAGTATGTATATTGCAGCTGCCGGAACTTCTCCATGGCGCCGTCGAGGTAGTCGTTGGCTATGGCAAAGCGGTTGCGGCTGTCGTCGAAGGCCTTCCATCCCGTGAAGCCGAGGGTCTCGCCTGCCTGGCAGATGTCGAGTGCCTGCTGGACATAGGCTGTGCCAGCCTGCGGAGCCATGGTGTCGAGGTCCATGCCTATGATGATGTTGGCCCAGTAGGCCAGCAGGGCAGTCAGGTTGTTGTCTATCTGTTCGGGGCGCCATTCCAGCTGGTCGAATTCCTGGAAGTTGAAGTTAAAGTCTTTGTCGTTGGTGTTCCACACGGTGGTGGTGTAGGAGGAACCATACACGGGCCTTGACGAGGCGATGAGGGCTGTAGCCTTGAATGCCCCCGAGCTCTCATCGTAGGAACTGATGTTGATGTTGAAGGAGCATTGTATGCGTTCTTGCTGGCGGAACTTCATGTTGGTCCAGGCCCGCTCGTTGAGGAACTGTGTCACAGCTTTCTCCAATGCCTCGAACACGCCCGACTTGGTGTTGGACACTTGCGACCGGTTGATTATGACTTTGGCATTGAGTTCCTGTGCGCATGCCGCAGGACTGCATGTGAGGCACGCCATGCAGGCGGCCGCAATGATGGCAAGGTGTTTCATGCTGTGAAGAGGTTTGCAAGTTGGTCAACTATGTCAGCCGCCACCTCTGCCTTGCTTTTCAGGGGGTAGTCGGTGCGTCCGTGTGCGCTGACGATGGTCACCTTGTTAGTGTCGTGCTGGAAGCCTGCGCCTTCATCCTGAAGTGAGTTAAGCACTATGAAGTCGAAGTTCTTGCGTTCTCGCTTGGCTTCGGCATGTGCCAGCTCGTCGTGTGTCTCTAAGGCGAAGCCCACGAGGTACTTTCGCTGGCCTTCTCCGGTGGTGTCCACGTGTTCATTGTGCACGGCTTTCATATTGCCCAACTCTTCGGCGATGTCTTTGGTGGGACGCAGGCGCAGCACCAGGTCGTCGCTCTCTCGCTTGAGCTTGCGGTCGGCCGGTTCGGCAGGAGTGAAGTCGGCCACGGCGGCGCAGAGTATGGCAGCGTCGCAGTTGCTGTAGCACTCCACGGCGGCTGCATGCATCTGTGCTGCACTCTCCACGTGTGTTACGTGTATGTCTGCATCTCCTTCAGGCACGGCTGTCTGCATGGGTCCGCACACCAGCTCCACGTGAGCTCCGCGGCGTGCACACTCCTTGGCGAGTGCCACGCCCATTTTGCCGCTGGAGTAGTTGCCTATGAAGCGTACAGGGTCTATGCGCTCGTAGGTGGGGCCTGCGGTGATGAGCAGATGGCGGCCGCTGAGGGGGCTGCCAGTGACTGCCTTGTTGAGCTCTGCGAGCAGCACTTGTGCAATGCGCTCGGGCTCTTCCATGCGTCCTTTGCCCACGAGGTGGCTTGCCAGCTCGCCGTCGGCGGGCTCGATGACGTGCACGCCCCGTGCCTTGAGCAGGCGCAGGTTGGCCTGTGTGGCTTCGTGCCGCCACATGTCGAGGTCCATGGCCGGAGCGATGAACACTGGTGCCTTCATTGAGAGGTAGGTGGTGATGAGCATGTTGTCGGCTATGCCGTGTGCCATCTTGCCTATGGTGGAGGCTGTGCAAGGGGCTATGAGCATTGCGTCGGCCCATAGGCCGAGGGCTACGTGGCTGTGCCATGTGCCGTCGCGCTGTGAGAAGAAGTCGCTGACGACGGGCTTCGATGTCAGGGCGGAGAGGGTTATGGGTGTGATGAATTCCTTGCCGGCAGGCGTGATGACCACCTGCACTTCGTGGCCTTGCTTGACGAGCAGGCGTATGAGTGTGCATGCCTTGTAGGCTGCTATGCTGCCTGTGATGCCTAAGACGATGTTCATGCGTGGTGTGCTTGGTGTGGAGGTGGTGTGTGTGCGTACGGCTTACTTCCTGTGCTGATTGCCACGCACGAGCAGTGCGGTGAAGGCCTGCTTGGTGTCGCGCGTGAAGTCGCCTTGCATCACCCATGAGTAGAAGCTGGGGTCGCGGCGTAGCACCTCGGCCACGGGCTTGCCCTTGTACTTGCCGAAGTTGATGGTCTCTACGCCGTTGTTGTCGAGCACTATGCGTCCGGCGTAGTCCACGTTGTTGGTGCGCCGTGAGTATTCGGCGAGGAAGGCTGTGTCGTTGTGCAGGTCGTCGGGATAGCGGTCGAGCTGTGCGCAGAGCACCTCGTAGGTGGCTCGTGTGTCGGCCATGGCGGTGTGTGCATCGGTCAGTTCACGGTGGCAGTAGAACTTGTAGGCAGCGGCGAGGGTGCGGCGTTCAAGCTTGTGGTAGATGTTCTGCACGTCCACGAACTGAGCCTTGCGCAGGTCCACGTTCATGCCTGCACGCAGGAATTCCTCTGCCAGCAGGGGTATGTCGAAGTGGTTGGAGTTGAAACCTCCGAGGTCGCAGCCGTCGATGAATGTCCATATCTCGTCTGCCTTGTCGGCAAACGTGGGGCTGTGTGCCACGTCGGCGTCGGTGATGCCGTTGACGGCTGATGCCTCGGCCGGTATGTGCATCTGCGGGTTGAGGCGCATAAGCTTGCTGTCCTCGCTGCCGTCGGGGTGTATCTTGAGCAGGGCTATCTCCACGATGCGGTCCTTGGCGATGTCGATGCCTGTCGTCTCAAGGTCGAAGAATACTATTGGGCGGGTGAGCTGTAGCTGCATGTGCTGTTTATATAAATGTATGTCCACCATCCACCGTGCCGGCATGCTGCCGTGGCGGTGGATGATGGGCGTGTGTGAGTGTGTGGTGCGGTGCTGCGGGTGCCTACTTTTGCGGCAGGTCTGCGGGAGCGTGGCTTCAGTCGTTGAGCATCATGGGCATGAGCAGCATGAGCACGTCCTCGTCGGGCTGCTGCTCCACGGGTGTGATGAGTCCGGCGCGGCCTGGGTCGGCCAGCTCGAGCACCACGCTTGTGCTGTTGAGGTTGTTCAGTATGTCGAGCAGGAGTGTGCCCTTGAAGCCGATGCTCATGTCGGGCGCATCGTATTCGCAGGCTACGGTCTCCTCGGCCGATGTGGAGTAGTCTATGTCCTGACCGGAGAGCACCACTTTGTTGTTGCTGAAGGTGAGCTTGACGAGCGAGCTGCTCTGGCTGGAGAAGATGATGACGCGGCGCAGTGCGGAGACGAGTGCCGTGCGCTCGATGGTGGCCTTGTAGGGGTTGTTCTGCGGTATGACGCTGTTGTAGTTGGGGTAGCGGCCGTCGATGAGGCGGCATGTGAGGGTGAAGTCGACGGCCTGCACCTGTGCCAGCGTGTCGTTGAAGGCCAGTGTCACGGGGTCGTCGCTCTTGGCGAGCAGGCTCTTGAGTATGTTGGCGGGCTTCTTGGGCATGATGAAGCCTATCTGCTGCTCGCTGTGCACCTTGGCGTTTTTGGCACGCACGAGTTTGCGTCCATCGGTGCCGACGAATATCATGCACTCGGGGGTGAAGTCGAAGTAGATGCCGGTCATCACGGGGCGTATCTCGTCGTCGGCCGTGGCGAAGAGGCTGTTGGTGATGCCGCCCTGAAGCACGTTCTGTGGTATCTGGTAGGTGGACACGTTGCCGTCAAGCTCATGCGGACGGGGGTACTCGTCGGCGCGGTCGCCAACGATGTTGAACGAGCCGTTCATGTACTGCCCGTGTATCTCCATCGTGTCGAGGTTGACGTTGAGCGTTATGGGCTGGTCGGAAATCTCCTTCAGGGAGTCTTGTATTGTCTTGGCCTTGATGCAGAAGCGGGCATCGTGCTCTGCCTCGATGAGGTCGAGGGAGGTGATGAGCGATATTTCGCTGTCTGATGCCGTGACCGACATGCGTGTGCCCTCCACCTCGAAGAGGAAGCAGTCGAGGATGGGCAGTGAGTTCTTGCTGTTGAGCACACGGCTGATGGAGGTCAGACGGTTGAAGAGTGTTGCACTGGAGACTTTCAGTTTCATAATGCTATGCGTGGATAAGTTGTTTTGTATGCTGTTGGGGAGTGTCGGCATGCGCAAAAAGACGGCAGCCCGCGGGCAGCGTCCTTGCATCTACAAAGGTATGCTTTTTGGTGTGACACCGCAAAAAATAGCCTTCAAAATTAGCTGCCTCCTTGATTAAGTGATACATTTGCAACCGCATTACGCCGCATGCCGGCTTTGTTTCACACAACTATCACAGACTACGACAGATGGATATCCAAGGTAAGATTATCAACGTCCTGCCCGAGCGTGGGGGCGTATCGCAGCGCACAGGCTCGGAGTGGAAGGTGGCCTCATACGTGCTGGAGACTTTTGAACAGTACCCCAGGAAGATGGTCTTCGAGGTGTTCGGCACCGACAAGATTGCCCAGTTCAACATTCAGGTGGGTCAGTCGCTCACGGTGAGCTTCGATATAGACGCCCGTGAGTATAACGGCCGTTGGTACAACACGGTGCGTGCATGGCGTGTGGCTCCCTTCGACCCCAACGCGCAGGCAGCTCCCGCCGCTCCGATGGGCATGGGTGCCGTGCCCGGGGTCAATCCCCCGTTCCCGCCCGCACAGCCTGCCGCCGCCCCGCAGCAGCCGGCCGACATGGGCGGTTCCTTTGCCGCAGGGGGCAGCAACGACGACCTGCCTTTCTGACGCGCACAGCGTAGTCACCCGCTGCATTGCCCGCCGACAGCCATCGCGCTGCCGGCGGGCAATGCCGTTTGCGTAGGGCCTGTTGCGGCCTTGGCATCACCCTGCAGGGTGACGGCGTTCTCCGTGCAGGGTGCGTGGCGCACTCCCTGCATGGTGCTGCGCGGGAGGGTGCAGGGTGCCGGCGACGTGCGTGGCGTGTATGCCGCAGCCACTTTGCAGGCTTGTGCCGTGGTGGCTTCAGACAAACATGCTACATTTGCCTTCACGAACATAGCAACGACACAGCGACATGAGACCATTGGCAGAACGCATGCGCCCGACAACACTCGACGGCTACATCGGGCAGCAACACCTTGTGGCACCGGGGGCTGTGATGCGGCAGATGATTGACAGCCGCCGCATTGCCAGCTTCATACTATGGGGACCGCCGGGGGTGGGCAAGACCACGCTGGCGCAGATAATAGCACACACGCTGGAGACTCCGTTCTACACGCTCTCGGCCGTGACGTCGGGAGTGAAGGATGTGCGTGAGGTTATCGACAAGGCCCGCAGCAACCGCTTCTTCGACTCGGCAACGCCAATCCTCTTCATCGACGAGATACACCGCTTCTCCAAGTCGCAGCAGGACTCGCTGCTGGGAGCCGTGGAGCAGGGTGTCATCACCCTCATCGGTGCCACCACGGAGAACCCCTCGTTTGAGGTTATTCGCCCGCTGCTCTCGCGCTGTGCCGTGTATGTGCTCAAGCCGCTTGAGGCTGCCGACCTGCTGGCTCTTGCGCGCCGTGCTCTCAGCGAGGACGTGGTGCTCAGGGAACTCTCTGTGGAGCTGCGCGAGACAACCGCTCTGTTGCGCTATAGCGGCGGCGATGCCCGCAAGCTGCTCAACATCCTTGAGCTGGTCACAGCCACGGCTCGTGAGGGCGAGACTCTCACCGTCACCGACGCGCTGGTGGCCGAGCGCTTGCAGCAGAACCCCTTGGCCTACGACAAGGATGGCGAGATGCACTACGACATAATCTCGGCGTTCATCAAGAGCATACGTGGCTCCGACCCCGATGCCGCCATCTACTGGCTGGCACGCATGATTGAGGGCGGCGAGGACCCTGCCTTCATTGCACGGCGCCTCGTGATTTCGGCTGCGGAGGACATAGGACTGGCCAACCCCAATGCGCTCCTGCTTGCCAATGCAGCCTTCGACACTGTTCAGAAGATAGGGTGGCCGGAAGGGCGGATACCGCTTGCCGAGGCTACGGTCTACCTGGCTGCGTCGCCCAAGAGCAACTCCGCTTATCTTGCCATTGACGCCGCTTTAGCACAGGTGCGTCAGACGGGCAACCTGCCAGTGCCGCTGCATCTGCGCAACGCTCCGACAAAGTTAATGAAGCAGCTGGGCTATGGCGACGACTACAAGTATGCTCACGACTATCAAGGCCACTTCGTGAAGCAGCAGTACTTGCCCGACGGACTGGATGAACGCTTCTGGATGCCGCAGCCCAACCAGCAGGAGGACCGCCTGGCGGAGCGCATGAGGACGCTGTGGGGAGAGCGGTGGGCTGGTGATGTCAGAGGCTGAGGTAATAGCCCAGCTTGTAGAGCTGGAAGAAAGCGAGCGAAGGGTGCCTGCCCAGCAAGTTGCGGCGCAGGAGCTGTCCATAGAGCTTGTGGCCGAGCACCACGAGAGATGCCAGACGCAGACGGCGCAGCTTGTTGGAGGTCGCCTCTACGCGGCTGTATGAGCCGAGACGCTCATGTATGCGCTTCAAGGTGTGCAAGGCCGTCTCCACCTTCATGAGGTAGGTGGCGTTGTCCTCAAGGCCGATGTGCACGAGCGGGTTGTCGATGTGCTGTATCAGATAGGCATGTGCTTGGAGGTCGGCTCCGAAGAGGGTGTCTTCATAGCCGTAGTCGGTGCACTGCTCATCGAAGCGCACCTTGTTGAACACCTTATGGCTCACGAAGATGTTGAAGGTGGAGAGATGGTCGTAGGGCTCCTCTTCGCGGTATTCAGCTCCGCGCACACGGTCGGCATGACGCTCGTATTTGTAGCGCAGTGTGGCCGCAGGGTTGGGGTTCACGGAGGGGTGGCGGAGGCCGCCGCACACGACGGGAGCCAAGTAGGCGGCATTGATATAGAGGTGAAGAGAGAAGTCGCTCTCAATGCGTGCGTCGCAGTCCACAATGAGCAGCCACTCGCCCTTTGCGGCATCGGCCATGCCGTTCAGATTGCGTGCGCGTCCCTGGTTGGTTGTGGCACGCAGCACGCTGACATGCGGCAACTTGGCAATCTCGTCAAGCCATGGCTGCGGCTCTGTCGAGGCATCGTCGCCGATAATAATCTCGTAGTCCACAAGTTCGCGCTTAGCAAGTGAGCAGAAGTCGCGCACGAGGGTGGACGCATCATAGTTGAAGGTCGGTATGAGTATGGAAATCATATTGCTGTGTAACTTTTCCGAAAGTGCTGGGTGAGGGCGTTGTCGCGCTGTCATTCAATGATGATGTCGTAGCTTGTTGTCCACGGCTGGCCTGAGGTGGCAAACTGTGTGAACGGCCGCTCGGCAAATTCGCCCGTGTAGCCCACATGGTCGCAGCATCCACACCAGGGCTCGATGCACAAGAAGGGGGCATCGTCGGGAGCCGGAGTCCAGATGGCGGTGACGGGCATGGTGTGACGCAGGGTCACGATGGGGCGTGCTTCCTTGTCGTGGAGGGTGATGCGATGCACGCGCGAGGTGGCATCGACGAGGGTGGGACAGATGAATGTGTCGGCACACAGGGGCAGGAGCCCGTTGGCAGGGATTGGCAGTTCGGCAACGCCTCCGTCGACATACGCACCGTCGAGAGTGCTGCAGCGGAGTGGGGCAGAGACATCGAGTGAGAGGTAGCCGTGGAGGTCGTCGTCATCGCAGAAATGAGGAAGCATGAAGCCCGGGTGGGCTCCGATATGGAAGGGCACGGCGACATCGTCGCTGCTGCTGACGGTCCACGTCACAGTGAGCACATTGCGCAGCAGCGTGTAGTCGATGCGCAGCTCGAAAGCAAAGGGGAAGAGGGCAAACGTGGAGGCATCCGAGCTGAGGGTGAAAGCCATGTGACGATCTTCGTCGACAATCTTGCGGAACTCCATGTCGCGGGCAAAGCCATGCTGCCCGAAGGGATAGGTGGCACCGTCGATGTGGGCGGTGTTTTCCCATAGGGTGCCGACGATGGGAAACAGTATGGGCGAGCGGCGGTCCCAGAAGGCGGCATCGCCATGCCATAGATACTCGAATGGCGACGACACGCGGCGTATGCTTTGCAACTCGGCTCCCCTGGTGCTGATGGCAACCTCGAGTATGCCGTTAGAGAGGTATTCCACTTGCTTTGACATGAAACAAATGTAGCTTATAATGCTCTTGGATGCACTGACAGCGGCAGCATTTAAGATATATTAACCATGTTGCGTGTCAGTGGCTGGCGTGTGGCTGCGTTTGCAATGTGCCACCATGCGCAGATACAGTATGGCAAGGCAGCAGGCCATGGCTAATCCTGCTGCGAGGCTTAGGGGTAGTGGCAGCGAAAAGCCCTCGGGCGCGGCAAGGATGTAGGACGTGACAACAACGGTCATGAACACGGCAGGCACGAAGGCTATCCAGTGGCAACGGCCACGGCGCAGCATCCATACTGCTGCTGTCCACAGGAAGCAGGTGGCAAGCGTCTGGTTGAACCATGCAAAGTAGCGCCACAGCACATCGAAGTCGATGAATAGGAGGCACACACTGATGGCGAAGAGTGGCAGCGAGAGCAGCAGACGCTGGCGGGTGAGCTGCTGGCGGATGCCTGTGAACTCGCTGAGAATGAGGCGTGCGGAGCGGAAGGCGGTGTCGCCGCTCGTGATGGGGGCTGCCACAACGCCAAGCACAGCCAGAATGGCACCGAGACGCCCCATCCACGTCTGACAAATCATGTTGACCACGAGGGAGGGGTTGCTGCCGCTGCCGGAACTCATGAGGGCAGCAAGCCGCTGGTAGGGTGTGGCATCGCTGCTCACGGCGGCGTCGGCAGGGCTCCACGTGCTGGCAAACTTGATGGCAGCGGCGGCCCAGACAAGTGCCACGATGCCCTCTGTTATCATGGCTCCGTAGAACACGAAGCGGCCGTTGCGCTCTGTGCGAAGGCAGCGCGACATGAGTGGCGACTGCGTGGCGTGGAAGCCGCTGATGGCACCGCAGGCAATGGTGATACACAAGAACGGGAAGATGGGCAGTCCCTTAGGGTGGTGGCTCACGAAGGGCGCATCGGTGAGCTCTGGAAGCCATCCTGCCTCGGTGAAGATGCCTGCGCCAACGCCAATGGCCATGAGCAGCAATGCAGCTCCGAAGAGGGGGTACAGGCGGCCTATGAGAGTGTCGATGGGCAGAAGGGTGGCCAGTATGCAGTAGGCAAACACCGCGCACAGCCACACTGTGCGCCATACGCTTGCATCATAGCCCATGACTCCGTTGGTCATTGAGGCCAAGAGTCCGGCCGAGGTGGTAACGAACACTGTGCCCACGAGCACGAGCAGGATTAGCGACAGCACGCGCATGGCCTGACGCGCTACGTTGCCCAGCTCGTTGCCCACCATCTCGGGCAGCGAGGCACCGTCCTCGCGCAGTGATATCATGCCGCACAGATAGTCGTGGACGGCACCCATGAAGATGCATCCAACAACAATCCACAGGTAGGCCGCCGGACCGAAGAGGATGCCCATGATGGCTCCGAAGATGGGGCCTGTGCCGGCGATGTTGAGGAACTGTATGAGGTAGACACGCCATGTTGGCATGGCAATGTAGTCCACCCCGTCGTTAAGGCGGGTGGCTGGTGTTGGGCGGCTGGCATCAATGCCAAACTGATGTTCCACCAGTCGGCCGTAGCATAGATAGCCGGCAATGAGTGCTATGATTGAGAGTACGAATGTTGTCATCTGTGGGGGATGGAAGAAATAGGTGTGGCGTGCAGCGATTATAGCAGGTGTGTGGTCTGGTGGAGCAGGTAGGCATCAAGCATGGTGATGGCAGCCATGGCTTCCACAATTGGCACGGCACGGGGCAGTACACAGGGGTCGTGGCGCCCACGGGGCGTGAGGGTTGTCGCCTTGCCGTTGATGTCAATGGACGGTTGCTCGTGCAGCAGCGTGGCCACAGGCTTGAAGGCAACGCGGAAGGTGATGGGCATGCCGTTGCTGATACCGCCCTGGATGCCGCCGGAGTGGTTGGTGACTGTCAATGCCTGAGTGGGAGCTGCGGCAACAGCAGACTGGAACAGGTCGTTGTGCTGACTGCCACGCAAGGTGGCTCCGGCAAAGCCGTCGCCATATTCGAAGCCCTTAACTGCATTGATGCTCAGCATGGCTGAGCCGAGCATGGCATGAAGCTTGCCGAAGACTGGTTCTCCAAGACCGACGGGGCAACCCTGTATGACACCGGCAATGACTCCGCCAATGGTGTCGCCGTCGGCTTTCACGTCAAGGATGAGACGCTCCATGCGGGCTGCAGCCTCCGCATCGGGACATCGCACAGCATTGGCATCCACCTGGGTGAGGTCGAGCTCATGCCATGTCTTAGTGCACACGATGTCGCCCACCTGCTGTGTCCATGCGTGTATGCTGATGCCCACTTGCTCCAGACATTGTCTGGCAATGGCTCCTGCCACGACGCGTGCTATCGTCTCGCGTGCCGACGAGCGGCCGCCACCGCGATGGTCGCGCAAGCCATATTTATTATAATAGGTATAGTCGGCATGTGAGGGCCGGAACACGTCGCGCATGTTGTCGTAGTCGCTGCTGTGCTGGTCGGCATTGCGGACAATGAAGCCGATGGGTGTGCCCGTGGTCTTGCCTTCAAAGATGCCGGAAAGCAACTCCACGTGGTCGGCTTCCTTGCGGGCTGTGGTGAGTGCACTCTGTCCTGGTCGGCGCCGCGATAGCTCCTGCTGTATGGCCTCTTCGCTTATAGCTATGCCTGCCGGCACGCCGTCAATCACTCCACCGATGGCTGCACCATGGCTTTCGCCAAACGATGTGAGCCGGAATATGTTGCCGAATGTGTTCATGCTGATAGGCTCTATTTGCCGCAACCACCACACCCTTTCTGGCTGCCGCAGCAGCTGTTGCCGGTGTCGTCGCCACAGCCACCGCATCCGCCGCATCCGCCGCAGCTGCTTTCGCCTGCAAGTATGCGTGCTGTTGCCTCTATCTCCTGGAGTGTAGCTTCGCGGTTCTCGATGACGGTGCCTGTGAAACGTATGGCCTTGCCTGCGAGGGGGTGGTTGCGGTCGATGGTGACGCTGTCTGCATCCACCGCTACCACGACGACCCAGAAGTAGTTGCCTTCGCTGTCCATCATCTGCACCTCGGCTCCAGGGTAGATGTTCTCGTCGTCGAACTTGCCGTTGACCTCGAAGATGCTACGCGGCACGGTGCGCACCTGTGTCTCGTCGCGCTGGCCTATCTCGTCGGCACTTAGCACGAAGTCGAAGTCGCTGCCGGCAGCTACATTCTCAAGATGCTGCTCGAAGGCGTCGAACATCAGCCCCATGCCCGTAACAAAGGTCACGCTCTGTCCCTTCGGGGTCTCGTAGACAAGTTTGTGGCTGGCCGCAGTGGCCGTGTGCATCTGGTAGGTGATGGTGAGTGTGCGCATAGACATTAGTAAAGCTGCCGAGTGCCGCTTGTTTTCATTTTGTGTGCAAAGGTAGCCCTTATTCTTTGCTTGTGCCACAACAAACGATAGCTAAATTTGCAGGAACACACGCGAAGGTGTACTTTTGCGGGCAGTAATCAGCAGAGACACTATCAGACACGATAATACAGATGAAGAAGCAATTGCGCAGTGCAGTATGCACAGAAGGGCGCCGCATGGCAGGGGCACGTGCGCTCTGGGTGGCCAATGGCATGAAGCGTGAGCAGTTCGGCAAGCCGATTATTGCCGTGGTGAATTCGTTCACGCAGTTTGTGCCGGGGCACACGCATCTCCACGAGGCCGGACAGATCATCAAGCAGGAGATAGAGCAGTGTGGCTGCTATGCCGCAGAGTTCAACACCATAGCCATCGACGACGGCATAGCCATGGGTCACGACGGGATGCTGTATTCCCTCCCGTCGCGCGACATTATTGCCGACTCGGTGGAGTATATGGTCAATGCTCATAAGGCGGATGCCATGATATGCATATCCAACTGTGACAAGGTCACACCGGGTATGCTCATGGCTGCCATGAGGCTCAACATCCCTACCGTGTTCGTGTCGGGCGGCCCGATGGAGGCAGGAGAGTATCGTGGTGAACGTCTTGACCTGATAGCCGCCATGGTGCGCGGTGCCGACCCGTCGGTCAGCGACGACGAGCTTGCTGCCGTGGAGGCTCATGCCTGTCCTGGATGCGGCAGTTGCTCCGGCATGTTCACTGCCAACTCCATGAACTCGCTGACGGAAGCCATAGGCTTGGCACTGCCAGGCAACGGCACGCTGCTCGCGACTCATGTCCAGCGTGTAGAGCTGATGCGCAAGGCTGCCCGTCAGATTGTCTGCAATGCAAAGGCTTATTATGAAGGGGGCGACGAGCGTGTGCTGCCGCGCAGCATTGCCACGCGTCAGGCGTTCCTCAATGCCATGTCGCTCGACATAGCCATGGGTGGCTCCACCAACACCATACTGCATCTTCTGGCCATAGCCCAGGAGGGTGAGGTCGACTTCACCATGGCCGACATCGACGCACTGTCGCGCCGTGTGCCTTGCCTCTGCAAACTGGCCCCCAACACGCAACGCTATGCCGTGCAGGACTGTCATCGTGCCGGAGGCATACTCGGCATACTCGGCGAGCTGCACAAGGCATCGCTGATTGATGCCAGTGTCTGGCGTGTGGACCAACAGTCGCTTGGCGATGTGATACGCACCTACGACATCACACACACCTATGCCGAGGCCATCATGCCGGAGGCCGACCGTCTCTACCATGCAGCTCCGGCTGGTGTGTTCTGCAACAAGCTGGGCGCACAGGCCTCACTCTACGACTCACTCGATGCCGACCGTGCTACCGGCTGCATCCGCGATGCAGACCATGCCTACACACGTGACGGCGGCTTGGCCGTGCTTCGCGGCAACATTGCCGTGGACGGTTGCGTGGTGAAGACGGCAGGCGTTGACTCCAGCATCTGGCATTTCAGCGGTCCGGCCCGCGTGTTCGACTCGCAGGAGGCTGCCTGTGATGGCATTCTTGGCGGCAAGGTCAAGGCCGGCGACGTTGTGGTCATCACTCACGAGGGTCCTAAGGGCGGACCTGGCATGCAGGAGATGCTATACCCGACATCCTATATCAAGGCTATGCATCTGGGCCGTGAGTGCGCACTCGTCACCGACGGCCGTTTCAGCGGCGGCACCAGCGGTCTCTCCATCGGACATATCTCCCCCGAGGCTGCCAGTGGCGGTGCTATCGGCAAGGTGGTGGACGGAGACATCATTGAGATCGACATCCCCTCGCGCTCTATTCGCGTGTGCCTAACCGATGAGGAGCTGGCCGCCCGCCCCATGCGCCCGTTGGAGCGACGGCGCGAGGTGTCGAAGAGCCTGCGTGCATACGCACAGAGCGTGAGCAGTGCCGACAAGGGCGGTGTGAGAATTATAGCAGATTGACCCATTCACATGAGGCGGCAGGCGATGAGGAGGCTTGCACCATTAATCGCGACCTGCCCATGCCGTAGGCTTATGACACATGTCAACAAATAGTCATCCGGCAGCCTAAAAAAAGTGTGACACGCAGTCGGTTGACATCAGAATAACTACTTTTGCGAAAGCATACTATTCATATCTAATACAGATAAGACATGGCAAAGATGAATTTTGGCGGTGTCATCGAGGAAGTGATGACCCGCGAGGAGTTTCCTCTTGAGAAGGCACGCGAGGTGCTGAAGAATGAGACCATCGCCATTATCGGCTATGGTGTACAGGGCCCGGGGCAGGCATGCAACCTGCGCGACAATGGCTTCAATGTGATTGTAGGCCAGCGTCAGGGCAAGACTTTTGAGAAGGCCGTGGCCGACGGATGGGTGCCAGGCGAGACCCTGTTCTCTATTGAAGAGGCCGCCAAGCGTGGCACCATAGTGTGTCTGCTCCTCTCAGATGCAGCGCAGATGCAGCTCTGGGACACCATCAAGCCCCACCTCACAGCCGGCAAGACCCTTTATTTCTCTCACGGTTTTGCCATCACGTGGAGCGACCGCACGGGTGTCGTGCCTCCCAAGGACATCGACGTCATCATGGTCGCCCCCAAGGGCTCAGGCACCAGCCTCCGCACAATGTTCCTCGAGGGTCGCGGCCTGAACTCAAGCTACGCCGTGTATCAGGATGCTTCGGGCCATGCACTCGAGAAGGTGCTGGCCTTCGGCATAGGCATAGGCTCGGGCTATCTCTTCGAGACCACATTCCAGCGTGAGGCCACCTCCGACCTCACAGGTGAGCGCGGCTCTCTCATGGGTGCCATCCAGGGCCTCCTGCTGGCTCAGTATGAAGTGTTGCGCGAGAACGGCCACACTCCCTCCGAGGCTTTCAACGAGACTGTCGAGGAGCTCACGCAGAGTCTCATGCCCCTCTTCGCACAGCGAGGCATGGACTGGATGTATGCCAACTGCTCGACCACAGCACAGCGTGGCGCACTCGACTGGATGGGACCATTCCACGATGCCATCAAGCCCGTGGTGGAGCGTCTCTATGTCAGTGTCAAGACTGGCGAGGAGGCACAGAAGAGCATCGACAGCAACTCCAAGGTGGGCTACCGTGAGGGCCTCGAGAAGGAGCTTGCCGCCCTGCGTGACAGCGAGATGTGGCGCACGGCCGAGACGGTGCGCAAGCTGCGTCCGGAGAACAACTGAGCTGCATTGTTCTGCATAGAGCATTTATAGTCACAGCGTTCCGTGGAACCGATGTCCTGTCGTCGGGCTGCGGAACGCTTTTTATTGCACCGGCAGGGTGACGCCGGTTCTATCGTTTCCATATTTTTGCAGCTGCGTGGCAACGACAATGCTGCCGTGATGAGACATTACAACTATGGCGACACCGAGCGAAGCACAGCGATACACCTATGTGCATCCCATGCCCGAGGGTGAAGGGTCGATGCCTGCGGCCTTCACGTTCCCGTTCTGCTATGAGGCACACCCGTGGTGCCTGCGTGCTGCAGCAGCTGTACGCGACCACATGGCGGGGCAGATGCTGACAGAGGGCAAGATGTTTGGCGTGCTGGTGGTGCAGACACCGTCGGGGCTCGCTTTTCTGGCCGCATACTCGGGACAGCTGAACGGCCACTACCGGCACCCGTGGTTTGTGCCTCCAGTGGTCGACTACCTCGACCCCACGGGCCATTTCCAGCAGGAGCAGCGGGCCATAGTTGCCATGGGGCAGCACATTCAGGCTGAGCTACAGGCTGCGGAGCGTGCCGATGCCTGCCGTCGTCTCTCCGAGTTGCTGGCTCAACGTAAGCAGGCTGTGGCTGCTGCCCAGGCATGCTACGACGTGGGTAAACGTGAACGCGATGCACTGCGGCGGCAGGGACTGGCGGTTTCGCCTGCCATGATAGCCCAGAGCCAGCGGCAGAAGGGCGACCTGCGGCGTGCACGCCAGCTCAACGCGGCAGCCATCGCCGAGGCTCAGGCTGTGGTGGCGCACAGCGACGAGGCTGTGGCAAGGCTCACGGCTGAGCGTCGCCAGCGAAGCGAGGCCCTGCAGCAATGGCTCTTCCGGCAGTTCGCCTTCAGCGATGCCACAGGCAGGCGCGCCTCGCTCACGGAGCTGTTTGCTGCGCACAAGCATATACCGTCGGGAGCCGGAGAGTGCTGTGCACCCAAGCTCTTGCAGGCGGCCTACGACCTTCGCCTCACGCCCGTGGCCATGGCCGAGTTCTGGCTCGGACCGCCATCGCCGCAGGGCGACCGCCGCGAGGGCGTGTTCTATCCTGCCTGTCAGAGCAAATGCCGTCCCATACTGACCCACATGCTCGGCGGGTTGACGGTAGAGCCCGACCCGACACTCCACTACAACAGCACTGCCGACGTGCCGCGTGTGCTGTGGCAGGATGCATGGCTCGCCGTGATGCATAAGCCTGCCGGATGGCTCAGTGTGCAGGGGCGTGCCGACGTGCCCAACATGGCCGACGAGGCCCGCCGCCTGTGGCCAGAGCTGCAAGGCCCTGCCGTTGTGCACCGTCTTGACCAGGACACGTCGGGCCTGCTTGTCGTGGCCAAGAACAGGATTGCCTGCCGTGCCATGCAGCACCTCTTTGCCACGCGCCAGGTGGCGAAACGCTATGTGGCTCTGCTCGACGGCGTGTGGCCCGCAGCAATGCAGGGTGGCAGGGCACCTGCCGGCACCATTGAGCTGCCACTCGCGCCGTCGGCCGACGAGCCCCTCAGGCAGTGTGTCGACCGCGAGCACGGTGTCGTGGCTGTGAGCCGCTACGAAGTGATTGGCACGGAGTGCTCTCCTGCCGCCGAGAGCGTGCGGCGCAGTGTGACGCGCATTGCTCTGTGGCCCGCCACGGGACGCACCCACCAGCTGCGCCTGCATGCTGCCGCGGACGAAGGCTTAGGCATACCCATCCTTGGCGACCGCCTGTACGGGCATATCGCACGGCGGCTTTACCTTCACGCCGAGAGCATAAGCTTCACGCATCCTGTTAGCGGGGAGACGGTCGCACTCACCGACGAGTGTCCTTTCTGACGGTGCTTTGTGCTTCGCCACACCCTGCATGGTGAACGGCAGTCACCCTGCACGGTGAATACACAACACCCTGCATGGTGGCTGGTGTCACCATGCAGGGTGTCGCGCGTTGTGCCTGCGGGCCGGTGCGGCCTATGCCTGCACCCAGATTAACTTGACCTGACACGTGGTCTCGGCCTTCGCAGCAAGGTCGCCGGCCTCGTGGCGGCGTATCTCTATGTCGCTCTCTGTGGCGATGCCGTCGGCGGGCGAGGCGGTTTCCTGCATGTGGAAGCACAGGTCGTCGCCCCACAGTGCCTCGCTCTTGTAGGCTATCTCGAAGCGCCGTATGCGCTGGGTGGCGAAACGCTCGCGGGGGAACAGGTCGAGCACGTGCTCCACATACTTGATGGAGTTGATGTGCCCGTTGATGTCGACATCGTCATAGTACGTGTGTACGCGGCGCACGGGCTCGGCAGCAGCCACGCGCACTCGCCCGTGGCGCGCAATGGGGCAGGCCTTCTCCTCGGCAGGGATTACGTATTGCAGTATGTCTCCGTCCTTGAACGACAGCAGGTCGACAGGCTGGCGCGTGTGTGTGTCTATCATGGCCCAGATGCTGCGGGCGTAGCCATACACGTGGCCGTCGGCAGCACTGCGGATGAGGAAGTTGCGGCTGGTGAAGAGGCGGATGACGTCCTCCACCCATGTCTCGACAACCACAAGCTCATATTGGCGCGGCATCTCGCTCATCTCGATGCACAGCCGCGACAGCACCCATGTGCAGTTGTGGGCCAGCAGATAGGTGATGCCCCAGCCGCGACGGTCGGAGTGATGGTCGGCAGCGTTGAGCAGGTGGTTGCCAAGAATGCCGAGAAAGAGGTGACCGCTGAAGTCGACATGGAAAGGTTCAACGCGGAACGTGAACGTCTCCACGCGGCTGTCGGCAGCATGGCTTATGTGTTCATGCATTGTTCGACAGCTCTTGGTTGTGGCGGCGGGTGGCTTCGCGCAGTGCGAGATAGTCGTCGAGCTGCTCGCGGTAGCCCTTGGTGATGCAGATGCGCCCTGAACGCACAAACTGGAGCACCACGCCCAGGTCGTGCAGAGAGTCGTAGAGCGAGAGTATGTCAGCCGTCATGCCTGTCTTCTCGATGGTGCTGTATGTGGGGTTCACCTCCACGATGCGTGCGTCGTGAAGGCGCACCATGCGGCACACATCGGGGGTGTCGAGCATGGCAGGGGTGGAGACCTTCAGCAACGATGTCTCAAGGATGAAGATGTCCTCGTCGGTGAAATAGCGGGCCTGGAGCACATCAATACGCTTCTCTATCTGCTTCTTGAGCATCTTCACCATCTCCTCGGTACAGTAGCAGGTGATGGTGTATTTGTGCACTCCTGGCGTTGAGGAGGCACACACGTTGAGGCTCTCAATGTTGACCTGTCGGCGGGTGAACACGGCGGTGATTTGGTTCAGCACGCCGGCAATGTTCTCGGAGTATACGAGTATGGTGTAGAGAGTCGGGGATTGTGGTTCGTGGTTCATTATGGTATGTGTGTTGTTGGTCACATGAGTTCGCACTGGAACAGCTGGCTCAGCGTGGCCAGTGCAGGGTTCTCCTCGCATAGGTGGCGCATCTGCTCGTGCTTGTCGTAGGTGTGGGGGGTGGGCTGTGTGGCGTCGGCCACGCTCACGCTGATGTCAAACAGACTGTTGTCCAAGCCAGTGCGCATGGCTTGCAGCAGACGTGGCTTGATGCGCTCTATCATGGCCGCCACCTCCTCGTTGTCGACCACCAGACTGGCCTGTGTGCCGCCGTTGGCCAGTGAGGGTCGCATGCCTCGCATGCGTTGTGCAAGAGCAGTCTCTGCCTGCGGCAGGCTGTTGGCAAACATGTGCCACTGCGTCATCATCCTTTCCTGCGTGACAGGCTGTGCATGCACCTCGGGTGGAGTGGCGGCACTGCCTGCGGCATCGGTGCGAGGCTGGACGCCTGTGTTGGCCGCGACACTCTGCGCGCTCTGCTTGCCTGTGCTGTGCGAGGTGCGTATGCTCGGCGAGAGCGATGCCAAGGACAACGTCTTGAGCTTCGCGGTCTCGCGCACTACAGGAGAATGCTGCTGGGCTGTGGAGGTAGGGGAATAGCTGTGCGGGGCTTGATGTGCAGGCTTCGGAGCCTGGCTCTGCTCATGCCTGACGCTGCTGGCCAGGCGGCTGAAGATGGGTTTTAGGATGCGTCGTGAGGGGCGGCGCCCCGCCGCAGGGTCGTCGTCGGTGGCCTGTGCACATTCGATTATTGCCAGCTCTATCTGCAAGCGGCGGTTGCGGCTCGTGCGGTAGGCCTGGTCGCAGTCGTTGCATATCTTGATGGCACGATACAGCCATTGCGGCTTGCAGCGCTGAGCCTGTTCGGCATAGCGCTGACGTATGTCGTCGCTGGCCTCCAAGAGCTTGGTGGTCTGGGCGTCACGGCTCACGAGCAAGTCGCGCAGATGGTGGGCCAGGCCGCTGATGAAGGCTCCGCCGTCGAAGCCTTTGCCCAGCACGTCGGCCAGCAGGAGAAGTGCATCGCTGACTTCCTGCTTGAGCATGTGGTCTACAAGGCGGAAATAGTAGTCATAGTCGAGCACGTTGAGGTTCTCAATGACCCCCTGATAGGTGAGGTTGCCGCCAGTGTAGCTTACCACTTGGTCGAAAATGCTCAGGGCATCCCTCATGCCGCCGTCGGCCTTCTGGGCTATCACGTTGAGGGCGGCAGGCTCGTAGCTGTAGCCCTCGGCGGTGGCGACGCTGGCCAGGTGGCGCATGATGTCGTCGACAGTCATCCGCTGGAAGTCATACACCTGACAGCGCGAGAGTATCGTGGGGAGTATCTTGTGCTTCTCTGTTGTGGCAAGGATGAATATCGCGTGGGCCGGAGGCTCCTCCAAGGTCTTGAGAAACGCATTGAATGCAGATGTGGAGAGCATGTGCACCTCATCGATGATGAACACCTTGTAGCGACCTATCTGGGGCGGCACGCGCACCTGGTCGATAAGCTCGCGGATGTCGTCGACGGAGTTGTTGGAGGCTGCATCGAGCTCATGTATGTTGAGAGAACGCCCCTCGTTGAAAGCTCGGCACGACTCGCACTCGCCGCAAGCCTCACCGTCGGACGTGGGAGTCAGGCAGTTGATGGTCTTGGCGAATATGCGGGCACAGGTGGTCTTGCCTACACCTCGGGGGCCGCAGAACAGGAATGCATGGGCCAACTTGCCGGCCTGGATGGCGTTCTTCAGCGTGGAGGCAATGGCTGTCTGGCCTACCACCGAGGAGAATGTCATGGGGCGGTACTTGCGGGCTGAAACAATATAGTCGCTCATGTGCTGTGATTGCTTGTATATGATGTGACAAATGTACGGTTTTCCGCTCAAATGCTTGCCGTCATACCTATTATATATTGCAGGCATTAGCCTCAAGCATTAAACAATGCTAAAAAGCTGGGCAGCTGGTGGCGCGTTGGCCAATAACCACTACCTTCGCCAATGTTAACACCCATCAGAGCAGTTGCCATGAGCCACCTACGTTCATTCTGGCAGTTCATTAGAAGCCATAAGTATATTGTCACGTTGTTGCTGTTTGCTGCATATCTCGCATTCGTTGACGACAACTCTCTCGTGTCGCGCTACGAGCGTTGGCAGGAGAACAGCAGCCTGCAAGATGACATTGACCACTACCGTGCTCTCTATGAGGCAGAGACGGCGAGGATTGATGCTCTCGACAACGACCCGACGGAGCTGGAGCGCGTGGCACGTGAGTGCTACTACATGCAGCGCGACGATGAAGATGTGTATGTCGTGGTGAGCACGGACAATGACAGCACCAGCCATGAAGCAACTCTCTGACATGCAGGTGCGCATCATGCAGGCCGGAGCCATAGGCATGCTCATCGGTGCGGCTGCGTTCATCATCCGGCCGGTGTGGGCCACACTCCTCTTTGCCGTGGGCGCATTGCTCTTCTGTCCGTTGCAGCTGATGCAGCAGTATGAAGGGAAGAGCTTTGTGGTGCGACGCCTGCGCAGGCAGCAGATGCTGGGTGCAACGGCCTTGATGCTCACGGCTGTGATGATGTCGATGCAAGCTTTCGGGGCTCCGTGGTGCAGGCGCAACGAGTGGGTGGTGTGCCTGGCGGTGGCGTGTGTGCTGGAGCTCTACACTGCATTCCGCATACCGGCGGCCCTGCGGCGTGAAGGCGAACTTAATGCGTAGTGCCACGCCGGCTCTTGCCGACAGAGAGTAGCAAACTTGTTATCCACAGCATTTCTCCACACATGGTGTTTTTATACCGCTTATATCAGCTGCTTGCAGCCCCTCTGCTCCTGGTGATAACAGTCTTGACAGCTGTCGTCACCATCGTGGGGTGTGCGCTGTTCTCAGCCTCATGGTGGAGCTATTGGCCAGGCCGCCTGTGGTCGCAGGCCATGGTGCGTATACTGCTTTTGCCTGTAAGAGTGGAAGGACGTGCCAACATGGATGCGGCGCAGAGCTATGTGATAGTGCCCAACCATCAGGGTGCCTTCGACATCTTCCTCATATACGGTTTCCTCAATCGCCATTTCAAGTGGGTGCTCAAGCAGCAACTGCGCCAGATGCCTCTTGTGGGCAGGGCATGCGAGAGTGCCGGCTTCATCTTCATCAACCAGAAGGGAGGACCCAATTCTCTCCATGCCACGCAAAAGCAGGCTCGGAGCGTGCTCACCGATGGCGTCTCCGTAGTGGTGTTCCCTGAAGGCACACGCACTTTTGACGGCAGCCTGCAGCCTTTCAAGCGAGGTGCCTTCCAGCTGGCGCATGAGTTGCAGCTGCCCATATTGCCCATAACCATCAAGGGCTCATATCGAGTGCTGCCACGCACACGCGGCTTCGGGTTCGTGGACTGGCATCCGCTCATGCTGACCATTCACGAGCCATTCATGCCCCAAGGCACAGGTGGCGATGCCGAGCGCCGCTCGATGGAGCATGCTCGCTCTGTCATTGCGGCAGAGCTGAGCCGATAGGGCGGCAGGCTGTTCACCTATATATAATTATGTATATCCAAAGCTCATTATTACTATCCACGCATCATCTGCCCATGTCATCCTCTCATCCCTTCACCGTCGTCCGTCTTGTGTGCCTTGCGCTTGTGCTGTGTCTCTGCGGCTGCTCGCAGCATTTGCAGATAATGGGCAGCACGTCGATAGCAGAGATTGAAGGGCGTATGCTCTATCTGCGTGTCTACCGCGATGGTGATATGGCAGCGATAGACTCTGCCCGCATCACTCATGGTCGCTTTGCCTTCAATGGCGTGAGTCCAGACACCACGGCCATGGTGTGCCTGTTCCTTGGCGAGGAGAGCGTGATGCCTTTTGTCGTCGATGGCAGTCCGCTGACAATCACGCTCGGCGAGCGCGACCGCAAGGTGGAGGGGTCTGTGCTCAACGATACGCTCTTCGCGTTCATACGCCGCAAGTCGGCCATCGACATGCAGGTGGCTGAGCTGCCACGGCGTGAGAGCCGCATGATACTCGACGGGCACGACTACGACGACATACAGCGTGTGCTCAATGCCGAGGCCGCGCAGTTGGCGCAGCAGAATGATGCCGTCGTGATGCGGTTTATCAAGGATAACATGGACAATGTGCTGGGGCCTGGCGTGTTTATGATTGTGACCTCGGGGATGCCTTACCCCATGTTGAACCCGCAGATTGAGGAGCTGGTCACGCTTGCACCGCCATCGTTCCTGCAGGATGCCTACGTGGCTGAGTTCCTGCGCATGGCGAGGGAGAACCAAGAGAAAATGATGGAGTAGGGGCAGGTGGGTGCTGCCTTTCGACGCACCCGTTATGGTGTCGGCGGCCTGATGCCGAAGCCTATCGTGTCGGCTGCTGCATTGGTGCTACCGTCATTGTGCGGGGTGCTGTTGTCGTGCCTGAAGGTGCCGAGCATGGTGCTCACTTGTGCATTGACGAGTGAGTTGGGCACTAATGCCTGCACGATGAGACCTGCCACGAAGAGTGCTGCTATCGAGGCCAGGTTGGCAATGAGGGGTGTCAGGCGTAGTCTGCGGCTGTTGTCGTGCTGTGCCTGCCAACGGGCGAACTGGCGGCGTAGTGTCTCCTGGGCTGTGAGCTCGCTGATGATGGCGAGGTCGAGGCTGTCGGCGTGTGTGGTATCGTGCGTGGTGGTGTTCATGGTGGTGAAGTGTGTTGCGTGGTGGTGTTGCGGATGGTGTTGCGGGTGGGTCAGTCCAGCCCCATCTTCGACAGGCGGTCGTGCACGCTCTGACGCAGGCGTTGCATGCATTTATACTTGCTGGTCTTGAGTCCCATCTTGCTGTTGTTGGCTGGTCGGATGGCAAGTATCTCGTCCAGACTGTGGTGCTCGTAGTAGAAGAGGGTGAGGATGTCGCGGCAGCGCTCTGTGAGTCTGAGCACAGCATCGGCCACCACTTGTTGGCGCACCTCGTCGTCGGTAAGTTCAGGGGGTCGTTGTTCGTAGCGTTCACGGTCGAGGGTCTCGAGCGTGTGCTCGTTGTCGGTGAGCACGAGGTGTTCGCGCCGCAGCTGTTCCCAGTGCTTGCGCTTGGCAATGGCGATGAGGAATGTCGTGAGCGAGCTCGTCATGGGGCGTGGCTCACCGTCGGTCCACCGGCAGATGCGTCCGTCGTGCTGTGCTATGCGGCGTGTCTCTATCTCACGCCACAGGTGCACCAGGGCATCGTGGAAGATGTCGTCGGCGGGCGCGCCACCGGCAAATAGCGTTCCGGCATGGAGCATGAAGTAGGTTCTGAAGCTGTGGTAGATTTGCTCCAGGGCTGCATTGTCGCGCTCAACTATCGCGCAGACAATCTCTTTGTCTGTCCATCGTTTCATGTATGGGGTTGCGCTTTGCCCTTAATGTGTGTGCGGGGCTATTGGTAACCCTTCCTGCGGTCGGCATCTGCCAGTGAGCTGATATGGCGCTGGCACAGTTTGCCCAGCTGGAAGCAGAAGAGCAGGAGCGTGATGAAGAAGATGGTGCCGAAAACGGGACTCAGTTCACTCGTCATGGCCAGAGTGTCGTAGATGCCATGGGCAAGCACGGGGGCTGCCAGCACGAGGGCTTGGTTCTGCCGGCGTTTGTGGCCGAAGTGCACGAGGCTGTAGTAGTAGCCCATGAGCACGGCGAAGAAGAAGTGGGCCGGCACGGCCAGCAGGCCGCGCACGATGGCGGTGAGTGCCCACGAGTCGCCCGACTGCACCACATAGAGTACATTCTCCAGGGCCGCGAAGCCCAGGCCTACACAGGCGGCGTAGACCACTCCGTCGAGATGTTCGTCGAAGTAGCGGTTGTGGCGCAGCAGCAGCCACAGCATCAGCAGCTTGGCCGTCTCTTCGGGCAGGGCGGCCATGACAAATGCATTCCACATGGCATCGAGCCCTGAGGTGGCAGCGATGCTGTATAGGCCGAATGCCTCCATAAGGCTGTCGATGGCAAGAGCCACGAGGGCTGAGACTATGCCGTAGACAAACCCGCGCACAAGCTGCATGGGAGGCTCGGGGCGGCTGTGGTCGCGCAGCACGATATAGCCAATGAGAAGTATGACAGGGAGCAGTGCGGAAAGGATATACATAGATGTGCGAAGAAAGCAAAAAATGCCCTATTGCCCAAATTTCAGCATGGCGAACTGCCTGTTATTGCTTTTTTGTGCCTGTTTGGGTGCAGGGGGCTTGTGCGATTAGCCTATTGGGAATACTTTTGCAGCGCACAAAGGCTCTTTGACACATACACGGCATACAGGATATAGCTGCATCGGTTTGATTGGGAGACTCATCAATTACAACAAGACTACCGAGACCGTTTCGCTCTACCAATGGCGGGCTGCGCCTCTCCACACGGGAGGTAGCTCCTTCACGGGAGCCGGCAGATTACAAAGGCGGCGAGCACTCAAATCATATCTACTCGGAGTTCTCATCACATCGCCGGTGCAGCTTTTTTTGTGTCCTCAAGCCTGTGTGGGCGCGGGCGGATGCATGTGCCGTCGCACACGAGGGGTGTGGCATCGGTCAGATGGGTGCTTAGCGTGCCGGCATCGATGGCATACGACGTGGCCGTGCGGCTCCTGGGGTATGTGTTGAAGAAGGCGGAGGTGGAGTGGAACCACGCAAGTGCTTTTACTCGTGGCGAGTGGCTCAGGGCATTGTGGATGCTGAAGATGCGTGTACGTGCCGGCACGATGACATAGGTGCCTCCGTCGGTGGCGTGTATCACGCCCACAATGTGTGAACGCCTGCGTGTGTCGGCCGGCAGTTCACAGGCAGCAGTTGCGTGGCGTGTGGTGATGTGGCGGTCGTAGCGCAGGTTGATGGTGTCCATCATGCGGCGGAACAGGGTGCCGTGCGACGAGGTGTCGCGAAGGCCGGAGCAGGCTATATAGTAGTGTATCATCTCGTGGATGAGCACGTCCTGAAGTGTGTCCTCGGCGAGGTCGAAGGCTGTACTGACGCGTATGTGGCACTCACGGAGATGCATCACGCCATGTGCATCGCGGTAGCAGGTCTGATGGAAGCAGCCGAGCCTCTGGCG
The DNA here is from genome assembly GCA_905234605.1 of uncultured Bacteroidaceae bacterium. Taxonomy (GTDB): domain Bacteria; phylum Bacteroidota; class Bacteroidia; order Bacteroidales; family Bacteroidaceae; genus Physcousia. The sequence goes on along the minus strand of CAJOIE010000005.1, from coordinate 37,224 downwards.
TGAACGGCCTAAGCGTATGTCTATCGGAGGCAGTTTGCCGCCGAAGCAGAGGGCATTGAAGGCGGTAAACTGTGCCTGAAGGTAGGGGATGGTGGCGGTCATGGCAGGGACTGCTGAGGGTCAGAGCCGGAGCAGCTGGCGGATGAGTGGCAGCACGGTATGGTGGAGGATGGTGTCGTTGAGGTAGTGGTCGCCGTCGAAGGTGGCAAAATGGTCGCTGCCGTAGTGGCGCAGGAAGTCCTGCTGGCAGTTCACGCGCTTGTCGTGCAGGCCGAACAGACCGTACACCAGTTCCCTGTCGGTCTCGGTGATGCCTTCGAATGAGTGCTTCTCAACGCTGCGGAACTGGTCGATCATTGCTTTGTCCACCTTGAAGTCCTTGGCTCCGTCTTGCCGTGGGTTGCGGAAAGGCTTGCGACCCATGCCGCCGAAGGTGAGCAGTCGGGCCATGCAGAACGACGGGTTGACGAGGATGCGCAGCTGCCCTCGTAGCTGCTCGGCATACATGGCACCCATGGAGGTGGCGAGGATGATGTCGGGCTGCTGCTCGGCCACTTGCTGCCGCAGGAATGCCATAGCCTCGGTGGGCATGACAGGGATGTCGGGGCTCGACACGCGCACATCCATGGTGTAGAGGGCGTTGCGCAAACCTTTGGCTGTGCCGCTGGCACCGCTGCCGCCGAAGCCGTGCAGATAGAGAATGTTGGTCATGATGGGTTGGGCTGTGATGATTGCTGTGTGAGGCGGTTGTCCATGCTGTGTGGTGCTGAGACACCCTGCATGGTGTCGGCGCAGACCCTGCATGGTGTCGGCCGTGAGGGTGCAGGGTGAAAGACAAGACCCTGCAGGGTGTCGTTGGCAGCCCTGCAGGGTCCGTAGGCTATCGTGCGTAGGGTGACGGGTGGAGTGGCTGTGCCTCAGCGCACGGTGACCTTGAGGGTGGCATCGTTGTCGCCCGAGGTGGCGCGTGCCACATATATGCCTGCCTGGAGCTCGGCCATGCTGAGGGTGCCGCCGGGCATCACGCGGGCTGTGCGCACCAGCTGGCCTGCGATGTTGTATATGTCAACACGTGCAGGGGCGGAATGGTGCAGGTGGAGCCGTATGCCGTCGTAGCTGAGGGTCATGTCGGCGGCAGCCATGTCGCCGTCCACGCCGACGGGCTTATACTGAGGCTCTGCCCATGCCGTGGCGTCGAGGGTGAGCACGTTGGACGCACCGATGGTGGGACGCTGCATGACATAGAGCTCGGTGCCGCCGTCGGGATAGAGACCTACGCTCTGTGTGCCGTCGTGGAGGCAGTAGGTGAGGACGTCGCTCCATGCGAAGTCGGATGCTGTGAGCACTACCGACCCGCTGTCCTTGGCAATCTTGAAGTTGGCATGCAACTGGGTGAGCGACTCCAGCTTGTCGGCCCACACCACGAGGTAGCCGTGAGCAGGCACTACGGTGGAGAAGGTGCCGTTGGAGGCGGGCACAACGAATTTGGTCACATCCTCAAGGTCGTCACTAAGGTACATGCCGGCGATGTTGATGTCCTCGTCTGTCGTGTTGTAAAGCTCTATCCAGTCGTTCTTCTTGAAATAGTCGTTCACGAAGATGTCATTGGCACCGCTCACCTCGTTGATCTTGATGGGGTGAGAGTCCCAGGCTTCGGCATCGCCATCGGCAAGAGGTTCGAACACTGCTTTGAGGGTGATGCTCTCGGACGATGCCGACGGCAGCTCGTAGTCGGGCAGGGTGGAGGCATAGGACCCGCTGACACTCTGGTTGTGCAGCAGTGCGGCGTCCCAGTAGATGTCGGTAGACGAAGCTGAGTTGTTGTGCAGCTCCACGGCAATGACATTGGTGCCGGCGCGGAAGAGCGATGTGGGGAGCGTCAGCTGTCCCGACTCTGGGTTGGCGTTGGCATAGGTGTCGGCGAAGGAGTAGAATGTTGGCGATGGCGTGTTATCCATCAGGAAGCGGCCGGCCTCTGTGCCGTTGACATAGATCACGAAGCCATCGTCGGCCACCCAGTCGAGCACGAAGCTGTCGTCTGCCGCGGGGGCACTGCTTAGTGTGACCTGCTTGCGGAAGTAGTAGGTCGGGTACTTGTTGCTTGAGCTGCCGCCATAGCTGAGCGTGGTGCCATAGGCCGCTGCCTTGGTGGCGTTGCCGGTGTCGTAGCCTAAGGGTGCTGTGCCGCTGCCCCACGACTGCGCGGAGTAGCCCGCGGCCTGCCACGAGGTGTTGTCGAGCGAGCCTTGGTCATAGTAGCTCCATGTGCTGGCTTTGGCAAAGAGGGTCGTGGTCGTGACGGACTGCGACGACTGCCAGCCGAGGAAACGGTAGCCCGCAGGCACGCTGGTGCTCACCACGGCAGGGGCGAACAGCGAACCGCTGAACTGGCGTGTGGGCACTTCCAGACCGTTGACGAGCAGCGGGGCCTCGGCAATGTTGGCGGAGAGGGTCACACTGAGGGGTGTGCCCAGGCCGAGGTAGGAGCGCATGTTGCTGACCGACGACGTCTGCCGGCTTGAACTCAGCGATGAACGCACATTGTTGGCACTCCAATTGCTGGAACGGCCCTCTAAGCTCATGGCAGGATTGACGGCTGCCACCATGGCATTGATGACGGCGGCGGCACGGGTGGGCTCAAACACAGAGCCTGCCACGATGCAGAACTGGTCGGCAAACTGCTTCTTGAACTCCTCGTTCTGCAGGAGCCCGAGGAAGAGCGTCACGAACTCTATCTCGGCGTAGATGTGGTTGCCGTATTCGGCAATGATGTCGGCACCGCGCAACTGGTCGAAGGTGTACCACTGTTTGCCGGCAAATGCCGTGAAGGCGTTGCTGTAGGCAAAGGCACCGTCGGTGTCGAACACCACGAAACGGAAGCGCGAGTTGCTCTCACCCTCGCTGCGGGCGCGGAAGGCTTTCACGTTATTCTGCGGCCAGTCGTTGCCGGCAATGTAGAGCTGAACGGACATATAGTTAATGTATTCCTCTATGTCGAGCAGCTCCTTGATGCGTTCGTAGCTGCTGGCGTCGGCGGCAGTGGCGGAGAGTGATATGAGCTCTTCCCACGCAACACGGTCGCCTGTCTGCTGGACATAGCCGCTGTCGGGGCTCATCTTCCACTGGTCCATCAGGTCGGTGTCAATGCCGTAGTGTGCAAATCCATAGTTCTTATTGTTGGGCTCGCGGAGGTTCTCCACGCCGATATACTGGCCATTACGGAATACGTGGACAGGCTGGTAGGCCTGCGTCTCTACGTTGAGCCCTGAAGTGGACACCACTTGCTGTATGGCGGCATCCTTGATTCTGTTGTCAGTGTCGTTGCCGCCATTGCGCACCTTGAGTGCTTTGTGGCGCAGGAATGGGCGGTCGGCAAAGAACTGGTAGTCGAGGCGGTTCTGCCCTTCATATATCTTGTTGGCCTTGATGTTGAAGGAGTAGGGTGTCCATGCACGGCTCCATCCGCCTGCTGCCTCGATGTTCACCTCCTGCGCGAAGGCTCCCATGCCGTCGGCAGTGAAAAAGTCGAAGGCTACAGGGCGGTCCCACGCCATGTTCCAGTTGCAGGCTGCGTCCTGACCATTGCCTGGGCGGCCATTGCCGTTGCCCTGGACAAAGATGCCGTAGTCTTCACCAGTGAAGTTGGCAGGGTCGGATACGATGCTCACCACGGGCAGCGTGTAGTCGCGGCTGCGCTCAATGAATGTGCGTGTCACCACCGGGCTCGACAGATAGCCGTCCTGGAACAGGCGAAGGCGCAGGATGGTGGTGCTGTTGATGCTGAAACGTCCGGTGGTGCTTGTGCTGCCGTTGTCGAGTGTCGGCGTGGTGCCGTCGAGGGTGTAGCGCAGGGTGGCTCCTGCGGGTATCGTCACGTTTGCCGTGAAGCTGCTGCTGAAGAGCTGCGACGGTACGTCGACAGCGGGCGCGGCCAGCCTGATGGTGGCAAAGGGGCTGCTGGCGTTGGTGGCTGAGGGTGTGGGCTGGTCGGTGTATGCCCACATGGTGCCGCCGTCGGTGGTGCGGGCGTAGGATGTACGTGCTATGGCTGGCGGGTAGACGGCCTGCTGGAGGATGGTGCCGTTGCTGTCGCTGAGGTAGATGCTCCCTCCGTCGTAGTCGAGCTTGAATGGTATGTTGCGTTGCGACCAGCGGGTGTTGTGGTCGAACCAGAGTGTGAGGAAGCCGCCGGCGGGCACGCTTCCCTGCAATGCGCTCTTGAGGGCATATTTGTGAAGTTCTGCCACGTCGTCGGAGATGTAGAGGCCATTAAGAGCAGCGTCCTCGTCCGTGGAGTTGTAGAGCTCTATCCAGCCGCCATAGTTGAAGCTTGGGTCGATGTACATGTCCAGGTTGGCTTGCTGCACCTCGTTGATTATCACCTGCGACGCGCTCACCTGGTTGGCCTTGACGGTGATGGTGCATGTGGCGTAGCGGTTGGTGTAGTGTGTGGAGCGTGCGGTGATGGTGGCAGTCCCCACGTTGTGTGTGCTCACGAGGCCGTCGGCATCCACGGTGGCCACGGAGGTGTTGCTACTCTCAAACTCTATTCCCTTGTAGGTGGCGTTGGTGGGGATGACGGTGGCTGTGAGCTGCACCTGCTGGCCTTGTTTGACGGTCGTGGAGGCGGGTGTGAGGCGGATGCCTGTCACTGCTGTCTCCTTGCCCCACCACTCAAGCTTCCAGCCGGTGAAGAGCACCCAGTTGCCTTGTACCCACTCCCAGTCGCGTATGCCGATGCGGAGCTGGCAGTCTGCACCGACGGTGGTTTCTATGCTGTTGGCGTAATTGCCCTGGTTGAAGAGTGTTACGCCGGTCTCCATAGTGTTGGGGTAGTAGCGCCACGACCTTCCGTTGCGATAGCCCCATGTGCCTGCGGTGCTGCTTGTGAAGTATGCCTCGTAGATGCTTGCCATGGGTGTCTCGTCGCTGTTGGCGTAGAGCACGCACGGTGTGTCGGCTGTTCCGTTTTCGTAGGCTTGCACGGCATCGTCGGTGTTGTCGCCCGGGCGGAAGTAGCCTGTCACGCTGATGCGGTAGGTGCCGGCCTGCGGTACGGTGATTGTCTGGTAGAAGTCCCAGGTGCCGTTCCAGAACTCTTGGGCATTGACACGGGTGGCTGTCGAGCCTGCCCAGCCCTCGAATGTCCACCCGCTGTAGTTGTTGTCGGCGAAGTCGGGGTTCTGGACGTATTCTGACGTGAGGTCTATCCAGCTTTGGCTGTGTGCAGGCATAGCCACGGCAGCGAGCAGTGTAATGGTTAGCAGTGAATGTTTCATGGAATAAGCTGTTTGTCGGTGCATGGGTCCTTATGGCTGTAGCACATAGGGTGCGATGATATGTGTGTGTCGCTGCAAGGTCGTTGCCAGTGTCACTCGGTGATGTTGGGCAGCTCGAGGCCGAGACCTTTCTTGCGGTCTACCACCTTGAGCACCAGGCCGAGCAGGAAGGCTGCCACGCCGAGCGAGGCAAGCATCACGAGGGGTGCGGTGTAGTTGTAGAGGGTCGGGTCGGTGACGCCGGGGTTGGTTTTATCCAGCACTTTGCCGATGAGTAGGGGGAAGAGCCAGAGGCCTATGTTCTGTATCCAGAAGATGAGGGCGTAGGCCGAGCCTATAACTTTGGCGTCTACGAGCTTGGGCACGCTGGGCCACAGCGAGGCGGGCACGAGCGAGAATGAGGAGCCAAGGACGAGGATGGTGAGGTAGGCTATTACGATGCCGCCCACGGCATTACCTTTGAATGCCGGCAGCACGAAGGCGAATGTCAGGTGGCAGGCTATGAGCAGCAGTGAGCCCAGGATGAGCATCGTGGCGGCCTTTCCTTTGTGGTCGACGTAGGAACCGAGTATGGGGGTGATGAGCACAGCCAGGAGCGGGAACACGGCAAAGATGCTCTCGGCCGACTGCCGCATGAAGCCCATGTAGCAGTAGGCTACGAGCGAAAGGAAGGACACTGCCAGCAGGCCATACTTCAGTGTGGCGCGCTTCTGGAAGTTGCTGGCGAAGCCGGTGGCTGCCACCACGAGCATTATCACGTACTGCACCACGGTCACCGACGAGCCGGCCCAGAAGGAGTCGGCGGCAGGGGGGGTCAGTGTGAGGTTGCACTGAAGCATGTTCACGGCATATTTCTGGAAGGGGAAGATGGCGGAGTAGTAGAGCACGCACAGCAGTGCCACGAGCCAGAAGCCGCTGTCGGTGAGTATCTTGCCCAGGTCGGAGATCTTGAAGGGGTCGTCTTTCTCCTCGGCTTCGCCTGTCTGTGCGTCGAGTTTGCGGTCCATGAAGAAATAGACGATGGTCATAATCAGGGCTATGCACATCAGCACCACGCCGAAGGCCACGCTGCGGCTCACGCTGACATGTCCGCCCAGGCGGGCGAAGAAGGGGGAGAAGATCATCACCGTGGCCACGCCCAGGCGTGCCAGTGCCATCTCGCTGCCCATGGCCAGTGCCATCTCGCGGCCCTTGAACCACTTCACGATGCCTCTCGACACGGTGATGCCGGCCATCTCGCATCCGCAACCGAAGAGCATGAAGCCGCAGGCGGCAGCCTTGGCCGATGCGGGCATGCCTTCGTAGAAGGGCGACACGCCAAGTTCGTCGAAGACGGGCACGTAGTTAAGGTGCTCGGTGAACCAGGTGGCGAGGCTGCTGCTTGTGAATGCATCGCTAACGGCATACCACTTGATGAGTGCTCCCACGAGCATCACGGCTGCCGAGAGCACGGCGGTGAAGCGCACACCCATCTTGTCGAGTATGATGCCGGCAAAGATGAGGAAGAAGGCAAACACGTTGAGGAACACCTCGGAGCCCTGCATGGTGCCGAAGGCGGTGCTGTCCCAGCCGCGCTCGGAGAGCATGAGGTCCTTGATGGGCGAGAGTATGTCCATGAAGATGTAGGAGCAGAACATGGCCAGGGCGAGGAGCAGGAGTGCTGTCCAGCGCATGGCGGCAGAGTCGCGCAGGGTGGCTGTGGCCGTGGCTGCGGGCTTGGTGGCTTGTGTCATAATGATGCTGTTGGCGTTGTTTGTTGATGCTTATTTGGTGGCAAAGATACTGAAAAGGTTTACATGCTGGCGTGCATGCGCGCTGAATTCTGCTGCAACGGTGTCGCGTGGCTCCCTGCATGGCATGCAAAAAACACCCTGCAGGGTGTTGGGCGGAACCGTGCAGGGTGTAGGCGGCTGAGGGTGCAGGGTGTAGGCTGGTGAGGGTGCAGGGTGTAGGCGGCAACGGCGTAGGCCTCTGCCTGTCAGTCTACTATGGCGAAGTCGGCGAGGTGGGCATCCACGTAGGCTGCCACGGCATACGTGATTTGTTCCTCGTGCTCGACGAAGTACTCGTCGAGGGTGTCGAAGTCAGGATACTGTTCATAGAGTGCCACGAACTCGTCGTAGGTGCATGGGGCGGCGATGGCATTGCCATACTGCTCAAACAGCTCCCTGCCGCGATAGAGTTGCTTGGAGAACGCATGCAGCTCCTCGCCCAGTTCGACGTCGTCCAGTGCCTGCCCCCACAGGCGGATGGCCTTGGCAAAGGGGTTGAGGAAGATGAACGGGCCTAACCCGTTGTGGATGAGCTGCACGAAGCCTCCGCCCACCAGCTCTTCATGCAGCATCTTGTAGGCTGTGAGGGTAATCTGGTCGGGCGAGAATGAGGGCATGGTGTCGGCGGTGAGTGCGCCGCCGTTGGCCGTTAGGGTGGCATCACAGACGAGCTGCAGGAAGGCATCGAAACTGTCGGAGGCTGCTTTTTGCAGCTCGGCGTCTGGTATGTGGGGTAGCATGATGGTGGTAGTGTGTGTGGGTGCAGAGTGCTCAGAAATAGCGTTTGGCTTGTGCGCGGGCCTCGGCGATGGATGCTGTGGGCGCGCCGGCCTCGGTGCTGGCCGAGAGGCGCAGGGCTGCCTGCTGCTCGGCTATGCGGCGTGCGGCCTCGGTGGCCGTGGCGGCATCCATGAGAGGGGAGACCAGCGGCACGTTCTGCGAGGCATCGCTGGCATAGACCACGGTGCCGCCATAGGCAGGGGCTATCTTCAGCGCGGTGTGGAGCGCGCTGGTCGTGGCTCCGCCGATGACCACGGGCACCGTGATGCCTGCCTCGCTGAGGGCACGCACCGTGTGTATCATCTCCTCCAGCGACGGGGTGATGAGGCCGGAGAGGCCTATCACGTCGGGCTTCTGCGCAAGGGCCTGCGCCACAATCTCATCGGCCGTGACCATCACGCCGAGGTCGGTCACCTCATAGCCGGCGCAGGCCATGACGGTGGCCACGATGTTCTTGCCGATGTCGTGAACGTCGCCCTTGACGGTGGCTATGAGCAGCCGTGGCTGTCGTGTGGCGGAAGCCTGTGCGTGTTCGTGCTTATGTGCCAGCAGTGCCGGCTCGAGGAGTGCAACGGCCTGCTTCATGGTGCGCGCCGTCTTGACCACTTGGGGCAGGAACATCTTGCCCTCGGCAAACAGTTGGCCTACGCGGTTCATGCCCTCCATGAGCGGACCCTCAATGATGGCCGTGGGGGTGGGGTAGAGGGTGAGAGCCTCGGCGATGTCGGCCTCGAGGGTGTCTGTGCGCCCCTGGCGCAGTGCCTCCATGAGGCGTTGTTCCACGGTCATGGCCACGGATTGCGCGGCCTCCTGCACGGCAGTGCCCGCGGCGGGTGCCGTGGTTCCGTTGCTGAGCTGCTCGGCCAGGACTACGAGGTGCTCGGCAGCATCGGCCGTGCGTGCCAGGATGGCATCTTCTATCACCTTGAGATGTGTCTCGGGGATGTCGGCATAGGTCACGCTGCTGGCAGGGTTGACGATGGCCATGTCCATGCCGGCACGGCGCGCATGGTACAAAAAAACGGCGTGCATGGCTTGCCGCAGATAGTTGTTGCCACGGAAGGAGAAGCTGAGGTTCGACACGCCGCCGCTGATGTGGCTGCCGTGCAGGTGCTCGCGTATCCAGCGGGTGGCGAGAATGAAGTCGCGGGCATAGCCGTCGTGCTCCGCTATGCCTGTGGCAATGGCCAGCACGTTGGGGTCGAAGATGATGTCCTCGGCAGGGAACAGGGCCTGCTCCGTGAGCAACCGGTAGGCACGCTGGCAGATGGCTATGCGTCGCTCCAGCGTGGTGGCCTGCCCCTCTTCATCGAAGGCCATGACTACTACGGCAGCTCCCATGCGGCGCAGGGTGCGTGCGTGCTCAATGAAGAGTGTCTCGCCTTCCTTCAGCGAGATGCTGTTGACGATGGCCTTACCCTGTATGCACCCCAAGGCAGCCTCGATGACATCCCACTTGGAGGAGTCGACCATGAAGGGCACACGGCAGATGTCGGGGTCTGCCGCGAGGAGGCGCAGGAAGTGGCACATCTCGGCCTGAGTGTCGAGCAGGGCATCGTCCATGTTGATGTCGAGCACGAGGGCACCATCCTCCACCTGGCGGCGCGCTATGGTACAGGCCTCATCGTAACGCTTCTCGCGGATGAGGCGCAGGAACTGGCGAGAGCCAGCCACGTTGCAGCGTTCACCCACGTTGATGAAAGCTGTTTCAGGCGTGAGTGTAAGCCGCTCTAAGCCAGAGAGCTGGAAGGCGTGGGAGAAAGCTCCGGTGGATGGCGGCTTGACATGGCACTGCGGCTGCGATGCCACGGTGTCGGCCAGCGCGCGGATGTGAGCATCGGTGGTGCCACAGCAACCGCCGATGATTGAGGCGAGGCCTTCAGAGAGCACAGGCTGTAGATGCTTCACCATGAGCTCGGGCGTCTCATCATATTGCCCGAGGGCATTAGGAAGGCCGGCGTTGGGGTGTATGCTGATGTGCACGTCCATGCCCTCGGCGGCCTTGCGCAGTGCACGCAGATGCGGCACCATTTCCTTGGCCCCAAACGAGCAGTTGAGGCCTATTGACAATGGACGCGCATGGGCTATCGACGTGACGAAGGCATCCAGCGTCTGTCCGCTCAGCAGGCGGCCGGCTTTGTCGCTGATGGTGGCCGAGAGCATGAGCGGCACCTGGCGGCCGGCGGCCTGCATGGCCTCGTGCGCGGCATAGGTGGCAGCCTTGGCGTTGAGCGTGTCGAAAATGGTCTCAATGAGCAGAGCATCCACGCCACCCTCTATGAGTGCCTGCATCTGCTCGGCATAGGCCTCGGCCAACTGGGTGAAGGTGATGGCTCGCAGGGCTGGGTCGCTGATGTCGGGGCTCATGGAGAGCGACTTGCTTGTGGGGCCTACCGAGCCAGCCACGAAGTGTATGCCGCCGGCGGCGTCGGCTGCGGTGCGTGCCAGGCGGGCTGCTGCCAGATTGATGTCGCGCACCAGATGCTCGCAGCCATAGTCGGCAAGCGAGATGCGTTGGGCATTGAAGGTGTTGGTGCTGATGATGTGTGCCCCTGCCTGCAGGTAGCGCTTGTGCACGTCGGCCACGATGTCGGGACGTGTCAGGCAGAGCATGTCGTTGTTGCCACGCTGTAGCGGGGCGTCGGCCGCTGCGATGTGGAGAGTGTGCCATGCCTGCTGCTGGGCCTCGTGGCTCTTGGCTGAGGTGCCGCGGTAGTCATCTTCACTTAGGCCGTAGCCTTGGAGCATCGTGCCCATGGCACCGTCCAGTATGAGTGGCGCATAGGCATTGAGAGCATCGGGTAAGGTGTGTGCGGGTGTGACGGTGTTGCTCATGGAGTGTCTGTGCTGATGGTGTGACGGTGAAGCGTGTGGCAGTTGCGGTGTCCGGTCGTGGTGTGTGCAGGCTGTCAGTAGCTATGCTTGAACTGCCGGTCTATGTCGCGGCGGTCTTCTTTCTCCTTCAGTGTTTCCCGTTTGTCGTAGTCGTGCTTGCCTTGTGCGAGGTAGATGTCGAGCTTAGCCCTTCCGTTCTCATCTATGAAGAGGAGTGTCGGCACGATGGTGTAGCCGGGGTGCTTGGTGGCCTGCTCCAGACGGTGTATCTCGCGGCGGTTGAGGAGCAGCTTGCGGTCGCGGCGGGCTGCATGGTTGTTGTATGTGCCGTAGAAGTAGGGGGCAATGTTCATGTTCTTCACCCACACTTCTCCGTTGATGATGAGGCAGTAGGTGTCCACAAGACTGGCCTTGCCGAGTCGTATGCTCTTGATTTCGGTGCCTGTGAGCACAATGCCTGCGGTGTACTTGTCGGTGAGGAAGTAGTCGTGCTCAGCCTTGCGATTCTTTATGTTGATGGTCTTCTGTTTCTCCTTTGCCATACAGCTGAGGGTGTAGGGTGTTTCGTGCGGATATGTATGTCGTGGTCTGCTATGCCGCTGGTGTCAGCCTTGATGGATGCAAATAGCCGCCCGATGCGCTGGCGTGGTGATGACGTTGTTCGCACAGCCTCGCTGTGTCTCATCTGCTCGCCAGTGCATCGGGCGGTGGTGCTGTCTGTTATGGCGGGATGCTGTCAGTCGTTGGCCACCATCTTGATGGCTGTCACGGCACACTCCACGCCCTTGTTGCCGAGTTTGCCGCCAGTGCGGTCGGCGGCCTGTTGCTCATTGTCGCATGTGAGCAGGCCGTAGATGACGGGCACGCTGCCCCGTGAGTTAAGCTCTGCAAGCCCTTGTGTCGTGCCCTGGCAGATGTAGTCGAAGTGGGGTGTATCGCCACGTATCACACAGCCAATGGCTATCACGGCATCCACGTGCCCTTCTTTCACCATCTTTGCGGTGCCGTAAATGAGCTCAAAGCTGCCTGGCACGTGCCTGACCTCTATGTGGCCGGGCTCTGCCCCGTGGGCTATGAGTGTGTCGATGGCACCCTGTGCCATGGCATAGGTGTAGGTGTCGTTCCAGTCGGCCACGATGATGCCGAATGACATGCCTTTGGCACTGGGCACGCTGGCTGCATCGTAGGCTGAGAGGTTGTGCAGGGCTGATGCCATGTTGCTCTTACTTGCTTACGCGCTCTATGTACTTGTCAATCTCCTGCTGCTGCACGGCCATCGATGTGACATAGTCGGCCTTCACCTGCTGGTATAGCTTGAGGGCTTGCTCGGGCTTGCCGGCAGCTTCGTAGAGCTCGCCAGCCTGGATGAGGTAGGTGGGCGAGAGGCTGGGGTTGTCGGCGCGCTTGGCTGCCTTGATGAGTGTGCTGATGGCTTTCTCGTTCTCGCCGAGGTTGGCGTATACATTGCCAAGGAGACCGAGTGCGGCCGGCGAGATGATGGCGTCGTCCTGTGCAGAGAAGTGCTCAAGCTCCTGGCGGGCCTCGTCGTAGCGGTCGGTCTGTGCATAGCAGATGCCTGCATATAGGTGTGCGAGGTTGCCGGCTTTGGTAGAGCCAAACTCATCGGCCACCTTGAGGAAGCCTATACAACCCTGTCCGTCGCCATTTAGGGCTTTCTCGTAGTTGTCCTGTGCGAAGTAGGTCTCGCAGCGGGATAGTTCTTCGTTGGCCTGTGCCACCTGCGGGTTGCGCACAAACTGGAAGTAGGCGATGATGGCTGCGGCAATGACGATGATGGCCACTATGGCGCATACAATTTGCTTCTTGTACTTCTCAATGATGGTCTCGGTCACGCTCACTACTTCTATGTTCTCTGCGGGCGCAGCCGTGCTGTTTTTCTTAGCCATGTCTGTTGGGTGTATGTTTTGTTGTTGCTTATACCTTAATATATGTATGCTGGTGCTTGAGTGTATATGCCAAAAGCGGCGCAAATGTATGTATTTTCTCTCTGCTCTTCAACTTTTACCCTCTTATTTTCGGCTTTTAAGTACATTGGCCTACTTTTGCCTGTGTTTTGTCCGCAGGGTGCGGACATCGCATCAGCCACGATGATACTACGCCGTTTGTCTCTGCTCAACTATAAGAACCTGCCTGCTGCCGAGCTTCTCTTCTCGCGCAAGCTGAACTGCTTCATCGGGCGGAATGGTGCGGGCAAGACCAACGTGCTCGATGCCATATACTTCCTGTCGCTGTGCCGTAGCATGACCACCAGTGCTGATGCCCTTGCCGTGCGGCATGACGCCGATATTGCAGTGTTGCAGGGCGAGTATGAGATGGAGACGGGCGATGTGGAGGCCATCTACGTGGGCATGCAGCGCGGGCAGAAGAAGGTGGTGAAGCGTGGTGCCAAGGCTTATAAGCGCATCTCGGAGCATATAGGCCTGCTGCCTGTGGTGGTGGTGTCGCCCGTCGACGGGTCGCTCATCGCAGGCGGCAGCGATGAGCGCAGGCGCTTCATGGACGTTGTGCTCTCGCAGACCAACCGCCCTTATCTTGAAGCCCTTCAGGCCTACAATAAGGCTCTCCAGCAGCGCAACGCGCTGCTCAAGATGGATGACCCCGCACCCGACGGCGAGTTGCTGTCGCTGTGGGAGGAGGAGATGGCCCGCCATGGCAGCGTGGTGTATGAGTCGCGCCGTGCCTATGTGGATGAGTTCGTGCAGGAGTTCAGCCGCATCTATTCTCTCTTGGGACAGGATGGTGAGCAGGTGGGTCTCAGCTATGTGTCGCATGCACAGCGTGGCGACTTGCTTGATGTCATCCGCCGCGACCGGCATAAGGACCTTGCTGTGGGCTACTCGCTGCACGGCATCCACCGCGACGACCTGGAGATGACTCTCGGCGGTTTTGCCTTGCGCAGCGAGGGCTCACAGGGCCAGACCAAGACGTTCCTCATAGCTCTCAAGCTGGCTCAGTTTGCGTTCTTGCGGCGCACGGGCAGCCGCACAACGCCTATCTTGCTGCTTGACGACATCTTCGACAAGCTGGATGCCACGCGTGTGGAGCGGATTGTGCGCCTTGTGTCCACGGAGGGCTTTGGGCAGATCTTTGTCACTGACACGAACCGTGAGCACTTGGACAGCATTCTTGCCTCCATGGGTGGCGACTACAGATTGTTTCACGTAGACAACGGGGAGGTGACGGCATGAGACGGCGCAATGCGGAGGCTGTGGGCGATGTGGTGCGCGAGTTCCTGCGTCAGGAAGGCTTGGAGACGCCTTACAACGAGTATCGTTTGGTTGCATCGTGGCCCGATGTGGTGGGACAGGCCATAGCGTCGATGACGCAGGACATTGTCATCCGCAACCGCGTGCTCTACGTCAGGTTGCGCTCTTCCGTGGTTCGTCAGGAGCTGATGTACGGACGTCGCCAGCTCGTGCAGCGCATGAACAATCATGTTGGTGCGCAGGTGATAGATAATATAGTGTTCAGCTGAGTGGCCGACACCATGCAGGGTGTCGGCTTGCAGAGTGCATGGTGAAGGGCATCACCATGCAGGGTGAAGTGTGCCCACCGTGCAGGGTGCTGTCAAGCTTGTTTGCAGGGCACTGTCACTACCTCGTCCATGCAGATGTCGTGTGGCTCTGTTGGTATGTCCTCAACAATCTGGAAGGGCCAGCACAGCCCCGTCTTGAAGGTGTGTGCGAGGCGTGGCAACAGGCGGTCGTAGTAGCCGCGTCCGCGACCGAGACGTGCACCTTGCATCGTGAAGGCTACGCCAGGAATGACGGCCATGTCGATGTCAGCCGTTGCGGTGAAAGGTTCACCCTGTGGCTCCATGATGTGCATGGAGCTCTCGCGCAAGCCGCTGTCGCCGTGGTATATGCGCAGCTCTATATCGTTGCCCACCACCGCCGGCAGCACTACCTGCTTGCCCTGACTCACGGCAAGGGCTATGAGCGCATGTGTGTTCACCTCGTCGGGCAGCGAGTGGTAGAGCAGCACCGTCTGTGCCGTCAGCCAGCGTGGGTGGCGCGTGAGCACTGCTGCCACATGCTCCGACATGCGCCGGAGCACGGTGCTGTCCACGGCGGCCTTGCGCCGGCGCATCTCTGCCCGAAGCTCCTGTTTGTCCATCATTCTGCCGCGGTGTCTGCCACGTCAGCATCGTCGGCTGCCGGCAGTGTGGGTAGCCACGTGCCGGCCTCGAACACTTGCATGGCATGCTCTATGGCCTTATCCTGCATGGCGAGATACTCCAGCCTCCACGCCTGGTCCTTGGCATCATAGATGATGTTGGCTGTCAGGTTGCGCTCAAAGAGCGGCTGGCTGCGCATGAGCATCAGCTGACGGCGTCGCAGACCGTGTGCCTCCCCATAGCGGGCAAACTGTTCTGTCAGCCCCTGACGGCTCAACCACTGTGCCATCTGCTTCACATCGGCCAGGCGGGAGAGTTGCGCACGGTGCTCATCGGTATAGGTGAGGGCAAACTGCAACATGAGGCCAGAGTAGAGGGCTTCGCGGTAATAGGATGTAAAGAGCGTCGTGTCCTCCGGCACGAAGATGTCGGGCATGATGCCGCCGCCGCCATAGACGGTGCGGCCTATGCGTGTCTTGTAGGCAGGGCCGTCCTGATGTATGCTGTCGGCCGAGAAAAACTCTCCCCGCTCGTAGCGGGCGATGAGGTCGTTCTCATACTCCTCGCCCTTGCCGGCCTCGTAGGGCTTCTGTATGCATCGTCCGGAAGGAGTATAATAGCGTGCCACGGTGAGGCGTATCATGCTTCCGTCCTTGAACTCTATTGGCTGCTGCACCAGTCCCTTGCCGAATGAGCGGCGTCCGATGATGGTGCCGCGGTCGTTGTCTTGTATGGCTCCGGCAAATATCTCTGAGGCAGAAGCCGACCCCTCGTCCACCAGCACGATGAGTGGCAACTGCTGGAAGGAGCCGCGCCCGTCGGTGCGATACTCCTCACGTGGCGACTTGCGCCCCTCGGTATATACCACTAACTGGTTGGCAGGCAGGAACTCGTTGAGCATGAGTATGGCTGTCTGCATGTAGCCCCCTCTGTTGCCGCGCAGGTCGACTATGAGGCGGTCCATGCCCTGGAAACTGAGTGCCGTGAGTGCCGTGAGCATCTCGGGATAGGTGTGCTCGCCGAAGCTCTCCACGGCGATATAGCCCGTAGAGCTGTCGAGCATGAAGTAGGCATCGATGCTCTCCACAGGCACATCGCCCCGCACCACGGCAAACGACAGTGGCTGCTTGTGGCCATGGCGCACAATGGTGAGCCGCACCGTGGAGCCCTTGTCGCCGCGCAGCGTGCGCAGGATGAAACGGTTGTCACGCCCTATGAGCGATGTGTCGTCGGCTGCGACTATGCGGTCGCCGGCCAGTATGCCCACCTTCTCCGACGGGCCTCCCTTGACCACGTTCATCACATTGACAGAGTCGTTGCGCAGGATGAAGCGCACGCCGATGCCGGAGAAGCTGCCCTTGAGCTCCTCGCTTGCCTCCTCGGCTTCGTCGGCACTGATGTATGTGGAGTGTGGGTCGAGCTCTGACAGCAGTTTCGGCATGGCATCTTCCACCAGCTCGCTCACGTTGACGGTGTCGACATAGTTGTTGTCGATAATCTGGAGCAGGTAGTTGAGTTTGTTGCTGCCTGTGTTGATGATGCTCAGGCGGTTGCCGGCAAAGTGGCTGGTGTAGAACACTCCGATGGCTATGCCTGCAATGAGAGCCACCGAGAGGAGCAGGGGGAAATATCGCTGTCTGTCGTTCATCGTGTGTGCAGAAAGTGGAGTCGTGAGATAGGAGAGGGCGGGTCTTGCGGCTACTCGTAGCCCGGGATGGGCAGCTGCTCGGTCGGGATGTTGGCGCGTCGGAGCAGGTCGATGCCTTCGGTGAGGCGGTATTCGCGTGCATAGATTACACGGCGTATGCCCGACTGTATGATGAGCTTGGCGCACTCGATGCAAGGGGCGTCAGTGACATAGAGCGTGGCCCCTTCTGAGTTGTTGCCGGAGCGTGCTATCTTGGTTATGGCGTTGGCCTCGGCATGAAGCACATAGGGCTTGGTCACCCCGCTGTCGTCCTCGCACACATTCTCAAAGCCCGACGGCGTTCCGTTGTAGCCGTCGCTGATGATCATCTTGTCTTTGACGACGAGTGCTCCCACCTTGCGGCGGTCGCAGTAGCTGTTCTCGCTCCAGATACGTGCCATGCGCAGGTAGCGCATGTCGAGGTTATTGCTTGATTCCATTGCGTCGGAGTAATGCGTCGATGGTTGGTTCGCAGCCGCGGAAACGCCTGTAGAGCGTCATGGGGTGCTCGGTGCCGCCGCGTGAGAGTATGGTGTCGCGGAAGCGTTGTGCCGTGGTGTGGTCGAAGATGCCGTGTTCAAGGAACACGGAGAAGGCATCGGCATCGAGCACCTCGGCCCATTTGTAGCTGTAGTAGCCAGCGGAGTAGCCGCCCGCCATGATGTGGCTGAACTGGGTTGACATGCACGTGCCTTCGGGCTCAGGCAGTAGCTGTGTCTTCAGCCATGCGTCGTGCTCGAAAGGCTGGATGGCACCTGCGAGAGGCTGTTGCAGAGTGTAGTAGGCCATGTCGAGCAAGCCGAAGCTCACTTGGCGTATGCAGGCGTATGCCACGTTGAAGTTGCGGCTGTCGCGTATGCGTTGCACTAATGAGTCGGGCAGCTGCTCGCCTGTCTCATAATGGCGGGCAAAGGTGTGCAGGAACTCTGGCTCGATGGCGAAGTTCTCCATCAGCTGCGATGGCAGCTCCACGAAGTCCCAAAGCACGTTGGTGCCAGAGAGGGCGGCAAAGCGGGTATTGGCAAAGATGCCGTGCAGGGCATGGCCGAACTCGTGAAGGAACGTCTCAATCTCGCCCAGCGTGAGCAGTGCCGGCTTTGTGGCTGTTGGCTTGGTGAAGTTCATCACCAAAGAGACATGGGGACGACTGTTGCCGTCTTCCTTGCTGATCCACTGATCCTTGTAGGAAGTCATCCATGCTCCGCCCGACTTGGATGCGCGCGGATGGAAATCGGCATACAGCACGGCGAGGAAGCTGCCGTCGTGGTCGAGCACGCGGAATGCCTTGACATCGGGATGGTAGACCTGAATGTCGGGTGCCTCCGTGAAGGTGATGCCATAAAGTCGCGTGGCCAAACCGAAGACTCCCTCAATGACTTTATCAAGCTGGAAGTATGGACGCAACATCTCGGCATCGATGTTGTAGCGCTCCATCTTGAGCTTGTGGCCGTAATAGGCAAAGTCCCATGGCATGAGCTGGAAGCCGTCGCCCTGACTGCGGCGTGCCAGTGCCTCTATCTCTGCCACTTCGCTGCGCGCCGGCTCAATGTATGCGTCGAAGAGCTTGTCGAGCAGGTCGTAGACAGCCGTGGCACTCTCAGCCATGCGCTGGCTCAGAACGTAGTCGGCATGACTCTTATAGCCCAGCAGCTGTGCGCGTTCCAGGCGCAGGTTGACTATCTGGCGCACGGTATCCTCGTTGCTCCACTCGGATGAGCCTGTGCACAGGGTGTTCTTGGCCATGTATAGCTGGCGGCGGAGCTCGCGGTTGTCGGCATACGTCAGAAAGGGTCCGTAGGACGGGGCGTGCAGGCTGAAACACCATCCCTCCATGTCTTTCTCCCGTGCTGCCAGAGCTGCAGCCTCGATGGCCGATTCCGGCAGGCCGCTCAGGTCGCCGGCATCGGTGATGTGGAGCGTGAATGCATTTGTGTCCTTGAGCAGGTTCTGCGAGAATGTCAGGGTGAGCTTGCCCAGTTCGGTGTTAATCTCGCGCAGACGTTGCTGGACATCTTCAGGCAGATTGACACCGGCACGGAGGAAGGCGTCGTAGGCTTTGTCGAGCAGTGTCTGCTCCTCTGGCGTGAGGTCGCGATGATGGTCGTAGACAGCCTTCACACGGCGGAAGTAGGCCTTGTTGAACATGATGTCGTTGGCATGTTCGGCAAGGGCAGGGGCCAGTTTCTGCGACAGCGCGTCCATGGCGTCGTCGGTGTTGGCCGAAAGCTGATTGTAGAACACCTTGGTGACGCGTTCCAGCAGGTCGTCGGGCGACGATATGGCAATCGTGTTGTCGAAGGTGGGCTCTTCTGGGTTGTCTACAATGCTGTCGATGAAAGCCTTGTCGCGGCGTATGCCTTCGAGAATGGCGGGCTCGTAGTCCTCAAACAGGATGTCGGCAAATGGCACCGTCCCGTGTGGCGTGGCGTAGTGCTTGGCGTAGAAAGGATTTATGCGTGATGACATGATGCGTGGTGTGCAAATATGGCGAAAGGCAGTGGCTTAGCCTGACGTTCAGCCGTATGCTTGTACAAGGGTTTCCAAGTGTGGTATGTGTATATTGCGCCGCATGGTCTGGAGCAGTCCGGCTTGTTCCATGCCGTGCAGGGCACGCGATATGTAGCGTGAGTCCATGTCAAGATACGAGCCGAGGTTCTGGAGGGTAATGTGCAATGTCTTGGCTCCGGCAGGATAGTATACATGTGAGCGCACAAACTGCATGATGCGTGCCTCTAAGCTGTCGGCGGCAGGAAGCCATGCCTGATGGTCGCGGCGGGCAATGGTGCTTGTCAAGGTGTTGAGCACGTTAAGGCGGAACACTTCGTTGTTGTCAAGCAGGCTGGCAGCTTGCTGCTTGCTTATGGTGAACACCTGGCACGGCGTGACCGTGCGAAGAGAGTAGGGGTAGGTGCGGGTGCTGCCGTAGAGCACTTCCAGACCGGCTACAAGGGGCGACGTGAGCTCCTCTTCGACATACCATGACCGGTCGGCAGACTGGCGCTCGAGCACCACATGCCCGTCAATGAGAAAAAGCAGCCCGTCGCAGATTGCGTCCTGACGTATGGCATACCTGCTGGCAGAAAGCGAGGTGAGCTTCAGGCGTGTGTAGTCGAAGTTGCTCACGATGTCGCTCCTGCTCATTCCTTGTAGAAGTGGCAATTCCAGTAGGGTGTCGGTTATGTTGCGCTCCATGTTGTGATGCTGATTATTAGGGTGGAAGCACACGGCCTTTAGTGTCGTGCAAAAGTAGTGAATGGAGCCCTCTGAGCCAAACGCGGCCTTGCCTTTTAGGCCTTTTTTACAATTAATTATGTGCTGACATGCCAAAACCTTTATCTTT
Source organism: uncultured Bacteroidaceae bacterium (assembly GCA_905234605.1). Taxonomy (GTDB): domain Bacteria; phylum Bacteroidota; class Bacteroidia; order Bacteroidales; family Bacteroidaceae; genus Physcousia. The sequence continues at coordinate 17,393 of CAJOIE010000005.1, read as the reverse complement.
GCAGCATTTCCAACAAGAACGCATTTAGCTATGAGACATACTTTCTCTGCAATCGTCATTGCCCTTGCTCTATCAATCTTTGACATGCCGACAGCCTTGGCTGTCACGCCGGCGTCGGCAGCCGACACGATTTATGTGGTGCTGAAAGACGGCAGCATGGATGTCTTCCCGAGGGCATTGGTCAAGTCGTGTGCCCGCCAGGGGACAACGCTCCATGTAGTGGCACTCGACGGAACCGACTTCAGCTATCCCATTAGCAACATTGAGTCATGGCAGTCGCCAGCTGTCGCTGCTGTTCCCAGTATAACGTCGTTCAAGCTCAACAATAAGTTCAACCATCAGGTATACACAGATGTAGTGTTCGACATCTCGGCCGACAACGTCATCTCGGCCGACGTGCCAGCCATAGGCCATTGGCTCACGCCTTCCATCCAGTTGAGCGACAAGCGTGCACAGGTGTATGTAGACGACACGGTGGCCATACAAAGCAAGTACTCACGTACACGCTTTGGCAGTTCGCACCGTCTGACAGCGGCATACCCTGGCATGCGTGTGCTGCGTGCATACGAGATAGCCCAAGACAACGACGACGCCGACTATACAGCAACAGAGATCACGCTGACTGCCGATATGCTGGCCACCAATGCCCCGTCCAATTACCCCGAGAAGGAGGACTTGGACCGCATGATTGATGGCGACGCGACTACGTTCTTCCATTCCACATGGGGAACGGGAGCCTATGAGAAGCTGCCGGCGGATGTTGCTCCGTATGTGGAAATACAGCTGCCCGAAGCCGTCTATGCATTGCAATACTCTTTCACAAACAGGCATGACACGGGTGAACGCTCCACCACGGTAATGTCGTTGCAGGCAAGTGCAGACGGGCAGACGTGGCAGCAGTACAACCTCTTCTCTGAAGACAATGGCATAAACACAGCCAGTGGTGCCACCAACCTGTCGCCCGTCGTGGACTTCCCGTCGCCCATGCGCTATGTGCGCCTCGTGATGGAGAAATGCAACTACCATAACAACTACCTATGCATTGCCGAACTGCATCTGTGGAGCATCACCTATAATAAGACAGAGCCAAGTGCGGAGGATGATTACCGCTATGCTCTTGCTCCCTACGGCCACGAGTATGCCTTGCGCATGAACTGGTTGGCCGACCGTGCCACGACGGTGCCATCGGTGTATGTCAACATAGAGAACAATGGCTATGTAGAGTCGAAGGACTACTATGTCAATGCCACTATAACCATCGACGGTGCAGGCGTCTTTCCCGACATGCAGCTTACTGATGTGCTGATTAAAGGACGTGGCAACTCAAGCTGGAACTCATACTCCTACACCAAGAACCCCTATCGCCTCAAGTTTGATGCTAAAGTCAAGCCTTTTGGCCTGACCAAAGGCAAGAGCTGGGTGCTGTTGGCCAACCGCCAGCCTGGCTCCATGACGAGTAATGCCATAGGTATGTATGCAGCAGGTCTCGTCGGCACCGATGGAGCCAACCACATTGTGCCCGTTGAGCTGTACATGAATGGCAACTATTGGGGCAGCTACAACTTCACGGAGAAGGTGGGCTTCCACAACAACAGCATTGACCTTGTGGATGACACAAAGGCATGCTTGCTTGAACTGGACACATATAGCGACGAGACCATCTATTACTCTTCGTCAGTCAACTTGCCTGTTAAGATTAAGGAGCCCGACTTCACCGACCCGACCTCCACCGCTCTCACCTCGTACACTCAGATAATGGAGCGTGTGAACGAGTTCGCGTCGATGGTGAATGCCGGTCAGGACATCTCGGATGTTGTTGATGTGACCAGCCTTGCCCGCTTCTTTGTGGTCAACGAGCTGATAGAGAACTACGAGATACAACACCCCAAGAGCACTTTCCTCTACCATGAGGATGTCACAGCCGACACATGTAAGTTCAAATGGGGACCGGTGTGGGATCTTGACTGGGCCTTCGGCTATGAGACGAACCATTCTTACTTCGCTGCTGGAGCCACCGATAATTACTACAGCCGTGTGAGCATGGAGAAGACGGCATTCATCAACAAGCTCCGTCATGCCGGTGAACCGCTCGACCGCGCCATCTATCTGGCATGGACACGTTTCATGCGCTTATATCTTGAAGAGCTTGTCGACTATTGCGATGACTACTATGCCTATGCACGTCCGTCGTTGGAACACAACAACAGTAAGGTGACGTGGTCGGATACGGACAACAGCGACTATGCCACCATCACCTCGAATGCCAAGCGATGGCTGCGTCAGCGTGCGCAGTATGTATATAGTACGCTTACACCTTATGAGTTGACAGAAGAGGAGGTGCTTGGCTACGACCCTGATGCCTCGCAGCCCGACGAGACGCTCATTGTTGATGTGGATAGCATGGGTAAGAATGCAGCCTCCACACGCTTCAATGTCTACAACATGAATGGTATGCGTGTGAAGGCTGGTGTCACTTTCGACCAGGTGCGCCTCGGGTTGGCCCCCGGCCTGTATATAGTCAATGGCCACAAGATGCTCGTCAAGTGAGGCGCGCTCACCTCACGAAGAGCATCTCGCGGTATTTAGGCAGGGGCCACATCTCATCGTCCACGATGAGTTCCAACTTGTCCACATGATAGCGTATGCTCTCCAGCATCGGAGCCACAGTGTCGTGATAGGCTATGGCCTTGTCCCTCTCTGAGGCGATGCGGTTGGCCACACGGCGTGCCTCTATCAGTTCTGCCACATGGGCACTGATATAGTTGCTGTGTTCTGATATTTGCTGTATCAGCGATAGGTTGTTGGCAGCTATGCTCTGTGCCTGCTCCGGTGGGAATATTGAGCTCAACTTGTGCACGTTGTCAATGAGCACGCTTTGGTAGCGCGTAGCCACAGGAATGATGTGGTTTAGGCACAGGTCGCCGAAGATGCGTGCTTCTATCTGCACTTTCTTTGTGTAGGTCTCCCACTTAATCTCGTTGCGGGCGTGCAGCTCGTCTATAGAGAATACATTCATGCGTCCGAACATATCCACGCTGGACTTGTCCAGATAGCGGTCAATCACCAAAGGGCATGAGGCTTCGGTGTCCAGGCCGCGGCGTGTGGCCTCTTCGCGCCACTCGTCGCTGTAGCCATTGCCCTCAAAGTGTATGGGCTTGCATGCACGTATGTCTTCGCGCACCACTTTGAGTATGGCGGCATGTGTGTCGGTGCCAGCGAGGGTGAGTGCGCTCACGCGGTCGTGGAAGTCTGTCAGTGCCTCGGCCACGGCAGCGTTGAGAGCTATCATGGCACTGGCACAGTTGGCTTCGCTGCCCACGGCACGGAACTCAAAGCGGTTGCCAGTGAAGGCAAATGGTGATGTGCGGTTTCGGTCGGTGTTGTCGATGAGCAACTCAGGTATCTGCGGTATGTCGAGATGCAGCTCTTTCTTGCCGGAGAGGGCAATCTCGCTGTCGGTCGTCTTTTCCAGATGCTCCAGCACTTCCGTCAGCTGCTTGCCAAGGAAGCTTGAGATGATGGCCGGCGGTGCCTCGTTGGCACCGAGGCGATGTGCGTTTGTCGCGCTCACGATGCTGGCCTTCAGCAGTCCGTTGTGACGCCACACCGCCATGAGCGTCTCCACGATGAATGTCACGAAGCGCAGGTTGTCAAGTGGTGTCTTGCCAGGAGCGTGGAGCAGCACGCCGGTGTCTGTGGCCAGACTCCAGTTGTTGTGCTTGCCCGAGCCGTTGACACCGGCAAACGGCTTCTCGTGGAGCAGGCAGCGGAAACCATGCTTGCGAGCCACCTTGCGCATGAGCATCATCATGAGCATGTTGTGGTCCACGGCGACATTGGTCTCCTCATATATGGGTGCCAGCTCAAACTGGTTGGGGGCAACTTCGTTGTGTCGTGTCTTGCATGGTATGCCCAGCTCCAGAGCCTGTATCTCGAGGTCGCGCATGAAGGCTGCCACTCGCTCCGGTATTGCACCGAAGTAGTGGTCGTCCATCTGCTGGTTCTTGGCCGAGTCGTGGCCCATAAGCGTGCGGCCGGTCATTATGAGGTCTGGACGTGCGGCATAGATGTCCTCGTCCACGAGGAAGTATTCCTGCTCCCACCCGAGGTTCGACATCACTTTCTTCACTTCGGGGTAGAATAGCTGTGCCACGCTTGTGGCCGCTTTGTCCACAGCGTGCAGAGCCTTCTTTAGCGGAGCCTTGTAGTCGAGTGCCACGCCCGTGTATGAAATGAAGATGGTTGGTATCATCAGCGTGTCGCCAATGATGAACACAGGCGATGCCGGGTCCCATGCAGAGTAGCCTCGTGCCTCGAATATGGAGCGTATGCCTCCGCTGGGGAAGGAGCTGGCATCGGGTTCCTGCTGCACGAGCTGTTTGCCCGTGAACTCTTCCAGCACACCGCCCTTGCCGTCGTACTCTATCAGTCCGTCGTGCTTCTCTGCCGTGCCCTCGGTCAGTGGCTGGAACCAGTGGGTGATATGTGTGGCTCCCAGTGAGATGGCCCATTGCTTCATGCCTTCGGCTACAGCGTCGGCCGTCTGGAGGTCGAGCGTAGCCCCGTTGTCCATCACGTCGACCATCTTGGCATAGATGTCGGCAGGTAGGTATTTGTACATCTTGTCGCGTGTGAACACATATTTGGCAAAGAACTCCGACGGGCGCTCCTTGGGTGTGGCCACTTCCACGGGCTGCTTCTTGAATGCAGCTCCCACCACGTTAAATCTCAGTGTTGCAGACATATTAGGATATTGATGATTGATATTCGAAGAATGCTATATGAGTGCCTTGCCCATGGTTTCACCGTATGCCTCTTGCAGCCAGTGCCCGTTGGTAGCGTCGTGCGTTGGCGCGGTGCTCGGCATAGGTTGCGGCAAAGGCATGTGTGCCGGAGAAGTCGGCATTGGCACACATATATATATAATTATGTGCTTGGGCATGCAGCACGGCATCTATGCCCTGCTGTGAAGCTATGCGTATGGGTCCTGGCGGCAGCCCTGGGTGCTTGTATGTGTTGTATGGGCTCTCTGTGTGCAACATCTGGCCGCTGACACGGCGTGCATTGAAGGCCTGTGCAGCAAACACCACTGTGGGGTCGGCCTGAAGCAGCATGCCACGGTGCAGACGGTTCAGGTAGAGGCCGGCAATGGCAGGCTTCTCGGCAGCATTGGTGGTCTCGGCGTCTACGATACTGGCCAGCGTGGCCACCTCCTCGTGTGTCAGCCCAAGCCGGTTGGCCAGTTCCTCGCGGTTGCCTGCCTGCCAGAAGCGTGTGTGCTCTTGTGCCATGCGCTGCATGAAGGCTTCAAACGAGGTGTCCCAGTAGAGCTCGTAGGTGTCGGGGATGAATGCTGCCGGCAGTGTCTCTACGCTGTAGCCATAGCGTGCAGCCACGCTGTCGCTGCCAAATGCCGTGGCCACATCGGCACTGTCGAGCATCAACTTGTGTGCCATCACTCCGGCCAGACGGTCGAGCGTGCGCACTGCGGGGAGCGTGAACTGCACAGGTGTCTGCATGCCGGCGCGCAGTCGGCGGTATACATCAATAACTCTTGCTCCTGGTTCCACGGCATAGCGGCCTGTGCGCGGTGTGAAGCCGCCGGCCATGGTCAGCACGTCCCATCCCAAGAGCGTGCGGGCGTGGGCCGTGAGTGTCAGTTGCCTGCGCACGGTGTCGGTATCGTCGGCAGGGCGCACATAAATATATACTGTCTCGTCGATGTCGAAGGGTGAGGCCTGCACACTCAGCCATAGCCATAAGCCAGCTGCCACGGCAATACCTGTCGTTGCGGCGGCTGCGATGAGGAGGCGTTTGCGTAGTGTGCTCATAGTGCGCTTGTGCCTTAAAAGCGAAAGGCGCAGCGGCTCTGAGAGTGAGGAGAGTCGTCTGCGTCTTTGTCCATTAGCCAGAGCCGACACGGGGACTCGAACCCCGGACCCACGCATTACGAATGCGTTGCTCTACCAACTGAGCCATGTCGGCGTGTCACCTTGTGGAGTGACATGGTCTGAAAACCGAGTGCAAAAGTAGGGCTTCCCGCCCATATCCACAACAAAACGGCTCCTTTTTTGCCGTCGTGTGTCCTTTTGGCAGGCGGGTGCGATGTCGTGTGGCGGCTCTCTTGTAACTTTGAGGCACTATTGCAAAAGCAACACCCTATGCGCAGACTACTTCTCTCTTTGTGCCTCGTGTTTGGCTGTGCCGGCATGAGTGCACAGTCCTTCCGCTTCGTGTTCGACCAGAGCAAGCGTCTTGCCATCGCCGACGCTGTTGCCATCCAGCCATCCGACCGCTACTCGGCCGATGCTGCCTACGGCTTCGACTTCATTGCCTCGCCGCAGCGGTTGGACCGCCAGGTGCCTTTCTTCTTCAGTGTGCGTGTGCCCGATGGCAACTACCGTGTGCGCGTCACGCTCGGCTCCACGCGCCATGCCGCTGTCACCACCGTGCGCGCCGAGAGCCGTCGTCTCTTTGTCGAGAGTGCAGCCACGCGCAAGGGTGAGCTCCGCGAGTACTCGTTCCTTGTGCACAAGCATTCGCCCCGCATCGATGCCACACGGCAGATGCGTCTCAAACCACGTGAACTGGCTAAGCTCAACTTCGACGACCGCCTCACGATAGAGATTAACGGTGATGTCCCCGCCTGTGCAGCCATCACCATCGAGCCCGACACGGTGTCGCCCACCATGTTCCTGTGTGGCAATTCCACCGTTGTGGACCAGGACACAGAGCCATGGGCGTCGTGGGGACAGATGATTACACGTTGGCTTGGCCATGATGTGGCTGTGGCCAACTTTGCCGAGAGCGGCGAGACAGCCTCTACCTTTATCGCTGCCAACCGCCTGGCCAAGGCTCTTTCGATGATGAAGTCAGGCGACTATGTCTTCATTGAGTTTGGTCACAACGACCAGAAGCAACGCTTCCCTGGAGCCGGAGCCTACTACAATTTTGCCACGGCGCTGAAGACGTTCATTGATGAGGCACGTCTGCGCGGTGCCACGCCCGTGCTCGTCACTCCCACCCAGCGACGCATGTTCCAGCAGGGTCGCATCCGCGAGACACATGCCGACTACCCCGAGGCCATGGCATGGGTGGCACAACGCGAGGCGGTGCCGCTCATAGATTTGCATCAGTACACGCGCATCCTCTTCGAGGCTATGGGCGAGGAGGGCAGTCGCCGTGCCTTCGTTCACTATCCCGCAGGCACATATCCCGGTCAGGCTGTAGAGTTCAAGGACAATACCCACTTCAACCCCTATGGAGCCTACGAGATTGCCAAGTGCGTTGTCGAGGGTATGCGTGCCATTGCCCTGCCGTTGGCCGGACATATAGCCCCCGACTATGTCAGCTTCGACCCCGCCCGTCCAGATGATGTCGATGCTTTCCATTGGGTGGACTCCCCGTTCTTCGAGGCCGAGAAGCCCGATGGCAACTGAAACGCAAGCAGCATGTCACTATGATAAAGACAGTAATGTTCGACTTCGGCGGCGTCATCTTCGACCTCGACTACGAGGGTGCCGTGCGCCGTTTCTCCGAGATGGGTCTGAGCGATGCCGCCCAGCGTCTCGACCGCTACCACCAGCGTGGCATTTTTGAGGATCTGGAGTGTGGGCGTCTCACCCCCATGCAGTTTGTCGAGGCCTTGCAGCCCCTGTGCGACAGGCCCATAGACCGTGCCGCCGTGGCTCATGCCTGGCTTGGCTATGTGGGTGCGCCGGTGAGTGAGCTCAAGCTGGCCTATATCGATGCCTTGCGGCAGCGGGGAGTGCAGGTGGTGCTCATGTCGAACACCAACCCATTCGTGCAGGAGTGGGCCGAGAGCCCTGCCTTCTCTGCCTCGGGCCGCACGCTGGCATCATACATGGACCGCCAGGTGCTCAGCTACGAGATAGGCATCATGAAGCCTGCCACGGATTTCTTCCACTACGCCCTTCGCCGTTACGACCTGAAGGCAGGCGAGTGCATCTTCCTCGACGACAGTCAAGCCAACATTGACGTGGCGGCATCGATGGGGTTGCACACCATGCTCGTGAGCAAGAATGCCGACTGGCGCGAGGCTCTGACAGCACGGTTAAGCCAGACAGACTAAGGCATGATTGTGTCGAGCATTGCCGCACAACCCTCGCTGACATCGCGCCATGTGGCTTCGAAGTCGCCGGTGTACCACGGGTCGGCCACATCGCCAGGGCGCGTGGTGTAGTCGAGCAGCAACGACAGCTTGCCATCGGGGTCGCCGCCGAACAGACGTTGCATGTTGCGGAGGTTGTAGTGGTCCATGCCGACGATGTAGTCGTAGCGGCCGTAGTCGGCACGGGTGAGCTGACGGGCCACCTTGCCGGCACACGAGATGCCGTGCTCGGCGAGCTTGCGGCGTGCAGGAGGATAGACGGCATTGCCTATCTCCTCGGTGCTGGTGGCGGCCGAGGCAATGTCGAACTGGTGGGAGACACCGCGCTGCCGCACGAGCTCTTTCATGGCAAATTCGGCCATGGGGCTGCGGCAGATGTTGCCGTGACAGACAAAGAGGATGGCTGTCTGGCTGTCTGATGTATGCTGTTGGTCGTGCATTGGCTTGCAGGTGTTGGTGAAACGGCTTGCAGGTGTTGGTGATACAGGGTGCAGGGTGTTGGCGATACAGGGTGCAGTGTGTTGGCGAAGTCCATGCAGTGTGTTGGCTGTCGCCATGCATGGTGGTGCGAGGCTGAGTGCAATGTGTTGGGCTGAAGGCTGCACTAAGATGTCGCACAGACTGCAACGTGAAATGCAGCCACCGGCAGCTAATCGGCTCGCAATGTGAGCTCTACTGACTGCGTGTCTGCCGACGACGGTCCCACCATGATGTCGAACACTCCGGGCTCCAGCACCGTGTTGCCGTCGGCGTCAAGGTAGGTGAGCATGTCGGTGGTGATGTCCATGTCGACCACAGTGTGCTCGCCGGCATCGAGGCAGATGCGGCGGAATGCTTTCAGTTCCTGCACGGGGCGCGAGACAGAGGCCACACGGTCGTGCACATACAGCTGCACCACCTCGGTGGCACGGCGCGTGCCTGTGTTGGCGACCTCTATGCTGAGGCGCACGCTCTGGCCGGCATGCATGTGGCTTGCCGACAGGCGCGGCGTGGAGTAGGCAAAGGTAGTGTATGTGAGCCCAAAGCCGAAGGGATAGAGTGGGTCGTTGCGCACGTCGAGGTAGTTGGACTGGTACTTGCGGAAATGCTGCGTGCCTCGTGCCACGGGCCGGCCTGTAGGCAGATGGTTGTAATAGAGCGGTTCCTGCCCCGTGGCCAGGGGCATGGACACGGCGAGACGTCCCTGTGGCGACACGTTGCCGAACACCACGTCGCAGATGGCTTCGGCGGTCATGGTGCCTCCAAACCACACGTTGAGTATGGCATCGACGTGGGCCTGCTCCCATGTGAGCACCGTGGGGCGGCCGGCAAAGTGCAGCAGCACGACGGGTTTGTCTGTGGCTGTGAGCTCGGCCAGCAGTGCGCGTTGCACGTCGGGAAGCAGCAGGTCGGTGCGGCTGGAACTCTCGCCGCTCATGTCGGCACACTCGCCCATGGCGCAGACGATGACGTCGGCATCGCGAGCTACGGCAAGGGCCGCGTCGTGCAGCTGCGCAGGGTCGTGGCGGGGAATGCTCTTGCCAAACTCCGAAGCCACCTGGAGGAGGCTGTCTGCCGTGAGGTTGCAGCCCTGGGCATAGCGCACCGTGCCACGGCCGGCCACAGCCTGCTGCATGGCCTCGTAGAGCGTGGTGTTATGCTCGGGCGTTGCTGCCACCACCCATGTGCCGTCCATGTTGGGGCGGTTGTCGCCAAGCGGACCGATGAGTGCTATGTTGAGGTCGGGCGAGAGGGGCAGTAGAGGCTGTTGCCGAGGATGCCTGTTGCCATGCGATGCGATGCCTACGGTGTCGTTCTTGAGCAGCACGAAAGTCTCGGTGGCAATGCGGCGTGCCGCGGCGCGATGTGCCGGGGTGCCTATGTCGGTGGCGCGGCGTGAGGCATCGAGACGCGCGTAGGGGTCGGCAAAGAGTCCGAGCCGCCACTTGGCCTCGAGCACACGGCGGCAGGCGTCGTCCACCATGCGCACCTGTTCCTGTGTGAGCTCACTCTCGGAAAGACGCACGAAGGCCGACGAACACATGTCCATGTCGGTCGTGGCGGCGAGTGCCTGGAGAGCGGCGTCGCGCAGTGAGGCAGCAGTGCCGTGGGTGGCTATCTCGCTGATGCTGGCATAGTCGGTGACCACCATGCCCCTGAAGCCCCACTGCCTGCGCAGCAGCTCACTGACGAGCCAGCGGTTGGCTGTGGCCGGCGTGCCGTCCACTATGTTGAACGAGGTCATCAGGCTCCCTGCACCGGCATCCACGGCTGCCCGATATGGCGGCAGATACTGGTTGTGCATGCGCAACCGGCTCATATCGACGGTGTTGTATTCACGTCCGGCCTCGGCAGCTCCGTAGAGGGCAAAGTGCTTGATGCAACTCAGCAGACGGTCTGGTGCCGACATGTCGGCACCCTGATAGCCGCGCACCATGGCTGCGGCCATGAGGCTGCCGAGGTAGGGGTCCTCGCCGCTGCCCTCGGCAATGCGCCCCCAGCGGGCGTCGAGGGCAATGTCAACCATCGGACTGAACGTCCATGCGATGCCGTCGGCCGTGGCCTCGCGTGCCGAGATGCGTGCCACCTCCTCGGCAGCCTCCACGTCCCATGAGCAGGCTATGGCGAGCGGAATGGGGAAGATGGTCTCGTAGCCGTGAATGACGTCCATGCCCACGATGAGCGGTATGCCGAGGCGTGTGTCGCGGACTGCTATGTCCTGCAAGGCACGAATGCGGTCCGCGCCCTTGATGTTGAACACCCCGCCAATCTCTCCCCGCGCTATGGCGCGCCCCACATTGGTGTTCAGGGCCGCACCGGTGCTGATGTCGCCGGCCACCTGCAGGTTGAGCTGGCCGAGTTTCTCCTGCAAGGTCATTTGCGAGAGCAGGCTGTCAATGTGGGCTGTGCCAGCAGCGTCGATGGCAGGCAGCTGTGCGTGGCATAGCCCTGATGCTGCAAGGCAGAGGGCAAGAGAGAGTGTGCGCGTGGACTTTATCATGGCGCAAATATACACACTCGCTGCTGTCAGAAATGCCTAAATATGCCTACTTTTGCGCCCGCAATTACAAATAACATCTATGATAACAGTCAGCAATCTGGCCATACAGTTTGGCAAGCGCACGCTCTACAAGGACGTCAACATGAAGTTCACCAACGGCAACATCTACGGGGTGATAGGTGCCAACGGTGCGGGCAAATCGACCTTGCTCAAGGCCATCTCGGGCGAGCTTGAGCCCACAAAGGGAACTGTTGAGCTCGGGGCGGGCGAGCGCTTGAGCGTGCTCTCGCAGGACCACTTCCAGTATGATGCCGAGACGGTGCTCAACACCGTTCTCATGGGGCACACCACCCTATGGGACATCATGCAGGAGCGCGACGCCCTCTACTCCAAGGCCGACTTCAGCGACGAGGACGGCATCCGCGTGGCAGAGCTTGAGGAGAAGTTCGCCGAGATGGGCGGCTACACGGCCGAGAGCGATGCCGGTGCCCTGCTCTCGGGGCTTGGCATCAAGGAGAAAAAACACCAGATGCTCATGGGCGACCTCTCGGGTAAGGAGAAGGTGCGCGTGATGCTTGCCAAGGCTCTCTTCGGCGAGCCCGACAATCTGTTGCTCGACGAGCCTACCAATGACCTTGACCTCGACACCGTGCAGTGGCTGGAGCAGTATCTGTCGGAATTCGAGCATACAGTGCTCGTGGTGAGCCACGACCGCCACTTCCTTGATGCCGTGTGCACGCACACCGTGGATATCGACTTTGGCAAGGTGACACTCTTTGCCGGCAACTACTCGTTCTGGTATGAGTCGTCGCAGCTGGCCCTGCGACAGGCACAGAACCAGAAAGCCAAGGCCGAGGAGAAACGCCGTGAGCTGGAGGAATTCATACGCCGCTTCTCGGCCAATGTGGCCAAGAGCAAGCAGACCACTTCGCGCAAGAAGATGCTCGAGAAACTCAACGTGGACGAGATACAACCCTCCACGCGCAAGTACCCTGGCATCATATTCCAGATGGAGCGTGAGCCTGGCAACCAGATACTCTCCGTGGACGGCCTTCGCGCCGTGGCAGACGATGGCACTGTGCTCTTCGACAATGTGTCGTTCAATATAGAGCGCGGACAGAAAACAGTGTTCCTCAGTCACGACCCGCGTGCCATGACTGCCCTCTTCGAAATCATCAACGGCAACCGCGAGGCACAGGCCGGCACATACAAATGGGGACTCACCATCACGACGGCCTATCTGCCTTTGGACAACACGGCCTTCTTCCGTTCCGAGCTCAACCTCGTGGACTGGCTCATGCAGTATGGTGAGGGCAACGAGGTGGCCATGAAGGGCTATCTCGGCCGAATGCTCTTCTCGGGCGAGGAGGTGCTCAAGAAGGTGAATGTGCTCAGCGGCGGCGAGCGTATGCGGTGCATGATAGCACGTATGCAGCTCAAGAACGCCAACTGCCTCATCCTCGACACGCCGACCAACCACCTCGACCTGGAAAGCATACAGGCTTTCAACAACAACCTGCGCATCTACAAGGGCAACATCCTCTTTGCCAGCCACGACCATGAGTTCATCCAGACCGTGGCCGACCGCATCATTGAGCTCACGCCCAATGGCACTATCGACAAGCTGATGGAGTATGACGACTATATCAGCGACGAGGCCATTGCCGCACAGAAGGCAAGGATGTATGGTGAGGAGGCGTGATATAATTCCTATAGGAAGTAAATGTCGTATTTCCATAATTAAAGACATTACAATGAAGGCTCTTGCAGCGATACTCCTGACAGTGGCACTCGTAGCCATGCCTTCCATGACGAGAGCGCAGACCGAGAACCCGCGAGGCATTTACAAGATGACCACCCTCACAGGCAATCAAGGGGAAATCGTGTCGCCATTCGACCAGTACAAGATATGCACCGACAGCATCACGCTGACGCTCACCGTGTGGAGCGTGCCACCGAGGGTGTCACTCCGTTGAGCTGCATTGCCAGTCAATTCCTGTCGAAGGGCAAATAGCGGCAGGTGCACGAGGGCATGACCTCATGTCTGCTTGTCGCAGGTCTGGCATAGTCTTTGCACAATGTGGGGTAACAGAGACATATATATAATAAGATAGATATTATGGAAGAAGAAAAGATAAGTACAGAAGAACCCATCCGGACGGATGAAGCGCAGAGCGTGGATGTAGCCCAGCAGACCGACGATGCCGTTAATGATGGCAATGTGGATGGCGCAGCTCAAGAGGAGAAGAGTGCAGAGCAGCTCTTGGCTGAGGCACGTGCCGAGATTGACGAGCTCAAGACTCAGGCTCTCTACAGGCAAGCTGAGTTTGAGAACTACCGCCGCCGCACCATAAAGGAAAAGGCCGACCTCATACTCAATGGCTCCAAGGCTGCTGTCACGGCGTTGTTGCCCATCGTGGACGACCTGGAGCGGGCTCTCCCGTCGATGCAGAAGGCCGACGACGTGGCTGCGGTGGCCGAGGGAGTGGAACTCATATACCAGAAGTTCATCAAAGCGCTTGCCGGCCTTGGCGTCAAGCAGATAGACACCGAGGGCAAGGACTTCGATGTAGACATGCATGAGGCCATAGCCCAGATACCGGGTGTGCCCGACGAACAGAAAGGACGCGTCATTGACTGCGTGGAGAAAGGCTACACGCTTAATGACACTGTCATTCGCCATGCCAAAGTGGCAGTAGGTGTATAAGGAAAGGAGGTCTATATGGCAGAACAGAAGAGAGACTACTATGAGGTGCTTGGCGTCGCAAAGACGGCTTCCGACCAAGAGATAAAGAGTGCCTACAAGAAAATGGCCATCAAGTATCACCCTGACCGCCAGGGTGATAAATCGGAGGCTGAGAAGAAGGAGGCTGAGGCCCGCTTCAAGGAAGCTGCCGAGGCCTACGATGTGCTCCATGACCCGGAGAAGCGCCAACGCTACGACCAGTTTGGCTTTGCCGGGGTGGGAGGTGCGGCCGGTGGCGGCTATCAAAACATGTCGGTGGACGACATCTTCTCGCAGTTTGGCGACATCTTCAGCGACCTGTTTGGCGGCGGTGCCAGCTTTGGCGGCATGGGTGGCTTCGGCCGAGGCTTTGGTGGCAGAGCAGCGCAGCCTAAAGGCTCCGACCTGCGGCTCAAGGTGCGCCTGACACTGAAGGAATGTGCTACTGGTGTCACCAAGAAGTTCAAGGTGCGCAAGCAGGTGGCATGTGCACATTGTCATGGCACAGGAGCCGAGGGAGGCAGTAGCGACAAACAGACATGTTCCACATGCAAAGGCCGCGGCGTGGTGATGCGTTCACAGCGCACCATGTTAGGCATCATGCAGACGCAAAGCGTATGTCCCGACTGCGGCGGTGAGGGCACAATCATCAAGAACAAGTGTCGCCAATGTGGCGGGACAGGCTTGCAGAATGGCGACGACGTGGTCGAAGTCAAGATACCTGCCGGCGTTCAGGACGGTATGGTGCTCAATGTGCCGGGCAAGGGCAACGCAGCCCCACGAGGCGGTGTGCCTGGCGACATACAGGTGTTCATCGAGGTGGAACAGGACAAGGACTTTGTGCGTCAGGGCAACGACCTGCTCTATCAACTCGTCATTGATGTTCCGACGGCTGTACTCGGCGGCGCGGTGGAGGTGCCCACCATTGACGGCAAGGTGAAGGTGAAGATAGACCCTGGCACGCAGCCAGGCAAAGTGTTGCGCCTGCGCGGCAAGGGCATACCGGCCCTGCAAGGCTATGGGCACTCTGTCGGCGACCTGATAGTGAACGTCTCGGTCTATGTCCCGCAGACTCTGTCGCGCGATGAGAAGGAGGCCTTTGAGCGCATGCGTGGCAGTGACAACATGAAACCCAACCAGAGCGTGAAGAACAACCTCTTCAATCGCTTCAAGCAGATGTTTGAGTGATGGACTACGAACAGACCATTGACTACCTGTATCATTCAGCCCCGACGTTCCAACACATCGGGGCTGGTGCATATAAGGCGGGGCTGGAGACGACCATGAGGCTTGATGAGCATTTCGGTCACCCCCACACCAGATACAGCACCATCCATGTGGCCGGAACAAATGGCAAAGGGTCCGTGGCATCGACTCTGGCGGCCATTCTGCAAAGTGCCGGTATGAAGGTGGGCCTATACACATCGCCACATCTGGCAGACTTCCGTGAGCGCATCCGTGTCAACGGGCAGATGATTGGCAAGCAGCGTGTGGTGGACTTTGTGCACGATGAGCGTGCCTTCTTCGAACCGCTGTCACCCTCTTTCTTTGAACTGACCACGGCGTTGGCTTTCCTCTACTTCGCTGAACAGGAAGTGGATGTGGCTGTCATCGAGGTGGGGCTTGGTGGCAGGCTCGACTGCACCAATATCATCCAGCCGGACGTGAGTGTCATCACGAGCATATCATTCGACCATCAGGAGCTGCTTGGTGACACTCTGCCACAGATTGCTGCCGAGAAGGCTGGCATCATAAAGTCGGGCGTGCCTGTAGTGGTGGGGCATGTCGGGGTAGGGGATGGCGTGTGCGAGACCATACAGGATGTGGTCGACCGCAAGGATGCCACCGTGCGCTATGCTGCCAGCGATGCTGCTGCCACGGCCTTCGACCACATGGCCTTCAGCCTCAGAGGCATCTATCAGCGGCATAACCTGCACACGGTGGCTGTCGTCGTGGATGAATTGCGCAAGCTGCCTGCTTATGCCTGTGTCACGGATGATGCTGTGGCCTATGCCCTTCAGCATGTGGAGCAGCTTACCGGGTTCTGTGGGCGATGGCAGATATTGAAGGAGCGGCCATTGGTGGTCTGCGACGTGGGTCACAATGCCGATGGCCTGAGATTTGTGACGCAGCAGTTAGCCGGTCTTGCGCCGCGCCGCTTGCACATTGTCTTCGGCATGGTTAGCGACAAAGACCACGAGACGGCTATTGCATTGCTCGTCAATGCCGTGCCTGATGCCTGCTACTATTTCACGCAGCCGTCCACGCCGCGGGCCACGCCGGCAGCGCAGATGCTTGTCTTGGCACAGCGTCATGGCATAGCCAACGCTGCGGCCTATGCTTCTGTTGCTCAGGCCTACGATGCCGCAATGTCGGCAGCGGCAGATGAGGATGTCGTCTTCATCGGTGGTTCATGCTATGTCGTTGGCGACCTCATGGCCATGATGCCCCATGATAGATGATTTGTTCTGCGTGAGCAATCATTTTAATGGTAAAAGGTATGTGGTAAGTGCTAAATTAGTCCTACCTTTGCGGCCGCTGTCACGAGTTGGCAGCATAAGTTTCAAACCTATTCAATACACTATCAACATTTATGGCAACTAAAATCAGATTGCAGCGTCATGGCCGTAAGAGCTACGCCTTCTACAGCATCGTCGTTGCAGATGTAAGAGCTCCGCGTGACGGTAAGTTTACAGAGAAGATTGGCACCTACAACCCAAACACCAATCCTGCCACTGTAGATTTGAAATTCGACCGTGCCCTTTATTGGGTAGAAGTGGGTGCTCAGCCCACAGACACAGTGCGCAACATTCTTTCCGATGAAGGCGTCTACCTCATGAAACACCTGCGTGGTGGCATCAAGAAGGGAGCCTTCGACGAGGCAACTGCACAGATCAAGTTCAACGCATGGAAGGCCGACAAGCAGAAGGGCCTCAAGGCTGTGGCCGACAAGGAAGCAGCCGAGAAGAAGGCTGCCGCTGCAGCCGCACTCGATGCCGAGAAGAAGATCAACGAAGAGATTGCAAAGAAAGTAGCCGACAAGCGTGCTGCCGAGGCCGCCGCCAAGGCTGAGGCTGAAGCTGCTGCTCAGGCAGAGGCTGCGCCTGCCGAGGCTCCTGCTGAGGAAGCACCCGCTGAGGCTTAACATAACTTACACTTATACTTCTTTCCAAACAAACAGGGAGGCATGGCTGTGAAGCCGTGCCTCTCCTGCTTTTAATGCAAGCTCTTTACGGCAGGCCAACGGCTACGTAGTGCTATGCAGCCACTGCCTAATCTGCAAGACATGAAGGCATGCGTACCATGAGTATATCCGTAGATTGGGCTCTTTCATTCGGCATTTAATATCACTACAGCTGTCATTGTCCTAATCCTTCTCCTCTCTCATGTGAGTGGCAGCAGGGAGGAAGGCTTGTCCCGCCAAGTGAGAGCGTATTAGGGTGCAGAGAGCAAATCAGCCCCAAGCATCTTTTTTTTGCGCCATTAACAAAGCTTAACGGTTCGGGGGGTAAACTGCGTGCTATAGCTTAGCTTTGCGGCATCTTTAGGGCACGGCT
>CAJOIE010000004.1 GCA_905234605.1 uncultured Bacteroidaceae bacterium | reverse complement strand
GTCTGATAGTGGTAGCCACGGACAACCGCCTTGACGGTATTTGCAATCTGCTTCTTCACGTCACCCTCACTGGCATTCACCTTGCGGAGAGGAATCTCGGAAATAGTCTGCCCACGTTCTGCTGTGTGCAGGTTGTCTGGTACCCTCCCAAATGTTATCAACATAGTGGTTCCTCCCTTCTCCAGTTCACATGTTGCCCTCTTGCTCTGGTAGAAGTTGTTGCTGGAACTTATGGCCTTTCCGTCCTCCTTTACAAGGATGGTAACGATGTGCATGTGATGGTGGTCAATGTCCTCATGCTTATAGACCATGTAGGCAGAATAAAGACTATTAAAGAAGGGAAATCCCAGTGTTTATATTAACAATGTGAAAAACACCTAATTCTTCGACAACCTAAAAAAAATAAACACTAATTTTGCACACGAAAATTAATTGCACTCAGATGGCAAACAGATTTATCAAGAATAATAAATTAAGGGAAGTGACTATCAAAGGCTACAAATCCATAGCCTTTGACAATCCTGTTACTTTAAAGCTTGGCGATGTGAGCATCCTGCTGGGTGCCAATGGAGCAGGGAAAAGCAACATCATTAGTTTTTTTAGGATGTTAAGCTATATGATGAGCAAGTCGTTTGGCCGATATGTGGAAATGGCCGGTACTGCCAATTCTCTGCTTCATTATGGCGCAAAAAAAACGCCAGTCATGTCGGGAACATTGACCTTTATGACCAACAACTCGGAAAACACATACCAGTTTTCTTTGGCAAATGCAACGCCAGACAGATTGATTATAACAGAAGAGCGCATCAATTGGCATCGTAATGGAGAGGCAAAGCCATACGAGATTTTCTTGGAAACTAATTTCAAAGAGTCGTCTTTAGCCGAAAATGGCAATCCAATTGCAAAGTCAATTTTTAAAATGCTCTCTTTCTGTAAGGTTTATCAGTTCCACGATTCCTCAGCAGAAGGTCCTCTGCGCCAGTCCTGCCCGGTCGAAACGGCCAACTATCTCCAGTCGCACGGCAATAATCTTCCTTCATTTCTGTTGTTCCTTCGCAACAATTACAAAGATTCATATAAACGGATTGTTGATTATGTGCGCGATGTGGTTCCTCAGTTTCAGGACTTCTATCTTGAACCCGTGAACAACTTTGTATCCCTTCGCTGGATAGACAATTCTGCCACGGACTATCGTTTTAATGCTTATCAGTTCTCCGATGGATCCATTCGATTCATAGCTTTGGCAGCACTCTTGTTGCAGCCAGCACAGACCATGCCCAACGTCATCATCCTTGATGAACCAGAGTTGGGCCTTCATCCGTATGCCATCACACAGTTGGCTGAAATGATAAAGGATGCTTCCATTCATGCGCAAGTCATCATTGCCACGCAGAGCAAAGATTTGGTCGACCACTTCGACATCGACAATATTTCAGTAGTCGAGATGGATGAAAAGACCCAATGCACGACTGTCAACCAACTTAACGAGAAAGATTACAAACTCTGGCTTGAACAATATGCCGTCAGTGAATTGTGGGACAAAAACATCATAGGAGGGCGGCCTGTATGAAAGCAAAGATAGTTCATGTGCTCTGTGAGGGACAGACGGAGCAAGGATTTGTTGAGGAGGTTCTTCGACCGTATCTTCAAGACCGGGGAGTAACAGGGGTGAAAAGCATTCTCATTACAACGAATAAGAAAAAGAATGCTCGTGGAGGTATGTTGACTTACAAAGATGCAGAGCGAGACATGAACCTTCTGCGACTGACAAAGCAGGATAACGAATACGAGCTCCATCTGTTCACAACAATGTTCGACTTATATGCTTTGCCAGATGATTTTCCCGGATTTGCAGAAGCATCAACTATCTACGACTCATACGTCAGCGTGAAAGCCTTAGAGAAATCATTCTCGGAGGCGATAAATGAAAGACGTTTCGTTCCCTATATTCAACTACACGAATTCGAGGCATTGCTGTTTTGCGGCATCAGCCATTTGTCGAAACTCTATCCAGGCTGTGAGAAACGCTGTGAGCAATTGACAAAAGACTTGCAGAAAGCCGGAAATCCCGAACTCATTGACAATGGTCCTACGACAGCTCCAAGCAAACGCATCATCAAGGCTATTGAAGGCGAAAAGAGAACTCACTATAATTACAACAAGCCTGCTACAGGCAAGGCCATTACTAAGGAAATAGGCATTGACGAACTCCGTGCCAAGTGTCCGCATTTCAATGAATGGATAGAGAAGCTATTGAATTCTTAGTTTGCTTATGGGAGTACCGAGTCTCAATTCCGCTCTCCATCTGAAATCAGCGTGACGCATAATATATAATAAAGGTATAGGGCGAAAAACGAAACCTGCCTGAATGCTATACGAAAGTTGCCTAATCTTGATGGGAGATTAGGCAACTTTCGGTTTGAGGGAGTATACAATAATGGACTACAACCATCGGTTATTGTCCCATGAATTCTATCTCTTTTTCCTGAAACAGCAAGTATAATTGCGTAAGCCCCTCTGTTGTGCTGCTTAGTTTTGAGACATGCTCTTTGACATTAGGAGCGTAAATTGTTTCTTGTGTCAATATATCATAGTTTGTAATGCTTTGCGTAGGCTCTAATGCTGATACGATATAAATCCAACCACCGATATTATACTTGTTGGCATTGTTGGCTACATTGTATGCATTTGTAAGGATATATGTTATTCGTTTAACCTTTGACTCAATGTTTCCTTTATCTACGGGTTGTTTGTCTAAATTACAATCAGGCAACTCTATGGTGTTGGCATTCAATTGTTCGTCAAAACAGTGAAGCGTATAAACTCCATTACTATCTATCTTGCACAATGCTCCGCCATAGACAGAAACAAAACTTTTTATAACATTCAGTGAAGAGTCAATCTCAACTCTAATAGCTTTGTCCCTGACTCTGTCATATCCCTTTTTACCTGCGCTGTCATCAAATTTGGCATAATAGACAATAAAGTTGCTATTTGAGTCTGTCTTGTATATCAGCGTATGCCCATCTTCTGTATAGGCTGAACTGAATCCATTTGTATTTTCAACGACACTAATATAATTCGGACTGACAATTGAACTCTGTACTTCCTTTTTGTGTTTTGAGCCACAAGAAGCAACAAATAATAATGACAAGAATAGAATATGAATATGTATCTTTTTCATAATTATCACGGAATTATTATTCTATAATCTTTACAACTCTGATACTGACCTCATATAACAGATATAATGGAATTGTTACAAGAACAAGCGTCATAATATCTGGTGGCGTAATAATTGCAGCTAAAAGCAATATCATCAGAAAGGAATGACGGCGATAGCACGTAAGCATCTTTGATGTTATAATCCCCATTTTGCCAAGGAAGAAAGCTATTACTGGCAATTGGAACACCACGCCCATGACCAGCGTCAAGGATACGAATGTGGAGATATATGAGTCGAGTGTGATGTTGCTCACCACCTTTGCAGACACGCTGTAAGTACCAAGGAAACGGAACGAGATGGGGAACAGCACGAAGTAGCTAATCAGCACACCAATTAGAAACAGCACATAGATGATGCCAGCCACCTGCACTGAATACCTTCGCTCGTTTTCATAGAGGGCGGGTGAAATGAAGCGGAATAACTCATATAGTATATAAGGTGATGCCCCAAGCAGTCCCAGATACACTGCCGTAGTGATGTGCGTCATAAACTGGCTCGACAACATGATACTCATCAAAGCGGAAATCAATACCAATTGCTTGCATTGCAGATTCCAGCCAGCGGTATGTGAAAAAGTTCCACTCGCTCGGAGCTAACAACAAATGCCAAGTGATGTCCTTGTAACAGAACACCACAGCGGCTATCGTACCAGCGACCCCAAGAATTCGGAACAACATTTTACGGAGCACTTCGAGATGTCCTCCAAATGTCAGCAAATTGTTGTCCGCATTTCCTTTATTCTTTTGGGGTGGTTGCTGCTTCTTGTTCTTCGTTTTCCGCTCCTCCTTCGTCATCCACTTGAGAATCTTCTTTCAAAGGTTCTTTCATTCCTTTCTTGAAACTCTGTACGCCTTGCCCCAAACCCTTCATCATTTCGGGCAATTTCTTTCCACCAAAAAGCAATAGAGCTATGCCGCTTATAAGAAGTAGTTCCGTGGTGCCTATAAATAACAATTGTGTTGCCATATTCATTGTATGACTAAGTAGATTTCACAAGTATCAAAATTAATCTGCCATCTGCCATTTTCTGCAGACTCCCAGTTGTATTTTTCTCCTTTTTTGTTCCACCAATCCTGAAATCTGGTGTTCGTATCGCCTAAGTCGTTTACAACTTTCTCATAAAGCTCATCATTATCTGCTGTAACAATCTTGGCTAAATCTGCCAACCCAGAATGGCGTCTGAACAATTTCTGAATCTCGTCACGTTCATCTGCCGTAACTATTCCCACTTTCTTTTTTTCCATATATAACTTAAATTTTATGCCAGTCAATTCTAACGTCAAATGGGTCAAGGTAATCTATTTCTTTAATATCTTGTTCCGGGTAGAACTCTTTTTCTTTCCTCACTGATTCAAGAACTCTTCGGCTGGTGTTTCGTTCTAAATGTGCCAATACGCATTGTTCATGACTCGGAGTGGTAATGTCGAAGGTCATTTTTCGGTTAATCCATACGCAACGCTTACACTGATAAGCATCACATATTCTGCATAATGGAGCATACGCTAATTTGTAGAGTTTTGCTGCTTTTATTGCTAAACCACTTTGCAAATCACCAACACAGAAAGTTTCTTTGTCTTCTGCGGAGTAATAAAATGCAGGACAAATATAGAATCTACCATCTGGAGCCAGTGTGATATTATTGCTACCAGCGTTGCAGTTATTCATTTGAGATAAAGCTATACGGTCGGTTATCACGTTTAATTGTGGTGACATCCCTGCCTTATACAGTTTTTCTGTTTCCTTTCCGAAAGAATCTAAAACGCTCTTATATCTTGAGAAATCATTCTCTGTGAATGTTTCCACGTCAATAAGGACGATGTTCAATCGAGCCACTTTGCTTATGAATGTTCCTATGACTTCCTTTTGGGCAAATAAATCTTCCTTGCAGATGCGTAGAACGTATGTAGCAGATTCATCAAAAGAAAATCCAACAGCGTCTTTCCAATTGTTGAACACAACGACATCAGCCTCTTCCACCATAGGCGAATTTGACGGAATAATCTTAGAATGATCTATCGTCTCTATCGTTTCTTTGTATTCCTGTGGTAAGTCACAGGCTGGATAGACATATTGAATCATCAGATTCTCCTTCATAGCAAAACGTATGCCTGCTTTAAGGTCTGCCAAGGCGATTAGTTGATGCTGGGATTGGCTTGGGCTATAATGACAATACGATGTACTGGTATCATCTAATAATATGATAAGGTATTGTAGCATATTCTTAACAATTAACAAATTTCTTGGTTTGATACTGGGCGATTCTCTTCAAATTCTTCTCTTAAGCCTTCTAGTTCCAGCTTCCGATACAGTTTATTCCAATAGTAATTGTTTGCTCTAACTTGCGCTTTGTGCATTTTGCAGATAGCCGTGGCCCGCTGATACAGCGTCGGGATTTCAGCTGCATCGTAGTTCTCGCCTTGACACCAAGCACAGCCGCTCGCAACTTCACAGTCTATACATTTTTGAGGACTTTGAGTGCAGCGGTCAAGCAATAAAAATGGACGCAATTTGTTCCGGTCAATGCCATCATTAACGTTACCGATTATCCATGCCTTTTTATCTCGCAAAGAATATTGGGCAAATCGGGTGCAAGGATAGAAATTGCCTGCTGCATCAATAGAGAGCATTCTTCCTGCACCGCACCAGTTGTTATTGCGCTTTACGGGGTCTAATGGTTTCCCTATGCTTTCATCAAAGAAAGAGCAAACATGGTCTTTATAATAGCCGTTGTCAATTATCTCGTCAGCCAAAGCCTCAACCTGTTCTTCAAAGAGCAAGTCATCGCCGTCCTTGAATACGTCTTCGAATACGCAGTTTATGTGAACATCGGTTATGCCTAATCCATAGACATGCATGACACTTTCTTTGATGTAGGGAATATCTTCTCTACTTATCGTTATCTTTGTACCAACTGTAGGAAATTGCTTAAGCCATAGAGGAATGTTTTTGACTACGTCCTTATATGAGCCCTTTCCGCTACCTTTATAAATACGGTTTAGGTCATGTTTTCTTTCAGTCCCGTCAATTGTAATTGTTATACTCAAATGGTCTATATTTTTGGCAATATATTTCTGTAGCTTTTCGCTTTGATAATTCAAGCCATTCGTGGTGAAAGAGAACATATAATCGTTAAACCAATGATGGTTGCGAGTAAACATTTGCTCCTTCAGATAGTCGCAAATCTTGTCAATCAGGTCTATTTCTAAGAAAGGCTCGCCACCGATGAAATCCCAAATAATACCCTCATCTTGGAAGTCGTCTTCATGACTAAGAATGTAATCAATGGCTTGCTTGGCTACATCCCACGACATTCTCTCTTTATTGTTTTTTCCAATGAGGTAGCAATATTTACAGGCTAATTGACAATCCTTTGTAACTATAAACGTTATTGTCTTTCTCATTTGTTCACTACATTTTGAAGAGGGTATGCCAAAGGTATTGACATACCCTCTTACTTACCTGTTTAACTCTTGTACTTAGATTCGCAATAAGCCCAGCAATCGCCACCACAGTAGCCATCACAATTGTTGGTGCAACCGCCATCACAATCGCCAGAACAAGATGAAGAACAACCACCAGTACACTTTGAGCCACATCCTTTTTCATCGTCTTTTTCATCGTCATCTTTGCCGCATGATGTTAAGAATGACGAGCCAAGCACTGTAAAGGCCAAAATGGGCAATGCACCTTTTGCAGCACTCTTGAAAAACTCCCTTCGCGACTGGAGTTCTTCGTTCTTTTTTGTTTGCCTCATAACGTTAGAAGTCTTTTAGTTGCCTCCTAACTCCCAAATTCAGCGTTATTACTGATTAAGTTCTTGGAAATAAAAAGACGTGGGAGTTTGTTCCTCCGCGCCTATCCCAGCTATCAGGCCTTAGCATTGCCTCTTTCCAAGGATAAGCAACGCAAGCCAGCCCACGCCGAGTGACATTATATAGTTCGGCGCAGACGTTTACCACCATGATACAATGGCAGCAACGAGCAGCCGGGATATAATACACCCACGCGAACGCTTCGTTGCATTACCGCTGTGGAAAGATTCAAAGTTGCTAAGTTTGATAGCACAGACAGGTAACGTTCAGAAAACGTCCTTTCCCTTCGGCTGTCCTTACAAACGGTGTTCTCAGCCTCTGGATTCCATCGATGTTTGTTTTGACCCGCCATGCCCTCACAGTCATCAGCCATTGCTGGCCTCCGACAGCTTGGACTGGCTTAGTCGGCGGCAAAATTACATAAAATCTCCAATTCGCCGCCACCTTATACAAAAAAGTGCTAAAATTTATGTAATTTAGCAGAAAATCATTTAAACCGGTGCCTTTCTTCTAACTTTTGTGTAATTTTGCGACTATTATCATTCAAATCAGCGAACCCTTGACACATTGAAATGAGCTACGAAGTGGCAGGATACAACCTATAACATGGCGTTCTCGTTCTGACGGGTATATATCCTCGTGCATACAAGTATATATATATACCCGATACACGTAATACTTATGGGGCTCACCCAGGTGTTGCGCTATATGTCAGTTTAGACCATCTGTATTTCACGGGACACAGTCTCTTAGAGCTGGCAGAAGAGTTCTACAAGAAAGGAGGGCAGTGCCTGCGCCTTGACGAGGTGCACAAATACGACGGGTGGAGCCGCGAGATAAAGAATCTATACGATGTTTTTCCCCGGCCTGAAGGTAATCTTCACGGGCTCATCGCTGCTCAACATACTGAATGCCGAGGCCGACCTGTCGCGCCGTTGCGTCAGCTATGAGATGCAGGGGCTGTCGTTTCGCGAGTATCTGATGTTCGCAGAAGATATTGAGTTGCCCCCCTTTCCTTGAAGGACGTACTGGACAACTCATTGGCATTGTTGGAGCAGGTGAACCAAGTATGCCGCACCTTGCAACACTTCCACAAATACTTGCGGGATGGCTATTATCCATTCTTCCTGCAAACCAACATGGACTACCTGACTCAAGTGCAGAAGGTGGTGAACCTCATACTGGAAATAGAGTTGCCGCAGTTAGGCAATATAGATTTTGCCAATGTGCGCAAGCTTCGCAGCCTGCTCTCTGTAGTGAGCAGCGGCGTGCCCTTTGCTGTGGACATAAGCAAGATGGCACACACATCAGGCCGGACACACAACAACATTGTCGCCTACCTGTCGCATCTAAGCAGGGTACATCTGGTGCACTTGCTCTACAGCGATGTAGTGAACCTGAAACGCATGCAGAAGCCTGACAAGATATTCATGGAGATCAGCAACCTGCTCCACGCCATGTCGCTTGTGCCGGTCAAGGTAGGAACGGAACGCAAGACGTTCTTCGTCAACCAGCTTGCATACCGCCATACCGTGGAATATGCCAAACAGGGTGACTTCCTGATAGACCGGCAGTACACCTTTGAAGCGGGAGGACAGCACAAGGATGTCAAACAGAGAGCAGGTGTCAAGGACGCCTATATTGCAGCAGACGGCATCGAATATGCCTTAGGCAACAAGATACCACTATGGCTCTTCGGCTTCCTGTACTGACAGGAACGGCTATCGGGCACCGTGAGCGGCATTAATAACGGCAACAGGCAAGACTGCTCTAACAATCCTGCCTGCTGCTTGCATGTGGTGTCACCAGGAATCGAACCGGGGACACAAGGATTTTCAGTCCTTTGCTCTACCAACTGAGCTATGACACCATTATGATGGAGACGCCTCTCCGTTTGCGGGTGCAAATGTAGTGCAACGGGGGCATGTGTGCAAGCGACAGGGTGAAAAAGTGGCGGCAGCAGGAAAAAAAGTGGCTGCATGTGAGCGGCAAAAGCATAATGTAGTACTTTTGCATCGCTTAATCGGAAAGTAGCGCAGTTGGTAGCGCACTACGTTCGGGACGTAGGGGTCGGGCGTTCGAGTCGCCTCTTTCCGACTATCTGCGTCAAGGAGCTGTGTCACAACGTGCGGCACAGTTCCTTGTTTTATTCTAAGCCCTGCATTAACGCATTGCTTTGTGGCAGACTTTCGTGCAGCTATGCCTCCGGGCAAGCAAGCGTAGGCCTCTGCCCTGGAGCCGCATGGCCTGCCTGTCCTGAAGCCTCTACGCGTGTCGCTGCCTGTGCTGTGCCTTGCCGTGAACTCTGCGCCGGCACCACCCTCCGCTCATAGAGGTGGCCAAAGGCTACGACCTGTCCTGCGGGCTGGAAGCCGAGGGATGCGTAGAGGCGCTTGGCGGGGGCATTGTCGGGGTCGACGAGGAGTGTGGGTGTGAGACGCATGCTGCGTGCACGGGCTATAGCGGCCTCGAGGAGCTGGCGACCAAGGGCATGGCCGCGATATTGGGGCCACACACAGAGTGAGTCCATGTAGTACTCGCCGGCCGTGGTTTCGTCGGCCATATCTTCCACCGACACGCCGCTGAACGAGGGCAACAGGCTGAAGGTGAGGCGTCGCATGGAGTGGTAGAGGCCACCGTCGTAGCTCACGAGGATGCCAGCGCGACGGTCTGCAGGGTGCGCGTCAGAGGGGTGCAGGGTGTCGTCGGAGAGGGTGCATGGTGATGCCGGAGAGGGTGCATGGTGTTCAGGCATGTCGGCACAGGGTGTGCCGCACTCGGCAATGAGTGTGTTGCGCCACGAGTAGAGCGTGTCGGTGCGCCTACATATAGGCGTGAGCTCCGCGAGCGACTGCTGGTAGTGTGTTGCCGTGGCGGGGTCGAACATGTTCCAGCCAATGGCTGTGAGCACTCCCTGGGCTATGAAGGGCGCATCGGCGCATGTGGCAGGTCGGATGGTGAAGGATGTGGTGTGCATGGTGGCGGATGTTGACAGGCTCGGGCCGACTGGGTTGCCCAGCTCTCACGGCTGGCATGGGCGCGGCATGCTGCTGTCGCTGATGATGATATTGGCAAAATAGCAGACGAAGTCGGCGGCATCGGCATGAGGTGAACGCAGGTCGGGGATGACGACCAGACTGTGTATGTCGATGCCGCTTGCGGCATTCTCCTCGCGGCTGTAGCTGCAGCCGCGTATGGCGAACACCACGTCCTGCCAGACGGCAGAAGGCACGACGTCGCCGTCGGACACGGCCCAGAACTGCTCGTCGGCACCTGTCTGCCATGCCCATTCGCTCTCTGTACGCCGGCCGAGTCCCACAACCATCATGCGCGACGGCACGGGCTTCCCTGCCTGCTGCACCATCACGTGCAGATAGCGGACGTGCCTGGTGAGGCGGAAGGGCTGCCGGAGGTCGATGCACACTCCGAAGGTGTTGCTGCCGAAGCGGCTGCGCTGCAGAGCCACCATGCATGCAGGCGGGGCGGGCTCCGCGCACACGGTGCCGCCGGCCTCCGTTGCGGGAGCATGCACGATGGCGGCATGCCCCGTAAGCACTCCCTGCCGGAATGGCGACTGCTCCCAGGTGTCGTAGACGCGCACGGCGGCATAGTCGGCAGTGTAGGGAGCGATGGTCTGAGCCGCGGCAGAGGCTGCGCCCCCTACCCTCCCTGCAAGCGGATACGCACATGCAAGGATGGCTGTCAGCAGCTGTCGGCAGGTTATGTGGAAGCTCATGTGCTAAAGGATAGAGTGATGGTTCAATAGACACTGACGCGGCTGAGCAGGGGGCACGCGCGGCTGTCGTCGATGACGATGCGGAGAGCCTTGGCGCGAAAGCCGCTGCCATAGCTGTCGGCTGTGCTGCCGTTAAGAGGCACGATGCGCTTGTAGCCCACGGTGGTGGTCTCCACGCCGTCGGCCACGGGGTGCCATGAGGTGCCGTCGGGCGAGATTTCCAAGTGGAAGCGACGTATGCGCTGCCCTTTGCGTATGGGCTCCATCAGCATCGCATAGCGAATGGTCTGCGGCTCCGCCCATGTGAGTGTGACAGTGGCGGCAACGGCGGCATCAGGGGCGGCCCAGTAGGTGTCGCCACTACCGTCGAGCATGCGGGCAGCTTCATAGCTGCGGCCACGGCCGGCAACACGCGTGACCGATGCCACGGCCGTGGCACTTGCTGCCAGGTCGGTGCCCAGTCGACGGCGCAGCAGTTGACCGAGCTGTTGCAGCCCGTCGACCGTGGCCTCGGGCAGAGCTCCGCTGGTGTCGGGCGGACAGTTGAGGATGAGCGTGGCGTTGCGCCCCACGGTCTCTAAATACATCTGGAACAGGCGCTCCGGAGGCAACATCGTCTCGCCGCTATGCCAGAACCAGCCACCGGTGGTGGCCTTGGCATCGCTCTCGCCCGGCAGCCACTGCCATCCGTGCTCCTGTCCCGACGCGCTGCCACGGGCACCGCCGCCATCGGCCATGGACCAGTTGGTCTCGCCGGCCCACCCCTCCTCGTTGCCTATCCAACGGGCTTCACCGCCAATGCCCCACATCACGCAGTAGGGAGCAAGCTGGTGCACGCGGGCACGCAGGTTGGGCACATCATAGTAGACAGAGGCATCGACCTGCACCGTGGTGTCGCGACCGCCATAGTAGCCCGAGCCGCCATTGGCACCATCGAGCCACATCTCAAACTGGTCGCTGCCATAGCCGGCAAGCTCCATACACTGCCGCAGGAACACGTCGGCGACATAGCCGTCAGAGCCATAGAAGGCTGAGTTGCGGTCCCATGGGGAGACATAGAAGCCATACTTCATGCCGAGGTCGGCTGCGGCTGCGGCAAAGTCGCGGGGTATGTTGGTGGCGCGGCCATAGGCATTGCCTGCACGGGTGACATTGTGCGTGGTGGTCGACGTGGGCCACAGACAGAAGCCATCGTGGTGCTTGGCCACAGCGATGCCACCCTTCATGCCTGCCGCCAAGGCGGCCTCAAGCCACTGGCGTGGATTGGGAGCGGAGGTCGGAGCGAAGATGCTGTCGGCCTCATTGCCAAGCCCCCACTCAAGGCCGGTGTAGGTGTTCATGCCGTAGTGGAAGAAAGCATAGAACTCGGTCTGCTGCCAGCGCACCTGGCGTTCCGAGGGAACGGGGTGGCATGGAGCCGGCTCGTTGTCGGGATTGGCAAGAGTGTCGCTGATGACGGCAAACGACGTCTGCGCCGCGACGGAACCGGCCGCAAACAGAAGCCACGATGCCAGCAGGCAACGGACTGGCCGGCAGGAGAATGATGTGGAAGTGGGTGTCAAGCAGGAGGACGGATAGCGAATGTGCATGCGGCGACGAGCGCACCCACAAAAGTACAACAACTCGGCTGACCACAAAAGGGATGGGAGCAAATGCTCTGCGCGAGAGCATGCACACATGGCGTTAACTGCTGGCAAAAGAAACCACGGGAGCACCCCCTTGACAAGGGCACTCCCGTGGCGGAGATATGTGTTGCCTGACGGCAAATGCTACCTGTTACTCTGCATTACCCGTCGGCTCCTCAGCCGTGGCAGCTGTCTCGGCAGGAGCCTCAGCCGTGGCTGCGGTCTTGCGGCTGCGGCGTGTGCGAGTGGCCTTCTTGGCGGTCTTGGCCATGTTCTCGTCGAAGTCGACAAGCTCAATGAAGCACATGGCTGCCTGGTCGCCGGCGCGGAAACCGGTCTTGATGATGCGGGTGTAGCCACCTGGACGGTCGGCTATCTTCGGGCTGACCACCTGGAAGAGCTCTGTGACGGCATACTTATTCTGAAGGTGACTGAACACCACGCGGCGTGCGTTGGTAGTGTCCTGCTTGGACTTGGTGATAAGGGGCTCGACGAATTGCTTCAGAGCCTTGGCCTTGGGCAGAGTCGTAGTGATTCTTTTGTGCATTATCAGGGAGATGGCCATGTTGGAGAGCATGGCATCGCGATGAGATGCAGTACGGCTCAGGTGATTGAATTTCTTTCCGTGTCTCATTGTGGAAATGGGCGTTTATTCTTTTTCTAACTTATACTTAGAGATGTCGGTTCCAAACGACAGATTCAGACTCTCGAGCAAATCATCAAGCTCGGTGAGCGATTTCTTGCCGAAGTTGCGGAACTTGAGGAGGTCGGTCTTGTTGAACTGAACCAGATCGCCAAGTGTCTCGACATCTGCTGCCTTGAGGCAGTTGAGGGCACGGACAGAGAGGTCCATGTCGACGAGCTTGGTCTTGAGCAACTGACGCATGTGGAGCACCTCTTCGTCGAACTCCTCGTTGCTGTCGGCGTCGGAGTTCTCGATGGTGATCTTCTCGTCGGAGAAGAGCATGAAGTGGTGTATCAGGATACGTGCAGCCTCCTTAAGGGCATCCTTGGGGTGAATGGAACCATCGGTGGTAACCTCAAGCACGAGTTTCTCGTAGTCTGTCTTCTGCTCAACGCGATAGTTGTCTACGGCGTACTTGACGTTGCGGATGGGTGTGTAAATCGAATCGATGGGTATCACGTTGACATCGGTGCAGAACTCACGGTTCTCATCGGCTGGGACATAGCCGCGACCTTTGTTGACGGATATCTCTATCTGCATCGTTGCTTTCGCATCTAAATGGCAAATAACCAATTCGGGATTTAACACTTCAAAGCCTGTGAGATACTTGTTGAAGTCGCCAGCCTTGAACTCTGTGGTGTTCTCAACTGTGACACTGACCTTCTCACTCTCGAATTCCTCGACAACTTGCTTGAAGCGGACCTGCTTTAGGTTGAGGATGATGTTTGTGACGTCTTCCTTCACGCCGAGCACCGACGCGAATTCGTGTTCGACACCACCAATACGCACCGTGTTGATGGCAAAACCCTCAAGCGAAGAGAGCAGTATGCGGCGAAGAGCATTACCTACGGTAATACCGAAGCCTGGCTCCAACGGACGAAACTCGAACCTGCCGTATTTGTCGTTGGCCTCCACCATTAAGACCTTGTCGGGTTTTTGAAATGCTAATATCGCCATAATCAGTTATTATTTAGAGTAGAGTTCGACGATGAGCTGTTCCTTGATATTCTCGGGAATATCGGCACGCTCGGGCTTGTGCAGCAGCTTGCCTGCCTTCTGGGTCTCATCCCACTCAATCCAAGGATACTTGCTGTGGTTGAAGCCTGCGAGTGAGTTGGCAATGACCTCGAGAGACTTGGCCTTCTCGCGGACACCTACCAGCTGGCCGGGCTTGACGGCATAGGAGGGAATGTTGACTACCTTGCCATCGACAACGATGTGACGATGAGACACAAGCTGACGGGCAGCAGCACGGGTGGGAGCTATGCCCAGACGGAACACGACATTGTCAAGGCGGCACTCCAGATTCTGGAGGAGTATCTCACCAGTGATGCCATTGGTGCGTGCAGCCTTTTCGAACATGTTGCGGAACTGCTTCTCAAGCACGCCATAGGTGTACTTTGCCTTCTGCTTCTCGGCAAGCATTATGCCGTACTCTGATGTCTTGCGGCGACGGTTGTTGCCATGCTGGCCTGGAGGGAAGTTGCGCTTTGACAACACCTTGTCAGGACCGAAGATGGCTTCGCCGAAACGACGGGCGATTTTGGATTTTGGACCAGTGTATCGAGCCATTTTTCTTTTGTTGAGGTTTAAGGTGAGACGGAGGCTGAGGGCCTTGCCAAGAGGTAGATGGATAGCAGCCGCGCTAACTTACAGAAAGGAAATGTATGTGCCTTCAATATGGATTTCCCTCTTGCAGCCCTGCGCCTTGCCGGCTCTGATGGATGGTAATGTGAATGGGTTGACTTACGCGGGTGAGTTAGACGCGACGACGCTTGGGAGGACGGCAACCATTGTGGGGCAGAGGCGTAACGTCGATAATCTCGGTGACTTCGATGCCTGCACCATGTATGGTGCGGATAGCTGACTCACGGCCGTTGCCGGGACCCTTGACATAGGCCTTAACCTTGCGGAGGCCCAGGTCGTAAGCCACCTTGGCGCAATCCTGTGCTGCCATCTGGGCAGCATACGGAGTGTTCTTCTTCGAACCGCGGAAACCCATCTTGCCTGCGCTGGACCAGGAGATAATCTGCCCCTCGCTGTTGGCAAGGGAAACGATAACGTTGTTGAAGGAGCTGTGGACATGGAGCTGTCCCTGGGCATCAACCTTAACGTTTCTCTTCTTAGCTGCGACTGTTTTCTTAGCCATATCTTAACTTGGATTATTTAGTAGCCTTCTTCTTGTTTGCAACGGTCTTCTTCTTGCCCTTACGTGTACGGGCATTGTTCTTGGTGCTCTGACCACGGACGGGAAGACCATTACGATGGCGCACGCCACGATAGCAGCCGATGTCCATCAGGCGCTTGATGTTCATGGCAATCTCCGAGCGGAGGTCACCTTCAACCTTGTACTCAGCAGCGATGACCTCACGGATCTTACCGGCCTGGTCGTCGGTCCAGTCCTTTACCTTGATGTCCTTGTCCACGCCAGCCTTGGCAAGTATCTGGCCTGCACTGCTACGACCTATGCCGTAGACATAAGTCAATGCGATCTCGCCTCGCTTGTTCTGAGGCAAATCGACACCTACAATTCTTATTGCCATATATGTATGTTATTCGTTTACGGGATTGTGAGTAAGAGACTAACCCTGACGTGTCTTGAACTTAGGGTTCTTCTTGTTGATTACATACAGACGCCCCTTGCGACGGACTATCTTGCAGTCGGGGGTACGCTTCTTGAGTGATGCTCTTGTTTTCATTATCTATCTTGCTTTTTGTTATTTGTATCTGAATACGATGCGGCCTTTTGAGAGGTCGTAGGGACTCATCTCCACCTTCACCTTGTCGCCAGGCAGGATCTTGATATAGTGCATACGCATCTTGCCTGAGATATGGGCGGTTATCTGGTGCCCGTTCTCCAACTCAACGCGGAACATCGCGTTGGAGAGCGACTCCATGATTTGTCCGTCTTGCTCTATTGCGGTCTGTTTTGCCATTTGGATGATTGTTCTCTATTTAGTCTGAGTTGATGATAGGTCTAAAGGCCGAGCTGCTCTATGGCAGCAAAGGAGGATAGGATGTCGGCCTTGCCATTGTGGAGAGCTATTGTATGCTCGAAATGGGCTGCCGGCTTGCCGTCACGCGTGCGGATTGTCCATCGGTCGGGCATCATGTAGACATCACGTGTGCCCATTGTTATCATGGGCTCGATGGCTATGCACAGACCGTTGCGCATCTGTTTGCCGGAACCGCGCTGCCCGTAGTTGGGCACCTGAGGATCCTCGTGCATCTCACGGCCGATGCCATGCCCGACAAACTCGCGGACAACACCATATCCCTGTGCCTCGCAGTGCGACTGGACGGCGTAACCGATGTCGCCGATGCGATGTCCCACGATGGCTGCTTCGATGCCCTTATACAGGGCCGCCTTGGTGGTATCAAGCAGGTGCTGTACCTCTGGAGCAACTTCACCGACACGGAAGGTGTAGCATGAGTCGCCGCAGAAGCCGTTGAGCAGCGTGCCGCAATCGACCGAGATGATGTCGCCGTCCTTGAGTATCACGCTGTCCCCGGGAACCCCATGGACAACTACATCATTGACTGATGTACAGATGCTGCCTGGGAAAGGGCCGCCGTATGGATTGGGAAAGCCCTTGAACGTGGGAACGGCACCGTGATCACGGATAAAGGTGTCGGCTATGGTATTGAGCTCTGCCGTGGTCACCCCCGGGCGTACTGCCTTGCCCACCTCTGTGAGCGTCTGGGCGACGAGCTGGTTGGCAGCCCGCAGAAGCTCTATCTCGTCCTCCGTCTTAAGATATATCATGCTCAGACTGGCTCCACATTAGTACGAACCGCTGCGGCCACGGATACGGCCGGACTCAAGGAGACCGTCGTAGTGGCGCATGAGCAAGTGGCTCTCAATCTGCTGGAGAGTGTCGAGCACTACACCAACAAGGATGAGCAATGATGTGCCTCCGAAGAACTGAGCAAACTCCTGGGTGACATTGAGGAGACCGGCAAAAGCAGGCATACAGGCAATGAACGCCAGGAAGATGGAGCCCGGAAGCGTGAGGTGAGACATCACGTTGTCTATGAAGTCGGCTGTATCCTTGCCAGGACGGTAGCCTGGGATGAAGCCATTGTTGCGTTTCAGGTCTTCGGCCATCTGGACGGGGTTCATGGTGATTGCCGTGTAGAGATAGGTGAAGACTATGATGAGCACAGCGAAGACTATGTTATATGCCCAGCTGGTGTGATTGGACAATGCCATGAGCACAGGACTGGGGTTCTGACCATCGCTGAATGCCTGCAACAATGTGATGGGCAGGAACATGATTGCCTGAGCAAAGATGATAGGCATCACATTGGCTGCAAAGAGCTTCAAGGGAATGTACTGACGTGCACCACCTATGGCCTGCCCACCCTGCACACGCTTGGCATACTGGACAGGCACCTTGCGGGTGGCCTGGACAAGCATGATGGCAGCGATGACGACGAGGAACAGTATCACAAGCTCTACGAGGAACATCACAAGACCACCGCCGCTGAGGTTGTTCAGCCTGCTCACAGCTTCTTGTCCGAAAGCCTGAGGCAGACGGGCAATGATACCAAGCATGATTATCATGGAGACACCATTGCCGATGCCCTTGTCTGTGATGCGCTCGCCCAACCAGAGGATGAACATGCTGCCGGCAGCAAGGATGACAGTGGACGTAATCATGAATGAGGTCCAGCCGATGGAAGGACTGAGAGCCCCACCGGCCAAATGACGCAGATTAGCCAGATAACCAGGAGCCTGGAAGAAGAGGATAAAGATGGTCAGATAGCGGGTGTACTGATTGATCTTGCGACGGCCGCTCTCGCCCTCACGCTGCATCTTCTGGAAATGAGGTACAGCAACAGCTAACAGCTGGATGACGATGGAGGCTGTGATATAGGGCATGATACCCAACGCAAAGATAGATGCGTTGGAGAACGCACCTCCAGAGAACATGTTAAGAAGGCTCATCAGACCTTCGCTGGTCTGCTCGCGCAATGCTACCAGATGGTTGGGATTGATGCCCGGCAAGACAACAAAGGAACCAAAACGGTAGATGGCGGCAAAACCTATGGTGATGAGGATCTTCATGCGAAGGTCCTCAATCAGCCATATGTTCTTCAGTGTTGCAAAAAACTTCTTCATGTCGTGAAAGAAATCGATGTTGCAGCTTACAGGGTTGTGGCGGTGCCACCGGCAGCCGTGATGGCTGCTTCAGCGCTCTTTGAGAAAGCGTTGGCCTCGACCTCCACCTTGGCAGTGAGTTCGCCCTTGCCAAGCACCTTCACCAACTCGCCAGCCTTCACATAGCCTGCACTGACAAGTTCGGCAGGACCAATCTTGGTCAAGCCGCCGTCAGCGAGCTTCTGAAGGACAAGGAGATTGATGGGCTCGTACTCCTTACGGTTGATGTTCTTGAAGCCGAATTTGGGGAGGCGACGCTGCAGAGGCATCTGGCCACCCTCGAAGCCTATCTTCTTCTTATAGCCGGAGCGAGCCTTTGCACCCTTATGGCCACGCGTAGAAGTGCCTCCGCGTCCTGAACCCGGACCACGGCCTATTCTCTTGCGGCTCTTTGTTGCGCCAGCTGCTGGTGTCAATGTATGTAGTTTCATATGCGTAAACCAATTATTCTGTTGATTACTGAGGTTGCACTTTAACCTATAACCTTCACAAGGTGATGTACGGTCTGTATCTGTCCGCGCACGGATGGATTATCCTCCAGCTCAACAACATGGTTGAGCTTACGGAGTCCCATAGAGTCGAGAGTACGCTTCTGATAGAGGGGGGCGCCGATACGGCTCTTCACTTGCTTTACTTTGATTGTTGCCATGTCTGTTACCTCCTTTGTTTAACCTCTGAACACTTTTTCTACACTCACACCGCGGTTCTGGGCTATCTGGCGGGCATCGCGCATCTCGGCAAGAGCAGCGATAGTAGCCTTAACCAAGTTGTGAGGGTTGGAAGAGCCCTTCGACTTGGCCAGGCAATCGGTTATGCCCACGCTCTCAAGGACGGCGCGCATGGCACCGCCGGCCACGACACCGGTACCGGTTGAAGCGGGCATGATGAGGACATCTGCACCGCCGAACTTGGCTGCCTGCTCATGGGGAACTGTGCCCTTGATGACAGGCACCTGAACGAGGTTCTTCTTGGCTGCCTCAACGCCCTTGGCTATAGCAGCTGTCACTTCGCCAGCCTTGCCAAGACCATAGCCGATGATGCCCTTGCCATCGCCGACTACCACGATTGCTGCAAATGTGAACGTGCGGCCACCCTTAGTTACCTTAGTAACACGATTGATAGCTACAAGGCGGTCCTTCAATTCCACATCGCTATTGATCTTTACATTCTTGATTGCCATAATGATTAGAATTTAAGTCCACCTTTACGTGCTGCGTCTGCAACTTCCTTAACACGGCCATGGTAGAGGTATCCGTTGCGGTCGAAGACCACTGCGGTGATACCTGCCTCCAGGGCTTTGGCTGCGATGATTTCGCCGACCTTGGCTGCCTGTTCCTTCTTGGGACATGCTTCCATGCCAAGAGAGGATGCTGCAACAAGTGTGCGGCCGGTCTCATCGTTGATGACTTGAACGTATATCTGCTTGTTACTGCGGAACACCGACATGCGGGGGCGCTCTGCAGTGCCAGAAATCTTATTACGAACTCTGTACTTAATCTTGATTCGTCTTTCTATCTTCGTTGTCATGATTACGCGTTTTTAGAGTTACTTAGCACCAGCTGACTTACCGGACTTCCTGCGTATCTGCTCACCGACGAACAGGATACCCTTGCCCTTGTAAGGCTCAGGCTTACGGAAAGAGCGAATCTTTGCACATACTTGGCCAAGGAGCTGCTTGTCGCAAGACTTGAGAATGATCTGAGGGTTCTGGTTACGCTCAGATTTTGTCTCGACCTTGATTTCCTGTGGCAACTGGATGAAGATGCTGTGGGTATAGCCGAGCGTGAACTCAACAAGGTTGCCCTTGTTGCTCACACGGTAGCCTACACCAACAAGCTCCATCTGCTTGGTGTAGCCCTCACTGACACCCACGACCATGTTGTGGATGAGAGCACGATAGAGACCATGGTAGGCCTGCTTCTGCTTGAGGGACACATTGATGGGGTCGTAGCCCTCATCAACCTCAAATGTCAGTTCTGCCTTTTCTTTGTCGTAATTAACCTTGATGGAAGGATTAACCTCTTGGGTTAAAACACCCTCCTTGCCTTTGACAGTAACAACGTTGCCGTCAATGGAAATCTCAACACCTGCTGGGATGTTTATGGGCAATTTACCTATTCTTGACATGATTAGTCCTCCATTAAATTAATAGACATAGCACAGGACTTCCCCGCCTATCTTCTGCTCGGCAGCTTCCTTATTGGTCATGACACCCTTAGACGTGGATATCACAGCAATGCCGAGGCCGTTGATGACACGCGGCATGTCCTTGTAGCCTGTATACTTACGCATACCAGGGCGGGACACACGGATTAGCTTCTTGATGGCGTTAACCTTGTTGACGGCATCATATTTGAGGGCTACCTTAATAGTACCCTGAGGACCATCCTCAACAAACTTGTAATTGAGGATGTAGCCCTTCTCGAAGAGGATCTTGGTGATCTCCTTCTTCAGATTAGACGCGGGAATTTCTACCACTCTGTGCTTTGCCATAATGGCATTGCGCAGGCGCGTCAAGTAATCTGCAATGGGATCTGTCATTGTGATGATGTTTTAATTGATCGGCACATTGCCGACAATATTAAAATGAATATGTGTATGGGAGGACTCGCACCTCCCTCTCTCTCATAATATTACCAGCTGGCCTTACGCACGCCCGGAATAAGACCCTGAGAGGCCATCTCACGGAACTGGATACGGGAGATACCGAACTGGCGGATATAGCCCTTGGGACGTCCAGTTATCTTGCAGCGGTTGTGCAGGCGGATGGGGTTGGCGTTACGAGGTATGCTCTGGAGCTTCTGTGCTGCCTCGAAAGCATCCACGGGATCACCCGTGTTGACAATCTTCTTCAGAGCTGCACGCTTGGCCGCATACTTGGCAACGAGCTTTGCCCGCTTTACCTCACGAGCCTTCATTGATTCTTTTGCCATACTCTTGATTACTTTTTAGAGTTCTTGAATGGCAGACCGAACTCCTTAAGGAGGGCGAAGCCTTCCTCGTCGGTCTGTGCTGTGGTTACGAATGTGATATTCATACCCACGATACGGTCTATGGCGTCAATGTTTATCTCAGGGAAGATTATCTGCTCCTGAATACCGAGGGTGTAGTTGCCACGACCGTCGAGCTTACCTTCGATGCCCTTGAAGTCTCGTATACGGGGCAGAGCCACCTTCACAAGCTTCTCAAGGAACTCATACATGCGCTCACGACGCAGTGTCACCATGACACCGATAGGCATCTTCTTGCGGAGCTTGAAGTTGGCAACGTCCTTCTTGGAGATGGTTGCGACAGCCTTCTGACCAGTGATGGCCGTAAGCTCGTTGAGGGCGACGTCAATAATCTTCTTGTCGGCAGTGGCTATGCCAAGACCCTGATTGATGACAATCTTCTTCAGGACAGGGATCTGCATAGCTGATGAGTAGCCGAACTTCTCTTTCAGCGCAGGAGCTATGCGCTCAGCATATTCCTGCTTCAATCTTGCTGTGTTTGCCATTACTTAATCTCCTCTCCTGATTTTTTTGCATAGCGCACCAGCTTACCGTCGGCATTGCGACGACGACCAATGCGAGTGGGTTTGCCTTCCTTTGGATCAACCACATTCAAGTTTGAAATGTGGATGGGAGCCTCCTGCTCCACTATACCACCCTGGGGGAACTTAGCGGAGGGTTTCTGGCTCTTGTGGACCTTGTTCAGGCCCTCGACGATGGCGCGCTGCTCCTTCACGAGCACCTTGAGCACCTTGCCGCTCTGGCCTTTGCTGTTGCCTGCAAGGACCATCACGGTATCGCCTTTCTTGATATGTAACTTAGCCATTGTATTGGTATACTTCTTGGGGATTAAAGAACCTCGGGTGCAAGTGACACAACCTTCATGTTGGCTGCACGCAACTCACGGGCTACAGGACCGAAGATGCGGCTTCCGCGAAGCTCACCGGCATTATTCAACAGTACGCAGGCATTATCGTCGAAGCGTATGTAGGAGCCGTCGGCACGGCGGACTTCCTTGCTTGTAC
Organism: uncultured Bacteroidaceae bacterium; assembly: GCA_905234605.1. Classification (GTDB taxonomy): domain Bacteria; phylum Bacteroidota; class Bacteroidia; order Bacteroidales; family Bacteroidaceae; genus Physcousia. The sequence goes on along the minus strand of CAJOIE010000004.1, from coordinate 153,470 downwards.
GGACGATTAGAGCCTTTGACACAGCACCCTTCTTAATATCACTGGAGGGGATAACGCTCTTCACAGCAACGACTATCACATCTCCCACAGTTGCATAGCGACGCTTGGTGCCACCAAGAACCCTGATGCAAAGGCACTCCTTGGCTCCACTATTGTCTGCTACGACTAATCTTGATTCAGCCTGTATCATAACTTACTTAGCTCTTTCAACGATTTCTACTACTCTCCATCTCTTTGTCTTGCTCAGAGGACGGGTTTCCATGATGAGCACGGTGTCACCCTTGCAACAGTCATTCTTCTCATCGTGAGCATGGTACTTCTTCGTCTTGGAGACGAATTTACCGTAAATCGGGTGTCTCTCCTTGTACTTGGCAGCTACCACAATGGTCTTATCCATCTTGTCGCTGATGACAACACCGGTTCTTGTCTTTCTTAAGTTTCTGGCTTCCATGTCTAAGACCATTATTAATTAGCATTGGACTTCTCCACGAGGATTGTTTTAAGGCGTGCGATTTCACGACGTGCCTTCTTTATCTCGGAAGGATTTTCCAGCGGAGAAACGGCATGATTGAGCAACATCTGATCGTATTGCGCCTTTGCCGTATCAATCTTCTCTTTCAGCTCTTCTACAGTAAGAGCACGGATTTCAGCTGTCTTCATACTCACGCGTTTTTATCGTAGTCTCTTCTAACAATGAATTTCGTGGTCACAGGGAGCTTCTGTGCGGCAAGACGCAGAGCCTCCTTGGCTGTCTCGTAGGGGACGCCCTCAACCTCAAAAATTATGCGGCCTGGGGTGATGGGAAAGACATACCCCACGGGGTCACCCTTACCCTTACCCATACGCACATCTGCCGGCTTCTTTGTGATAGGCTTGTCCGGGAAAATGCGGATCCAGACTTGTCCTTCACGCTGCATGTAACGTGTCACAGCGACACGGGCAGCTTCAATCTGGCGACCTGTTATCCAGTGTGTATCCAGGCTCTTTATGCCAAAAGAGCCAAAGGCCAGTTGGTTGCCACGCTGTGCGTTACCCTTGCAACGGCCTTTTTGAGGTCTTCTGTATTTAGTTCTTTTAGGCTGTAACATTGTTGTGTTGTCTCTTTAGGTTTAACGGTTGTTGCTCCGGGGCCGACGGGGACCGCGACGACCGCCACGGTCATTGCCGCCGAAACGGCCATTGTCCTTCTGCTGGGTGAAGTTGGGTGCAAGATCCTTTTTGCCATAGACCTCACCGCGGCAAATCCACACCTTAATACCGAGGAGACCGACCTTAGTAAGAGCCTCTGTCTGGCAGTAGTCAATATCGGCTCGGAAGGTATGAAGAGGAGTACGGCCCTCCTTGAACATCTCTGAACGCGCTATTTCTGCGCCATTGAGTCGGCCGGAAATCAGCACCTTGATACCTTCGGCCCCTGCCCGCATCGAGTTAGCGATGGCCATCTTGATGGCACGGCGGTAAGCAATCTTGCCCTCCACCTGCTTTGCAATGTTGGCTCCAACAATGTTTGCATCGAGGTCGGGCTTCTTTACCTCAAAGATGTTAATCTGAATATCCTTGTCCGTAATCTTCTTGAGCTCTTTCTTGAGAGCATCAACCTTTTCTCCGCCCTTACCAATGATTAGACCCGGACGTGACGTGCAGATAGTGATAGTCACGAGCTTGAGTGTGCGCTCTATGACGATGCGTGAGATGCTCGCATCGCCGAGGCGCACCTGAAGATACTTGCGTATCTTGCTGTCCTCAAGGATTGATTCGCCGAAGTTCTTGCCACCATACCAGTTAGAATCCCAACCACGTACGATGCCAAGACGGTTGCTAATAGGATTAACTTTCTGTCCCATAGTGCTTCTGATTAATCGTTTGTTTTAGTGTCGACGAACAACGTGACGTGGTTACTACGCTTGCGGATACGATACCCGCGTCCCTGAGGTGCAGGACGCATACGCTTCAGTGTAGCGCCTTCATCGACGAATACTCGCGAAACTACCAACTCACCGTCTTCGGCTTTACGCTCGTTCTTCTGTTCCCAGTTGGCAATGGCAGAGCGAAGCAGTTTCTCCACATCGGCAGCTGCTGCCTTCTTGTTGAAATGCAAAGTGGCCAGCGCGCGGTTGACCTCCATACCACGAATCAAATCAACCACATAGCGCATCTTACGTGGTGAAGAGGGTACGTCGTTAGCCTTTGCAAAATACTGGGTCTTGAGAGCAGCCTTGCGAGCTTCAGCTGCTAATCTTTTTCTTTTTCCCATTATATTATTACTCTATATTATTCCGTATGTGAGCAAAAGACCCAGTTTACTTCTTCTTCTGTCCAGCATGGCCACCGAACTTACGGGTGGGTGCGAACTCGCCGAGCTTATGGCCAACCATATTCTCGGTGACGTAGACGGGTATGAACTTATTGCCATTGTGAACAGCTATCGTGTGGCCCACGAAGTCAGGGCTAATCATGGAAGCACGTGCCCATGTCTTTACGACATTCTTCTTGCCACTCTCATTCATAGCAAGCACTTTCTTCTCGAGGCTAACTGCTATATATGGACCTTTCTTAAGTGAACGACTCATAATGGATATCTTCAGTTAATCGTGATTACTTCTTGTTAGCTCTCTCGATGATATACTTGTTAGACTGCTTCTTCGGAGCACGTGTCTTGAGACCCTTCGAATACAGGCCCTTGCGTGAGCGCGGATGTCCACCGCTCTGGCGGCCTTCGCCACCACCCATCGGGTGATCGTGCGGGTTCATCACTACACCGCGGTTGTGAGGACGACGACCGAGCCAGCGGCTACGTCCGGCCTTGCCTGATGCTTCCAGAGCATGGTCGCTATTGCCCACGCTACCCACGGTTGCCCGACATGCACTGAGCACCTTACGGGTCTCACCCGAGGGAAGCTTGATGACACAATAACGGCCTTCGCGAGAGGTGAGCTGTGCGAAATTGCCAGCAGAACGCACCAGCAGTGCGCCCTGACCTGGGCGTAGCTCGATATTATGTATCACCGTACCCACGGGGATATTCTGCAGAGGGAGGGCATTACCTACCTCGGGAGCAGCTTCAGAGCCGGACATGAGTGTCTGGCCGACCTTCAGTCCGTTAGGAGCGATAATATAACGCTTTTCGCCATCAGCATAGAAGAGCAATGCTATACGAGCCGAGCGGTTGGGATCGTACTCTATGGTCTTCACTACTGCTGGAACACCATCTTTCTCTCGCTTGAAGTCAATGAAGCGGAACTTGCGCTTGTGACCTCCACCGATGTATCGCACCGTCATCTTACCGACGTTGTTGCGGCCTCCAGTGGAGCGCTTGCCATAAGTGAGAGACTTCTCAGGTACAGATGCAGTAATCTCTTCGAAGGTACCTATAATCTTATGTCTTTGGCCCGGTGTCGTGGGCTTTAATTTACGTACTGCCATCTTAGTTAAATGTTGCTATAGAAATCTATGGTGTCTCCTTCTCTCAGGGTCACGACAGCCTTCTTGAAGGCATTAGTGCGACCCTTTATGAGACCAGCCTTGGTGTAGCGGCTCTTGTTTTTGCCGGCGTAGACACATGTGCTGATGCCGACAACCTTGACATTGTACAGAGCTTCCACCTCTTCTTTAATCTGAATCTTATTTGCTTCAGGACGGACAATGAAGCCGAACTTGTTCTGCTTCTCCGTAATCTTGGTCATCTTCTCAGTGACCAGAGGTTTTATGATATATCCCATAACTGTGTGCGATGTCGGGGGTTACTTGTTTAGGCTCTCGTTAACAGCTGCAAGCGCACTCTCAGTCAGCACAAGGACATCAGCGTCAAGCACTTTGTAGGTGTTCAGCGCGGATGCAGCGACGACGTCAGCACGCTCCAAGTTACGAGCGGACAAATATACGGCTTTGTCTATTCCTTGCAGCACGAGGAGTGTCTTCTTGTCTGCTACTTTAAGATTATTTAGCACTTCGATATACTGCTTGGTCTTAGGAGCCTCAAACGTGAAGTCTTCTACTACGACAATAGCATTCTCCTGTGCCTTGTATGAGAGAGCACTCTTACGTGCCAGACGACGTAGCTTCTTATTGAGCTTGAAGCTGTAGTCGCGCGGCTGAGGGCCGAAGACACGGCCACCGCCAACAAGTACAGGAGAATTGATGTCACCACGACGTGCTCCGCCACCGCCTTTCTGACGACCGAGCTTACGGGTGGAACCACTGATCTCAGAGCGTGTCTTTGCCTTGGCCGTTCCCTGTCGCTGGTTAGCAAGATAGAGTCGGACATCGAGGTAGATAGCGTGGTCGTTGGGCTCAATGCCGAAGAGGGCATCATCAAGCACGACCTTGCGGCCAGTATCCTGACCTTTGATATTTAATACACTGAGTTCCATCTTACAAAATAACACTTACGATTGAACCATTGAACCCAGGCACGCTGCCCTTGATAAGAAGGAGGTTGTGCTCAGGTATAACCTTTAACACCTGTAGGTTGTGGGTGGTCACGCGTGCATTGCCCATCTGTCCGCCCATTCGCAGGCCCTTGAAGACCTTGGCGGGATATGAACAGGCACCGATGGAACCTGGTTTGCGGGTGCGGTCGTCCTGACCATGGGTGGTCTGACCTACACCTCCGAAACCATGACGCTTCACTACGCCCTGGAAGCCACGTCCTTTGCTTGTGCCGATGACGTCAACGTAAGATGCATCTGCGAAGAGGTCTGCAACAGTGATTGTGTCGCCCAGATTGAGCTCTTGCTCAAAACCCGTGAACTCGGCCAAGTGGCGCTTGGGTGTAACACCGCTTTTGGCGAAGTGGCCAAGCATCGGCTTGGATGTATTCTTCTCCTTAGCATCTTCGAAGCCGAGCTGAACGGCAGCATAGCCGTCCTTCTCAACGCTCTTGATTTGTGTTACTACGCAAGGACCCAATTCGACAACAGTGCACGGCACATTCTTGCCGTCGGCACTGAAAACGGAAGTCATTCCGATTTTCTTTCCTAATAATCCTGGCATTTCAGTAATGATATATGATATAAGTACGATTGTGTTCGCTAAGCGTGAGTCCTACACCTTGATTTCCACTTCGACACCGCTGGGGAGTTCGAGCTTCATAAGGGCATCCACTGTCTGTGCCGTACTCGAGAAGATGTCGATGAGGCGCTTGTAGCTGCTCAGCTGGAACTGTTCGCGGGCTTTCTTGTTGACGAATGTGGAACGGTTGACAGTGAAGATGCGCTTGTGTGTGGGCAATGGTATCGGGCCGCTGACAATGGCACCCGTAGCCTTCACGGTCTTGACAATCTTCTCTGCCGACTTGTCTACGAGGTTGTGGTCGTAGGACTTGAGCTTAATTCTGATTTTCTGACTCATGGTGATGTTAAGTTGTTATTGTTGATAATTGTTTGAGGCGGGTGTTGCCAAAGAGTCATTTGCTCGGCAACGCCCTGCCCCTTTGTTTCATCGTATCAGACCAGATCGACACGACCCTTGATTTCCTCAAGTACAGTCTTGGCGATGCTGCTGGATACAGGTGCGTGATGGTCGTAGGTCATACTGCTGGTAGCACGGCCGGAGGTGATGGTACGCAATGCCGTCACATATCCGAACATCTCGCCCAGCGGCACCATGGCCTTGACTATGCGGGCACCACTGCGACTTGTGTCCATGCCTTCCACCTGACCACGGCGTTTGTTGAGGTCGCCTATGACGTCGCCCATATTCTCTTCTGGCGTCACCACCTCGAGCTTCATTATAGGCTCCATCAGCACAGGCTTGGCCTGTGTGCAGGCATTCTTGTATGCCTGAATGGCACAGATTTCGAAAGAGAGCTGGTCGGAGTCCACAGGGTGGAACGAACCGTCGAGCAGTTCTACCTTGAGGCTATCCATGGGGAAGCCACCGAGTATGCCATTCTTCATGGCACTCTCGAAGCCTTTCTGCACGGAAGGAATGAATTCCTTGGGTATGTTACCGCCAGTCACCTTGTTCTCAAACTGCAGGCCTGTACCTTCGAAGTCGTCGTCGACAGGGCCGACGTTGACAATGATGTCGGCGAACTTACCGCGACCACCGGACTGCTTTTTGTAGACCTCACGGAGATTGACCGTCTTGGTGATAGCTTCCTTATAGTTGACCTGAGGCTTACCCTGGTTACACTCCACCTTGAACTCGCGCTTGAGGCGGTCGATGATGATGTCGAGGTGCAGCTCGCCCATACCGCTGATGACGGTCTGGCCGCTCTGCTCATCGGTACGCACGGTGAATGTGGGATCTTCCTCAGCCAGCTTGGCGAGACCATTGGAGAGCTTGTCCAGATCTTTCTGGGTCTTGGGCTCCACGGCGATACCAATCACGGGGTCGGGGAAGTCCATCGACTCGAGCACAATGGGTGCATCCTCGTCGCAGAGAGTGTCGCCAGTGCGTATATCCTTGAAACCTACGCCTGCACCTATATCTCCGGCAGAGATTACCTCAACAGGATTCTGGTGGTTGGAGTGCATCTGGAAGAGACGGCTCACACGCTCCTTCTTGCCCGAGCGGGTGTTATAGATATAGGAGCCAGCCTCCACCTTGCCCGAATAGACACGTATGAAGGTGAGACGACCCACATACGGGTCAGTGGCTATTTTGAATGCCAGGGCTGATGTCTTGTCGTCCTCGCTGGGCTTGCGGTCTTCCTCCTCGCCCGTCTCGGGGTTGGTGCCCACGACATTGGGCGTATCAAGGGGACTGGGCAGGAAAGCGCAAACATAATCCAGCAATGTCTGGACACCTTTGTTCTTGAACGACGAACCGCACAGCATAGGCGTAATCTCCATGCTCACGGTGGCGGCACGCAAGGCCGCGAGTATTTCTTCCTCGGTGATGCTGCTGGGGTCGTCGAAGAACTTCTCCATCAGCTTCTCGTCGTACTCGGCCACGGTCTCGAGCATCTTGTCGCGCCACTCCTGAGCCTCGTCAACAAGGTTGGCGGGGATTTCCTCAACGCTGTACTCGGCACCCATTGTCTCGTCGTGCCAGAGTATGGCCTTCATCTTGATGAGGTCGACCACACCCTTGAAATTCTCCTCGGCACCGATGGGTATCACCACGGGTACAGCCTTTGCGCCAAGGACGTCCTTCATCTGGCGCACCACCTCGAAGAAGTCGGCACCAGAACGGTCCATCTTGTTGACATATCCGATGCGCGGCACATTGTACTTGTCGGCCTGACGCCACACAGTCTCGGACTGGGGCTCCACGCCGCCCACGGCGCAATAGGCAGCCACGGCACCGTCGAGCACACGCAGCGAGCGCTCCACCTCTGCGGTGAAGTCCACGTGCCCCGGAGTGTCAATTAGGTTGATTTTATACTTCTTGTCGTTCCAGTTCCAGAATGTGGTAGTGGCAGCAGAAGTGATGGTGATGCCGCGTTCCTGTTCCTGAGCCATCCAGTCCATGGTAGCGGCACCGTCGTGCACTTCACCTATTTTGTGGGTGAGACCCGTATAGAAGAGGATACGCTCAGAGGTAGTCGTCTTGCCGGCATCGATGTGAGCCATGATGCCTATATTGCGGGTCAGGTGCAAATCTTGTTTAGCCATTCGTCTTGTGTAGTCTGGTTATGCGGATTAGAAGCGGAAGTGTGCGAATGCGCGGTTGGCCTCAGCCATGCGGTGCATATCTTCCTTACGCTTGAAGGCACCACCCTGACCGTTGAAGGCATCCATTATCTCGGCTGCGAGCTTATCGGCCATGGTCTTGCCGCCACGCTTGCGAGCGAAGGAGATAAGGTTCTTCATCGAGACGCTCTCCTTACGCGACGGACGTATCTCCGTGGGCACCTGGAAGGTTGCACCACCTATGCGGCGGCTCTTCACCTCCACAAGGGGAGTCACCTTGTCAAGAGCTTCCTTCCATATCTCGAGGGCACTCTTCTCCTGGTCCTGCATCTTATTCTTCACAATCTCAAGAGCATCATAGAAGATGCGATAGGAGATGCTCTTCTTGCCATCATACATCAGATGATTGACAAACTTGGACACCTTCACGTCGCCATACACGGGATCGGGAAGGATGACACGCTTCTTTGGTTTTGCTTTTCTCATTTCTGTGTGAGAGTTTCTGCGTTTGGGCTGTAGCGTTGTGTTCTTCAGCTCCTCCACTGAGGTGCTTACTCAACCTCGTCTGTACAACACAAAACCTTGTTTGGATGAATTAGGATTAATTACTTCAGTGTCTGTCCCTGCGACTTACTTCTTGGCAGCCTTCGGGCGCTTAGCCCCGTACTTGGAACGACGCTGTGTGCGGTTGGCAACGCCGGCTGTGTCGAGGGTGCCGCGCACGATGTGGTAGCGCACACCGGGGAGATCCTTCACACGGCCTCCACGCACCAGCACGATGCTGTGCTCCTGCAGGTTGTGTCCCTCGCCGGGGATGTAGCTGTTGACTTCCTTCGAGTTGGTAAGGCGCACACGGGCCACCTTACGCATTGCCGAGTTAGGCTTCTTAGGTGTTGTGGTATAGACACGCACGCACACGCCACGACGCTGAGGGCAGCTGTCGAGGGCGGGGCTCTTGCTCTTGTCTACCAGCACCTGACGGCCTTTACGGACCAGTTGTTGGATTGTAGGCATTGTTGTGTTACTTTTATATGTATTATTTATGTATGAATTTACCTGTATACGCAAGTCAAACGGGCACACTATGCCCATTCGGGCTGCAAAGTTATACATTTCAGCCCTAACTGCAACTCTTAGTGCTGACTAAAACCGCCACCGACGCAAAATTGGCAGACTGACACACGCATATTTATGCTTTTTTAACTGTTGATGCGGTTAATGACGAGAGTCAAAAAGGCTTTCATCGCGGATAAATGCACAATAGAGCAGTCAAACAGACTACAGAGTGAACGGCATGTAGCAGCTAAGAGCAGCATGACGCAGTGCAGGGGCAAGGCACAACACCCTTGGTGTCGCTACCCTGCCCCTGCAATTGGGATGGTGTCGGCCTGGCCTACTTGAGCTTGAAGGGTGAGATGGGTTCCTTCGACTTGCTGTCCTCTGCCAGGCTGATAGTGCCGAAGTTCTTCTCATAGTTGGCCATGTTCTGCTCCAGCAGGCGCATGAGTCGCTTGGCTTGCACGGGCGACATGATGACACGGCTCTGCACGTTGGCCCGGGGCATGCCAGGATGATGGAACACAAAGTCCATGATGAATTCTGCAGGTGTGTAGCCCATGATGGTCATGTTGGAATATACTCCACGCTCCACCTCGGGGGTCATGTTCACCTGCACCTGTCCAGGTTTCTGTTCACTGTTGTTGTCCATGAGTTTATATGTTTACTGTTGATTGTTTATTGGCATATCAGCTGCTGTCTCCGTCACGGGTCAGACAGAGTTACGCGCGCACATATATAAATATGTACGCGCGCATGAGGTCTTCAGCCTGTCACTGCAGCACTATTGCTTTGGCCGATGCGTTGTCCATCTGCGGCATGGTGCGCCCTACAGGTGCTCCGATGAAGGTGGGGTCACAGATGGTGTAGCGCTCACCGCCAACGACCACATAGTCGCCATCGACATCGTCGGGGAAGTTGACAGCTGTGGCCAGATGGCCGGGATAGTAGATGAGCACTGTCTTCAGCTTGAGCACGTCGCGCACGATTCGTGTGAAGAGTATGGAACGATCCTCACAGTCGGCATAAGGATAGAACAGTGTCTCCTCGGCGAAGAAGGCACGGTCGCCGCCCCAGACTTTGTCGTCGAACTCATACACGAGCGATGTCTGCACGAAGTTGAGCACATGGTTGACGGCATCGAGCGTGCTGAGTCCGCGCACATCGGCTTCAATGGCAGGATAGAGCGACGATGTGGCCTGCTGGCTGAGAGGAGTATTGGCATACATAGCCCAGCGTGTCATCACGTCGCCACCGATTTCCGAGGAGGGATAGCCGTCGTAGAAGTCGATGAGGTTGCGGTTGACGGAGACGCTGACATCCATCTTGTGGTAGCGCTTCGACTGCATCGTGCGCACAGGCGACGCAGCAACGTCGATGGCCATGGGCTCACTGATGATGAGCGAGAGTCCGCGCTCGGCAGGATAGGGCAGGTCGCAGATGCTGAGCTGCATTGGTGCCTGCCCAAACGGATAGTAGTACTCTCCGCCCAGCGTGAAGTATGCCTTGTTGTAGATGATGTGACGGCAGGCAAAGAGCATCAGCACCTCGCCATCGTCGGTAGCAGCAATACGCATCTGGTAGCCCGACTGGCAGTACATGTAGGCCATGAAGAGCGTGGAGGCATTGCCTTTGCCCATGGTGGCGTCTGCCACGGCCTTGAGCAGCTGCAGGTAGGCCCAGTCGCCGAGGTGCATGTCCTGCCTGAAGTGCAGGCAGTCGGCCAGAGTGTTGTTGTACTGAGGGTCGGAGAACTGTTTCCAGGCCTCAGAGATGGCATTGGGCGAAGCACTTGCCAGGGCAATCTTGCTGTCGGCCTCAAAGCGCACCTTGACGGGCGTGCCGAGGAAGACGAGGCTCACGCCCTCAAACACGTCGGTGCGCTCATCCTCGGGTATGGGCTGGATGGGTATGGGCTGCGGCTCAGGCAGTACGGGCGTCACGAACTCCTGAATGGGAACGGGTCGTGTGGGAATCCTGCGCCCTTCTTCCTGTCGTGGCAGTATGATGGGCTTCACATCCTCAATCTTGGGCTTGGGGATGGGAGGCTGTGCGCCGAAGGTGGCCCAGCAGTCCTTGAGGAACTCGGCATACTGTGCGTTCACCTGCTGGCGGAAGGTGTCGAAGTCCTTGCGCGCTGCATCGCGGAAGCTCTCAAACTCACGGCGGAAGGCTGCCAGCGGGTCGTTGGATGCCGGCTCCGTGGCCACTGCCACCTGACGTGTCACGGTGGCCACGTCGGAGTGTTCCTGTGCGGTGAGACGTGCGCCGTTGGTCATCTGCCCCTTCATGTACTGGAGGAAACGCTGTGTCAGTGCCGACGCTGAGTTGCCGCTCTTGCTGATGAAGTTGCTCACTTTGTCACTGCCCGGTGTGCGGATGACATACTGCTTGCTGTTGGCCTCATCCACGAGGCGCAGGGTGGCGTCGTAGGGGATATTGACCGTGGCATCCATTGTGAGCTGCTGCCATGGGCGTATGGCAGTCTTGCCTGATGCGGTGACCAGCTGCGGGCCGCCCGTGACGGAGTACACCACGAGCTTCTGCGCTGATGCCGTGAGGCCTGCCAGTATGCACAGACTCAGGAGTATGGTCTTGATGTAGTTGTTCATAGGGAATGTGTGAGGGAAGGATGTGTGGGAGATGTTTATTGCAGCAGGGCAATGTTAGTGCGTGCACGCTTCACCACAGGCATGGTGCGCCCTATGCCGGCACCGGCGTAGGTGGGGTCGGTGATGTAGAAGCGGTCTGTACCAAGCTGCATGTAGTCGCCCTGCACGCCGTCGCTCTCATCGAACCTTACGGCGGCAGCCAGATGGCCTGGGTTCTCATAGTGGACGAGTGCCACGGGCAGGCCTACGAGGTCGCGCACGAGTCGCGAGAAGAGTATGGCATGGTCTTCGCAGTCGCTCACATCGTAGAAGAGTGTCTCCTCTGAGAAGAAGGCGCGGTCGTAGCCCCAGCGTTCCTCGTCGAGCTTGTAGGTGAAGCCCTGCACGAGGTCGAGCAGTGCTGCCACCTGGTCGCGCTTGCTGCGTCCTGCCAGACGCTTGCGGAGCTCAGGATAGAGCTGTGCACAGAGCATGCTGTCGAGTGGTGTGTTGGCGAGCATTATCCAGCGTGACATCTGGTTGTCGCCAAGACGCGACGAGGGATAGCTCTCGAAGAACGACATGAGGTTCTGGTTGACATCGACGCTGATGCGGAACGACTTGTCGCGGTATGCCTGGAACACGTGGTTGGTGGACACGTCGGCGGTGAGTTTGGGCTCTGCCGGCACGAGCAGCGACATGGACTCTTCCTGTTCCATGGCTGCGGGACATGCGTTGACTGGCATGTAGGTGTCGATGTCGACATTGAGGGCATAGAAGTTCTCGGCATCGAACCTCCATGCAGGCTTGCCGAAGATGGTGTGTTGTGTGCCGTAGAGCATCACAAGCTTGCCGTTAGCAGCTCCGAGACGCATGCGGAAGCCCGACTGGCTGAAGATGTAGGCAGTGATGAATGTGCTCTCGTTGGAGCCTTGGCCGAAGTAGGCATCGCCCATGGCGCGCAGTGCCTGGAGGTATGCCCAGTCGCACAACTGATAGTCGTCCTTGAGTTGCAGGCAGTCGTCAATGAGCTCCTTGTACTGTGGTGTGGAGCACAGTCGCCACGCGTTGGCCACAGTGGTGTTCTGCGTGTCGGCAAGTCGCAGTTGCTCGGTGATGTCGCCTATGTTGACTTGCATCTCGGTGCCATAGACGGTGAACTTAAGCCACTTGGCGGGTGCCGGTGCCTGCCCTTTGGCGGGTTTGGCACTTGCCTGCTGGCGCGGCTGCTGCGTGGGCACGGCGGTGCCGAAGGAGGCGAAGGGGTCGTTCTGCTGCTGGGTCTGTTGCTGTGCCTGAGCCTTGGCCTTTGCGCGGGCGGCAGCCTTCTGCTTCTTGGTCTTTTTCTTGAAGAGAGGCTTGATGGCCTTGGCACTCACATTGTCCACGGCGTCGACGATGGCGTCGAAGGCGAAGAAGGCGTTGGTGGGAGGTGTCTGCGGTATCTCGGGCGGCAGGGCCATCTGCTGCATCATCTCGGTGGATATACCATTGTCCTTGGGTGGTGCCTGTACGCCCTGTGGGGTGAAGTCCTTCCATGTCTGCTCCAAGAGGTTGGCGAAGGCTGCGTTGCAGCTGTCGCGGAAGGCTTCCCATGCGGCATCGGTCTCGGCCACGAACTCATCCCACGATGAGCCGAAGGCATCGCCGAGGCTGCCCCAGTCGTCTTGTGCGCTGGCCGGTGTGGTGCCGAGTGCGAGGACGGCGAGGGCCACGTATATTGGTCGGTGGAGTTGCTTCATAGATGATGGTGGTTGTGGTGTGTTACGTGTGGTGGAATAGTGTGCTTGTCCTAAACGTTACCGCGCTTCTCCATCCCTCCGCGCTTGGCCAGTGTGGGAGGATAGAGAAGCGCGAGGTGATATTTATGCCTCAGCAGGCAGGTGTTACTTCACGGCGTTCTCGAAGACCACGACGAGCTCGCGTGCTTCCTGCTCCAGTTGCTCCTTGATGGCGTCGATGCCGAGCTGACGGGCTGTGTTGGCATTGTAGCCTGTGCGGATGAGCACTTCCACGTTGCCGTTCTTGAGGCGGCGGTAGCATTCCACGACGGGCACTGTGCGGCCGAGCTTGGCGTTGATGAGTTCCTTCGACTTGGTGATGGTCTGTGCTATGGAAGCAGCCTCGGTGGTGCTGAGCTGCTTGTTGCCGACGGCGTTCTCCACGAGGCCTGCTATCTCGCTGCCTGCCTGCTCGGCAATGTTCTGCTTGGAGACGGCTGTGGCCTGCACACGTGCAGCGTCGATGATCTGGCCTACGCTCTGCCCTGTGCCGATGTACCAGAGGGGATAGCCGTCGTCGCCGCGCTCAAGCTGCTTGAGGTAGGCATCTTCGAGCTGTGCCTGCAGGGGCAGAGCGCCCGGGGCCACGATCCAGCCTTCTTTCTTGAGACGCTTGTACTCGGCCTTGGCAAGCTTCTTGGCCTGCGACTGGTAGCTGCCTGCATAGGATGCGACGCTGAAGACAAATGCGCTGAGGAGCGCCAAAAGCATAAACTTCTTCATTGTGTAAAGAGTTGTTTTTAGTGGATAATCATGCTTGTTAGTGCTCTCCCCCACGCTTGGGGAAGACAGGGCAAAGATATGGATTTATTGGTAACACAACCACGTAGGGGTAAAGAAAACGGCCAAAAGGTGCACTCTGCTGCCTTTTTTTTGTGCAAAGAGGCAGATGAGTGTATGCTGATGCTGTCAGAAGTGGGTGCAGGGTGATGACCAAACACCCTGCACGGTGGTTGCGCGGACGGTGCAGGGTGTTTGTGCAGTGGGTGCAGGGTGTCTGATGGGTACGGTGCAGGGTATACGGCAATGCTCCTGCACGAGGTGTGCCGTGGCATTGCAAGGGGCTGCCGCTATCGGTGCATGGCCGGAGCCGTTCAGAAGAAGACGCGGAACATAAAGCGCACGCCGTGTTTCTTCGTCCCTGGGTCGTCGAGATAGGTGAGGCGGCGCACATACTCCACATGGAGTATCTTGAAGATGTTGTGCACGCCGAGACGCAGCTCCACATAGGGTGTCTTGGGATCCATCACCACGGTGTTGTTCTCGTAGGCCACGGTGCCGTCGGCATTGGTGATGAAGTGGCCTGGCAGATAGAAGAGGTCGGCGTCGGTATAGCCGGAAGCGGCAGGGTTGTTCTTGTCGGAAAGTGTGCCCCAGAGCGCGTTCACGCCTATATATTCGCGCCAGTGCAGCTTCTTTAGCAAGGGCACGCGGTTGAAGATCTTGCCGCAGAGGTCCCACGACCACATGAGCTGTGCATAGCGGTCGTTGAGGAACTCCAGGCTATTGATGAGTGAGAAGGTGAAGTCCTGCATCACATAGCTCTGGTTGACGGCGGGGTGTATGAGCAGCGGGAAGGGCACCTTGTTCCACTGCATGCCGGCGCGGATGTCGGTGTCGAAATAGCCCCATCCCGAGGGCACGTAGATGCGCTTGTAGATGCCGGCCTCGGTGACATTATATGCATAGTCGCCGCCCAGCACGCCCTTCAGACCCATGGTGTGGCTGACGGTGAAGATGGGTGCGTCCTTGTTGATCTTCACGCGGCGCTGCTTGGTGTTGATATAGGTGGCTCCGGGCTCGAAGCTTATGCTGCCATAGAGCTCCGAGGTGGTGATGGAGCGGCGGTGCAGTGCAGGGGCGTAGGCAAGGCGCGACATGTCGGCCGTGGCAGTCACTGCGGCGTCGGTGCCGAGGGCCTGGTAGAAGAGTTTGTCGACGGGACGCTGATGCGTGCGCATATAGCGCAGCTGCATCTTGGCACCATTGTACCACTCGCGGTCCCACATGGCTTTCCACTCGCTGACGAGGTTATACTGGTCGACCTTGGCCGTGTGGAAGGCCATGAACATATTGTCCTTGTCCGTGGGCACGAACTTGTCGAAAGGCGTGGTGACGTCGCGGCGGTAGGAGAAGTGCAGGTTGTTGCGGGGGAACTCGCGTGGCAGGTAGGCCTTGCGGTTGAAGCTGTAGGTGACCTCGCCCCAGCCGTAGAGGTTGCGGCTCTGGGTGCCGTAGGCAACATAGCCACCCAGGAACCAGTGGGGGTTGAGGTGGGCTGTGGTGAAGCCCGACAGACGGAAGCGCCAGCGGTCGTAGTCGTTCCACGACACGGTGGTGTTGATTGGGCCGAAGTCGAACTTGTTGGTGGCAGTAGAGTCGGATGTCTCTATATAGTTCTCTATCAGAGCCTTCACGCCAAACATGATGGGCTTGAAGCCCCGCATCTCGGTGAGTTTCTTGAGCAGGCCGCCAATCTCGCTCTCCGACTTGGTGAGCTCCTGCTGCCGGTACTGCGCCCAGTACTGGTCATCGGTGTGCATCGTGGCATCGGGCTCTGTGTAGGTAGTGCCCTTGATGCGGCGGAAGAGGTTGGCTGGTATCTCGTCGAACTGGTAGTCGAAGTTGCGCACGGTGCGCTGCACGAGCAGTTTCGACAGCCACGATGCCACGGAGAGCTCCACCAACATGTCGTTGTTGACGCAGACACGCTCGCCCGTGGGCAGGTCCTCGTAGTACTGTTGGATGGCGATGTCGTCGACAAAGTTCACATTCGACTGCTTGGGCACATGCAGCTCGCACGTTTTCACCTGGTAGGACGAATCGGCAAGCACATACAGGCGTCCGTTGAAGCCTATGTCCTGCTGGTTGTTGGGAGTGAAGCCCAGCACGACGACACTGTCGAAGCGCTCGATGCCTGCGGCGTGGGCCTCGGCGCGCGTCACATAGAAGTCGAGCGGGTTATACTCCTTGGCGGCGCGCATCTCGGGGGTGGAACGCACAAAGAAGAGAGTATCCTGCAAGTAATAGCGGTAGAAGCTGATGGCCGAGTTGGCAATGGGACTCTTGAAATGGAACTGTAGGAGACGGCACTCCTCATCGTAGATGTTGACGTCGGTGAAGCAGTCCTTCAGCACCGTGGTCATTATCTCGCCCGTGTTGACAAGCTCATTGATGCCTCGTGTGCTCTTAGCCTTGATGAGTTCCTTCTCCGTCTTGGGACTGCGGCGATAGAAGGTGTGCGACAGCTGCTCGTCCACGGTGAGGGGCAGTATGAGCTTGCCCGTCTGCGGATGACGCTCCACGTGGTCCTTGAGGAAGGCCCAGCTACGCCCCTCCTCCAGGTCGAAGATGCTCTCCGTGAACTCGTTGATGGAGAACGTCATCTTCTCATAGGTGGTGTAGGTGAAGTAGTCCTTGGCGTGCAGGTCATTGGCACGCTTATGGGCTATCACCCGCTGCATGAAGTCGACGGCAGGGTTGTTGCGCCGGCTGTAGCGTGTGCGCTGCGAGCTAACCTCCACCTCCTTCATGCTCACGGCATCGGGCTTGAGCATGACACGGATGCCTTTGTTCTTGCCAAAGGCCTTGAGCTTCACCACCTGCTTCTCGTAGCCCATGGTGGAGATGGTCAGCTGTGTCCATGCCGGGTCCTCACGGAGAGAGAAGCGGCCACGCTGGTCGGTCATCTCGCCCTGTCCCTTGCCCTCGTAGTAGACACTGACATACTCTAACGGCTGACGTGTCTGGGCGTCAAGAACCACACCGGTGACCTGTGCGCCGGCATGTGCAGCCACAAGGCAGAGCACCGACAGCACGGCGGCGCGCACACGGGAGGATATTATATAAATAGGTGAAGAGAGAAGCATCAATTAGATGAAAGGAAAGCATTGGGCAATGTGGCGGAACGTGACTGTAGAACACGGAGCAGGAGACGCGCCATGACGCTGCCTCCTGCTCCTCTTATCTCAACAGTGGCGCATGCGGCCACATGGCACACACGCCCGCGTGGATTTAGTCAATCTCCTCGTCGGCCTCGTAGCCGCCCATCTCGCGGATGGCATTCTTCAGCATGGTGTACTGCTGATAGAGGTTGTTGACTGGTTCCTCGCCCTGGGTGTAGTCGTGCATGGGGCTCTTGAGGAAGAAGCTCAGGAAACGCTGTATGCCATAACGGCCGGCGCGTGCTGCCAGGTCGCTGAGCAAGCAGAGGTCGAGGCAGAGCGGCGCAGCGAGTATGCTGTCGCGGCATAGGAAGTTAATCTTGATTTGCATGGGATAGCCCATCCAGCCGAAGATGTCTATGTTGTCCCAGCCTTCCTTGTTGTCGTTGCGGGGCGGATAGTAGTTGATGCGCACCTTGTGGTAGTACTGGGTGTCGTCGTCGTTGCCATGACCATAGAGGTCGGGCTGTGCCTCGGGCTTGAGAATGGTCTCGAGGGTGGAGAGCTTCGACACTTCCTTGGTGCGGAAGTTGGCCGGCTCGTCGAGCACGAGACCGTCGCGGTTGCCGAGTATGTTGGTTGAGAACCACCCGTTGAGGCCCAGGCAGCGTGTGCCGATGATGGGTGCAAAGCCGCTCTTGACGAGTGTCTGACCGGTCTTGAAGTCCTTGCCGGCTATAGGCATTCTGGTCTTCTCTGCCAGCTCCCATATCGCAGGAATATCGACGGTGGTGTTGGGGGCACCCATGATGAAGGGAGCGCCCTCGCACAGAGCGGCATAGGCATAGCACATGGATGGTGCCACATGCTCGCGGTCGTCGGCCTTCATGGCAGCCTCAAGGTCGGCCAGACGGTAGTGCACCTCCTTGTTCACGGGCACGTAGATCTCGGTGGATGCAGCCCAGAGCACCACTATACGCTGACAGCCTTTCTCCTGCTTGAAGCGTCGGATGTCCTCACGCAGAGCCTCTACCATCTGCCAGCGGGTGATGTCGCCCTTGGTGTTGTCGCCATCCAGACGCTTTGCATAGTTCTTGTCGAAAGCTGCCGGCATGGGCTTGATCTGCTCGAGCTCATCGCGCACGGGCTCTATGTCCTTTTCCTTGAGCACCTCGGCATAGATGGCACTCTGGTAGGCATTCTGCGGATAGACATCCCATGTGCCGAAGACTATGTCGCTGAGCTTGGCGATGGGCACTATGTCGGCATACTTGAGATACTTCTTGCTGTCTCCGCGGCCGACACGTATCTTGTCATACTGTGTCATGGAGCCAACAGGCTTCGTTAGACCTTTGCGTGCCATGAGCACACCCGTCATGAATGTGGTAGCCACGGCTCCGTTGCCTACTACCAGAATACCCAGCTTTCCGTCGGCTGGCTTCACGTTTGTGGTTGACATTGTCTCAGTGATATGTTTTTCGGTTGTTAGTTAGTGGCTGCAAAAATACTGATTATTCCACTACATGGTATACCCGATATGGTTACATTTCTGCACTATTTTGTCTTTTTTGCCGTTATCTGTGGCCTTATCTGCCCTAAACGACAAACTTTTGTGCATACACGTCCATGGCGTGTGCGATGCAATGGCAGTGCCGAAGCAGCAGCTCATAGGCAGCAACGCCCACGATGGCCGTGGCTATGCCGAGCAGCACGTCGATGGTGTAGTGGTGGCCGGTGTATACGGCTGTCCACCATATCCCAACCGAGAAGACTGCCAGGGCTATAGCCCATTTCACCTGCCTGAAGCGCAACGCATAGAAGCATGCCACGGGGCAGTAGGCTGCATGGAGCGACGGCACTGCCGCGAAGACGTTGGCGTTGCCGGCGTAGATGGATGCGAACAGGGGCATGCCTATTATGTTGTCGAAGCCTGCCAGGCCTGCCGTGTCGCCGCCTGTGTCGAAGATGGGCTCGAAACCGTATTTGGCCACATACCATGGCGGTGCAGCTGGGTGGATGTAGTAGCCGATGAAACCCACTATATTAATAAATAGGAACGCGCACGAGAAGCGTAGAGCCTCCCTGCGCCGTCCGCTCACACAGAGCCATATTCCGAAAGCCACGGGCAAGGGCACCCAGCCAAGATAGAATATGCCTGCAGCCACGTCGGCTGGCACGGTGGTGTGCTGTGCCCACCACTCGTTGGGTGTGAGCCGTGCCGCGCCTGCGCCTATGCCGAAGAGATTGCGCTCTGCCTCATAGATGCCCCGTATGTCGATTTCCCCGAAGAGGTAGTTGGGGTAGTAGCGCATGGAGTCGTAGAGCAAGGCGAAGACAATGAATGGCATCAGTGCCGCCACGAGTCTGGCCGCAGCATGCCAAGAGCCGGCGGCTTGCAGTCTACGGTTGTCCATCACGCACTTGCCTGTTGTCCATCTGTGCACGCACATGCAGTATGCGCACCACGGCCGTGCCGTTGGCCAGGATGGCTATCAGCATCTGTGGCACTGCCGCAATCCATTCGGGGTCGAAGCTTGCGGCCACGTAGGGTGCCAGTGCGCCGCAGAGCATCAGGCCCAGGCTGGTCACCACCACGCGTTCCGGCCGTTGCATGAGTCCCACCTTGCACTCCTTGCCCAGCCCCTCGGCGCGTGCGCGGATGTAGCTCACCATGATGCTTCCTATGAGGGAGAGGAAGGTGACGAGTGCAAAGGGTTCACGCCCTGTCTGCATGAAGTGGTATGCCAGTGCGGCCAGTGTGGCCAGCTCACAGTAGCGGTCGAGCACGGAGTCGTAGAAGGCTCCGAACTCGCTCTCTAAATGTCCTGTGCGCGCCATGTAGCCGTCCACCATGTCGAAGATGCTGAAGAGGAGTATCACTGCTCCTGCCCATCCCAGCATGGAGGTGTCTGTCGCGAAGGCTATCATGGCAGCAGCTGCCAGGTTGCCGAGCAGTCCCACGGTGGTCATCATGTTGGGCGTTGCGCCAATGCGCAAGAGGCCTCGCACGGGTGGGTCTATGATGCGATACACCCCGTGCTGGATGCTGTTGCGGAAGGATTGGAATGTCATATCTGTTGGTTTGTTGTTTGTCTGTTGACTATGTGCGTGTGCCACGCCGCGGCCACGTCACGCAAGGCTCATGGCCGCGCATGTGTGTGTCAGCTGCGGTACACCCAGCGTTTCTGCATGACGTAGTTCCATGCCAAGCCTACGAGCACCGTCACTATCACCTTGGCCGTCATCAGCGTCGTGAGCACCACCTGTGCCGAGCTCAACCACCTGGCCACCACGGCCACGCCCCATGCATTGAGGGCTATGCTTCCCGACCACACCACCATGTAGCGCATGGCCACGGTGCGCTTCGATGCTTCCGTGTCGCTGAATGTCCAGTGGTAGTTGACCACGCAGTTGAGCACACCTCCGGCCACGGCTCCGAGCAGTGAGCTCCACACGTAGTCCACGCCGCCAAGCTGGAAGAGTGCCGCCGTGACGGCATAGTCCACGCCGGTGGCCACGAGTGCCGACAGCTGTGCGCGGTAGAACTGTTGCAGATGACGGTGTTTGCCCATGCCTGTGTCAGTATTTGCGGAATGTGAGTACGGTGTCGGCGGCTTGCAGCTCCATGCGGCTGTGGTTGAGGGTGAGCACGCGGAAGCGTGCATCGAGGGTGTGCACGCCCCAGTCGTCGAGCAGTCCGGACGCCATTTCCTCAGGCGTCACGGGCTGGTCGTCGTCGGCCGTGGTCTGATGGGTGGAGAGGTGGGCAAAGTCGTAGAAGATGATTGAGTCGGCGGTGTGTGTGAAGTGGGCATACACGCGTGGTTCGCGGTGGCCGTGGTCCCACTGCGACAGGTGCAGGTAGACCGACAGGAACGCCCCTTGCCGCCGCACGTCGCGCACGCTGTCTGGCGTGGCTATCGTGGTCAGCTGCCAGAAGCCGTCGAGCGGCCCGTTGACGGGTGTCTTGTCGCAGGCTGCGGGCACGATGGCGGCAGCCGTGATGCATAGGAGTATGGCGGTTATGCGTCGCATGGATGGTGGTGTCACTGTGTCATAGGTGCAGGCGGCGGGCTATGGTGAGTTGCGCGCCGGTGCTGTTGCCGAGCAGGCGGCCGCGATCCACGCCCACGCCGAGGGTGAACTGCCAGCCGCGTGCCGAGGCAGGAGAGTAGGTGGCCTCGCCGAAGAGGTAGGCCTGCCGCCGCGGGTCGGGCAGCAGCGGACGCTCGTAGGTGCCCCAGTTGCGCGTCAGCGACATGAGGGCTCGCCACTCTATCTCTGCCGTGGGCTGTCCCGCGAGGCCCACGTGCAGGGCACGCACGCGGGTGTTGCGGAAGTGGAGCATGTGCGAGGCGTCGAGCACGTCGTTGTAGAGCACCGACGTCAGGAACGGGTGTCCGAGTGTCTGCCCGTAGTGCTCCCAGCCGGCATATAGCAGGTGGTTGTAGTAGTCGTCGCGGCCGTTCATCTTGTCGGGCATCGACGGGGTGGCGTCGTGGTAGACGGCACCTGTCTGGTCGCGCGTGGTGAGCCATTCCACGACGACCTTGCTCACGTAGCTGTTGCGGGGCAAGGTGACCTCGCCGCCGAGCAGCATGTCGCGTATGCCATACTGCACGGTGAGCATCGACTGGTCGTCGAAATAGCGTTCCCAGTACACACGTGCCTGCCACGCCGGTGCCTGCCACTTGAGCTGCATCACGTAGCTGCCCAGGTGGTTGCCTGCCGTGTTGGGGTCGCTGCCGTCGGTGGCATCGCTGCCACGGCACAGCAGGGCGTCGACGAAGGCATCGGGTCCTGTCGCGTGGCGGTAGGTGGTCTGCGGGTTGCGGTCGGTGAAGATGTTGTAGCTTGTGCCGCCAAACTGGGTGGCCATGCGGAGGCCTATCTCGTAGGTCAGGGGCAGACGGTCCTCGCGGCCTATGCGCCAGTAGAGGGCTTTCTCGTGGTAGAGAGTGCCCGTGGCATAGCGCCAGCGGCTGCCCCACTGCCGCTGCCATGCGCCGTCGGTGAAGAGGCCGTAGCTGCCGTGCATGCGCCAATGCCACCAACCGCGGGTGCCGGGTATGGCAAACCAGTCTATGTCAAGGCGGGCCTGTGGCAGCGGGCGTGCGTTGATGCCGAGGCTCATGGCACCGCCGGCGAGGCGGTCGTCCTGCGTGACGAGGTGCTGCTGGCGGGCTCCGAGGGTGAGGGTGAAGAGGCCCCTGCGTGCAGCCACATAGTACTGCTGCGGCACGAAGGTGCGCTCATGGCCGGCGGTCACTGCCACGTCGAGCCCGTAGGCGAGCTGCCAGCGGCGCGTGCTGTCGGCGTCGGGCTGACGCTCCAGCGTGGCACGTAGCATGCCGGAAGTGGGGCGCACGCTGCCCAGCCCATGACGGTTGGCCGTGAGCCAGAGAGGCGCGAAGGTGCCGCCCGACGCTGTGGCCGAGGCTGAGAGCGTGAGGTCGGGATGAAGGAGGCCTTCGTCCGGACCGCAGGCTCCGGCAGCTGCCGCGGGCAGCCACAGGAGGGCAGAGAAGCAGAGAGCGTGGCGCATGCTCATAGTCGGGCAAATATACCATAATAATGTGAACGCCGCCGTGGCGGCTGTGTCAAAACAGGCATTCTGCACAAAAAAGGGGCTCTGCCAGCTCACTCTCCACAGCAATAATGCATACTTTTGCACCGTCAGAAATCACACCCTTTTCATTAACACTTAAACAGAGAATAGCAACATGAAGAAACTACTCACCGTGGCCATTGCCTGTGGGGCAATGCTGCTCGCCGCATGTGGCGGCAAGAGTGCCACCTCCGACCCCGATGCCGTGAACGCTACCGCACAAGGTGCTGCCGAGAAGGTGGTCGCCCTGCTGCAAGAGCAACTGGCCAATGCCGATGCCGACCAGATCAAGGCCATAGGCACCCAGGTGGCCGAGCAAGTTGCCGAGTTCATCGCACAGGGCGACACCGAGGCTGCCCAGACCTATGCAGGCATCATCTCCAGCTTCATCGACAACAACGCCGAACAGCTGCAGGCCATCGGAGCATCATCCACGCTCACCGAGGCTCTTGCCGCCGTGGCTGCACTGCCGCAGGGCACAGCCGATGCCGCACAGGCCTCGGCCGAGAGTGCTGCCGACATCGCTGCCAGCCAGGCCGAGGCCGCCAAGGAGGCTGCCGCCGAGACTGTGCAGAACGCCGAGCAGGCCGTGCGTGACGCCGCTGCCGCACAGGTGGATGCAGCCAAGGCCGCTGCTGCCGAGCAGGCCGCTGCCGCACAGGCTGCCGCCGACGCACAGGTGGATGCCGCACGCCAGGGCGCATCGCAGAGCATCGACAACGCCGCTGCTGCTGCCAAGAAGAAGCTGGGACTCTAAGCTACACACCACAGCCCGCAAGCCAACGTGCTGCAGGCTGACAGGCACTGACCCCGAAGGGAGAGGCGAGAGAGGCTGAAGGCCTTGGAGCCGGCACCTCCGGGGTTAATTCGGCACACACTGCACCATAGGCCGCAAACACCCTGCACGGTGGCGGGCCGACACCATGCAGGGTGTTGCGCACCACCATGCAGGGACATCGCAGACACCATGCAGGGACATCGCAGACACCATGCAGGGTGTCGGCCACTGCCGCACACAATGTCACCTCACACCAAGCACCGATATGGAAACACCGCTACACACTGCCACGCCACACCCCGCCGACGCTGATGCGCGCCAACAGGGACTGCTGCTCTCCTCCCCCGCCGTGAGCGAGGGGCGCGGGCGCAACGTGATACCCCCACCCGAGCGCGAACCGCTGTGGAGAGGCTTCGTGCACAAGTTCGAGGACCCGCTGATGGTGGTGCTACTCGTGGTGTTCATGTTCTCGCTCACCGTGTCGGTCTACGAGGTGACCTCGGCACAGCAGCCAATGACGGCCCTGCTCGAACCGCTCGGCGTGCTCACGGCACTGCTGCTGGCCACCGGCGTGGGCTTCATCTTCGAGGTGCGTGCCGAGAGCGAGTTCAGAGTGCTGGCCATGAAGCGCGACGAGAGGGGCGTGAAGGTGTGGCGCCGGCGCAGCGACACGGCACCTGCCGAGATGATGGTGGTGGAGCGGCGCGACGTGTGCGTAGGCGACATGGTGTGGCTGGAGAGCGGCGACGAGGTGCCGGCCGATGCCGTGCTCGTGGAAACGCGCCACCTGCTGGTGGACGAGAGCGCATTCACCGGGGAGCAGACGGCAGAGAAGTTTGTGGTCGCCGTAGCCGGTGCTGCCGCGAAGGGGCATGAGAGCACCTATCCGCCCGACACACTGCTGCGAGGAACAATAGTGCTCGAGGGCAATGCACTCGCACGCGTCACGGCAGTGGGCGTGGACACCGAGGAGGGACACGGTGCCATGACGCTCCGGCAGGAAGAGGAGGTGCCGACACCACTGGCCGCACAGCTCACCGACCTGGGCAAGGCCATCACCCGTGCAAGCTACATCGTGGCAGCACTCATCGTGGCCGGACGCATGGTGTACTACCTGTGGGTCGACCATGCCGACGGCGACCCTTTCGACTGGCTCGAGGCTACCACCTTCTTCCTCAACAGCGTGCTACTGGCTGTGACACTGATTGTGGTGGCCGTGCCCGAAGGACTCCCCATGAGCGTCACGGTGAGCCTCGCCCTTAGCATGCGCAAGATGCTCAAGGAGAACAACCTGGTGAGGCGCCTACATGCCTGCGAGACCATGGGGGCAGCCACCGTGGTGTGCACCGACAAGACGGGCACACTGACACTCAACAGCATGGAGGTGGCCAAGGCCGTGACGTATGCCGGCATGGATGAGATAGCACGGGCCGTGGCCGTCAACTCGACAGCCACAGTGACCACGGCAGCCGACGGCACACAGCAACGTCTCGGCAACCCCACTGAAGCAGCCATGCTGGCATGGATAGCCACGGAGCACGGCATGGACTGGGTCGCAATGCGCCGCGAGGCAAGCATCAAGGAGCAACACCTGTTCTCGTCGGAGAGCAAGCAGATGGACACCATAGCTGCCGTCGACGGAGGCAAACACTGCATGCACTACGTGAAAGGAGCACCCGAGGTGGTGCTGGCAGAGTGCGACGACATCGGACAGGGACACTCACGCAAGGAAGCACAGGCTGCCATGACACACCTCGCAGCCGAAGGCTACCGCACACTGGGCATAGCGGCCGCCAGCATGGAGGGCGGCAAGCAGCAACGCCTCACATACTTAGCCACCATAGCACTGGCCGACCCCGTGCGGCCCGACGTGCCTGCTGCCATGCGCGTATGCACCAACGCCGGAGTGAGAGTCATCATGGTGACAGGCGACGTGGCCTCCACGGCCACGACCATTGCACGGCAGACGGGCATCATAGCCCACACCGAAACCGACGCGCTGACACTGACAGGGGCCGAGTTTGAAGCCTTGACCGACGACACCGTCAAGGAGCAGGTGCTGCCACGCCTGCGTGTGCTGGCACGCGCACGGCCCACCGACAAGCTGCGCCTCGTGCGCCTGCTGCAAGAGAGTGGCGAAGTGGTGGCCGTGACAGGCGACGGCACCAACGACGCCCTGGCCCTGAAGCGTGCGCAGGTGGGACTGAGCATGGGCAGCGGCACGGCACGCGCCAAGGAGGCATCGGACATTACCATCCTCGACAACTCATTCGCCACCATCAACAAGGCCATCCTGTGGGGACGCTCGCTGTATCGCAACATACAGCGGTTCATACTCTTCCAGATGACCATCAACATCACCGCCTGCATGATAGTGCTGGTGGGTGCCATGACCGGACTGGAAACACCCCTCACCGTGACACAGATGCTGTGGGTGAACCTCATCATGGACACCTTCGCCGCCATGGCACTCTCGTCGCTGCCGCCCGACAGCCGTGTGATGAGCGAGAAACCACGCAACCCCCGCAGCCACATCATAGACCGACGCATGGGCCGCCACATCATAGGCTCAGGCCTGTTCTTCTACGTCGTGATGCTGACCTACTGGCGTTTCCTGCACACCGACGACGGCATGCTCGGAGCCCACGACATGGGCCTGTTCTTCACGGCATTTGTGTTCATTCAATTCTGGAACCTCTTCAATGCGCGCTACTACAGCACGGGGCGCAGCCTCATAGGCGACATCATGGCAACCGCCAGTGCGCACCGTCATGGCGACAAGCCCCGCGATGCCGCCCTGTCACGCGGCTTCGTGGCCATCATCACGGTGATACTCATCGGTCAGGTGGTGATAGTCAACGGCGCAGCCACCATGTTCAACGTAGCACCGCTACATGCACGCGAATGGTTGCTGCTCCTCGCCGCAACCATGCCAGTGATGCTCGTGCCCGACCTGTGGCGCTACTTCAGAAGCAGGCACTGACGGCAATCCGCACGACGCACCCACTGCCAGCCACGACGCTGCATGCGGCAGACGGCATCGCCGCCGGATGCCTGCACAACAGCCTGAGGCAACATGTGGACAGCCACGACACCACATGCTCAGCCGCAACACACAACAAGCATAAAGCAATCAGCGTGCAAGTTCCGCACAGGGAGCTTGCACGCTGATTGCCTGATGACTGCCGCGTGGCTATCAGTCGTCCATATCAGCCATGCCAAACACCTTGCCGTCCTCGTCACGCTCGGGTTGCCATGAACGGAAATATATCATGGGCTCGTCGGGCTTCTCGAAGTCGACATAAAGGAAGAGGTAGCCAGTGTCGCCGTAGGACGATGAGAAGTACTCCTGCTTGATGTTGATGCCATAGCGCTGCATGTCCTTCTTCTTACGGACTTCACTGTCGGCGAAGTTGATGTTGATATACTCATTCGAGGCGAAGCAGCGTGCCAGGTTCTCCATATACTCCTCCTTGTTCTGGCGCGTGAACTCGACCTTGGGCGACAGGCGGGACGTGGTGCCTTCAAGCCCCCGCCGCTGGGTGTCGCGCACCACATGGCCGGTGATGATGACAGCCTCGTCGGAGAATATCTTGCGTATGTAGTCGAGACGCTTGAGGGCGAATGCCGTCTTGTAGTTCTCAAGGAAGGTGGCGATGACCATGCATACGCTGTCATTCCACAGTCCGGCACGGTTCTTCATGAAGATGTTGTCGCGGGCTTCCTTGCCGAGGCTGAAGGCCACGCACTCAATGAGGCTTGAGGAGTCGAAGGTGAAGGTGACATCCTCGCGGAACGTCTTGTGGTTGCTCTTGAAGGTGAACTGCATAGGCACACTGCGGCACACCACCTTGCCGAGCATGGGATAGAACTGAAGCTCTGGCGCCCCCACCACCTGCGGGTTGCCATACTTCATCAAGGCCTCGAACATGCCGAAGCCTTCAGCCGTGAAATGCTGACGCACGGAGTCGAAGCGACGCTGCTTGATGGCATTAATCACCTCGAGCACGATGGCGGCATAGTCCTTCTTGTCCTTGCGCTGCAAGGCTTCATGCGTAGCCGCCGTCTCCTCCTGCATCACGGCAGCTATCTGCTGCGATGCAGCGCGTGCCTCTTTCTTGGGCGCACGTGCCAGATAGACGTCGGCACCCTGAATGACGCGACCCTTGTACATGCGGGTGGCCATCTCCACCTCATCATCAAGCTGGGCCTGGTCGGCATACTCATATTCGTAGCGCAGATGGAGACGTTCCTCGGTGTAGGAGGCCGGCACGGTGATGCTGGCCACACCGTCCTTGGCGGTATACTTGTTTGGCAGCTGTCCGTTGAAGAAGGTGAAGTCGAAGTTGTTCTTCAGTGGCTTGCCGTCGTAGGTGAACAGCACTTGCACCTGATTGCCCTGTTGCTCTCCGAGCTGTGTCTGAATGCCTCTGAACAGGGTGGTAATCTGTGCGACGAGGTACTTCTGCATGTTGCCCTCCTGCATATAGTTCACATCGCTGCTGTTGGGCAGTGAGCGGAGGAGACACAGGCTGTGGTAGTAATACTTGAGGGCATCGCCGATGCTGCCTTTCATGACAGCCTTCTCGCCATCGCGGCACAGTGCCACGGCCTTGGCCTCACGTTTCTTGTACATCTCGTCGAGCTTGGCCTGCTCAATGTAGCGTAGCACGTAGAACTCGCCGTTGCGGTCGCGCACGACGACGCTCTCACTGCCCACAAGCTTGCCGTAGCTCTTGATGCGCACACGGTTCTGCGTCTCGGCCACGGAGCTGGCATCCTGCCCGAGCTGTTCCTGGTTCATGTTGAGCTTCATGTCGGCCTCCACATTGGTGGAGATGCTCTGGAGCAGCTGGCTGACCGCAATCTGGTCGGCCGACTCCTGATCCTTGGCATAGCCTTCGCCGATGACATAGCGGTCACGGGCACGCTTGATTTCCTCAATGCGCTTCATGTCGGCGCGCGACTGCGCCATCATTCCTATGGAGCAGAGCGAGAGGAGAAGTATGTATAGTGTACGCATGGCTCTCGTTGTGGTAATCTGTGTATGCTGGTCTGAAGTGTGGTTGTGGCTGGTGGCAAAGGTTGCATGTTGCAGCCTGCCGGCACGGTGTGTACTGCTGCCTTATGGCTGGTCTGGCAGTGGATTGTCGCCATGGTCGGGTGCCGAGAGTGTGCGGAACCAGAAAGGCTCGGAGTCGACTATACCCACTTCGTTCTGGGTGTGCAGGACGGCGTAGTACCATGTGCCGGTCTCCAGGTTTGTCAGAGTGATGGTTATGTCTTCAGCCTTGGGGTTGCTCGCCGCGCGGGTGGCAAGCTTGATGGTAGCGGCAGGCTCGTCGTTCTCGTTGTCCACAGGTGTATACGACAGCCATGTCCTGGTCACGGGGAATGTTGTGCTGGTAGTAGTGTAGCGCAGTGTTACAGTCGTGCGCGTGGCATCCACTATGGAGTGGGCCGACAGCGTGGGCAGGGTGGCAGCCTGTTGCCGTATGGTGGCGGTGGCAAAGATGGTTGCGTTCTGCGTTACCTCCACGCGCACCTCTGTCTCTCTCGCGACGGTGTCCGTGTTAGCCTCCACGACGATGTTTATCTTGGCATCGCCAGTGCCGGTCGGGATAGTGTTGGGCTTGAAGTTGAGCCATGTGCTGGTGAGTGCCGTGGCCTTCCAAGGGGCATTGGCGGTGACGTTGAATGTCAGCGTTCCTCCGTCGTATGAGACTCCGTCGTAGTTGGGTCCTATGGTGATACTTGGGTCTATGGCCTTGCGCACAACGTTGATGCGTGCCTGCTGCTGGGCTGAGCCCGACCCTGCCGTGACAATCACTGTGCCGGTCTGGTCGGTGGTTATAGGTATCTCACGGTCGTTGGTTGCTATTTCGAAGGCATCGCCTGTCGACCAATAGCTGTTCAGCTCCGTCTTTGTCACGCGGAACCATGCCTTGTCCTCTTCCAGTATTTCTACCGTGCTCTTCACATTGGATTTGACTATTATCTTGGCACGCTCGAAAGTGCCGTTGCCGCTGAAGGTAACAGTCCCGTTGTCGATGCCTTCGTACACGAGGGTCAGTGTCACGTCGCCTGCAGCCTGCGTGACGGTGAAGCGGCGTTTGTATCCTGTCCGCAGTTCTTGTATGAAGTACTTGGCCTGCCGCTCCGCTGTGCGCGTGTTTGCCTTGGCACTCACGGTGACGGTGGCATCGCCATCGCCTTCTTTCTTCGACAGTGTGAACGCCGAGTCGTCGTTTGACTCGCAGACTATCTTCCAGCGTCCTGTGGATTTAACGGTTATGGTTGCCGCTGCTCCTTCCGCCTTGTTCAGCTTATATTCGGCCTGGTCTATCTCTATGAGCACATGCCCTGGGTGTACGCTGTCGATGGAAGGTGTGTCGCCAGTGCATGCCGTGAGCAGGGCTAAGGCGGCAAGTGTCGAGAGGATATGCCTGTATATGTGTGTATGCATTATGCTGATTGCGATGTTCTTGGAATGCTATGTTGTTGTGCCATGCGTTGCAGCTGTCAGAAATTGACGTGGGCACCCAGTGTGACGCTGAAGCCTCCGATGCTGAAGCCTGCGTTGTTGGCCACTCTCTCGTATGCCTCATCCTTGCTCATGCCCATGCCATACTCAGGCGCGACGTAGAGGTAGAGGTGGTTAACAGGCACGGCGAGTATCTTCACTCCGACTGTGAGTATGTTGGCTGCCGCTGCGTTGCCATAGTTGCCTGAGCCTGTCTGCAGGGAGCCTGACAGGGTGGCATGTGTGAAGCCCACCTGTGGCGTGAAGCCGAGTCGCGGCAGCAGGCCTATCTGGTAGCCATAGCGGAAGCCCCATGAGCTCCTCTTGTAGTTGAGTGCCGATGCCAGTGTGCCGTCGGATGCATTGTACCAGTATACGTTGTCGGACGCACCGAGGCCCAGCGTGTAGGATGCCGAGAGGTCGTGCCGCTTGTATATGCCGCCTATGGTGGCGGTGAGCCCTGGTAGGCTTGACAGTGTGTAGCCAACGCCGAAGTAGAAAGCCTTTGGCTTGAGGTAGGATATTTTCTCGAGTGTGACGGAGTCGTTGAGCACCTCATTGCGTTTGATGTTGAATGCCACTTCCTGCGACACGTAACCTTTGCGCGAGAACTCGATGCGCCGTGTGCCTATGGGCAGCACAAGTGGCTCGTTGACATTGACTTCAGTCTTGCCGTCGAGACGTGCGTCAACGCGAGCTGGCCGCATGAAGAGCACCAGTGTGCCGGTGTATGGCACGGGTGCATTAGCCGTGACATTCTGTGTTCGCTGTGCCACGACGTTGATTTGTGTGGTGGCGTCGGCGCAGTCGATCTTCTTTGTCACGATGTCGTAGGTGCCTTCGCGCAGTTCGGTTCTCCACGTTCCTGTGCCCACCTTCTTGCCTTGGAAGTAGATGTCGGCATTGCCGTCGACGCTCACGTTGACGCGTCCGAAGAACTTGGTCTGGTCCACCATGGCCAGGTCGAGATGCAGCATGCCGTCGCCACGTGTCACGGTGTAGAGTGTGTCGGCCTCATAGCGGTTGGCCTGTGCGTGTATGACGCGTCGGCCGTAGCTGAGGTAGTAGTTGTTGATAGGGGTGCGTCCTATGTTGACGCCGTCAACCACCACTTCTGCGTTGGCCGCTCCTGAGCTGGTGATATTGACGTAGCGTCCGGTGCCTGGGTTAAGGCGCATCTCGTAGACCCTGCCTGCCTCTATCTCCTCGGGGAACTGGTAATTGAGCTTTCCGAACTGCGAATGACGTATGTCTACGAAGCGTGCTCCTGGCTCGACCCATATCCACACCTCGCCGGTGAGGTAGCGCGGCTGTCCCACCACGCCGAGTGTGCCTCCGCTGAACTCGAAGCCTTTCTCCATGGTGGTTATCTTGATGATGGCGCATATCTGTGCGTTGTCGTCCATGCGCTTGTTCTCTGGCAGGTGGGCCGTGGTCTCCTTGGTGGAGTGTGCGAGGAAGGAGCCTGGCTCCACGAACATCTGTGCGTCTGCTCTCTGAGCGAGTGCCATGAGTGCCACCAGCATAAGCCCACACAGGCCATACCATGAGCGTGACCACTTACTCATATCTGCGGTTTCCATTCTTCTTAATATGTTGTCAATACGTACTATAATGGGTGCAAAGTTATCCATTTGAGCACGAACACCAACAAAAATGTGCTTTATTTGCTGTTGAGGCCGCCATGGAACTTTCCCGCACATAGCTGCCGCGGCAGCCTGAAGAGTGCTTCATGTGGTGCTGTGGCGTGGCTGCACAGGTGTTTGTGTGTGCATATATAAGCGCAGGGGAGTGTGCTCTGTTGCTCACTCCCCTGCTGTGCGGCATGCCCGCGGGTGCTGCCTTGCGTGGCCGTTGCGGCAGCCTGACGCGGTGTTTACTTGTGCTCGTTGTAGTAGTCTACGGTAGCCTCTCGTGTGGAGTCCACCACGCGCATGTACTTATAGAATGTCTTGCGGAACTGGTTGATGTCCACGCAGTAGTATTCGGCGGTGAAGGAGCACGACGTTGAGCCGTAGTAGGCCTTGCCGCAGCGCTTGTTGGCAGCGGCATGGTTGCATGCCTCGCCCAGCACGCGTGTGTTCACGTCGGAGGTGCTGAAGCCTGCACGATGGAGCTCAAGATAGAAGGGAGCCTCGGCATCCTCCACGGTAATCCAGTAGCGGTTGCCCTCCTTCTTCCAGTTGAGGGAGTTGTCGTCGTTGTCGATAGTCACAGTGAAGCCTTCCTCCTTGAGGAACTGTTCCATGGCGTTGCGGAAGCGCAGAGCCTCGGAGCTCATGCCGGACTGTGCAGCGAGATCGAGTGCACCGAAGAAGGCGCAGATAGCGAAGATGACAAGCTTTTTCATAGCATTGGGTATTGAGATAATAGTGTGTGTGTCAGCGGTCTGCCCTTGATGCAGGCAGCGGCATTCCTACCCTGTTGCGACCAAGGGTTAGCGCAAAGATGCAAATTATCTCACACATGCCAAAGCTTTTGCCCATTTTGTGCATGGATAGAGGGTGCAGGGTGATGACAAACAGGGTGCAGGGTGATGACAAACAGGGTGCAGGGTGATGACAAACAGGGTGCAGGGTGATGGCAAACAGGGTGCAGGGTGTTCACCATGTGATGCGCGCCAGGAGTGAGATGTCGGTGCGCCATGAGCTGTCTATGCGCAGGAATGATGACGAGATGGCATCGCGGTCGTTGTAGTGCGTGATGCCGAGCTTGGCCTGCATCAGCAGCTGTGGCAGAGAGGCGTGCCCTGCCGTGCCTTGCGGCTGGCGGCGCAGGCTGCACCGCCATGACGCCGTGGCAGCCAGACGCTGTCCGCGGCCATAGAGTGCTGTCAGGCCGAAAGCCTCGCTGACGGCAGGCTCATAGGTGTACAGGCGGGCCGTGTAGGCCGGTGCTGCGAAGAGTGCTGCCATCACGTCGAGACGTAGCTTCGATGCTGCCGGCGCATAGCGCAGCCGTGGCACGATGGCCATGCCCCATGCCTCGGTGGCAGGCAGTGTGGCCGTGGCCGGCTCGGCATAGCAGTGTAGCAGCGCGTGGCTGGTGGCCGTCCATGCCTGCGATGGTGTGTGGCGCAGTGTGGCACGCAGATAGTGGCTGTAGTGGCGGCGGTCGCTCTGTTCTTTGCTCTTGACGGCGTAGCGCAGTGTCACGTCGGTGTGCCGCGACGGATGGTGGGAGAGCTGGAGCATGGCCTCCCATCCGTCGGAACTGCGACTCATGGAGTAGCGTGGCCACGGCGAGCGGAACCAGTCGGCGTAGGCCGCCATGGCGAGCGGGCCCACACGGTCGGCCGTGAGCATGATGCAGAGGCCGTTCTCGTTCTGCACCGTGGAGCCTTCGCCGAAAGCCGATGCGTGTACGGCATAGTAGCGATATGAATAGAACCGGTGTATGACGGCCACCTGCGTGGCTGCATCGAAGCGGTAGGCAGCCTTGTGGAGTGCAGCCCAGCCGTTGTTGGACGCGGCGATGCTTCGTGCCAGCTCTCCGCTTAGGCACAGCGGGGAGCGTCGGTAGCCATAGTCGGCCGACACGGCTCCGAAGGTGGTGCCCTCGGGGTATATAGAGCGGTAGAGGGGTGCCGTGCGCACGAGTGGGAGGCTGTAGTGGTCCAGGGATGCCGTGGCTCCTGCCCACACTGCTCCCGATGTGAATGCCAGATGCATGGCCGCTGTCTGCACGCTGACGTTGTTGCGGCGTGCACGCTCCGAGTCGGTGCGGTGCAGCCCCGTGCGCACGAGTGTGACGATGGCGGTGTCGCCGCTGAGCGTGGCGTCGACCCGACGGTGCGATGCCATCAGCGTGAGGCTCACGCGGCGCGCGGGCAGCAGCTCAAGGGCTACGCCGCGCATGTAGGCCATCTCATCGTGGGAGCGTTGCGGCCTGAGCCCGCCGGCATTGCGCCATAGTGCCGTGGACTGCTTGCCGATGCTGAATGCCGAGCCCATGACCAGCCCTTCGCCGAAGCCGGCACGGAAATCGCCCACGATGGCCGTGCCCACGGCTCCCAGGTCGGAGAGCTGCACATATCCGCCCATGGAGTCCCACAGCGGCTGCCGGCCGTCGAAGATGGGCTCGCCTGCATCTTTCTCCCCACGCAGACCCACGGTCACGTGCCTTGCCACCTCACCCTGCCACGCCCAGCGATGGGCAATGCCCCTCCCCCACGGCCATCCGGCACGCTCGTAGAGGGGCACGTCCACACGTGTGGTCAGCTGCGAGCGTAGCTTCCGCCCCTCACGCTGCTGCGCCGTGGCAGCTGTCACGGCGGGACTGGCATAGACAAAGAACGACAGCCATCGCCTCTCGTCGGTGCCCAGGCTCCGCACGAGCCTCAGCTCGGCAAGCGAGCGCAGAGGTCCGTTCAGGGTCCTGTAGGCGAGGATGTCGTCGGCCTGCTGCTCACTCAGGAAAGGAAACGCCAGCAGCTGCCGCTTGGTGATGGTGTTGATGTCGGAGGGATGGTCGCGTAGCCACAGGAGCTCAGCCAACTGGCTGTCGTCCACATCGGCACCGGCTGCCGTGGTGCCGTCGGCCACCAGAGTGAGGAAATCACGCCACGCGCCATCACCGTCGGCCTGCGCAGCTGCCGCAACGGCCACAGCTGCCAGGAGCACGACGGTGAGGGCGCGCCGTAGCGTCATTTCACAGCCACCTTGCGACCATCGATGACGTAGATGCCGGGGCGCAGACCTGTCGCACTGTCGGCCACACGGCGACCGCTGAGGTCGTAGACACCATGTGCCTCGCGGCTACGCCCTGCTGAGATGGAGCGCACAGCGTCGTAGAGCGTCTCGAAGACACCGAAGCAGTCCTTGACATTGGCCATCGAGGTGGTGAAATAGGCCGTGAAGGGGAGCAACGGCTGGGCCAACTGGTTCTGCCGGAAGAAGGCCGAGCCCTTATCGCGGCTGCCCTGATAGGATATGAAGGCGTTCTCTACATTGAGGATGAAACGCTGCGCCTCGTTCTCGAAGACCGAGAAGTTGGGCGTGAACGTCATGGTCGGGCCTTTCACCCCAAGAGCCTCCGGCGTTGCAGGCACCACTACGCTGTCGGCACTGAAAGTGATGGTGCCTGAGAGGTTGTAGCTCTCAGGATAGAAGTCGTCGTTGGGCATGGAGATGAGATATGGCTTGTAGGCCTCGATGGCAGCAGCCTCGTGGAATGCGCCGTCGGTCTCATAGGTATATAGCCAGAACGGGTGCGTGTCGGCTATGTTGTCCTCGTCGACAGTGGCAAACGGGTGACAGATGCGTCTTTTGGGCTTGTTGGCAATATATGTTGGGGAGAAAGGCAGCGACAGCGTCTCCCAACCCTGGCACACACCATGGAGCGTTGTCATGGTGTAGTCGTGCGTGTACTCTATGCGCCGTGCCCAGAAGGGATATGGAGCGTAGTAGTCGGCATAGGTCTTGGCGTCGGACAGCGTGATGGTGATTGGCGTTGCCGTTCTGTAGCTGCCGTCGCTCTGCAACAGGAGCACATTGTTGATGACCTTGGCTTCGACCAGTGCCGATACGCGCGACCAGTAGTCGGTATATACCAGCAGGTTGGGATTGTAGAAGTTGTCGATGGCCGTGGCCGGCAGCGGCGTCTGCGGGTGCCACACGATGGCAGCCAGGCGTGAGCACTCGCCGAAGAGACGCTGGCCGATGCTGTTGGCATTGGCCACCGTTGATGGCACTACGACGGAGCGCAGCGTTGTGGAACCGTAGAAGGCACTGTCGGCCAGACCGGTGACACGGTAGTAGACGCCATCGTTGAGCACACTGTCGGGGATGACGAGGTCGCCCGAGTACTTGCGCTGCGCCACCTTGACATTCCGGCGCGTGGGGTCGGGGATGATGTAAGCAATGCCACCGGCGATGAAGTAGTTGGTGCTCTCGCCGAACTCCACCATGATGAGTGTGTTGCTGCCCACAAGGTCGGTGATGTCGGCCGTATTGGAGGCATCCACACGTGTGCTGGCATCTGTCCCGCCGACGGTCAGCTTGCTAAGGCGCTCGCCCGATGCCGGCACTACCGACAGCATCACCTGTGCCGAACCAGTGAGCGACAGTCCTTGCACGAAGCCACCGTCGGTCTGGCCGAAGTCGAGGCGGTTGCCGTTGATGCTCACCGAGCCCTTGCCTATGCGCACCACATTGACGGAGCGCGGCACAGGCTCGAAGGTGACAGCCAGTGTGGCACTCTCTGTGGTGGAGAATGTGAGTGTGCCGTCGGTCTGCACGTTTGATGTCAGATTGCGTGTGATGGTGCCCTGCAACGCCACCGCTGTAAGCCTCCAGCCGGCGTCAGGGGTGATGGTAACGGTGACATTGGTTTCGCGCTTGACATAGAAGTTGCCCTTGTCGGTGATGTGCTGTTCGCCCACGCTGACGGTGCCGTTGCCCACGACAGTGATGTTGACGTTCAGGTTGTCGGGGTCGGCGATATTGGCGAAACGGCCCCACACGCTGTCGGCAGCATAGGCATCACCCAGCCCTGCCGGCACGTGGAGAGTGGCAGTATTGTAGGTGGAGGTGTAGAACGCCGATGCCACGGCAGCCGGCGGCGTGGTGCCCAGAGTGGTGATGTCGGCCAGCTTGCTGCAAGAATAGAAGGCATAGGAAGCAATGTTTTGCAGCGAAGCCGGCAAGGTGATGCTGACGAGTGCCGTGCAGCCGTAGAAAGCATAGGAGCCGATGTCTGTCAGTGTGGCTGGCAGGCTCAGCGAGGCGAGCGACGTGCATCCGCGGAAAGCATAGTCGCCGATTGTGGTGATGCCGTCTGGCAGAGTGACAGAGGCGATGTTGGTCATGCTACGGCAGGCACTGCTGCTCACCGAGACCACACTATAGCCATTAGCCTCGGCAGGCACCACGAGGCTGGCCACATCGGCCCCGCCCACAAGCGTACATGTGGCAGGGTCAGTGGATAGCACCATGAAACGTAGTGTGTAGCCCTGCGGCGACGACCACATAAACTCGGAGCCTACAGACAGTTCCTGACCATCAGTAATGTTATTATTCTCACTGAAGCGCTTGCCATAAGATGTGGCTGCGTATGCTTCCTTGGTGCCCGCAGGCACCGTGAGGGTGGCGCTGGTGTAGGTAGTGCTTGAGAAGATGTTCTCCTGCCCTGAAGGCGGCGTCTCGCCCTGCATCACGACAGAGACAATGCCGCTGTTGCCGTAGAAGGCATAGTTACCTATTGCCTGAAGCGATGCCGGCAGGACGTACTCGGTGATGTTGGAGCAGCCGTAGAAGGCATAGTTGCCGATGGTGGTCACCTCGTCGGGTATGCTGATGCTGCCCAGAGACGCACAGCCACGGAACGCGTTGCGCCCTAGTGTCTGCAAGTGTTCCGGCAGGGTGATTTCAGTCAACAAGGTGTTGCCGTAGAACACACCGTCGTCGCTGATGGCCGTCACGGTGAGGCCGTCCACTACTGAGGGAATGGCGAGCGAAGCTCCCACATTCTCCGACTCGCAGAGCATCACGGTAGTCTCTGTCGTAACACGGAAGGTGAGCGCGGCCGTGCCGTCGCCCGATGTCAAGTAGACGAGAATCTCATCGCCCACGGAGTGAGCAGGCTGCTGACCGGAAGCATCGGTGATATTGGCAAAAGAGCCCCATGAAGGTGCTGCCTGATAGGCTGAAATCATGCCCTCGGGCACCACAAGGGTGGCCCCTGAGTAGACCTCAGACGTGAATGCCGACTCCGATGCTGCCGGCGGAGTGGTGGCGTGCACGGCAACCGTTTCGAGGCTGCTTGTGCCGCCAAAGGCATAGTTGCCAAGACTGCTGAACGTGGCCGGCAGCGTAAGGCCCGTCAGTGATGAACAGTCGTAGAAGGCGTAGGCCCCGATGGACTGCATGAACTCATGGGCATTGACCCCCACCACGATGTTGCTTACCGAGCCCTTGTCGTCGCCGCGGTCCTCACTGCCGTCCTTGCTGTAGACCACATGCAACTGCGCTGCGTCGGATGTCAGCTGGTAGTCCGTATGACCGCTCTCCGTGCCCGATACGCGCAGTATCTGCGTGCCGCCGGCATCGACAGTGAGCCAGTCAAAGCCATTCTCTGAGCTGACCGCCCAGTCGAAGGAGACCAGCTGACCTGCTGAAGCATTGATATCATAGTACTGCTCTGACTGCGAATTGTTATCGTGATTAGTACTTTCCCAGTCATCGTAGGTCTGAACGTCAGAGAGCATAAGGTCGGCAGGCAGGGCAGGGCAGTTGTAGAAAGCATAATTGCCAATCTCGACAATGGACGAGGGAATGGTGATCGAACTAAGGGCGGAGCATGAACGGAAGGCATTGGCACCGATGGAGCGCAAACCTGAGGGTAGCACCACCGTCTCAAGGTTGGCGAATCCCTGGAAGACGCCACCGCCGGCAATGGCATCCACAGTGAAACCAAAGACCGACGACGGGATGGTGAGCTGTGAGCCCACACACGTGGCGGCTACCAGCGAGGCTGTCGTCTCGCCGGTGACCTCAAACGCGAGGACATCCTCACCCACGGTGACATCGAACTGCGAGCCTACAGTGTAGGCGAAGGGGTCGCTGTCCGTGTGCCCTATGGTGAGACTGAAGCTGCGCCACACCATCCATGCATCGCCGTCGGACGGAGCAACGAGGCCAATGGTGATATCGCCATCCGTGGGCATGCTGAAGTTGAGGCTGTTGACACCATTGCCGCTGTTGAACCACACATTTGCGGCAGAGCGGGAGTTGACTTCAGTGTCAGACACCGTTGCCAATGGTATGCTGGCATCGCCGGCAAAGAGACGACCATAGAGTCCTGTGCGCGTGAACGCCACAGCGGTGAGGGTGTAGTCGCCGGCAGGCAGGTTGTGAATGGTCTGCTGCATGATGGCACCCTGCTGACTCCAGAACTCGGCGCAGCGGTTGCCTGAGTCGTAGGCATTCGGCGACACGACAGGGAATTCCCAACTGTCGCCGTTGGCATAGGGCTCGTGGTTGCTGATATAGGCCGCCGTGATGTCGGCCCCTATGCCGCCTTGTGCCAGGTGGAGGGTGACAAGAGCCTGTTCAAGAGCCGCAGCGGCGTTGGCAATGTCGCTGGCTGTGACATCCTGATTGGCATGCAGATTCTGGTCTACAGACGAACAGGTAGCGAAGAAATCAGAATAAGCATCGGAACCGTCGTCGGGCTCGGACATGACATGGTTGTATGTATCAACATATTCTGCATAGGCAGACACCAATGCCTGAGCCTGCCGTAAGGCTGCCCGCACGGCAGCGATGGCACTGCGGGCATCGTCCTCATTGGAGTGGTCGCCGCTATTGGCGTCTATCACGGCACTGAGCCGCTGCCATGCGCCATTAGGAATGGTGCCCAGCAAAGCCTGCGCCTTGGCTATCTCCGAGGCAAGGGTGGCGTTGAGCAGATCGAGGTCGGTGGCGTAACCATTAGAATAGGTGAGACGGAAGTTGTCCATACCCACCCAGTTGACGTTGGTGCCTTGAAGCATGATGCCCAGTATCACGGACGATGCCTGCTCAACGGAAAACTCCATCTCAAAATGTCTG
This sequence comes from uncultured Bacteroidaceae bacterium, assembly GCA_905234605.1. Classification (GTDB taxonomy): domain Bacteria; phylum Bacteroidota; class Bacteroidia; order Bacteroidales; family Bacteroidaceae; genus Physcousia. Next base: position 114,118 of record CAJOIE010000004.1, on the reverse strand, counting down.
GGAGCACGATTGTCTGTCTGGAGGTTCACAACATAGGAATAGTCTGTTTCGGGGAATGAGGCAAAAAGATAAGCACCTGTTATCTGGTCAACGGTGTAGTTGCCCGACTGGTTGCAGGCAATGGCATCGCACTCAAACGTGTATTGTCCCACGGGCAGCGTGGGCGTTACCTGATAGAAATATCCATCCGGCAGACTGCCAGTGGACGAAGCTCGCCAGGCTTCGAGGAAACCCGACACCTGCACTGTGCCATTCGTGTAGGTCGCGCTCTGCACCTGCACATTGCCCGAGAAACTCTCATTGAAAGACACTTTCCAATAGTCGGTTCCGTCGCTGAAGTCGGCATTGGGGATGGCCAGCTGGGTGATGTCGGCAGGAGAGGACTGGACAGCCTGCTCAATCTGAAACGAGCGCATCATGTCATTGACCGTGCCGGCCAATTCCAATGCATTGTCTGCCATAGTCGCTGCTTCATCTGCTGTGAGGCTGCCATTGTCATTCTTCGCCTTATAGTCTTCATACACAGTATATATATCTGGAGCTACATCGGCTATTTGCGCCCCTGTCACTGCCTCGTAGGCAACGATGGCATTGTATAAAACATTAAGGGCTGCATAGCTATAGTAGACATCAGCAATATAGAACTGCCACTGATTATAAGGCTCCCCGAGGGCATCGCTGAACACGACGGGTGCACCGGCACTCTGCGCGCACAGGTGGGAATTGCTGTAGATAGAGCTGCTGACGCATTGTATCTCAAATACGGACTCGCCTGCGCCGACCACATCCCATAGGAAGTCGCGCGCCTGAGTGTTGAGGTCAACGAAGGCATTCTCTTCCGAGTCACGGAATAACACGCCGTCATTGAGCACCGCATAGTCAGGATTAACGACACGGAAGATGTAGCCGCTGCCATAGCTGCTTCCAGAACGATAGTAACCGCGGTACAAGTAGTCGAAAGTATCTCCTGTATCCACATTCTCCAAACGAAGCGGCATGATGGGGATGACATCGTCTGTCGTGGACAACTGTGTGTTGTAGGAATTGCCGTTGCAGAGGAACGTGCCCGTGGCTACACTCCTGACGTAGTAGTTATCTACGCCGCCAATAGAACTAACAGGCTGCGGCTCGACAGGAGCCTCGATGCTATAGGAGGCATATGAGGGGATTGCACAGACAACAGCTGCAAGCAGAGAGAACAGGCTGTGACGGATATGCATGGTAGAGTTGGTTTATTCTGATTTACACTCTTGTGAAACAGCGACCCATTAGGTCACTATCAGCGGCAAAAATATGAAACATCTCCCTACGGGCAAAGGAATATACTGCAAAAAGCACCCCACAGGCTTTATCCTGCGGGGTGCTTTCATATTAGGCCAATTGCGTTGGTTCCACTTGTGGAGTGACGGTTGCCCTACTCCACTTCGTAGTCAAGGATGGCGCGGCGATTGGAGAGCACACGGTCGTAGTCTTCCTTGGAGCCCACGATGATGCGGTCGAACTCGCGCAAGCCTGTACCGGCAGGGATGAGGTGACCGCAGATGACGTTCTCCTTCATGCCCTCGAGACGGTCGCTCTTGCCATTGATGGCAGCCTCGTTGAGCACCTTGGTGGTTTCCTGGAAGGAAGCTGCCGACATGAACGAGTTGGTCTGTAGAGCTGCACGCGTGATGCCTTGCAGTATCTGCGTCGATGTGGCAGGCACGGCATCGCGCACTTCCACGAGGCGCAGGTCGCGGCGCTTGAGGAGTGAGTTCTCGTCGCGCAGCTTGCGGGCCGTGACAATCATGCCGGGGAGCATGGTCTCGCTGTCGCCGGCATCGGTGACAACTTTCTTGCCCCAGATGCGGTCGTTCTCCTCAGCGAACTCCTGCTTGTCGACAACCTGCTGCTCGAGGAAGCGGGTGTCGCCAGGCTCGTTGATTTGCACCTTGCGCATCATCTGACGGACAATGACCTCGAAGTGCTTGTCGTTGATCTTAACACCTTGCAGACGGTAGACGTCCTGCACCTCGTTGACGATGTACTCCTGCACTGCCGTGGGACCCTGAATGGCCAGGATGTCGGCAGGCGTGACAGCACCGTCGGAGAGCGGTGTGCCGGCGCGGACATAGTCGTTCTCCTGCACAAGGATCTGCTTGGACAGGGGCACGAGGTAGCGACGCTCGTCGCCCACCTTGCTGGTGACGATGATTTCGCGGTTGCCTCGCTTGAGTTTGCCCATCTTGACCTCACCGTCGATTTCGCATACCACAGCAGGATTGCTCGGGTTGCGTGCCTCGAAGAGCTCGGTGACACGGGGCAGACCGCCTGTGATGTCGCCCGCCTTGCCTACCGCACGCGGTATCTTGACGAGCACCTCGCCGGCCTTGACCATCTGTTTGTCTTCGACTGAGATGTGGCCGCCGATGGGGAAGTTGTATGTGCGGAGCAGTTCGCCCTTATCGTCGAGGATGTGGCACACGGGCACCTTGGTCTTGTCCTTGGACTCAATGACGATGAGTTCGCGCAGGCCTGTGGCATCGTCGGTGTCGACACGATAGGTGACACCTTCAATGACATCCTCAAACTCCACGCGACCGGCAGACTCTGTGACAATGACGGCATTGAAAGGATCCCACTTGGCAACGATGTCGCCCTTGGCCACCTTCTCACCATCTTTCTTGTAGAGGGTTGAACCATAGGGCACGTTCTGCGTGAGAAGCACTATGCCTGTGTTGGAGTCGACGAAGCGCACTTCGGCCAGACGACCGACCACCATCTTGGCTTGCGTGCCTGCCTCGTCGGTGATGTCGACGGTGCGTAGCTCCTCGAACTCGAGGCGGCTGTCGTACTTGGCCTTGATGGTTGCGTTGGCGGCAGCATTGTCGGCCACACCACCGGCGTGGAACGTGCGGAGCGTAAGCTGTGTGCCAGGCTCACCGATGGACTGTGCCGCAATGACACCCACAGCCTCGCCTTTCTGCACCATGCGGCTGGTGGCCAGGTTGCGACCGTAGCACTTCATGCACACGCCATGACGGCTCTCGCAGGTGAGCACGGAACGTATCTCGACGCTCTCTATAGGCGAGTTCTCTATTTCCTGAGCTACGGCCTCGGTGATTTCCTCACCGGCGGCCACGATGAGCTTGTTGGTGGAGGGGTTGATGATGTCGTGCACACTGACACGGCCGAGGATGCGGTCGTAGAGCGAGGAGATGACCTCGTCTCCATTCTTGAGTGCTGTGCACACGAGGCCGCGCAGCGTGCCGCAGTCCTCCTCGGTGATGATGACGTCGTGCGACACATCGACAAGACGGCGTGTGAGGTAGCCGGCGTCGGCAGTCTTCAGGGCGGTGTCGGCAAGACCCTTACGTGCACCGTGGGTAGAGATGAAGTACTCCAGCACGGACATGCCTTCCTTGAAGTTGGAGAGGATGGGGTTCTCGATAATCTGTGCCTCGGCACCTGCCTTCTGGGGCTTGGCCATAAGGCCGCGCATACCCGAGAGCTGCGAGATCTGGCCAGCGGAGCCACGGGCACCGGAGTCGAGCATCATGTAGACAGCATTGAAACCCTGGTCGGCCTCACGCATGGTCTTCATGAGTACAGCGGAGAGGTCGTTGTTGACGTGTGTCCACGCATCGATGACCTGGTTGTAGCGCTCCTTGTCGGTGATGAAGCCCATGTTGTAGTCACCCATGATGCGCTCCACCTCGTCGTTGCCACGCTGCACAAGAGCTGCTTTCTCCTCGGGGATGATGATGTCACCGAGGTTGAACGACAGGCCGCCGTCGTAGGCCAGCTTGTAGCCCAGGTTCTTGATGCCGTCGAGGAACGAGCATGCACGAGCCACGCCGACGGTCTTGATGACATCGGTGATGAGGCCGCGCAGGGTCTTCTTGGAGATGATGTCGTTGAAGAAGCCGACTTCGACAGGGATAATCTCGTTGACAATGACACGGCCGACAGATGTCTCCACGAGACGTGAGCCTATGGTGCCGTCCTCAAGCTTGTCCTGCACCACGACCTTGACGGGGGCGTGGACGTCGACACGACGCTCGTTGTAAGCTATGATTGCTTCCTCAGGACCGTAGAAGGTGAGGCCTGCACCCTTGGCTCCCGGACGTATCTTGGTGATGTAGTATAGGCCGAGCACCATGTCCTGCGAGGGCACGGTGATAGGCGCGCCATTGGCGGGATTGAGGATGTTGTGGCTCTGAAGCATGAGGATCTGAGCCTCCAGAATGGCCTCGTTGGAGAGTGGAAGGTGGACTGCCATCTGGTCGCCATCGAAGTCGGCATTGAATGCCGTACATGCCAACGGGTGAAGCTGGATGGCCTTACCCTCAATCATCTTTGGCTGGAATGCCTGGATGCCCAGACGGTGAAGTGTCGGAGCACGGTTGAGGAGCACCGGGTGGCCCTTCATGACGAACTCGAGGATGTCCCAGATAATGGGATCCTTGCGGTCGACAATCTTCTTGGCCGACTTCACGGTCTTGACTATGCCGCGCTCAATGAGCTTACGTATGATGAACGGTTTGTAGAGCTCGGCTGCCATAAGCTTGGGCAGTCCGCACTCACCCATGTTGAGTTCAGGGCCTACGACAATCACGGAACGGGCCGAATAGTCGACACGCTTACCAAGGAGGTTCTGGCGGAAACGTCCCTGCTTGCCTTTGAGGGAGTCGGACAGCGACTTGAGCGGGCGGTTGCTCTCGCTCTTCACGGCACTGCTCTTGCGGCTGTTGTCGAAGAGGCTGTCAACGGCTTCCTGAAGCATACGCTTCTCGTTGCGCAGGATGACCTCAGGAGCCTTAATCTCGATGAGACGCTTGAGGCGGTTGTTGCGGATGATGACACGGCGGTAGAGGTCGTTGAGGTCGGAGGTGGCGAAACGGCCGCCATCAAGGGGCACCAACGGACGCAAGTCGGGCGGGATGACAGGCAGTATCTTCATTATCATCCACTCAGGACGGTTGCGGCCCTTGCTTGCGCGGAAGCTCTCCACCACCTGCAGGCGCTTGAGGGCCTCGGTCTTGCGCTGCTGTGCGCTGTCGGAGTTGGCACGGTCGCGCAGCTCATAGGACAGTTTGTCGAGGTCGAGGCCTACGAGCAGGTCGTAGATAGCCTCGGCACCCATCTTGGCAACGAACTTCTGCGGGTCGTCGTCGGGCAGATACTGGTTGTCGGAAGGCAGACGGTCGAGGTGTGCCAGATATTCTTCCTCTGTGAGAAGGTCGAACTTCTCCAGATGCACACCTTCCTCTTCCTCTTCGAGGAACGGTCCTGGATTGATGACCACGTAGCGCTCATAGTAAATCACGGAGTCCAGCTTCTTGGTAGGCATACCAAGGAGGTAGCCTATCTTGTTTGGCAGGCTGCGGAAATACCATATATGTGCCACGGGCACCACGAGCTCAATGTGGCCACTGCGCTCACGACGCACCTTCTTCTCGGTGACCTCAACGCTGCAACGGTCGCACACGATGCCCTTGTAACGGATGCGCTTGTACTTGCCGCAATGGCACTCATAGTCCTTGGTAGGACCGAAGATACGCTCGCAGAAGAGGCCGTCGCGCTCGGGCTTATAGGTGCGGTAGTTGATGGTCTCAGGCTTCAACACCTCGCCATAGGAGTTCTCCTTTATCTCTTCGGGAGAGGCCAGGGAGATGGTTATCTTGGTGAAGTTGTTCTTGGTCTTATTCTCTTTCTTGTAAGGCATAGTTCTTCAGTTGAGAATGGAGAATGGAGAATTGAAAGTCATGGATTGAATGAATTATCACATCAGTCCAAAGTGACGCTCAAGCCAAGGCCTTGCAGCTCATGGAGCAACACATTGAGCGACTCGGGAATGCCAGGTGTGGGCATGGGCTCACCCTTGACAATAGCCTCATAGCTCTTGCTGCGGCCTGTCACGTCGTCCGACTTCACTGTTAATATCTCTTGCAGCACATGGCTTGCGCCGAATGCCTCGATGGCCCAGACTTCCATCTCACCGAAGCGCTGGCCTCCGAACTGGGCCTTACCGCCGAGCGGCTGCTGTGTGATGAGGCTGTACGGGCCGATGGAACGGGCGTGCATCTTATCCTCGACCATGTGGCCGAGCTTCAGCATATAGGTGACACCGACAGTGGCCAGCTGGTCGAACTTCTCGCCCGTGGCACCATCGTAGAGCTGTGTGGAGCAGTAGCGTGGCAGACCGGCCTTGTCGGTCCACTCGCAGAGGTCGTCGAGAGTGGCACCGTCGAAGATGGGGGTAGCAAACTTGACACCCAGTTCCTTACCAGCCGAGCCAAGCACAGCCTCGAAGATCTGGCCGATGTTCATACGCGAAGGCACGCCGAGAGGATTGAGCACGATGTCGACAGGGGTGCCGTCGGCCAGGAAAGGCATGTCTTCCTGACGTACAATCTTGGACACAATACCCTTGTTGCCATGTCGACCGGCCATCTTGTCGCCGACGCCTATCTTGCGCTTCTTGGCCACATAGACCTTGGCCATCTGAATGATGCCAGAGGGCAACTCATCGCCCATGGCAATGGCAAACTTATGGCGCTTGAGTTCGGCATCGAGGATCTTGTACTTCTTGATGTAGTTGATGATGAGCTGCGAAATGAGCTTGTTGGTGTGCTCGTCGCTGGTCCAGTGGCTGAGCTGCACGCTGGTATACTCCAGTGCATTGAGCATGGGCTCGGTGAACTTAGCACCCTCGGCAATGACCTCCACGCCCATGTTGTCCTTGATGCTCTGAGCCGTATAGTTGGCCGTAAGCTCAAGCAGCTTGTCAATGAGTATGGCCTTCAGGTCGCCAACGGTATTGTTGAACTCTTCGTCCAGCTTGGGCAGACGTATCTTGTCTTCAGCCTTCTCCTGGCGCGTCTTGATGGCGCGCGAGAAGAGCTTCTTGTCGATGACAGTGCCGGAGAGAGAGGGCGAAGCCTTGAGAGAGGCATCCTTTACGTCGCCGGCTTTGTCGCCGAAGATGGCGCGCAGCAGTTTCTCTTCAGGCGAGGGGTCGCTCTCACCCTTTGGAGTAATCTTACCTATAAGTATATCACCCGGCAGCACCTGTGCACCAACACGTATGATGCCATTCTCATCGAGGTCCTTGGTGGCATCCTCGCTGACATTGGGTATGTCGGAGGTGAGTTCCTCTACGCCACGCTTGGTCTCGCGCACCTCGAGGTTGAACTCCTCAACATGAACACTCGTGAGGATGTCCTCACGCACGACGCGCTCATTGAGCACAATGGCATCCTCATAGTTGTAGCCCTTCCACGGCATATAAGCCACAAGCAGGTTACGGCCCAGAGCCAGCTCACCATTCTGTGTGGAATATCCTTCCGTGAGGATGTCACCAGCCTTGACACGCTGCCCCTTCTCACAGATAGGATGCAGGTCGATAGTCATATTTTGGTTGGTACGGCGGAACTTGGGTATGCGGTACTCCTTGAGGGCAGGCTCAAAGCTTACGAACTCTTCCTCTTCGGTGCGGTCGTATAGAACACGGATGGTAGTGGCATCGACATAGTCAATGACACCGTCGCCTTCCGCTGTAATCATGGTGCGGCTGTCTTCACATACCTGCTTCTCTATGCCTGTTCCCACGATGGGAGCCTCCGAGCGGATGAGAGGTACAGCCTGACGCATCATGTTGCTGCCCATGAGCGCGCGGTGGGCATCGTCGTGCTCAAGGAACGGTATAAGGGATGCGGCTATGGAGGCTATCTGCTGAGGAGCAACGTCCATTAGGTTCACCTCAGACGGCGGGACGACAGGGTAGTCATCGTCCTGACGGCACTTCACGACCTTACGTATGAATGTGCCGTCGTCGTTGAGAGGAGCATTGCCCTGTCCTATGACGAGTCCTTCCTCTTCCTCGGCCGTGTAATACTTGATGCCCTTGTCGCTAAGGTCAACAACGCCGTTTTTCACCGTGCGGTAAGGAGTGGAGATGAAGCCAAGGTCATTGATCTTGGCATACACGCACAGGGATGAGATCAGGCCGATGTTAGGACCTTCAGGCGATTCGATAGGACAGAGACGGCCATAGTGGGTGTAGTGCACGTCGCGCACCTCAAAGCCGGCACGCTCACGGCTCAGACCGCCAGGACCGAGGGCCGAGAGACGACGCTTGTGTGTCACCTCAGCCAACGGGTTCGTCTGGTCCATAAACTGGCTCAAGGCATTGGTGCCAAAGAAGGAGTTGATGACGCTTGAGATGGTCTTGGCATTGATAAGGTCGGTAGGTGAGAACACCTCGTTGTCACGCACGTTCATGCGCTCACGTATGGTGCGGCTCATGCGCGAGAGACCGATGGAGAACTGGTTGGCCAGCTGCTCACCTACAGTGCGCACACGACGGTTGGAGAGGTGGTCGATATCGTCGACCTGAGCCTTTGAGTTGACAAGCTCAATGAGGTACTTGATAATCTCGATGATGTCAGTGTGCGTGAGCACTCTCACCTCGGAGTCAGTGTCAAGATTGAGCTTACGGTTGATGCGGTAGCGGCCTACTTCACCCAAATCATAGCGTTTCTCCGAGAAGAAAAGGTTATTGATGACCTCGCGTGCACTGGCATCATCGGCAGGATCGGCATTGCGCAGCTGCCTGTAGATGTACAGCACGGCCTCCTTTTCAGAGTTGGAGGGGTCCTTAGCCAGGGTGTTGAAGATGATGGAATAGTCGCTGGCATCGACATCCTCACGATGGATGAGGATGCTCTGCTCGCCACTTTCCAGTATGTCATTGATGTTGTCGGCATTAAGGACTGTCTCACGGTCCATGATGACCTCGTTACGCTCTATCGATACCACCTCACCGGTATCCTCGTCAACGAAGTCCTCCACCCACGATTTCATGATGCGGGCGGCCAGCTTATGCCCTATATGTTTCTTCAGATTAGTCTTGTTGACCTTAACTTCCTCTGCCAGATGGAAGATTTCAAGGATGTCACGGTCATTCTCAAAGCCTATGGCTCGCAGAAGAGTCGTCACAGGGAGCTTCTTCTTGCGGTCGATGTAGGCATACATCACATTATTGATGTCAGTGGCAAACTCTATCCATGAGCCTTTGAATGGTATGATGCGTGCGCTGTACAGCGTTGTGCCGTTGGCATGTACGCTTGAGCCAAAGAACACACCCGGCGAGCGATGCAGCTGGCTGACCACCACTCGCTCCGCACCATTGATGATGAATGTGCCATTGGGTGTCATGAAAGGTATGGCCCCAAGGAAAACGTCCTGAGTGATAGGAGCAAAGTCGGTGTGGTCAGGGTCTGTGCAATAGAGGTAGAGCTTTGCCTTCAGTGGCACGGCATAGGTCAGGCCGCGCTCCAGACATTCCTCTATGGAATAGCGCGGCGGATCGATGTAGTAGTCCAGAAACTCGAGGACAAAGCTGTTGCGGGTGTCCGTAATGGGGAAGTTCTCCGCAAAGACCTTGTAGAGCCCGTTGTCCTTGCGCAGCTCGGGTGAGGTGTCCAGCTGCAGGAAGTCGTGGAAGCTCTTGAGCTGCACTTCGAGGAAGTCGGGATAGGCCATCGGGCTCTTCACCGATGCGAAGTTCACTCGCTGATTGACAATCTTAGCCATCAATAATGCGTATTGGAGGTTTGTTGTGTGATGAGTGTATAGCTATATACTTCTATACTATAGTGTGAGACGCAAAAAGTAGAGGACTCTCTACCAGAGAGTTCTCTACCTGTTTGCATATGTTATGCCAAAAGTGTTGGCAATAGCCCGTCGGCGAGTCGGCTCTTACTTGAGCTCGATTTCGGCACCGGCCTCTTCGAGGGTCTTCTTCAGAGCCTCTGCATCAGCCTTAGGCATAGCCTCCTTCAGGGTGCTGGGAGCGTTGTCCACGAGCTCCTTAGCTTCCTTCAGGCCGAGGCCACAAGCCTCCTTCACGGCCTTCACCACCTGGAGCTTTGCAGCACCGGCGCTCTTGAGGACCACGTCGAAGTCGGTCTTCTCCTCAGCTGCGGGAGCAGCGGCAGCAGGGCCGGCTGCTACAGCAACAGCAGCTGCAGCGGGTTCGATACCATACTCGTCCTTCAGGAGGTTCTTAAGTTCGTTCACTTCCTTCACTGTCAAGTTGACCAACTCTTCAGCGATTGCTTTGATATCTGCCATAGTTGTAGATGAAATTTGTTTGTTTTACTGTTGGGATGGGATAGTTGTTTATTCGCCCTTTTCGGCGAGTGTCTCGAGCACGCCATGGATGGTGCTGGCTCCAGACTCGAGTGCAGAAACGACGCCCTGCATTGGCGACTGCAGCATAGCCACAATCTCTGCAATGACTTCGTTCTTGCTCTTGATGGCGCACAGGGCGTCGAGCTGGTCGGCTCCGACATAGAAGCCTTCCTCGGCATAGGCAGCCTTGAGTGCGGGGGTCTCGTCCTTAGAGTTCTTCATGAAGTCCTTGAGCATCTTGGCAGGTGCGTTGGCAACATTCGTGAAGACCACAGCAGTGGCACCCTTGAGGACACCATAGAGCGGAGAATAGTCTATCTCGCTGTTCTCGAAAGCCTTATGCAGAAGGGTATTCTTCACCACTTCCATCTTAACCTCGCTTTTGAAGCACATGCGACGCAGGGCACTTGTGCGTGCTGCATCGAGGCCGGCAAGGTCAAAGAGATAGAAGTGAGGATACTCCTTCAGCTCCTGGCCGAGTTTCTCAATGATGAGAGCTTTATCTTCCTTTCTCATTGTCTCGTTTCTTAAAGATTAGATTTCGTCTACGGCCTTGGGGTCAACCTTGACGCCACGGCTCATAGTGCTCGAAAGATAAATGCTCTTTACGTATGTGCCTTTGGCGGCCGAGGGCTTGAGCTTGATGATGGTATTGATGAACTCACGGGCATTCTCGGCAATCTTCTCGGCAGAGAAGGACACCTTGCCAATGGAGGCATGCATAATACCGGTCTTGTCAACCTTGAAGTCAATCTTACCCTGCTTGACCTCACGGACAGCCTGAGCTACGTTCATGGTCACTGTGCCGCTCTTGGGGTTAGGCATGAGGCCTCGCGGACCGAGGATGCGGCCCAGTGCGCCAATCTTACCCATCACCGAGGGCATGGTGATAATCACATCTACGTCTGTCCAACCGCCCTTAATCTTGTCGATATACTCGTCAAGACCAACATAGTCGGCACCTGCCTCCTTGGCAGCAGCCTCCTGGTCGGGTGTGCAGAGGCAGAGCACGCGGGTTACCTTACCTGTGCCGTTGGGGAGCGACACGACACCGCGTATCATCTGGTTTGCCTTTCGGGGGTCTACGCCCAGTCGCATGTCGATATCCACAGAGGCATCGAACTTGGTCGTGGTAATATCCTTGACCAGCTGTGCAGCCTCCTTTAGGGTGTACTGCTTCCCTGCTTCAATCTTCTCTGCGACCAGCTTCTGGTTCTTTGTCAATTTAGCCATAGTGATGAATGCAGTTTACTGATTATGCGGGAAAGTCACCTTTCACTGTGATACCCATACTTCTGGCCGTGCCAGCAACCAATCTCATTGCAGACTCCACTGTGAAGCAGTTGAGGTCTGGCATCTTGTCGGTGGCGATGGCACGCACGTCGTCCCAGGTGATGGAGGCTACCTTCTTACGGTTGGGCTCGGCGCTGCCGCCTTTCAGCTTTGCAGCTTCCATGAGCTGCACAGCCACGGGCGGTGTTTTGACGATGAAATCGTACGACTTGTCCGTGTAGTAAGTGATTACCACAGGGAGCACCTTACCGGCCTTGTCCTGAGTTCTGGCGTTGAATGCCTTGCAAAACTCCATGATGTTGATACCCTTCGAACCCAGAGCGGGACCGACTGGTGGTGATGGGTTTGCAGCGCCTCCTTTAATCTGTAGCTTGATTAATCCAGCAACTTCTTTAGCCATTGTTGTGTTGTTTATAAATATGTATAGCGCAAAAGGCGATGAGGTGTAACATTCCTCATCACTCCTTTGCCACCTGCATGAAACCGAGTTCCACGGGTGTCTTACGCCCGAAAATCTTGACCGACACCTTGAGCTTCTTTTTCTCGTTATTCACTTCCTCCACAACGGCATTGAAGCCATTGAAGGGTCCGTCGGTCACCTTGACAGCATCGCCCACGAGATACGGTATCTGCATCTCTTCGGGCACGTCGGCCATTTCGTCGACGACACCGAGAAGACGTTTCATCTCGTCTTCACGTATAGGCATGGGCTTGTCGCTGGCCTTTGTCTCGCCGAGGAAACCGAGCACATTAGGGGTGTTGCGCAGCATTCCCTGCACTTCACCACGGAGAACGCATTCGACGAGGACATATCCAGGCAGATGACTGCGCTCCTTCACGATGCGCTTACCGTTGCGCACGGTAACCACTTTCTCGGTCGGGATGAGCACCTGCGAGACATTAGACCCATAGTCACCCTGGGCGACCTGAGCCTCGATGTAGTCCTTGACCTTGCCTTCTTTTCCGCTGATGGCACGCATGACGTACCAACGCATTCCCTGTTCAGCCATACGTCTAATGATTAGTTAGGGTAGACGAACTCCATGATGTGCTGGAAGGTGAAATCCATAACGAAGATTACCACCGCGATGAGTAGGGAAGCTGATAATACTACAATCGCGCTGTTAATCAGCTCTGAACGCGTGGGCCAAGTGGTCTTATGCACGAGTTCTTCGTATGATTCCTTGCAGTAGTTGAGAATATTCATTGTCTGCTATGTTTTGGCACGGGAAGAGAGGCTCGAACTCCCGACACCTGGTTTTGGAGACCAGTGCTCTACCGACTGAGCTATTCCCGTGTGAAAGGAGTCCCATAGTCTTTTAGGGCTAAGGGACTCCCTGTCTTTTAAGTTTTCATGCACCCCATAAGGGTGTATTGCGACGAGGGTTGTATCAATCGTCGAGAATCTCGGTGATCTGACCCGAGCCCACTGTACGGCCACCCTCACGTATAGCGAAGCGCAGACCGACATTGAGAGCCACGGCGTAGATGAGCTCGACGGTGATTTCCACGTTGTCACCAGGCATCACCATCTCGGTGCCCTCGGGGAGATGAATCTCACCGGTGCAGTCCATGGTGCGGAGGTAGAACTGAGGACGATACTTGTTGCCGAATGGTGTGTGACGGCCACCCTCTTCCTTCTTCAGGACGTAGATGGAAGCCTTGAAGTTCTTGTGGGGCTTGATGACACCCGGGTGGGTGATGACCATACCGCGCTTCACTTCGTTCTTGTCGATACCACGGAGGAGCAGACCGACGTTATCGCCAGCTTCGCCCTCATCGAGGATCTTGCGGAACATCTCAACACCTGTGATGACAGACTTCTTGTCCTCACCGAGACCCAGAATCTGAACCTCGTCACCGACCTTCACGCGGCCAGTCTCGATACGACCGGTAGCCACGGTGCCACGTCCTGTGATGGAGAACACGTCCTCGACAGGCATCAGGAAGGGCTTCTCGACGTCGCGTACAGGCTCCTGTATCCAGGTGTCGCAAGCGTCCATCAGCTCCATGACCTTCTGCTCCCACTCGGGCACACCGTTGAGTGCACCAAGGGCGGAACCGCGGATGATGGGGGTATCCTCCTCAAAGTCGTACTGGGCGAGCAGGTCCTGCATGTCCATCTCCACGAGTTCGAGCATCTCCTCATCGTCGACCATGTCGCACTTGTTGAGGAACACCACGAGACGGGGCACGTTCACCTGACGGGCGAGCAGGATGTGCTCACGTGTCTGGGGCATGGGACCGTCGGTGGCAGCGACCACGATGATGGCACCGTCCATCTGGGCAGCACCAGTAACCATGTTCTTCACATAGTCGGCGTGACCCGGGCAGTCCACGTGTGCATAGTGACGGTTTGCTGTCTCGTACTCAACGTGGGCGGTGTTGATGGTTATACCACGCTCCTTCTCCTCGGGGGCATTGTCGATCTGGTCGAAGCTCTTAACCTCAGAGAGACCCTGCTTTGCGAGCACGGTTGTGATGGCAGCAGTAAGAGTGGTCTTGCCATGGTCGACGTGACCTATGGTGCCAATGTTCACATGCGGCTTAGTTCTTTCGAATTTTTCTTTAGCCATAGCTTTGGTTTGTTAGTGTATTTGTTGTGATTTGAAGTGTCTCGGAGTCTCTCGCTCGGGCGAGAGCTGTTGACGAGGATTGAACTCGTGACCTCTTCCTTACCAAGGAAGTGCTCTACCACTGAGCTACAACAGCATTTGTATATCTTCGAGAGTGAGAGAGCGGAAGACGGGGCTCAAACCCGCGACCCCCAGCTTGGAAGGCTAGTGCTCTATCAACTGAGCTACTTCCGCATGGTGTCTCCTTTATATCATATATTGACAAGGAGCCTTTGCAGCCTTTCGTGACAGCAAACCATCTCGAAACGGCTGCAAAGGTAGGTGTTATTGGGAAACTGCAAAAGCTTTGCCTCTTTTTTTTAGCGTGGCTGATGCTTTTCCTTGTTTTTCTGTAGCTGCTTGAGCAGGGCGTCGAGGCAGTTGTCGATGGCTTCCTCGAAGGTGTCGCAGAGTTTCTCGGCATAGAGTTCTGTGCCGGCCTGCACGCGTATTGCTGCTTCCTTGTTCATGGCTGTCTCGGGTTTCACCACTTTGAGTGACACGTCGACGGTTCGTATCTCGTCGCTGAACTTCTCGAGCTTGCCCACCTTCTTGTGGATGAAGTCTTGCAGCTTCTCCGTGGGGTCGAACTTGATGGCTTGGATGTTGATGTCCATGTTTACCTCCTTTTGTTTAGGTTAGTGGTGTTGGTTGTCTCATGCCCTTGGGTGGGCGTTGGCGTATTCGCGTTTGAGGTCTTCAAACGATATGTGGGTGTATATCTCCGTCGTTGCGAGCCTGGAGTGCCCGAGCAGCTCCTTCACGGCTTGCAGGTTGGCTCTGTGGTTGAGCATTGATGTTGCGAAGGTGTGCCGGAGCACGTGGGGGCTGCGTTTCCGCAGTGTCGTCACCATGCCGAGCTGGTGCCGCACCATGGCATAGACCTTGGCTGGCGTCATGCGCCGCCCACGGCTGTCTACGAAGAGTGCATGACCGTCATCGCGAGCCTGTGTGCGCGGGACTCGCTCCGCGATGTAGCTCTCCAGCATCTTGGCGAGCTCTTCGCCGAAGGGCACTATGCGCTGCTTGCCGCCCTTGGCGTGGCGCACCACGAGCTGGCGTCGCCCAAGGTCCACATCGTCGATGTCGAGCTGCACGAGCTCGCTGCGGCGCAGTCCGGTATGGTAGAACACGGCCACTATGAGACGGTCCCGCCGCCCCTCGAATGTGTCGGCGAACATGCCTTGCTGGTCGAGCAGGCGGTTCATCTCGTCGTCGCGCACGAACACTGGCAGCGGGCGCTCCCGTCTGGGTGTCTTCAGTGTGTGCATTGGGTCGACGGCTATGTGCCCGTGCTCGAGCAGGTAGCGGTAGAATGTGCGCAGTGCGGCAGCACGCCGCTGCACCGTGCTCGGCTTGAGCCCCCGCTCAATCATGCTTGCCATCCAGTCGCGCGCCACATCGGCGTCCACGTTTGTCCACGCCAACCCGTCGTCGAGGGCGCGGAAGTATGCCTCAAAGGCCTTCAGGTCGCTCTCATATTCGTGCTGTGTGCGCTCGGCGGCGTTGCGCTCATAGCGCAGGTGGTGTATGAATGCTTGAAGGAGCATGCGTCTGGTGGGGTTTTGTGGACGTGCAGCCCACGGCTGTGGCATCAACCCTGTGGCGAAAATAGGTGTTTTGGCATATCCGTCAAAGCTTTTCACCTATTTTAGCACTCCCGCCAGCCTCCACGGCCTCCGTGCCGCATGTCCAGCGACCGTTCATCAATAACAGGCAACAGCACAAGAAAGAGGAGGCATAGCCTTGTGGCCATGCATCCTTTCCTGCGCTATAGCTTGCTGAAAGTGTGTGTCGCCTGCCTTGCAGCCTTGGCGGCACAGCTATACGCCACTCGCACCCACCGTTGCGCGAGCAGTAGCGTTGTGCTTAGTCCTCCTCGCGGCGGAGCTGCTGCACGTAGACAGCGTGCTCTTTGGCCAGGCGCTTGAGCACAGAAGGCTTGTCGAACTGCTGACGGCGGCGGAGCTCTTTCACCACGCCGGTCTTCTCATACTTACGCTTGAATTTCTTCAGGGCGCGTTCGATGTTCTCGCCTTCCTTCACGGGTACTACGATCATGTTACGTTTGGGTGTTAGTGGGTTAGGTTTTTATTGTTTCTGTATCTCTCGTGTGCATTGGCGTTTCCTGCCAATGCGGCTGCAAAAATAGTGTGATATTTTTTCCCCGCCAAGCCTCGGCCTTTCTTTTTTCGCCGCATGATGCGTGGATTATGCCCTGCATGGACCATGCAGACACTCTGCATGGACTATGCCATACACCCTGCATGGTGGCCGTAGCCTCCGTGCAGGGTGTTTGAGTTGTCCGTGCAGGGTGTTTGAGCTGTCCGTGCAGGGTGGTTGCCGCAGTCTGTGCCAAGTGCATCGCCATTCCCTACCGGCCAAGCGACGACACCTTGTGCGTCTCGCCTTCTATGCGCACGATGTATATGCCATCCTTGTGGAGGGGCTTCTGCCAGTGCGTGCCCTGTGCACGCTCGGCGGTGAGGGTCGCTCCGTCGGGAGTGTAGAGGCGCAGGCGGTCGCCCGCACGTGTGCCCTCGACGTGGAGCACATGGTTGCGCACATAGACGCGGTAGCTGTTTGTCCGACGGCTGTCGGCAAATGGCGGCGTGCCGCCGAGCTGTATGGCGAACCGCTGGCCGAGGTCGTCTGTGACATCGAAGGCATAGCCCTGCTCCAGCAGGTTGACAGCCTGCTGTTGCCCGTAGTCGACGAGCCACACGGCGTCAACCGCAGAGGCTTGTGCGCCCATGCCTTTCGCTGGCATGGCGAAGGATGCCGTGGCGGCGTTTGCCGGAATGTTGATGCCTACCGGCAACAAGGTTGCCGTCGGGGCATGGGCAGCGAGGGCAAAGGGTGTGCCGTCGGCGTTCTCCACCCACAGCGATGGTGCTCCGCTGCCGAGCGGCTGCCACTTGATGCCGTCGGCGTTGACGCGATAGGGCATGGCAGGGTCGGCATCGTCGGCAGCCACGAGCGTGAGTCTGTCAGCCCATCGTGCGGCCGGTGCCGAGGTGTCCGCCGCAGTGGCATCGCCCGTCCAGAGGTCAATGTCGAGCTGCTCTGCGGCGCGCACGGGTGCCTCCGTTGCCCCTGCATATTGCGGGCGGCAGAAGCTCAGCTCCTCACTGTCGGCCATGACGGCTGTCTGCGTGAAGAAGCCGTCGCCGAGGGTTAGCGCCACGCCGTCGCTCCATGAACGGTCGGTGTAGAACTGCCCGTAGGCGAGCTCGTCGGCAGTGGCGAGTTCACTGAGCGTGCGGCTCATTGTGCGGTAGAGCACATGCGGCACGTTCATCCCGAAGTCCGGATTGGTGCCTCCTGTGGTGAACTGTGCCACGAGCCACGGCGAGCCTTTGAGGTTCCAGCCCATATTCTCGGCCGAGGTGAAGTGTGCCGAGCCGTCGGCGGGGTGGCTGTCGTGCTGCGTGAGCGTCACTGTCTTGACCTCTTCTGCGGCCTCGGTGTAGGCATAGGTGCCGTCGGCGGGTCCCCACCCTGTGAAGCGCAAGGCGACGGCCTCGGCGGTGGGTTCGTCGAGCTCCATGAACCATCCCTGCGTGCGCTGCACGAGGTTGCCTTCGCCGGCACCGGCCACGGCACTGCCGTCTATCTCTATATCGCCCATATCCGTGAGCCAGAGTGGCGACTGGTCGGCATGATAGCCGTAGTTCCACAGCGCACGTCCGGCCCCGTCGTAGGCATAGGCAGTCATGCCTGTGCGCCACGATGTCTGCGCCAGTGCGTCGGTGGCGTCGGTGTAGGTGGTAGTCATCAGGCTCGACGGCAGGTTGTCGAAGGGCATGGCCACCAAGTCGTGGCGCACACCGGCAGCATACTCACGGTCGGCAGCCACGTATGGAAGGCGCAGCACATTGCCCTGCCCGTAGACCGAGCCTCCATGTGCCACATAGACATATCCGGGGCGTATGGGGTTGGCATCAGTGAAGAGCGCGCCGCCGTCGGCCACGGGGACGGCCGATGCCGATGTGCAGACATCACCGCCTGTGTCGTTGGTGGCAAAGAGGAGGTTGGCATCGGCCATCACGTAGACCACACTGCCCGGGTGCGGATAGCTGTGGCCTCCATAGTTGAGGCTGTAACTGTCGTAGAAGCCTGCTGCGCGGTTGTCAGCGACAAAGTCCTCGGGGTGCTCGGCATCCACCGCTGCCGCCCCTGCAATATTGGTCACGTTGGTGGCCATGACGTTGCCATCCACGCGCCATGCCTCGAATGCGCCGTTGTCCACACGGCCGCCCATGCGGCGCGGATTGCCCAGCAGGTCGCGGTCATGCCCGAAGTCGACAACGCCGGCAAAAGCCTTGGCGATGCTGTTGCCGCCATCGCTGAGAGTGGAGCCCACGCCAGAGCCTCCGTCGTCGGAGCCCGCATTAATCTCGCGGCTGTGCTCATGCAGCTGGAAGGCATAGAGAGCATGCGATGAGAGATAGGCCGGCAGGGTGTACACATTACTTGCCGTGAGATAGGGCGCGAACATCATGCCCCGCGCCGTGCCCTCATTGACAGCGATGTTGTTCTGCTCATGTGCCTTCTGCTCTATGGCCGTGGCAAAGGTAGACACGTCGAGTGGCGTCTCGCCGCTGTTGGCTGCCACTATGGTGTTGTTGAGAGCATAGCCTGCCGCGCCAAGACTCACCACGACATCTGCGGTGTTGCCGTAGACGAGGCTGTTGTAGAGCAGGCCCCGCTGCACGTCGACCACCGGCTCACCGCCCGACACCGTGTTGCCGGTAATGACGGAACCTGCCACTGCCGTGCCCGTCTTGCTGAGCACCACCAGCGGCTCGGCCTGTTCAGCATCGGCCTGTATGCGGAAGCCGTCGAGCAGGAAGCCTGCGCTGTAGTCGTCCGCCACGTCGAAGGCATCGGGTGCCAGCCCGCGAATAGTGCTCATGGTGGCACCGCGTGCAGCTATGCCATCGCGGTCGGACTGCACCTGACGCACGTAGCGCGCGAGCTCATCGTCGCTGTAGCCAGTGAAGGCCTCGCCGTCATAGTCGATGTCGGGAATGGCCTCGCCATAGAAACGGCTGCGCAGGCTGCCGTAGACACTGACGCCGTCGCGCATGATGACGGCAGGAGCCGTAGCATCATCGCCTTTCACGAAGACATAGGCCCGCTCGGCATTCATATTGTAGTAGATCGATGCCACGTTGACGGCATCCTGCAAGTCCTCCAAGGCAAACGCAGTGGCCCATCCCGAGCCGTCCTTGGTGAGCATGCCACCCTCGCCCGACACATAGAGCACGCGCTGAACGGTAGCCTCGCTCTCGTAGGCTCCGCGCTCCATGCCGCCGCCCAGCAGGCGTGGTTTGCCTGCCAGCTCAACCTCATAGTAGGCCTGCGACACGCCCTCGGGCTTGCGCAGCTGTGCCTCATTGAGTGCCGAGCGGCAGCCGCGCTGCACACTGTGGAAGGAGTATGGCTGCGTCATGTCGAGAGTCTGCACGGAATTGCCTTCACCGTCGGTCACTTCGCGGAAGGCGTAGCGCGTCACCGAGTAGCGGCAGGCCTCATCGGCACTCTGACGCCACTCCTCAAGGTTGTTGTACGGATATATCACATTGCCTATCGTCACCTCGCGATAGGTCTCGTGGTAGGGCACAAGGCGCAGATAGACAGCAGTGTCGGCACTGCTGAGTATGCGCTGGCTCACGCCCACATGGAAGTCGCGCTCGGCCTTGACTTCATTGAATGGGTCAACAAAGTTGGGACCATAGAACACATCGCCGTTGTTGGCCGAGAGGGAGATGTTATGGTGGGCATCCTCGGGAGCATGTACGTCGGCAGTGTGGTTGGAGACAGCATTGTAGGTGAACATCCCGGCTGTGAGTTTGCCATCCGTGATGTCGTAGTCCTCTTCCACGGCGCCTACTACATTGTAGGCATCCACATCGATGAAGTCATACTGCCGGCCTGCGCCATAGTCTCCCGAGCCGTCGCGGTTGTTGCGCCACAGAATGGAGTTGTGCACCTCGGAGGGGAAGAGTGCCGACGACGGCAGATTTTCCTGTCGGGCATACTGCTCCGTACAGTCGCCCATCCGCAGACTGCGCGTGTTGAGGGCGAAGGTGCAGTTGACCACCTTTGTTCCCACAGCCTGAAGGGGTATGCCATTATTGCTGTGGAAGAGCGTGTTAATGAACAGCGACTCGCCGCCGCCCTCGCGCACCTGCACAGCGGGCACGCTGTTGCCGTCAGCACCATTGCAGCGGAATATGCAGTTTCTCACCGTCAGCTTAGGCAGCAGGATGGTGTCGCCGTTCTCGTCGGTAGCCTTCTCACGTACACGGTTGACACCCGTGGTGATGAATTCACCCTCGGCATTGCGCTTCACCTCTATGGCCGGACGCAGGTTGCCCTGAATAATCTCCTCTGCACCGACACGCGCGTGGTTGTACTGCCATCCATAGAACAATGCCGCCCCACCCTCGCTTTCGTCGTGCTCGGTGGCATAGCTGTTCTCAAAGATGAGTCCGTCGAGGATAATAGGTACAGCCTCATTGACGAGGTTGGTGTTGCGCGCGTTGATGAAGTTACCATAGGTCTCGCGCTGCTGCACATTCTCTATGACGAGGAGATGGTCGAGTTGTTCGGCGGTGTAGCCGCTGGGCGGTGCCATGCGGAGCACCACGGGGAATGTCTCCGTGCTGCGCAGCGACTCGCCGTCGTCGTCGTCGGGCGTGGCCGGCGAGTAGCCGCCACGTATGGTTAGGCTCTTGATGCCTAATGCCTCGTCGGCATTACGGCTGGGATTGGTCACACCGTTGTCTTCCTCCGGCACCTTGATGTAGAAGGCCAGCTTGTTGTTCGACGTGGTGTTGAGAGGACTGAACTCGGCGGGTGCTCCAGGTGCACCGCCGATGAGCTTGATGACCTTGTCGTGGCCATTGCGCGACAGGAGCAGCGTCTCTATGGCCCCTTGCAGGTCGTTGGAGCAGTTGCGGGCAGAACTGCCGTCGCGCGTGCCGCTGCCGCTCGGGCCTACCCATATCACGTCGACCTCATTGCCCTGCGATGTAAGCTGCACATATTGATATTCATATATACCTATATCTATATATACATCTTGTTGCCCAATCCTGGGGTGAGTGGAGATGCGCCGCATATTGTATTCTCCCGAGGTATTGTCGCGCGTGTAGTTCATGTATGTCTCGTCGGCCACGGGCAGAATGTCGTTGAAGCCCAGAGGGCGGAAACGGTTAAACATGCTACGGGAGTATGTGAGGAAGAAACCGCTGCCATCAAGCCCTTCACTCTGCTGGTTGGAGGCCTTGCCGTCGACAAGCTCAAGCCACGAGTCGGCATCGACGCGCAGACGACCGTCGAGAGCGGGATTGTCCTCAGGCGAGGAGCACCAGTCGGCGGCATCGAGAGCCTGACCCGGGTCGTAGAGTCCATCCCTGCCATCGGTGTAGAAATTGGCAGAGAGGTATGTGGAGCTGGCATCAGGCTGCGTCACACGCTGCGCCAGATAGCTCCATCCGTTGTCGATGGTGGCATTGAGTCGCGACACCAACCAGTCAGCATTCTGCATGTATCCGTCGATACCGGCAATGGTCGACGGCAGCACGAAATAGGGGCCATCGGCAGCCGTGTTGTCACTGCTGACAATCTGGTTGTTGTTGTAGACGGGGAAGTTCTCAGCGAAAAACTCACCGCTCAGCAACTGGCTGAGGTCGGTCACTGACGTTTTCTTCTGCGCCTGTCGCTGACTCTCCAGAGCCGGTGTCACAGGGGGTAGCGCGCATCCATCCTCGTGGGCACAGAAATAGAGCACTTCCTCGTCGAGGTCGGGTCCGAAGTTCGCCACATGATAGCGCTTGCGCCCGCCGACAGTGCCTGCTGTGTTGGCCAGAGCCATTGGCAGGTCGTGATAATCTTCCGGCACGTCGTTGCCCCAGAAGATAGTGTTGACTGCAAAGTGGCGACCCGCCCCATAGCGAGGCACATTCTGGTTGCGCAGCTCGTTGTCGTAGAAGTTGTATATGGCAGGGAACTGCAGTGCCTTGTTCATCACGAGGTCACAGCCGGCCATGCGCACGACCGATGTCTCCGAAGCCGATATGACTCCCCCCGACCCCTGGCGCTCGTCGGCATTGCTGATGCCTGATATGTTGCGCGGGTTCTCCTCATAGCTCAGTATGGAGAGGTTGCCACGTCGTGCCTCGTTGTTGTCGAAGAGGGAGTTCAAGACGTTGCACTCATAGTTGGTGGCGATGGCTCCGCCGGCTGTCCATGAAATGAAGAGCTGGTCGCCCTCCGTCTGCGGCCCGATACTGAGGTTCTGGGTAAAATGGCATCCCACGACGGTGAGCGTACCGTTGGAGTATATGGCACCGCCATTGCCCGCCTGGTTGTTCTGAAACTCGCAGTTGAGCACTACCAGCGGTATGTCGCGTTTGGCCACGCCGAGCACCTCGGGCAACGTGCCCTGGGTGAGGAACTGGTTGTCCCAGTTGCCTTCGACAAGAATACCACCGCCGCGGAAATAGGTGAGCTGGGTGGCATTCTGCTGCCCCTTCCGGATGTCGAACTCTGCGTCGGTCTCGCCATCCTTCCGGCTCATCATGGTGTAGGGCACAGCCAGATCGCCATCGGGCGCGTATGCCAGCTCGGCATGTTCTGGATTGATGTCGTTGGCATGTCCGCCGGTCACCTGCAAGCCGTCGAGAATGATGCTACGCGCGTCACGGCTGGCCTCACTCTCCTCCTTGATGAATGTCAAGAGGTCTATCTGGCGGCCGTCGGCATCTGTTCGCAATAACGCCTCGTCAAGTTCTAAAGCCTGGGTGCGGGCTTCGTCGGTGTACATCTCAGGAAGACAGCCCACCTGCTCCTCATCGCTCATGCAGGTGATGATATGATAGATGTTGGTTGTGCCCTCGGAGTTGGCATCAACGGCATTACCCATCAGCTTGGAGAGGGTGCGCATCTCCCATGGTTCAAGCACGTTGTTGCCATTGTAGTCGAAACGGGCACGGGCATCGCGTATCTCTTGCGTTGTGGCTCCGTTGAGAATGACATACTGGTCTGCGGCAATGCGCACGGCCGTCTCGCCGGCCGCCACCTCGCCATATCCGGCCTGACAATAGGTGTGGCCAGAGACAGAAGCATCGATCTGCACGCCTCCCACGATGGTCACGGCCTCAGGTATAACAAAGGTGCTGGTGCGCGTGCTGCCCTGCTGCCCGTAGGCATCGCGGAAGGGATAGAACTCTCCACCGCTGACAAACACTTCGAAGCGCGTGTTGCGGTAGGGGTAATTGCCATAGGCATCCTTACGGCTGCGCACGTCGCGTATGTAGTCGAGGGCATCGCCCACGCGGTGGAATGGGTTGGCAAAACTGGAGCCCATCTGCTTGTACAGGTCTCGCAGGTCGTTCTCCTCGGGTGTACCTTCGTAGGTGTTCTCCTGCAGCCATTCCAAGGCTTGCGGCGTAGGCAAGTCCTCAGTGCGTGCCACGAAGAGGCGGAAGAGCACATGCTTGTCGTCGACCTTGACCTCAAACGACTTGTTGAGCACACGCGCTCCCATGTCGATGAAGGCGTTGTTCTTCTGCTCCCTTCTCATCGTGGCACCGTATGCCAGCGTGATGACGTCCTCCTCGGCCTGTTCCATACGGGCAAGACGGGCGATGTCCTCATCTATGAGGGTCGTATATGTCCTGCACATCGTGCGGTAGGCCTCGTAGGTCATACCTGCACGCGAGAGCACCGACGACAGCGTGATGGGCATATATACTATGGTACCGTTGAAGTCGCCATCCTCATACATGGCCTTGTGGTCCCAGCGTACTCCCTCGCCATCAACGACAGGGAGCATCAGGTTGTTCACGCCCTGCACACGCCGGTTCTCTATGCCGCAGTAGTTGAAGGGATAGGCTCCCTGCTCACTGTCCGTGCCCACCGTCTCGGCTTCCATGTTGCCGGCCACATTGGCCAGGTCGTTGGCTGTATTGTGCCAGATAACCGTGGAGTTGGCAATCAGGTTGGGCGTTGCCGAGGTGTAGTATATGCCACCGCCTGTCTTGGTGGCTTCGTTGAACGACACGGTAGTGGTGAACAGATGCACATTGGGCAGGGCATGGGTGAGGTCTTCTTCCACATAGATGCCTCCACCCTGCTGGGCCTTGTTGTTCTTCACTATGGTGCCGCTTACGAGAGCACCCGGCAACATATACAGGCCGCCGCCATAGAGGGTGGCCTCGTTGTCGGTGACGACGCAGTTGCGCACATGGGCGTATGAGGTGACGACAGTGGCGGCACCGATGCGGTTCGCCTCGACGGTGCCGCTGGCATAGCCGTCCTGTATGAAGATGCCGTCGAGCACGGCGCGGTCGTCTTCCGTGTCGAACACACTGAGTTGGCCTCTCATCTGCTGTACACCTACGGTGTAGAGTGCCTCATCGATACCGAAGAGGTCCTCTGTGAATGTCACGACATGGAACGTCCTACCCATGGTGGCCGTGACCTCGTTGTAGATTTCGCCGCTGAAGCGTGTCTGATAGCCGAGCACATCGCGGGTGTCATCACTGAAGGTTCCGTCGTAGCCGCCATAGACCTGTATGCCGCGAGGCACAATAAGCGAGAACTCCAGTATGTTTTCCTCGTCGGCGTTGGGGTCGATAACGGCAGAGCGTGTGGGTGCATACTTGAAGCCTGTCTGCGGCGTGGTGTAGTCGCCTGCCACCTTGACCATCACCGTGCGCTTTTGCAGCTCCGCAAGAGCCTCGGCCTGAGCTGCGGCATCGGCCTCCGACGACAGGACGCCCTGCTGCGTCAGTTCATCAAGCAGGACATCGCGGCTGAAGTTGGTCCAGTTGTAGTGGTAGTCGCTGTCCAGCTGGCGTGCCTCGTCGGTATTCAGGTAGAAGTTGGCAGCATACTTCCATCGTCCGGCGGCATCCAGGATTTTCTGCAACTTGCTCATGCACGCTGCATTGGCAGGGCTATTACCCGTAGCCAGACCGCCACCGCCATTCTGCGACACGTAGAAGATGGCCTTACCCGGATGGGTGAGGTCGGGCTCAATATCCTTCGTGCCGTCGTACTCGTAGGCACCGATGTCTATCTCACAGTCCTGCACACGGTCGGCAAAGGCAACATCGCTATTTGGCAGCGTGAGGTCAAGCTCGTCGGCGTCGGCACCAGTGTTGACACATCCGCCAACGTCGTGAGTGAGCAAACGGAAGTCGTCGGCAGACTGTGCTCCGCCTGTGTAGCCCCCATCGCTGCCAATGTCGGCAGCGAAGGGCGTCGTGTCGGCCGACGGATCCTCGCCATTCATGAACTGGTTGCTTATGCCACTGGCCGACGCACGCTCGGCCTCCGACATGATGGCATTGAGTATTTTTTCATCAGACAGTTTTATGGCCGACTGGATGTAGCAATGCTTAAAGCTGTCGAACTTTGCAGAGGAAGTCATTGAGATGGCAGCACCGTTGTTGCCATATATAATGGTGTTTGCCAGGAGGATAGCCGAAGCCGCACCGTCGGCAATGCGCAGGCCGCCATTGTCCTGCCCGCTGGTGTTGTAGGCTATCGTGTTATTGTAGAACTTACCTACGCACAGGCCAAGCCCGCCGCCGAAGTCGCGGGCATAGTTGTTGGCAATAAGGGTGTTGAAGCACACGCCCTCATAGAGGAAGAAGCCGCCGGCAAATATCTGGTTCGCCCTATAGTTATTCGTGCGTGCATGGGTGGAGGTGTTGTTGAGGATAAAGCATCCCTCAACGGTTGCCGTGGCCCCATCGCAGAACACTCCGCCGCCTTTCATGCGTTGGCCGCCAGAATAGTTGCTCGTGATGATGCAGTTGCGCAGATGGGCACCTTCATAAATGCTTACACCCGAACCGCCTCCATGCACGAAACTGATGTCGTAGATGAAGCCATGGCGGATGGTGAAGCCGTCCCAGATGACATTGTCATAACGCTGATAGTTGGGATCGTCATAGCGGTGCGTGGGATTGTTGTTGGCCTTTCGGTTGGGGTCTTTCACCCGCTCACTGTGCGATATATCGTCTTTCGCTGAGTTGCTTGCTGACACCACATCGCCGAAATAGGTTCCCAGCGCACAGGCCGGATTGGTGACGTCAGGCATCTGAAGCACGCGCTTGCGCAACACCTTACGCTCCTTGTAAACCTCATATTGTTCTGTGGTCGAAACGGTGGTGGCAGAGGCATCAACGGTGCGTTCCTCATTTGACGACTCAAGCAAATAGGCAGGAACCTTGACACTAACCTTGCCCATGAGCACTTCGCGACGGTTGGGATTGTTTTTATATGCAGGCAAAGCACCCGAAACGGGGTCAGTGGCCTGTGTGCCAGGTGCTACGAGTATGCGTAGCGTGAGGTTGCCGTCGGAAGGCTGCACGACATCGAATTTGTAGCGCTTCAGCTTGTAGGGAGTTGTATTGTTGGGACAATATATGGTTTGCGACACCAAGGTGTTGCCCTCGGCATCCTCGATATTGAAGGTCACACCTGTCTCTGTCACGCCGGCATCGTGCCCGTCGTTAAGCTCCCGATAGAAGGCTGCCAAATCGGCCTCTATATGATAGATGCCAGCCGGCACGTCGGTCATGGTCTGCCATACGTTCACGCCAAGCAACGACCCACCGTTAATGTCCATGCCTTCCGACACAGAACCTATCACATTGCCGTCGTCGTCGATGACATCCCTGCGAGAGTTTGAGAATGCGAAGCCGCTATTATAGTTCACGTTGTTGGTGCGGTCGTCATACCAGAGGTTCCAGCTGTTTGTCTCACCCACTTTACCAAAGTATTGCTTCACGACAGGCGTGTCCTGCGTTTTATGGCGTTGTCTGAAGACGCTCTTACCATCCGTATAAATCAAGTCGGGGTACAACAGATAACGCGCGGAGACATCCTCTTCGCCCCACCGATATTGGCGGGTGATGCTGACATGCTGAGTGGACACGGTCTGCGTGTCGGTCGTGCGTACAACGTTGTAGTCGTTGTCCCAGCTGTTGACAGCAGCCTCATTAAAGGTGTGTCCGTCGGCCACGGGATTGGTGTCGGAGAGTTGGATAATGGTCTCATAGTCCACGGCATTATTGTTCGCAGCCTTCATCGCCTTAGGAATGCTCTCCACAGCCGACATCAGAGCCTGACGCTCCATCATGCCTGGCGTGTTGATACTCCCGTCGGACGTGTTCACGGCAGGGAAACTGCCCATCACGGTGGTGTTGTCACGCATGATGAAGCCCTTGTAGTCGGTGTATTTGCCATTGCTCACCCACACTTGCACAGAGTCGACACGGTCAGGCAGCGGCAAGTCGCCTCGGTTGTAGGCCGCGGCCATCTCAACGGCATACTGAAGGCCGCCGACATAGTTCTCCGTCCTGTCGTTGGTGATGCTCGATGCGCCTATCAGCTCTGCATCGGTGCCTCCGCCTATGCCTGTCACCGTCTCGCCCGTCACGGGGTCGGTCTGACTGTCGGTGCTCTTGAATGACTTGCCCACCCACCACTCAGGCACCGGCGACTCGTTGCCCACGGCACGCCACGGACTACGCGACATGCCCGAGAGCTCGCCGTATGGGTAGCGGCTGTCGTCGTGCCAGGCTTCGAAGCTGTCGTCAAGTGTGCCCGCATTGAGCACCTCTGTCGACTCCTCATGGGAGAGCTCTGCATTGCGCACCACTTCCTCTACGCCATTCTTCAGTCCGCCTGTGTAGACATTCGTCTCGGTGATGTAATTATCGGTGATGGTGGTACGCGTCATGACACCCGTCCGATACTCCTTAACCCACGCAGAGGCAAAACCGCCGCAGTAGCGCTGGTCGGTGGTGAGCACTCCGTCGGCGGCTCCCGTTGTGGCAGTGCCGTCGCCTGTGGTGTTGATGATGCGGGTTGTGCCGTTGGCTGTGTCGAGCTCGTCGGTGCCATTGGTAGCGGCTCCATTGAGTGCATATATGGTGTTGCCGGCGATAGCATTGTCCCACGATGAGCCGTCGCGGCGGCCTGCTCCGTCGGGAGTGACATAGATGACAGCTCCCGCACGTGGCAGGTTTTGGTTCTCTATGGCTCCTATGTCCGGGCAGCCGCCGTAAGTGCGGGGCTCGCAAGCCATGTCAAGATCTGGCGACGTCATGGCAGCCACTCCACCCGAAGCTCTGTCGCCAGCGGCATTGACCACGGGGTTCTGGTTCATGGGCTCATAATCGATAGAGCCGCCATAAAGGGGCTTGTCGGAGTCCTCATTGTGCCCGATATTGCGGCTTGGGTTCTTGAAGCGCGGATAGGTGGCGACGTCGCTGCTGTTATATGAGAGGAAATGCCGGCAGGTGGCATCGAAACCCGCAGGCCAGTGCATAGCCAGGTTCTCTTCCTTGATGGCATCGGTATAGACGTAGCTGCCTGTGACCGTCCCAGGGTCGGTGCTCTTATATATTAGAGGTATGCGCGTAGTGGCGTTGGTCAGCACTATGCGGTCGTCGGCTATGGCGTTGGCATTCGCATAGATGATGCTGTTGTGTATGTCGATGCGCCCTTCGTTGCTCTCGCCGTCGCCCACAGTGCCTGGCACGACGAGTGTCTCCAGCGGGCAGCCGCGGTTGTTGAGCACATCGCAGTGGTCTATATGGATAACGGCATTGCCGTTGGCCACCACCACTCCGCCTACATTAATATTCTCTTCCTCGTCGGAGGTAGTGGAGTTGTTGCGGATTATGGTATTCACCACACTCAGCTCGGCATGAGTCACATTGCCGTTAGCCTTGGGATAGAGGCCATTGACATAGATTGCCGCTCCCTCGGGCGACGAGCAGTTGGCTATCTGGCTGTTGCGTAAGATGTTGCCCACCATATCTATGCGCTCACTCTGTGCCGCATTGCTGTTGGACACAATGATGCCGCCTCCATACCTCAACAGGTTTGCCTGTTCCGACTCATTAGCACTTAAATTGGCATTACCGTAGTTGATGCGGAAGCCGTCGATGATGACGTTCCGACAGTTGACAAGCGAGAACACATGAGCCGAGTTGTTGGCATAACCGCCATTGATGACATCGGCAGTAATCGTTGTGGGCGTTGCGCGCTGGTTGCGCCCGTCGGTGTCGGTGCCGGTGAAGCTGCTGGCGAAGCCGCCATAGAGACGCATATTGCTCACAGGACGGATGGAGGCAGTACGCACCATGTTAGCAAGATAGCTGCCAGTACCGGCCACGGTGAGTGTGCCCTCCTTGACGAGTATCTGGACTGCGTCGTATATTGTCCCGTCGATGTCATACTTGGCATAGTCGGGGCTGCTCAGGTCTGTGATCTGGAACTGCTTGAAGTAGCGAATAGCATCGGGGATGCCCGCCACAGGCAAATTCCATGAGTTGCCAACAGCCTCACTGTCCAAATAGCCCACTGTGCCGTTGACAGAGTCGTTGGTGGCATTCAGCACGGCGCATGCCGGGTCCACAAAGAGTGTTGGCAGCATGTCGTCCTCGCCCTCTTCCTGCGACTCCACCATGGCGTGAGTGAGCGCGCGCTGGCTGGAGACAAGGGCTCCGCTGCTGCTCACAGCCTCGAAACTACAACCCACGACGTCGACAGTGGTGTGGGCATGCAGCACTTCATCCGAAATGCCATGAATATCCTGGTTCACCTGCACCGCCTTGAAGCAGAGCGACGACACCGACATCGGGTGCCAGTTGTAGACATCCTGATATGGCTGTCCGTCGGCGTTTGCCGTAGGGTCGACAGTCAGAGTGGAGGTGTCATACTGTATGCCTGCCGATGCCGTGGGGCTGCTGAAACAGGGGAAGTTGGTCTGCACCTCACCCGTCTGTGGCACATTGGCGGTGGAGAGCGACAACACCTGTTCCTTCGAGGCATAAGCCCAGTTGGTGATGTCGTGGTTAGAGAAGGCCGAGTGGTAGATGGCTATCTTGTCTGTAGGCTTCGCTGTCGCCTCGCGGAACGAGGCAAACTGCACATCGCTGTTCACTGGCGAGGTGTTGCCCCAGGCCACAGAGTTATATATGGTGCCTGCGGTGCGCACGTAGATGCCTCCAGTGCGTCCATGACGCCGGCCATAGTATACTACGTCGGGTCCCACACACGTGTTGCGCACAATGGTGCAGTGGTTGAGCGTGCCGCCTTCGTCGAGATAGACGCCGCCACCCTCAGCCGTTGATGTGCAGTTGGCAATCACCGTGGCCACACAGAAGGGGGAGTAGGGCGTCGCTTTCTCATAGACATCGTCCTGCCGATCGGCCGACACCTCCGGATACTCGCCTGCCACATGGCAGATGGCCACTCCGGCACCGATGCGCGCGCCGCATTGTATGATATAGGAGTGTTTCACGGCACCGTCGTAGTCGATGCATACCGCTCCACCGTAGCCTTGCACCACACCCACGCCCGTGGCCTGACAGGTGTTCACATAGCAACGCTCCATCTCACCGCCGCCATCCATGTACACACCGCCGCCGCGCATGGTGGCAGCGCAACGCTCCACAATGCAGTTGCGCAGCAGGGCGTTCTTCACCATATACACACCGCCACCATAGCCCGTGTGTTCGTGAGAGGTGCTGATGTTGCTGCTGGCATTGCCCTCCTCGATGGTGCAGCCGTCGACACAGGCTTCGGCCGGCAGGCCACGGAAGTGGCCACGCAGTTTCTCCACCCCCTCGCGGGTAATCGTCTTGGCCGCTATGGCTGCGGCATAGTCGTCGTTGTCGATACCGATAGTGCCGTTGGTGGCAAACCACACCACGTGGTATGAGTTCAGCGGGAACGACGTGGCATAGCGCCCACGCGAGGCATCGTAGGTGAACGACGCCGCCACCTGGCTGTGATTGCCCGAGAGCACTGTCACATACTTGAATTTCCACGGTCGCTCGGAGTCGTCGACATTGTCGGTGAGAGCATCGTTCTGAGCCATCGTCAGCCCGTTGGCCATCAGGCGCAAGCCTGGCAGTGTGCTCTCATCGGCTGCCGTCTCGTTGCCACGGAAGCCGCCGAACACATATATGCGCTCAGGGATGCGGAAGGAGGTGCTGAAGAGCGAGCCGTCGGCATCGTCGGTGCTGCGGCGCGAAGGCACATACACCATGCCCTTGCCCGACGGGTTGGATGGCGCCGTCGGGTCCAGACCGGCAACATAGACATAACCCACACGGGCGGCAGTGGCGCGTATCTCCTCGTATAGTTCATCTATGGCCGCCTGCAAGTTGTTCTTGGCGGTGGCCCACGATGTGCCCGCACCGCTGAAGGAGCCTTCCTCGGCATTGACGTAGCGGTATACTATATCGCTTTGGGCTGATGCCTGTGCCATGCCGATGAGTGCGGCTGCCAGGCAGGCCATGCGGCACAGGTGATGCATTACTATGTTGTCTCTTGTAGCTTTCACGCTTGTAGTTTCTGTCGGTTCATTGTCATGCGGCCACGGGTTATTCTATGACGCGCTCTGCAGTGCCGTAGGTGAGTTCGTGGGTGAAACGCAGGTCTATGCGCATCCATGGCACGAACACGGCGTCGGCCGCACTCATGTCCTTGCGCACGAGCAGGTTGTAGCCATCGGTAGTGCTGGCCTCCGTGTCGTCGTTGGCCAGCATGCGCAGTTGCAGGTCGAAGTAGCAAGGCGTGCTGTAGGCTGGGTCGCCGGCGGGGTATTCCTGAGTGCGGAAGGGTATCGTGTAGAAGTATTGCCGCCCATACCATTGGCGTGAGCGGTCGCTCTCGTGGGAGCCGCTGCCGGTGCCGTTCCAGCCCATGAGCGTAAAGCCGTAGCCGTCGGACGGCACACGTATGTCGCCGCTCCACGTGTCCACCGTGCTACGCACGTTCTCCGTCGGCCGGAAGAGCAGACAGCCATACTCGGCCAGATGGCGTGCCTCAATGAATGAGAGCCAGAAGGCCGACTGCTGCTCCTCGGCCACGTTCCAGCGCACGTCCACCTTGGCAGCCACGTGATAGAGCATCAGGTTGAGGTGCTCTGCCGACGTAGGGCTCATGTCGGCAATGGTGCCATAGTAGGTTGTCGTGCCGGAGTGGCAATAGTTGTAGGGCGTGGCGTAGAGGTCCTGCAAGTGGGAGCGCATGGCACTGCCTTCCACGTCGAAGCCCAGGTTGAGCACATCGTCCTCGGTGCTGCCGCCTGTGCCATAGACTATCTCGCCCGTGCCACGGGTGGCGGGAGCCACCGACGGCAGCTGCACCTTCGACATGGCCACATACACACGGCCTACGGTGGCCGTCGGCGGCACCTCGAAGTAGAACGTTGATATGTAGGTGTAGACACTGTCGTGCATTGTCTGCGGGAAATCGGAACCATTCAGTTCCTTATGCCACTCGCCGGTCAGTGTGAGGCTGTTGTCGGCATTGAGTGTCAGTGGCAAGCCGTCGCTGTCGGTCAGGCGGCACACCTGCGTACCGCCACCGTCGAGCTCCACCACGAGGAAGACGTAGGCATAGTCGGGAGCCACGAAATGCTCGTATGTGCCTGGGTCGCCCGGCGCACGCGTGGCATCGCCGCCCATGCCGTCGGGAGCCATGACGAGCCTCACGGGGAGCGCCACCACGCGGGCAGCTTCCTGCGGCAGCTGCTCATCGCCGGAGCAGGCTGCGAGCAGCGTTGCGGCGAGCAATGCTGCGAGGCATGCTATGTGATGTGCGGGTCGGGTCATAGGTCGTCGATACGGTTGTAGCTACCCACTTGCCAGTAGAGGTTCACTGTCACGCGGACCGAGATGTGGTTGGCCGAAGGGTCGAGAATGAGGTCGTAGGTGTAGACCGTGTTGCCGCTGACAGTGGCGGCCGGCAGATGGGGCGAGAGCTGCGCGCTGGCTGTCTGTGCCACGCCGCCGGCCTCATAGTCGATGCTGACAGTCAGCGGTGTGCCGCCGAACACACGTGGTATGATGAGCACTCCGGCAGGCAGAATGCTCTGCGGCGTCACCTTGTCGAGCACCACGCCGGTGAGTATGTCGCCGCCGGCACGTGTCAGTTCTATCTCCATGTCGCCCGAGCAGTCGGTCCACCGCGGCTTCTCGCTGGCCGACGCCGTGGGGCTGCTGATGTCGAGCAGGCCGTCGGTATACAGTGGCGAGAGGCGCAATGCCGTGACGACGAGGTCGTCGTCGGCAGCATCGTCGGCGAGAATGGCGCGGAACACCAGCTTGGCCATGCCGTGGTGGAAGTACCAGTGTATGGTGCCGTCGGCAGCGTCGGCGGTGAGCCCGTCGCCGCTCATGCCGTAGGTGTAGTCATCGTAGAGCGTGCCGTAGCGGTGGGGCGTGCCCGAGGTGCCGGTGCCCCACAGCGGGTCGTGCTGAGTGCCGTTGTGGAAGTCGGTGGCAGCCACCACCACCGGCAGCTGGGGCATGCCCGCGGCATCGCTGACGAGGGGGTAGCTCACGTATGGAGCGTAGGCGCGGAAGGTGAGCCGCTCATTGGGGTCCATGGGCCAGTAGCGGGCCGGCGCATAGGTCCACTGCGAGGCATCGCCGTCCCACTCCACCTTCTGGTTGCGCATCAGCAGCAGATAGACGGCATCGTCGGGGCGCGAGGTGGCCGGTGTGGTGAAGCTGGCCGAGCCGGTGTACCAGCAGTAGACACCGAAGCCCGTGGCGCGCAGCAGGCTCGTGGTGAGCTCGCCGTCGCCGGCGGAGCGGGTGCCACCATCGGCCACCACGGCACTGAAGCCTATGGCGTGCCCTAATGATGTTTCCGCCTCGGGCACACCGCTGCCGGTGCAGCCGGCGAGCTGCATAGCGGCCATGCATGCAAGCACGGCACGGAGGTGTGTATGTGGGCGATGCGTCAGCATAATGATGGTGTCAGGAGGCTTCGGGCGTAACGGAATAGCCCACATATTCGCCCCAGTCCACGACCTCTCCCGTGAAGTCGATGCGTCGTGCGCTCAGGCGGATGGTGTAGACATAGTGGTGGCTGGCCTGCCAGGCCGTGATAGGCTCGGCGGTGGCGGCCAGGAGCAAGGTGTTGAGTGGCACGGAGGCCACGCGGTTGTGATATATGTAGTCCTCGGTGGCAACGAGGTTGCCCTCATCGTCGTATGTGTAGGCCGTGCCGCCGCTCTTGAAGGCCAGGTCGTAGCGCAGCTCCAGGCAGGCATCGTCGCGCAGTGTCTGCGGCAGCAGCAGATAGGCCTCGGTGGTCTTGCAGCTGTAGTCGGCCATGTGAGCATCGTCATAGCCGCTCCAGAGCAGCGATGTGCCGTCGGCAGACGTGTATGTGGCACTGAGCTGTGCCTCATTATATATATTGGTCAGGTGCAGCTCGTGGAGAGTGAAGTAGGCCAGGTCGTGGCGTATGGCGTCGTCGACCGCCACGCGGAACTCTATCTTTGCCGTGGCATGGCGGAACACGAAGCGCACACGGTCCGTCAGCGTCAGGTCGTTGAAGGGGGCGGCAGGGTCGGCATCGGTGTCGCGTGAGCGGGGCATGTCGGCCACAAGGTCGGAGAGCATCAGGTCCACCTGCGAGCGCACGTCGTCGTTCACGTGGAAGCGGAACACAGGCATACCGGAGCCTGTGGGCAGGAGACAGGGTGTGACACCAAGGCGGTTGATCTCAGCGGTGGTGCCGCCGCTGTAGGGGTAGTAGGCAATGAAGCTCACCTTGTCGGCCTCCTCGTTGGGCCAGTATTTGAGGGGAGCGTAGCTGAAGGGCTCGTCGAGCCCTATGTTGGTGGCCTGCTGGTTGCACATGAAGGAGGGATGCCGTGCCGCATCGGTGCTCCATGTGGCATTGTCGTGATAGTAGGCATAGACGCCTATGCTGCCGCCGGCAGGTATTATCTTGTCGGCCAGCAGAGCCGAGTCGGCTCGTGTGGCTATGGGCTGTGCCGTGTAGGCCAAGAGGCTCACGGCGCGGGGGGCGCACACGTCGGGCTCCGTCGTGCTGTCGGAGCACGATGCAGCCAGCATGAGGAGTGCCGGCAGGAGTGCGTATGTGTGTGTGCGGCGTGGCATGTTGCAGTCTGTCAGAGCGTCACGCTGAGGGTGACGCCGTAGGTGGTGTTGCCGTTGAGCGGCGACAGAGTGACGGGTGCCGTTGTGGCCTTGCTGTAGTTGGTCACAGTGCCGGCAGCCGTGATGGTGCAGAAGTCGACCGTGCAGTGCACGGCCAGCTCCGGCTGTGGTATGAGGTAGAGATATGAGGGGGCATCGCCCATGCTGATGAGGTTGGTGGCTGTGCTGTTGCTGTGTGGCAACCCGTCGGGCTGCCAGCGGACAGGCAACGCGCTGATGTAGCGAGCCTCCTCGGCGATGATGCCATACGACTGCGGCACGCTCTCGGGGTCGCAGTCCACGATGATGGTTGCGGCTTCCGTGTGCTGGGCGGTCCATGCAGGCACGTAGCGGCCTGTGCCGTCGGCATCGCCATTGAGCAGCAGGCGGCCTGTGGTGGCGAGGCCGTCGCCGGCGGTGGTCAGGGTGAGACGGCTCACGAGCACCTTGGTCGATGCAGCCAGCGTCTCGATGTTGGTTATCCGCAAGGCCACGGCCACGCGGGCCAGGGCGTGGTGCATCTCCAAGGGCACGACACTCCGCGAGAGAGGTTTGCGGTAGCACCACAGCAGGTCGACATTGTCTTCGGGATGGAGAGCGCGCGCATAGTCCACGTATGGCACGGCCACGTCGTTGGCCGAGAGCCCCACGATACCGGTGTCACCGTCGCCCGAGGCCGGTGTGGCGACGTATGGGGCATAGGCATAGAATGCCATGGGAGCCACGTCGGCGGGCCAGTACTTGAGTGGCGAGTAGGTCCAGTAGCCACTTACGGGTGTCGCGCCGTCGGCCATGAACACATAGTCCACACGCTGGTTGTACATCAGCGTGGGGGCTGTGCCTTCCACCGTGGTGGCGAAGACACCGAAACCGGCATAGTGCAGCTCGTCGTCCCCGGCTGTGATGCTGCCGGTGTAGCCGCCGACGGCCCGAGTGGAGCCGTCGGCAGCTACGCAGCAGCCGAAGGTGATGGCGGCGTTGTCATGGCCCACGTCGGATGCCGGCTGCTCCTGGTCGGTGCAGCCGGCAAGCGATAGCGGGAGGCTCACGAGGAGCACTCTGAGACATCCGCGCGAGCGCATGTATATATTCTTAGTTGTTGTTGCGGGGCAGGTTGACCTCGCTGCTGCCCTCAAGCTGCCAGTCGGCAACCTCGGCATCGACCTTGACGCTGGTCAGACCGAGCACGAGGCGCAGGTTGTAGGCCTTGTTGTTGGTGAAGCTGCTGATGGTGATTTCCTTGGTGATAACGTTGTTGGTGACAGCAAATTCGCCAGCCACGTTAGCGTCTGCGGTGATGACCGTATAGTCGATAGTCACTTGAAGCACAGCATCGGCGTGAGTCGGGATGAGCATGAAATACTTGCCGTCAGCAATGACGTTGGTTTCGCTGGTGGTGACACCGGCCCGAGTGATGGCTGTGGTGCTGCCGGTGAGGGCTTCATTGAGCCCACGATCGCTGTTGACAACCAGCTTCAGGCCACCCGTGGGAATAGTATAACTTTCACTTTCCCATTTGGCAACGCCGGGCGTCGTGGTGTTGTTGAGGTTGAGCTCGCCAGCGACGGGAATGGTCGCGGCGGTGTTGGTGATGGTGACGCTGTTCACGTAGATTTTGGTGGCGGCATCAATGCTGCCGCCCGGAGCTAACTGGTCGACAGCAGCCACAACGGTCATGCCCAGACGAGCCAGAGCGTGCTTGAAGAGGAACTTAATCTTCTGATCCTTGCTCGGCTTGATTAGGTTCGTCAGAGGAGTGCCCTCTACAATATTTATGGTGTTGTCAGGGTTGACCGTCTGATAGCTCAGTCCGCCGGCAGGAGCCACGCCCCAGAGGAGGTCGACGCTCTTGGAGGGAGTATAAGCCATCTGGTAGCTCACCTTCGGGTCGCCAGTAGCAGCGTTTGAAGTAAGGCCTGTGATGCCGACATTAGCCACGGCATTGGGGGTAGCGGCATTGTCAGTGTCGGTGATGGCTGTGGCTGTAACGGCACCGGTGCCAGGCGTGGCGGCCACGTAGGGAGCATAGGCAAAGAAGCTCAGTACGTCGGTGCCGGTGCTGGTGGCGGCTCCGTCCTGCGTGTCCTGAGTGGTCTC
Source organism: uncultured Bacteroidaceae bacterium (assembly GCA_905234605.1). GTDB lineage: Bacteria > Bacteroidota > Bacteroidia > Bacteroidales > Bacteroidaceae > Physcousia. The sequence continues at coordinate 76,917 of CAJOIE010000004.1, read as the reverse complement.
GTTGGGCCAGTACTTCAGAGGAGTGTAGATCCACGATGGCTCAGTCCATGTCACCTCCTGGTTCCACATGAAGTCGGGTGTGTCGGTAGCTGCATAGGTGGCATTGTCCGACTGAAAGGCGAAGATACCGAAGCCTGTGGTGTGCAGGGTCGTGGTGGACATCACATCGGTCTGGCCGGAACGGGTGGCCGACGAGGTGTAGGTGTCGAAGGCCACGGCGCGAGGTGCATCGTCGTTCTGGAGCACGGGAGCCTCGTCGCTGGTGCAGGCAGCAAACACTGCGGTCGCTGCTGCGAGAAGAAGAATCTTTCTCATTGCTTTTTGTGTGTTTAATTAATAATTGGGGTTGTCTTGTTGGTGTTCTGGTTGTCTCGTTGTCTGGTTGTTGTTGATGTGTTTTTGGGGTTGTGGTATGTCGTTATTGTGCTGATTGGTCTGTCCTCACATCGTCACTTCTATGTTTTGCTCGTCGCCCCAGTCGGCCACATGGGCATCGAAGGCTCCAGTGCCCGAAGGTTGGGCGTAGGGCAGGTGGGGCACCTCGGGGTCGGTGTAGAAGGGTGCCTCGAGCAGCAGCTCGAGCTGCAGCGTGACGTCGGAGCGGCGCATGGGCTCTGTGTCTCCGGCGCGCGTGTGTGTCCATGCTGCTGCCTGCGGTGCGTCGGCGATGCTGTCTGTGCGGTAGCGTATGACCTTGCCCACGGGATAGCGGAACACGTGCTGCGTGCCGTCGATGAGTGTGAAGCACAGCGAGAGCATGCACGACCCCGGGTCGCGCTGCTCCACGAGCTCACGCCCGTGCGGCAGCCCGAAGGTGGCTATGCGCGTGCTGATGTAGCCCACGCTGGTGAGCGAGTCGCTCTCGTCGGGAGCTGCCGTGGCCTGCCAGCTGTCGAGCAGATGGTAGCCGGCCACGCTGCGGCGCCATGCCTGTGTCAGCAGGAAGCCGTCGGCCATGCCCGAGAGGTTGCCCTCGACGGCAGCCATATACTTGTAGCCTATGACCTTGACGCGCACGAAGAGCTCCGTGGTCATGAGCTCCGGCACCTCGCGCAGCGACAGTTGCTCGTAGGTGCCTTCGCTCTTGTCGCGCCATGGCACGAAGCGGAAGTCGCCGTCGGTCATCTCGGGCAGCACGGTGAAGGTGTCCACGGCACATGCTATGGCCTCGGGCTCGCGCATGTAGCTCACGTTGACGTCCCAGAAGTCGGTGGTGCGCTGAAGTTGTTGGGCGTAGGCGTAGGCCTGGCTGAAGGAGCGCATGGCATAGAAGCGCATGGAGCCGAACTCGCCCGTGGTGTTGTTGAAGATGAGCATGCGGTAGGTGCCGGGCTCGAGCTGCACGTCGTAGTGGCCGACATGGTTGGTGATGTCGGTGTAGACGATGTCGTCGGCACTGTCGCGAGCCAGCATGATGGTCATGCCGTCGGGCACCTGACCGAAACGGCTCTCCCAGTCCACATCGATGCCGACGTCGGCAGTGCCGGAATAGTAGAGCTCCACCTCGTAGCGCTGGCACGAGGCCATGGCCGCGGCGGCCACGATGACGAGGGTGCGCAGCAGGTGTCTCATAGCACACCTCCTTTCCGGCTTTTGCGGCCTATGAGCCAGCCTATGGAGAGCTTCAGCTTGGTGGGTCCAAGATAGCGGAAGCGGTTATTGTACCTGTAGATGAGGTGTGTGTCGTCGAACTCGTTCGCGTAGTGTACCTTTGGGCCACCGACATAGCCTGCGGCTGCCGACAGCTCGAGACTGAAGTGGCGCGAGAGTGGCCAGGCATAGCCTGCGGATAGGCCTATGCTGGTGTATTCGCCCTGGTTGCCCTTGCCGTGGCGGCCGAGGTCATAGTGGCCGCCGGCGGCGTAGACACCCACGAAGGTGCCTGCGAGCACGGGGTGCGCGCCGGCGCAGCGCGGCGTGGGCCACCAGCGCAGCTCGCCGCCCACGGCCAGCAGCTCGTAGGCAGTGCGTGTGGGCCGCTGGTCGGCACGGTAGTGGCTGTTGCGCTCGCCCTGCGGGTTGTGGCCGAAGCGCCACCACGGGCACCACACCTCGGCCATGAGGCTCCAGCGTGCCTTGCGGCCCAGGGGTAGCTCAAGCTCCACGTTGGGTGCCAGGGCGGCATCGAAGAGCAGGTTGGTCTTCAGGGCGAAGAGCGGCCGGTAGGTGCGGAAGTTGCTGTAGGTCTGCTCCATCGTGAGGGGCAGCACGCTGGTGTCGACGGCGGAATAGTCGTCCACGTAGGTGGCGGCGGCGGCCGTGGTGGCCGTGGCGTGCTCCACGGTGGCCACAAGGGGAGCGTCGGCAGGCTCCGCGGCAGTGGGCTCGGCAGCCTGGCCTATTATGTAGTCGATGCGGTAGTCGGTGCGGCGCAGGTAGGGAAACACGTCGCGCAGCAGCTCATGGTAGACGTCGGGGTACGTGGCAGCGATGCGCGCGAGCTTGGCGTCGGGATGCAAGGGCGAGTCGATGATGGACAGCAGGGCATCGCGCCCGGCCAGCGTGGAGGCGGCCACGTGGCGGCGCAGGCCCTCCCAGTCCTCGGGCTCGTAGTCGGCCGTGATGAGTATGTCGGGCACACCGAAGGTGTCGATGATGTAGCGGCGGAGACTGGCCACACGGCCGCGTGCCAGACGCTCGTTGACGGCATAGGAGCCCTCGGGCGAGGCATAGCCGCGCAGGCTGATGTGCTGGATGAGCGAGTGGTCGCCGTGCAGCACGCTGTCGAGCGTGGCCCCGATGGCATCGAGGCGGCGGTGGTTGTCGTGGTAGTCGGGATAGATGGCGGTCTGGCTGAGCGGATAGTCGATATAGGCCGTGCCGTTGTAGCTGCGCAGGTTGGGCTGTGCCACAGGGGCAACATAGGTCTCTGCCGCGGCTGTGGCGGCCGTGGGCTGCTCGCTCACAGGCTGGTGGGCGCGCAGGGCCATGTCGCCCGTGAAGGCATAGCGCTCATTGCGTCCCATCACGTCGCGGCAGCCGTTCTCCATGGTGACCACGAGCTTGAGCTGCGCATAGCGCATCCACGGCTGACACTCAATTGCGCGCGCGTAAGCAAATGATGAATATGCGTCGCGGGCGCGCACATGCAGGGCAGCGGCATCGTCGTCGACGCCGCTGCGTGCCATGGCGAGATGGGCCCAGCGGCCATAGAGCTCCACGGCAGGGAAGTCGGCCGAGTCGCGCTCCGACACCAGACGCGGCACCACGCTGACCACACGCCCGCGCGGCAGGCGTGAACCGAGCAGCTGCACGCACATGCGCAACTCGGCCCAGCAGCTGTCGGCGACGGTGAGACACAGGCTGTCGACAGCAACGGCACTTTCGCGGCCGCCCTGCTGCGCAGGCACCGACATCACCATCTGCTGGGCTGCGGTGCGCTCGGCAAAGACCGCCAGCAGAAGTGCTGTTATGACAGTAAGTGCTCTCGACATCTCTCTCTTGTGTGAACGCTGGTCTGTGGTTGTCGCGTTATCTGTCTGTTGACTGTTGTCAAGGCCTGTGGAGCATACCTCCACATCGCTTTGAGCTGGCAAAGGTATAACATACGGTTCATCTGTGAAAGACCGCCATAGAGATATATGGTTATTTATACTTTTTACAGCATTCAGGGGGGTAGTTTAACACCCTTTAACACCGTCGGCACGCCTGTAGTTATGTTGCTGCCGACACCGTGCATGGTGTCGGCCGGCACAGTGCACGGTAACGCAGGAACCCCGTGCGGGGAGAGCTTTCTCTCCCTGCACGGGGTTCCATGCGGCATCAAGGGTGGCGGCACAGACCGGCTGCAAAGGGCTGTCGCTCTGGCTGCCGGAGCTATTTGCTGATGTGCAGCGTGTGGCCCATGCGCTCCTGCTTGGTGAGCAGGTAGCGCTCGTTGTAGCGGTTGGGCTGTACCTCTATGGGCACGTTCTCCACAATCTCGAGGCCATAGGCCTCAAGGCCCACGCGCTTGACGGGGTTGTTGGTGAGCAGGCGTATCTTGTGCACGCCGAGCTGTCGCAGTATCTGCGCCCCCACGCCGTAGTCGCGCTCATCGGGGCGGAAACCGAGGTGCACGTTGGCCTCGACGGTGTCCTCGCCCTGCTCCTGGAGCTTGTAGGCACGCATCTTGTTGAAGAGCCCTATGCCGCGGCCTTCCTGGTTCATGTAGAGCACCACACCCTTGCCCTCGCGCTCCACCATCTGCATGGCGCGGTGCAGCTGCTCGCCGCAGTCGCAGCGCTGCGAGCCGAAGATGTCGCCGGTGGCACACGAGGAGTGCACGCGCACCAGCACGGGCTCGTCGGGCTCCCAGTGTCCCTTGATGAGGGCCACATGCTCCAGCCCGTTGGAGAGCTGGCGGAAGGTGATGTCGCGGAAGTGGCCGTAGGCTGTGGGCAGGTCCACCTCGGGGGCGGCCTCCACCATCTGCTCGCGCCCGAGGCGGTAGGCTATGAGGTCGCGTATGGTGATGATGCGTATGCCGTGGCGGCTGGCCACTTCCATGAGCTGCGGCATACGTGCCATGGTGCCGTCGGGGTTGAGGATCTCGATGAGGGCGGCGGCAGGCTGCAGGCCCGAGAGGCGTGCCAGGTCGACGGCGGCCTCGGTGTGGCCGGCACGGCGGAGCACACCGCGGTCCTGCGCATAGAGGGGGTTGATGTGGCCGGGGCGACCGAAGTCGGCAGCGCGTGCCTCGGGGTTGGCTAAGTGGCGGATGGTGGCGGCACGGTCGGCGGCACTGACGCCTGTGGTGCAGCCCTCGAGCTTGTCGACGGTGACGGTGAAGGGCGTGCCCAGCACGGATGTGTTGTCGGCCACCTGATGCGGCAGCTCCAGCTGCTCGGCACGGCTGATGGTGATGGGGCAGCACAGCACGCCGCGCCCCTCGCGGAGCATGAAGTTGACCTTCTCGGGAGTGATCTTCTCGGCTGCTACTATGAAGTCGCCCTCGTTCTCGCGGTCTTCGTCGTCGACGACGATGACGAACTTGCCCTCGGCAAAGTCCGCCAGGGCGTCGTCTATACGGGAGAGTGTTGTCATAATCCTATGCGTTTGAGTATTCGTTTCATTGCCTGCTGATAGGCCTCGAGGTTGAACATGGCCGAGTCCTGGTTGGCTTTCCACGTGAGCCATGCCGCCAGGGGCACGAGCACGCACGTGCTGAGCCACGCGCCGAAGGCCACGTCCCAGTCGCCGTTCTTGCCCATCTTCTCACCCATGATGTTGACCATATAATAGAATATGAATATCACCACCGACACCACCACGGGCACGCCGAGGCCGCCCTTGCGTATGATGGCACCGAGCGGGGCCCCGATGAAGAAGAATATGAGGCAGGCAAGCGAGAGGGTGAACTTCTTGTAGGTCTCGAGCTTGTGGCGGCGCAGAGAGTCGTTGACACTCGTGCTGTAGTCGGCCAGCAGCTGCGTCTGCGACAGGCCGGAGCGGGCACGGTCGAGGGCTATGCTCGCGGCGCGGGCACGCTCGGAGTCGCTGAGGGAGGCCATCACACTGTCGAGGTCTAAGGGCTGCGAGGCGGCCTTGGCCACGAGGGTGGCTGAGTCGCGGCTGCCTTCCACACGCACCTGACGCAGGAAGCTGTAGCTGTACTGGCGGTATTGCTCGTGCCCCACGGAGTCGAGGTAGCTGGAGATGCTGTCTATGCCATGGCGCAGCGACACGAGGTTCTTGGTCTGAGCATTGCCGTTGAAGAGCGAGGCATCCATCACGCTGAAGTTGTTGTCGAAGGGGATGAGGTCCACCTCCTCCTTGAAGGTCTCGCGCATGTAGGGCACCGTGGCCTTGTCGAGGGCAGACCCCGTGTTCTGCATGTTGCGGAAGCGCTCACCGTCGTACATCGTCAGCTTGAGATGCATCTGGTCGGCCGTGGTCTGTATGCGCCCCGAGTCGGCAAGCACTATCTGGGTGTCGTCGAAACTGGCACCCTGATTGTAAATCATGATGCCGTAGAGCATGCCGCTCTCCATGTCCTTGTGCTCGACGTACAGGTTGTAGCCGGGTATCTCGTTGTAGAACTCGCCCTCGGGGATTTCCATCTCGGGCGACTTCTGCTTCATGGAGTAGAGCAAGGCGGCGAGTTGCTTGGCCGACTCGGGAGCCACCACATTCTGGAAGTAGAAGGAGCCCGCTGCCACGACCACCGCAAAGGCACACACGGGACGCAGTATGCGCACTAAAGGTATGCCTGCGGCCTTCATGGCCAGCAGCTCCAGACGCTCACCCATGTTGCCAAAGGAGATGAGCGATGCCAGCAGCAGGGCCAACGGCATGGAGAGCGGCACCAGAGTGAGCGAGGCGTAGAAGAAGAATTTGGCCAGCACGCCGACCGCCAGCCCCTTGCCTATGAGGTCGTCCACATAGCGCCACAGGAACTGCATCAGGAAGATGAAGAGACAGATGAAGAAGGTGCCCGCGAAGAGCAGGCCGAACTGCTTCAGGATGAATATGTCGAGCTTCTTTACTGGTCGCATCGCTGTTGCCCGCGAGCCGCTGCCATGAAGGCCGCCACTGAGTCGGCTGCACGCCATGGCTCATGGGAGTGGCGGCAAAGGTAATGATTGTTTGCCGTTTGGATTGCGACATCGTGCAGCCATTTGCCGCAGCAGACGCCACGAGGAGGGTCGACATGCCGCTGCAAGACTGGTCGACAGGCCGCTGCAAGACAGGTCGACAGGCCGCTGCAAGGAGGGCTTCGGGCCACAATGGAGCCCCCACGCACCGGCACGAGGCCGGCAACATGGGGGCTCACTGGTAAAAAAGTGATAACAAGCGGTGCCTCGCGGCGCGGCTTTCTCTTAGAATTTGACCTGCAGGCTCAGACCGATGAAACTGTCCTCGGCATTCTCGAGGTAGGAATTGCTCCACCGACTTTCCGTGTGGTGGAGTCCGGTGAACTCTTCATATTGGTAGAACACCGACAGGTCAACATCGCCAAAACTGTAGCCAATGGCGGGACGCAGGAAAGAGCCGTCTGTGAAGGTGCCGCTAACGGTGAAGTCGCAGCCTCCCTTGAAGTCGAAGAACAATGCATTGCTGCCACGACCGCCATAGAGGCGTATCTGAGCGAAAAAGGGAACGACATGCATTTCGGAACTGACGTACTCACGGCCATTGCCTTTAATCTCGCCGTCCATTTCCATGTACTTGTAGCCAACACCCAGGCCGGCGTAGAAATAGGGGCCGAACTGATAGCCGCCGATGAGGTTGGCACCAGCCTGCGACGAGCTTTCTTCGATGCCAACGGAGCCGTTGAACTCCAAGCCCATGCGGAAGCCGCTTCTGCGGCCGGCAGGTGTGCGTGGCGCTTTCACCTTCGCGGCAGCATTAGCGCGAGGCATGCCTTTTGCCATGCCGCGGCGGTGTGCGCTCTTGGCATATACGCCGCGGAAGACAGGGTTGGACCACACGGTGTCGGGCAGGGAGCGGAAGTTGTTGTAGGTGGCTGGGCGGCCGCTCACTGTCACCTCGGTTATCTTGCTGCCGAAGAGCGAGCGCCGGCGGCTGACCACGAACTGCGGGTCGAGCAGGATGTCGGCACCATTGCCCTTCACCTCGAGAGCCTCGGCCTCAACGGCCTGCTTGATGTTGCTGAGGCCACCACGCTGTATGGCCTTCGAGGGGTGGGAGGTGTAGGTGATGCGCTCGCCCACTGTGAGGTCGGCCACCGTGGCGTTCTGCAGCGAGGCTGAGACGCCGGCCGTCTTGGCAGTCTTCATCGTGGTGACGCACGAACTGAGCGCCAGGCCCAGCAGTGCACACGCGAACAGACTAACAATCTTTCTCATAGTAGCGTAAGTGTATAACGTTGTACCTTATTATATATAGGTGTGTCTACGCCTGTGCTGCCATCAGAAGATGCGGAAGCCATCGCTGCTCTTAACATCGTTCTTGTAGCCTGAGCGGAAGATGGGGTTGCACCACACGCTGTCGTTGAGCGAGCGGAAGCCCTTATACTTGGCCGGACGGCCGCTGACGGTGACGCTGGTGATGACGGGGGGCAGGATGAAACGCTTCTGGCGCGAGATGACGAACTCGGGCTCCACGAGGATGTCGGCATTACCGTTCTTGATGAGAGCCTCCTGCATGGCGGCACGCTTCACGTTGTCCAAACCGCCGCGACGCACCTCGGCACTGGGTGTCATGGTGTAGGTGATGCGCTCGGGAGCTACCTCGAGGTCGGCGGCAGTGGCCTGATAGAACGATGCGGGCATGTCGGCTGTCTTGGCAGTCTTGGTGATGGTGGTGCAGGAAACCATGGCAAGAACTGCCACGCAGAACAATGCAATCTTTTTCATAATGCTGTTTGTTGTTAATGAAGTGAATAAATGGGGTTAAAGAAATTAATGTGTCTTCCTTGCGCTGTTAACAAAGGTTTAATTACGCCTTTATGGCGGCAAATGTATTGAAAACAAGTTAGCCGCGCTACCCCCCCCCCGTTAAAGTTTGTTAATGACTGGCGGTTAGTGCTTAAATGGGACTTTGAGAGGGCAAATCGCAGGCACAAGGCGGGCTTTATGCCGAAAGTGCATACCTTTGCTGCACATGCAGTAAGGACAGCGACTCCAACAGGCTGCCACCGCAGCGACACCTCGCTGCCACCGCGGCTACGGCAGACAGCAACAACGTCGACACCTCGCAGCCACCGCAGCTACGACAGGCAGCAACAACGGCTCCGACATGCTAACCATTAACACATATACCTATGCACACCTATCCCACTCTCTCTATGCACCACGGCCGCACCATAGCCTCGTGGCTGCTTGTGCTCTGCATCCTGACAGCCAGCACCTCCATCTCTGCCGCCACCGAGCGCACGGAGACACTGCTGCGCACCGGCTGGCGCTTCACGCTCGGCGATGCCGAGGGTGCCGAAGCCACCGAGTACGACGACACACGCTGGCAGCAGGTGAGCGTGCCCCACGACTGGGCCATCACGGGTCCCTTCTCGCGCGACTGCGACTTGCAGAAGGTGGCCGTGACGCAGAACGGCGAGAGCGTGGCCACGTGGAAGACGGGGCGCACGGGCGGCCTGCCCTACACGGGCGTGGGCTGGTATCGCACGCAGTTCGCCACGCGGGGTGAGCACACCGAGCTCATCTTCGACGGGGCCATGAGCGAGGCCCGCGTGTGGGTCAACGGCAAGGAAGTGGCGTTCTGGCCCTACGGCTACAACTCGTTTCATGTCGACGTGACCGGTGCCGTGCACGCCGACGGCACGCCCAACACGCTGGCCGTGCGCTTAGAGAACCGCGAGCAGAGCAGCCGCTGGTATTGCGGCGCAGGCCTCTACCGCAACGTGCATGTGGTGGAGACATCGGCCATCCACGTGGCCACGTGGGGCACACAGGTGCTGACACGCCTGCTCGGCGGCACGGCCAGCGTCACGCTGCGCACACAGATGGAGGGCGCGGAGGGCATCACGCTGCGCCTGCTGACGGAGATAGTGGACGAGCGTGGCGCAGTGGTGGCCGCCAAGGACAACAGCCAGACGGTGGCCCACGGACAGCCTCTGACGCAGCACTTCAGCATCGCCGCGCCGCGCCTGTGGAGCCCCGAGACGCCCCACCTGTACTGTGCCCGCACACGTGTCTACGCCCACGACACGCTGGTGGACCGCTGTGAGACGCGCTTCGGCATACGCACCATCGACATCCTGCCCGACCGTGGCTTCTTCCTCAACGGAGAGCGTCGCAAGTTCCAGGGCGTGTGCAACCACCACGACCTGGGGCCACTCGGTGCAGCCGTCAGCCGCGCCGCGCTGCGCCACCAGCTGCAAATGCTCAAGGACATGGGCTGCGACGCCGTGCGCACCAGCCACAACATGCCGGCTCCCGAGCTGGTGGAGCTCTGCGACAGCATGGGCCTGATGATGATGCTCGAGCCTTTCGACGAGTGGGACATTGCCAAGTGCCGCAACGGCTACCACCGCTACTTTGCCGAGTGGGCGGAGCGCGACATGGTCAACATGCTGCGCCACTACCGCAACTCGCCGGCAGTGGTGATGTGGAGCGTAGGCAACGAAGTGCCCACGCAGTGCTCGCCCAAGGGCTACCAGGTAGCATCGTTCCTGCAGGACATCTGTCACCGCGAAGACCCCACACGGCCTGTCACCTGCGGCATGGACCAGGTGTCGTGCGTGCTGGACAACGGCTTTGCCGCCATGCTCGACGTGCCCGGCTTCAACTACCGCGCGCACCGCTATGAGGAGGCCTATGCACGCCTGCCGCAGAACATCGTGCTGGGCTCCGAGACGAGCAGCACGGTGAGTTCGCGCGGAGTCTACAAGCTGCCCGTCGGGCTGCGTGCCGACGCCATCTACGACGACCACCAGAGCACGGGCTACGACCTGGAGTACTGCGGCTGGAGCAATGTGCCCGACGTGGACTTCGCCAACGCCGACGACCACGAGTGGACGCTGGGACAGTTCGTATGGACCGGCTTCGACTACCTCGGCGAGCCCTCACCCTACGACACCGACGCCTGGCCCTCACACAGCAGCCTCTTCGGCATCATCGACCTGGCCTCGCTGCCCAAGGACCGCTACTACCTCTACCGCTCGCTCTGGAACCGGCAGGCCCACACGCTGCACATCCTGCCCCACTGGACATGGCCCGGCCGTGAGGGCAGCGTGGTGCCGGTGTTCGTCTACACCGACGCTCCCGAGGCCGAGCTCTTCGTCAACGGCGTGAGCCAGGGCACACAGCACAAATACAGCCGCGAGGAGGCAGAGGCAGCCCGCGCTGCCGGCGACCCCTACTGGCTGCTGCGCCGCTACCGCCTGATGTGGACCGACGTGGTCTACGAGCCCGGGCAGCTGCGTGTGGAAGCCCACTATCCGGCCAGCGCAGGCACCATAGAGCAGGCGCAGCGCGTGCAGACGGTGAACACCGCCTCGCGGCCCCACCACATCGAGCTCTCTGCCTCGCGCCCCGTCGTCAATGCCGACGGCGACGACATGGCCTACGTCACGGTGCGTGTCGTGGACAAGGACGGCAACCTCGTGCCCGATGCCGCCCAGCTCATCAGCTTCCGCGTGAAGGGTGCCGGCACGTTCCGCGCAGCCGCCAACGGCGATGCCGCCAACCTCGACCTCTTCCACCTGCCACGCCACCACGCCTTTGCCGGCCAGCTGACAGCCATCATCCAGGCTGGCACACGCCCTGGCACCATCACCGTCGAGGCCTCGGCACGCGGCCTCAAGAGCGGCACCCTGACACTGCGCGCACAATAGGGCTGCGGCTGTGAACGCTCCACACTGCGCCTTGCCGCCCGGACTGGGCAGCAGGTGCAGGCTGTTCACAGCGTGGCTGGCAGACGCGCATGCGCATGGTGCCGAGCACCATGGCACCGGAACAGACTAACCACGATGCCGAGCCTACGCCAATCCCCCTGCACCCTCTTTGCGATGAGGATGCAGGGGGATTGGCGTATGGGTGCAGGGTGTGCGACCCTGACCATGCAGGGTGCCGGCAGCTACGCCGCGGCTCTGTGCCTGCGTTCATGCAAGGCCATGCAGCGAAGCATGCGGCAGCGCGCGTCAGTACCTGAATGAGCCGGAGACGATGCCTCCCTGCCCTGTGACGAATGTCTGGTCGAGCTTGATGCCCTGGCTCTTGGTGCCGGTGTTCGTGACTGTGAGCGTGCCCCCCGTGGCCACGAGGGCATAGGCACGCACACCGCGGCTCTGTGCGCCGGTGGCTGCCACGGTGCTCTGCCCGCCTGCTATGGTGAGCGTGGAGTCGGCCTTGAGACCCGTGGCACGGTTCTCCTCGCCTGTGGCTGTGTCGGTGTAGACGCCTGCCGCCACGACCACGCTCACCACGGGTGCCGTCTCGGCGGAGCCTATGGTGAAGTTGCCGTCGGAGGCTATGGCCTTGGCACCCAGGGCTGTGGCTGCCACGTTGACGGTTATGGTGCCGCCGAGTAGCTGCAAATGCGGCACTATGGTGGCATCGGTGTCATCGGCATCAAGACGTATGCCCTTGGTGTCGGCGCTGGCGACGTCGACGGTGAGCGTGCCGTCGCCGACTATCAGCTGGCCGTTGAGGGCCTCCGAGCTGGTGGCATCGGTCTCCACCTGCAGGCCGTCGCCGCCGGTGGCAGCGATGCTGACGGTGCCTCCGTTCATCTGGAAAAACTCGCCCACATGGATGCCGTCGCTGGCGGCTTCGCTGACAGTGAGCGTGCCAAACGACTTCTTGACCAGCAGATACTCATTGGTGCGCAGAGCATGGCGGGCCTTGCCGGCTATGGTGAGGGAGCCCGAGCCCGAGAGCTCCACGTGGCCCTGGCAGTTGAAGGCGGCCTTCTGGTCGCCGGAGGCGTAGTCGGCAAGGGTGTTGACGGTGCCGTCCTCCACGATGATGTCCACGCGCTTGCCGCACTGTATGTCGATGGCGGCACCGCTGGTGCTGGTGAGGTCGAGGCCTGCAAGGTGGAACTTCACCTTATAGGAGCCGCTGTATGTGAGCGAGCCCTGTGTGCTCGTGCCCTTGAGTATGAACTCCTGCTCGGTGACGGTGTTGAGGTTGACGATGTAGACGTCGGCACCATTGGCATAGGCTGTCACGCCTTCCACACTCTCGGGGATGTCGACGGTGGCCGTGGTGCCGTCGTAGGTGACGGTGACGGGGTTGACGATGGTGATGCTGTCTATCTCGGATGTGGAGACGACGTCGATGCCGATGGTGAGCGTGCCGGCAGTGTAGTCCATGCTCTGCACGTCGCTGACGGCATAGCGTGTGCTCTCGCCTCCGTTCCACACGCGCAGCCATTGTGCGCTGGCCGTGGTGGCGATGGCGGCAAGGAGTAGCGGTAGGAGTATGTGTCGTGTCATGTCAGCGTGCGAATTTAATGGTTGATGTGCCAAGTGTGGCCACGTATACGCCCCGTGGCAGGTCGGTGAGTGACAGTTCGGCATGGGTGCCGCGCACATGCTGCACGCGCAGCAGCTGTCCGCGCAGGTCATAGACGCACAGTGTGCCCTGCCCTTCGGCCACCAGACGCCCGCCTTGCAGCATCAGGCCGCCGCGGGCGGCATCTGTCGAGCGCACAGCGTCGGCAGTGGCGTTGAAGGCTATGCGCGAGAGCAGCGCGAGGGGTGTGGCCATGATGGTGCCGTCGGCCATGGTGACAACGAGGTCGGTGCCCTCAAAGGTGAGCCTCTTCACCTGGCGCAGGGCTACACTCTCGCTGGATGTGGTGCTGCCGGACGTGGTGTAGAGGCAGAGATAGCTGTAGTCGGCCGTGTCGTCGGCACAGGCCGGCAGCCATGCTGCGGCAAGAAGCGCGAGGCTGAGTAGCAGTCGTTTCATCTTGATTGTGGTGTATGATATGATTTGTGTCTATGCTCAGAACTTGAAGCGGTAGCCTATGCTCAGGGCGTGTATGTTCTCGTTGCCGTCGTCGTCGTTCTCGTGGGTGAAGACGTAGGCTATGGAGAGCTTGTGTTGCTTGGTGATGGAGTAGTCGGCACCGGCGGCGAGGCGCACCTTGTCGAGATGCCACGAGTCGCCCATGTTGTTGTGCAGCTCGCCGCTGACGTATGGCTCCCACTGCCATCCCTTGCGGTCGATGGAGAGCTTGAGGCGTGAGCGCAGCAGGTGGCGGTCCCAGGCGTTCTTGTGCTTTGTGACCACCTCAGGGTCTTCCCACGCCGACACGTTGCCGTCGGCGTCATAGCTGTCCACACGATAGCGGGTGCGATCTATGTCGCGCGCTGCCTGGTGGGTGTACTGGTAGCGCTCGCGGAGCGACACGCGCAGGGTCTTGCGGAAACGCTTGTCGGCCGTCAGGTCGAGGGCAAAACGGTGGCGTGGAGCCCAGTGGGCGGCATCCACGTTGTAACCCTTGTACCTATATGTCTGCGTCTCGCCGTCTGCATCTGTCTCAGTCACCGTTAGGCCCTGGTAGGAACTGTAGTCATGGTTGCCCTGATACTTGTATTCGGTCTCCGACAGGTAGTGGCGGTAGATGAACGTGTATGACACTCCCACCTTGAAGTGCTTGCCTATCTTGTAGTCCAGCCCAATGTTGGCATCGAAGCGGTTGGCATTCTCCAAGGCATCGAGCGTGCGGAAGCCCAGACCGGCGTCCACAGTCAGCCCGTAGGGCAGCGGATGGGCCACGGAGAGGTCGGTCCATAGCGCGCTGTAGGAGCTTGTCTCCTGCGCAAGGAGAGGCATCGCGGCCAGCATGGCAGCCGTGATAGCGGTGATGATGCGACGCATAGCTGTATGGTGTCAGATTTCCTTAGGCATACGACCCAGATGGGCTATGCTGTTGCCCACGTCGGCGGGGTCGTCGTAGAAGATGCGTATGAGGGCAGCGTCCTTGAGAAAATCGAGCGTGCCCACCTCAATGCGTGTGATGCTGAGGCCCGTGCGTTTCTCTAAGTCGGCCTTGAGCTCCTCGCGGCGGTCGGGAGTGATGAGCTGCACATTGTCGTACTTGATGAGCTTGCTGCAGTCCTGCCGCATCAGGCGGCTGTTCTCGAAGAGCCATGCCATGACCACGAAGACGGCGTTGACGAAGAGGATGGTGACGATGCCGATGCCGTCCCAGTAGAGTGCCTTGGGATGATACTCACCGTGCGCCAGGGCGTTGATGACGCTCAGGGCTATGAGCATGAAGAGATAGGTCATCTCGCGGATGGGCACGGCCTCGGTGCGGAAACGCATTATGCCGAAGATGGCAAACAGGCCCATGGCCGCGCCGAGCTGCATGCCTCCACCCTCCATGAGGCTCACAAGGAGGAAGATGCTCATGGCCATGAGAATGAAGATGAACATGTAGTCGCGACGGCGGCTGCGCGGGAAGTAGAAGCGATAGGCTATCAGACACACAACGCAGAGGTTGATGACAAAGCGTATCACCAGCGATATGAACTGCTGCGGGTCGAAGAGCGTCACGCCGAACAGGTTGCCAAGCTCATTGTTGAGGCCTTGTATGTACTCCATCATAGCTGTAAAGGTATATTGATGTTTAGTTAGTGTTATTTGTCAGTGTGTATGCCCTGTGGCAGATGGCGGACATGCTGTCCGCCAGTGCCGCAGCTGTCTGCCGCGGCTGTGCTCACGGCTCGGCCAGGCGGAACGGGTGGCCGGTGAGCTTGGTGAGCTTCACCATGCGGGGCTTGAAGAGGTTGCTCTTGAGAGCGGGATTGGTGAGCACGGAGCCTATGCAGTACTTGGAGAAGCCCGACGGACGGATGCGCAGCCGCCGCAGTATGTCAAGCACGGGCGAGAAAACGTTGCCGTCGCGCTTGAGCTCGATGATGACAAGGTCGCCGGTGCCGGCGTCGCGCCCGTTCTCAAAGTTGTGGAAGGCCACGTCGAAATCGATGGTGAGGCGCTCCGTCTTACCGTAGTTCACGAGCGTGATGCGGTGGAAGCGGTTCTGCACCGTGGGCACAATGTCGTCGAAAGTGGCATGCGTCAGCTTGCTCACGAAGTCGCTGCCCCCGGCGGCCACGATGGCTTCCTTGTCGTGGGCGGGCACGGCGATGCGCTTCTTCTTGGTGCGACCATGATTGTTCTTGGTCTTCACCTCAAGGAACGTGAGGTCGGAGTCGACGTATGTGCGCACCCGCACCTTCTGCCGCGGAGCACGTGCATTGTGATGCTCACGGAAGAAGCGGTAGTCGGGCGTGTCCCAGTAGACCGTGCGGTAGGAGGCTATGCGCTCCTGATCGATCTGCTGCGCATAGTAGTCGTGCTCGGCCAGAGCCAGGAGCTCCGCAAGATGCTCCCTGTCGGTGACGAATTTGGTGTCGGTGCGGTTCATCAGCTTGATGCCGCTCATCTCATCCAAGGAGATAGGCGCCAGGCGCGAAAGCAGTTGACTTATGCTGGAGTCGTGGGTCATCACGGTTTCACATGTTAACGGCAGCAAAGGTATCTATTACAACTATATATAGGTACGCGCAACTGCTCTTTTTGCAGCCTGCAAATGCATTTTCAGGTGCATGCACGCACCTTTTGCATAAATTGCCTACCTTTGTGCCAAACCCTATAACCCCTATCCCCTTACCCCGCTATGGCAGACATGAAAGAAATACTCTCCGGCGCCGAAGAGCGTATGGAAGAGGCCGTGATGTATTTAGAGGAAGCCCTGTCGCACATCCGTGCCGGCAAGGCCAACATCAAGCTGCTCGACGGCATCCGCGTGGACAACTACGGCGCCCTGGTGCCCATCAACCAGTGTGCCGCCGTGTCGACCCCCGATGCCCGCACCATAGCCATTAAGCCGTGGGACAAGAGCATGTTCCGCGTCATAGAGAAGGCTATCATCAACAGCGACCTCGGCATCATGCCCGAGAACAACGGCGAGATAATCCGCATAGGCATACCCCCCTTGACGGAGGAACGCCGCAAACAGCTCGCCAAGCAGTGCGGCAAAGAGGGCGAACAAGCCAAGGTGAGCGTGCGCAACGCCCGCCGCGACGGCATCGACCTGCTGAAGAAAGCCGTGAAGGACGGCCTGAGCGAGGACAACCAGAAGGACGGTGAGGACGTGCTACAGAAGCATCACGACAAGTACATCAAGCAGATTGACGTGCTGCTGGCTGCCAAGGAGAAGGAAATCATGACGGTGTAAGCCTTCACGGCGGCGGCACCGTCAGGGCCGCGTGCCAGGTATCACAGCACTTAAGTGACAGGTCTCATCATCCGCAATACAGGGAGCTGGTACGACGTCCGGACGGACGACGGCCAGCTTTTTGCGTGCAAGGTGAAGGGCAACTTCCGCCTGCGTGGCATACGCAGCACCAACCCCGTGGCCGTGGGCGACCGTGTAGAGCTGCGCCCGCTGGCCGAGAGTGGCACGGCTCTCATCACCGAGATCTGCGACCGCCGCAACTACATCATCCGGCGCGCCTCCAACCTGTCGAAACAGAGCCACATCATAGCCGCCAACGTCGATGTTGCCGCCATAGTGGTCACCATCGTGCACCCTGCGACGAGCACCACCTTCATCGACCGCTTCATAGCCTCGGCCGAGGCTTATCGCGTGCCTGTATATCTCATCTTCAACAAGACCGACCTCTACGATGCCTCTGCCGAGGCCCTTCGACAGGAGCTGACATCCCTCTACTCCGGTCTTGGCTACGAGTGCTTCGGCGTCTCGGCAGCCACCGGCAGCGGTATCGGCACGCTGCGCAGTGCCCTGGCAGGCCGTGTGACGCTCTTCAGCGGCAACAGCGGCGTGGGCAAGAGCACGCTGCTCAATATCTTGGTGCCGGAGGCTCGCGTCAAGACGGCAGAGCTCAGCACGGCACACGACCAGGGTCAGCACACCACCACGTTCTCCCAGCTCTACGACCTTGCCGGCGGCGGGGCCATCATCGACACCCCAGGCATACGTGGCTTCGGGACTTTCGACTTCGCTGCCGGCGAGGTGTCGCATTTCTTCCGCGAGATCTTCGCTGCCTCTGCCTCATGCCGTTTTGGCAACTGCACGCACACCCACGAGCCAGGATGTGCCGTAATGACAGCTCTCGGCAACCGCGAGATTGCCGAGAGCCGCTATCGCTCCTACCTCTCCATCATGGAGGACAAGGACGAGAGCAAGTACCGCGAGAAGTTCTGACACAAAGCCTCTGCCGTCAGTCGGCCAGGGGTTTCTCATGCTCACCCTCGTGGAAGGTGAGCTCGTAGCTGCCGTGGCTGGCGTTCATGAAAGCGCTCACCACAAGTTGCACCTGCGTGAAGTCGGCACTGATGGAGCCGCTCAGTAGCGTCAGCTCATACTCACCGCCGCCGCCCTGGCTGCCAAAGGCACCACGGCTCATCTGTATGACGGTCTGCGTGCCGGCGGGCAGCAGTATCGCTGTGTCTGCGACATGACTGGCCACGGGCAGCAGACGCTCAAATGTGGCCGTGCCCCATGCGCTGCTGCTGAACGTGAGGCTCACGATGCCATCCCTGCGCACGGCCGTTACGGTGGTGGTATCGCCAGGCGAATAGAAATCCGTGAAATAGGCCCGCTCTCCCTCGGGCGGCACATGTGTGGCACTTGTCCATCCGACGACGGTCACCGAGTCGAAGGCCACGGAGTCGGCGGGTGCCTGTGTGCTGTCGGCAGGTGTATTGGGTGCAGGCTGCGGGTCGTCGCTTTCGTCGCAGCCAGTGTAGAGAGCCGCGGCGGCAAGCAGCGCAACGGCTATGAGTGGAGTGCGTGAGTTCATTGTCGCAAGTGTTTTGTTATAGAGGTTAAGGGTGCAGGCTTGCCTCTCGCTGTGAGAGGTGTGCAAAGGTGCATTTTTTGAGGCATACGGGCGCATAAATAATTAGGTATTGTGGGCACAGGCCGGACAAATACCTAAAGTAGGGCACGGCAGGCGCATGGCAGTGGTACCGAAAAAACTACTTTTGCAGTTGCAATACACCAGCACACACTCCTGACATGCGCCCACACGCCTTCATGCTCACCCTTGCCATCGCTGCCGCCGCCCTGCCGGCAGTGGCCGACATACGCCCCACAGGCGGCGAACCTGCCACCGAGGCCGATACGCTGCGGGTGTTGGAGATAGAAGAGGTGGTGGTGGTGGCCACGCCCAAGGAGGGCACCGCCCTGCGCCGCATGCCCATAGCCTCCACCTCGCTGTCGCATGCCGACATGGTGGAGCGCGGCATCGAGGGCATTACCGACCTGTCGGCCCACACGCCCAACGTGTTCATCCCTGACTACGGCTCGCGCCTCACCACTGGTGTCTACGTGCGCGGCATCGGGTCGCGCATCGGGACCCCGGCCGTGGCTCTCTACGTTGACGGCGTGCCGCAGCCTTCAGCCGCGAGCTACGACTTCAACTACTCGGGGGTGGACCGCATCGATGTGCTCCGCGGCCCGCAGGGCACCCTCTACGGCCGCGGTGCCATGGGCGGTGTGGTGCGTGTGTTCACCAAGAACCCGTTCCACTATCAGGGCACCGAGCTCGACCTCGATGCCGCCATGCCCGCCCGTGGCTACCGTCTCATGCACAGCGGCCGGCACGCCCACGGCAACGGTCGCGGCCGCCTCTCGCTCACCCACTACCACCGCGTCAGCGACCGCTTTGCCTTCTCTGCCAACCTCTTCTACCACGCCGACGGGGGCTACTTCCGCAACGAGGGGCGCCACGACGAGCTGATCGACGACCAGCAGGATGCCGGCACGCGCCTGCGCTTCGGCTTCCGCCCGAGCAGCACCTTCCATGCCGACCTCACGGTGAGCCACGAGTGGACACGGCAGGGCGGCTACCCGTACGAGTACCGCGGCACAGCCGGCACGCCGACCACTCCCGAGCCACTGACGCAGCCCGGGCAGATAGCCTACGACAACCGCAGCTCCTATCGCCGCAACCTCACCAACGTGGGGCTCACGGCAGGCCAACAGTGGGAACATACCGAGCTCACCTCCGTGACAGGCTTCCAGCACCTGCACGACCGCATGGCCCTCGACCAGGACTTCACCACCACCGACCTCTACACACTCACGCAGCGGCAGAACCTGAACATGCTCACAGAGGAGCTGGTGCTGAAGCGCCGCCCCGACGGCAGCGACGACCACGCCTACGACTGGCTCCTCGGCGCGAGCGTCGCGCAGCAGTGGACGCGCACCGACGGCCCCGTGGAGTTCCATGCCGACGGGCTGGCATGGCTCAACGGCATCATCAACCGCCAGGGCAACGCCCACATGCCCGTCGTGCCGAGCTACGATGCCGACGGCAACGAGGCCTACAGCATGCACTTCCTCTTCAGTAACACCATCGAGGGCAGCGACCTGGCCTTCCCTGGCACATACCGCACCCCTTCCACCAACGCCGCACTCTTCCACCAGAGCATCGTGCACCGCCTCCTCGGCGTGGACGGCCTCACGCTCCGTGCCGGCCTGCGCGGCGAGGTGGAACACTTCAGCCTGCACTACGACGCCCACTATGCGTTCCGTCAGACCTACGGCCTTGGCGGACGTCTCGTGTACCCCGACGGCAGCGTGTGGCGCGACGGGATGACACTCGTGCCCACCATGGGCTACATGGTCAGCGACGAGCTCTCGGGACATCTGTCGAAGACGGCAGTGCAGCTGCTGCCGCAGGTGAGCATCACGTGGCACGACTTCTATGCGTCGCTCTCACGCGGCCACCGCTCCGGCGGCTACAACATACAGCTCTTCAGCGACCTGCTCCAGGCACGCATGCAGACAGCCATCATGCACAATGTGGCCAATGCCACCGTGCCCGTGGTGGAGGCCGTCAACATGATACCGGCCGACGTGAAGCAGACGGTGCGCCAGATGCTCATAGACATGGGCACACAGGGCAGCACCGATGTCGAAGCCGCCACGTGGTATAAGCCCGAGACATCGTGGAACGTGGAGGCCGGCACCCACCAGACACTCTGCGAGGGGCGCGTGCAGGCCGACGCCACCCTCTTCTGGATGGAGACACGCGACCAACAGGTGAGCCGCATGAGCGCCGGCGGGCTGGGGCGCATCACCGTCAACAACGGACGCAGCCGCAGCATAGGCGGTGAGCTGTCACTCCGCACCCGCCCTGCCGAAGGCCTCACGCTCCATGTCGCCTACGGCTACACCAATGCCCGCTTCCGCTCGGCAGGTCGCAAGTGTGTGCCCTTCGTGCCGCGCAACACGCTCTCGGCGGGTGTCACTCAGGAGTGGACAGTGGGGCGCGGCGGCCGCCGCTGGGTTGATGCCGTGCGCCTGCATGCCGGCTACCGCGGTGCAGGACGCATCTACTGGACCGAGGCCAACAACGCGTGGCAGGACTTTGCAGGCGAGCTCGACGCTCGCCTCACCGTGGTGCACGACGGGCAGCATGAGCTGCCGGCATCGCTTATTGCCGGACAGCAACAGCTCACCCACCACTCGCGCGTGGAGCTGTCGGTGTATGCCCGCAACATCCTCGGCACACGCCGCCAGACATTCTATTTCGAGACCATGCAGCGTGCGTTTGCGCAATACGCCCGTCCCATTGAGATCGGTGCCAACGCACGCCTCAGTTTCTGAGCACGCCGCACAGTGTGAGCGACAACGTGGCTCACACTGCGCTTTGCACCGACAGAGCGACACGCCGGCCTCAGCCGAGAAGCCGGCAACGCCAGGCAAGGAGCTTACTCCGCACCCTCGCCATACTCCAGCTCACCCTGCACCACCCAGAGCAGGTCGGCGGCATCGAAGTCGCCATACTTCTCCTTGTGTGCACGCTTGGCGATAGCCTCGGCAATGGCCTCGGTGTCGATGTCCACGAAGCCCTCATCGTCGGGCTCCTGCTCGAGCAGTCCGCTCTCAACGTAGTAGTCGGCCAGGAGGTCGATGAAATAGAAGAGGTCGTCGTCGGTGAACTTAGCTTTCACCTCCTGCGGCAGATAGTTGCGTATGAACTCAACCGTCTGCACGTCGTCGGCCGCCTGGGCCATGAAATCGTCTTCCATAAGTGTAGATAGTGGTGTGATGTGGGTTGTGATGCAATAGCATGAGGGTGCAGGGTGACGGGCACCACCCTGCATAGTGATGCTGCCGCACCATGCACCCTCACGGCCGACACCATGCATGGTGTTGCGGCCGCAGGCGCACAGTGCGGCACATACCGGCAGCAAGGTCTTCTGGCTCCGGGCGCACGCCCGCCGTCAGCACCATGCCGCAACCGTGCTCAGAGTATGGCCTGCAGCTTGGCTTCGAGTGTAGCCTTCGGGGCGGCACCCACTTGCTTGTCGACCACCTGTCCGTCCTTGATGAACACGATGGTGGGAATGTTGCGCACGCCGAAGCGGCTGGCCAGCTCCATGTTCTCATCGACATCCACCTTGCCGATGACGGCACGGTCGGCATACTCAGCGGCAAGCTCTTCCACATAGGGGCCTACCTTCTTGCAGGGGCCGCACCATGTGGCCCAGAAGTCTACCATGAGGGGCTTGCCCTGGGCAAGCAGGCTGTCGAAATTGTTGTCGGTGATAGCTAATGCCATAGTTGTAAGGGTTGAGGGTTATTGTTTAAGGGTTAATGTTAATGAGTTGCGGGGGCTGTGCTGAAGGGTTGCGGGGTTTGGTGCTGAAGGCTTCAGGCTGGAAGGCACAAGAGTCGCACGGCCATGAGTAGCCTTCTGCAAGGGTCGGGCAAAACACGTGCCAGAAGCGTCAGTTAATCCTGTAGTTGAGACCCCACTGCTCGTTGATGAAGCTGAGCAGCTCACGGCTGACTGTGACACGGCACTTCATGCTGGAGAGCATCACCGGCACGGGGTAGACAGGTGTGCTCACTGCAAAGCGCAGCTCTGCCGGACCCTTGTTCTTGTCCGCCAGTTCCTCAAGCGAAAAGACGAAGTCCTTGGTGAGCTTCTCTATAGGGATGTAAATGGTGAGGCTCTCTATGAGCTTGTCCTTCACCTCGTTGAGGAACTCCACCTTGCCTATGACCAGCTCTATGCGGTTGGCATTGTACTTGCCCGTCTGCACACGCGCCGTGACGTAGATGCAGCATCCCTCCTCCATGTAGCGGCCCCAGGCGGCATAGTCCTGCCCCCACAGCGGCAGCTCGAAGCGGCCGGCATAGTCCTCAATGGTCACTATGCCGTATGGCTGGCCGCTCTTGCCGATGCCTTTCTTCACGGCCGTGACCATACCGCCGAAGGTGATGTCGCGCCCCACGAGATGGTCTTTGTCGGCCATGTCGTGCGAGTTGACGGTGCACACCTCGTTGAGCACGATGGCATAGTCGTCGAGCGGGTGGGCGGAGAGATATATGCCCACGAGGTCACGCTCCTTGTTCAGGCGTTCCAGGGTGCTCCACGTGTCGTAGTCCTGCGGCGGCCTGGGAGTGGCAATCTCCACCGCCTCGAAGTCGCCGAAGAGCGACGTCTCGGCTGCCTGCTTGCCCTCTTGATAGAGCATGCCATAGCGCAGCAGGATGTCGATAAAGAGCTCGTTGCGCGCCCCGCGGCCGTAGTATTGCTCGCGGCGTATGGAGCCGAAGCAGTCGAGAGCTCCGGAGAGTATCAGCACCTCCAGGCCGCTGCGCTTGAGGGCCGGCAGCGAGACACGCTGTATGAAGTCGTACACGTCGGCATAGGGGCCGTGGGCCTCACGTTCCTTCACGATGGCATCCACAGCCTGCGAGCCAAGACCCTTGATGGCTCCCAAACCGAACCGGACATTGCCCCCCGCGTCGACGGAGAACTTCTGTCGGCTCTGGTTGATGTCGGGTCCGAGGCAGCTGACGCCGAGAGCCTTGCACTCCGACATCAGCTTCGTTATCTCGGAGATGTTGTCGAGCGAGCGGCTCATCACTGCCGCCATATACTCGGCAGGGAAGTTGGCCTTGAGCCAGGCCGTCTGGTAGGCCACCCACGAGTAGCACGTGGCATGGCTCTTGTTGAAGGCGTAGGAAGCAAACTTCTCCCAGTCGCCCCATATCTTCTTCAGCACGTTGGGGTCGTGGCCGTTGGCACATCCCTGCTCTATGAACTGCGGCTTCATGTGGTCGAGCTTGTCGCGCAGTTTCTTGCCCATTGCCTTGCGCAGCGTGTCGCTCTCGCCGCGGGTGAAGCCGGCCAACTGGCGCGACAGGAGCATCACTTGCTCCTGGTAGACCGTGATGCCGTAAGTGTCCTTGAGATACTTCTCCATGCACGGGATGTCATACTGCACCGGCTTGCGTCCGCGCTTGCGGTCGATGAAGTCGGGGATATAGTCCATCGGGCCCGGACGGTAGAGGGCGTTCATGGCTATGAGGTCTTCAAACGTGGAGGGTTGCAGCTCCCTGAGATACTTCTGCATGCCGGCCGACTCAAACTGGAACGTGCCCACCGTGCGCCCGTCGCAGTAGAGCTGGTATGTGGCAGGGTCCTCGATGTCGATGCGGTCGATGTCGACGCGTATGCCAAGACTGTCCTCGATGTTGGCCACGGCCTCGTTGATGATGCTCAGTGTCTTGAGGCCGAGGAAGTCCATCTTTATGAGGCCTGTATCCTCGATGACCGAGCCCTCATACTGCGTGCAGCGCAGCTTCTCGCCGGTGTCCTTGTCGTCGGCTGTGGACACCGGCACCCACTCGCTGACGTCGTCGCGGCAGATGATGACTCCGCAGGCATGCACACCTGTGTTGCGCACATTGCCCTCGAGCATGGCAGCATAGCGCAGAGTGTCGCGCATCACGGGGTCGGGCGACGCCGCGGCCTGTTGCAGCTCGGGCACACAGGCGATGGCATTGGTGATGCTCATCTTGCGCGGCGAGCCGTCGGGGGCATTGGGCAGGGTGTCGGGGATGCTGCGCACCAATGAGTTGCTCACGTCGATGGGC
This sequence comes from uncultured Bacteroidaceae bacterium, assembly GCA_905234605.1. Lineage (GTDB taxonomy): Bacteria > Bacteroidota > Bacteroidia > Bacteroidales > Bacteroidaceae > Physcousia. Next base: position 52,623 of record CAJOIE010000004.1, on the reverse strand, counting down.
AGTTTCTGCACACGTGCTATGTCCTTGAGGGCAGACTTCGTGGCCATGGTGCCGTAGGTGATGATATGCGCCACGTTGTTCTCGCCATATTTCTGCGTGACCCACGAGAGCACCTTGCCGCGCCCGTCATCGTCGAAGTCGACGTCTATATCGGGCAGCGAGATACGGTCGGGGTTGAGGAAGCGCTCGAACAGGAGGTCATACTTGACAGGGTCTATCTTGGTAATGCCCAGGCAGTAGGCCACGGCAGAGCCTGCCGCCGAGCCGCGTCCCGGGCCCACGCTCACTCCGAGCTCGTAGCGTGCGGCATTGATGTAGTCCTGCACTATGAGGAAGTAGCCAGGGAAGCCCATGGTCTTCATCACATGCAGCTCGAAGTCGAGACGCTCCCTAATATCGTCAGGGAGCGGGTCGCCATACATCTTGCGCGCACCTATATAAGTAAGATGCTTGAGATAGTCGGCCTCCAGCTTGAGGCGGTACAGCTTGTCGACGCCGCCGAGCCGCTCCACCTTCTTGTAGGCCTCCTCGGCCGAGCACACAAGATTGCCGTGCTCGTCGCGGGTGAACTCATCAAACAGCTGCTGCGGGGTGAAGCGCTCACGGTATTGTCCCTCGGTGGCAAAGTCTTCGGGGATAGCGAAGTTGGGCATGATGGGCGCATGGTCGATGGAGTAGACCTCCACCTTGTCGAGCACCTCGATGGTGTTGGCCAGTGCTTCGGGCACATCGGCAAAGATGGCATTCATCTCGGCCTTGGTCTTGAACCACTCTTGTTTGGAGTAGAGCATGCGTTTGGGATCGTCGAGGTCGCGCGCCGTGGCAAGACAGATGAGGCGGTCGTGCGCCTCGGCATTTTCTTCGTCAACGAAATGGACGTCGTTGGTGCACACCGTCTTGATGCCATACTTGCGTGCCAGCTCCATAATCACGGCATTGGCCTTCTGCTGGAGCGGATAGGTCTCGCGGTTGGCACGCTGCTCAGGGTTGGTCACCTCATGACGTTGTAGCTCAAGGTAGTAGTCGTCGCCAAAGACACGCTTATACCATTGTATGGTCTGCTCCGCCTTCTCCATGTTGCCCTGTAGGATGTAGCGGGGCACCTCGCCTGCGATGCATGCCGAGCACACTATCAGCCCTTCGGCATGGCGTTCCAGCTCGTCGTGGTCGGTGCGGGGACGGTTGTAGAAGCCGTCCACCCAGGCTTTCGACACCAGCTTGATGAGATTATGGTAGCCACGCTCGTTCTTGGCCAGCACAATGAGGTGATAGCGTGAGCGGTCGATGTCCTTGTCTCGGTCGTAGAGGGTGCGCTCCGCCACATACATCTCACAGCCGAAGATGGGCTTGAAAGGCTCCTTGCCCTCTGCCTTGAGAGCTTTGTTCTTCTTGTTGACATAATTGAAGAACTCCTTGATGCCCATCATGTTGCCATGGTCGGTGACAGCCATGCCACGCATACCGTCCTTGATGGCTTTGTCCACCAGGCGCGGAATGCTGGCCTGCCCGTCGAGCAGGGAGTATTGAGTGTGAACGTGGAGATGTACGAAGTCCTGCATTAGTCTGTGTGTATGTCCTGCGGGCAATGGGTGCATGTTGGCATGCAGCCCAAAGCGGGGCTAAAGTTACATTTCTTGCAGCTACCAAGCCAAAATGAAGGGCTTTTTTTTGCGGCATACAGCAAAAAGGCTACTTTTGCCTCACTATGTCCCGTGTCGCACATGTGCCACGGGGCTTTTGCAAAAGCACCAATGGTTAAGCGACTCCGTAAGATTAAAAAGATACGTCTGCACAGCGAAGGCACCAACACCCTGATAATTACAGGCGTAGTCCTTGCAGCCCTGTGCGCGCTGCTCTATTTCCTGCTTGGCACCGACTCGCCCGTATTCTGGGTTCTCGCTGCGGCAGCTGCCGTGTTCTACGGCATCATCGTCAACTTCTTCCGCTGCCCCATCCGCCTCTACGACGGCTCCACCGAGGGCATCGTCCTCGCCCCTGCCGACGGCAAGGTGGTGGTGGTTGAGGAAGTGGAAGAGATGGAATACTTCCGTGACCGCCGCCTGATGATCAGCATCTTCATGAGTCCTTTCAATGTGCATGCCAACTGGATACCCGTCGACGGCACGGTGAAGGTGGTGAGCCATCAGAACGGCCGCTTCCAGGCGGCATGGCTGCCCAAGTCGAGCACCGACAACGAGCGCTCCACCGTGGTCATCGAGACCCCCGACGGTGCCGAGGTGCTGGTGCGCCAGGTGGCGGGAGCCATGGCCCGCCGCATTGTCACCTACCCCACAGCCGGCGAGGAGTGCTTCATCGACGAGCACATGGGTTTCATCAAGTTTGGCTCCCGCGTGGACGTCTATCTGCCAGTCACGGCAAAGCCCCTTGTGGAGATTGGGCAGAAGACCACTGGCAACCAGACCATCATCGCTAACCTCTGACGCCGCCTCAGCACAGGCACCTATTTCAACCGCACTCATCTCCGCATGCTCAGTTTCCTCCCCAACACCCTTACTCTCTGCAACCTGCTGTGCGGCTGCATGGCCACAGGGGCAGCCTTCCATGCCCACTTTGAATGGGCTTTCTGCATGATTATCCTCGGTGCCGTGTTCGACTTCTTCGACGGCATGGTGGCCCGTCTGCTCGGCGTCAGCTCGCCCATCGGCAAGGAGCTCGACTCGCTGGCCGACGTGGTGACGTTTGGTGTGGCCCCGAGTGCCATGGTGTTCCAGCTCTACGGCATGGTGGTCTACCCGTCATGGCTGGCTCCCCTGAGTTCATACCTGCCCTACGCCGGTCTGCTCATTGCAGCCTTCTCGGCCCTGCGCCTGGCCAAGTTCAACCTCGACACGCGGCAGGCCACGAGCTTCATTGGCCTGCCCACGCCGGCCAACGCGCTCTTCTGGAGCTCACTCATTGTAGGCCAGTTGCCCTGGCTGATGTCGGCACGCTTCAATGCAGTGTGGCTCTTCCTCTTCGAGATGATGTTCTGCCTGCTGCTTGTGGCTGAGGTGCCCCTGTTCGCCTTGAAGTTCAAGAACCTGAAGTGGACCGGCAACCAGCTGCGCTACATCTTCCTGGCAGGCTGCCTGGTTCTGCTGCCATTAGGCGTGAGTGCCTTTGCCTGCATCGTGCTCTGGTACATAGGCCTCTCGCTGGCTGCCTGGCGCCTGCGCCTCGTCTGACGCCATGGATCTCGCCCCCATCCTTCTCTTTGTCTACGACCGGCCTGCACACACGCGCCGTGTGCTCGCCTCGCTCGCTGCTTGCCATCTGGCTGCCGACAGCCACCTGTATGTCTGCTCCGATGCCGCACGCACCACGGCACAGGAGGCCGGCGTGCAGGCTGTGCGCTCCATCCTTGCCGAAGCCACGGGGTTTGCCTCCATACATATTATAAAACGGGAGCACAACTACGGCCTCGCGGCCAACGTGATTGACGGCGTCACGATGCTCACGCGTGAGCACGGGCGTGTCATCGTGCTTGAGGACGACCTCACGGTGGCACCTCATTTCCTTGAATACATGAACGACGCTCTCCGCATGTATGCCGACGAGGAGCGCGTGTGCAACATCAATGCCTGTGAGTTCACCGGCACGCCAGGGTTGCCCGAGACATTCTTCATCCAGTACATAAGCAGCTGGGGCTGGGCAACATGGGAGCGCGCATGGCGCCTGTTCGAGCCCGACGGGCAGAAGCTGCTCAGCGAACTGCGTGCACGCCGCCTCACGCATCGCTTCGACTTCAACGGCCGCTACCACTTCACCCGCATGCTGCGCGAGCAGGTGGAGGGCAAGAACCACTCGTGGGCCATCCGCTGGCAGGCCTCGCTCTTCCTTGCCGACCGTCTCTCCCTCGGCGTGGGCAGGACGCTGGTGGTCAACGAAGGCTTCGACGGCAGCGGCACCAATTGCGGCACCGACGATGTCTACGCATCCACTCTCTATCAAGGCCGCATCCGCGTGGAGCAACTGTCGCCTGTGGAGGAGGATGCTGATGTGCGCGAAGCCTTTGGCCGCTACTATGGCCGCATGTTCTCCTTCTGGGCCAAGGTGCGCCGCCGTCTCAGGCGCATATTGCCGCTGTTCAGCTGACACCCTCTTGCCTGCACCATGTGCACCGGCGTGCTGCATGCCATGCCTGCACAGTGTCAGCCACGCCCGAACATCCACTTCTTCAGGAACGGACTGACGCGCAGCACTGCACTGGCAGCCAGCGTGAAGGCCATCACCACCGCCGTCACGGCACAGGCGAGCGAGGCATCGACCACGAAGCTGGTGGGATGCGCCTTGAGCCATGTGCCCACGAAGGTGAGCTTGGGCAGGAAGAAATAGTGCAGCAGGTAGACGTCGAGCGTGCGCACGCCCACAAACTGAAGTGCACGCCCCGCCCATGTCGCGGAGCTGAAGGCAGAGGCATAGTGGCGGAACGTGGCCAGGCACATCACCACCAAGGCATACATGGCCATCGTGCGCGGCAGGTTGGCCCAGGCAAGCCGCAGGTTGTGCCACACGATGTAGTCGCCGGCTCCGACGAAGGCCATCGTCACCACCAGAGGGATGAACCACCGCGTGTCCAGCAGGCGGCAGAACTGCGGCCAGTAGCGGTGCACCATGTTGCCGAAGATGAAGAAGTGCACGTAGCGCACACACTCCGAGAGGCTCGTGGCCTGCCAGAAGTCGGCCTTGTGCCACGACGTGAGGGCAGGCATGTACATGCTGGCATAGCCCGCCACAGCCAGCAACCAGAGCAGAAGCATGGCGGCAGGCTCTGCCACCTCGGCCTTGAGGCCGAAGTGTGTCACTATGCGGCGTAGCGTGAAGGAGAATGCATAGTAGATGATGAACATCTGCAGGAGCACGAGCGTGAACCAGTAGCCCGACTTCATGGGCGATGTCCATGCTGAGCCCATCGACACCCAAAAGTGGCTCGCCGTGAGTGCCACGAAAGCCGTCATGGCCACCACCGTGGGCACCACCTGCACCTGCACCTTGCGCCATGCCATGCGCAGAGTGTCGTCAAGGTTCCATGTGGCTGTTGCCTTGTATGCCAGGAAGCCGCTGATGAAGAAGAAGAGGGGCATGCGGAAGAGCAGGCACACCGACATCAGGTGGCTGCGTGTGAGCGAAGCGTCGAAGCACTTGCCGTAGACATGGTTCACCACCACAAGCAGCATGGTGAAACCGCGCAGTGCGTCGAGCCACTGCAAGCGTGCCGTGCTACTCATCGGGCAGGAACAAGGGGTCTTCGGGCATCACCAGCGTGGGCTTCTGCTGTGCCTCGCGCAGCAACACCTCGGGCACGTATGCCTTGTCCACCACAAGGCGGAACATGTAGTCGCGCCACCAGCGCTGCGTCATCACGAGGCTTCCGGCCTGCCCCCATGCCGCACCCCACGAGTTCTCCACGCGCCATGCCGTGGGTGCTCCGGCGGCATCGAGGTCGACGGCCGCGAGGGTCATGGCGTGTGTGGAGCCGCTGTCGAAGGTGGCTATGCGCTCGGCCTTGGTCATGGTGAATGCCGTGCCGAGCAGTGTGGCGTAGTCGTAGTTGTCGGTGTCGCAGTAGCCGTTGATGCGGTCGAGCTGCTTGCCCACGTCATAGGAGCTGTAGAGCTTGCGGCCGTCGCGCAGCTGTGCTATGGCCAGTGGCTCTATCTCCTCCATCGGCAGGTTGAGGTAGCACCAGTTGGTGCCGTCGTATGTGTGGCGGTCCCACTCCACCTCGTAGGTCTTGTGGTAAGGGCGTCGCGGGTCGTTCATTAGCATGACGAATGAGCCTCCCAGCCGCCGGCCCACCACCTCGTCGCGGAAGGATGCCGGTGTGTATGTGCGTGCCTCGGTGCGCACATGCCCGTCGCTATCGCGGTGGGCGTAGGTGAACTGTGCCGGCGGCTCACCGAGCATGAGGCATAGCATGTGGTAGACGTCGGCGAGGATGGCTTCCTTGCGCTGGCTCACGGCTTTGGCACTCTTGCCCTGAGCCACCATCCGGCGCAGCTCCAGGCCGCCTTGCCGCAGCAGCGATGCCAGGAGCGAGCGCATGCGGCCTGTGTTGCTGCCCTGATGGGCGTCGGGCATGACGCAGGATGGCACGAGGCCGTATTTGTCCACCAGGTCGGCCACGCCGCAGAAGGTGCCTCCGTCGCCAACAGGGGCTCGGAAGAAGAAGCGCACACGCTCGCTCTCCATGGGCTCGCGGGCGCAGTCCACCACGCCTTGCAGCATAAGGTTGCTTTTCTCGAGCAGGTCGTAGAAGAAGAGATAGTCGTGGGAGAATGTCACGGCAAGTGTGTCATGATGCATCCGCGCGAAGTCGGCACGCAGCACGCTCAGGCCGGAGAACATCCAGCAGCGGCCGCTGCTCTTCTGGTCCTCGATGGCCTGTCGCGATGTCTCGACCGAGAAGTGGCGCGGCATGTTGGCGGCGGCAGTGCGCGAGCGCACGAGGTCGTCGATGGAGTTGGCCGCCAGGGCGTTGCTCAGTGCACGCGAGACTGGTGCCGCAGCCTCGGCACGGCGCATGGCGTCGAGCATGCGTGTGTCTATGCCGCCTCCGGCAGTGTGCTGTGCGAGGGCTGCCGTGGCGGCAACGGCTGTCAGTGCAAGTGTGAGGATAGAGTGTCGTAGCATGTAGGTAGTTTTATCGGTGAGGAGTGATTACCAGCGTATGGCTATGCAGGCCTGTGTGCCCGTGAATGCCAGGGCGACATGGTCGCTGCGCAGCACCTTGTCGCCCAGCCACCACGTCAGGTGGGTGGCAGCGATGCCTATGCCGGCACCGGCCACGGTGTCGTACCAGTGGTGACGGTCGCGCAGCACACGGTCCACGGCCACGGCCGTGGCCACGCCGTAGCCTGCCACGCTGACCCACGGCGAGACGCCGCCGAACTCCTTGTGCAGGGCTGTCGCGCCGGCAAAGGCAAAGAGCGAGTGGCCCGAGGGGAAGGAGCGGCGGTCGCTGTGGTCGGGGCGCCACTCATGGATGCTGTGCTTCATGGTGTAGCCTATGCCGCCCGCCACGACCCACGAAGCAGCCGTGCTCAGTGCCAGCCGCGGCCAGCCGTCGCGGCTCTGCACGCCGCACGCCTTGAGGGCCAGCACGGTGGCGTATGGCACGTATTGCGCTACGTCGTCCAGCCCGTCGGAGTGCCGCTGCTGCGCCCTGGCCGCGATGCCTGTAAACAGCATGACAGACGCGAGCAGACAGGCGCGCCACACGGCGGATAGTGGTGTGTCCCGGATAAGCATCACTGTGGCAATGTTTTGGCAGGGCGACAGCTTGAGCCGTATGCCCTTCGGCTTGCAAAGATACCATTTCCACGCTTTGTGCCTACGCTTTCACCGAAAATGACGCCCAGAGGGTCATGGCGGCTCCCTGCACGGTGATGCAAGACACCCTGCATGGTGATGCCCATGAGGGTGCACCCTCACAGGTCATCACCGTGCAGGGTGATGAAAAAGCCCCGCGAGGCAGTTGTTCCTCGCGGGGCTGTGTCGTGTGCAGAAAGGGTTAGTCCTGAGCAGCAGGACGCTTCTCGGCGATGCGAGCCTTCTTGCCGGTGAGTGCGCGCAGATAGTAGAGCTTGGCGCGACGCACCTTGCCCACCTTGTTGATGGTGATGCTGTCAATGTTGGGGCTGGAGATGGGGAAGATACGCTCCACACCTACGGTGCCGCTCATCTTGCGAACAGTGAAGCGCTTCTGGTCCATGTGGCCGCTGATCTTGATGACCACGCCGCGATAGAGCTGGATGCGCTCCTTGTTGCCCTCGACAATCTTGTAAGCCACAGTGACTGTGTCGCCAGCCTTGAACTTGGGATGGCTCTTGCCTGTGGCAAATGCTTCCTCAGCAATTTTGATTAGGTCTGCCATTGTGTAAATGGGGGTGTTAAATTGTTGTTGTCGGTCCTGCACGGGCATAACAGGGAACTCTGCATCCTGCCAGCGACCCGTGTGGAAAGCGGCTGCAAAGGTATTGCTTTTTGCGACATGCGCACATTGCAGCGCGATATATTTTGACACAGCGGCTGCATTTTGAGGCAAAAGCATATATTTGTGCAACCATTTGTGGAACCATAACGCGCAAAGCGCATCATCAAGCATGAAAGCATTCAGACACCTGCCGCTCCTGCTGCTCACAGTCGCAGCCGCCTCCTGCGGCTCACAGCGTTACACCCTGCACAGCGTCGCGCCGCACCGCATAGAGGTGACACGCGCTCTCGACGCCACGCCGTCGGCGCGGGCCGAGGCCTTCGTGGCTCCCTTCCGCAGCGGCGTGGACAGCCTGCGGGCGCCGTTAGTGGGTCACAGTGCCATGTTCATGTACGGCGGACGCCCCGAGAGCCTGCTCAGCAACTGGGTGGCGGACGCGCTGGTGGCCACCGCAGGACGCATGGGCTACAGGGCCGACCTCGGCGTGTGCAACGTAGGCGGCCTGCGCGCTGCCATGCCGGCGGGCGAGGTGCACCGTGGCGACATTCTGGCCATATCGCCATTCGAGAACTTCTTCACCATCCTGCGCATGCGCGGCAGCGACGTGGAGGCTCTCATGCACGACATTGCCGCCGTGCACGGCGAGGGGCTCTCGGCATCGGCGCGCCTCGTGATTACCCGCGACGGACGCCTCAAGAGCGTCACCCTCGGAGGCCTGCCCATCAACCCCGACAGCATATACACCATAGCCACGCTCGACTATCTGGCCGAGGGCAACGACAAGCTCACGTCGCTCAAGCGTGCCGTGGAGCGCGTCAACACACGTCAAGCCGTGCGCGACATGCTCATGGAGCATCTCGCCCTGTTGGAAGCACAAGGGCTGGCGGCCACGGCACAGATTGAGGGCCGCATCACCGTAGCCCCCGAGGGCGAGGCACCCGTCGCGGTGCGTCAGACCGAAGTGGGCACAGCCTCCGATGCCCCGATCACCATCCGCCAGGCCGCGGCCAAAGGTAAGCCACGCACCATCTTCATCGCCCACACCAACGACACCCACTCGTGCATAGAGCCGCTGAGCCCCAACCTGAGCGACACGGCACAGGCCGACAAGGGCGGCTACCTGCGGCGCGTGGCCCTCATGGAGCAGCTGCGCAAGGAGCACCCCGGCATGCTGCTCTTCGACTCGGGCGACTTCTCGCAGGGCTCGGCCTACTACAGCCTCTACCACGGCGACGTGGAGGTGGGACTGATGAACCTCATGGGCTACGACGCAGCCACCATCGGCAACCACGAGTTCGACTGGGGCGTGGACAACATGGCACGCATCTTCAGCCTTGCACAGTTCCCCATAGTGTGCTGCAACTACGACTTCACCGGCACAGCATGCGAGGGGCTCGTGAAGCCCTACGTAGTCCTGCGGCGAGGCGGCCTGCGCATCGGCGTGCTCGGCGTGTCGCCACAGCTGGAAGGCCTAGTGGCCGCCGCCACATGCGAGGGTGTGACATACAACGACCCCATAGCTGCCGCGCAGGCCGTGGCCACACATCTGAGAGAGGCCGAGAAATGCGACCTCGTGGTGTGCCTCTCACATCTGGGATGGCAGACATCCGGCCTCAGCGACGAGGAACTCATCACCGCCACCCACGACATCGACATCGTGCTGGGCGGACACAGCCACACCTACTTCGCTGCCCCGCAGACCCTCACCAACACGCTCGGCATCACCGTGCCCGACAACCAGATGGGCAAGAACGCCCGCTACGTGGGCACACTGGAACTGTTGCTGAGCAAGTGAGCGGCAAGGCCATCAGGATATGGCACACCACCACAACACACTATTATGCCACTATCCATCAGCCACCGTATGGGCACAAGCCCGCTATCTCTCACACAGCAACAAACGACACTCACACGCAGCCACCGCCGTCGCGGCCAGCACGTCTACATCTCGGCAGCAAGCATGCGCATGGCCGTGGCAGTGTGGGCGAAGTAGCGCCGGTAGCCGCCACAGAGGTAGGAATGTCCTGCCTGCCCGTCGGCCGACAGGGCGAAACGGGTGCGCGGACACTCACCGTTGCACAGACGCAGCCACGGACAACGGCGGCACTCGGCAGTGAGAGCAGCCGTTTTCTGCATGCCGAAGGCACGCTGCTTCTCACTGTGCATCATGCCCAGAAGTGTTGTCTCAGCCGACAGATAGCCCAGGCGATGCTCTGCCGTGGCGAAGTGGTCGCAGCTGTAGACCGCACCGTCGGCCTCTATGATGGCAGCATGCCCACACGACCGCCCCATGGTGCACACTCCAGGCGTCATGCCCACCCAGCCTGCAAGCGTCGACTCGAAGAGCTGCACAAACATCGTGCCCACATCCCGACGCCACCACTCGTCGAAGACAGCACACAGAAAGGCTCCCCACGCCTCGGGTGTGACGCTCCACGAGGTGACCTGCCCTGCCACCCGCTCCACCACTGGCGTGAACTGCAAGTAGCGGCAACCGTTGTCACGGAAAAAGCGGTAGAAAGCCAGTGGCTCGGCCGCCGTGGCACGGTTGACCGTAGCCATGGCATTCCATTCCACACCAAACCTCTGGCACAGCTCCACCCCGCGCATCACGGCAGCATGTGTGGGTCGCCCCTGCGCATTGCGGCGATAGGCGTCGTGGAGGTGCTGCGGACCATCAAGACTGATGCCCACCAGCCACTGCTCATCGTGAAGAAAGCGGCACCAGTCGGCTGTGAGCAGGGTGCCATTGGTCTGCAAGGCATTGTCCACATGGCGGCTGCCGGCCCAGCGACGCTGCAGCTGCACCACGCGACGGTAGAAGTCGAGACCCCGCAGTGTGGGCTCGCCGCCATGCCATGTGAACAGCACGCTGTCGGTGGTCTGCATCTCTATATATTGCCTGACGAACTCCTCAAGCAAGGCATCGCTCATCATGCTCACCGGTGCTTCTGAGCGTGGCGATGTGTCGAGATAATAGCAATAGGCACAACGCAGGTTGCACGCCGCGCCTGCCGGCTTGGCCATCACATAGACGGGATGAGAGAATGGAGCTATAGGCATAGAGATAGTATGAAAGAGACAATAGAGGAGGCAGACTCAGCGAGCTACGACAAAACGCTGGTGCCCATAGATGTCGGCATGAATGGCTGCGGAGAAGCCCGCAGCAGTGAATATGGCTGCTGTGGCCTCGGACAGCGAAGCATTCACCTCAGCAGCTATGATGCCGCCGGCCTTCAGTCGCACAGCGGCTATGGCAGCTATGGCTCGGTAGAAACACAGCGGGTCGGCAGCAGGGGCAAAGAGTGCAATATGCGGTTCGTGCTCCAGCACATGAGCTTCCATCTGGCAGGCTTCGGCAGGAGTGATGTAGGGAGGGTTGCTCACGATGACATCAGTCATGGGGAGCTGAGCGGCAAGCAGCTCGGTCTGAAGCATGTCGGCTTGCAGCCATGTGACAGAGGCACCGAGAGCCTGCGCGTTACGGCGTGCCACGGCGAGGGCATCGGCACTGACATCCACACCAAAGACAGCATGACCGGCATTGTCGAGGGCGAGGGTGACGGCTATGCATCCGCTGCCAGTGCCGAGGTCTACTATGGTGCTGGCACCGGCGGCATGCTCGCGGCACAGAGCCACAAGGCCCTCGGTCTCGGGGCGCGGGATGAGGCACGCCGGCGAGACGGCAAAGCGGCGGTCGCAGAAGAGGCTATGCCCCACTACGTGCTGCACAGGCTCGCCTGCCACGAGGCGTGCCGCCATTTCGTCCAGCCGTTGGCTCTCGGATGGCATAAAAGCGGTATCTTTGCCCATCAGCACATCCGTCAGCGTCAGCCCAAAACCGTCCTCCATCACCACACGCGCTATGGCACGTGCCTCAGAGCCGCCATAGCGTGGCGTGAGAGCAGCAACAAGTGAGCGGTAGTCCATGCAGCAAAGGTAAGGTTTCTGCACCTGACAGACGACATCACCGGCAACATGATTTCACCTCAACACATACTGCCAGCAACCGACGAGAGCTACATGCGCCGTTGCCTGATGCTGGCCAGGAACGGCCTCTACGGTGCAGCACCCAACCCGATGGTAGGTGCCGTGATTGTGCACGACGGCCACATCATCGGAGAGGGGTGGCACAGACACTGCGGCGGCCCCCATGCCGAGGTCAACGCCGTGGACAGCGTGAGCAACGACAACCGTCGCCTGCTGCCCGAAGCCACCATATACGTCAGCCTTGAGCCATGCTCGCACTACGGGCGCACACCGCCGTGTGCCGAACTGCTGATACGCTGCCGCTTCAAGCGTGTGGTAGTGGGGTGCCTGGATCCGTTTGCCAAAGTGCACGGGCGGGGCATCGCCATGCTGCGTGAAGCCGGCATAGACGTGACAACGGGAGTGCTGGAGCGCGAATGCCTGCATCTGAACCGCCGCTTCATCACCTTCCACACAAGGCAGAGGCCATGGATAACCATCAAATGGGCACAGAGCGCCGACGGCTACATCGACCGCCAGCGCACAACACCCGATGAGCCCCCAGTGCAGTTCTCCACGCCATGGACACAGATGCTCGTGCACCGCCTGCGTGCCACACATCAGGCCATCGTGGTGGGGTGCCGCACATGGGAGCTCGACCGCCCGTCGCTCACCACACGGGCTTTCCCTGGACCATCGCCACGCCGCTGCCTGCTCACACACCAGCCACCTGCCGACGTGCCCGCCGACGTGCTCGTGGCCGGCAGCATAGACTCGCTATTGCAACAGTTGCATCAGGCAAACATACAGTCGCTTCTCGTGGAAGGCGGCACAGCCACGCTACAGGAGTTCATAGACCGCGACCTCTGGGATGAGTGCTATATCGAAAAGAGCCAACAGCTACTGGGACAGGGAGTGGCAGCTCCACAATTCACAACAGACACTAAAGGACGGCTCGTACACGTTAATTTTGCCTAATAACCCGACGCTGCCGTGACATTTAGAGAGCCAACACTTCGCAGGCGGGGCAAGAATATATACTTTTGCGGGCACTTCACATCCATAAGCGTCCTCCTATATAGAAGTACGCACAGGTATACGCGCACGTACATGAAACAAGTAATATATGGATTAACCTTCTGCCTGCTTGCCATCAGCCAGCTGTGCTCATGCAGCAGCGACGACAGCAGCACGGCAGCGACACTGAGCAGCGACTGCTACATCAGCAGCTTCACCCTGGGCACACTGAAGCGCAGCGTGGTCAGCGTGGACGATGACGGCGACACCGTCACCACCTACGTCACCTTCGCAGGCTCATACTACCCTCTGTCCATAGACCATTCCGCAGGCACCATCACCAACCGCGAGCCGCTGCCCTACGGCACCCTCACGCAAGCAGTCCTGGCCACCATCACTGCCCAGGGCAGCGTGGTGTACACCGACGAGACCACGCCTGCCGACACGACAGTCTGGACAGCCTACTCCTCGTCGGACAGCATCGACTTCAGCCAGCCACTGCTCTTTCGCGTCTACGCCACCGACGGCAGCGGCTACCGTGCATACCTCCTGAACCTCAACGTGCGGCAGGCCGAAGCAGGCTCCTACACATGGCAGCAGATGGATGCCCTGCCGGCGACATCGGCTCCTACGGCCACACACATAGTGATGCGCCCTGACTCACTCCTTGCCTACTACACTACCGCCGACAGCAGTCTGCCAACATGTGCAGCCATGCCGCTGAACGCATCTGCGAGTTGGACCGTTGCCGCCACTTCCGGCACCGAAGGAGCCGACATCAGCACCATGCAGTCTGCCATCGACGCCCTGTGGATGAGCACAGCCAACGGCCACCTGCTCACAAGCAGCGATGGCCGCACGTGGCAGACCGTAAGTCAAGGCACTGCCACGACCACGGTGCAGCTCCTGGCGGCATCAGCCACCACACTCTATGCCCGCGTTGCCGACACCGGAGCAGATGCCACCGCTATCATTGCCGCATCCACCGACGGACATACATGGACAGCCATACAGCTTGACAGCGATGCCAGCCTGTTCCCAAGCCACAACACGACTGCCGTGGCATACACACAGACCAACGGCAACAAGCGCGTGCTCATTGGCGGCCTGTGCAGCAACGAGGCAACTGCCGGCACAGCAGCTACATGGAGCCTGCGCGAAGGCAGCGGCGAGCCTTGGGCTCTGTTTATAACAAGCAAGTCGCCATACAGCCTCGCCTTTGCCCAGCCCACATCAATAGTATGCTGCAACAGCATGCTCATAGCCGTAGACAACGGCATACATGTAAGCCACGACAACGGCATCAGCTGGAGCACCGAGGAACAGCCGTCGCTGCCGGCCTCCATCGACCCCAGCACCGCACGCAGTGCCGTCAGCGACGGCACCGGCATATATCTTGCCAGCGGCACGCAGCTGTGGCACGCCACACTCAACGAATAGCCACCCGCTCCGCCTGCAACACCGACCACCCGCACAACCATGTTCCACCTCAAGCTACTCCTGCCATGTCTGATGCTTGCCAATACGGCATCGGCTCAAGACGGCGACCTGCTGCAATACCAGCAGGAAGTGGGCGGCGGCATCGGGCTGGCATCATATCTCGGCGACGCCCATGGCGGCTTCATGCGGCAACCGTCACTCATGGGAGCATTCATCTGGCGGCGCAACCTCAACGCACGCATGGTGGTGAAGACCGACCTTGAGCTATGCCACCTACGCGGCACAACGTCAGGCCGCTATTTCCCCACCGACGCACTCAGCCACACGGCAGCAGGCGGCATGCAAGCCGCCACCATCGACTTCAGCCGCAACGTGGTGGACGCCGGAGTGCAATTCGAGCTCAACTTCCTCGGCTACGGTCTCGGAGCTGCCTACAAGGGACTGAGCCGCTGGACGCCATACATGCTGGCAGGTGCCGGCATAACAATCGGCTTCGGCAGTGGAGCATCGACATGCGGAGGCATCAACGTGCCAATAGGCATAGGCTTCCGCTACAAGGTACGTCCGCGTGTCAACATAGCCATGGAGTGGGCCATACATTTCTCCACCACCGACCGCCTCGACGACAACGATGCCGCCACCCATCTTGATGCACCCTACGGCATAGCCAGCGAGGGCTGGAAGAATAAGGACTCCTACCAGACACTGCTGCTGATGCTCACATACGACATATCACCCAAATACCGCAAGTGCAACAACTGAACACACGCACATCAACACCGCAACAGCATACGACCATGATAGAATTAGACCGCAACCATATCCCGACCCATATAGCCATCACCATGGACGGCAATGGCCGCTGGGCCAAGCGCCAGGGCCTGCCGCGTCTGGCGGGTCACACACAGGGCGTAGAGACAGTGCGCAAGATCACTGCCGAGTGCGTGCGCCTCGGAGTGAAGTTCCTCACGCTCTACACCTTCTCCATCGAGAACTGGAACCGCCCTGCCGACGAGGTGGCCGGACTGATGCAGCTCACCCTCGACAGCGTCGAGGACGAGATATTCATGAAGAACGATGTCCGCTTCCGCGCCATCGGCGACATCGACCGCCTGCCCAAGGCTGTGGGAGAGGCTGTGCGCGGTCTGGCCGAGCGCACCAGGAACAACAAGACCATGACCGTGGTCATAGCCCTCAGCTACAGCTCACGCTGGGAGCTCACCAAAGCCATGCAGGACATTGTCCGCGAAGGCATCAGCCCTGATGCCATCACCGAGGATGTCATCAGCCGGCATCTGGCCACCAACTTCATGCCCGACCCCGACCTGCTCATACGCACCGGCGGCGAGTTCCGCATCAGCAACTACCTGCTGTGGCAGGCCGCCTACTCCGAGCTCTATTTCTGCGACACCTTCTGGCCCGACTTCGACGAGGAGTGCCTGCATATCGCCATCGCCGACTATCAGAACCGCGAGCGTCGCTACGGCAAGACCAGCGAGCAGGTGCAGGAAGACAGCGAGACCCAGGCCTGAGGGCCAGCCGCCAACCTGCGGAGCAGACCATATCCCCACTCACAAGTGCCAAGATGAACATCAACACCCACATAACCCGCCTCCACACAGCCGTGTGCCACATGTTGCGGCTGCTCATGCTCATTGTCATGGGCATGCCATGCCAGCACTTGGCGGCACAGACGGTGGAGCGAGAGGTAAACCCCACCATCGACTACCAGCGCGCCCCGCGCCACTACTATATCGGCGACATCACCGTGGAGGGCGTGCCCAACTACGACGACATGGCACTCATAGGCCTCTCGGGCCTGGCCAAGGGGCAGCGCATCAGCCTTCCTGGCGAGGAGATTTCCAAGGCCATACGCAACTACTGGCGCAACGGTCTCTTCAGCAACGCCTCCATACGTGTCGACTCACTCGTGGGCGACCTGGCCTACCTGCACATCACCCTTCAAGCCCGACCGCGCATCTCGCGCATCAACTACAACGGCGTCAAGAAGGGCGAGCGCGAGGACCTCGAGGCCAAGCTCGGCCTCATCGTGGAGGGACAGCTCACGCCCAACATCATCGACCGCACAAAGCTGCTGGCCAAACGCTACTTCGACGAGAAAGGCTACAAGAATGCCGTCATCGAGGTGGTGCAACACGACGACATCAGCCAGCCAGGCTACGTGGTGCTCGACATCAACATAGAGAAGAAGGACAAAGTCAAGGTCAACTCCATACGCATCATCGGCAACAACGCCCTGGCCGAGAGCCGCATCAAGGGCACCCTCTTCCGCAGCGGAGCCCTGAAGAAGACCCACGAGCGCGGACGCTGGGCCAACTTCTTCCGCAGCAAGAAGTATATAGAGGAGAAGTGGCGTGCCGACCTCGACAACCTCATTGAGCGCTACAACGAGCTCGGCTACCGCGACGCGCGCATCGTGTATGACAGCGTCGTGGTGCACGACGACAACAGCGTCGACATCACCGTGGAGGTCGAGGAAGGACAGAAGTACTACGTGCGCAACATCTCGTGGGTGGGCAACACCCTGTATTCCACCGAGATGCTGCAAGAGATACTGCGCATGAAGCGCGGCGATGTCTACAACATGACCCACATGCAGAAGCGCCTCAGCCAGGACGAGGATGCCATTGGCAACCTCTACTACAACAACGGCTACCTCTTCTATAAGCTCTACCCAGTGGAAATCAACGTGGTGGGCGACAGCGTGGACCTTGAGATGCGCATCGAGGAGAACCAGCAGGCCTACATCAACCGCGTCATCATCACAGGCAACGACCGCGTCTACGAGAATGTCGTGCGCCGCGAGCTGCGCACCAAGCCCGGCGACCTCTTCTCCAAGGACGACCTGGAGCGTTCCTATCGCGAGATAGCCCAGATGGGACACTTCGACCCCGAGGCCATCAAGTACGACATCAAGCCCGACCCCAACAACGGCACCGTAGACCTCTCATGGGGGCTGACGCCCAAGAGCAACGACCAGGTGGAGTTCTCCATGGGCTACGGACAGACAGGCGTCATAGGCAAGCTGGGCCTCAAGTTCACCAACTTCAGCCTGTCCAACCTCTTTGCCAAGGACGGGCTGCGCCGTGGCGTGCTGCCGCAAGGCAACGGCGAGACCTTCAGCATCAGCGGTCAGACCAACGGCCAGTACTACCAGGCCTACAGCATCAACTACGTCAACCCCTGGTTCGGCGGCAAGCGCCCCAACTCGCTCTCCTTCTCCGCCTTATACTCCAAGCAGACCGACATCTCCGACCGCTACTACAACTCGGCCTACGCCAACTCCTACTACAACTATCTCTACGGCTATGGCTACGGCAACAGCTATGGCAACTACTACGAGAACTTCTACGACCCCGACAAGTTCGTCAAGATCTACGGTTTCTCCCTGGGCTGGGGCAAACGTCTCACCTGGCCCGACGACTACTTCTACCTGTCCACCGACCTTAGCTTCACCCGCTACAGCCTCAAGGACTGGGAGTACTTCATGATCAGCAATGGCCACTGCAACAACATCAGCCTCAACATCTCGCTCTCGCGCAGTTCTGTGCAGAACCCCATCTATCCCCGCAACGGCTCGGAGTTCACACTCTCGCTTGGCATCACACCGCCCTACTCACTCTTCGACGGCCGCGACTATGAGCACCTGGCCACCAACTCGAGATCATCAAGCTACCAGCGTGAGCTGGAGAGCAAGTACCAGTGGATAGAATACTACAAGTGGAAGTTCAAGAGCCGCACCTACACGGCTCTCACGGGCCACACCAAGTGCCCTGTGCTGATGACACGCGTGGAGTTCGGCCTGCTGGGCCACTACAACAAGAACAAGCGGTCGCCCTTCGAGACCTTCTACGTGGGCGGCGACGGCATGAGCGGCTACTCCTACAACTATGCCACCGAGACCATCGGCCTGCGCGGCTACGACAACGGCTCGCTCACACCCCGCGGCTACAGTGGCTACGCCTACGACCGCTTCACCCTGGAGCTGCGCTACCCGCTCATCTTGAGCAACAGCACCAACATTTATGCCCTCACCTTCCTTGAGGGCGGCAATGCATGGAACAGCATCAAGGACTTCAACCCCTTCGACATGAAGCGGTCAGCCGGTGCCGGCGTGCGCATACTGCTGCCCATGGTGGGCCTGTTAGGCATCGACTGGGCCTACGGCTTCGACAAGGTGTTCGGCAGCAAGACCTACGCCGGCAGCCAGTTCCACTTCGTGCTCGGACAGGAGTTCTAACCCCCACACCACTTACTCCTTTTACTCTGATTACTCCGATTATCCCGACAACACATAACCATTATGACAATGACAGCCATCAAGAAATGGACAGCCATGCTGGCAGTCCTGTTTCTCCTCCCGCTCACGGGAGGCTGGGAGGGTGCTGCCCTCCACGCGCAGAAGTTCGTGCTCATCGACATGGAGTACATCCTGCGCAACATACCCGCCTACGAGCGTGCCAACGAGCAGCTCAACCAGATCTCACGCAAGTGGCAGGCCGAGGTGGAGGCCCTGACCACCGAGGCACAGACCCTCTACAAGACCTACCAGAGCGAGGCCGTGTTCCTCAGTGCCGAGCAGAAGGCCCAGCGCGAGGAGGCCATCGTGGCCAAGGAGAAGGAGGCCGCCGAGCTCAAGCGCAAGTACTTCGGTCCCGAGGGCGAGCTCTTCAAGAAGCGCGAGAGTCTCATGGCACCCATACAGGACGAGATCTACAATGCCGTGAAGGACATCTGCGAGGCACGTGGCTACAGCCTTGTGCTCGACCGCGCGTCGGACTCCGGCATCATCTTCGCCTCGCCCAAGATCGACATCTCGGCCGAGGTGCTCGCCAAGCTCGGCTACAGCAACTGACCGCCGGCATGCCAACACAACATCACCCACAACGCTAACCAACTCACCGTAAACAGCGACCTTTGCGTCGTGACATCAACACACCATCACAATGAAAAGACTTCTCTTGGCAGCAGTCATCATGCTCGCCCCACTCAGTCTCATGGCCCAGAAATTCGGCCACTTCAACTCGCAGGCCATCATCAACATCATGCCGGAGTATGCCACGGCACAGCAGGAGCTGCAAGTGCTCGGCAAGCAGTATGAGGACGACCTGCAGCGCATGCAGGACGAGTTCCGCCGCAAGTATGAAGAGTACCAGAAGGAACAGGCCAACCTGCTCGACAACGTCCGCGCACGCCGCGAGGCCGAGCTGCAGGACCTCTCCGAGCGCATCCAGCAGAGCGCGCAAGACAACCAGCAGGCCTACCAGAAGGCCTATCAGGAGAAGATGCAAGCCATCTTCGACAAGGTGACCGCCGCCGTCAAGACCATAGGCGAGGCCGGAGGCTACGTCTACATCATGGACGTGACGTCGGGCATCCCCTACATCAGCGAGAAACTCAGCGTGGACATCACCCCCGAGCTCAAGAAAGCTCTCGGCATCTGAGCCACAGCCCAACGTCACACACCCTAAGACCACACCGTCATGAAACGACTGCTACTGACACTGCTCCTGGCACTGCCCATGGCCATCAGCGCACAGGAGACCACCGAGGAGGCTCCCGTCCAGACACCGGCCCCCGCACTACAGTTCGGCTACCTCAGCTACCGCGCCATCCTCCAGCAGATGCCCGAGTATGCCACGGCACAGACCGAGTTCGCCGCCCTCAAGGCCAAGTACGACGCCGAAGCCACCCGCTCCGAGGAAGAGTTCCAGCGCAAGTTCGCCGAGTTCATCAAGGGGCAGAAGGACTTCCCCGCCAGCATCATGCAGAAGCGCCAGGCCGAGCTCCAGGAGCTCATGGAGAAGAGCGTCAGCTTCCGTGAGCAGAGCCGCAGCCTGCTGCGGCAGGCCGAGCGCGAGTTGCAGAGCACAGCCCGCCAGCGCCTGGAGCAGGCCATCGCCGCCGTAGCCACGGAGCAAGGCCTCGCCTTCGTAGCCAACACCGACGGCAACTCGCTGCCCTTCGTCAACCCCGAGCAGGGTCGCGACATCAGCGAGCTCGTGCTCATACACCTCGGCATAGTGAACAAGGTGGAAGCCGCAGCCACCGACTGACACAAGCACGCCCCTGCACCCACCGCAGGGAGCACCATGCGCACGCCGTGCAGACACCCTGTGCGGCAGGCACGCCCACCCTGCATGGTGCCGGCCCGGCACCATGCAGGGTTATTGCAATCACCATGCATCGTCCGGGCCTACACCCTGCACCATCTCTCCATGGCACCCACTATGTCATCCACCACCACTCCATGGCCGCCATCGCGCGAGCCTGCCGCCACAAGCACCGCCGCCGGCAGCCGCACGCCCATAGGCATCTTCGACTCGGGCTATGGCGGCCTCACCATCCTGAGCGAGATACGCCGCCTGATGCCTGCCTATGACTACCTCTACATCGGCGACAATGCACGCGCACCCTACGGCACGCGCTCCTTCGAGGTGGTCTATCAGTTCACGCTTCAGGCTGTGCACAGGCTCTTCAGCATGGGCTGCCCGCTGGTGGTGCTGGCCTGCAACACAGCGTCGGCCAAGGCCCTGCGCACCATCCAGCAGCACGACCTGCCGCTCACCGCCGACCCCACGCGCCGTGTGCTGGGCATCATACGCCCCACCACTGAGGCCATAGGCAGCCTGACACGCACGCGCCACGTGGGCATCCTGGCCACGCAGGGCACCATAGCCAGCCGCACCTACGACATCGAGATTGCCAAGCAGCACCCCGACATCACCGTCGTGGGCGAGGCCTGTCCCATGTGGGTGCCGCTCGTGGAGAACATGGAGGCTGAAAGCCCTGGGGCCGACTACTTCGTGGAGCACCATCTGCACCGGCTGCTCGGGCGCGACCCTGCCATAGACACCATCATCCTGGGCTGCACCCACTTCCCGCTGCTCATGCCCAAGCTGCGCCTCTTCTGTCCGCCTCACGTGCGCCTGCTGCCGCAGGGCAGCTACGTGGCACGCAGCCTGGCCGACTACCTGCGCCGCCACCCCGAGATGGAGAGCCGCCTGAGCCACGACGGCACATGCTGCTACTACACTACCGAGCAGCCTGCGGCCTTCACATCCAAGGCACGCATCTTCCTCGACGAAGACATGGAGGCTCACCACATAGAGCTCTGAGGCCACACCAGCCACCCTCCGCCACAAAGATAGCGCAAGGCGTGCAGGCTGCTTCCGTTACAGCCAGCACGCCTTGCGCTATATGTATGGCGACAGCCGGGCTCAGCACTACTCGAAGTAGAACGAGAG
The DNA here is from genome assembly GCA_905234605.1 of uncultured Bacteroidaceae bacterium. Classification (GTDB taxonomy): domain Bacteria; phylum Bacteroidota; class Bacteroidia; order Bacteroidales; family Bacteroidaceae; genus Physcousia. The sequence goes on along the minus strand of CAJOIE010000004.1, from coordinate 30,993 downwards.
CACTATCATGCGCGAGGCACCACGGTCCACCGAGCGCGTGAAACGCTGCAAGGCAGGCTCCGTCAGGTCCTTGCGGTCGTGCACGATGCAGTCGCGCAGTCCGAAGCAGAACTTCAGCTCCGGTATGAACTTGAAGTAGGGCAGATAGAAGTCGCAGCCCAGACCCAGCTCCACGTAGCAGTCCAGCTGCTGCGTCTGCAGGGCGGTCTGCTTGCGGCTTGTCATATCGACTGTCGGTGCCACGTCCACCACGGCATACGGGCGGAAATTGTTGTAGCGCGGAGCGGCAATCTTAAGCCCTATGGGCACGGAGAGCAGGGTCGACTTGATGTTCTGCGTGGAGTCGCGCCCCGACAGCTGCTCATGGTAGTAGACATGCTTCTGCCCGAAGTGTATGGTGGGCTGCACGCGCAGGCCCAGATACTTGCTCAGCCGCACCTCGCCCAGTATGCCCACGCTGAAGCCAGGCTGATAGTTGTCCACATCGGCATACCACTGCTCACCCGTGGTGGGGTCCACGAAGCCGTTGTTGCGCACCTCCATGTCCATGGCGTTGAAGCCTATGAAGAAGCCATAGTGCAGGAAACGGTTGTCGAGATAGGGCCTGTGCTGAACCACAGGCTCCTGCGCGCCAGCCGCCGTGGTCAGGCAGAGAGCCGCCACTGTGAGCACAAAGGCATGCGTAGCCCTATGTATGATGCTGCATCTGAACATATATCCTTGTTGCAAGCCACTCTCGCACTTAATGGTGGTTGTTCCTTCACGCTCACACGGGAGAAGAGGCATGGTGAGGCTTAGACGGCCGTGGGTGAGGGCTTAGTCCTCCACCGGCTCCTTGGGCAGGGTGAAGTGGAGCAGTATGCAACCCACGATGCCCGATGCCAGCGAGCCTGCCATGATGCCGAGCTTGGCCTCGTTGAGCATCTCGGCACCACCGAGCTCGGCCACGGGCAAGTAGCTCAACGCCGCGATGAACATGGACACGGTGAAACCGATGCCACACACCATGCACACACTCATGAACGAGCGCCAGTCGGCACCGTTGGGCATCTGGCACAGGCCCAGCTTCATGCTTATCCACGAGAAACTCAGCACTCCCAGGAACTTGCCCACCAGCAGGCCAAGGAACACGCCGAGAGCCACGCCGTGGAAGAGACTCAGCAGCGACATGCCCGAGAAATCGACGCCCGCGTTGGCGAAGGCAAAGAGCGGAATGATGACCATGTTGACGGGGATGGACAGGTTGTCCTCCATATCCTGCAAAGGCGATATGAGGTGGTCCGACGCCTCCTCAATGCTGCGCAGCAGCTGCACGTCGTCCTTCGAGATGACCACCGTGCGCTTGCGGTCGGCCTCGCTCACCACAATCTCGGGATAGCGCAGAGCCAGCTTGCGTATGCGCTGCAAGTAGAAACGCGTGCCACGCCCGAGGTCGCTCGGTATGCAGAACGCCAGCACCACGCCGGCGATGGTGGCATGTATGCCTGTGTTTAGCACAAGATACCACAGCACCAACCCAAGGCCGAGGTAGACACCCTTGATGCGCAGGCCACGGTAGTTGCATAGCAGCAGCAACGCCACCACAGTCAGGGCGCCCAGCATGTAGCTCCACGCCATGTGCTCGGTGTAGAAGATGGCAATGACGATGATGCCCCCGAGGTCGTCGGCCACAGCCAGCGCGGCCAGGAATATCTTGAGCCCCACGGGCACACGCTTGCCGAAGAGTGAGAGCACACCAAGGGAGAAGGCTATGTCGGTGGCCATAGGTATGGCACAGCCGCGCTCCATCATGGGATGTCCGGCGCACACAAGGTAGAAGATGACCACAGGGATGAGCATTCCGCCACAGGCCCCGATGACAGGCAGCATGGCCTTCTGCCGCGTGGAGAGTTCACCACACAGCACCTCGCGCTTTATCTCCAGACCCACACAGAGGAAGAAGAGAGCCATGAGATAGTCGTTGATGAAGTCCATGAGCGTCATCTGATGGCCGCCATGGCTGAAGAGGTCGAAGCTGCCTATGCGCACCGACACAGGCAACTGCCAGAGCTGTGCGTAGGCATCGCGTGTGGCAGGCAGGTTGGCAAAGAACAGAGCCAGGATGGTGGCCATGATGAGCAGCACGCTGCCATTGGCATACTTGCGCATCGTATGGAGGAACGTGCGGTTGTTGGTTGTTGACATTGTTGTTTATATAGTTTCTCGTAATAATATCTGAGGAGTCGAGGTAGTCTGGGTTGTTCTGCCGTATGTTTTTTCTGACAGTGCTCCCGCTTTACAAGTGCTGGCTTAATTCCTCCGACAACTCCTTTTGCTACTCACAGCTCACTCTACTTCCACTCCGGCACCACCTCACCAACGGGGTATATGGCTGCAAGGCCGAGGCGATAGCGCACGGCACTGCCTGCCGGCACCATCCCTGTTGTCGTGCTGCCGTAGTGCAGACTGGCCGGCACATATACCCACCAGTCGTCACCCACGACCATTTGCTGCAGAGCCGTGCGTGTGCCGGCAGTGAAGAGTGTGCTCGACACGGCAGCCTTCTGCGGAGCGGCCGTCAGGGCATCGAAGACACCGTAATAGCTCTGCATAAACACAAGCTCATCGGTGGTTCCGTCGGCCAGCGTGGTGGGCATGAGCATACCGCGGAAGTGCACACGGATGGTGTCTGTCTGAATGGGATGCACCTGCCCTTGCTCTCCCTTGGCAACGAAGTGCACACAAATGCTGTCGTCGATGGTATGACTGTCGTAGGCTGGACTCTGCTGGATGCTCTTATACATGCGCCAGGCACAGTGAGACTCCCACTCATCGCCATAGGCCGCGCGGGCCTGGCGGATGGCCTGACGCGCCGAGTCGGCCACGGAGGCATACCACTCAGTGTTACGTGCCGCCCAGTCGTGATAAGGGTCGTAGACATCAGCATCCTTGCTGCACGAGGCGACAAAGAAGAGAAGGAGAAGAAGGAACACTCCTCCCACAACACCAAAGGCACCACTCACGGCTCCTCGCCGGAGAGAGAGGGGTGAAGGTTCGCTCTCACTCCCTCTCCCATGTGAGAGTGGATAGGTGGAATTTGAATATAGGGGGTGATTTCTCATAATCTTCAGGCAAGAGAGAAGTTTGGCAGGGTGTCTGGGGCATGTCGTGCATTACCCCCTTCCACTACTCCCCTTCACAGCAGTTTCTTGAGGAGCGACGTGATGCTCACCTTATCCTCAATGATAGCACGCAAGTCGCTGATGGGCACACGCTTCTGCTCCATGGTGTCGCGGTCGCGCAGGGTGACGCAGTTGTCCTGGAGTGTATCGTGGTCAACGGTGACGCAGTAGGGGCAGCCGATGGCATCCATACGGCGGTAGCGCTTGCCTATGGTGTCCTTCTCGTCATACTTGCAGTTGAAGTGGAAGCGCAGGTCGCTGACGATGCCTTGTGCCACCTCGGGCAGGCCATCCTTCTTCACGAGGGGCAGCACAGCGAGTTTCACGGGAGCGAGTGCTGCCGGCAGGTGCAGCACCACGCGGGTGTCGCCACCCTCCAGCTGCTGCTCATCGTAGCTGTGGCACATCACGCTGAGGAACATGCGGTCTACGCCGATACTGGTCTCTATGACGTATGGCGTGTAGCTCTCGTTGGTCTCGGGGTCAAAGTACTCTATCTTCTTGCCCGAGTACTTGGCATGCTGCGAGAGGTCGAAGTTGGTGCGTGAGTGTATGCCCTCAACCTCCTTGAAGCCAAACGGCATGTGGAACTCAATGTCGGTGGCAGCATTGGCATAGTGAGCCAGCTTGTCGTGGTCGTGGAAACGGTAGTTCTCGGCACCGAAGCCAAGAGCCTGATGCCAGGCCATGCGTGTCTGCTTCCAGCGGGCAAACCACTCCAACTCTGTGCCTGGCTTGACAAAGTACTGCATCTCCATCTGCTCGAACTCACGCATGCGGAAGATGAACTGGCGTGCCACTATCTCATTGCGGAAGGCCTTGCCTATCTGGGCTATGCCAAAGGGCAGCTTCATGCGCCCCGTCTTCTGCACATTGAGGTAGTTCACGAATATGCCCTGTGCCGTCTCGGGACGCAGGTAGATGGTGCTGGTGCCCTCGGCAGTACTGCCCACCTCGGTCTTGAACATGAGGTTGAACTGGCGCACGTCGGTCCAGTTGCGCGTGCCACTGATGGGGCACACTATCTCCTCGTCGATGATAATCTGCTTGAGCTCGTCGAGGTCGTTGCTGTTCATGGCACGCTGGAAACGCTCATGCAACGCGTCACGCTTCTGCTGCAACTCAAGCACACGGCCGTTGGTGGAGCGGAACTGGGCCTCGTCGAAGGCGTCGCCGAAGCGCTTGCGTGCCTTGCCCACTTCCTTGTCTATCTTCTCGTCGTACTTGGCCATCTGGTCCTCTATCAGCACGTCGGCACGGTAGCGCTTCTTGGAGTCGCGGTTGTCGATGAGGGGGTCGTTGAAGGCATCCACGTGACCACTGGCCTTCCATGTGGTGGGATGCATGAATATAGCCGCATCGATACCCACTATGTTCTGGTGCAGCAACACCATGCTCTGCCACCAGTATTGCTTGATGTTGTTCTTGAGTTCCACGCCGTTCTGACCGTAGTCGTACACGGCACCAAGGCCGTCGTATATGTCGGACGAAGGGAACACGAAACCGTATTCCTTGCAGTGGGAGATAATCTTCTTGAAGACGTCTTCTTGTTGTGCCATATCTGTTATGATGTGAATTGAATACCGGTAAGAGGTATGGACAAATGCCCATTCGGCTGCAAATGTCATGCTTTTTGCCGAGACTTAGAGCCTTGATGCCCAACTTTCTGAAGCTCACTCCTCGCCATGCCCGAGCCGCGCACCGCCGCTCACCGAAGCGGCTGGTGCCATGTTCCATTCCCTCATGATGCGTTCCACGGCAGGCTTGGGCTGATAGTTGCGGTCGAAGAGGAGCGGATAGTTGGTGCGCCCCTCCACGGGCCATCCGTTGAGCCATGAGTGATGGTCGGCCACGCCCCACAGGCTTATGCGCGACAGCTGGTGGCGGTGGCGGCGATATATGGCAAATAGGTCGGCATACCGCTGCGTGAGTTGCCGCTGCACACTGTCTGGCAGGCCGTCGGCGTATGGGTTCAGGCGTTGCTGCAGCTCATAGCTCTGTGCTATGTCTGCACCACTGAAGCCCCATGGGTTGGGCAACACATTGACGTCAAGCTCCGTGACCATCACCTTGACACCATATGCAGCAAAGCTGTCAATGGCAGCCTCATAGGCGGCAAGGTCGGGATAGTCGAGCCCCACATGACTCTGCATGCCCACAGCATCTATGCGTATGCCCCTTTCCTTGAGGCGTCGCACCATGCGGCACACGGCATCGCGTTTTGCAGGCACGGCCATTGAGTAGTCATTATAGTAGAGTTCCACATCGGGGTCGGCCTCATGGGCCGCGGCAAAGGCTATGTCTATGAAATCCTCGCCCAACACTTGATAGAGCGGCGAGCGGCGGAATGTGCCATCATCCTCTATGGCCTCGTTCACCACGTCCCATCCGCGCAGTCGCCCCTTGAAATGGCGCACCACGGTGGTTATGTGGCGGCGCAACCGCTCAGCCAGCACCTCACGCGACGGCAGTCCGCCCTTCCCGTCGCTGAAGAGCCAGGCGGGAGCCTGCGAGTGCCACACCAGGCAATGCCCTGTGGCTGTCAGTCCGTTTGCCTCGCAATAGTCCACGAAGCTGTCGGCCTGTTCAAAGCGGAACACTCCCTCCTGCGGCTGCAAGGGACCGCTCTTCATGCAGTTCTCAGCCACAGCACAGTTGAAGTGGCGGCGCACCACAGCCGTCGTGGCACTGTCCTGCCCTGCACACTGCCACTCATTGAGGGCCACGCCTATGAGGCAGTCATGTCCCACTACATCCTTCAAGCCTTGGGCACTGGCCACTACTGCTGCTGTCAGCGCGACCACAAGCAAACACTTTCGCATGGTGATGATAGTTTTTCTGCTTCTTGATACATCCTCACCTGCAAAGTTAAGCAAATAGTTGTTCACACCACGACTCACATCCCCTCAAGAAGGCAGTGTGCCTATCTCTTCCGTAAAGGCGCGGCAGCACGCTGGTTTTGGAAGCAGCAGGCACCTGTGCTCCGTGCTGCAATAACCTACACCTTATAATAGTTATACTATCCGGCCTTACATCCGTTGGCATCATGCCGCACAATCTGGAACACACGTATCGAAAAGGAGGTTGCCCTCGCATGTGGCGAAGGCAACCTCATTATGCATTGGTGGCAGGTCATGTGCTTTCCGCGACATTAATCCTACCTGCCTGGTGGCTTAACCGTTCACTTGTACAGTGTCTGTGCCAGAGCGTCGGCATCACCGGGGAGCTCGGGATAGGCAGCCTTCAGGGCTTCGGCAAAGGTGGCAGCGTCCTTGTTCGCTGCAAGCAGCTCCTTGAGCTTCTGCAAGTAGGCTATCTTGAACTCCACCTGGGCTTTCCCTGCCAGTCCGCCATGGCCGCCGATGAAATATGTTGCACCAGATGCGAGCGACTCCTGTGCCTCGGCCAGCTCGGCATCCACGGCAGCGGCATTTGCCACCTGCAGCGGGCTCACGTGCGCCTCGGCAGGTGTCCAATGGGTATAGTAGACCTGTCCGCCTATGATGATTGAGGCGCCAGGAAAGTCGGAGGCTGCACCGTGCTCAAAGTCGAAGCTGACGCCGGCCCATGTCTGTGTCTGTCCGAATGGCACCTCTTGAGCCTCCTGTGTGGGCAGTTCCACCATAGTGTCGCCAAACTGCTGGGCAAAGCCCTGCATCATGCCGCCATACACAGGCCCTGCGATAAATGCCGGCATGCCCTCGGGCATGATGAGAGGCAGGCGGCCGGAGCCTCCGAGGTGGTAGTCGGTAATGTCGGCAACGACAGGCTTGCCTATTGCCTCGACGTAGGCAGCAAACTCCTCGGCATTAACCTTGAAAAGGGGATATTCCATCACCACAAGGCCGTCTTCGCCCTCCACGATGTAGCTGGCGTCGCCCATCACGTCGTTTGTGTTGTACACGTGCAGGCGGAAGCCGTCGAGCTCGTAACTCTGAAACGCGCCCACGAGTGAGTCCTGCGCCTGTTCCTGCTCTGTGGCAGCCTGCTGGTTCCTGTTACCGTTGCAGCTCATCATAGCGACAGCTGCGAGTGCCATTGCACATAGCTTTTTCATTGTCTCTTGCTGTTTAAGTTTATACTTTGTTCTTATGTGCATCGGCAAAGGTAAGGCGCGGCAAGACACCCTGCAAGAGGACACCAAACGGTGTCATGGTTACCAAGTGGTAGGAATTGAGAGTTTGCAGCGATAGTCACGCCTCGACTTTAACAGACTTTAACGCCGACTGCTTTCGCCATGCGCTTTCTGCTCAGTATCTAATAGTTACCTTTGCAGTGTTTTCCAGCAACCCCATCACGCCCCATGACCTACGACCTGACAGGATACCTGTCCTGCCCCATCCGGCAGGTGATAAGCCGCTTCGGCGACAAGTGGTCGATGCTTGTGCTCTACTCGCTCCACAGCTGCGACACGGGCACGCTGCGCTTCAACGAGCTGCGCCGCCACATGCCAGACTGCTCGCAGAAGATGCTCTCGCAGACTCTCAGGAACCTTGAGCAGAGCCACCTCGTGCGCCGCAAGGTGTTTGCCGAGGTGCCGCCGCGAGTGGAGTACTCGCTCACCGACACGGGCAAGTCGCTCATGCCGTCTGTCGCATCCCTGATAGACTGGGCAAAAGCACACTTCGACGACGTGGTGGCATCATAGCCCTTAACTCCCTACGATGTGCCGCAGGCACTCTCACCTATAAACTCTCACCGTGCCGCAGGCACTATAGCCACCGACAATATATGGACGACAAAGTAGTGATGCAGGATGGCATTACGCACCATCTGGGCCGCATGTACCAGAACTGGTTTCTGGACTATGCCTCGTATGTTATCCTTGAGCGCGCCGTGCCCCACATAGGCGACGGCTTCAAGCCTGTGCAGCGCCGCATACTCCACTCCATGAAGCGCATGGACGACGGGCGCTACAACAAAGTGGCCAACATCGTAGGCCACACCATGCAGTTCCACCCCCACGGCGACGCCAGCATCAAGGATGCCCTGGTGCAGTTGGGGCAGAAGGAGCTGCTCATAGACTGTCAGGGCAACTGGGGCAACATACTCACCGGCGACGACGCGGCTGCCGCCCGCTACATTGAGGCCCGCCTGTCGAAGTTCGCCCTCGAGGTGGTCTTCAACCCCAAGACCACCGAGTGGAAACTCTCCTACGACGGCCGCAACAAGGAGCCTATCACACTGCCGGTGAAGTTCCCCCTGCTGCTGGCACAGGGTGCCGAGGGCATTGCCGTGGGACTCTCGTGCAAGATCCTGCCCCACAACGTGGCCGAGCTGTGCGATGCCGCCGTGGCCTACCTGCACGACGAGCCCTTTCAGCTCTTCCCCGACTTCCCCACCGGCGGCAGCATCGACGTGTCGAAGTACAACGACGGGCAGCGCGGCGGCGTGGTGCGCGTGCGGGCCAAGATAGAGAAGCGCGATGCCAAGACGCTGGCCATCACCGAGCTGCCCTTCGGCAAGACCACCGGCTCGCCGCAGAAGCCGTCGGGCTTCGTGGACAGCATCATCAAGGCTGCCGAGAAGGGCAAGATCAAGGTGCGCAAGGTGGAGGACATGACAGCTGCCGGAGTGGAGATACTCATACACCTCCAGCCGGGTGCCAGCCCCGACAAGACCATCGACGCGCTCTATGCCTGCACGGACTGCGAGGTGAGCATATCGCCCAACTGCTGCGTCATCGACGATGGCAAGCCGTGCTTCCTCACCGTGTCCGAGGTGCTGCGCCGGAGCGTCGACACCACACGCGAGCTGCTGCGCAAGGAGCTGCTCATACGCCGCGGCGAGCTGCTCGAGGCTCTCCACTTCGCATCCTTGGAGAGCATCTTCATCGAGGAGCGCATCTACAAGGGCCAGCCCTTCGAGAACGCCGGCTCCACCGATGAGCTGTGCGCCTACATCGACGAGCGTCTCACGCCGTTCTACCCGCAGATGGTGCGCGAGGTGACCAAGGACGACATACTGCGCCTCCTGGAAATCAAGATGCAGCGCATAGCCAGGTTCAACAAGGATCGCGCCGAGGAGGCCATAGCCCGCATGCGCGAGGAGATAGCCGGCATCGACCGCGACCTGGCCAACATGACCGAGGTCACAGCCGAGTGGTTCCGCCACCTGCGCGACCGCTACGGCAAGGACCACCCGCGACAGACCGAGCTGCGCAACTTCGACAGCATACAGGCCGCCAAGGTGGTGGAGGCCAACCAGAAGCTGTACATCAACCGCGAGGAAGGCTTCATAGGCACCAGCCTGAAGAAGGACGAGTTCGTATGCAACTGCTCCGACATCGACGACGTCATCATCTTCTACAAGGACGGCACATACAAAGTGATACGCATCGGCGAGAAAGTGTTCGTGGGCGAGACAGAGCGCTCGCGGGCAGAGAACCGCAAGTGCGAGATAATCCACATTGCCATATTCAAGAAGGGCGACACACGCACCATCTACAACTGCGTCTACCGCGACGGGCGCGCCGGAGCATACTACATCAAACGCTTTGCCGTCACCGCCGTCACCCGCGAGCGCGAGTACGACCTGACACAGGGCAAGCCCGCCAGCCGTGTGTGCTACTTCTCCGCCAACCCCAACGGCGAGGCCGAAGTAATCAAGGTCACGCTCAAGCCAAACCCAAAGCTCAAACGCCCCATCATCGACAAAGACTTCCGCGAGGTGCTCATCAAGGGGCGCGCGTCAATGGGCAACCTGCTCACGCGCCTCGACGTGCTGCGCATAGGTCTCCGAGCCCACGGCACCAGCACACTCGGAGGGCGCAAGGTGTGGTTCGACTGGGATGTGCACCGCCTCAACTACGACGAGCACGGCCAGTATCTGGGCGAGTTCCACAGCGACGACGTCATCCTCGTGGTGCTGCCATCGGGCGAGTTCTACACCACCAGCTTCGAGCTCAACAACCACTACGAGACCGACATCCTGCGCATAGAGAAATACACCCCCGACAAGGTGTGGACAGCAGCCCTCTTCGACGCCGACCAGGGGTATCCATACCTCAAGCGCTTTGCCCTCGAAGCCACGCCACGCCACCAGAACTTCCTCGGCGACAACCCCGCATCGCGGCTCCTGCTGCTCACCGACACCGTCTACCCGCTCCTGCGCGTCAGCTACGCCGCCCCCGACGACTTCCGCGAACCACTCGAGATAGACGCCGAGCAATACATAGGCCAGAAGAGCTTCAAGGCCAAGGGCAAACGCATCACCACACTGTCCGTGGCTGCCATCGAGGAACTGCCGCCAACACGCCAGCCCGAGGCAGAGCCCGAGGAACACGACAGCCACCCCGTGGAGACAGTCGCCGCCGAGGCCGACCCAGACGAAGGCAAGAGCGACAGCGACATCATCGACGGACTCACCGGACAGCTAAGCCTCTTCCCCTCATAACCTCGCACCGTGCCTGAGGCACCCTAACCACCCCACACGAATGACCCTGCACCGTCTGCTGGCCATACCCTGCACCCTCATCGCCATCACCATGCACGTGGCGGCGCAACACCCTGCACCATCACTGAAGCCACGCAGCGAGGCCACCATGGTGGGCGTGGGCACCGTGCGCCAGCAGGACACATACCTCTCGCCGCTGACCTACCGCGGCACACAGCTCACCCTGCTGCACGAGAGCCTGCGGCCATGCACACTGAAAGGGCGCGAGCTGCGGAGCCAGCACCTGTGGCAAGCCGACGCAAGCCTCACCGACAACGCCCCCGACCGCACATCATACCTCGGCATGCTGCTGCGCTACGACTATGCCCTGCTGCTGCCACTGCGCCCCTGGCCGTGGCTGAGAGTGTGGGCCGGCCCGCAAGCCGGAGCCTCCATAGGCGGACTATATAGCACCCGCAACGGCAACAACCCCGCGCAGGCACTGGCCGACGTGCACATGGGAGCCACGCTGGCAGCCACCGCCGGCTTCACCCTCTGGCGCCAGTCGATGGCCGTGCGTGCACAGGCCGACTGGCAGCTCCTCGGCCTCATGTTCAGCCCCGAGTACGGACAGAGCTACTACGAAGTGTTCGCCCTCGGCAACAAAGGGCACAACCTGTGCTGGCGCACACCGCTGAGCGTGCCCACCACACGCAGCCTCGTGACTCTCGACTGGCACCTGCGCACCACCACACTGCGCGTGGGCGCACTCTTCGACCTGCGCCAGAGCCACGTCAACCATCTGCGCCACCACGCCGCCACCGCCGCCGTCATGGTGGGCTGCGTGCACCACTTCTACCGTCTGCAACCACAGCGACATCAGCCACAAGGCTTCGACCTATGACACCACACCACCGCCACATGCCACACCTGCATGCCGCCATCACGGACACACCATGCCGCCGCATCGCCGCGGCAATAGGCATGGTGGCCATGACCCTCTGCCTCATGCTCACGGCATGTGTGCGCGACGAGGAGATGGACGACACACCCTCGGGCAACCTCGAGACGCTGTGGCGCATCATCGACGAGCACTACTGCTTCCTCACCTACAAGCACGATGCCTACGGCCTCGACTGGGACAGCGTGCACGCCGTCTACAGCGCACGCCTCAACCCCTCGATGAGCCGCACGCAGCTCTTTGAGGTGCTGTGCGAGATGCTCGGCGAGCTGCGCGACGGCCACGTCAACCTCTACGCCACACACGACGTGGGCCGCTACTGGCATTGGTACGAGGACTTCCCGCCCAACCTCTACGAGGACCTGCGCGACGAATACCTCGGCACGGACTACCTCATAGCCTCGGCACTGCGCTACCGTTTCCTCCCCGACAACGTGGGCTACATGGTGTGCTCATCATTCGCCACAGGCCTCGGCAGCGGCAACATCAGCGAGGCTCTCAACTACCTGCGCACAGCAAACGGCCTCATCGTCGACGTGCGCGGCAACGGCGGCGGCGACCTGACCAACGCCGAGCTACTGGCATCGCACTTCACCAACGAGCGCCGCCACGTGGGCTACATACAGCACAAGACAGGGCCTGCCCACGACGCCTTCTCAGAGCCCGTGGCCGAATATCTGGAGCCTGCACGGGGAGTGCGCTGGCAAAAGCCCGTTGTCGTGCTGACCAACCGCGAATGCTACTCCGCCACCAACACCTTCGTGCGCGACATGATGGCCATACCCGGCGTGGTAGTCGTTGGCGACCAGACAGGGGGCGGCGCGGGGCTGCCCTTCTCATCGGAGCTGCCCTGCGGATGGAGCGTGCGCTTCTCGGCATGCCCCATGCTCGACGCCGACCGTCGGCATACGGAACACGGCATAGCCCCCCACGTGCGCGTCGGCATCACGGCCGACGACCGTGCGCGACACCGTGACACCATCATAGAGACGGCACGCGCCATCATCAACAGCAGCCTATAAGCCCGCACCCGCTGCCACCGTGCACAGACGACGACACCCGTCGGCCTCCTCAGTGAGCAGGAGACGCACACACTCATCAGGCAGCAGAGGCTCCACCAGCTCAGGCCACTCTATCAGGCACCACGCCCCGCTGTCAAGATAGTCCTGGAAACCAATGTCGAAGGCTTCCTCAAGGCGGCGTATGCGGTAGAAATCAAAGTGGAAGACATCGTCGCGGTACTCGTTGACGATGGCAAACGTGGGCGAGGTGACCGTGGCCGTGACACCCAGCTGCGCACACAACTCGCGGATGAGCGTGGTCTTGCCAGCACCCATGGCACCATAGAACGCCAGCACGCGCGCCTCGCCCACGGCGGCCAGAAGCTGGCCGGCAGCGGCGGGAAGAGCCTCAAGTGAGGGGATATAGATGTCTATCATGCAGTGTGAAGGATGAAGAGTGAGGAGAGAGCAACAGAAGCAGCCCGCAAGGCCGCGGCAACGACAGTTCAGCCCCTGCCGCGGGGTGACAACTCAATGAGCGGGATGAGCATCTCCTCCATCGAGATGCCCCCATGCTGGAACGTGTCGCGGTAGAAGGAGACATAGTGGTTATAGTTGTTGGGGTAGGCAAAGAAGTCGTCGCCGGTGGCAAAGATGTAGCGCGTGGACAGATTGGGCGACGGCAGCTGGGCCATGCGCGGGTCGGTGATGTGGAACACCTGGCGGGGGTCATAGTCCAGATTGCGACCCAGCTTGTAGCGCAGGTTGGTATTGGTGTTCTTGTCGCCCTTCACACGGATGGGGTTCTGACAGCGTATGCTGCCGTGGTCCGTGGTGAGCACGATATGGTAGTCCGTCTGCGCCAGGGTGCGGAACAACTCCCCGACGGGCGAATGACGGAACCAACTGAGGGTGATGCTGCGGTAGGCGGCCTCGTCGTTGGCCAGCTCACGCACCATGCGGCTCTCGGTGCGGGCGTGGGAGAGCATGTCGATGAAGTTGACCACACACACCGTCAGGTCGTACTTCGACAGATGGGGCAGCTCACGCACCAAGCGCTCGGCACCCGCCGAGTCGTTGACCTTGACGTAGGTGAACGTGTCGTGGCGGCGGTAGCGGTCGAGCTGTGTCTGTATGAGCGGAGCCTCGTTGAGGTTCTTGCCCTCGTCGCTGTCCTCGTCGACCCACAGCTGCGGGAACATCTCGGCGATGATGTTGGGCATGAGCCCCGAGAAGATGGCATTGCGCGCATACTGTGTAGCCGTGGGCAGGATGCTCATATAGAGGCTCTCATCAATGTGGAAGAGGTCGGCAAGCTCGCCCATGACCACCCGCCACTGGTCGAAGCGGAAGTTGTCTATCACCATGAGCAGCACCTTCTCGCCCTTGTCCAGGCGGGGGAAGACGCGACGCTTGAAGATGTCGGTGCTCATCACCTCAGGGCGTCCTTCGGCCTGGCTGTCGCGCATCCAGCCCATATAGTGCCTGGCCACGAAGCGTGCAAAGGCACGGTTGGCCTCCGTCTTCTGCATCTGTAGCATCTCGCGCATGGCACTGTCGGTGGCCGAGAGCTGCAGCTCCCACGCCACAAGACGCCTATAGATGTCCATCCAGTCGGCCACCGTGGAGGCATCGTCTATCAGGAGCGACACGCGCCCGAAGTCCTGTTGGTAGGCTGTCTGCGTATGCTCCTGGACAATCTCACGGCCGTGTATGTTCTTCTTCAGCGTGAGGAGTATCTGCGTCGGGTTGACGGGCTTGATGAGGTAGTCGGCAATCTGGCTGCCGATGGCCTGGTCCATGATGTCCTCCTCCTCGCTCTTGGTCACCATGACCACCGGTGTCTGCGGCCGCAGAGCCTTGATGCGCTGCAGCGTCTCCAAGCCGCTGATGCCCGGCATGTTCTCATCTAAAAGGATGAGGTCGTAGGCGTTGGCAGCGCAGAGGTCGAGGGCATCGTGCCCGTTGCTTGCGGTGTCCACGGTGTACCCCTTCTTCTGCAGGAAGATGATGTGTGCACCCAGCAGTTCTATCTCATCGTCCACCCAGAGCAGGCGGGCACGGGTTGTCTGGTCGTTAGTCATGACATCTAATATTATATATCACCAGAGCCAGTCGTCGTCATCGGCAGGTGGTGGCACGGCACCATTGTCCTCGCCGGCGGCCGGCGTGCCGTCGTCGCCGTCGAGGGGCAGGTCGTCGGGGTCGACGGGCTCCACGTCGGGCTCGTCCGAGAGGCCCTCTTCCGGCAGTGCACGTGTAGACAGCTCGGCCTCGTAGAACTCGGCATATTCGTCGTAGCTGTAGCGTGTGCCCAACAGCCTGAGGTTGTCCTGACTGATGAGCAGCGCGCGGATGCCCTCGAGCCTCTGGCGCATGTGGGCATCGGCATAAAGCAGCTGGGCGTAGGCATGCACCTCGTCGTATGTGGCGAAGCCGCTCACGCGCAGCTGGCTTATGGTGCCGCTCTGCGCTATCTCGATGTCGAAGCGTCGCGCCACGAAGGAGGTAAAGTTGTAGCGTGCCATCTCGAAGAGCAGTTGGTCCTCGTCCACCTCGCCCGTGGGGTAGGCCAGCACGAACACGTATGGCACGAGCACGTCGGCCACGAGGGTGTCGGCAGCCGTGCTGTCAGCAGCGAGAGCCACGCCGCGGCGGCTCCAGATGTCGCTGGCGTCCCACTGTTCCGACGCCAAGAGCCTGCCCTCCTCCAGTCCTTTCACCATGGCGGCGGCCAGCTCGGCCACCTCGTCCTTGGAGTAGCGCTGCACCACCTCGCGCAGTTGCACGAGGAACGTGTCGCGCTCCCCTCCATAGAGCGAGCTCATGGCACGCACGAAGAGCATCTTGGCACGGTGGGCGCCGTCGGGGAAGTCGGCATCTGAGATGGCCGCCAGACGCTGCACCTCGGCATAGTCGTTGCGGCGGTAGGCATCGTAGGCAGTGGCATAGAGCGAGTCCTCG
This sequence comes from uncultured Bacteroidaceae bacterium, assembly GCA_905234605.1. Taxonomy (GTDB): domain Bacteria; phylum Bacteroidota; class Bacteroidia; order Bacteroidales; family Bacteroidaceae; genus Physcousia. The sequence continues at coordinate 15,532 of CAJOIE010000004.1, read as the reverse complement.
ATGTGACGCCCGCGGGCTGCATATTCAAGGAAGCGCGGATGAGTCACGGTGCGTGTCAGCTCACTGTCGGGGAAGCTGTCGCGGAGCACCTGCATGTGGGTCTGCATGGCCGTGTCGTCGCCACGCCGCAGGGCCAGCAGGAAGAGGTGGTAGTAGACGTCGTCGCGATGCTCGAAGGCAGGGAAGCGCACGAGCAGTGTGTCGAGGGTGCGCTCGGCCAGGGTGTAGTTGCCCACTCGCTCCATGAGTAGCACACCGCCGTGGTACAGCCCGTCGCGGATGAGCTGGTTGGAGGCTTCCACCTGCTCCTCTGTGAATGGTATCTGTGCGAGGTAGAACTCGCGGTGGTGTGGGTCGTTGGCCAGCGAGTCGGCTATGCGCTGTTCCTCCTCGCTGAGTTCGTCGGCCATCTCCATATCAGCCTGCATGAGCGAGTCCTCGGCGGCATAGTCGTATGCCTCATAGCCGCCGTCGGCATCCTGCTGTGCCTTGCTGCTGCGTCGCCAGTTGTCCTCATTGGGACGGTTGCCCCAATGCTTCTGGAAGGCCTGCTTGCCTTGCTGCACGGTCTGTGCGTTGTAGAAGTAGAACGTTGTCTGCTGCGTGCCCCTCTGTGCTCCGGCAGCAGCCTGTGCGGCGGGTTTGGCGGCAGCCGCAGCGGCGGCTGTGGCAGCTGCCGTGATGCCTTGTGCCTCGGCACGGCGCTCGGCCTCGCGCTCCTTGCGCTTGAGCTCGGCAATGACGCGGTCGATGGCTGCCAGATATTCGCTTTCGGGCATGCGGGCCAGGGCTTGCAGACTGTCCTGGAGCTTCACTGCCGAGAGGTGAGGTTCGAGTTCGGTGAGCACACGGCTGCGCCACTGTGCCAGCTCGTAGTGGTCGTGCTCCTTGTCGAGCATCTGTGCGAGCTGGCTGTAGCAGTCGGTAGCCTCGATGTAGTCCTCGCGCTGCCAGTGCAGTTCGCCCAGATGTTCGAGCACCACGGCCTTGGCAAAGCCGTTCTGGGTGCTCTCCTCGATGCCTTTGCGCCATGCGTATATGGCTTGCATGGTGTCAGCCTCGGCCATGTGTATGTTGCCTATGGCATAGTATATGCGGTCGAGGTAGTTGGCGTTGTTAGGGTTGTGTGCCATGCGCTTGAGGCGGCGTATCATGGTGCGCCCTTGTCCGGCCGCCATCACCTCGGTCTGCATGATGCGGGCGTTGAAGGCGAGCTCGTAGGGCGGATTGAGACGCACGCATTTGCGCAGTGCGCGGTAGGCTTCCTGCGTGTGTCCGGCCTGCTGGCACAGCTGTCCGAGCAGGTAGTAGAGGCGTGCCCGCTGCTGCCTCCCTTTTGCCCGCCGCGCTGTGAGGCGCAGTGGCTCGATGGCGTCGGCGTACTGACCTGTGGCTATGAGATAAGCCGCGCGTGTGGCATCGAGCTCTCTCTGTCCGCGGGCGGTGATGCTGTCGCGGCTCACCTTTGCGAGCACGTCCTCGGCATCGTAGGGCCAGTCGAGCAGCACATAGCAGCGTGCTAGGCGCGCCCGTGCCACGCTGGCCACATCGGGCTGTCCTGCATAGAGGCGCAGGATGTAGCTGTAGGTGGTGGCGGCCTCGATGAAGTCGCCTTTGTGGAACTGGGCGTCGGCGAAGAGGAGCCAGGCGTGGCGCAGGTAGGGGTTGAACTCGTTGCGTGCGAAGTAGGCGCGTTGTTTGTCGCTCATCCTGCCCTGCGGTTTCTTGGGCTTCTTCTTGATGCTGTGCAGCTTAATGGCCTTCTCGCATTTCTCTATCGCTGTCTCGAAGCTGCTCTTGCCGAGGGCTGCCGTGCGGTGGTCGGCCACGATGAACATGGGCAGCAGCTCCGTGTAGTTGTCCACATGGCCTTGCTGCTGTGCCTCCACGCCTTCATCAAATGCTACCTGCCCGTTGTAGAGTGTGTTGAAGCGGGCTGTGGTGCTGTGATAGAAGCGGCTGCCAGGCGTGTTCTTCTGCGTGGAGCAGCCTGTGATGGCAGCTATGCAGAGCATGAAGAGCAGGTATGGTAGCTTGCGCGCGCGATACATTAATTATATGGAGGCTATGTGTTGTCGATGTGCAGGCATTCGGTGTTGCCGTGTAGTATAACGTGCAGCGGCAGCCGTTTATTGTGTGGCGGCAGTGTCTACACAGCAGCCTGTGCCGCCATCTGCATGGCTTCGGCGCGCACGCTGTCGGGGAGCTCCACGCCACGGTGCTGCAGGCTGAGGAGCCACTCGGGCACCTCGGCCTCGAGCATGGTGTAGAGCACGTCGCGGAACTCGTCGGCCTCGGCGTCGGTGTAGGCATCGGCGGCGCGGCCACGGTAGACGTCGAGCTCCTCGTCGTCGAAGTAGTCGGGCTGTGCGGCCTCGGCCTGACGCATGGCGTCGCGCTCACATACGGCGTGCAGGCCGCAGCATACGAATTCGTCGGCCATAGGCATCAGACAATAGTGGTTATTTCGAATCCAGCGTATACAAGGTCGTCCCAGAACGTCGGGTAGGACTTGCTCACCACTTCTGGGTGCTCTATGTCGATGCTGCCCAGCACGAGTGCCGCCGGCGCGAATGCCATTGCCATGCGGTGGTCGTCGTAGGTGGCTATGGCGGTGTCAGGCAGCGGCCGCAGATAAGGCACGGAGCCCCGCCGCTGCGCGGCAGCACCCGGCCAGTGCATCACGTCGTCGCCTTCCACCTCCACCTGCACGCCCAGCTTGGCGAGCTCTGTGCTCAGGGCGGCTATGCGGTCTGTCTCCTTGATGCGCAGGCTGTGCAGTCCGCTGAGGCGGAAGGGGATGTCCTTCAGGGCGCATGCCACGGCGAAGGTCTGTGCCAGGTCGGGCGTGCGCACCATGTCGGCCACGAAGGGCGACGCCACATCCCCGCGCCGCATGAGATGCACCTTGGGCACGTCGGAGCCTTGCGATGCAAATAGTGTCTGCACCGAGAGCTGTGCGAAGAGCGCGGCCACGGTGCTGTCGCCCTGCAGGCTGTGCTCCGTGAGCCCATGCAGCGTGCATGTCTCGCCGGGATTGTCGCTCAGGAGCATCATCTCATACCAGTATGAGGCTGCGCTCCAGTCGCTCTCCACATGATAGGGTCCTCCGGCAACGTAGGCCTTCGGGGCCACGACGATGGTGGCCTCGTCTGCCCATCGGGCGTCGGCACCGAAGCGGCTCATCATGGCCAGGGTCATGTCGATGTAGGGGCGGCTCACCACGTCGCCTGTCAGGTGCAGGCGCAGGCCCCCGCCGAGGCACGGGCCTATCATGAGCAGTGCCGATACATACTGCGAGCTCACGCTGCCGCTGATGTCCAGCATGCCTCCGTGCAGCGCGCGTCCGCGTATCACCAAGGGCGGGAAACCTTCGCGCCCCACGTAGGCAATGTCGGCACCGAGCTGCCGCAGGGCATCCACGAGCACGCCTATGGGCCTCTGGCACATGCGTGCCGACCCTGTGAGCAGGCGGCGTCCGGGGCTCAGGCTCATGATGACCGTGAGGAAACGCATCGACGTGCCGGCGGCACCGATGTCGACCTTTTCGGGCAGGCTCATCGCACGCAGCATCACAGCCGTGTCGTCGCATGCCGACAGGTTGCTCAGGCATGCGGTCGGCGTGCCGCTGAGCAGCGACAGCGCCAGGGCGCGGTTGCTGATGCTCTTGCTTGCCGGCAGCACCACGTCGGCAGTGAGATTGTAGGGCTTGACTATTCTGTATGTCATGACAGTGCGACACATGAGAAGACACCGGCAGGGTGCACTTCGTGCTACATATTTTGGGACAAAAGTAGGCAAAGCCTTGCACGTAACCAAGAAATGACATACCTTTGCATCCGCAAATCGGAGGGAGGCGCGCCTCCACCCTGTTTGTACCCTTGTAGCGGGATGTAGCTCAGCCCGGTTAGAGTACGCGTCTGGGGGGCGTGGGGTCGCAAGTTCGAATCTTGTCATCCCGACTACCATCGAAAGGCTGCTTGCTGAATGTCAGCAGGCAGCCTTTCTCAGTTGGCACGCCAGGGTGCCTGACAGCACCCTGCACGGTGACAACGCACACCATGCACCCTCAAGGCCATCTCCCTGCACCCTCAAAGCCGCACACCCTGCACGGTGAACACCACACACCCTGCACCAACACCGAAGCCTCCATGTCACTGCTCGACCTCCTGCACCCACGCCTCTGCTGCGCCTGCGGCACTCCGCTCACAGCGTGCGAGCAGTGGCTGTGCGCAGAGTGTGTGGTGATGCTGAGCCAGTCGCGCCATCCCGCCGACTGGCAGGACAGCGTGCGCCTGTCACGCCTCGGCACCCACGAGGCCATGCGCCACGCCGGAGCCTTCACCACCTACCAGCGCTACGGCCGCGTGGCAGCCATAGTGCACAGCCTCAAATACCGCCGCCGGCAGGAACTGGGAGTGTGGCTGGGTCGCATGGCAGCCTGCACACTGCGCGACAGCGGCCTCTTCCGCGGCGTGGACGTCCTTGTGCCCTTGCCTCTGACACCCTCGCGCCGCCGCCAACGCGGCTTCAACCAGGCCGAGGCCATCGCCGCAGGCATGAGCCGTGAGCTCGGCATCGGGATGCGCACCGACGTGCTGTGCCGCGTGCGCGACACCACGACGCAGACTCTCTTCACCGGCGAGGACCGCATATCCAACGTGGAGGGCGCGTTTGCGCTGATGCCCGGGGCCTGCGTCGGCGGCTGCCACGTGATGCTCGTCGACGACGTGCTCACCACGGGAGCCACCATGACAGCCGCCATCAAGCCCCTGCTCGCCGTGCCCGACGTGGCAATATCGTGTTTCGTGCTCGCCTGCACCGCATGAACGCAGCCGCCACCAGCCGACACCGCGCCAAATGCAACACCCTGAAACACACACGGCAACAGCACAGCAAGGTAAAAACAAGGACACTACACTTAAAAAAGCATAAAAAGACCCCGCACCAGCGCTCACACACATATTTATGCACTACATTTACGCGATTTTTGCATAGACAACATTTCTAAGACACCCCAAAGACACCAAGATGAACGTAATCACCAAGACAGTTCAGCTGCCCGACGGTCGCGAGATCAGCATCGAGACCGGCAAGCTGGCCAAACAGGCCGACGGCAGTGTGATGTTGCGTCTGGGCAACACCATGCTGCTGGCCACCGTGTGCGCGGCTAAGGACGCCGTGCCCGGCACCGACTTCATGCCACTGCAAGTAGAGTACCGCGAGAAATACGCCGCCGCAGGACGCTTCCCCGGCGGCTTCACCAAGCGCGAAGGCAAGGCCAACGACGACGAGATACTCACATGCCGCCTCGTGGACCGCGCACTGCGCCCCCTCTTCCCAAGCAACTACCACGCTGAGGTATACGTCAACGTCAACCTCTACTCGGCCGACGGCATCGACATGCCCGACGCCCTGGCCGGCTTCGCCGCCTCGGCAGCACTCAGCGTGAGCGACATACCCTTCGACGGCCCCATCTCCGAAGTGCGCGTGGCCCGCGTCAACGGAGAATATGTCGTCGACCCCACCTTCGAGCAAGTGAAGAACGCCGACATGGACATCATGGTAGGCGCCACCGAAGAGAACATCATGATGGTGGAAGGCGAGATGAAGGAAGTGTCGGAGCAAGACCTGCTCCAAGCCCTCAAAGTAGCCCACGAAGCCATCAAGCCCATGTGCCGCCTCCAGAAGGAGCTCGCCAAGGAGCTGGGCAAGGACGTGAAGCGTGAATACTGCCACGAAGTCAACGACGAGGAGCTGCGCCAGCAGGTCAAGGACGAATGCTACCAGCCCGCCTACGACATCACCAAGCAGGCCCTCGAGAAGCACGCCCGCGCCGAAGCCTTCGAGCAGGTGCGCGAGGACTTCAAGGTGCGCTACGCCGAGGCCCACGCCGACCTCGACGCCGCCGTCCTCGAGGAGAAGAACACCCTCATCGACCGCTACTACCACGACGTGGAGCGCGACGCCATGCGCCGCTGCATCCTCGACGAAGGCATACGCCTCGACGGCCGCGGCACCACCGACATACGCCCCATCTGGTGCGAGGTGAGCCCCCTGCCCGGCCCTCACGGCAGCAGCATCTTCACCCGCGGCGAGACACAGTCGCTCTCCACGGTGACCCTCGGCACCAAGCTCGACGAGAAGCTCGTGGACGACGTGCTCGACCGCAGCTACATGCGCTTCCTGCTCCACTACAACTTCCCGCCATTCTCCACAGGCGAAGCCAAGGCACAGCGCGGCGTAGGCCGCCGCGAGATAGGCCACGGACACCTGGCATGGCGAGCCCTCAAAGGTCAGATACCCGCCGACTACCCCTACACGGTGCGTGTCGTCAGCGACATACTCGAGAGCAATGGCTCCAGCTCCATGGCCACCGTGTGCGCCGGCACACTCGCGCTCATGGACGCCGGCGTGCCCATAGCAAAGCCCGTGAGCGGCATCGCCATGGGCCTCATCAAGAACCCTGGCGAAGACAAGTACGCAGTGCTCTCCGACATACTCGGCGATGAGGACCACCTCGGCGACATGGACTTCAAGACCACCGGCACCCGCGACGGCCTCACAGCCACGCAGATGGACATCAAGTGCGACGGCCTCTCCTACGAGATACTCGAGCGCGCCCTCATGCAGGCCAAGCAGGCACGCGAGCACATCCTCGGCAAGATACTCGAGTGCATGCCAGAGCCACGCGCCGAGCTCAAGCCACACGTGCCGCGCATAGAGCAGATCATCATACCCAAGGAGTTCATCGGCGCCGTCATCGGCCCCGGCGGCAAAATCATACAAGGCATGCAGGAAGACACCGGAGCCACCATCACCATCGACGAGGAAGACGGCGTGGGCAAGGTGCAGGTGTCAGGCCCCAACAAGGAGAGCATCGATGCCGCACTGGCCAAGATACGCGCCATCGTGGCCGTGCCCGAGGTGGGCGAAGTCTACGAAGGCACCGTGCGCAGCATCATGCCCTACGGCTGCTTCGTGGAGTTCATGCCGGGCAAGGACGGCTTGCTCCATATCTCCGAGATCGACTGGAAACGTCTCGAGACCGTGGAGGAAGCCGGCCTCAAGGAAGGCGACAAGCTCACCGTGAAGCTCCTCGACATAGACCCCAAGACAGGCAAGTACAAGCTCTCCCGCCGTGTGCTCCTGCCCAAGCCCGAAGGCTACGTGGAGCGTCCGCCCCGCCAACGCCGCGAGCGTCCCGAGCGCGGCGAGCACCGTCCGCGCCGCGAGGAGTGAGGCACCCGTCTTGCACTTGTGCACCAACATAGCAGGCAGGGATGCAGCCACCAGGCGCATCCCTGCCTGCCGTTTATCACCATCCTTGCCGCCACAACGCCAACATCCTCACCTGCCATGACCAAGACACCACGACACCACCTGCTGCCCTTCCACACCCCCGATGTCATCGAGGCCGGCTGCGACGAGGCCGGACGCGGTTGCCTGGCAGGCCCCGTGTTCGCAGCCGCCGTGGTGCTACCGCACGGCTTCACGCACCCGCTCCTCAACGACTCCAAGCAGCTCACAGCCCGCCAGCGCGACACCCTGCGCCAAATCATTGAGAGCGAGGCCGTGGCGTGGGCCGTGGCCGAGTGCTCGCCCGCCGAGATTGACGAGCTCAACATCCTGCGCTGCTCCCTCAAGGCCATGCAGCGCGCCGTGGAGGCTCTCAGCGTGAAGCCCGGACACCTCATCGTGGACGGCAACCGTTGGATGCCCTACCCCATACCGGCACACACCATCGTGCACGGCGATGCCACCTACATGAGCATAGCCGCCGCAAGCATACTGGCCAAGACACACCGCGACGAGCGCATGGAAGCCCTCGACCACGACTTCCCGCAGTATGGCTGGGCATCCAACAAGGGCTACCCCTCGCCGGCGCACCGCGAGGCCATACGCCACTACGGCACCACGCCCCACCACCGCCTGACATTCCGCCTGCTGCCCGACGACGGGCAGCTATCACTCTTCGCCTGAGCTGCTCACGCCCCACGCTTAAAAAGGAGCGCGCGCGCAGCGCGCAATGCATATTTATAGTACCTTTGCGCGCAGAAACCGTTAGACACAACACCAATGTCAGCACTATCATCACGCCTCAACCGCCTGGCACCATCGGCCACGCTTGCCATGAGCCAGCGCAGCAGCGAGCTCAAGGCACAGGGAATAGATGTCATCAACATGAGCGTGGGCGAGCCCGACTTCGACACGCCCGACCACATCAAGGAGGCAGCCATCCAGGCTGTGCGCGACAACTACTCGCGCTACTCCCCCGTGCCAGGCTACCCTGCCCTGCGCAAAGCCATAGCCGAGAAGCTGAAGAGGGAGAACGGCCTGAGCTACGACGCGCAGCAGATCATAGTCTCCAACGGAGCCAAGCAGAGCGTGTGCAACGCCATCATGGCCCTTGTGGACGCCGGCGACGAGGTCATCATTCCGGCACCATACTGGGTGAGCTACCCGCAGATGGTGCTGCTGGCCGAGGGCACGCCCGTAGTGGTGGAGGCACCCATAGAACAGGACTTCAAGATAACCCCCGAACAGCTCGAGGCCGCCATCACCGAGCGCACACGCGCCCTCATCCTGTGCTCGCCCTCCAACCCCACAGGCTCCGTCTACAGCCGTGAGGAGCTTGCCGCGCTGGCACAGGTGGTGGCACGCCATGAGCGCGTCATCGTCATAGCCGACGAGATCTACGAGCACATCAACTACGTGGGAGCCCACGAGTCGATAGCCCAGTTTGCCGACATACGCGACCGCGTGGTCATCATCAACGGCGTCTCCAAGGCCTACGCCATGACAGGCTGGCGCATAGGCTTCATGGCCGCGCCTGAGTGGATAGTGAAGGGCTGCAACAAGCTGCAAGGCCAGTACACCTCAGGACCCTGCTCCGTGAGCCAGAAGGCCGCCGAGGCCGCCTACACGGGACCGCAGGAATGCGTGGAGCAGATGCGCCAGGCATTCGAGCGACGCCGCGACCTCATCGTGCGCCTGGCCCGCGAGGTGCCCGGTTGGGAGGTGCGCGAGCCGCAAGGAGCCTTCTACCTCTTCCCCCGCGTGTCGGCCTACTTCGGCAAACACGACGGCGTCCGCGTCATCAACAGCAGCACCGACCTGGCCATGTACCTGCTCGAAGTGGGACATGTGGCCACCGTGGCCGGCGACGCCTTCGGCAGCCCCGACTGCCTGCGCATGAGCTATGCCACCAGCGACGCCAATATCGAAGAAGCCATGCGACGCATACGCCAGACACTCGCACGCCTGGCATGAACACGACACACCAATACACCTCACCAGACAATATGGACACACGAACCATCAAGACAGCACTCATATCAGTATACCACAAGGACGGGCTTGACGACATACTGCGCCTGCTCCATGCCAACGGCGTGACACTGCTCTCCACCGGAGGCACACACGCCTTCATAGAGAGCCTGGGACTGCCCTGCCAGCGCGTGGAGGACATCACAACCTACCCCAGCATACTGGGCGGCCGCGTGAAGACCCTCCACCCCAAAGTGTTCGGCGGCATACTCGCGCGCCGCGACAATGAGGCCGACTGCGAGCAGATGCTGCAATACGGCATCGAGGCCATAGACCTCGTGATAGTGGACCTCTATCCCTTTGAGGAGACCGTGGCCAGCGGTGCCTCCGAGGCCGACATCATCGAGAAGATAGACATAGGCGGCATATCGCTCATACGTGCCGGTGCGAAGAACTTCAACGACGTGGTCATCATCCCATCCAAGGAGCAGTATGCCACACTGCTCAACACGCTGAAGCTGCGCGGAGCCGAGACCACCCTTGAGGAGCGCCGCGAGCTCGCCTGCGCCGCCTTCGCCGTGAGCAGCCACTATGACACAGCCATCCACGCCTACTTCGCCAAGTAAGGCAGCACCGCTACAACAAGCATAACCACCATTATTCCACACAACACACATAGATGGGACTCTTCTCCTTCACAAAAGAAATCGCCATCGACCTCGGCACTGCCAACACCATCATCATCTCCGACGGCAAGGTTGTCGTCGACGAGCCGTCAGTGGTAGCCCTCGACAAGCACACGGACAAGATGATAGCCGTAGGCGAGAAAGCCAAGCTGATGTATGAAAAGACACACTCCGAGATACGCACCGTGCGCCCACTGCGCGACGGCGTCATAGCCGACTTCAATGCCTGCGAGCAGATGATGCGAGGCCTCATCAAGATGGTGCACATGGGCAACCGCCTCTTCACGCCGTCGCTGCGAATGGTGATAGGCGTGCCGTCGGGCTCCACCGAGGTGGAACTGCGTGCCGTGCGCGACTCTGCCGAGCATGCCAACGGGCGCGAGGTATACCTCATATATGAGCCCATGGCAGCCGCCATAGGCATAGGCATCGACGTGGTGGCTCCCGAGGGCAACATGATTGTGGACATAGGCGGTGGCTCAACCGAGATTGCCGTCATCTCGCTCGGAGGCATCGTCACCGACCGCAGCCTGCGCACAGCCGGCGACGACCTCACGGCCGACATACAGGAATACATGAGCCGCCAGCACAACATCAAGGTGAGCGAGCGCATGGCCGAGCGCATCAAGATCAACGTGGGCGCCGCACTGACAGACCTCGGCGACCAGGCACCCGACGACTACATCGTGCACGGGCCGAACCGCATCACGGCACTGCCCATGGAAGTGCCCGTGTGCTATCAGGAAATAGCCCACTGCCTGGAGAAGACCATCTCCAAGATAGAGACTGCCGTGCTGGCAGCACTCGAGGACACGCCTCCCGAGCTGTATGCCGACATCGTGCAGAACGGCATCTACCTCACCGGCGGCGGCGCACTGCTCCGCGGCCTGGACAAGCGCCTCACCGACAAGATAAACATACCCTTCCACATTGCCGAGGACCCGTTGCACAGCGTGGCACGCGGCACCGGCGTGGCGCTGAAGAACATACACAACTTCTCCTTCCTGATGTGATGCCAGCTGGCATTGTCACCCACCCACGCCGCTGAAGTGCGCACACTACTCGAACTCTTAGCCCGCTACAGCCACTGGCTTCTGTTTGTTGTGCTGGAAGTGGTCAGCCTCGTGCTGCTCTTCCAGTTCAATCATTATCAGCGCTCTGTGTGGCTCACCACGGCCAACACCGCAGTGGGACACATCAATGCGATGGAGCAGGAGGTGCTGCACTACATCTCACTCGGCACCATCAACGAAGCCCTCACACGCCGCAACCTCATACTGGAACAGGAGCTGGAAGGCCTGCAATGGGAACTGCGCGCCCTCACCCACGACAGCACCTACACCGAGCGTCTCCATGCCCGCCAGATGCGCGGCCACGACCTGCTACCGGCACACATAGTGACCAACAGCGTGACGCACCGCGACAACTACATCACCATCGACCGCGGCACGGCCGACGGCATAGAAGCCGAGATGGGCGTGGTGAGCGGCACAGGCATTGTGGGCATCGTGTATATGACATCTAACCACTATGCAGTGGTCATGCCTCTGCTCAACAGCCACTCACACATCAGCTGCCGGCTGCGCGGCTCCTCCTATTTCGGCTATCTGAACTGGGACGGACGTCATCCTCTCTATGCCACACTCGACGACCTGCCACGCCACGCACGCATCGCCGTGGGCGATGTGGTGGAGACCAGCGGCTTCAGCTCAGTGTTCCCCGCAGGCATCTTCGTGGGCAAGGTGGTAGCCATCGAGGACAGCGACGACGGTCTGGGCTATAAGCTGCGAGTGCATCTCGGCACCGACCTATCCCGTCTGCGCGACGTGTGTGTGGTGCGCCACACCTTCCACGACGAGCTCTGGCAACTGGAGCAGCAGGTGCAGCCATAACACCCTGCGTCCGTCTGCCGCAAACGCAACACCCGCCAACCGTTCACCCCACACCGTATCTCTGCCATGCTCATCACATTCCTCTCACGCCTGCTGTGGCTGCTGGTGCTCATAGCCTTGCAGATGTTGGTGTTCAACCACATACACCTGCTGGGATATGCCACGGCCCTGCCATACGTGTACCTGCTGATGCTCATGCCCAAGGACACGCCACGCTGGCAGCTGCTGCTATGGGGATTTGCCGGCGGGCTGGCAGCCGACGTGGTGTCGCTCACGCCAGGCGTCGGCGCAGGGGCCATGACCGTCACAGCCATGGCACAGCCGTCGCTGCTGCGTCTCTTCGAGCCCAAGGACGCCCCTGCCGACCTCGAGCCTTCGCTGGCCGACATGGGCGTAGCACCCTACATGCGCTATGCCGCAGCCATGGTGCTGCTCTTCTGCACTGCCTACTTCGCCCTGCTGGCATTCTCCTTCTTCCACCTGCGCGACCTGGCCCTGTCGCTCGTCAGCACCTTTGCCCTTACCCTCGCGGTATGCCTCTCGCTCGAGGCGCTGCGCAAACAGCCACAGCAGCATGGCCGACTATAGTCTTGCGCGAAGACGCTTCATGCTGGGCGGAGCGGCGGTGGCTGTGATTGCCATATACATCCTGCGCCTGTTCTTCCTGCAACTGACGTCAGACGACTTCAAGCAGCGTGCCGACAGCAACGCACTCATGCGCCGCATTCTCTATCCTGCACGCGGCCCCGTCACCGACCGCTACGGACAGCTCATGGTGTACAACCAGCCGGCCTACGACATCATGGTGGTGATGCAGGAACAGGTGGGAGTGGACACCGTCGACCTGTGTGCCAGCCTCGACATAGACACGGCGTGGTACCGCCGCCGCATGGACGAGATAAAGCACACACGCGGCTACTCGCGCCACACGCAGCAGCTCTTCATGAGCCAGCTCTCGGTGGAAGAGTTCTCCACCTTCCAGGAGAAGCTGTTCCGCTTCCCAGGCTTCTACATCCAGAAACGCAGCATACGCCAGTACACCACCGGCTCGGCCGCACACCTGCTGGGCGACGTCGGCGAGGTGTCGCCCGCCGACATAGAAACAGACAACTACTACCGCGCCGGCGACTACATAGGCAAGCTCGGCGTGGAACGCTCCTACGAGCGGCAGCTGCGCGGACAGAAAGGCTCCGAGATACTGCTGCGCGACGTGCACGGACGCATCAAGGGACGCTATCACGACGGTGATCTCGACGAGCAACCGGTGCCGGGCAAGGCACTGACACTGAGCATCTCGCTGCCGCTGCAACAGCTCGGGGAACGGCTCATGCAGGGCAAACTGGGCAGCATAGTAGCCATCGAGCCGCAGACAGGCGAGGTGCTGTGCATGGTGAGCGCGCCGGCTTTCGACCCGCGCGCCATGGTGGGACGCCAGCGCGGACGCCACCACAGCGAGCTCTCACGCGACCCCATGAAGCCACTCTTGAACCGCGCCATAATGGGGCTCTACCCGCCAGGCTCCACCTTCAAGACATCGCAGGCACTGACATTCCTCGAGGAGGGCATCATCACGCCCGCCACATCCTACCCCTGCTCACACGGCTTCCACTTCAAAGGCCTGAAGGTGGGGTGCCACGGCCACCCCTCGCCGCTGCCATTAGTGCCCGCCATAGCCACATCATGCAACGGCTACTTCTGCTGGGGGCTCTACCACATGCTCGACAACCGCAAGAAATATGCCTCCGTGCAGGAAGCCATGACCACATGGAAAGACTACATGGTATCGATGGGGTTCGGCTATGCCTTGGGCATCGACCTGCCAGGCGAGAAACGGGGCCTCATCCCCAACGCACCATTCTACGACAAGGCATACCGCGGCTCGTGGAACGGGCTCACGGTAATATCCATATCCATCGGCCAGGGCGAAGTCACACTCACGCCGCTACAGATAGCCAACCTCGGAGCAACCATCGCCAACCGAGGATGGTTCATCACGCCACACGTGGTCAAGGCCATTGAGGACGAGGACATCGACACGGCCTACACACGCCGCCGCTACACACGGGTCTCGCCCGTGCACTACGAGACCGTGGTGCAAGGCATGCAGCGCGCTGTCGAGGGCGGCACATGCCGCTCCGCCTACACCACCGACTACATCACATGCGGCAAGACAGGCACGGCACAGAACCGAGGCTACGACCACTCCGTGTTCATGGGCTTTGCACCGCGCGACAACCCGCAGATAGCCATCTGCGTGTATGTGGAGAACGGCGGCTGGGGAGCCACCTTCGGAGTGCCCATAGGCGCGCTCCTGATGGAGCAGCACATCAACGGCGCGCTCTCGCCGGCATCAGAGGCGAAGGCACAGGCCATAGCAGAACGCACCATCAACTACGGCGACTACGTCAGATGAAGAACAAGAGCTACTTCGCCAGCATCGACTGGCTCACCATACTTATATACATCGTCCTGCTCGCCATAGGCTGGATGAGCATCTGCGGTGCATGCTACGACTATGGCGAGCCCATGGAGCTGCTGTCGCTGTCGTCGCGCACGGGCATGCAGCTCCTGTGGATAGGCACATCGGTGGCCCTGGCTGCCGTGATACTCTCGCTCGACGACCGCCTCTTCGACACCTTTGCCTACCTCTTCTACGGGGCCATGATGCTCCTGCTTGCCGTCACGCCACTCCTGGCCCACGACATCAAGGGCTCCATGTCGTGGATCAAGATAGGGTCGTTCAGTCTCCAGCCCGCCGAGTTCGCCAAGTTTGCCACCTCACTGGCACTGGCCAAGTTCATGAGCAGCTACGGCTTTCGCCTGCAAGGCTCATGGCAGAACCTCTTTATATGCATCGCCCTGCTCGCAGTGCCCATGGGGCTGATAGTGTTGCAGCGAGAGACAGGCTCGGCACTCGTCTATCTCAGCCTCTTCCTCATGCTCTACCGCGAGGGCATGCCCGGCTACTTCATCTTTGCCGCCATCGCCGCCGTGGCCGATGTCGTGGTAGGCCTGCGCTTTGCCGGCGTGATGTGGCTGAACGGCACCGTCAGTGCCGGCCTGCTGCTCGTGGTGGTGCAGACACTGGTGCTCACCGCCGTGCTCATACACGTGTATTGCCGCCCCTTGGCCATGGCCGACTCCACCACAGGCGATGTGCGCCATGCCAGGCAGGCACACCGCACAGCCATGCTCGCAACGCTGGTGTATGCCCTTGGTGCCATTGCAGCCATCGTCGCGGCAGCCCATTTCGCGCTGCCGTCGCCGCACCCCGACGATGAGGGGATACCACGACTGGCCATCAGCAGGTCGGTGGTGTACTGGCGGTAGACCTCGACATTACCCGTGATGCGGTCGTTGAAGAAACCGAAGTCGGTACCAAGGTTATAGGTCTCCTTCTGTTCCCACTGGAGGTTGCTCAGACGGATGTTGGAGGGATAGACACTACCTTCGCCCATGTAGCCTGAGCCGTAGGAGTACTTGCTGAAGTACAGGTAGTCGGCTCTCGGAGGGTTACCAACGATACCCCAGCCCGGACGGACGGAGAGCATCGACACCCAGGGCAGAGCCTTCTTGAACCACGGTTCCTTGCTGATGTTCCAACGAACGGAGAGGGCGGGGAAGGTACCCCAGCGCTTGTCATCGCCAAACTTGGTGTTACCGTCGCGACGGACGGAGAAGTCG
>CAJOIE010000003.1 GCA_905234605.1 uncultured Bacteroidaceae bacterium | reverse complement strand
AAGGATGGCACGCAGCAGTTGGGTATGATTCATGCTGCAAGCGTAACACTTTATTCTTGATTAACCGACTTTCACCAACCGGGTAAATCCGCTGAGCCGATTTTGCCATGATACAGTTTGTGTTATCACAGCGTCCACTGATGTCTATTCGCAGAAACAAATGCGGCTCAGGCCCATACACACGAGAGGCGTGGACGTGCCTCCATTGCAGAGACTCTTCATCCACGAATCCCGGTGTTTGGCCTAACCGATGTCAAAACAGATGAAGCACGAGACGCCCACGCCGCAGCGTGAACGTTCGCATATCCATTCCTTTTTGACATTCCTTAGTGGCCAAACTTCGGATTCGTCCCAGAATAAATAGCAAACGCTAATGTGTTGTCGATAAGATGCAGTCGGTTGGTGCCGCTGCTGCCCTGCAAAGATAGTGATGCCGCGCTGTTGTGCAAAATAAAACAGCAATCAGCATGTCCGCCGGTTTGTCGCAGTCGGGACGCCTGCGCGCTGTGACGCGGCAGCAGGTTGGTGTGGACGGCCAATTCAACATTTAAGAATGTTTAATGGCTGATGGCTGCTCTTGGCTGTTTGCCATGCTGTGCTTTCCTTTGCATCGGGGAACGTTGTTCCCGTGTTTATGACAGCAAGGACTATGATACGACTCAGTGCGAAGGAAGAGGAGGTGATGGAGCTCATCTGGCAGACGGGTGAATGCTCCCCGCGCGAGGTCTGGCAGCAGTATGCCGAGCCTCGCCCGTTGCTCAACGGCATACAGAACGTGTTCCAGTCGCTGGAGCGCAAGGGCTACCTGCGCCACCGCCGTGTGGGGCGTGGCTACCTCTACGAGCCTGTCGTGGAGAAGGGCACTTACGGGCATTCGCGTCTGAGCTCGTTGGTGGACCGTTTCCTGGGCGGGTCGGTGCGCGGCCTGGTCACTCAGTTTGCGCGCGAGCAGCGTCTCAGTGCCGACGACCTGCGTGCCATCATCGCCGAGATAGAGGGTGGAGGCCTCGGCTCGTGCTGACCTATGTGCTCTGGTCTGGTGTGTGCCTCATGGTGCTGTGCATGGCGTTCATGGTGCTGATGTACCGCGACACGCATGTGGCTGCGCGGCGTGCGGTGCTGCTGTGCATCTATGTGTGTTCGCTGCTGCTGCCGGCGTGCGACATGCAGGCATGGATGGGCGGCAGCGGTGCCACGGCCGGCCTTGTGGAGGGCTATGGTGCCTATGTGCTGCCTGCGCTCGACGTGACGGCGCAGCGCATGGTGTGGTTAGGGCTTATGCCGTCGGAGGCTGGCTGTGCGCCGTGGGTGCCTGCCGCCAGGCAGCTCTGGGCGCTTGTCGCGGCTGTGCCTGCGCTGTGGCTCGCATGCCGGCTGGCAGTGCAGGTGGCGCGTGTGGTGCGCATGGCTGTCACGTGCTGTCGTGCCGAGGTGTGCGGTCAGCGTGTGTGTCTGCTCACGGACGGCGGTGCTCCCTTTAGCTTTGGGCCGTGGATTTTCGTCGACCCACGCGGCATGAATGCTGCCACCCTGCGCGAGGTTATCGTGCATGAGTCGGCGCATGTGCGACAGTGGCACACGGCCGACACGCTTGTGGCCGAACTCTTCTGCATCGCTTTCTGGTGGAACCCTGCGGCGTGGGTGCTGCGCCGCGAGGTGCGCCTTAATCTGGAGTTCCTTGCCGACCGTGCCGTGGCCGACAGCTTTGCCACTGGCTCCACACCGGCGGTCGAGGGCGTGCGTGCGGCCGGCCTGCGTGCCTATCAGTACCACCTGCTTGCTTTCACGATACAGCATCGCGTAGCTACGATTGCAAATAACCTCAATGTCTCACCCTTAAAACGACGTATTGCTATGATGAACTCTAAGCACTCGCCCTGGCGGTCACGCGCCGCCAGCCTGCTCTTCCTGCCCGCCGTGGCAGCATTGTTGCTACTCTCCAATATCGATGCCCTGGCGCGCCACCGGCACGATGCCGCCTCCGAGCCGGCGGGGCATGTGCTGCCCGCGGTGCAGGTTACGGCCTATGCCGACTCCATCTGTTCGCACCCCGAGGTGCTGCCCGAGTATGGGGGTGGTGCCGGAGAGCTCATGCAGGAGCTCATGCGCACCATGCGCTATCCGCAGGCCGCCATCGATGCCGGCGTGCAGGGACGTGCCATGGTGGGCTTCGTGGTGGAGCGCGACGGCACGCTCACCCATGTGGAGCTGCTCCAGCTCAAGGACGCCTCGGGCGCGCGGCTGGAGGCGCAGGACATGGCTGCCGGCATGACCGACGTGCAGCGTGCGCAGGCCGCAGCCCGCAATGCTGGCATAGCCGCCCTGCGCGATGAGAGCTGCCGTGTGGTCAGGGCTCTGCCTGCACGCTGGACGCCTGGCACCATGAACGGGCAGCCTGTGCGCACACGCTTTGTGCTCCCCATCGTGTTCCGCCTCAATTAGGCACGGCTGCTGCCTGCCGTCGCACACCGTAACACCGTGCAGGGAGCGTGGCCATCTCCCTGCATCCCCAACGCAAACACCCTGCACTCCCTCGGCCGAGGGGGTGCAGGGTGTTTGCGTTGGGGGGTGTCGTGCCGAGGTGTGGTCCGTGCAGTGTCAAGGCTCGCGAGCAGCAGCCGTGCTGCCGGCATACTGCGTCTCGATGATGTTGAGGAGCTTGAATGTAGCCTTGATGGCAGCTTCCGTCTGGTCGGCATCTAAGGCATGCGTGCGGTAGGTCTTGCCCTCAAAGGCCCACTCGATGGTGGTCTGCACGAGGGCGTCGGTGCGCCCGCCAGGCGGTATGGTCACCACGTAGTTGGTCAGTCGGGGGAAGGTGCGGCCGAGACGGTCGCGGTATATGTGGCGCACGGCGCGCACGAAGGCGTCATACTGGCCGTCGCCCTGCGTGCTCTCCTCGTAGGTGTGACCCTCCACCTCGATGCGCACCTGTGCCATAGGGCGCAGGCCGTGGGCCGTGGTGACGATGTATGAGAGCAGGCGCACGGCCTCGGCCACGGGCTGCCCGTGGTGGAGCACGTCGCGCACGATGTAGGGCAGGTCGGCCTGCGTCACTGTCTCCTTCTTGTCGCCAAGCTCTATGACGCGCTCCGTGACGGCCTTGACGGCCTCGGGAGAGAGCGCGAGGCCAAGCTCCTGCAGGTTGGCCTGCACGCTGGCGCGCCCGCTCACCTTGCCTAAGGCGTATGCGCGCCGGCGACCGAAACGCTCCGGCTGCAAGGCGTTCTGGTAGAGGCCCTGCTTCTGGTCGCCGTCGGCGTGCACGCCGGCCACCTGCGTGAACACCGCCGCGCCCGTGATGGGAGTGTTGGGTGCCACGGCGATGCCGCTGTAGCTCTCCACGGCATGCGACACGCGGCCCAGTGCCTCCTCGCGAATGCGCAGGCAGCAGCCGCCATGGTCGGTGAGTGCCGCCACCACCGATGCCAGACGCGCGTTGCCGGCGCGCTCGCCGAGGCCGTTGACGCTGGTGTGCACGCCCCGTGCTCCTGCCTGCACGGCCGAGAGGATGTTGGCCACGGCGAGGTCGTAGTCGTTGTGCGCATGGAAGTCGAAGTGCACATGCGGGTAGCGCTCATGCATGAGGCCCATGTAGCGGAAAGTGTCGGCCGGCGTGAGCAGCCCTAAGGTGTCGGGCAGCATCACGCGGCGCACGGGGCCGTCGGTGCCCACCATGTCGGCGAGCGCGTCCATGATGCCATACACATACGACTCATCATGCATGCCCTGGCTCCAGTCCTCGAGGTAGATGTTGGCCGCGATGCCGGCCTGCTGGGCCAGCAGCAGGTTGCGGCGTATGTCGGCGGCGTGCTCTGCCGGCGTCTTGCCCAACTGCCCCTTGCAGTGGCGGCGCGACCCCTTGCACAGCAGGTTGATGACCCTCGCGCCGGCACGCTGCAGCCACGCTATGCTGCGCCCGTCGTCCACGAAGCCCAGCACCTCGATCCTGTCGGCGTGGCCATGCTCGGCAGCCCACGACATGATGGCACTCACGGCCTCGAGTTCCCCCTCGCTGACGCGTGCCGAGGCCACTTCCACACGGTCCACACGCACGTCCTCGATGAGCGTGCGGCAGATGGTGAGTTTCTCCTGGGGCATGAAGCTCACGCCCAGCGTCTGCTCGCCGTCGCGCAGCGTGGTGTCCATGAGCTCTATGTGGGTGTGCTTCTGCATGTGGCTCACAGCGGGTGTTTGCGTATGCTCTCCAGCAGGAAGTCGATGTCGTCGAGGCCGTGCATGAGGCAATACTTCTTATAGCCGTTGATGGGGAAGTGCTCGGTGCGCCCCGTGGCCGTGTTGGTTATGGTCTGTGCCTCCACGTCGATGTGCACACGTGCCTGCGGGTCAGCCTCCACCGTCTGGAAGAGCTCGCGGCTCATCTCGGCCGACACCACGACGGGCAGCACAAACGAGTTGAGCAGGTTGCCGCGGTGTATGTCGGCAAACGATGTGCTCACCACGGCACGCACGCCGTAGCCTGCGATGGCCCACGCGGCATGTTCGCGGCTGCTGCCGCTGCCCCAGTTGTCGCCGGCCAACACTATCTGCCGCACTCCCTCGCGCGGCGTCTCGGAGAAGGGCGCGCGGTTCATCACGAAACTCTCCACGGGCTTGCCCGCGGCATCGTAGCGCAGGTCGCGCATGAAGGCCTCGCCGAAGTAGTGCGGGTCGCGCTTGGTGGTGGCCAGGTAGCGTGCAGGCACGATGAGGTCGGTGTTGCAGTTGTCGATGTTGATGGGTATGCATGTCGAGTCGATCACCTGCAGGGCCTTGGCCTTGGCCGTGACCGTGTCATGCCCGCCTCCGTCGCTGCGCAGGGCCGCGCCTGTGGCAGGGCCGGCCGCCTCGCGTGCGGGCTCCGAGGTTAAGGGCTTCAGGGTGCGCGGGTCGGTGACACATCCTGTCACGGCACAGGCTGCTGCCGTCAGCGGACTGGCCAGTATGGTGCGTGAGCCGGGGCCCTGACGCCCCACGAAGTTGCGGTTGGATGTGCTGACAGCCAGCTTGCCGGCAGGCACCTTGTCGGGGTTCATGGCCAGGCATGCCGAGCAGGAGGGCAGGCGCAGATCGAAGCCAGCCTCGGCGAGCACACGGTCGAGACCCTCGGCCACAATCTGGCGGCGCACAGCCCATGAGCCTGGCACGAGCCATGCCGTGACTCCCTCTGCCTTGTGCCGTCCGCGCACTATGCCGGCGAAGGCACGGAAGTCCTCAATGCGGCCGTTGGTGCAGGCTCCGAGGAACACATAATCTACCTTTGTGCCAAACAGCTGCTGCCCGGGGCGGAACCCCATGTAGTCCAGCTGTGCCTTGAGCTGCATGCGCTCGGCCTCGGGCAGGCTCTCCATCGTGGGTATGCTGCCGTCCACGGCGATGCCAGCCCCCGGGTTGGTGCCGTAGGTGATGCGCGGTGTGATGTCCTCAGCGCGGAAGGTCACCTCCTTGTCGAACACGGCATCATCGTCGGAGCGTAGCTGCCGCCATGCCTCCACGGCGCGCTCCCAGGCCTCGCCCTTCGGAGCATATTCGCGGCCATGCAGGTAGGCAAAGGTGGTCTCGTCGGGGGCTATGAGGCCGGCACGTGAGCCCATCTCTATGCTCAGGTTGGAGAGTGTGAGGCGCCCCTCCATCGACATGTCGCGCACAGCCGAGCCGGCATACTCCACGGCATAGCCGGTGGCACCGCCGGTGGTCAGCTGTGCCATGATGTAGAGGGCGACATCCTTGGGCGTGGTGCCGGCAGGCAGTGTGCCCTCGATGTTGATGCGCATGGTCTTGGGCTTCTGCTGAAGGATGCATCCCGATGCCAGCACCTGTGCCACTTCGCTCGTGCCTATGCCCATGGCTATGGCACCCACGGCTCCGTGGGTGCTTGTGTGGCTGTCGCCGCACACGATGGTCATGCCTGGCAGGGAGAGGGCTTTCTCCGGCCCCACGACATGCACTATGCCGTTGTCGGGCGTGCCCATGGCGAAGTGGCGGATGCCGTAGTCGCGGCAGTTGGCAGCCAGTGTCTCTACTTGCGAGCGTGCCACGGGGTCGTGGATGGTGTCCTGCTGGTCGGACGGGGTGTTGTGGTCGGGCATGGCCACGGCTATGTCGGGCCGGTAGACGCCTATGCCCTTGTCGCGCAGGGTCTCGAAGGCTTGCGGCGACGTCACTTCGTGCAGGTAGAGACGGTCTATGCGCAGCTGTGTGGGACCGTCGTCCACGTTCTGCACCACGTGGGCGTCCCAGATCTTGTCGAAGAGAGTGTTCATATATGCATCTGTTTGTAGTTGTCTTGCTTGTGGCAGGCTCGGGAGCGGGTGCGTCCGGCTGTCTTGCCAAGTATGTGCGTGGAGCAGCCGTCGTTTGTGCATGTGCTCCTGCGTGTCGGTGCCAGTGTGTGGCGTGGATAGTGTGCGGTGCAAAGGTAGCTATTATCGTGGCAAAAAGACGTGGCAGCAGCGCAAAAGGCAACCCTTTGCTTGCTCCGCCCGCCAAAAGGCTCTACTTTTGTCACCGCTTAGGGCATCGTAAGCCTTAGCACCTTATATCTATATAGTATGAGCGATCGTCTTTACATCTTCGACACCACCCTGCGCGACGGCGAGCAGGTGCCAGGTTGTCAGCTGAACACGATAGAGAAAATACAGGTGGCACGCCAGCTCGAGGCACTTGGGGTGGACGTGATAGAGGCCGGCTTCCCCATAAGCAGTCCGGGCGACTTCAACAGCGTCATTGAGATTTCCAAGGCTGTCACCTGGCCCACTATCTGCGCCCTGACGCGCGCAGTGACCAAGGACATCGACGTTGCGGCCGAGGCTCTGGCCTACGCCAAGCACAAGCGCATTCACACCGGCATAGGCACTTCCGACTCGCACATACGCTACAAGTTCAACTCCAACCGCGAGGAAATCATCGAGCGTGCTGTGGCTGCCGTGAAGTATGCCAAGCGCTACGTGGAGGATGTGGAGTTCTATGCCGAAGATGCCGGCCGCACGGACAACGAGTATCTGGCGCGCGTCATTGACGCTGTGGTCAAGGCCGGTGCCACCGTGTGCAACATCCCCGACACCACGGGCTACTGCCTGCCCGAGGAGTTTGGCAACAAGATCAAGTATCTGATGGAGCATGTGGACGGGCTCTCGGCCGGCAAGGCCATCCTCTCCACCCACTGCCACAACGACTTGGGCATGGCCACGGCCAACACCATGGCCGGCATCATCAACGGAGCTCGCCAGGCGGAAGTCACCATCAACGGTATAGGCGAGCGCGCCGGCAACACCAGCCTCGAGGAGGTGGCCATGATACTCAAGTGCCATCGTGGCATAGGCATCGACACGAATATCAACACGCAGAAGATTTACCCCACGTCGCGTCTGGTCTCATCGCTTATGAACATGCCCGTGCAGCCCAACAAGGCCATCGTGGGGCGCAATGCCTTTGCCCACAGCTCGGGCATCCATCAGGACGGCGTGCTCAAGAACGTGCAGACCTATGAGATTATGGACCCCAAGGACGTGGGCATCGACGACAACAGCATCGTGCTCACAGCCCGCAGCGGGCGTGCCGCCCTGAAGCACCGTCTCTCCGTGCTGGGCGTGGAGCTTGACGGTGAGGCTCTCGACAAGACCTACGAGGCCTTCCTCCGTCTGGCCGACCAGAAGAAGGAGATTAACGACGACGACATACTCATGCTTGCCGGTGCCGACCGCACGGCCTCTCATGCCATCAAGCTCGACTACTTGCAGGTGACCACCGGCATGGGTGTCCGCTCTGTGGCATGCATAGGCCTCGACATTACCGGCGAGAAGTTCGAGGCCTCGGCCAGCGGCAACGGGCCAGTGGACGCTGCCATCAAGGCACTCAAGCGCATCATCAACCGGCAGATGACGCTCAAGGAGTTCACCATCCAGGCCATCAGCAAGGGCTCCGACGACGTGGGCAAGGTGCACATGCAGGTGGAGTACGACGGACGTGTCTACTACGGTTTCGGTGCCAACACCGACATCGTCACTGCCAGCGTGGAGGCCTACATCGACTGTATCAACAAGTTCAAGAAGTAGGGGGCGCAGCTGTGCCGCCGCAGGTGATGCCTGCACCCGCGGCACGGACTGCTCAGACTCCCTTCACCGACTTACGGCACCACCCTGCATGGTGCTACAGAAAGACCCTGCACCCTCTTGGCTATGAGGGTGCAGGGTCTTTGCTTTCACCGTGCAGGGTGTTGTTTGTTCACCGTGCAGGGTGTCAGCGTGTCATCAGGTAGGTGCGGAAGTCGTCGTAGCTGTTGCTCATGGGCACACTCTGCTTCTCGCCGCGCATGAATGCCTGCAGACGCTCGGGTATGGCTATATCCGTGCCGAGGATGGAGTCCACGGTATGCTTGAACTTGGCGGGGTGTGCCGTCTCGAGGAATATGCCCGCTTCGCCCTCCCGCAGCTGCTCGCGCAGTGCGCGGTAGGCAACGGCTCCGTGGGGGTCGAGCACGTAGCCCGTGCGCTCGTGGCACTCACGCATGGTCTGTGCTATCTGCCCGTCGGTGCATGTGGTGCCGGTGATGAAGCCGCTGCCATGCCCGCCGGCCAGCGATGGCATGGGCTGTGCTATGCCGCGGCTTGCCAGCCGTTGCTGCACATCGGGGCGGGAGTAGAGGTCGAGTATGCGGGCGAAGTTGGATGGGTCGCCCACGTCCATGGCGTTGGCTATGGTCTGCTCGGAGGCACGGGGCGTGTAGACGCCGGTTCGCAGGTACTGGCATACGACGTCGTTGGCGTTGTTTGCGGCGATGAAGCGTTTCACGGGCAGACCCATGGCGTGGCCGAAGAGAGCCGCGCAGATGTTGCCGAAGTTGCCCGAGGGCACGCACACTACGACGTTGTCCTGCCTTGTGCGCAGCTCCTCATTGCGCAGCACTTGCGCGTAGGCATAGAAGTAGTAGAATGCCTGGGGCAGGAAGCGGGCCACGTTGATGCTGTTGGCTGACGTGAGACGCATGTGGGCATTGAGCTCGGGGTCTACGAAGGCACTCTTGACCAGGCGTTGGCAGTCGTCGAACACACCGTCGACCTCTATGGCCGTGATGTTGCGGCCCAGCGTGGTGAACTGGCTCTCCTGTATGGCAGACACCTTGCCCTTGGGGTAGAGCACATAGACGTGTATGCCGTCGACACCGAGGAAGCCGTTGGCCACGGCCGAGCCGGTGTCGCCGCTGGTGGCCACGAGCACATTCACCTGCTCGCCGTGCAGGAAGTGCTGGAGCAGGCGAGCCATGAAGCGTGCGCCCACGTCCTTGAAGGCCAGGGTCGGGCCGTGGAAGAGCTCGAGGCTGTAGATGTCGGCCTCTACGCGCACGAGGGGTATGTCGAAGGAGAGTGTGTCGCAGACAGTCTTGCGCAGGGCCGTGGCCTCGACATCCTCGCCGAAGAAGGCGTCGGCCACGCGGCAGGCTGTCTCGGGGAGCGTGAGGCCGGCCGTCTCAGGAAAGAAGGTGTCGGGCAGCTGGCTGATGACCTCGGGCATGTAGAGGCCGCGGTCGGAGGCCAGTCCCTGCACGACGGCCTGCCGCAGGGTGGCGTGCGGGGCCTTGTGGTTGGTGCTGTAGTAGAGCATGGTGTTATGGTTGGGTCTTCATGAACAGTGTGATGAACTCGTCGCCCTGCAAGCAGCCATAGGCACCGGCCTCGGCTGCACGCTCGCTGAATGCTTGCACGGCATCTGCCTCGATGCCGCTGTGGTAGATGCTGAAGGGCACGGGCTCGGCCGTGTGGGTGCGCAGGGCGCAGGGCGTGGGGTGGTCGGGCATGAGGGCTATGGCCACGGGCTCGGCGGCGAACTCCGGCATGGGCTCGGTGCTGTGGGCGTGCCCCACGGCATCGAAGGCTACGCCGTAGAGGGCGCGCAGGATGGGCTGTATGAGGCGGTGGTCGAGGGCCTCGATGGTTTGCAGCTTGAGGCTCATGGAGCCGTCGTGGCCGGCCTCGTCGGATGCCTCCACGTGGAGGTAGACGAAGTCGTCGGTGCGCAGAGCCTCGATGGCTGCCTCGGCCTTGCCCTCGTAGTTGGTGTCCCAGAGGCCTGTCGCGCCCTTCACGTCCACGACACGCAGTCCGGCGTAGTGGCCTATGCCGCGGATGAGGTCGACGGCGGTTATCACGGCTCCGCGCCGCAGCGTGGCGAAACGCTCCGTGAGCGGCTGCATGGCCGGACGGTAGCCTCCGCCCCAGGGCCAGATGCTCGATGCCATGTCCTGCCCCCGCTCGGCGCGGGCACGGTTGAGCGGGTGTCGTGGGAGCAACTCCTGCGACTGCTCCACCAGGCGGCGCAGCAGTGCTGCCGTGGGCTCGGCCTCGGGCACCTCGGCGGCAATCTGATGGTCGCGCCATGGCTGGAGGGGTATGTCGTGTGGCGGTGTGCATGCCAGACGCTTGTCGCCGCCCTTGACGACGAGCAGGTGGCGATACTGCACGCCGGTGTAGAAACGGATGCGGTCGGTGGCCAGATGCTCGTTGAGGTAGCGGATGAGCACGTCGCCCTCCTCCGTCTCGAGGCGTCCGCAGGAGTGGTTCTTGAGCATGTCGCCATCGATGCAGACCAGGTTGCACCGCAGAGCCAGGTCGCCAGGCTCCAGCTCCACGCCGATGCTGGCCGCCTCGAGCGGACCGCGGCCCTCGTAGACGAGGTGCTGGTCGTAGCCCAGGATGGAGCTGTTGGCCACCTCGGAGCCCGGGTGGAAGCCCTCGGGCACGGTGGTGAGGCGTCCCGAGCGTCCGTGTGCCGCTATCCAGTCCATGGCAGGCGTGGATGCGTGCTCAAGGAGTGTGTGGTTGCCGAGCTCGGCCACGGGCCAGTCGGCCATGCCGTCGCCGAGAATGATGAGATGCTTCATAAGGTCAGATGTTGGCAATGCTCATGATGTCGGCAAAGACACCGGCGGCTGTGACGCCGGCACCTGCGCCGTAGCCCTGGATGAGCATGGGATATTCGCGGTAGCGCTCTGTGGTGAGCATGACGATGTTGTTGGAGCCCTCGAGGCTGTAGAAGGGGTGCCCTGCGGGTATCTCGCGCAGGCCCACACTGGCCTTGCCGCCGTCGAGCATGGCCACGAAACGGAGGCGCTTGCCGTCGGCCTCGACACTCTTGCGGCGGGCCTCAAAGGCAGCGTCGAGCGTGGGCAGCGTCTGCCAGAACGTGGCCGTGTCGGTGCCGAAGAGTGAGTCTGGTATGAAGAGGCTGGCCTCCACGTCGGAAGGTTCGAGCTCGTAGCCAGCCTCACGGGCGAGTATCACGAGCTTGCGGATGACGTCGGTGCCGCTGAGGTCCACGCGGGGGTCGGGCTCGCTGTAGCCTTCCTGCTGTGCCATGCGCACGGTCTGGCTGAAGGGCACGTCGGCCGAGAGCTTGTTGAAAATGAAGTTGAGGGTGCCGCTCAGCACAGCTTCTATGCGGAGTATCTTGTCGCCCGAGTGGATGAGGTCGTTGATGGTGCGTATGATGGGCAGACCGGCACCGACGTTGGTCTCGAAGAGATACTTCACGCCGCGGCGCTGGGCCGTGGTCTTGAGCTGATGGTAGACAGCATAGGCCGAGCTGGCTGCCAGCTTGTTGGCTGCCACGACGTTGATGTTGTGCTGCAGGAAGTCCTGATAGAGGGCCGCCACATCGGGCGAGGCCGTGCAGTCGACGAAGACGGAGTTGAAGATGTTCATGCCCACCACGCCGTCGCGCAACAGCGAGGTGTTGGACGGTGAGGTGCCCACCGCGGGGTCTGACATGAGCTCCTGCCAGCGGCTTAGGTCGATGCCGCCGCGGTCGAAGATGGCTTTGCGCGAGCTGCACAGTCCCACCACATTGAGTTTGAGGCCCTGCTCGCGCATGAGCTTCTCCTGCTGCGACGAGATCTGCTCTATGAGGCTGCGGCCCACGGTGCCCACGCCGCAGAGGAAGAGGTTGAGCACCTGATACTCCGAGAGGAAGAAGGCATCGTGGATCACGTTGAGGGTCTTGCGCAGATAGCGTGAGTCGACAACGAAGGAGATGTTGGTCTCCGAGGCACCCTGAGCGCAGGCTATCACACTGATGCCTGAACGCCCGAGCGTGCCGAAGAGCTTGCCTGCGATGCCGGGCGTGTGCTTCATGTTCTCGCCCACCACAGCCACGGTGGCCAGGCCGCCCTCGGCCTGCATGCGGAACATGGCTCCCGTCTCAATCTCCTTGGCAAACTCCTCGTCGAGCACGCGGCAGGCCTCGGCGGCATCCTCGTCGCGCACACCGATGCTGGAGCTGTTCTCCGACGATGCCTGCGACACCATGAACACCGAGATGCCGTGGTCGGCAAGCGCGGTGAAGATGCGGCGGTTCACGCCTATCACGCCCACCATGGAGAGGCCGGACACGGTGATGAGCGTGGTGCCCTTGATGGAGCTGATGCCACGGATGGAGCGGCTGTCGTGGAGCGGTGCCTCGCGCTGTATGATGGTGCCTGGCGCGTCGGGGTTGAAGGTGTTCTTGATGACAATGGGTATGTCGCGCACACAGACGGGGTAGATGGTGGGCGGGTAGACCACCTTGGCACCGAAGTTGCACAGTTCCATGGCTTCGATGTAGCTCAGCTGTGGTATGACATAGGCCGACGATATGACGCGCGGGTCGGCGGTCATGAAGCCATCCACGTCGGTCCATATCTCAAGGATACTGGCTCCGAGGGCTGCGGCAATGATGCTGGCAGTGTAGTCGGAGCCGCCGCGCCCCAGGTTGGTGACCTCGCCGCTCTCGGCATCGGTGGAGATGAAGCCCGGCACGAGGGCAATGTGAGGCAGCGGTGTGAATGCCTGGCGCACAAGCTGTGTGGTGAGGTCACTGGCAAGGAGGGAGCGTCCGCCCTTGACCTCGGTCTTGATGAACTCGCGGCTGTCGAACCACCGGGCTCCGCGTATGAGCGTGGCCACGATGCGGCTGCTGAGGCGCTCACCATAGCTCACCACCGTGGCCTGCGTCTTGGGCGAGAGGTCGCGGATGAGGTAGACTCCCTGATAGATGCTGCGCAGCTCGTCGAGCAGGCCTTGCACGTCGGCCGACAACTGCTTGCGGGCGAGCTCGTCGGTGATGACGGTGTCTATCATGGTGAGATGGCGGTCGGCAATCTCAGCGAAGACAGCCTGATAGCTGCCATCGCCGTTCACGGCGAGCTGTGCCGTGCGCAACAGCTGGTCGGTGATGCCGCCAAGGGCTGAGACCACTACCACGACATCGTCGGTCTGTGCCTCCACGATGCGCTTCACACTAAGTATGCTTTGTGGCGAGCCTACGCTTGTGCCGCCGAACTTGAGTACTTTCATATTGCAGGGTGTCGCTATTGTTGTTTGCGTGTGTCAGTGGGGTTGATTGCTGGAGTAGGGAAATACGTCGGTGACCTCCTCCTCCTCCATCATGCGGCGCGCCACACGGGCCACCACACGGTCGGGCACGCCGTCGATGCGCAACCGTGTGAGGTCGAGCCGGCCTTGTTGCGCCTGGGCAGCGATGGCAGTGTGCACACGTTCCAGGTCGTATGTGGGGTGCTCGTCGTGGCAGTTGTCGCACAGACCGCAGGGCTTGGCGTCGCGCTCGCCGAAATAGCCGAGGAGGAAAGCGCTGCGGCACGAGGTGGTGTAGAGATAGGCTGTCATGGTGGACACGCGGTGCTCCATCTCGCGCTTGCGACAGGCATAGATGTCGTCGTGTAGCACTACCTCGTCGCGCTCCACACGGCGCTGGGTGAACGTGAAGAGGGGGGAGCTGGAGCGTGGAATGAAGTGTAGGATGTGCATGCGCGACATGAGCACCAGCTGCTCCGACACCTGCTGCTGGTCGATGCCGAGGTGGCGGGCTATTTCGTCCTCACTCACGTAGGCATACTCGGCGAAGATGCCTGTGCATGTGCGCAGGAGCATGGACAGCACACGGTCGGCCTGCGCTGTCAGGCGCATGTCGTAGAGCTCCTCGCGGCTCACTGCCATCATCACCCGGCTGCGGCCCTCCTCGGCATCCTGCCAGCGGATGTAGCCGGCGCGGTCGAGCAACTGCAGTGCGCTCTGTGCGCGGGTGGGGAAGTGGCGGAAGGTGGCGCAGAACTCATCGAGGTGGAACTCGCGCGTCACACCCTCGCCGTCGCCCATGCCCATTTGCAGGAAGAAGCATGCTTCCTCATAGACGCGGCGCACGTAGTCCAATGGCGGGAACGTGTCTTCCACCCTGCGCTCAAGCAGGCTGCGTGAGCGCTCGTCGTAGAGCAGATAGGCAAAGGCGGCATGGCCGTCGCGGCCGGCACGCCCTGCTTCCTGGAAGTAGGCCTCGGGAGAGTCGGGCACGTCGGCATGTATCACGCAGCGCACATCGGGCTTGTCGATGCCCATGCCGAAGGCATTGGTGGCCACGATGACACGCACGTCGCCCGTCTGCCACTGGCTGGCACGCAGGGTCTTCTCTGCGTCGGTGAGGCCGGCATGGAAGGAGGTGGCTTCTATGCCGCGCTGTTGCAGCCACTCGGCCAGCTCGCGGGTGGCGGCACGGTTGCGGGTGTACACGATGGCCGACCCTGGGTGATGGCATAGCAGCTCGTGGATGGTCTCTTCCTTGGTGGTGTCGATGTGCTGCACGCGGTAGGCCAGGTTGGAACGGGCAAAGCTCATGCGCTTCACACAGGGCTGACGGAAGCGCAGCTGCCGCTGTATGTCGTCGACCACGGCGGGCGTGGCGGTAGCGGTGAGGGCCAGCACGGGAGCATCTGGCACGAGCTCGCGTATTTTGGATATCTGTGTGTATGCAGGGCGGAAGTCGTAGCCCCACTGTGAGATGCAGTGGGCCTCGTCGACGGCTATCATGCTCACCTGCATGTGGCGCAGCTTGGCGCAGAAGAGCTCGGAACTGAGACGCTCGGGAGAGACATAGAGCAGCTTGAAGTTGCCGTAGATGCAGTTCTCAAGCTGTGTGATGATGTCTTGATGCGACATGCCGGTGTAGACAGCTGTCGCCTTGATGCCTTTCTTCTTCAGTGCCGCCACCTGGTCCTTCATCAGGGCGATGAGCGGACTGACCACAAGGCATATACCCTCATGCGCAAGAGCCGGCACCTGGAAGGTGATGCTCTTGCCGCCGCCCGTAGGCATGAGGCCAAGGGTGTCCTTGCCGGCACCGATGCTCTCGATGATGTCGCGCTGTATGCCGCGGAAGTCATCGTAGCCCCAGTACTGGTGCAGGATGTGCCGATAGGTGTCGAGGGTGGTCATAGTGGCGGATGGTCTATGCTGTGGTGGTGCCGGCAGAGGGCCGTATGTCTTCTATCTGGAGTTGCACCTCGCCGCGCTTGTGGCTGTTCTCCTCAACGGCATAGCAGATGTCGAAAGCCTGCTTGGTCTTGATGTAGCGTGCCTGGGAGCTCTGCCCGAAGGCTATGCCTCCCACGACCGACGAGCCGCTGTGGTCTATGAGTTCCAGCTTTATGTGTTCCTGGTTGTGACCCACCACTTTGCTCGTGCCGTAGTCGTAGACCTGCTCCGACATGAAGAGTGGCCGCTGGTTGTCGGGTCCGAAGGGTGCGAAGCGGCGCAGGTCGAGCATGAAGCGTCGTGTCAGTTCGCTCAGGCGCAGCTTGGCCGTGATGCCGAGCTCGGGGCGTATCTGCGTGTCGAGTATATGGCTGTCCACGTATGCCTCGAAACGCTGCTTGAATGCAGGCACATTCTCTACCCGCATGGAGAGACCTGCGGCATAGGTGTGGCCGCCGAAGTTCTCTAACAGGTCGCGACAGTGGTCGATGGCTGCATAGACATCGAAGCCGGGCACCGAGCGTGCCGACCCCGTGGCGAGGTCGCCATTGCGGGTGAGCACCACGGCAGGCCGTGTGTACACCTCGGTCAGCCGCGATGCCACTATGCCTATGATGCCTTTGTGCCACTCCTCGTTGTAGAGCACGATGGAACGGTGCTCGTGGTGGGAGTCCAGGCGTTCCACAATGGCATTGGCCTCGGTGGTCATCTCTTTGTCAAGGTCCTTGCGCTGGTCATTCCAGGCGTTTATCTGCAGGGCCAGACGGTGGGCGCGCACGGGGTCGCGCTCCACGAGCAGTGCCACTGCCTCGCTGCCGTTCTGCATGCGCCCCGAGGCATTGATGCGCGGTCCTATCTTGAAGATGATGTCGTTCATGGTCACTTCGTGGTCCATGAGGCCGCAAATCTCAAGGATGGCTTTCAGGCCGAGGCTGGGGTGCGCGTTGAGCTGGCGCAGGCCGTGGTAGGCCAGCACACGGTTCTCGCCCAGTATGGGCACTATGTCGGATGCTATGCTCACGGCACACAGGTCGAGCAATGGCATGAGGCGCGAGAAGGGTATGCCGTTGTCGATGGCAAACGCCTGCATGAGCTTGAAGCCTACGCCGCAGCCCGACAGGTGCTCGTAGGGGTAGGTGTTGTCGCGGCACTTGGCATTGAGAATGGCCACGGCGGGCGGCAGCACGTCGTCGGGCACGTGGTGGTCGCAGATGATGAAGTCGATGCCTTGTTCCTTGGCGTAGCTGATGGCTTCCACGGCCTTGATGCCGCAGTCGAGCACGATGATGAGGCTCACGCCGGAGGCTTTGGCGTAGTCGACGCCTTTGTTGCTCACACCATAGCCTTCGTCGTAGCGGTCGGGGATGTAGTAGTCTATGGCCGAGGTGAATTTCTCAAGGAACCGGTATACGAGGGCCACGGCGGTGCAGCCGTCAACGTCGTAGTCGCCATACACCAGTATGCGCTCCTTGCGGCCGAGGGCACGGTTGAGGCGGTCCACCGCCGTGCGCATGTCACGGAAGAGGAACGGGTCGTGCAGCTCGGTGAGCTGGGGGCGGAAGAATTGCTTGGCTTCGTCGGCTGTGGAGATGCCGCGCTCCAGCAGCAACCCGGCCAGCACCGTGTGTATGCCCAGACTGCGCCCCAGGGCCTCACTGGCTGCCTGCCGCTCGGGAGTGGGAGGGTCGTAGTGCCATGTGTAGTTCATCTATATATGTTGTTTTTACCTTTTCCGTGGTGGTGCCGAATGTGTGTGGCTCAATGTAGTGGAACGAGCGGGCGCACACTCATGCGCAAAGGTAGCCTAAATGAAGGAGAAAAAGGCAGTGTGTGGCGGATAAATGGGAACTGGGCACTACCTTTGTGGCATTATGCTGCTTCATCTCATCCGCCACACCAGCGTCGGTGTGCCTCAAGGCACCTGCTACGGCTGGACCGATGTTCCTGTGTCAGAGACTTTCAATGCCGAGGCTGCGGGCTTGCGCCGTCGGCTTGAGGGGCTGACGTTCACTCATGTCTACTCTTCGCCTCTCTCGCGTGCGCTCTTGCTGGCCGAGGCTTGTGGCTATACGCATCCTGTGGTCGACGACCGCTTGCGTGAGATGCACATGGGCGACTGGGAAATGCGCCGTTTTACCGACTTGCATGGCCCGGCCTTGCAAGCCTACTACAATAATTATATAGACACGCCCACGCCTGACGGCGAATCGTTCCGCCAGCTCTACGGGCGTGTGGCCTCGTTTCTCGACGAGTTGCGGCATACGTTGCCTGCCGATGCTTCCGTGGCTCTCTTCTGCCACGGAGGACCCATCATCTGTGCTCAGGTCTATGCTGGTGTGGCTCCTCTGGAACGTGGCTACGAGCTCATGCCGGCCTACGCCTCGCTCACTACGGTGGAGCTTGCAGGCTGAGTGGTGGCGGCATCTATGCCCATTGCCTTTGCTTTCTCATCGAGGAAGGTCAGGGCTGCTGTGCGCTCGTTGGGTATCTCGCCGTCGAGAATGGCTTCCTTGACGGCTGTCTTCAGCTCGCCTACAGTCTGGCATGGCGGCAGGTGGTAGCGTTGCATGATTTCTGTGCCATCGACAGGTGGCTGGAATAGGCGCACGTGGTCGCGTTCCTCGAGGTCTACGAGCTTGCGGCGCACAAGCTGGAAGTTGTCGAGGAAGCGTCTGCGGCGCACTTGGTTGCGGCTGGTGATGTCGGCCTCACAGAGGAGCATGAGGTCGTCGATGTCGTCGCCGGCCTCGAAGAGCAGGCGTCGCACGGCGGAGTCGGTAACCTCGTCGTCGGCGATGGCTATGGGCCTCATGTGCAGTGCCACGAGTTTCTGCACATAGCGCATGCGCTCGTCCATGGGCAACTTCATGCGGCGGAAGATTTCGGGCACCATGCGCTCGCCGATGCTGTTGTGGTTGTGGAATGTCCAGCCTGCCTGTGGGTCGAAGCGCTTTGAGGCGGGCTTGCCGATGTCGTGGAGCAGGGCGGCCCAACGCAGGTAGAGGGTGTCGCGCTCCATGCCGCGGGTGCGGCGCACCACGCCTGTGAGCACCTCGAGTGTGTGCCAGAAGTTGTCCTTGTGTGCCCGTCCGAGCCGTGTCTCCACGCCTTGCAGGGCGTTGAGTTCGGGGAATATGAGCTCGAGCAGTCCTGTCTGGAAGAGTAGCTCGAAACCTCGTGCAGGCGCATCGCTGGCCATGATTTTCTGTAGCTCTTCGGTGATGCGCTCCTGCGAGATGATGGCTATGCGCTCACGGTTGCGTGAGAGCGCGCTGAGTGTCTCGGCCTCTACCTCGAAGTTGAGCTGTGTGGCGAAGCGCACGCAGCGCATCATGCGCAGGGGGTCGTCGGAGAATGTGATGTCGGGGTCGAGGGGTGTGGCTATGAGGCGGTCCTGCATGTCCCACAGTCCGTCGAAGGGGTCAATGAGTGTGCCGTAGGTGTCGGCATTGAGGCTCACGGCCAGGGCGTTGATGGTGAAGTCGCGCCGCCGTTGGTCGTCCTCGAGTGTGCCGTCCTCCACTATGGGCTTGCGCGAGTCGTGGCTGTAGCTCTCGCGGCGTGCGCCCACGAACTCCACTTCCTGCCCGTGCCATTTCACTTGTGCCGTGCCGAAGTTGCGGAACACGGAGAGATGTGCGCTGCGGCCCAGTTCTTTGGCCAGACGGCGTGCCACCTCGATGCCGCTGCCAACGACGACCACATCGATGTCCTTGGAGGGACGCTCGAGGAAGAGGTCGCGCACGTAGCCGCCAACGACGTAGGCCTCCACATGCAGCTCGTCGGCCACGCGGCCTATGCGGTGGAAGATGTCTGCCGAGAGCAGTGCGGTGAGCTGGGTGCGGTCGAGTAGGCGCATATCAGGGTATAATGTAAAATGGAGGATGGAGGATGGAAAATGTGGGGTGTCTGGCAGATGGAAGTGCAAAAGTAGTATTTTTGCGGGCATGAAGCACCTTGCACTCTCCCTTTTCTCTGCTTTGGGCATCGCTGCGGCGTGCCTCTGTGGCTGCCACGGCGGGCAGCGTGGCGACGATGTGGCTGCTGCCTGGGCTCTGCTGGCCGACGCGCGCTTGCAGCTGGCCGACGGGCGTTTCGACGAAGCGCGTGCAGGCATCATGGCGTTGCGCCGCGACCATCCCACGGCGGTGGCTGTGCGCCGCGAGGCTCTGCTCACCCTCGACAGCGTGGAGCTGATGCAGACGCGCGACAGCCTCGTGCGCTATGAGCCCGAGCTGGAGGCTCTGCGGCAGGAGGCTGCGGCTCTGCCCCCGCGTGTCGACGGTCACACCAACGATGCCTACTACGCGGCTCAGCGACGCTTGCGCGCCGCTGAGCAACATTATGATGAGCTCTGCGCCAAGGTGCAGTTCTACCTGCGCAAGCTCGATGTGGACCGCAAGGCTTCTTAGCGCACGAGCTTCTGCCCGCGCCGCACGAGCAGGCCACGCTGGCGGGCGGCGGCACGGCGTCCGTCGAGGCTGTAGAGCACGTTGTCGGCTGATGTGCTGATGCGCGGCGTGCTAACGGCATCCTCGCCGCTTTCTTCCACTATGTTTGCGAACTGGCTCCACACGGGGTGTGTCTGATAGGCTTCCAGACTGCCGGCGGGCACGGTGACGGTGGCCTGCCCGAACACTGTCTTGTCGGCAAAGGCTTTTGCCGCCCTGGCGGGCACGGCGGAGCGGCAGCGTATGGCGGTGAGTGCCTTGCAGCCTTTCAGGGCATTGGTGCCTATGGTGTCGAGATTGGCGGGGAGCTCGATGCTCTCCAGCTCGGTGCAGCTCACGAAGGCTGATGTTCCCACCACGCGGGCCGAGGGGATGACGATGCTGTGCAGGCCGGACTGGGCGAAGGCGCTTATGCCTATCTCGTCGAGACCTGCGGGCAGGTCGATGGCGGTGAGCGACGTGCACTTGGCGAAGGCCTGCATGCCGATGGCTGTCAGCGTTGTGGGCAGGCTCACGGAGGTGACGCCGGTGGAGCCTGTGAGCAGGTAGCGGCCCAGCGTTGTGATGCCTTCGCCGAAGACGTAGGATGTCACCTCTGTGCCGAAGGCCGCGGTGAGGTTCTTCGCGGCGGTGTAGTTCTTGGCGGCCACGGCTGGAGAGTTGACCACGATGGTGGTCAGGTTGGGATACATGCGGGGGTTGATGGCTTCCACCTCCTCGGCACCGGCCTCGATGGTTATGGACGTGACGTCGTCGTATACCTCGGTGGGTGGCAGCAGCTGCTCCAGTGTCGTGAGCCAGTTGCCGAAGTGCTGCTGCATCTCGGCCTTGTAGGTGGCCCCGAGCTTGTCGCCTGTGCCCCATCCGTGGCCTCCCGTGGGGTAGGTCTTGAGGGTCGCTGGCACGCCGGCGGCCACGAGGGCGTCGTAGTACACCTTGCCATTAGTGAGCGGCGGCACGGTGCCGTCGTTGTCGGAGTAGGTGATGTAGGCAGGGGGCGTGTCGGCACTCACGTGGAACTGGTTGCTGTAGAGTGCTACGAGGTCGGCCGAGGGATTGGTGCCCAGCAGGTTGTCGATGGAGCCCTGATGGGTCTTGCCTGCCTCCATGGTGATGACGGGGTAGAAGAGAATCTGGAAAGCAGGGCGCTCGTCGCCCTCGGTGTGTGTGGCTATGGTGGATGCCAGGTGGCCGCCTGCCGAGAAGCCCATCACGCCGATGCGGTTGGCATAGAGCATGAGGCTGGCGGCGTTGTCGCGCAGATACTGCATGGCGGCGCGACCGTCGGTGAGCGGCACCTGGTGCTGCCCGTGGGGCAGGCGGTAGGCCAGCACGGCGATGGTGAAACCGCGTGAGTTCATGTAGTCGGCCCAGCCGGCACCCTCGGTGTCGCCGGCAAGGTAGGAGTATCCGCCGCCAGGGCACACCACTATGCCGCAGCCGTTGGCCTTCGAGGCATCGGCTTGATAGATGGTCAGGGTGGCTCCGGTGGAGAGGCGCACGGTGGTGGGGGCGGACATGGCGGCTGTGCTCAGGCAGAGCAGGCCGAGGAGCAGAAATGCGTGCAGGTGTTTCATTGGGTTGATGCTGATGGCGTTGTGATGTGGGTGCAGGGTGCTGACAATCACCCTGCACGGTGTACGGACAGACAGTGCAGGGTGATGCCTATAGTGGGTGCAGGGTGTATTGGGAATGTGGCACAGGGAGTCAGAGTGTGGAGAGCTGGCCTTTGCTCATGGCCTCGCGCAGCTGCTCCTCCACGGCCTGCTGGAGCTCGGGATTGTCGGCGAGGGCACGCTTGGCGGCATCGCGGCCCTGACCGATCTTGGTGTCGTTGTAGCTGAACCAGGAGCCGCTCTTCTTGATGATGTCGGCCTGCACGGCGAGGTCGAGCAGCTCGCCCACACGCGAGATGCCTTCGCCGAAGGTGATTTCAAACTCGGCCTTGCGGAACGGGGGCGACACTTTGTTCTTCACCACTTTGACGCGCACGAGGTTGCCCGTGACCTCGTCGCCGTCCTTGATGGAGCTGACACGGCGTATGTCGAGGCGCACCGAGCTGTAGAACTTCAGAGCGTTGCCGCCCGTGGTGGTCTCTGGGTTGCCGAACATGATGCCTATCTTCTCGCGCAGCTGGTTGATGAAGATGCATGTGGTCTTGGTGCGCGAGATGGTGGCGGTGAGCTTGCGCAGGGCCTGGCTCATGAGGCGGGCGTGCAGGCCCACCTTGTTGTCGCCCATGTCGCCCTCAATCTCGGCCTTCGGCGTGAGTGCTGCCACGGAGTCGATGACCACGAGGTCGACTGCCGACGAGCTGATGAGCTGGTCGGCGATGTCGAGAGCCTGCTCGCCATTGTCGGGCTGTGCCACGAGCAGGTCGTTGAGGTTGACGCCGAGCTTGGCGGCATAGGAGGGGTCGAAGGCGTGCTCGGCATCGATGAATGCGGCCACGCCGCCCAACTTCTGTGCCTCGGCGATGGCGTGGATGGTGAGGGTGGTCTTGCCCGACGACTCGGGGCCGTAGATCTCGATTATGCGGCCACGCGGGTAGCCGCCAACACCTAAGGCGGCGTCGAGGCCTATGCTGCCTGTGGGTATCACGTCGATAGGCTCGGTGGCGGCATCGCCCATGCGCATGATGCTGCCTTTGCCAAAGTCCTTCTCAATCTTGGCCATGGCCGTGTGCAGTGCCTGGAGGCGGGCTTCACGGTCGGCGGCTGCGGAGTCTGTTGTCTTTGCCATAGTGGTATGTTGGTGAATAGTGTGCGACAAAAATAGCGTAAATCGGCGTGAGGCAGAAGCGGCGGCACGCTTTTGTGACGCCAGAGCCACCTCAGAGCTCAAGATCCACGTCGTGCAGTTCGTGCCAAGGCAGGCCCTGACGGTTGAGCTGCTCCATGAAGGGGTCGGGGTCGAACTCCTCGACGTTGTGCACGCCCGCCTGCACCCACTTGCCCGTCAGGAACATCATGGCTCCTATCATGGCCGGCACGCCCGTGGTGTAGCTCACGCCTTGCATGCCGGTCTCCTCGTAGGCGGCGCGGTGCGAGCAGTTGTTGTATACATAATAGGTATGCTCCTTGCCGTCGTGCCCTATGCCGCGGATGCGGCAGCCTATGCTTGTCTGCCCCTCGTAGTTCTCGCCCAGGTCCTGAGGGTTGGGCAGCACGGCCTTGAGGAACTGCAGCGGCACGATCTTGACACGGGCCGTGCCTGTGCCGTCGGCCAAGGGTGCCTCATACTCTATCTCGTCGATGCGGCTCATGCCTATGTTCTGTATCACCTCCAGGTGCTTGAGGTACTGCTGGCCGAAGGTCATCCAGAAGCGTGCGCGGCGGATGGTGGGATAGTTGAGCACGAGGCTCTCTATCTCCTCGTGGTGGAGCAGGTAGCTGTCGCGCGGGCCAATCTCGGGGTAAGTCAGATCCTGGTGTATCTCGAGCGGCTCGGTCTCTACCCACTGTCCGTTCTCCCAGTAGAGGCCCTTCTGCGTTATCTCGCGTATGTTGATCTCGGGATTGAAGTTGGTGGCGAAAGCCTTGTGGTGGTCGCCGGCGTTGCAGTCCACGATGTCGAGGTATTGCATCTCGCGGAAGTGGTGCTTGGCAGCGTAGGCCGTGAAAATGCTGGTCACGCCTGGGTCGAAGCCGCAACCGAGGATGGCTGTGAGGCCTGCCTGCTCGAAGCGCTCGCGGTAGGCCCACTGCCACGAGTACTCGAAGTGAGCCTCGTCGCGTGGCTCATAGTTGGCTGTGTCGAGATAGTTGCATCCTGTCTGCAGGCAGGCTTCCATGATTGACAGGTCCTGGTAGGGGAGGGCGAGGTTGACCACTATGTCGGGCTTGTAGGCACTGAGCAGCTCCACGAGCTCCTCCACGCTGTCGGCGTCCACTTGTGCTGTCTGTATGCCGCGGTAGCCTGTGGCTTTCTCCACGGCAGCGGCCAGACGGTCGCACTTGGCCTTGGTGCGCGAGGCTATCATTATGTGTGTGAACACGTCGGGGTTCTGCGCAATCTTGTGGGCGGCCACGGTGGCAACGCCGCCGGCGCCGATGATGAGTACTTTTCCCATGTGATGTTATGTGTAAACGGTGTGTATGTTATGTGTAGTCGGTGTGTATGCCTTATGGTGTGCCGCCGGCCTGCGGCGAAGGTGGTGCCGGTCAGTAGCGGGAGTCGCTGCTGCGTCGCAGTTGCTCCACATACTGGTCGATGTGGTGCAGCTCGGAGGGTATGTCTATCTGTTGCGGACAGTGTGGGGCACACTGGCCGCAGCCTATGCAGTGGTCGGCCTGTCGCAGGCGTGGCACGGCGCGGTCGTAGCCGATGAGGAAGGCTCGGCGTGCACGGCTCCAGGCAGGGTCGAGGTCGCTCTGCTTCACGTAGCCCTCGCGTATACATTTATTATAGTGCACGAAGATGGCTGGTATGTCGAGCCCGTAGGGGCATGGCATGCAATACTGGCACTCGTTGCACGGCACGGTTTTCATGCCGTATATCTCCTCTGCAATGTGCATGAGGAACTCGTGCTCGTCGGCATCGATGGGGCGTAGCGGCGAGTAGGTGGCCACGTTCTCCCTAAGGTGCTCCATGTAGGTCATGCCGCTGAGCACGGTGAGCACGCCTTCGGGCGAGCCGGCGAAGCGGAAGGCCCAGTGGGCCACGCTCTGCCCGGGTGCACGCTGTAGCAGTTCGGCTGCTATGTCGTCGGCCACGCGGGCCAGGCGTCCGCCAAGCAGGGGCTCCATGATTACTGCCGGTATGCCGCGCCGCTTGAGCTCGCCATACAGGTATGCGGCGTCGGTGTTGCGCGGGTTGATTTCGTTGGCATAGAACCAGTCGAGGTAGTTGAGCTCTATCTGTGCGAAGTCCCAGTGGTAGCGGCCTTCGTCGTGCCATGCGAGCAGGCGGTCGAAGACGCTCACGTCGCCGTGGTAGGAGAAGCCGAGGTTGCGTATGCGCCCTGCCGCCTTCTGCTCCACGAGCCAGTCGAGGATGCCGTTGCTGATGTAGCGTGCCTCGAAGGCCTCCCAGCCTGTGAGCTGCTTGCCCGAGGCATCGTGTGCGCCCATGCCTGTGCCGTGCATGAGGAGATAGTCCACATAGTCGGTCTGCAGTTCCTTGAGGGAGTGCTCGAACATCTCGCGCGAGGCTTCGGCTGTCCATGTCTGTGGCGCGAAGTTTGACAGCTTGGTGGCGATGTAGTAGCTGCTGCGCGGATGGCGGCTGAGTGCTATGCCTGTGCATCGCTCCGAGAGGCCGCGGCAGTAGGCTGGTGAAGTGTCGAAGTAGTTCACTCCGTGCTCAAGGGCGTAGTCCACCTGCCGGTTCACCATGTCCTGGTCGAAGGGCCCTGTCGCGGCATCGGTGGGTTGTGTGCCTTCGGGCAGCATGGGCAGGCGCATCATGCCGTAGCCCAGGAGCGAGACGCTGTCGCCTGTGTTGGGGTTGACACGCATGGTCATGGTGCCGGCGTCGCTGCCGTCGGCTGTGGCGGGTGCTCTGTCTTTGGCACGACATGCCGTGAGCAGTGCCGACGACGATGCTGTGGCGGCCATTCCGGCTGCCATATACTTGATGAAGTTGCGGCGTGAGAGGGTCTTGTCCATGGCTGTCAGATTGTTTGGTGTACTTCGTGTCCTTCCACATATATGGCAGGGAAGGGGCGTGCGGGGCACAGGTGCTCGCATGCTCCGCAGCCTATGCATCGCGAAGTGTCTGCGGCCGGTATGCGCGGGCTCAGCGGGTCGTCGGCGTCGAGGGGTACCATCTGTATGGCTCCCGAGGGGCAGTGGCGGGCGCAGTTGCCGCAGCGTACATGGTCGGTGAGCACCACGCAGTTCTGGCGTATCCACACGGCGTGTCCTATCTGTGTCGATGCCTTCTCGCCTTCGGCCATGGGGCGTATGGCTCCTGTGGGGCACACGTCGGAGCAGCGGTGGCACTCGGGTCGGCAGTAGCCTCGCTCGTAGCTCATGGTGGGCTGCATGGCGGTGAGCAGTCCTGTCGACGGGCGCAGCACGTTGTTGGGGCACTGGCTGACGCACAGCTGGCATCCTGTGCAGTGGCTGGCCATGTTGCGGGCGGAGAGGCTTCCTGGCGGCGTGAGTGGTGTCTGACGGGTGGGCACACGGCGGCGTGCGAGTGCTGCCAGTCCGCCGTCCACCTTCTTCTTGTCCTGTGCCAGGGCTGCTGTCGTGGCGGCTATTGCCGCACCCATGAGGAATGTGCGCCGCGCGGTGTCGGGCGGCGTGCTGCCGGCTTTGGTGACTGACGGTGCCGTGTTTCTTGCCGGCAGACTGTAGTGCAGGGCGTCGTGTTTGCACTTGGTCAGGCAGTTGCCGCAGGCCACGCAGCGTGTGTAGTCCACGGTGTGGGTCTTGTAGTCGATGCATGATGCTTTGCAGGCACGCTCACATGCCGAGCATGAGCGGCACTTCCCTGCATCGAAGCGGATGCGTAGCAGTGCGAAGCGTGAGAGCAGGCTCAGCATGGTGCCCACGGGGCAGATGGTGTTGCAGTATGTGCGTCCGCCCGCCCATGCCAGCACTGCGAGCAGGAGCAGCGTGGCGGCAGCGATGGCGAAGGTTGTCCATCCTGGCACCCATGTGTCTGCGTGGTAGAAGGTGTAGCTGCCGTGGTTTGCGGCGATGCCTGCAAGGATGTTGTTGGCACTCTCGTAGAGCGGGCGCAGCAGGTTGGAGGCTATGCGGCCGAAGCTGCTGTAGGGCTCGAGCAGTGCCACGAGGGAGCCTGCTCCTGCCGCGATGGCTGTGCAGAACAGGGCCAGCACGGGATAGCGCAGCCAGCGCACCTCGGGCGAATGGCTGTAGCGGCCAGCGCGGTTGCGGCCTCGTGGGCGCAGGTGTGCCAGCAGGTCCTGCACGATGCCTAAGGGGCAGACTGCGGAGCAATAGATGCGTCCGCCGACGAGTGTCAGCAGCACGAGGCCTGTGCATACCACCACATTGGCCGAGAGCAGTGCGGGCAGCAGCTGCCATTTGGCGAGGAAGGCTGCGTAGTGGCTGGCTGTGCCTGTGAAGTCGACGAATAGCCACGTCAGCAGCAGCAGGGTCGTGGTGGCGAGTGCGATGCGTAGTTTTCTTAGCATGTGGTTATGATGGGGTGTGGGTGTTGTCCGTGTCGTGTGTCGTGAGGTGCACGAGCAGTATGCTCGCCTCGTAGAGCAGCCATACGGGCAGCGCGACTATGGCCAGTGTCATGGCGTCGGCGGTGGGTGTCACCACGGCGGCCACGATGAGTATGGCCACTATGGCGTGGCGGCGGTAGTGGCTCATCCACGGTGCGCGCAGCAGGCCAGCCCTGGCCAGCAGCACGGCCGCCACGGGGAGCTCGAACATGGTGCCGAGGAGCAGCGTGAGCACAGCGAGTGTGTCCACATAGCTCGACACGGAGAGCAGCGGCTCGATGGCATCGCTCACGCTGTACGATGCCAGGAAGCGCAGCGTGAGGGGGAAGAGCAGCAGGTAGCTCACTGCCGCTCCGAGGGCGAACATCGCGTAGGCTGCTGCCACGAGGCTGTAGGCTGTGCGCCGCTCATGTGCATAGAGGGCTGGTGCCACGAAGGCGAGCAGTGCGCAGACGATGTAGGGCGACGCCGCTGTCACGCCGGCCACGAGCGACACCTTGAGGTGGAGCATGAGTTGCTCCGTGAGCTCCGTGTTCACCAGATGCACGGCTGCCGGCTCTGTGCCAAGGAGCTGCCACGTGGGGAAGTCGGCATGGCATGGCCACAGCACGAGGGTGAACAGGGCATCCTTCATGCAGAACGCCGCGATGCCGGCCGCCACGGTGGCTGCCAGGATGCGCAGCAGTGTGGCACGCAGCACATCAAGGTGGTCCCAGAAGGACATCGGCGTGTCCATCAGCCTGCCTGCTCCTCCTTGGCCTGTTGCTTGCCGGTGGTGGCGGCTGTGGTGCCGTCGTCCTTCATGCCGTCCTTGAAGCTCTTCACGCCGCGGCCCAGGCCGTGCATGAGCTCGGGTATCTTCTTGCCGCCGAAGAGCAGCAGCACTACTATGGCTATGAGTATAATCTCAGGGGTGCCTAACATGTGTGTGTGGAGTGATGATGTGGTGAGGGCAAAAATAAGAAGATGCGGCTGAACGCTTCGCCTCGGGTGCCTACTTTTTTAGCCTGTGGCAGCATGTTAATGCTCTTTTGCCTATCTTTGCCCGCGTGAAGCGACACTCATAACCATAAACCATTAACACGATGAAAAAACTTATCCTATCTCTCTGCATGGCTCTCGTGGCTGTCGGCATGTCGGCCCAGGAGTACTACGACGAGCGTCCGGCAGCAGGCGACTGGGGTCTGGGGCTCAATATCAACATGGGCGCAGGCTCGGGCCAGACCAATCTGGGCTTA
This sequence comes from uncultured Bacteroidaceae bacterium, assembly GCA_905234605.1. Taxonomy (GTDB): domain Bacteria; phylum Bacteroidota; class Bacteroidia; order Bacteroidales; family Bacteroidaceae; genus Physcousia. The sequence goes on along the minus strand of CAJOIE010000003.1, from coordinate 181,394 downwards.
GGCCCCAAGGTGCAGTACTACTTCACCCCGGCTTTCCGCTTCGAGGCTTCCTTCGGCTACTATCTTGAGGCCAAGCACATCATTGACTGGGACCTGAATGCTAACTTCCACTATGTCATCCCGATGAAGTACGGGTTGAGCATCTATCCCATCGTGGGCGGCACCTTCATGCACCGCCACTGGACCAATGACAGCTTTGGCGACAAGGGTCGCTTCGGCCTCAACCTCGGTGCCGGCTTGCAGTATGACATCACGCCGGGCATAGCTGCCATGTATGAGCTCAAGTACCAGTACGTCAACGACTACGACCGCTGCAACATGAGCATAGGCATAGCCTTCCGCCTCTGAGGCAGCAGGCGTAGACCAGACTCCCTGCGGGACATGACAAAAGACCCTGCACCCTCTTTTGCGTGAGGGTGCAGGGTCTTTTGTGTTGAGGGTGCAGGGTGATGGGCCTGAGGGTGCAGGGTGATGGGCTTCACCCCGCGTGGCGTGCGGGTGAGTGTGTGTATAGTGGCGGTCAGAAGAGCGTGCTCACCTGATGCTCACCGTGCATGGCTCGGCCTGTTCACGCTGCCACCGGCGGAGCCACTGGAACCAGCTGCCGGCGTCGGCAAAGCCACCCTTCTCCATGAGTGCGCAGATGGCCAGGCGGTAGCGTATGCTGCCGTTGCGCGGAGTCACTATGGTGAGGTAGTTGTAGGCATCCTCCTTGGTGGCGGCGAGGTAGGCCGTGTCGACGCAGACACCCAGCCCCACGCCCTCCACGAGGTCGGGGGCAGCCTTGTCGGGAACGTTGAGGCCCCACGAGCCCACCAGACCTGCCTCGGCGTCGATGAAGCCCTGGTTCTGCATCTCTATCTTCTGCACGCCGGTGCAGAAGAGTGCTTCCTCGGCTCCGTCGCCGCGCAGGTCGATGCTCACCTCCACGTCGCGATGTCCGGCGTAGATGGTGTAGCGCTGGCGCATCTGTAGCACGGTGCCGGCGTAGACCCAGTTGCGGTCGGTCACCTCGACAATGGCACGCACGGGGCCTGATGCCACTACGCGCTGTCCGCGTGCGCTGACCGAGTCCACATAGGTGGGCTCGCCATCGACGTATCCGCGGAAGGAGCCTGCGCCCACGCTGGGGCCGGCAAAGAGTATGTCGCAGCCCAGGCCGGCGGCCATGTGCTCGCGTGTGGAGTAGAAGTTGGTGCTGTCGAGCACGAGCTGCGGCGTGGGTTTGCCGTAGATGTCGATGCTCTGGCGGTTGTCCATGTAGACCCGGAAGCCCACAAGCTCCGACTCCCACTGCGCGCCGTGGCCGTAGATGGCATCGTAGGTGGCAAGGGGGGCATTGTCGCCGGTGTACTCTATGCTGTTGATGCGTGGATAGCGGTACTTGCGGTCCCACACCTTCATGAAGGCGTCGGTGCGCGGGGCAAAATGCTGTTGCTGCTGGGTGGCGGAGAAGGCTATGCTGAACTGTGCCGTGGTGCCGGCAGGGATGTCGGCCACGAAAGCCAGCTCGTCGGGCACGAGGTCGCCGTCGAGGTCGTCGAGCTGTGAGGGGATAGGCTCTCCCGCTGCACTCCCTGCACTGGCTGAGGCTGTGACTGTTGCCGACATCACTTCAGCGGCACGCCGGCCGAGGACTTCGTGGAGGTTGATGACGACGGGCACGTCGGTGCGGTCGGTGCCAGAAGGGTTGCTGACACAGACGTGAATGGCATCGTCGCTGCCGGTGCAGCTCGCGAGCGTGAGGGCTGCCGCGAGGCCGAGCAGGTGAAGCATGGTGTGGCGTGTGGGCATGTGTGCGTGTAGGTTTAGTCCTGTGGTATCACTTCTTGCAGATAGATGGCATCGAGGCTCCAGAGGGCACAGTCGTTGGTGGTGGTCTCGGGACTCTCGGTGAGTGGCTGTGGCACCTCGGGCGGCACGAGCTGGCGTGGGTCGAAGCGGTAGTGCTGCTCGGGTCCGCTGTAGCGCCACATGTCGGTCCACGCCTCGTCGGCGAGAGCCTTGTCGTGGAGCATGGCCGCTCCGTAAGCCTTCAGGCGGCTGATGCGGAAGCGGTTGCGTGTCACCTTGTGGTAGCGCGCATTGTGTTCGAGATAGCAGGCGGCGAACTTCCTGTCGGGCACCATGTCGAGCAGCTCGTGCATCAGCTCGAAGCCGCCCATGATGAGCTTCAGGTGGTTGGTCGACACGATGCTGGTGTCGCCCTCGTAGGAGAGAATGCCCGTGGCAGGATCGTAGCCCAGCACGCCTGGCCCCGTGAACATGCCGTGCGGCAGGGCTGCTATGCTCTTCATGCCGGCCTCTATCTTGCGAAGATACTTCACGTCGCGTGTGCGCTCATACTCTGTCATCCAGTTGCCGGCATAGGCCACCCAGTCGGGACCGATGCGCAGGCGTGCCGGTGCGGTGCACGGATACTGCTCGCGCGGCAGGGCCAGGCGCATAGGGTCGATGGTGTAGAGCATCTGGTCGGCATCGCGCACGGCGGTCATCAGGTCGCCTGTGCGCTCGTCGGTGGTGAGGTAGTAGTAGAAACGGTTCCAGGCGGCCTGCGAGATGCGTGCCTCCTTGGCTCCGCAGCCCCAGTGGCTGACGTTGTGGCGCGAACCCAGTCCGGCGAAGGGGCCAAGATGGTACACGTCTACTTCCATGCAGTGGCGCGTCATGGCCTCAGCCATGCGCCACACATCGGGGCGTGCGGTGCGGAGGAACGAGTACCACAGCCACGAGATGCTGCCCAGCTCGGTGTTGTCCCATGCAAAGCCGCCAACATCGTATTTCCACTCATGGCGCACGGGGTCGTAGCCGTGCATGAAGTCGCCGTAGTTCCAGAAACCATACCAGCGGCGCTCGTCCACGGCCTTGACGTAGAAGTCGAGGTAGGCCGCCAGCTGGTCCTCCACACGTGCGCGGCGCGGGGTGCTGCGGTCGGGCAGGCTCCATACGCCGAAGGCGCGGCGCGAGTGCAGGTAGTCGGGCGTGCACACCAGCGGGGCGTCCTGCGCGAACTGACGTGCCCTCGTGGCGATGGCTGCCTTGCCGGGGTAGGCACGCTCAGGGCATAGCGTGAGCACCGACGTGCGTGCCACGCCGCGGGGCGTGGACATGCCCTGCTGCACATCCTCGTAGGAGGCGTTGAGGTCGTGGGCGACATTGTCGTAGTGGCGCAGATCCATGGCTCCGCCCTCCGGTGCCCAGAGCCATGCCGTGAGGCATGCCACGGCGTGTGTGGCACTGTCCACTTGCAGCGCGGCAGGGTAGCTCTCCCAGAAGTCCTTGACGCTGATGCCGAGGCCTCCGCTCACGTCGCCGGCAAAGGCATAGCCGTCGGCGCGCTGCCCTGTGTGCGTGCCAATCCACATATTGTTGGCGTGGGCGCGCTTCTGGATGGCATAGCCCTGGTCGGAGAGCTGTGTGAGGCGGAAGGTGTTCCAGCGGGCCCAGTGGTGCAGCAGTGCCTGTCCTTTCTCGTCGAAGGCCGAAGGCTCTGGCACACGCTGTCCTGCCACCTGCATCTCCTCGGGCAGGGCCGGCAGCTGCGGCTGCCCCTGTGCGAGGCTGCCGCCGCCACGGCCGTCGGCCAGCACGCGGCGCCCGTTGAGCGGCTGCACGCTCTCTGTCCAGACGCCTCCGTCCTGTGTGGCAAAAGCCACATGGCGGTTGTAGGCCTGCTCGCGCATGGGCACCTCGAAGCGCACGCCGAGGGAGCGGATGAAGTCGGTGTGCTCGTCGCCATTATATATAAAGGTGTGCACCATGCGCACCTGCTCGGTGCCGGCGTAGAAGTAGAGACGCACGGTGAAGGGCAGCGTGCAGGCCGAGGCCTGTGTCTGCGCATCGGCTGGCCTGTAGCTGCCGTCGAGCCTGACCACGGCGCGCACGTTGCCGGCACGCTCCACTGCCACGTGGTCTATGACGGATGTGTAGCTGCTGAAGCGTATGCTGCCTATGCCTTCGTCGTAGGGGCGGTCCTGCATGGTGCACACGAGGCTGCCGCGTCCGGCCACACGTGTGCCGTCGAGCACGAGGCTGTCCACGATGGCCGTGCCGCTCTTGGGGATATAGGCGGCGAAGGCTGCTGCCGTGACCTGTATCTGCGAGGCCGTCTCCTGCACACTGATGCCGCTTGCGGCGGCTGTGGCGGCGGCGTTCTTGCGGCGTCTGGCCTGACTCTTGGCGAAGACCACGCGCTCTGTGCCTCCTGGCACCACGGCGGCAAAGCCGCCCCACTTCACGCTGCCGTCGGGCCAGTAGGCCGTGGGCCAGAAGTCGGCAGCGAGGGTCTGGCCTGAGGGCGTGGTGAGGGTGAAGGCGTCGGTGGGCTTCATCTCGCCTTTGCTGAAGGGGATGCCAAAGCTCACGGGGCGTGGCTGCGATGGCACCTGACCAATCCAGTGGAGCGTGGCCTCGGCGGGCGTGTCGGCGGTGGCAGCGTAGGCTGCTGCGTGCATGAGCACTATGGCAAGGCAGACGATGCCGCGTGCATACGGTTTCAGGGCTGATAGGTGGCGCATGTTGTGGCGGGTGGAGAGTGCGGTGGGGGTGGGGCGTGGTGGCATGTCAGAGCAATGCCTCGAGGGTTGTCACGGCATGAGTGATGTCGGCTTCAAACGTGGTGTGGTCGCGCAGATAGCCAGCACGCCCGTGAGCCAGTGCGGCATAGAGCTCAGGGCTCATGCTGTCGGCATAGGAGGCGATGGCCATCTCGATGTCGTCGCGCTGCCAGGCGTAGGGCGAGTGGATGTAGACGTTGCGCTTCTGGTGGAGGAAGGCGTAGGCTGTCTCGATGCTGTCGCGGTCTGTCATCAGGCGTCGTAGCCGGAGGGGCGGAACTGGCGTTGCTCGGGGCTGTAGACGTAGCCCTCGCCGAGCAGCCGTGCATGCAGCTCGGCGGGTTCGAGGTCGAAGCATGCGCAGAGGCTGTCGAGTGTGTCGAACTCCTCATCGCGCAGGAGCATGTTGATGCTGGACACCAGCATGGCGGGGTCTGAGGGCAGATGGTCCATGGCTCAGAGCAGGGCTTCAATCTGGCTCTCTACGTCGGCCATGTCGTGTGTGGGCTCAAAGCGTGCCACCACGTTGCCCTCGCGGTCGATGAGGAACTTGGTGAAGTTCCACTTGATGTCGGCACTCTCGGCATAGTCGGGGTCTGCCTTGGAGAGCATCTCGTCGAGCAGGGCCGAGAGGGGGTGACCTTCGTCGAAACCCTTGAAGGGGCACTGCTCCTTGAGCCACTGGAAGAGGGGTGAGGCCTGGTCGCCATTGACATCTATCTTGCGGAACTGCGGGAACTTGGTGCCGTAGTTGAGCTGGCAGAACTCGGTGAGCTCAGCGTCGCTCTCGGGAGCCTGCTGGCCAAACTGGTTGCAGGGGAAGTCGAGTATCTCGAGGCCTCGTGAGTGCAGACGCTCGTAGATGGCTTCGAGGGCTTCGTACTGTGGCGTGAAACCGCAACGGCTGGCTGTGTTGACCACGAGCAGCACCTGACCTTTGTAGCGGTCGAGGCTCACGTCCTGTTGCTGCTTGTCCTGGACGCTGAAGGAGTAGATGTCTTGCATATCGGTTGTTGGGGTTGGGTTGTGCTTGCATGAGCATGCGATGCCGCAGATGGCGAGTAGTGCAATGAGTTGTGCTTTCATGTCGGGTGTGTTGTTGTAGGGTAGATGTAAGGTGACGGGCATGTTCAGATGAACTGGCGCACGGCCACCACGATGAGTAGCGCGTAGGTGCCGGCCAACACGTCGTCGAGCATCACGCCCCAGCCGCCTGGCATGCGGTCGAGCCGGCGGCAGCCGAGCGGCTTCCACATGTCGATGATGCGGAAGAGGGCAAAGCCCAGCAGTGCCAGCCACCACGTGTCGTCGCCGGCAGGGGCGGCCAGGAGAGGTATCCATGTGCCCACGAACTCGTCGATGTTGACCGTGCGTGAGTCGTGGCCCCAGTAGTGCTCCATCACGCTGGCCGTCCACACGCCCACGGCGGTGGTCACGACGATGGCTCCCGCGGTTGCGAGCATGAGAGCCGTGGGGCTGAGCCAGTGGTAGGCTCCCCACCACATGAGCAGTGCCACGGCGGCACCGGCAGTGCCCGGAGCCACCGGCGTGAAGCCTGTGCCGAAGCCCGTGGACAGCACCACGTGGAGCCATGGGGCCTGTCCGAGAGGATGGTTGTTGTTGTCGCTCATGCGGGCAAAGATAATAGAATTTTGCCGTTTCACCCTTTACTCCTACATTTGTGGGCACAAACATGAGGCAATTATTCCTGCCATGCCCTCCGACACACCATCTGCCGTCCCTTTGCACATTGTTGTCCTGGATGCCTTCACGGTGACGCGCGAGCAGCCGCAGCTGTGGTCGTCGCTGCTTGCCGAGGCTTTGCCCGGTGCCACCGTTGCTGTCTACGACCGCACGCCGGCCGCTCAGGTGGCGGCGCGCTGTGCCGGTGCCGACGCCGTGCTTACCAACAAGGCTGTGCTCAGCCGCGAGCTCATCGAGTCGCTGCCGCGGCTGCGCTACATTGGCGTGCTGGCCACGGGCTACAACGTGGTCGATGTGGCCTGTGCCCGTGCACATGGCATCACGGTGACCAACATTCCGGCCTACAGCACGGCCTCGGTGGCGCAGCATGTGTTTGCATTGCTGCTTGATGCCACCAACAGCGTGGGCCACTATGCCGTGCAGCGCGAGCGTTGGGTCGCTGCGCCCGACTTCTCGTGGAGCGACACGCCGTTGACGGAGCTCGCCGGCAAGCGTTTCGGCATACTCGGCATGGGCAGCATAGGGCAGGCCGTGGCACGCATCGCCATGGCTATGGGCATGCAGGTGAGTGCCGTGAGCTCCAAACAGCAGGAGGCTCTGCCTGCGGGCGTGGAGAAAGTGGCCTGGACGACGTTGCTCCGCGAGAGCGACGTGCTCTCGCTGCACTGTCCGCTCACGCCAGCGACACGCCATATAGTCTCGGCCAGTGCCCTTGCGGCCATGAAACCGCAGGCCGTGCTCATCAACACAGGGCGCGGGCCGCTGGTCGACGAGCAGGCTGTGGCCGATGCCCTGAGTGAGGGCCGCCTCGGGGCCTATTGTGCCGACGTGCTCTCCACCGAGCCTCCGGCACCCTCCAATCCGCTGCTCACGGCTCCGCGCTGCCACATCACGCCCCACATAGCCTGGGCCACGGCCGAGGCACGCGGCCGCCTGTTGCGCACAGCCATAGCCAACGTGGCAGCCTTCGCCTGCGGCCGGCCGCAGAACACAGTGTAACCTCGCGCGTACATATACTATAATATAAAAGCCTCAACCATTCTGACGTCCAACCTTAAACCTTCCATATATGAACCTCAAAGTAGCAGTGCTCCCGGGCGACGGCATCGGCCCTGAGATATGTGAGCAAGGCGTGGCCGTGATGCAGGCCGTGGCAAAGCGTTTCGGTCACCACATCACCACCACCCATGCCATCTGCGGCGCAGCCGCCATCGATCAGGTGGGCGACCCGTTCCCCGAAGACACCTTCCAGACGTGCATGGCGGCCGACGCCGTGCTGTTTGCCGCTGTGGGCGACCCCAAGTACGACAACGACCCCACGGCTCGCGTGCGCCCCGAGCAAGGCCTCCTGGCCATGCGCAAGCGTCTCGGCCTCTTTGCCAACATACGCCCCGTGACCACTTTCCCGTGCCTGCTCCACAAGTCGCCGCTCAAGGACGAGCTTATCAGCGGGGCCGACTTCATCTGCATACGCGAACTTACGGGCGGCATGTACTTCGGCGAGAAGTATCAAGACAACGACCGTGCCTACGACACCAATGCCTACACCCGCCACGAAGTGGAGCGCATACTGCGTGTGGCCTACGACTATGCCCGCCGCCGCCGTCGCCACCTCACCGTGGTCGACAAGGCCAATGTCCTTGCCTCGAGCCGTCTGTGGCGTCAGGTGGCCAAGGAGATGGAGCCGGCATATCCCGACGTGCAGACCGACTACATGTATGTCGACAATGCTGCCATGCGCATGCTGCAAGACCCGCGCTTCTTCGACGTCATGGTGACGGAGAACACCTTCGGCGACATACTCACCGACGAGGGCTCGTGCATCACCGGCAGCATGGGCCTGCTCCCCTCGGCCAGCACGGGCGAGCACACTCCCGTCTTCGAACCCATACACGGCTCGTGGCCCCAGGCCAAGGGCCTCAACATAGCCAACCCGCTGGCCGAGATACTCTCCGTGGCCATGCTCTTCGAGCACTTCGGTCTGACCGGCGAGGGTGCACTCATCCGCGAGGCTGTGGCTGCCAGTCTCGATGCCAACGTGCGCACTCCCGAGATACAGGTGGAGGGCGGAGCACGCTATGGCACCCGCGAGGTGGGCGCATGGATCGTGCGCTACGTGGCAGAGGAGCAGCAAGGGAGCGGAGCCTGAGCTGACGTAAGCTCACAACACAAAACAAAGAGGCTGTCCGGCGTTTGGCGCGGGGCAGCCTCTTTGCTTTATGCACGGGCTTCATCGGTGCAGTGCAGGCGCAAGGCGGCATGCCAGTGGCATGTCCGTTTCTATGGTGCAGTGTGAGCGTCAGGAGGGTGCATGGTGATGCCGTACTACGGTGCAGTGTGATGCGGAGAGGGGTGCAGGGTGTCGGACACACATCCCGGTAGTGTGCAAAACGTAGCACGCAGTGGGCAGGTAATGCCCCCGTGAGGAAAAAATCAGCACACAGCAGTAACTTTTAATAAAAATTAACGGTGCGGGGGGGTGAACGGTGAATAACTATTTACATTTGCCGCCGTAAGGCGTGGTGTGCCATGTCCTATAGGCTTCTGCCACAGGTGTGCCCTCGCGCCTGAGAGCCTGTGCCGTAGCCATGTGCCGCCTGCGCTGCCAAACAACAGATGTCCGCAACTAATTCCTCTTTTATATTAACCCATTTATCTAACAACATCACAATGAAGAAAATCAAACTTCTTCTGGCCGCAGTAGTGGCTATGGTCGGGCTGAGTGCACAGGCACAAAGCTGGACGGCTTCTGAGGTTGGAGCAGGTTCTTTCGTGCTCTACAATGTCGGAAGCGGACAGTACTTTACCAAGGGTAATGGCTATGGTACTCAGGCCAGTATCACCTCAAATGGTGCAGCCGCCTCAGGCTTGCAGGTTACTCTCGAAGCAGTAGGCGACTATTACAAAATCCGCACCGATGTGGGTACAAGTGGCTATGGCGTAGAGCACTTGAGCGGTGGAAGCATCTACACCGACCAGTCCCGCAACAAGAATACAACTTGGGAGTTCTCACAGGTGAGCACCGACAACGGCCCTGTCTACACCATCTTAGCCAAGGAAAATCATGGTGGTGGCAGCGATGTCTATATGGCTGCTAATGCCGACAACACCATTGTCGGCCCTGGCACCGACGGCACATCGGCCTATGCTCAGTGGAAGCTTCTTGCTGCCGCACAGGTTCCCATTGTTGCTGCCATTGACGAGTATGTCACAGTGCGCACAACCGTGCTGGGCTTTAAGAACAATACCTCGGCTTATACTGACGAGTCTGGTGCTGCCGATGCACTGCAAGCCGCCATCGATGCACAGAATGAAGCCGTGGATGCTGCTACGACTGTTGATGAAATCAACGCTGCCAAGGAAGCTGTCTTTGCTGCCGGCAACACATTCCTCTCCAGCATCATCATCACCTCTGGTTTCGACATCACCAATGCCTGGATTACCAATCCTGCTCCTGGCACCAGTGGCACTATGAATGGCTGGACTAATTCTGGCGATCCTTCTTTGGAGTATCAGCTCTATGAATACTGGAGTGTCTCCGGTGCTACAACAAAGCAGACTCTTTCAAATCTGCCGAAGGGTGCGTATAAGCTGACAGCTATCGCCTATACACGTACCGGCATGGTCGCTACTCTTTATGCAGGAGAGAACACGATGAACATTGCTACTGTTGCCTCTGCCACAGTTAACAACCGTAATCAAGGTAACACTTGGATTGCTGCCGGCAACGGTGTCAACGACCTGAACTTTACCCTCGATGAGGCTACAGAATCTCTTGAAATTGGTCTGATTGCCGACAACACCACATCCGACTACTGGATGTGCTGGCGCAGCTTCACGCTCACATACTATGGTGACCCCATCAACCTTTCCAAGGTCGATCTCGCCAACGCAGTTGCTGCCGCTGAGGCATACGAGGGAAAAATCCCATCTGCTGCTTATGCAGAAATCTCTACTGTTGTTACCGCCAACAACACGACATACGATACCGTTGATGAGTATAATGCAGCCATAGCTGCCATCAACGCAGCTGTTGAAGAGTATGCAACCGCAGCCATCGTCGCAGACTATGCTCGCTATCAGACAGTGAAGACAGCAGCCGTGGCAATCGCCGCTGACACCGATGTTAATGATGCCGACGATGCAGTTGACGCTGCCACCACAACCGAGGCTATTGACGCAGCTATTGCAACGCTTCGTGCAGCCTTCATGGCAGAACTGCCCAATGTGACTATCGAAGAGGGTAGCTATATTGATGTCACCAATGTGCTTGTCGACAATCCTACGGTAAGCGTAAACACCGACTACTGGACGGCCGAGCTGAACGGCTCTGACAAGACCTCCGGAAGCTGGGCTGTAGTCAACTACGGCGAGACCGAGTTCTACAACAACAACTTCAAGTTCTACCAGACTCTGGCCATGACTCCTGGCACATGGGAGTTCGGCGTGACCGGTTTCCACCGTGCTGGCAACCACAGCACCTATTTCTATGCAGGCGAGGACAAGATTCTCATCCCCGGCGTAGAATCTTCCGTTGTGAATACCATGGCTGCTGCCAAGACCTACTTCGACAATGGCAATGGTCAGGTCGCTCTGAAGTTCCTCATTGAGGAAGCTGGTGATGTTGAGATTGGTATCGACAACCAAGACACCGAGACCGATAAGTGGACCATCTTCCGCAACTTCACCCTGAAGTACTACGGTGCTCCCGACTACTCAGTGTATGCCGACCAGCTGGCTGCTGCTGTTGAGGCAGCCGTGGCTGTTGAGGGTACTGTGCCCGAGGCCGTTTATGCTACACTTGATGCAGTTGTTGAAGCATACAACCAGACATACCCGAAAAAGGCTGGTTATCTTGCAGCTATCGAGGCTATCACAGCTGCAACTGCTACTGCCACTGCAACCCAGAGCGCATACGCTGCTTATGAGGTTGAACTGGAAGCTGCCAAGGCTCTCGCAGCTGTTGAGAGTGACAACGATGAGGCACGCGACTTGCTTCAGTATGCTATCGACGCTGCTGCAGGCGCTGCCGAGGCTGCTACTACAGTAGACGAGATCAATGTAGCTGCCGCTACTTTGAAGCCTGCAATGACCACCTACGTGTTTGCCGCTAACCCTGTCGGCGACGATGCTAAGTTCGACTGCACATTCCTGCTCACCAACCCCGATGTATCTGGCTTCGCTGCTTGGACAGGTGTCGCAGACGTTCCGGGTTGGTACACCGACCAGGAGGATGGCAACAGCCAGACCATGACCAATGATGCTGCCACCTCAGAGGACGGCACCAAAACACACTTCTTCGAGTACTGGAGCGAAGTAGCCAAGGATAACAATGCATTTGCTCTTTATCAGAAGGTGACTTTGCCCGCTGGTACCTATGACTTCTCTTGCTATGCATTCGCCTCTGCCAACGGCGTAGCTGGTGCAACGAACAGCGCGGTTTACTTCTATGCCAACGACACGCAGGGTGGTCTCGTGAACACCGAACGCCTGACTGAAGCTTCCATCTCCTTCGTGAACAGCGTAGAACAGGAAGTGAAGGTAGGTCTGAAGCCCATGACTGGCAACCAGTTCCGTTGGATGGGTATCGGCTATGTTGAACTCTACAAGGTGGCTGAGAAGGTCATCGAGCTCGACGAGACTGTGGCATACGAGCCCGTCAGTGCTGCCGGCAACGTCACTCTCGTGAAGGAGATTGCCGAGGGCTGGAACACCATCGTGCTGCCCTTCGCAGTGGATGCCGAGACCGTCGCTGCTCAGTTCGGCGAGGGCCAGCTCTACCAGTATGCAGGAGACAATGAAGGTGTGCTCAACTTCACTGAGGCTGACGCCATCATGCCCGACGTGCCCTACCTCTTCAAGGCTGATGCTGCCAACGATGCCGTCAAGGAGTTTAATGGTGTCACCATCACCACCGGCACTCCTGTCGCCGCTGGCACCAACTACAACTTCGTCGGCACCTACGCTCCCACAACCGTGGAGGCTGGCAACTATGTGCTCGTCCCGGGCAAGTTCGTGATGACCGCCGGCGGCAACGCCCTCAAGGCTTTCCGCGCCTACATCCAGGCCAACGAGGAGACCGAGGTTAAGGCTCTCACCATCAACATCAACGGCGTTGCTACAGCCATCGAGAGCATCGACGGCGAGCAGATTGCCGCAGGTGCCATCTACAACATCGCCGGCCAGCGTGTGGCCCGCGCTCAGAAGGGCATCTTCATCGTGGGTGGCAAGAAGATCGTCCGATAGACGGAATGTAGAATGTTAACTGTAAATCCTGACAAGACAATGAAAAAGACACTCTATGTTGCTCCCAAGATGGAGCTCTGCGGCTTCGCTGCCCAAGAGATGGTGCTTGCCGTCTCCGTGAAAGGTACCAATATCGAAGGCCTCAGCGTGGACAACACTCCCTCTGAAGAGGAAGGCCTCGTGAAGGGTATCTGGTAAGCCAATGACCTGAAGACCCGCCCCCCGCTCCCTCCGTGCTCAGACACCAAGAGAGGTCTGACCATCAATGACCGGAGCGGCGGGTGACTACCCCGCAATTTGGCGCGCAGGCTCGCGCTTCACGCCAGAGTTGTAAGTTAATAATAATGTACTTGGAGAGGCTCTGCTGCGAAGCAGGGCCTCTTCTTCGTAGTATGGAGAATGTAAAAAAGCAGGGAGTAGCAGGCTTTTCCCTTCTATACTCTACATTCTTCTTAGAAGAAGATGTATCTTTGCTGCGCTCTATCAAGGGGTGCTTGCCGGTTTCGGCGGCTGAGATAAGACCCTGTTCACCCGATGCAGACAATGCTGCCGAGGGGATGATGGAGCCGGTGCCAGCCGGTGTCACTGGCAATCATTTCTTATTCCTCAATATCGGGAGTATGGCTTTACATTCTTCACTCTTCACTCTTCGCCCTTCGTGCACGGGTATGGCTCTTGCTATAGCCACAGCCTTCACGCCGGGCCTCATGTCGGCCGCAGAGACCGACTCCCTCAAGATAGGACACATGCATGAGGTGGTGGTCACCGCCGTGCGCGCCCCCCGCTATGCGCCCTATGCCGTGACCAACATAGGCCGCACGGAGCTCACACAGCATGCCACCACAGGACAGGAACTGCCCATGCTGCTGGCCCGCACGCCAGGCATCATGGCCTGGAGCGAGAACGGCATCGGCATCGGCACTACCTACATGCGCATACGCGGTGCTGCCGACTCGCGCATCAACGTCACCCTCGACGGCGTGGCACTCAACTCGCCCGAGGACCAGTGTGTGTTCTGGGCCAACATGAACTCCTATGCCTCGATGCTCGGCAGCGTGCAGGTGCAGCGCGGCATAGGCACCTCCACCAACGGCGACGGTGCCTTCGGCGGCACCATAGCCCTGACATCGGCGGCACCGCGTCTCACGCCGCAGGCCGAGGTGGGCTATTCGCTGGGCTCCTATGGCACCATGCACTACAACGTGGCAGCATCAACGGGACTGCTCCCCGGCCAGCTTGCTCTCGATGCCGGTTGGAGCCAGACGCAGACCGACGGCTACATGCATGGCACCCACGGACGCTCTGGCTCGGCCTACGCCGCCTTGGCATGGATGCCATCGGAGGGCTTCACGTTGCGCTATCGCAACATTGCCAACTACGAGCACACAGGACAGGCCTGGAACGGTGCCACGGCCGGCAACGACGACAGTTCGCTCATGGATGGCATGTACGTCGGCGCGACAGGCATACATACATATAAAGATATGTACGCGCGAGGGCTCGGACGCTACAACTCGCTCTACGAGGGCATTGTCTACGATCCGCAGTCATACGCCTTCCCCACCGATGCCGCCGGCAACTACCTCACGCGCCGCTACGCCATGAGCGACGGTTCGCTGTGGAGCCGCACCACCGACAACTTCAACCAAGACCACAACCTGCTCACTGCCGTATGGCAGCTCTCCGACCACTGGCAGACCACGGCCACGCTCCACTACACCTACGGCTATGGCTACTATGATGAGTTCCGCCCGAACAACAAGCTCTCCAAGTTCGGCCTCTCCAACCTGACCCTCGCCGACGGCTCCACGCTCAAGCGCACCGACTTCGTGAGGCAGAAAGGCCTGGAGCAGCACACCTACGGCTTCGTGTGGAACACGGCCTACGCCGACGACCGTTGGGAGGCAGTGGGCGGCGTGGCAGCCCAACAGTTCAAGGGCGACCACTTCGGGCACCTCACTTACGTGGCCAACGAGGAGTTGCGCGCCAAGGTGCTGGCCAACGGCCGCTACACCTACTACGACTCCGATGCCGAGAAGAGCGATGCCTCGGCCTTCATCAAGGCTACACGCCATATAGGCCGCAGCTGGAGTGTATATGCCGATGTGCAATACCGCGATGTGCACTTCCGCACATGGGGCATCAACGACAAGTTCTATGCTGCTGCCGACGGCTACCACAACCAGGGTCTCGACATAGACCGCCATTACCACTTCGTCAACCCCAAGGCCGGTGTCTCCTACCATCATGACGGCCATCATGCCTATGCCTCCGTGGCTCACAGCCACCGTGAGCCCGAGCGCAACAACTTCACCGACAATGGCTCGATGGCGGCACCGCGTGCCGAGCAACTCGTGGACTATGAGCTGGGCTACAGCTACTCGGCACCGACATGGCATGCCGGCCTGAATGCCTACTACATGGACTACACCGACCAGTTCGTGCAGACAGGTGCACAGAGCGACATCGGCGAGGCCCTCACCACCAACATACGCGACTCCTACCGCCTTGGCCTTGAGCTCACGGCTGGCGCACACATCACACAGTGGCTCTCGCTCGAGGGCAACGCGGCCCTGAGCTCCAACCGCATTAAGGACTTCGACGAAGTGGTCGAGGACTGGGAACACGGCTCGCAGACCGTGCACTACGACCACTCCACGCTGGCCTTCTCGCCCTCGCTGCTGATGAACGGTTTCCTGCGTGCCCACGTGGCAGGCTTTGAGGCTACATGGCATACCAACTATGTAGCGCGCCAGTTCCTCGACAACACCGCATGCCGCGACCGCTCGCTGCCGGCCTACTCCACAAGCAACCTTCACATGCAGTACACCATGGCGGCACATCGCTTCGCCGGTCTGCGTGAGGTGGTCGTCGGTGCACACCTTAATAATATATTCAACCACCACTACGCTGCATCGGGATGGGTGTATAGTGCTATCTGCGAGAGCGACGGCTTCACGGCCGACCACCGCTACTACCAGATTGGCTTCATCCCCATGGCCGGCTTCACAGCCATGGGCAGTGTCACGCTGAGGTTCTGATGGCACACTGGCTCGACATGACCACGGCCGCCCTCGGGCTGCTCTACATACTGCTCGAGGTGCGCGGCTCGGTGTGGATGTGGGTCGTGGGAGCGGCGATGCAGGTGCTGGGCATAGTGCTCTACTTCGACAAGGGTCTCTACGCCGATTGCGGCATGGAGTTCTACTATCTCGGCATGACCATCTACGGCATGGCCCACTGGCGTCGGCATCTGGCCGGCAGCGGCACACAGCCCGACGTGGTGCGCCCCACCACGTTGTGGCACAGCCCCATCGGCGGCACCACAGGATGGGGCAGTGTGGCCGTTCTGGCCATGGTGGCAGCAACAGTGTGGGCGGTAATTTATTGGCTGCTTTTCACCTTCACCGACAGCACCGTGCCTCTTGCCGATGCCTTCACTACGGCATTCTCCATGATTGGCATCTACCTGCTGGCACGCCGCTATGTGGAGCAGTGGCTGGTGTGGATTGCCGTGGATGTAGTGACATGCGCTCTATATTTTTATAAGGACATACCCTACAAGGCATCGCTTTATGCGCTCTATGTGGTAATCGCAATAGCCGGTTTCCGCAGGTGGAGGCAACAGGTGAGAGGGTAAACTTCTTATCTTTGCGGTGTGATAGACCGCCAGACCATAGACCGTATCCTCGATGCAGCCAACATCGTTGACGTCGTCTCCGACTTCGTCACGCTGAAGCGTGCAGGTGCCAACCTCAAGGGGTTGTGCCCTTTCCACGACGACCGCACGCCGTCGTTCATGGTGTCGCCGAGCAAGAACATCTGCAAGTGCTTTGCCTGTGGCAAGGGAGGCACGCCCGTGCACTTCATCATGGAGCACGAACAGCTCACCTATCCCGAGGCACTGCGCTATCTGGCCAAGAAGTACCACATCGAGGTCAAGGAGCGCGAGCAGACCGACGAGGAGAAGGCGCAGGAGAGCGAGCGTGAGAGCCTCCTTGTGGTGAACGAGTGGGCCGGCAAGTGGTTCCAGCAGCAGATGAACGACACGGAGGACGGGCGTGCCGTGGGCCTTGCCTACTTCCGCCAGCGTGGCTTCCGCGACGACATCATCAAGCGTTTCCAGCTGGGCTTCTGTCCTGACAAGTACGACGCCCAGTGGCAGGCTGCCATCAAGGAAGGCTTCAAGGAAGAGTTCATACTCAAGACGGGACTGTGCATCCGCAACGATGCGGGGCGCACCTACGACCGTTTCCGGGGGCGTGTCATCTTCCCCATACACACGGTGTCGGGCAGGGTGGTCGGCTTTGGCGGACGTGTGCTCGACTCGCGCACCAAGGGTGTCAGCGTCAAGTACCAGAACTCGCCCGAGAGCATCGTCTACTCCAAGAAGCGTGAGCTCTACGGCCTCTTCCTTGCCAAGCAAGCCATTGTGCGGCAAGACGTGTGCTACCTTGTGGAGGGATACACCGATGTCATGGCCATGCACCAGCAAGGCGTGGAGAACGTGGTGGCCTCGAGCGGCACAGCTCTCACCACGGATCAGATAAATGCCATACACCGCTTCACGGACAACATCGTGGTCATCTACGACGGCGATGCTGCCGGCATCAAGGCATCGCAGCGAGGCATCGACATGCTCCTTGCCGACGGCATGAACGTGAAGCTGCTGCTCCTGCCCGACGGCGACGACCCCGACAGCTTTGCCCGCAAACATACTGCCGAGGACTACCAGGCTTATCTGCGCGACCATCAGGTGGACTTCATACGCTTCAAGACCGACCTCCTGCTCGAAGAGGCCAAGG
Organism: uncultured Bacteroidaceae bacterium; assembly: GCA_905234605.1. Lineage (GTDB taxonomy): Bacteria > Bacteroidota > Bacteroidia > Bacteroidales > Bacteroidaceae > Physcousia. The sequence goes on along the minus strand of CAJOIE010000003.1, from coordinate 164,083 downwards.
GCGATCCCATCAAGCTGTCACGCCTGGTCAACAACATTGTTGACAGTCTGGCGGTGATACCCAACGAGATTACGCGCACATTCTATATACGTGAGACGGCTCTGTTGCTGTCGCTCAACGAAGGACTCATCGCCGCTGCCGTGGCACGTGTGCGTCAACGGTTGGGCGAGGAGCGGCAGCGTGAGCGTGAACGTGAGCAACGGCAACAGGGAGCCCTCAGTGGTGGCCAGGATGGCTTGCTGCAGAGTGTGGCGCAGCAACCTGCGGGAGCAAAGGCATCACCCGACACCCCTGTGCCCGACACCCTGTCGCCATCGGATATAGCCCCCGAGCTGCTTCAGCATCAGGCCTTTGCCGCACGCGGCACGAACCCTCGCGAGGCGGCCATCTTGCGTCAGGAGCAGGCTCTGATGCAGATGGTGGTGCGCCACGGTGAGAAGATTATGTGCGAGCTGGAGGATGAGGAGGGACAGCAGCAGCCCATCGCTGTGGCTGAATTCATCAGCCTGGCACTCCGGCAGGACGACCTCACTCTACGCAGCGAGCTGCACCGCCGCATGCTCGACGAGGCTCTGGCACACTGCCGCGAGGAGGGCTTCCGCAGTTCACGCTACTTCGAGAACCATCCCGACCGCGACATTGCCAACTTGGCTGCCGACCTGGCTCATGACACGGAGACACTGAGCCGGCGCTATGAGAAGAGTGCCCCGCTCAAGCCCGAGGAGGAGCGCCTAATCGACATCGTGCCCCACCTCATTGCCGACTACAAGCTATCCATCGTGGAAGCCCGCCTGCAGGAGCTCATGCGGCAGATGCGTGACCCCGTCGTTGTTGACGATGCGCAACGTGCCGAGGCTCTCTTTGCTGAATATCAGACAACGAAACAGATACACACGGAGCTTGCCAAGAAGCGTGGCGACCGTGTGTTCTCATAGCTGTTGCGGAACAGCAAGCCCCCTCCTTATGCGCGCATGGCCATAGGGAGGGGGCTTGCCTTGTGGGAGTGTAGCGTGCGGAACACTATTTCACAGCTTCGCCCTGGCCGTCCTCAGTCAGGTAGAAGAGCGGTGAGGGGTTGGTCTGCTCCTGCTCGTAGTAGTGAAGGCCGCTGTCGTTGGTGCGCGGGTGCCACTCTTGCAGCAGGCTGTACATCTCTGCTGCTGCCCAGATGACAGGGCCGTAGCCGTGAGCCGCTGCCGTGGAGACGGGGCGGTAGTAGTAGAAGGCGGGGTCGAAGGCCATGCCTGTGCCCACACATGTGCCGTCAACCTTGCCCTCGTCGGTTATCTTGGTGCTTATGGCGTGCCATGCCAGCTGTGCCACAGGACCGTAGGTGATGCCCTCAATCCATCCCTTGCGCACGGCGTGGGCTATGGCGTAGCAGTAGATGGCGGTGGCCGATGTCTCGAGATAGCTGTCTGAGCGGTCGAGCAACTGATGCCAGAAGCCTTCGCTCGACTGCAAGGCGGCCAGGCCGGCCACATGTGCACGCAGCTGTGCGATGATGAAGGGACGGTCGGGGTGTGTCTCGGGCAGCATGTCGAGCAGTTCCACCGTGGTGAGCAGTGCCCAGCCGTTGGCGCGTGCCCAGTGGTAGGTGGGCTGCTGCGCCAGTCCCTCCACATAGCCGTGGCGGTATATCTGTTTCTCCGGCACCCACATGCGGCGCACGAAGTTCTTGTACATGGTGGCAGCCTCGTTGGAGTAGTCGGCGTTGCCGGTGTGTACGCCTGCGTAGGCCACGGTGGGGATGCCCATGTACATGTCGTCGAGCCACACGGTGTTGTGCTGCGGACGGTGGCGGGCAAAGATGCCGTCGGGCAGGCGGTACTGGCCGTGCTCCACGAAGGTGAGGTAGTTCTTGATGATTTCCACGAGAACGAGTTCGGGGTAGCGGTCCATGGCCTTCATCATGGCGGTGCACATGGTGCCGCAGTCGTCGAGTGCACGCGGATGGATGATCTGTTCCATCTGCGCGTCGGCCACCTCGTCCTTGCTGGCATCGCGCTCACGGAATGCCGGCACGGCACGCTCCAGCAGGTGCATCTGTCGCAGCACGTAGTCGGCATAGCGTTTGTCGCCTGTCGCTGCCGTAGCGTCGAGCAGTGCCTGATAGGTGATGCCCCACTCGTAGGAACCGATGCGGAAGGCTCCGCGCTCCACGGTGGCACCCTCGGGCAGGGCGTCGATGTCGGCCACTTCCTGGCCGTCGGTGTCGATGATGCGGTGCGGTGTCTGTGCGTCGCAGTAGGCGAACACGCGGTCGAGGTCGGCTTTCACCTCGTCGGCAGTGAGCTCGCCGTAGGGCACCTGATAGTCGGGCTGCAGCAGGTGGAGCGGCGTGGTGGAGTCGTTGATCTCGTCGGCTTCCTGCTTGGGTGCCGTCGTGCAGGCGGCCAGGCAGAGCAGCAGTGGTGCGTAGTGCTGTGCTTTCATGCAGTGTGTGGCTGTTGTGTGGTGGCTATTCTATTTCGACGAGCTTGTAGCTCTTGCTGCCGAGGCCTATGCGCTCGGCATACTCGGTGATGTAGGTGCCATGCTGGCGGTTGATGCGCTCAATGAGTGGCTGTTCGTTGTCGCCCTCGGCGGCAGTGTGGCCGAACACCATGTCGAGGCATGCCTGGTCCACGGCCACGGGGTCTGTGGATGCCATGATGCCCATGTCCTTGAGCTCGGGGCGGGCGGGGTTGCCGTCGCAGTCGCAGTCTACGCTCATGTTGTTCATCACGTCGATGTATACGATGCGGTCGCCGCCGAAGTAGTTGTGCACGGCTTGTGCGGCGGCGGCCATCGACTCGAGGAAGCCGTCCTGATTGTCGATATGGTTCCAGCATTCCACGGGGTCGGCGGTGATGCCCACGCTGTGTATGTAGGCCTTGCCGTTGGTGGATGCCACGCCGATGGATGCGTTCTTGAGCACGCCGCCGAAGCCGCCCATGGCGTGACCCTTGAAGTGGGCCAGGTTGATCATGAAGTCGTAGCGTTGCAGGTGGTCGCCCACGATGTCGCACTTGAGGTGGGTGCTGTCGGCCACGGGTATCTGCATCTCACCCTCCTCGTCCATGAGGTCGACGGGGAAGACGTCGAAGCCGTGGTCGTGGATGGTCTGCCAGTGCATCTGTTTGTCCTGACGTGTGCCGCCGTAGGCTGTGCAGCACTCCACGATGGTGCCTTGCACGCTGTTCACCAGTCCGGCAATGAGTTCTGGCTTGAGGTAGTGGTTGTTGCCGCCTTCGCCGGTGCTTATTTTCACTGCCACGCGGCCTTGTGCCTCGCGGCCGAGTGCCTGATAAATGCGTAGGAGTGACTGGGGCGATATTTCGCGGGTGAAGTAGACCACGGGCTGTGTGGTGCTGTCTTGGTCGCTGTCGGCTTGCCGGCTGTTGGCGTGGCAGGCGGTGGTGGCTATTGCTGTTGTTGCCATGACTATGATGGTCAGGAGGTTGCGTGTTGTGTGTAGCATGGGTGATGGGGTGTTGTTGTTATGGTCAGGCGTTGCGCTCTATCCAGCCCAGTGTCTGGCCCTTGAGCACGCGTTGTCCTTGCCGTGCCGCCACCTCGACGAGTGTGCCGCCGAGGGCTGCGGGGATGGGGCGGAGTTCGTTCCATGGCATCTGTATGTAGCAGAAGGTCTGTCCTGCTTCATACTTTTGCCCCACTTGCGGCTCTATGCAGCGTTGGCATCCGCTGTCGCCGCTCACTTCGAAGAAGAGCTGTCCGCCTTCGGGAGCGACGATGGCGTCGGCCTTGGCGTGCTTGAATGCTGCCAGCTCCTGCGGCGTGAGTCGGGGGCCGCTGCTGGCTTCCATCTTGGCTATCTTGGCCTTCTCGAGGTCGGCCAGGAAGTTCTTCTTGGCCTGACCGCTCTTGTAGTTGCGGTATTGCTCGGGGTGCATGGCCAGCTCGTAGAGCTCCTCGTCGTCCTGTCCGCGGTCCCAGCCGTTGTCCTCCATTTCCTTGATGAAGCCTGGCAGCGCGTCCGTGAGCAGCGTGTGGGGGTCGGCTGTGGTGAACTCTTTGCCTTTCTCTTTGGCCAGCTCCACGAGTTCGGGTGCTATCTGGCCGGGTATCTTGCCGCTCTTGCCGAGGATCATGCCCCACATGGCGTCGTCCATCATCACGAAGCGTCCCTTGCCCTGGGCCATGGTGAGCAGGTTCATCAGGGCTATGTTCTTGACGTATTGCGAGAAGGGTGTGACGAGTGGCGGATAGCCCACGCGGGGCCACACATAGGCCACCTCGTCGAAGAGGCGCACGAGCATGTCGTCGGTTGAGAGTTCGGGCTCGCCCTTGGCCTTGAGGGTCTGGTTGATGACGCTGTGTATGCCTGCCAGGTCGGCCATCATGGAGCCCATCATGCCGCCAGGGAGTCCGCAGCCCAGCAGCAGGCTGGACATCAGCTTGTTGCCAGGGTTGATGAAGTAGCCGAGCCAGTCATCGATAAACTCCTGGGTGAGTGAGCGTGCCTGCATGTAGGCGTTCATGTTGATGTCCTTGACCTCGAAGCCTTCGTTCTTGAGCATCGACTGCACGGAGATGATGTCGGGGTGCACTTTGCCCCACGACAGGGGCTCGATGGCTGTGTCGATGACGTCGGCACCGTTGTTGCACACCTCGAGAATGGAGGCCATGGAGAGGCCTGGGCCGGAGTGGCCGTGATACTGTATGATGATGTCGGGGTGCTTGTCCTTGATGGCCTTGGTGAGTGCGCCGAGGAGTGCCGGCTGGCCTATGCCTGCCATGTCCTTGAGGCATATTTCCTCGGCTCCGGCGGCTATCACCTGGTCGGCTATCTCGCTGTAGTAGTCCACGGTGTGTATGGGCGACGTGGTGATGCACAGCGTGGCTTGCGGTGTCATGCCGGCGGCCTTGGCCCAGCGCACCGAGGGTATGATGTTGCGCACGTCGTTGAGGCCGCAGAAGATGCGTGGTATGTCGACACCCTGAGCGTGCTTTACCTTGTATTGGAGCTGGCGCACGTCGTCGGGCACGGGATACATGCGCAGGGCGTTGAGCCCGCGGTCGAGCATGTGGGTCTTGATGCCCACTTCGTTGAAGGGCTTGCAGAAGGCGCGCACGGCGGCGTTGGGGTTCTCGCCGGCGAGCAGGTTCACTTGCTCGAAGGCACCGCCATTGGTCTCCACGCGGTCGAACACGCCCATGTCGATAATCACGGGGGCGATGCGCTCAAGCTGGTCTTTGCGGGGTTGGAACTTGCCGGAACTTTGCCACATGTCGCGATAGACAAGGCTGAACTGGATGCGTTTCTTCATCGTTATAGCTATCTGTTTTGAGTGTTTTCGATGTTGCCGCGTAAAGGTAGGCCTTTTGGCGTAAACGCGAGTAACGGCAGAGGCGAAAAAAAGAGGGTGCAGGGTGATATGGCGTCACCCTGCACTCTCTGTGCGGTCACCCTGCATGGTCCGTGCGGTCACCCTGCATGGTCTGTGTATGGTCTTTGCAGATGTAAGATGCAGAGTCTGCGAATGTAAAATGTCCGCAGTGGAATGTAAAGCGTGTAGTGTGGCAAGGCTTTTACATTCTACATTTTACATTCCCTCTTCTGTCCCTGTCAGAAGAGGAACTTGACGATGTCGTTGAACACGGCCAGACCCATCAGGGCGAGCAGCAGTGCCATGCCCACGTATTGCGCGCGCTCCATGAACTTGTCCGACGGCGGGCGGCGTGTCACGGCTTCCACGATGAGGAACAGTATGTGGCCTCCGTCGAGCCCGGGGACAGGCAGGATGTTCATGAAGGCCAGCATGAGCGATATGAAGGCGGTGATGTTCCAGAAGGATGCCCAGTCCCACACGGCGGGGAAGAGCGAGCCTATGGTGCCGAAGGAGCCCACGCTCTGTGCGCCCTTGCGGGAGAAGACGTACTTGAGGTCCGACACATAGCCGCCGAGGGTCTCCCAGCCATAGCGTATGCCGGCGGGGATGGCCTGCAGGAAGCTGTAGTCGGTGTGCACGTAGGCGTCGCGGTAGTAGAGCTGGTAGGGCGTCTTGTAGATGCCCATCTGGTAGTTTGCGTCGAGCACGAGGTCGAGCGTGTCGGTGCGTCCCTCGCGCTCCACGGCCACGGTGAGGTGGCGCAGGCGGGCACTGTCGGCCGGCGTGCACCCTGCGGCCAGGATGTCGGCACGGCGGCCCATCACGGCGTCGAAGTCGCCCCACCAGGCCACCGCCTGCCCCTCCACGGCCACGATGCGGTGGCCTCTGCTGATGCCGGCCTTGGCGGCCGGCGACCCTGGCATCACCGTGTCGATTACCGAGGGCACGCGCACCGACAGGAAACGGGGCTCGGCATCGAGCATCTCCAGAAGGTTGACACCGCCGGCGGGCATGGTGATGTCCACCTCGCGGCCCTGCCGGAGCACGGTCACCACCGTGGCCTCCGAGATGTCGCGGTACACGCTGCCTTCCCACGCCACGATGGGCTGTCCGTCGACGGCAACAGGTATGTCGCCCTGCTCAAAGCCCATGGCGGTGGCCATGGCGTTGTAGGCAAAGCCGTCGCCGACGGCACGCATGGGCAGCGTGTCGCGGCCCCAGGCGAAGAGTATCATGGCATAGATGAAGAGCGCGAGCAGGAAGTTGACCAGCACGCCGCCCACCATCACGAGGAAGCGTTGCCACACGGGCTTGCTGCGGAACTCCCACGGCTGCGCGGGCTGGCGCATCTGTTCCAGGTCGAGGCTCTCGTCGATCATGCCGGCTATCTTGACGTATCCGCCCAGAGGTATCCACCCCAGGCCATACTCGGTCTCGCTCTTGGCCAGGCGTGGGAAGAGGCGTGCAAACCAGCGGTCGTGGGTGGAGAAGAGGTGGAACTTCCAGTCGAAGAACATGAAGAACTTCTCCACTCGGATGCCGAAGAGCTTGGCAAAGAAAAAGTGGCCGCCCTCGTGGAGCACAATGAGCAGTGCGAAGCAGAGCAGCAGCTGCAGGGTCTTGATGAGGAATATTGACATAAGCGTGTCGTGTGTGCTAAGGGTTATTGATGGGTGGATGCCATCGCCGTGCTGCCGTGCTGTGGGCTGTCGGCGGCATCGGTGCGTGTGCTAAGACTTCAGCCTGGCGGCGGCGATGCGGCGGGCTTCGGCGTCGGTGGCAACGTAGTCGTCGTAGGTGGGTTGTGCAATGAAGGGGGTGTGCTGCATGGCGTGCGCGATGATGTCGGCCATGGCCAGGAAGGAGCACCGCTCTTCGAGGAAGGCGCGGTTCACCACCTCGTTGGCCGCGTTGACGATACATGGCATGTTGCCGCCCTGGCGCAGGCTCTCGTAGGCTAAGGCCAGGCAGCGGAAACGCTCCGTGTCGGGACGCTCGAAGGTGAGGTCGTGCATGGCATACCAGTCCAGGCGGTCGAAGGTGCTCGCGAGGCGTTCAGGGTAGGAGAATGCCAGCTGGATGGGCACGCGCATGTCGGGCACGCCGAGCTGGGCCTTCACCGCGCCGTCGGCATACTGCACGGCCGAGTGCACCACGCTCTGCGGGTGCACCACCACCTGTATGCGCTCTGCCTCGACACCGAAGAGCCACTTGGCCTCGATGACCTCGAAGCCCTTGTTCATCATCGTGGCTGAGTCGATGGTGATCTTTGCCCCCATGTCCCAGTTGGGATGTCGCAGTGCCATGGCTGGCGTGACGCCTTGCAGCTGCTCTGTCGTGAAGGTGCGGAAGGGGCCTCCGGAGGCTGTGAGTATGATTTTTTCTATCGGCGACACCTCACCCATGAGGCTCTGGAAGATGGCCGAGTGCTCGCTGTCCACCGGCAGGATGGGCACGCGGTGCTCGCGCGCCAGGCTGTTGATGAGCTCGCCGGCCACCACCATGGTCTCCTTGTTGGCCAGGGCGATGGCTTTGCCGGCACGTATGGCGGCTATCGTGGGTGCCAGGCCGGCAAAGCCCACCATGGCCGTGAGCACCATGTCTACTTCCTGCGAGGTGACCACCTGACAGAGTGCGTCGCTGCCGGCGTAGACGGCGATGGGCAAGTCGGCCAGGGCTTCGCGCAGTGGCTCGTAGTGCTGCTCGCCTGCAATGACCACGGCGGCAGGCACGAAGCGGCGGGCCTGCTCGGCCAGCAGCTGCCAGCGGTTGGCTGCCGTGAGCACACGTGCCTCGAAACGGTCGGGGTGGGCAGCAATGACGTCGAGGGCCTGTGTGCCTATGCTGCCCGTGGAGCCCAGGATGGCTATCTGTTTCTTGCGAGTGGGTTGCATGTGGGGTGATTGATGGTTGAGTCTAAGCGTTGAGGGAGAGAAGCTCGTCGGGCACGCTGACCAGCAGGCGGCGCTGCACGTGGTCGGCGCTGACGATGAAGTCCTCGTGGGCTGGCACGAGCACCTCGCTGCCGCCAGTGGTGCGTATGCTGAGCAGTATGTTGGCCGTCTGGTCGAGCACCGCCTCCACGGTGCCCAGAGGCGATGCTGCGCCCTGCTGCCACACCTCGAAGCCTGTCAGCATCTGCCACGTGACATCTTCGGCGGCCACGGCATCGGGCGTGAGTGCCTTGGGGAAGCACACATCGGCTCCCACCATGCGCCGGGCGGTGTCGGCATCGTCCACGTCGGCAAACTTGAGCAGGGCTACGTCGTCGGAGCGGAAACGCCACTCCTCGAGAAAGAACGGCACGAGCAGACCGTCCATGCGGCAGAAGAGGTAGTCGGCGTCCGTGCGGTCCCACACGTCGTCGGTGAAACGCATGGCCACCTCACCGCGCACGCCGTGGCAGCGTGTGATGGTGCCTATCTTGTATACATCGTTCTCGTGGAGCATCGGCGGGCTTCAGTCTGTGCGTGAGATGTGTGCGCCGAGAGCGTTCAGACGCTGGTCGATGTTCTCGTAGCCACGGTCGATCTGCTCGATGTTGCTTATGGTGCTCACGCCGTCGGCGCTCATGGCGGCGATGAGCAGGGCAATGCCGGCACGGATGTCGGGCGACGTCATGCGGCCGCCACGCAGGCGCAGCTTGTGGTCGTGACCCACGACGACGGCGCGGTGGGGGTCGCAGAGTATTATCTGTGCACCCATGTCGATAAGCTTGTCTACGAAGAAGAGGCGGCTCTCGAACATCTTCTGGTGAATGAGCACGGAGCCCTTGGCCTGGGTGGACACCACGAGGAGCACGCTCAGCAGGTCGGGCGTCAGGCCAGGCCAGGGGGCATCGGCAAACGTCATGAAGGAGCCGTCGATGAACGACTCTATCTCGTAGCTGTCGTGGTGGGGGATGTAGATGTCGTCGCCGTGCCGCTCTATGGTGATGCCCAGACGCGTGAAGGTGTAGGGGATGATGCCCAGTTCGTCGTAGCAGACATCCTTGATGGTGATGCCGTTGCCGCACATGGCAGCCATGCCGATGAATGAGCCCACTTCGATCATGTCGGGCAGGAGGTGGTGCGACGTGCCGCAGAGACGCTCCACACCATATATGGTCAGGCGGTTCGAGGCCAGGCCCTCGATGTGTGCTCCCATGCGTATGAGCATGCGGCACAGCTGCTGCACGTAGGGCTCGCAGGCTGCATTATATATGGTGGTGGCTCCCTTGGCCGTCACGGCGGCCATGATGATGTTGGCCGTGCCGGTGAGGGAGGCTTCGTCGAGCAGCATGTAGGCACCGTGCAGGCTTGGCGCAGTGATGTCGAAGAGTTCGCGCTCGCTGTCGTAGCTGAAGGTGGCACCCAGCGCACTCAAGCCGAGGAAGTGGGTGTCCACGCGGCGGCGCCCTATCTTGTCGCCTCCAGGCTTGGCCACCATGGCGCGGCCGAAGCGTGCCAGCAGCGGGCCTATGAGCATGATGCTGCCGCGCAGCTTGGCCGAGCGCTCCAGGAAGGTGTCGCTCTGCAGGAAGGCTGTGTTGATGCTGTCGGCACAGAACGTGTAGTCGCCCTTGCCGTGGCATGTGGTCTTTACGCCGATGTCCTGCAGGAGCTGTATCTGGTGGTTGACGTCGGCAATGTCGGGTATGTTGCTGATGCGCACGGGCTCGTTGGTGAGCAGCGTGGCCGAGAGCACCTGCAGGGCCTCGTTCTTGGCTCCCTGGGGCGTGATGGTGCCGCTGAGGCTGTGGCCTCCCTCTATGCGAAAGGCACTCATCTGCGCTTCTTCTTTTTGTTGCCTGGCAGGTGTCCTGTGGTGGCCGATGCGAAGCGGAAGTCGGCAGGCAGCTGTGCCATGCCCTCGGTGTAGGCTGCGATGTCGGCTTCCACCTTGCCGTCGTCCATCGCGTCGCGGTGCCAGTTGTAGAGGCTGCGCTTCATGTAGTTGGCCATCATGGCGGTGAGACGCTCGCGCTCGGCGGCATCCTCGAGCTTCACTATCTGGTGCATGAAGGCTTCGGTGATGTGGCCATAGTGGCGGAAGCGTATGCGCTGCATGGGATACTTCAGCGGCTTGGGCTTCTCGGCCTGTGCGTCAGAGCGGGTGATGGGGTAGGGGTAGTCGATGTCGAGGCGGTAGCCTGAGATGTGGGCGAGGTGGTTCCATAGCTTCTCGCCGTAGTCGGGCATCTGCTTGGTGTTGGGATGGAGTGTGGCCATGATGCGCACGATGGTCTCGGCGCAACGCTGGCGCTCGTCGCGTTCCTCAATGGTCAGGCACTCATCCACCATGTCTTGCAGCAGGCGTCCGTATTCACGCATCTGGAGCTGCTCGCGTTGGGTGTTGTATGTCATCGTGTCGGGTGTGTTGTCAGTTGGTGTGAAGCAGGTCGCGTGGCTTTGTAGCCACGAAGTCCTTGAGGTAGAAGGGCTCCATGTAGGCCACGTCGGCCGTGCAGCCTTGGGCCAGAGCCTTCTCGGCTAATGGCTGCATGTATTTGGCCAAAGGGTCGATGCTGTCGATGAAGATGGCGTTGGGGTGATTGATAGCGGCCTTGCACTTGGCTGCTCCCGGGCCGAAGAAGCACACGTGGCCGGCGTTGAGCCATTCAGCGTAGGTAGTGGCATCCACGATGTCGGCTGCCGGCTGACGCCTGGCGTGCAGGGCGCGGTCGTAGACGGCGGCGTACACTTCCATGCGGCGTGCGTCGAGCATGGGCACGAAGAGGGCGTCGTCGGGCACGTCGTCGTGATAGAGCAGCACGGGCACGCACAGGAGCTCGAGTGTGGACACGTCTATCAGTGGCACACCGCGCCCGTAGGCCACGCCCTTGGCCGTGGACACTCCGATGCGCAGGCCTGTGTAGCTGCCTGGACCCGACGATACGGCTACGGCATCGAGGGGTATGGCATGTCTCTCGGCGAAGCTCAGGGCCTCGGCCACGAAGGGCGCGCACACGGTGGCGTGGTTGGGACCCTCGAAGTCGGCTTTGTCGAAGATGACGGCACTGTCCTGGCTCACGGCTACGGAGCAGACGCGTGTGCTGGTCTCAATATGTAGTATGCATGCCATGTGGTTGCTGTGCTTGGCGTAGGGAGAAAGATGCTGCGGTGCGTGCGTGGTGCATGCCCCGTGGCTTGCAAAGGTCGTGAATATTATCTATTATAGGCCGTGCACGGGCAGTTTTTTGATTGTTTAACCTTACCTTTGTGCCGCATTACAAGTCACTCAAGCAGTCACTATGATACTATCCATGACAGGTTTCGGCAAGGCTTCTGCCGAATATTCAGGCAAGAAGATTACTGCCGAGATAAAGTCGCTCAACAGCAAGGCTCTTGACTTGCAGACGCGCATCGCCCCCCTCTATCGCGAGCGGGAGATGGAGCTGCGCTCGCTCATCAGCACCCGTCTTGAAAGGGGCAAGGTGGAGTTTGCCCTCTACATTGAGCACGATGCCGCTCCCGCCGTGGCACCCATCAACGACCAGGTGGTGCGCTCCTACGTTGACCACCTCCGTGCCCTGGCCCGTGAGCTCGATGTCGTTGAGCCCGAGGCTATGTGGCTCCCCACGCTGTTGCGCCTGCCCGACGTGATGGGCAAGCCGGAGGCAGAGGAGCTCACCGACGCGGAGTGGGCCGTGGCATCGGCCGTGGCTGCACAGGCTATAGACCGCCTGATGGACTTCCGCCGGCAGGAGGGAGCCGCGCTCGAGGCTAAGTTCAACGAGAAGGTCGACAACATAGAGAGCCTGTTGGCTCAGATAGAGCCTTTTGAGAAGGCACGCGTGGAGAAGATACGCTCCCGCATACTCGAGGGCCTGAAGAGCATCCGTGAGGTGCAGGTCGACATGGGGCGCCTTGAGCAGGAGATGATATACTACATCGAGAAGCTCGACATCAGCGAGGAGAAGCAGCGACTGGAGAACCATCTGGCCTACTTCCGCCAGACCATGCGCGACGGCCACGGGCAGGGCAAGAAGCTGGGCTTCATTGCGCAGGAGATGGGGCGCGAGATCAACACCACCGGCAGCAAGAGCAACATTGCCGAGATGCAGAACATCGTGGTGCGCATGAAGGACGAGCTGGAGCAGATAAAGGAACAGGTGCTGAACGTAATGTAGCGGCACCGCTCAAGCAAAGCATATAGTCATGAAAAAGGGCAAGGTAATCATTATCTCCGCACCCAGCGGCAGCGGCAAGAGTACCATCATCAAGCACCTCATGGCGCAGCCCGAGCTGCGCCTCGTGTTCTCCATCTCGGCCACCACGCGGTCTCCGCGCGGACAGGAGCAGCACGGGCGGGACTACTACTTCATCTCGCCCGACGAGTTCCGTGCGCTCATCTCCCAGAATGCCTTCGTGGAGTATGAGCAGGTGTACGCCGGCATCTACTACGGCACCCTCAAGGACAAGGTGGAACGGCAGCTTGCCGAGGGCTACAACGTAGTGGTCGACCTCGACGTCAATGGCGGCGAGCGCGTGAAGGCCCTGTATGGCGACCGCGCGCTGAGCCTCTTCATCCAGCCGCCAAGCATTGAGGTGGTGCGGCAGCGTCTGGAGGGGCGTGCCACCGAAGCCCCCGAGGATATAGAGAAACGCATAGAGCGTGCTGCCTACGAGCTCTCGCGGGCTCCGCACTTCGACCGCGTGGTGGTCAACGATAAGCTTGCCGATGCGCAGGCTGAAGCCTACGCCATTATCAATCAGTTTGTTAACGGAGATTAGGGACGTGCCTTCACGGGAGCGTATAGCACTCTACGGGGGGAGCTTCAACCCCCTGCACCGTGGTCACACAGACCTTGCAGGGTGTGTGCTGCGACGGTGCAGGGTGTCGGAGCTATGGTTTATGGTGTCTCCGCAGAACCCCCTCAAGCCCTCGGCCGGACTGCTTGCCGACGATGCCCGCCTGCTGCTGGCGCGTCTGGCCGTAGAGGGCATGGCGGGTGTGCGCGTGACCGACTTTGAGTGTCATCTGCCACGCCCGTCCTACATGGTTCACACGCTTGCCGCCTTGCACGATGCCTACCCTGGGACGGACTTCGTGCTTGTGGTGGGTGCCGACAACTGGCTGCGCTTCCATGAGTGGCACCGTGCCGACGAGATTCTTGCCCGTCACGACATCATTGTCTATCCCCGTGCGGGCCACGACATCGCTGCCGCCACGCTGCCGCAAGGGGTGCAGCTGCTGGATGCGCCGCTGTTCCCTTATTCCTCCACCGCGATACGCCATGCCATAGCCACCGACCAGGATTACCGTGGCGAGGGGCTTGCGCCCGCCGTGTGGGATGCCATACGCGCTCACGGGTGGTATGGCTATTGCCGTAACACTAACCACTGACGCCGTACTGCCATGCCTTCGTCTGCCGTCGTGCTCCTGCAACAGCAACGTGCCCTGCTCCAGGTGGAATATGCCCACGAGCGGGAGGAGTTCCAGCGGCTCACCGAGGCCACGGGCATAGAGCATAAGGTGCGTCGTGGGCTGGCGTGGCATCCGCTGGCCATCGGGCGAAGCTACTACAACTCGCTCAACCAGTATGTCGTTGAACTCACGCGCACTGATGCTGTAGCACAGATGACGACCGACAGCCCCGACGAGGAGCAGACGCTCTTCGAGCCTGGCAAGCCTGTGTGCTTCTTCAGCGAGGATGCCTCGGGCATGCGTCACGGCACGGGCGGGATGCTGCACTATTTCGGATGGGTGGCCCACGTGGTCTACACCGATGGCTCGCGCATGGTGGTGTCGCTGCCGTCGGAGGAGGCTGTCACCGCATTGCGCAGTGCAGACCGCGTGGGCGTGCAGCTCTATCTTGACGAGCAGACCTACCGCCTCATGTTCGAGGCCCTGGACCGTGTCATTGCGGCTAAGGACGGGCGACTGGCCGAGCTGCGCGAGATGCTGCACGGCCAGATGCCTATAGGCAAGTACACGTTTGCCCCTGTGCGCTTCCCCTGGCTCAACGTGAGCCAGCAGGCGGCTGTCAACGAGGTGCTGTGGGCCAAGGACGTGGCCGTGGTGCACGGCCCTCCGGGCACTGGCAAGACCACCACTCTCGTGGAGGCCATCTACGAGACCTTGCGACGCGAGAACCAGGTGCTGGTGTGCGCGCAGAGCAATATGGCTGTCGACTGGATAGCCGAGAAGCTCGTGGACCGCGGGCTGAGCGTGCTGCGGATAGGCCATCCCACGCGTGTGACCGACAAGATGCTCTCCTTCACCTATGAGCGTCGGTTCGAGGCACATGCACTCTATCAGGACTTGTGGGGAGTGAGGCGCGCCTTGCGCGAGGCGTATGCCTCGAAGAGCTCTGCCAGCGGCGACCGCCATCAGCGCATAGCGCGCCTCAAGGAGCGTGCCACCGAGCTCGAGGTGGCCATACACCAGGCCATCATGGACGACACGCGCGTGGTGGCATGCACACTGGCCGGCAGTGCCTCGCGCCTTCTCGAGGGCACGCGCTTCAACACTCTCTTCGTCGACGAAGCCGCGCAGGCACTTGAGGCTGCCACGTGGATTGCCATCCGGAAGGCGCACCGTGTGGTGCTCGCCGGCGACCACCAGCAACTGCCGCCCACGGTGAAGTCGGTGGAAGCCATGCGCGGAGGTCTCGACCGCACGCTCATGCAGTGTGTGGTGGAGCGCAAGCCGCAGGCAGTGTCGCTGCTCACTATGCAATACCGCATGTGCGACACCATCATGCAGTTTCCCAACCAGGAGTTCTATGGCGGTGCCTTGCAGAGTGCTCCCGAGGTGAAATACCGCGGCATACTTGACTGGGACACGGCCGTGGAGTGGATCGACACGTCGGACATGGAGGCTGCGGGCGAGCAGGTGCATGGCCTGTCGCGTGCCAATATGGTCGAGGCAGAACTCACGCTGTCGACCTTGCAACGCTATTTTGAAAGGATTGGCACCGACCGCCTGCGCGAGGAGAATATAGACGTTGGCATCATATCGCCCTACAAGGGGCAGGTGACGCTGCTGCGCCAGCTGTTGCGGCGCGACCGCACGTGGCGTCCCTGGCGCAAGGCAATCACCGTGGCTACGGTCGACGGCTTCCAGGGGCAGGAGCGCGACATCATAGTGATAAGCCTCGTGCGCTCCAACGCTGAGGGCGACATAGGCTTCCTGCGCGACCTGCGCCGCATGAACGTGGCCATCACCCGTGCACGCATGAAACTGATACTCGTGGGAGCACGTCAGACGCTGTGCCGCCACCCGTTCTACCGCCGGCTGGCCGACTATGTTGACAGCCGCTGGTGACGCCGTCGCCACCAGCGCATGGCAAAGATGGTGCGGTCCAACAGCGTGAGCAGCAACAGGGGTATGATATACCACAATGCCAGGCGCAGCGTGCCTGCAAGCATGGAGCGGCGGTTGTCGGCCATGCTCATGCTGTCGAAAGCAGCAGGTTCAGGCAGTGAGGAGTGGCTCCACTTGCCTTCAATCCACCCGTCGTGAAGCAGCATCAGTGCAGGATTGCTGCGCGCCACGGTGCGCAACACGCTGTCGTCCATGAAGAGGAAGGGGTATTCGGCACCGGTGAGATCCTGCCAGCGCGATATGGCGGCATCGTCGGAGGCTGTGAGGCACACGAAGCGCTCATGCCGCGAGCGCGCATAGTCGTAGAGGGCATTGATGGCGTTGAGGTTGCTGTCGTCGGCTGTCTCGAGGTGAGGGGCAATGAGCAGGAACGTGCGAGCCGTGTCGGTGAGGATGGCTTCGTCGAGGTCGAAGTCGGGAATGGCAGGCAACCTGTCCACGTCGTCGGGCCACTGCATAGCCGTCGGGATATGCTGTCCTACGTGGAATGGCCGGAAGTCGAGTATGGGCTCGCCGTAGATGCCGGTGAGGGCTACAAAGAAGCCGAAGAGGAAGGAGTAGATGCTGACAATCCATTGCACCGACTCGGAGATGAAGCGTGACAGCAGGTTGCCACGCCACCACACCACGGCCGCCATGCACGTGAGCACCACGTTCTTGCCGAAGGTCTGCCAGGGAGTGAGCTTCCAGGCGTCGCCGAAGCAGCCGCATTCGGGCACGGCACCTGTCGCTGCCGACCACAATGTGAGCAGACTGAAGGACAGGGCCAGAAGCAGTGAGAGAGAGGTGGTGACGCGGCGGCGTATGCCGAAGAAGAGGGAGATGCCCGTGCAGAACTCGGTGAGCGAGAGGGTCACAGCAACCAGGAGCGGACTCACGAGTGCCACATAGTGCTCCACACCTAAGGCGTTGGCATACTCCTCCACCTTGAGCTGTGTGCCTACAGGGTCCACGAGCTTGGTCATGCCGGAGACAATAAAAATGGCGGACACAGCCAGTCGGCATGTGTTCACCATTGTCCATCTGCGGTCGATGTTCATTGCTGCTTGGGCTCTTCCTCGCCGAAAGTGAGCTTGATGAGGGCGAAGACGGCATAGTTCATCATGTCCATGTAGTTGGCATCGATGCCTTCGCTTATGAGGGTGGTGCCGTCATGCTCCTCAATCTGTTTCGTGCGGAACACTTTCTGGAGTATGATGTCGGTGTAGCTGCTCACACGCATGGAACGCCATGCCTCGTCGTAGTCGTGGTTCTTGCGCAGCATCAGTGCCAGTGTCTCTTCGGCCAGACGGTCGTACTCGCTGACCACGGCATCAACGGGCATGTCGTCGGGCGTGTCGGCTATGCCGTGCTGCAGCTGTATGAGTCCCACGATGGCGTAGTTCACTATGCCGATGAATTCCGGACGGATGCCCTCGTTAACCTTGGCTTCGCGCTTCATCTCAAGGGAGCGGATGCGCGCAGCCTTGATGTAGAGCTGGTCGGTGAGGGAGGGAATGCGCATGATGCGCCATGCGGCACCGTAGTCGTGCAGCTTGGCAACAAAGATGCTGCGGCATTCATGCAGTATGGCTCTGAACTGCTCCTCGGTAGTCATCGTCATGAGCACCTGATGATTTGCCCCACTTTAAGTGTGCTCTTGGGTGTCAGCCCATTGGCACTGCACAGCTTGCTGACGGTGGTGTGGTAGCGTTTGGCAATGCTGGAGAGGGTGTCGCCGCGGCGCACCTTGTGCACCGCCGAGGCCGCCGTGCGGCTACGTGTGGCTGCCGGTTTGCGGGCGAGCTCCGACGAGGCGTAGCTCACTTCCTCTTCTGTCTGTCCGGCCATGCCGTCGGCACTGCCATTGGCATCATGGCGGCCAAGCAATGTGCCACGGCCGCGGCCGCGGAACACATAGTAGTCGCCTGTGACATCCTGATGCTCAAAGTCGAAGAGCTTGGCAGGGTCAATGTACTCGCCAAGCAGGCGTGTCTCGAAATGCAGGTGTGTGCCCTTGCTGAAGCCTGTGTTGCCAGCCAGGCCGATGGGGTCGCCGGCCTTGACGGTGGAATCCTGCTTGACAAGGTGTCTGGAGAGATGGCCGTACACGGTTTCAAGGCCGTTGGGGTGGCGAATGACAACCACATTGCCATAGCCTTTGGGCTGATAGTCCACGATGCGCACCTTGCCGTCGAAGGCGGCACGGATGGTGTCGCCGCGGTTGGCGTTGATGTCGAGCCCCTTATGCTGACGGCGGAAGCGGGGACGATAGCCGTAGCGGGAGGTGACAATGCGGTTGGTGGTTGGCATGGCGAAATGCCGCAAGTCTATCTTGTACTCTTGCGGCAACTCGACATTGGCAAAGGCATTGATGAAGTTGTTTTCCCACGAGGGATAGAGGTCGCCGGCAGGGTTGTCGAGGTTGTCCTGGTCTATGAGGTGTTGCAGTGCAAGGCTGTCCACGGCTCTCATCTTGACGTCGATTGGTGCCTGGCGAGCCAGCAGGTCCTGTGCCGATGCTGCTGCCGGGATGGCGGTCAGCAACAGGCAGGCTGCGCTGCGGCGCACTGCTGTGGTTATTCTGGTTAGTATGGTGCTGTTGATGTTCATGCTAAGAGGTGGGGGATATTACTATATGACTTCGTCCTGGCTATAGAGGAAGTCGGTAAGGGCATGGCGATACTCGAATATTTCCTCAGGGCGGAAGAAGCGGGCC
The DNA here is from genome assembly GCA_905234605.1 of uncultured Bacteroidaceae bacterium. Taxonomy (GTDB): domain Bacteria; phylum Bacteroidota; class Bacteroidia; order Bacteroidales; family Bacteroidaceae; genus Physcousia. The sequence continues at coordinate 145,738 of CAJOIE010000003.1, read as the reverse complement.
AGCTCGATGGCTGCATTCTCAGGTGAGTCTGAGGCGTGCACAATGTTCTGCTGGTTGCTCATGGCATAGTCGCCACGGATGGTGCCGGGGTCGGCGCGGCGGCCGTTGGTGAAGCCCGTCATGCCACGCACCACCTGCACGGCTTCGACACCGCGTATGGCCATGGCCACAATGGGTGAGGCCTTCATGGACTGGGCGAGAAGGGGGAAGAAGGGGCGGTCGACGAGGTGCGAGTAGTGCTCACGGAGGATGGCATCGTCGAGTTGCATCATCTTCATGCCCACGATGAGCAGGCCACGGCGCTCAAACCTGTTTACTATCTGACCTATGAGCTGACGCTGCACGCAGCTGGGTTTGAGCAGTACAAGTGTTGTTTCCATGAATAGGTGTCGGTATGTGTGGATGGTGCCTCAATGCGCTTCTGGCACTATGGCTATGGCATATTAACTGCGCAAAGGTAGGCATTTATGTTTGTACGTGCAGGTCCTTTAACGTTTTTTCTGATTATCACCGCCTTGCGTGGCTGCCGAAAAACGCCTGTGCTGCCACAGCTCGGCGGAGTTGATAATGTTCTGCCAGAGCACGTAGCAGCCTGCTCCGATGCTTGCCGTGGGGGTGAGGAAGGCGAAGGACACCCAGATGGCGAGGGCTGTGTTCTTCTGGAACATGGCCTGGCCTGCACAGATGGGGGTCTTGTAGGCTTTGCCTATGGCTCGGCCGATGCGGAATTGTGCGAATGCTGTCAGCAAGGTGAGCATGGCGATGGCAGCGAGCAGGCTGGGCGCAGCGTGGCTGTGTGCTATGTTGCGCACGGTGATGCCGGTTGTGATGGCTAAGGATATGCTCCAGAGGTAGAAGCCCAGGTCGGGCGTGCCCATAAGCCAGCGGTATAGGGCGTGCCAGTAGTGGCGCACTATGGCACCCAGGGCAAGAGGCAGCAGCAGCACGGCTGCCACTTTGTGCAGTATCTGGAGGAATGCTGTGGCAAAGGTGGTGTGTGCCTCAGGCTCTATAAGAGGGAATATGGCGGGAATGAGCACGGATGTTGCTATTGCTGAGAGCAGTGTGAAGGTGGTCATGGCGGTGAGGTTGCCGCCAAGCTTGGCCGTAACCACGGGCGAGGCAGATGCGCATGGGGCTATCACACAGGTCATGACGGCCTCCATGGCCATGCGCGTCGGGCCGCCATCTGTGGCTGTCAGTATGGCCGTGAGCACGGCCACGCAGAGGCCTTGGGCAGCAAGTATGGCTGCATGCCATCGCTCAAGGTGCATCAGGTGGAAGTCCACCTTGGAGAATGTCACGAAGAGTGTGGCAAAGATGGTGAGCGGCAGCACAGCTTCGCATACGGGGCCGCACACGCTGGCTGCCGGCTCTAATGCAGGCACATAGGCGAACAGCAGATAGAGGGCAGTGCCTGTGGCAATGGCAACGGGCAGTGTCCAGTCCTTCACGAAGCGAAGCAGCCATGCCTTGGCTTGTGGCTGCTTTCCTACGCGTACATTATTATGTATGTGTGTCATCTGCTATGATTGGTTCTTCTTGAGGGTGACCACCTGTGAGCAGTGCTTGACCACGGCCGGACGGTGTGTGATGAATATCAGTGTGGGCTTGTTGGCTTGGTGGCGGCCATGGTCGATGAGGTTGTTCAAGAGCTTCTCTTCGGTGGCGGCATCGAGTGCGCTCGTGGCTTCGTCAAGCAGGAGCATGGAGCCTTGGCGCAGTAATGCCCGTGCTATGGCTATGCGTTGTGCCTGTCCTTCGCTCAGGCCGGCACCGCCCTCGCCGATGACGGTGTCCAGACCAGCTGGCAGGGACTCCACGAAGTCGGCGCATGCGAGTGACAGGGTGTGCCACATCTCGCTCTCGGTGGCATCTGGTTTGCCCAACTGGAGGTTCCAGCGCAAGGTACCGCTGAAGAGGGTGTTGCCTTGTGGCACGTAGACGATATTGCAGCGGGTGCGTGCACTGACGTTGAGGTGTGTGCCGTCGTTGGCATACATCTCGATGGTGCCGCGTGCGGGCTGGAGCAGTGCCAGGATGAGGCGCAGCAGTGTGGTCTTGCCTGCTCCCGTCTCGCCCAGTATGGCCGTGGCGGTGTGGGGAGGACAGTCGAGGGAGAGGTCGGAGAGAATCTGTCGGTTGCCGTCGCGATAGGCATAGTCCACATGGTTTATGCGTATGCCTACGCCGTCGTTGAAGTGCACGGGCTCGTCGTCGTCCTCCACGGGAGTTTCTTCCAGTTCCATGAGACGCTCGGCTGCGGTGAAGCTGCCAATGATGGTTGGAATGAAGCGTGTGAGCTCGCGGAAGGGGCCTTGTATCTGGCCGCACAGCTGTATGAAGGCTGTCATCATGCCGAAGGTGATGGTGCCTTCGGCCAGACGGTTGGCACTCCAGAGGAAGGTGAAGAGGTAGGCAGCTCCGAAGCCAATGTTGAGCACGAGGTTCGATGTGGAGGAGAAGATGGTGCGGTGGCGCACTTGGTGGCGCAGTGTCTGTTGCAGCTGTGTGAGCTTGTCGAGGATGGTGTTGATGCGTTCCAGTGTCTTGAGCACGAGGCGGTGCTGTATGCTCTCTTGCAGTGTGGCCTGTATGTGGCTGTCGGTCTGCCGCACTTGCCGTGTGAGGTCGCGCATGCGGTGTATGTAGAGCCGGCTCAGGAGTATGAACACAGGCAGTATGAGCAACACTGTCACGGCGAGCTTGGCGTCCATGATGAAGAGGAATGCTGAGGCAGCCACGAGGCGCACCATCACGGCCAGTGCCTGCGGCACGGTGTCGGTCACCACGCCCACCACGGTCTGGCAGTCGGAGATGAGGCGTCCCAGCACATCGCCGCTGTGGCGTGCCTCGCGGCCGCTCCATTCTGAGCGCAGCAGGTGCTCGAAGATGCGGCGTTGCATGCGGTTCTGTGCGTCCACGCCTAACAGGGCAGCTATCCAGCGTCCGAGATAGCCTATGGCCAGCTGCAACGCCATGAGGGCTATGAGCAGGCTGCCGGCACTGAAGAGTGTGGTGGGGTGGGGCAGTGCTGTCGTGGCTGCTGTGGGCTCGCCTGTTGCTATGTCGATGGCTACCTTGGTCGCCCAGATGAAGGCGAAGTCGAGAGCCACGCGCACGATGCCGCTTATGGCATTGATGCACGACTGCATCTTCACGCCCATGAATATGCGCATGAACCATGCCAGCAGTTGTGCTGTGGTGGCTTTGCGCAACGGGCGGTCGTGGTGAGGCTCGCCGCTTGTCGGTGTCAGGCCTGGGGCTGACGGGTTGTCCGCTGTGGTGTGCGTGGTGCTCATGTGTTTAGGTGTCTGTGTGTGCTACATGTTCTCGCGCAGGTCGGAGCCCCACATGAGCTTGGTGCGGAGGGTGCGGAAGAAACTCTGGCCGCGCCGCTTCACCACTCTGACGGTGTATGGTGCGCGCTGTATGGTGAGGCTCACGCTTTCATCGCATTTCTCGCTCCGCCCGTCGACAGACACGAGGAAGCGGTGGTTGCGGGCAGCGACGTCGAGGCGTATCACGACATCGTCGGTGAGTGTGATGGGGCGTGCCGTGAGTGAGTGCGGTGCCACGGGTGTCAGTCCCAGTGTGTGGCTGCCTGGCTGCATGATGGGGCCGCCGACGGATAGGGCATAGCCGGTGGAGCCTGTTGGGGTGCACACGATGAGCCCGTCGGCCTGGTAGGTGGTGAGGTATTCGCCGCCCACCTCCACACGTATGCTTATCATGGACGACACGTCGCGCTTGAGCACTGCCACCTCGTTCAAGGCAAAAGGGTAGCCCTCGGGTGTGCCCTTGCTGTAGGTGAGCTGCAGCACGCGACGCTCGTCGACGCTGTAGTCGCCGGCATAGACTTGCTCTATTGTGGCGGCAAGCTCGGCGGGAGTGATGTCGGAGAGGAAGCCGAGGCGGCCCATGTTGATGCCCAGGATGGGTATCTCCTTGCTGCCCACACGCATGGCGGCCTCGAGGAATGTGCCGTCGCCGCCCATGGATATGACCATGTCGGCATGGAAGTCGTTGCCGCTGATGACGCCGATGCCTGCGGGCAGGCGGAGGTGCATCGTGTCGGTGATGAACTTCAGGAAGCGGGCATCCACCGCCACCTCGGCCTGACGCGCATAGAGCAGGCTGAGGAGCTCTTGCACAGCCGATGCCTTGGCTGGCTGGAAGGTGTTGCCGAAGATGGCAAAGTGCTTGGTGTGCATGGCAGATACCATATTATAGGTACAAAGGTAAGGCGGGAAGGGCAGATTTGACGTGTGTGCAGCGGAAAAAGTGTACATTTGCCGTGCCACAGGCACTATCACCTCTTAACCTTCCCTCCCATCAGTATGACAAAGCTAAGCGTAAACATCAACAAGGTGGCCACCTTGCGCAATGCCCGTGGCGGCAACAACCCCGACGTGCTGCGGGTGGCTCTCGACTGCGAGCGTTTCGGCGCACAGGGCATCACTGTGCATCCGCGCCCCGACGAGCGCCACATACGCTACGACGATGTGCGGCAGCTCCGCCCGTTGCTGTCCACAGAGTTCAACATCGAGGGCAACCCCATCTCGGGCTTCATCGACCTTGTGCTGGAGAGCGTGCCCACGCAGGTGACACTTGTGCCCGACGGCCACGACCAGATTACGTCTAACCACGGGTGGGACACTCGCCGCCATGTGCGCTTCCTCACCGATGTCACCCGTCGCTTTCAGGAGGCGGGCATACGTGTGAGCATCTTTGTCGACCCCACCGAGGAGGCTGTGCGCTATGCTGCCGAGGCTGGTGCCGACCGTGTGGAGCTTTACACTGAGCCCTACGCTGCGGGCTATGCCTCTTCGCCCGAGCAGGCAATAGCTCCATACGTGCGGGCTGCCACGCTGGCGCGCGACCTCGGGCTGGGGCTCAATGCGGGTCACGACCTGAGTCTTGCCAATCTGGCTTACTATGTCGGCCGCATACCCTGGACCGACGAGGTGAGCATAGGCCACGCCCTCATCTGCGACGCTCTCTACTTCGGCCTTGAAGAGACTATCCGGCGATACAGGGAGCAATTGCATTCTTGATACTTCACTCTTCACACAATCCATACCCATGATTTACCTTTTCCTTGCCGACGGCTTCGAGGAGATAGAAGCCCTTGCCACAGTCGATATTCTGCGGCGCGCCTCGTTGCCTGTACTGACCGTGTCTGTCACTGCCTGTAGGGCTGTCCGCGGTTCCCATGACATCACTGTAGAGGCCGATGCAGTGTTGGGCGAAGAGCTCTTTGCCTCTGGCTCTGCACACTTCACGTCGGGCGATGCTCTCGTGCTCCCTGGCGGAATGCCCGGTGCAGCCAATCTCGATGCCTGCAAGCCGCTCCATGCGCTGCTCCATGAGGCTGCCGAGGCGGGTGCGCTGCTGGCTGCCATCTGTGCTGCCCCGTCAGTGCTTGGCCATGCAGGGCTGCTCGCGGGGTGCCGTGCCACATGCTACCCCGGCTTTGAGCAGGAGTTGCTACACGCCACTCCCACAGGTGCTCTCGTGGAGCACGACAGGGGCGTCGTCACGGGCAAGGGTCCTGGTGCGGCCTTCGCTTTTGCCTACAAGCTGGTTGACATCATCACAGGCAGCACGGCCGCCTCGCAGAGCCTGCGCAAGGGCATGATTGCAGAATGAACCATGTCATCATCGTAGCCGGCGGGCGCGGCACACGCATGGGCTCCGCCACGCCAAAGCAGTTCCTGACGCTTGCGGGGCGGCCTGTGCTCATGCACACCATTGATGCCTTTGTCCGTGCGCTGCCTGAGGTGCAGATAGTGGTTGTGCTGCCGGCCGGGGAGCACGGCACGTGGCAGCAGCTGTGCCGCGAGCACCGTTTCGGAGTGCCATGCGTGGTGGTCAGCGGCGGGCAGACACGCTTCCACAGCGTGAAGCACGGTCTGGACCATATCGCGGCAGCCGGAGGCGGGGCGGCCGACATCGTCGGCGTGCACGACGGTGTGCGCCCCCTGGTCGCGGCCGACGTCATCCGCCGCTGCTATGCCAAGGCAGCCCGCTGCGGGGCAGTGGTGCCCGTGGTGCCCGTGGTGGAGACACTGCGCTGTGTCGCCCCCCGGGCATCGCACACGGTGGAGCGAAGCCGCTATCGCCTTGTGCAGACGCCGCAGACGTTCCGCCTCGACGTGCTCGCCCGAGCCTACGCACAGCCCTGGCGCGAAGCCTTCACCGACGATGCCTCTGTGGTCGAGGCCATGGGGCACGCCGTGACACTCATCGACGGCAACCGCGAGAACATCAAGCTCACCACGCCGTCCGACCTCATCGTGGCCGCCGCGCTGCTGCGCTCATGAACTCCCCGGCCAGCGCAGAGGCTGCCCATAGAGGCGCAAGCCTGCAGCCGTGTCGTGCGCGGCTCGCACGCGTCACTCTCACAGAACAGGCGGCAGTGTGCCCGCGGCCTGTGCGGCATCGCGCCGCACGGACTTTGAGCACAGAACATACAGAAAAGCAGCATCAATAATAACACTTGAAATATGAGCGACAAAGAAAAAAGTCAGGAAATGGACTACAAGACAAAGTTCTGCCTGAAATATTTTGGGAAGACTGGTTGGCGACTCGACATTGACCGCGTGGACGTGAGGATAGAAACAAAGTCACAAAGGCCATTGCTATACATAGAGACCAAGCACAGGATTATAGAAAATGGTGAACAGCGGCGCAAGGCCATAGCACAAATCCTGCTTACGAATAAGCAGCAAGCGAACATGTCGCCAAGGGTGGCCATTGCCTACTACGACAAGACCAATGAACGTGACGTGTTGGAGCTGATAGACTGCCAGGACAATGAAGTAATGCACTGCCCGGAAGTGAGGTGGGATTGCGAGAAGCCAAGCGACCCATCGGATGATGCCGTGTATCACTTGAACAATCGGGTGGAAGGAAAAATCACACAATATAAAGGAGAGAAAGAGATTGCTGCTTTCTGTAAGGAGTTCAAGAAATCAAAGCAGACAGCTATCAAGATTACTGCCAAGAACTGCAAGTTTATATACAGCCAATGGCGAGCAGATGTAAAGTTCGTCCGCAATGACATGAACGAGCAGGATCTTGTAGATATTTTCCTCGCCGACATGCTAAACAATACGAAATACAAGGAGAAAGTTGGTCTCTTTGAACAGGACATGATACGCAACAATACCAACATAAGCCTTTATAATGTACAAACTGATGGTATAGCTTATAAAAACGATTGGTATGCGTTTGAAAATCGCGAGGCACACGATAATTTCTGGAAACGTTACTTCCGTCCGCCCGTTAAGGAAGAGTTCCTAAAAATTAAGGAACACAGCAACGAGCTGTATTCTGAGGGATTTAGGCATAGCGCAGGACAGGAATATACTCCATCAGCGTTTGTGAAATTGCAGAATGAACTCATAGCAAAGCACTATGATATAAACGATTTCATAGTATTCGACCCGTGTGCTGGCGTAGGCAATCTGGAGATAGACTTTGGCCGCGATTACCGCGACAACTGTTACCTTTCAACGCTATTGGAGGGTGATGTGGATCAATGCAAGTTCAAGCGTTTTAACAACTCAGTACAATACGATTACTTTAAGGATTGGCAGGAGCAACCTTTTTTCGATTACAAAGGAGAGAAAAAAACTGTCACAGAAATTGCAAAAACGGAGGGGCGCAAGCTAATGGTCGTAATGAACCCGCCATTTGTAAGACCATCGAAGGGCTTCAGGTACGACCGTTGCATAGAGTTCTTTCGCAAGGTGACAATGCTAAGCCCTGATGTTATAGTGCTCTACTGCAAAACCGAGTTTTTCTTTCGCAAGGAAACATGCGAAGTGTTCGTCAAATCCGGATACAAGATACGCGAACATGTATTCAGCAATGCAAAGACAACATTCAAGCTCTCTGCATGGCCAATATCACTGGTTATATTTGACCGTGAGCAGGGTGAGGATATTACACTTGGTTCCACCCATGCACAACGATATGAATTGGAAGACGGTATAATGAAATACAAAGGAGATTATGACTACAACAACAAACAGCCAAATCTAATTGCTGCATACGAAGCAGATATGCAAGAAAAGGCTTATGGGCTACGGTTAGGGCAGTGGACAACAGATCACTACTGCATAATGATAAGTAACCGAATGGAACTTGGAAGATTTATTACAACGGAAAACCTACGCCAGGTATTAACTCTTAAAGGCATTAACTTCAACACACATCCCAAGTATTATGAGACTCAGGACTACATTTTTCGTGGGAGGGTTGGTGAAATTCCTACGGAATTAGAGAACGATGCCATTATCTACGCCATGTTCTATAAAGGAAATGCTTTCTCTAACAAAGAGGGCAGTCCTAACTACTTGATGCCTTTTACGGCAGACGAACTTGGTTGTGGCAGAAACCAGCTCTACGTGCTTCGGCCAAAAGACGAATACAGTATTCCATTTCCTAACGGTGAGGAAGAAACCAAATATTTCGATTTCCGTGAATGGATGAAAACCATTGAAATGTCTCCAGAAGCAAAAGATGTATATGATGCAGCCCTGAATATTGTCAGATACTATTTCTCTCATAACGCATACGCAGAAGGGCGCGATTGGAACGATAGTTTCTATGACATCAAAAACTCCATAATGAAAAAAGGCACCACCTCATACAAAACACGCGATACGCCAAACGATCGCCGTGTGACGAGAGTAAAGACAGGAATAGGCACAAAGGGGTTCAGCAAAATCAATATCCGCAAGGTAACGAGTGAAGAATATTGGCCTGTTTTCGACCGGTACTTTGATGCTATGAAAATTCTGGCAGAGAAAATTGTGTGGCAAATGGTCAGCAAAGGTTTGCTTCTCTGGAAACCTTCTAACATCTATTAGACAATGAGTAAACATGAGTTTAACACTGTGTCTGATTTGTTGGAAGCGCTCTCACCATACATATCGGCCCGCGCACTGGCCCGCATCTGCGACATGAGCGAGAGCCAGATGCTACAATACAAAGCAGGCATCAAGAAAATAAGTCCGAAGAATATTGCGCGGATTAACGAAAAGCTGCGTACCTTTGCAGTTGAACTTAGTGAGTTCACACTGATGGGCGCGTGAAGCGTCGTACTATTTTATAAATGCAAAGAAGGCTGGCAGGTTTCGTCAGCCTTTATTGTTGATTATTTGGTGGTACGATTGCGGATAATCATTGTGAAGATGTCAGAACGGGAGAGAACGGTGGGGAAGGCAGGTTCTCATTCCTGCCATTTCGGCGTCAAAGGAGTCATAATGGCACCATTCACCATTCCTGCCGCCTGCGCCTGCGCAGCGCACGTCCCTCTGGCACGCCTGTTGCACAATGCTGGTTGTCCGCTCGGCGGCGAAGAGCACCGCCGGCCGCGGGCGAGAGAACTTTCATTCAACCATTAACCATTCTTTTCACCATGTTACCAGTAATGTTCCGCAACAGTTGGTTCCCCACAGTGTTCGACGAGTTCTTCGACACCGATAAGTATGCCACCACCCACCGCACAGCTCCAGCCGTCAATGTCAAGGAGGATGCCACTGCCTACACCATGGAAGTGGCCGCTCCCGGCCTGAAGAAGGAGTTCTGCCGAGTGACCATCAACGACGACGGCAACCTGCTCGTGGCTATCGAGAACAAGCTCGAGCACAAGGATGAGAACAAGCGGGAGCACTACCTGCGCCGCGAGTTCTCCTACACCAACTACCAGCAGGCTTACTCGCTGCCCGACGACGTGCGCCGCGATGCCATTGCAGCCCGTGTGGAGGACGGCGTGCTCACCATCACCCTGCCCAAGGTGACCCGCGAGGAGGTCAAGGCCGCACGCACCATAGAGATAGGCTAAGGCCGCGAGGGCGAGTGTCCACCCCATGCAGGGACACACGCTTACAGGTGCACCCCTGTGATGCAGCACCGTGCAGGTGCAGCGCCACAGGGGTGCATGGTGTTTACATGAAGCTATGGTTCATCTTGACAACAATCTTTCGCGAGAGCCTGCCGGAACAGTGTGAGCCCCACATAAACTTTTCTCCCAGCTCATTCGCAGGGACGCACGTGAGCCAGCTGTGCAGGTGTGCCGAGGTCGTCTGTGACGATGCCAGCCAGACTCTCCAAGCTGGTGAGCGTAGTGCACACCACGTCGCCGACAGAGTATTTGGCACCCTTGAGCTCCGAACCGAGAACAATGAAGCACTGACCCAAATATACAGGCAGGCTCGCGATGTCCTCCTTCGAGTTGAGCTCCGGCGAGATGCGCAGCGTATAGATGCTTTCTTGTGTGTCTTCGTCGGTAGCCGTGCCAACCACTTCCATGAGCACCTGGCTGCCGGTAGCGATGTCTCTTGCTTTGCCTACGGTGGCCACAACATCGGCTGGCAGCACGTGGGCAATGACCTTAATGCCAGAGCTTTCGACAAGAGCGTCGCCAGCTGCCTCAAGCCATACGACGGACGTGCTGACCAAGGTGCCCATGGCGGCTTTGTAGCGTTGCAGTTCGGCAGCTGCCACGAGGCAGTGTGCACCCAGACCCTCGATGCTTGCGGCCGTGTGTTCGACCGACATGTCGTAGTAGCGGCTGCCATCGGGCATGTCGATGATATTGTTCACGGCGAACACTGCCCGTGTCTCAGCCACAGGTCCCTCGGGTATTGTCTGGGCACTACTGGCAGGCTCTTCTGTGCCCGTGTCTTCAGCGTTTTGTGCCAGTTCCACCGGCACATTGTTGTCGACAAGAGCCGGGTCGGCGGATGTGGACAGGGTGTCGGCGGGTGTCTCGACCTCACTGCCATGCTCGGAATTTGGTTCCTGTTCAGATGCAGTGTCATCTGTCAGAACCTGTAAGCCCTTAAGCTCTATGACGCATGTCGCCCTTGGCTCGTCTGCCGGCATACAGAGTGTCCAAAGGTCCATCGTAAGTATTCTATAGCCTGCGAGGGTACCACCCACGATGTCGCCAACTTGCAACTTGAGACCGTTTATTGCATCGCTTGTCACCAACACTTCGGATGGCATGGCTTGTGACAGGCCTTCATCCAGAGTAGGCTTGATGATGTAATAGTCCGAAGTCAAAGCCTCGTGGCTATTGCGGTTCTCTTCTTCTGTGACATGGCGAAGAACATGGAAACTCACACTCTTTCCATCTACTGCCTGCCAGTCGATGTTCACTTTGCCGGCACGATGTTGGCTATCTACTGTTTCAAGCAGATAAGCCTTCATCCATTCTGCCGGTTCATTCTGTGCTTCCGCTTGCAGCTCATCGCCACTGCAGCTGGAGAAAGTCAATGCAGTTGCTACAACGAGCAATGACGCCATGAAGAATTTGTTCATAATAGTCTTGTTTTGGTTAATAATAGGGGTTATTTCACGAGGACTTTGCGCGAAACACTGTGTCCTCCTGCAGAGACTACGCTCTGCTCATACGGCTTCACGAAAACGTTCCTGAGAATTTCGTCAAGGTGTGGCAGCAAAGATATGTGAGTATGAAAATGTTTCCAAATGCTGATAGCATGGTGTAGGGTGGTATTTGGCATAGTATCTATCTGGCTATCATGATATTATGGCAACAAATACACGCGGGTTACACCTTGGATGAAGGATGGGGGTGTATTTTTGTGTATTTTTTGGGATAAGCAACTACGTATCAAATTATTGCGTATGACGCATTTGGTGTAAAGGGTAGGAGGAAAAAGCGAGTCACAGAATTTGGACAAAGCTTTTTTATAAGTAGGTAAACAAAATTAAGCAGCTATATGCGAGTAATGAATAATCAGGTTGTTTCCGACATCCGCAAGTGCCCGATTGACGGCATACTACCTCCTGGGCAGTGCCTATCGCGACATGGGCGACATGCCGCAGGCTGTCATCGCTTTCTCCGAGGCCGCAGCCAGGGCCGACACCGCGGCGGCCGACTGCGATTATGCTACTCTTTTCCGCATATACGGGCAGATGCAGGAACTCTATGAGCGGCAGCATCTGCTGGATGAGGCTCTCGCAGCGAGCCATGCATTCTGCCGCTATGCCCTCTTGGCTGGCGACACCATGAACTATGTCCTCGGATTGGATTTGGAGAACACCATATATTATAATAAAGGTGACACGGCGATGGTGTTCGCGCGCACCGACGAGGTGCGCCGCCTCTATGAGGCATACGGCTGGCGGGAGCGCGCCGAGGCTGTCTGGCACGTGGCCATTCGTGCCGCGGTGGACTATGGGCAGTATGACAGGGCACGGCGCATGATGTGCGAGTATGAGCGGTGCTACCTCTTCGACAGTCTCGGCAATATACGTCCGCCAGGCACGCAGTATCATGAGAGCAAGGGCCGATATTATCTTGCAATGGGCAAGGTGGACTCGGCAATCATCCAGTTCAAAAAGCTGATGCTGCCGTGTGATGCTAATCTGGATGTTGATGCATACAGGGGTATGATGATGGCATACGGCCAGATGCGCATGGCCGACTCGGTGGTGAAGTATGCCCGCCTGTTTGAGGACGCGGAAGCCAGATATCTGGGCGAGACCCAGACGCAGGCCGTGGCATCGGCCCAGGCGTTTTACAACTATGAACTCGCGCAGCGGCAGGCGCAGAAAGAGCGGGCCGTGGCACGCCGCAGGCTCGTGGCACTGTGGGCTCTTGCTGCCCTCATCATCGCTATCTGCGTGGTTGTATGTCGTTATTTGCGCAGCAGTCTCGAGCAGCTGCAGGCACAAGGGGAAAGGTACAGACAGAAGGCAGATGAGCTGCGCGCGGCCGAGGCGAGCCTCTCGCAGCTGCAGGCATTGCTTCGTGGCAGCGGACATACGGAGGAACTGTTGCGCACGAAAGAGCAACAGGTGCAGCAGCTGCGCCGGCAGGTGGCCGAGATGCAATCGCGGCTGTCGGCACGTACCCGCAGTGCCAGGATGGCAGCCATGAGTGAGTGTGAGATTATCAAGCATTTACGCCGAATGTGCCAGCCGAGGATGGAGCTCACTGACGGGGTGCGCACGCTTGTCCCTGACAGACAACCGACGGCCGAGGAGTGGCAGCAGTTGAGTGATGCTGTGGAATGCTACCTGCCAGACTGCTATGCTGCAATTACGGCTCACTGTCTCACTGCCAAGGAGACACGTGTGTGCTTCCTGTCGCTCGCAGATTTCAAGAGCAAGGATATTGCCACGCTGTTAGGTGCGTCGGCTCAGACTATATCGAATATACGGGCGCAGCTGGCTGAAAAGCTGTTCGCTTCGGGTGAGACGTCGAAGCTTAACTATATGCTTCGCCACATCTGAAGCTCTTTTTGCGCTGCGGCGGCAACCTCTCTGGCCTACCCTGACTTTTCACCAAATATTCACTGTCATGACAGCAAAAACTCTTATTCTCGTTCTCTCTGGGCTCGCATGCACGGCGTCGGCAGCCGGCTTAGGGCCTCATCGTTTCCAGCCCATCCAAAATAACGGCAACACGCAGACGGGCAATGTGCGCCACCCAAAGGCTCCAGTCCAGCCCTGCACGGACAGGGACAGCGGCGGAGAGGCGGAGCCGTTTGCGCTGATTGCCGCGGATGCTCCGCAGATGAGCAGGGAGGAAATCGCATCGTGCAGGGCCATGCGGGGCTACGCCTGTGCTGTGTTTGCTTTTGAGGAGCCCGACGCGTGGCGGGCAGATGAGGTCTTCATGGCCGACGATGCCGGCTCTGCCGACATGCCGGGCGCATGCACGGAGTATGCTATTGACTGGAGGGGCTTCGGAGTTACATCCCGTTCTCTCCCGTTCTGACGCTCTTTAGCATGAAAGCGAGAAGCCCCCATGGCTGTGTGGCCTGGGGGCTTCGTGATATTAAAGGGTTAATAGATGCGGTTTGCGGGGGGGGGGGAAGATGGCTTCGGGTGGGTGTCAGTCTGCATTGCCCATGAAAACCGAAGCGTTGCTGACGATTGCTGCAATTGCTACAATTGCGAATGCAATAGATGTCGTGATAGTCATAATCCTTTTACCTTTTGTGTTGAACATTGTGTGTGTGCCTCGCGCCGGAGGCTCTCTTTCTGTGTGCTGTGCCTGCACCGCCGTGCGTGCAGCCCTCGGGGGCTCGGGGTGGCTCGCTGCCTTGTTCCCTTCCTTCTTTGACGATGCAAAGGTAGTGCTTTCGATGCTTGTATGGGTCAAATCTATGTTGTAAAGCATATATAGAGCCCTTTTTCTTGACCTGTGTCAAGGTATAGGCGGTTCTGGGCGCGCGCCGCAGGCAGAAGGCATCTCGCGCCGGCAGGTGCCGTATAAACGGGAAACGGGCAGCCGGTGTGGCGGCAAATGTTTACTTTTGCGTCGTAGTTATCCCCTCTGCTGTTTGTCTCATGACTCACGATGCGTTGCACATCTGTGCCGACATGACCCTGCGCCTCGGCCGCGCAGGCGACGAGGTGTCTGTGCTCGTGGCCGGCGTGGAGGCTCTCATGAGCGACGACGGTGCCCGCCAGGCTGCCATCGCCGCCTGCTCGCCGCAGCGCAGGGAGCACGCCCTGCGCCTGAGAGCCACGCGCAGCCAGGCTCTGAGCGTCGGGGCCACGTTGCTCTTGGACGAGCTCCTGCGCAGGCACTCTCTGCGCGAGCGCGACATGACCTACACCATCGGGCCGCACGGCAAGCCCGCGTTTGCCGCCTGCAAGCAGATAGCGTTCAGCCTGTCGCACTCGGGCACCATGGCGGCAGCGGCATGCCTGGCGGTATCTCCCACGGATGTGGCGCGCACAGGGCTCGGCATCGACATAGAGCGCAAGGGGCGCTACAGGACCGAGTTGGTGCGCCGCATGTTCGCCCCTGCCGACAGGCTACGCATGGCCTCTGCGCGCACCGAGGAGCAGCGGCAGGCCATCTTCGCCGACGTGTGGACACGCACCGAGGCTTACGCCAAGGCAACAGGGCGCGGCCTGACATGGCCTGTGCAGGTGCCGCCGCCCGAGGCTTGCTTCCACAGCTGCGACGCCCCCGACGGCTATCGCCTGTGTGTGTGTCTGTGCATGTGCGAGCAGGGTGTTACAATTACAATGTAACACCCGGAGTGATGCGGCAGCTGAAAGGGTAAACAGTTATAATTCTTCATTTGTGAAAGCGTGATTGCAAAGGTAAACAGTGCGACTCTGCTGGGCATCGATGTGCTGCCCGTGACCATAGAGGTTAATACGGCTCCGGCCAATATGCCACACTACACCTGTGTGGGGCTCCCCGACAGTAGTGTGAAGGAGAGCCAGAGCCGCATAGCGGCAGCTCTGGCAAACAGCGGGCTGATGCTGCCCCCGCAGCGCACCACGGTGAACCTCGCCCCTGCCGATGTGCGCAAGGAGGGCACCGGCTGCGACCTGCCCATAGCCCTTGGCATGCTCGCCGCCAACGAGCTCATAGAGCGCAGCCTCCTGGCACGCTATGTGGTGGCAGGCGAGCTGGGGCTCGACGGTTCGCTGCAACCCATACGAGGGGCTCTGCCAATAGCCATCAAGGCGCGCCAGATGGCATACGACGGTCTCATCGTGCCGCAGCAGAATGCGCAGGAGGCAGCCGTGGTGGGTAACCTGAAAGTGTACGGGGCCACGTCGCTGCAGCAGGTGGTCAGCTTCTTTGCCGGCACGGCCGACGCGATGAAGGTAACGGAAGTGGACACACGTGCCGAGTTCAGCGCAGGGCAGCATGCCAGCACGCTCGATTATGCCGACGTGCGCGGCCAGCAGAGCGTGAAGCGAGCCTTCGAGGTGGCGGCAGCCGGCGGCCACAACATAATAATGATTGGCCCGCCTGGCGCAGGCAAGAGCATGATGGCACGCCGTCTGCCATCAATATTGCCGCCGCTGACACTCGCCGAGAGTCTCGAGACGACACAGATACACAGCGTGGCAGGCAAACTCAAGGGCAAGCGCGGACTCATCGTGGAGCGTCCATTCCAGGCTCCGCACCACACGGCATCGCAGGTGGCACTCGTGGGAGGAGGCGTCAACCCCATGCCCGGATGTCTCTCGCTGGCCCACAACGGAGTGCTCTTCCTCGATGAACTGCCCGAGTTTCCGCGTGCTACACTCGAACTGCTCCGCCAACCGCTTGAGGACCGACACATCACTGTGAGCCGAGCCAAGTACAGCATCGACTATCCATGCAACACCATGTTCGTGGCCTCAATGAACCCGTGCCCATGTGGCTACTACGGCTCGAGGATAAAGCCGTGCCTATGCTCGCCAGGGCAGATC
Source organism: uncultured Bacteroidaceae bacterium (assembly GCA_905234605.1). Classification (GTDB taxonomy): domain Bacteria; phylum Bacteroidota; class Bacteroidia; order Bacteroidales; family Bacteroidaceae; genus Physcousia. The sequence goes on along the minus strand of CAJOIE010000003.1, from coordinate 129,517 downwards.
AGCAGGTACATCAATAAAATATCAGGCCCGCTGCTCGACCGCATCGACATCCAGTGCGAGATACAGGCAGTGCCTTTTGCCGAACTCTCACGCATGCAGCCCGGCGAGCCTTCCGCAGTGATACGTGAGCGCGTAGTCCGTGCCCGCCAGATACAGGAGCACCGGTTTGCCGGTCTCACTGGCGATGGCGGACAGAGTGAGGCTGTTCACTGCAATGCCCAGATGAGCGAAAAGATGCTCCATGAGTTTGCCGCTCCCGATGCCGCCTCCTCAGACATGCTCCGCATGGCCATGGAACGCTTCAAGCTCTCGGCCCGTGCTTACTCGCGCATTCTCAAGGTGGCACGCACCATTGCCGACCTGGACGGCTCCGCGACCATACAGAGCCAACATATCGCCGAGGCCATCGGCTACCGCAGCCTTGACCGCGGCGACTGGGCAGAGCGAGGGCTATAATATATAAATAAGGTATAAGAAATATGGCCGAACAACAAAATATCATCTATCATCAGGTGAAGAACTACGACCGCTTCGAGCTGGCCGGTTTCTCGGAGGAAGCTAAGCGGCAGTATCGCGACGAGCATTGGGCGACTGACTTGCAGAAAGCCTTCGACGCAGGCAGGCTGATGGCAGAAAAGATTATGAATTCATAAGGTCAGGCATCGCTTTGAGAAGGATTAAGTATGTGACACAACCTGTCATAGTGTATGGCTGTTAGCTTCATCGATAGGGACAATGCCTACGGTCTGCGTGGCGTGGCCATGCTCATGATCATCATGAGCCACACGCTGAACGGTTACCCTGGCACTCATCTGCCGGCTCTGCACATAGAGTTATGGGGCGGCATGGGCACAGCGGTGTTTTTCCTGTTCTCGGGCTACGGCCTCACCTTGTCGCTCATGCAGCGTGGGCGTGTGGATGCCGGCTATGTCCGCGCCAAGGCTCGGCGGCTGATAGTGCCGTGGCTCGTGTATTGGGTGGTTGAGGTTGCTGTGTTGCTCATCTTCAACCGCGGACAACTCTCGTGGCACCTGCTCACTGAGGCGTTGACTCTACGCCTGCATCCCGATGTGGAGAACTGGTTCTTCAAGGTAATAATTGCGACGTATGCTGTTGAGCTGCTGTTGTTCAGGTGCCGCATGAGCAATGGGGCGCGCGTGGTGGCGACGGTCGTGCTGGCGGCGGGCTATGTGGCCTTGGCCAGAGTTTGCGGGCTCGGGCATTGGTGGTACAACACCATCCTGTGCTTCCCTCTGGGCGCACTGATGGCCTACAGGCGTGATGCCCTCCGGCACATTCCGGCAGCTGTCGTCAGCGGCACAGCGTTGGTGGTCATGCTGGCGACTGGGTTGTTGTGGCATGGCGGCATAGTGTTCAATATGGCGTTTGCCGTGATGGCCGTGTCGGCCTTGCACTGGCTCAACCTGAGGTGGCGGTGGCTGCGGTTCGTGGGCTACAACAGTCTGCTCTGCTATTTTGTGCAGGTGCCTGTCATGGACGAGGTGATGATGTTTGCCCACCCTGTCTTTCCGCTCTACTGCCTGTTGTCGGTAGCGGGCACGGTGGCGTTGGTGGCCGCGGTGGTGTATGCCATGAAATGTGTATCTTTGCGGTATTAATCTTTGATAGGGTACAGACTAAGCAGACAAAACATCATGGGTGTACGCATGAACAAGCGGGTGAAGCTGCTGCCTTACGTGACGATGAACGTGGGCAAGAACGGCGTGAGCTTCACCATAGGGCCTAAGGGCAAGACGCTCAATGTGGGCAAGACTGGCGTCACTGCCAATGTGAGCATGGCGCAAGGCGTGGGCTACACGAAGCGCATCGTGACATGGAAGAAACTGGGCAGCCTCTTGCCTGCGTCAGCCATTAGGAGGCCGTCGGGCCGCGGGCAAGCGGAAACGAAGTCCTCCAGCGATGTGGAGAATGGGAGGGAACTGGAGGACGGCTCCCAGCAGGGCTGCTCCTGGGGCTGCCTGTTGGGTGCCGTGGCGGCGGTGATAATAGTGGTGCTGGCCGCGGCTGTGGCCTATCTGCTGATCACTCGGGGCACCACTCTCCCGTCTGTAGGTTGAGGCGGAAGCTGTCCATGTAGTGGAACTGGCACTCGGTGCCGCTGAAGGTGATGGGGAAGATGATGGTCTTCGACTCCGGCAGCGTGGGGTCCATCCAGCGGTCGCCCACATAGAGGTAGGTGGTCTGGCGTGTGCCCTCGATGGTCAGCACGGCAGCAGCCTGGGTGCGATAGGCTGTGGCATCGCCCACATCGTGCAGCTCCGACCACGGGTGAGCGAGGTCGTCGGTGTAGGCGTACTTGCATTGGTTGGGAGCCCATCCCGAACAGGCCGACGAGAGCATGAAGTAGCGGCAGCCTGTGGGGCTGTCGGAGGCGGGCACGCGCACGATGACAGGTGCCTCGCGCTGTTGATGCGGAAAGAGCTGTTGGTGGCTTGTGACCGAGAGATAGTCATCGGCAAGGCGGAAGAGCCCCAGGTGCTGGTTCTCCTCGGTGGTGGAGATGAAGTAGGCTTCGCCGCCGGCATCGACGAAGATGTTGCAGTCGCGGCTCTTGATGCCTAAGGGGCGGCCGCTCCACGCCATGCGGTAGGGGCCGCGCACGCTGTCGCTGACGAAGCATGCGGCCTCGCTGGCACCGTAGTTGCGTGCCTCCCAGTGGCACCACACCACGAACTGCCCTGTGCGCGTGTTGCGCATCAGCTTGGCGCGCTCAATCATGCGGCTGCGGCCAAGGCGCGGGTCGGTGATGCCGTTGGCAATAATCTTGCTCTCAAACTGCCAGTGGGTGAGGTCGGGCGAGGAATAGAGGTTGACATCGGGTGTCCAGGGATGGCTGCGGTCCTCACCAACCATCCACCAGCGGCCACCGTGGTGCAGGAAGCCCGGCGCATGAGCCTGCACCGTGTCGCCATTCACCGTGCACCATAAACGCCCGTTCCGTACACCCACCCAGCCATCACCCTGCAGGGTGTCTGTCCCACTCAGAACCGGCTCACTCTCAAGCTGTTCCAAGGACGCGGAAATCTTGTCCGCGTGCATGTCATCTTCTAACCTTAGAGAGCTCGGGAGCGAACTGGTCGTGAGGGGGCCGGCTGCAAGCAGCATGCAGAGCAGGTGCGCCTTCATGTCCGCATGACCACTTGCTCACGGTCGGGGCCTACGGACACGAGCGTGATGGGTGTGTGCAGTTCCTGCTCAAGATAGCGAATGTAGGCATCAAAGGCTGGCGGGAACTCATCGGCAGTGGTGATGTGTGTCAGGTCGGTCTGCCAGCCGGGCAGGTCGTGATAGACGGCTGCCCAGCCCTCGGTGTCGAAGGGCATGGTGGTGGTGCGCTGACCGTTGCGCTCATAGGCCACGCACACACGGATGGTGCTGAAGGTGTCGAGCACGTCGCTCTTCATCATGATGAGCTTGGTGACGCCGTTGACCATGATGGCATAGCGCAGCGCCACGAGGTCAACCCATCCGCAACGGCGGCGACGGCCCGTCACGGCACCATACTCATGGCCTATCTGGCACAGCTGCTCGCCTGTCTCATCGAAGAGCTCAACAGGGAACGGGCCTGCTCCCACGCGGGTGGAGTAGGCCTTGAAGATGCCATAGACATCGCCTATTGCCTGTGGCGCAACGCCCAGGCCGGTGCATACGCCGCCCGTGGTGGTCGATGAGCTCGACACGTAGGGGTAGGTGCCGTGGTCTATGTCGAGCATGGTGCCCTGTGCGCCCTCGGCCAGCACGCTCTTGCCCTGTGCCAGGAGCTCGCCCAGCTCGGTCACGGTGTCGGTGATGGTGAACTGACGCATGTAGGCTACGCCTTCCATCCATGTGCGCTCCTCGGCCGTGATGTCGTAGTCGGTATAGTGCAGGTCGCGCAGCTGCTGCTCATGGCGTGCCTTGAGGGCGGCATACTTGGCCTCGAAGCCTTCGAGAATGTCGCCCACGCGAAGCCCTGTGCGTGCAGCCTTCTCGCTGTAGGTGGGGCCTATGCCCTTGCCTGTGGTGCCCACGGCATTCTTGCCCTTGGCTGCCTCGAGGGCGCGGTCGAGCACACGGTGTGTGGGCAGTATGAGGTGCGCACGTGTGCTGATGTGGAGGCGCGGCCGCAGGTCGTAGCCGGCAGCCTCGAGCTCGCGGGCTTCGGCCATGAAGAGGTCGGGGGCTATGACGCAGCCGTTGCCGATGATGTTGAGCTGATGCTCCGAGAAGATGCCTGAGGGGATGCTGCGCAGCACGAACTTCTTGCCGTCGAAGATGATGGTGTGCCCGGCATTGGGACCGCCGGCGAAACGCGCCACCACATCGTAGCGTGGGGCAAACACGTCGACCACCTTGCCCTTGCCTTCGTCGCCGAAGACAATGCCGAGCAGGGCGTCAACACGGCCGCGGGTGTCTGTGGCGGCAGGGTTGCTGTTTGAGTGTTCCATGGATGAGTGAAGAATGAAGGATGAAGAATAAGGTGTTCTCACTGCGGCGGCAAAGGTAGCCTTTATTCTTCACTCTTCATTCTTCATCCTCTTGCATTTGCCGCATACGCCGCATATATACAGCACACGGTGGGATATGTTGAAGCTGCGCGTGTGGTAGGCTGCCACGGCAGCGGTCAGCGCGCGGTTCTTGATGGGGGTGGTGCGCCCGCAGTAGTTGCACACCTGATAGCAGCGTGGTGCGTCGCTCTCGACACGCAGATACACACTCTGATGCGTGACGTGAGGGTAGCGCACCACGAGGTTGGCTTGCAGGAAGAGCTGTAGCGAGTTGTAGACCGTGGGCTGGCTGACGTAGGCATGCTCTTCCTTGAGCCTGGCTATGAGCTCCTCGGCGGTGAAGGTGGTAGTGAAGGCGTAGGCAGCCGCGAGGACGGCATAGCGCTCCGGTGTCTGCCTCATGCCGCGTGTCACGAGGTAGTCGCGCAGCTGGGCGGCGGCACGCTCCTGCAGGTGTTGAGTGTGTGTTGCGGTGGCCATGCTTGTTCAGGAAGGAAGAATGGTGAAGGCGTCTGCATCGGCCAGCACGGGAAACTTGTCGCAGTAGTGGCGCAGGAAGTCCATGTCGAGCACGCCGGCTGCTGCCCACTCTGTCTGGTCGGGGCACTCGGTCATGGTCTCGCCATAGGGGTTGATGATGGCCGAGCGGCCGTAGTACTCGCATTGCTGGTCGGTGCCGATGCGGTTGGCGGCAGCCACATAGCACTGGTTCTCGATGGCCCGTGCGCGGATGAGTGTCCGCCATGCCGTGTCGCGGCTGATGGGCCAGTTGGCAGAGTAGAGGATGCAGTCGTAGTCGCCGCGGTTGCGGGCCCAGACAGGGTAGCGCAGGTCGTAGCACACCTGGAGCAGGAAGCGCACGCCGCGCCATTCCACTATGCGCCGCTCTGTGCCGCGTGAGTAGTGCATGGCCTCACCGCCATAGGCGAAAAGGTGGTGCTTGTCGTAGGTGGTGATGCTGCCGTCGGGGCGCACGAAGTGCAGGCGGTTGTAGTAGCGCTCACCGTCCTGCACGGCCATGGTGCCTACCACGGCACAGTCGTGCTCGGCGGCTGTGCGTGCCATCCATCCGGTGATGGCTGGTGCGGCGTCTGCCACCTCGGAGGCCATGTTGTTGAGCCCTGTGGCAAACATCTCGGGCAGAAGCAGCAGGTCGGTGCGTGGAATGCGGCAGAGCAGACGGTCGAGATGAGCCAGGTTGGCCGCCACCTCGCACCATTGAATGTCGTGTTGCAGGATTGTCAGTTGCATAGGATGCTGTCGGCTTTGTGCTGTGCTTGCCGTGATGTCTGGCCATAGTGGAGCAGGGAGTTGCTCACGGCGCGGGCCAGCGGCGCATAGGGGGAATGCAGTAGCGAGCGAGCCTGGTCGAGGTACTCGGCCTCGGCGTCGGGCGAGAGCGTGGCACCCTGTGCGAGGATACGGCTCACGGTGAGGAAACCGGCTGTCTGGTGCATGGCATCCTCGTGAGCCATCAGGGCGAATGCCACTGTCGGTGCATCGGGCATCTGTGAGATCAGGTCGAGCACCATAAGCTGGCACAGCTCGGCCTGTGAGGCTGGCAGCTGCGAGAGCCATTGCATGGCCGTCGCGGTGTCGAAGAGTTCCTTGGGCATGAGCATGATGGCCAGCATCTTGAGCTCGCGCACACCCTCCTGCCATAGCGACATGGAGAGCCCGAGGTCAGGCTCCACGGCGGCTGCTATCTGGCGCAGGCGTGGGAGCTCCACGCCGAAGGCCATGGTGTAGCCCATGCCGCTGCCGGTGATGGCTTTGGCGGCAATGCCGTTCATGGCGGCATGCAGGTCGGCGAGCAGCAGCCGCCGTTGCTCGTCGTATGGCAGACGCTTCATTCGTTCACAAGGGGCAGTGTGGCATAGTCGCGGCTGTAGCGCAACATCTGGTGGTCATAGGCCTCGCCGTAGCGCACCTGCACGTCGGTGATGTTGCCGTCGGCATCGCGTGTCACCACATATTCGGGGTTGATGAAGCCCTTGTATGGGGCCAGATCAAGACGGCGATAGCGCTCCAGCACCTCGGCGTGGAGCGTGGAGTCGACCTTCACGCCGTATGTCTCGATGAGGGTGCGTGCGCCGGCGAAGTCGCCCTCGCTCTTCACACGCTGCACCTCGGCCAGCAGCTGACCGAAGAGTGTCCGCAGGGCAGGGTAGTCGTTCACCCTGACGTAGGTCTTGCCGCCGCGTTTCACGAGTTCCACGGCGGGCTTCGTGCCTTGCGTGGTGGCTTGCTGTGTGGCGTGGTCGAGCACCCAGTGGGCTATCATGGCACGGTTGCGCATGTGTGCCTCCTCGATGCTTGCTCCCTGCTCTATGCGCACGAGCTGTGTGAGCAGGCCGTTCATCATATAGGTGTAGTATTGGCTCTGGTAGGCATCGGCCGTTGGGGTCAGCCCCAGCTCATGCAGCTTGGGGTCGGCAATGTAGTAGAGCCCGAAGAGGTCGGCGCGTGCCTCCTCGATGGCACTGCCGTAGGCCTTGAGCGAGTCGGGGTCCACTCCGGGCAGCAGCTTGCCTGAGCCGTGGCCGAGACACTCGTGGAGGTCGGTGTGCAGGTCGTCGCACACATCGCCGTAGGTGTCGATGAGCTGGCGTGTGGCGGCATCGACTACGAACTCGTCCTGGAAGCCGTTGCCGCGTGCAGCCTTGTTGTAGGCATCGGTGAGGTTGCCGATGGTCACGCTCTTGGAACCGTGCTCGGCGCGCACCCAGTTGCTGTTGGGCAGGTTGATGCCGATGGCGGTGGAGGGGTAGAGGTCGCCGCCGAGCATGGCTGCCACGATGACCTTGGCCGTGATGCCGCGGCAGTTCTCCTTCTTGAAGCGGCTGTCCACGGGTGAGTGGTCCTCAAACCACTGGGCGTTGGCCGAGAGCTTGCGGGTGCGCTCGGTGGCTGCCTGGTCCTTGAAGTTGGCATATCCCTCCCAGCTGGCTTTCATGCCCAGGGGGTCGCCGTATGACTCGGTGAAGCCGTTGGTGAAGTCGACGTCGCCGTCGGTGTCTTCCACCCACAGTATGCTGTAGGCATCGAAGGTGTGCAGGTCGCCTGTGCGGTAGAACTCAATGAGCTTGTCGATCACGGCGGCCTGCCTGTCGCTCTCTGTCACGCCGCGGGCCTGCTCCAACCAATATATGATGCGGTCGATGGCAGGGCCGTAGAGGCCGCCGCTGCGCCACACGCGCTCGCGCAGCTGACCGTCCTCCTTCACTAAGCGTGAGTTCATGCCGAACATGACGGGGTGTGCGGGGTCGGGGGCGGCTTCCTTCATGGCGAGGTAGAACTGCTCGGCCTCGGCCTGGGTGACGCCCTCGCCGTAGTAGTTGGCGGCGGAGGTGAGCACGAGGTCTGCGCCGTCGGCCTGATTGGTGCGCTTGGGCATTACTGTGGGGTCGAAGATTATGGGGAAGAGTTCTGCCATCATCTCGTCGACGGTCTGTCCCTCTGCCAGCGGCAGCTCGCTTTCAGGCACATAGAGCTCTATGGCAGAGCGTAGAAACTCCTCGTCGAAACCTGGTTGGAACTTGTCCGACCCGTAATGGTGGTGTATGCCATTGGCGAACCACACGCGCTTGAGGTAAACGGAAAAGGCCTTGAAGTTGGCGGACTGCCGGCTGTCGCCATAGTTGGTGTAGACGGCTTCGAGCAGCCGACGTATGCGCAGGTTGTAGCGTCCGTTCTGGTCCCAGAGTATGTCGCGGCCGCTCAGTGCTGCCTCGGAGAGGTAGTAGATGAGTGTCTTCTGGCGCAGGGTGAGCTGGTCGAAGCCATCCACGCGGTAGCGCAGCATCTGTAGGTCGGCGAAGCGCTCGTCGTTGTAGCTGAAGGAGCTGTCGGCGTCGGCTGCGCTCTGGCATGATGCCGTGATTAGTGATGCTGTGAGCATGAGCATTAGTGAGAGTGTTTTGGTTGTCATGTGTTGGGGGTGGTGGTAGTGTGTTTAGGCTTGGCTGTGCCGGCTTGGCGGCGTTTGTCGTTGAAGTCGTTCTGATAGAGCCTTGGCGTGGTGCCCATCACGCTCTGGAAGGCTATGTAGAGTGCCTGCCGGCTGTTGAAGCCGCAGCGTGTGGCGAGTTCCTCCATGGTTATGTCGGCTGTCTTGCGGTTGGTGAGCACTGCGGCGGCCTCACGCACGCGGAAGCCTGCCAGCAGCTGCGAGAAGTTGGTGCCGAAGCGGCGCGACATGGTGGCACTGATGTAGCGTGTGTTGGTGTGTAGCTCTTCGGCCAGCTGCCTGGCGGTGTAGCCTGGCACGAGATAGCGTTTCTCGATGAGCATCTTGCGCAGTATCTTCTCGTAGAGCGTGTCGACGAGTTCCTGACTGAAGCGGAGCTGATAGGAGGGCATTTAGGGGGAGGGTAAAGTGTTAAATGATAGGATGCAGAATGGTCAGGATGCTGCGGCGTTGGCCAGCTGCACGTCGATGGCAGCTATCTGCATGAGTATCTGTGAGCGTTGGTCTTGCAGTTCGGCTTGCTGTGTGATGAGGCTGTCCTGTTCGCGCTGCCAGTTGTCGTCCATGATGCGCAGTCCTTCGGCCTGGAGTGTCACGATGCGTGCCCGCAGCGTGTCGACACGTGCCTCGGCCACGGCTTTGTCGATGGTCAGTTGGCGCACTGTCTGCCTCACTGTGTTCCAGTCGTTGCCGCCGGCAAACACGCGCGTCAGTTCGGCGGCCTGCACGGGCGGGTGGCTGGCGTTGTAGCGGCGTATGGCGATGTCTATCTGTTGCTGGATGGCGGCTACGGACTGTTCTGCTGTGCTGGCGTGCTGCTGTAGCTGACGGGCGCGTATCTGTGCCGTGAGATACTGTTCCTGCTGTTGTTGTTGCTGCTGCTGTGCGGCTTCGCTGTCTCTCTGCCTGTCGGCATGTGCTGCCACGGCGTTGGTGAAGTGGGTGCGGGCGTCGCTTTCGTGGAAGGGCATCCGCTTGATGCTGTCGTCGGCCTTGGAGGCTATGTCGTCCATGCGTGCCTGCATGGCTTCTATCTGTGTGATGTGCTGCATGGTCAGCTCTTGCGACTGCCGCATCTGTTCCTGCCGTGCCTGCAGCGTGGCCAGCTCTTTGCTGATGCTTGCGGCCTCGCTGTTGGCTTGTGCCCACTGGGTGGCCAACTCCTGTATGCGCATCTTCACGGACTCGTGTGATGCCTTCCACTGCTGGAACCACTCGGGCAGGGTTATGGCGTGCGTCAGGGCATCGTAGCGTTGTGCGTAGTCCTGTGTGGCAGCCTTGAGGTCTCTGTTCAGGCGCACGGTCTGACGGGCCATCACCTGGCAGGCGGTGTTTTCTTCGCCCATGGTGTTGCTCAGGTCGGTGGCCTGACGTTGCAGCTGGCGTATGTCCTCGCTGAGCGAGTCGATGGTGTCGAGGTGGTAGGTCAGGGCTTTCAGGTCGCGTCCGGCCTCGTCGGCGTCGTGGCGTGTCTTCTCGATGAGTTGCCGCAGTATGGCTGTGCGTGCCGGCCTGTTGGTGGAGCGTGAGCAGTCGCGCAGCGAGCTGTCGAGCGTGCTGAAGTGTGCCCATTCGGCTATGTCGCGCTGCAGGCGGTCGTTCAAGCGGCGGATGGTTTCGTTGGCCACGTCTGTCTTTGCTTCGATGGCTGCCAGCTGGCACTGCTGTTGCTGGAGCGTGTGGCGGCGGTTGTCGAGTGTGGTGCTGATGTTGTCTACGTCGGCCTTGAGCGATGTGATGAGTGCGCTCTGCTCGCGCATGCTCTCGCTGTGCCAGGGGTGGTGGGTGGAGCCGCACACGGTGCAGGCAGTGCCCTCGCTGAGGTCGGAGCGCAGGCACACTACGTTCTGGCTCTTGGCCATGGTCCAGTGGTGTGTGCGTTGTTGCAGCTGTTGCTGCAGCTGGTGTATCTCGGTCTCGAGGGCTGCCGTGCTCTTGTGTAGCATGTCGGCTTGTTGGCGCAGTTGTGTGACGACGGCCTCCTCGTGCTCTGTCAGGTCGAAGCCCTCGGCGATGCCCTGCCACAGGGCAAGGGCTGTCTCGAACATGAGGCCACGGCTGCGCAGGTCGAGTGCGCGCAGCTGCATGGCATAGGTGTCGCGCCCTGCTATTTCCTGGCGGTGGTTGTGCACCTCGGCGTCCTTGGTGGCTATGGCTGCCTTTATCTCCTCGTGGCTGCGGAAGAGCATGCCGAGGCGCTCGTTGTGCTCGTTCTGCTGACGGATGGCCTGCTCGAGCTGCATGCTGAGGCTGTCGCGCCAGTCCATGGCCCTGGCCAGCTCGTCGAGTTGCACGAGTAGCGCGTGGCTTGTCTCGAGCATGTGGCGGTGTGGCTCCAGTCCTTGCAGTGTGGCGCGCACGTCGTTGAGGTGCTGTGTGTGTGTGGCTATGAGTGTGTCGGTCTCTTGCAGCAGGTTGGCCAGACGCTGGCTGCGCTCGTGCAGGCTGTTGCATGCGGGCTGCACCAGTGTTATGGCTGTGCGGCATGCTTCGGCCATGGCTGTGAGGCGCTCGGCGTCGCTCATGGTGTAGGCTGCGGCGGTGAGGGTGTCCAGGGCGTTGTGCTGCTCGCTGCGGCTGTCGCTGAGTCGCTGGTCGGCGGCGGTGAGTTCTTGCTGCCGGAGGGCCAGGGTGCGGCTGTTGTCGGCTCTATCGCTGTTGAGCTGGTCTATATGTGCTGTGAGCAGTGTGAGCTGCTGGAAGAGTGGCGACATGGGCTCGAACTCCTCGAATCGTGCCAGCTCCTGCTGTTGTGTGAGCATGGCGGCCTGTTGCTTGCCAAGGGCGAAGAGGCGGCTCTGTGCGGCATCGAGCTCCGTGCGGAGCGTCACGAAGAGGCGGAGGCGGTCGGCCTGACGGTGGCACCGTTGCAGCTGCTCTTCCACATTGTCCAGCTTGGCGGCGGCCAGGCGGCGGGCTGCGCGCAGGCGTTGCACAGCCTGGTCGGAGAGCTGGGCGGCGGGTGTTGTTGGCGTGTTCACGGTGTGTGGGTTTGGGTGTGGATGGGTGATGGCTTTGCCGGGTGCTGCTGCCGGCGGGGGTGCCTGCGCATGAACGACCACACGGGTGGCACCTGTCGCGCTGTGAGCTGCGTAGTGCCACCCGTGTGTCTGAGTGGAGATGTGGTCGGGGCGACCCGACTCGAACGGGCGACCGCCTGGTCCCAAACCAGGAGCGCTACCAACTGCGCTACACCCCGAAGCGGTTGCAAATGTACGTCCTTTTGTGGTCCGAGCAAAATATTGCGTTGTGTTTTTCCGGCGGCGTGCCGCTGGTGCTGCTGACACCGTGCAGGGTGTGGGCCTGTCACCCTGCACAGTGAAAATGCAGACCCTGCACCCTCGTGGCGCTGAGGGTGCAGGGTCTGCGTGGCGCGGTCTGCCTTGCTTGGAGGCTGCGGCGCGGCTGCATGTGGCGTCAGGATATGTTGCTCCAGTCGAACTGGTCGTGGCGCAGCTCGGCGAGGCGCGCCCAGGTGGGTGCGTTCTGGGGGAGCGTGCGGTCGGGGTCGGCATCGAGTAGTGCCGAGGCGGTGTCGCGGGCGAGCTGCACGAGTTGGCCGTCGCGTGCCAGGTTGGCTATGTGCAGGTCGAAGGCCATGCCGCTCTGCTGTGTGCCCTCGAGGTCGCCGGGGCCGCGTGTCTTGAGGTCGGCCTCGGCAATCTCGAAGCCGTCGTTGGTCTCGCACATGATGTCTATGCGGCGGCGTGTCTCGGTGGTGAGCTGGTAGCGTGTGACCAGGATGCAGTAGGACTGCTCGCCGCCACGGCCCACGCGGCCGCGCAGCTGGTGGAGCTGGGCCAGCCCGAAGCGCTCGGCGTTCATGATGACCATGACGGTGGCGTTGGGCACGTTGACGCCCACCTCAATCACTGTTGTGGCCACGAGCATCTGTGTCTCGCCCGAGGCGAAACGGGCCATCTCCTCGTCCTTCTCGCGCGGCCTCATCTTGCCGTGCACACGGGATATGCGCACGTCGGGGAATGCTTCTTGCATCTCGGCATAGCCGTTCTCCAGGTCCTGCACGTTGAGCTTCTCGCTCTCGTGGATGGCGGGGTAGACCACGTAGACCTGTCGCCCCTTGCCTATCTCGCGGCGCATGCCGGCGTAGAGGGTCTGGAGGGTCTCGGTCCAGTAGTGGCGCGTCTCTACGGGCTTGCGTCCTGGCGGCAGCTCGTCGATTACGCTCACGTCGAGGTCGCCGTAGAGGGTCATGGCCAGCGTGCGTGGTATGGGCGTGGCCGTCATCACCAGCACATGTGGCGGCGTGGTGCTCTTGCGCCACAGGCGGGCGCGCTGTGCCACGCCGAAACGGTGCTGCTCGTCGATGACCACGAGGCCGAGCTGCGCGAATGTCACGCAGTCCTCGAGCACGGCATGGGTGCCGATGAGTATGTGCACGCTGCCGGTCTCCACGCCGGCGAGCACCTCCATCCGGCGCTTGCCCTTGACGGCTCCCGTGAGCAGCTCCACACGCAGGTCCATGCCGGCAAGCATGGAGCGGAACGTCTGGCAGTGCTGCTCGGCCAGTATCTCCGTGGGAGCCATGAGGCATGCCTGGTAGCCGTTGTCGATGGCGATGAGCATCGTGAGCAGTGCCACCAGCGTCTTGCCAGAGCCCACGTCGCCTTGCAGCAGGCGGTTCATCTGCCGCCCTGTGAGCATGTCGTGGCGCATCTCGCGCACGACGCGTTTCTGTGCCGCGGTCAGGGCAAAGGGCAGGTGGTCGCGGTAGAAGGTGTTGAACTGGCGGCCCACCGTGGCCATCACGTAGCCGCGTGCCACCTGCTGACGCTGGCGGGCGTAGCTCAGGATGCCAAGCTGTATGAAGAAGAGCTCCTCGAACTTCTGGCGGTAGGTGGCGCGGCGCAAGGCCTCGGCCGACGGGGGGTAATGCAGGTCGCGCAGCGACTGCCAGCGCGCCACGAGGTGCAGGCTGCCGATGATGTCGGGCGGCAGGGTCTCGCGCGTGGCTGCTTCCATGTCGGCACCGAAGCGGGTGAACAGAGTCGACGTGAAGCGTTCCAGCGAGCGGCTGTTGAGGCCTGCTTTCTTCATGCGCTCCGTGGTGGTGTAGTAGGGCTGCATCGCCATGGCGGAGAGCTGCAGGCTGTCGGCAGGCTCAATGTCGGGGTGCGGGATGTTGAGCCGCCCGTTGAACACCGTGGCCTTGCCGAATACTATGTACACGCGGCCCACGGTGTAGTGCGAGCGTATCCACTTGATGGCCGACGCCTGAAACCACACCAGGTCGATTACGCCGTGGCCGTCGGTGAAATGGGCAGTGAGGCGGTGCTTGCGGCCGGCACCATCCTCCTCGTAGCTCAGTATCTCGCCGCGCAACTGCACGAAGGGCATGTCGGCCGTGAGCTCGTGGATGTAGTAGAGGCGCGTGCGGTCGATATGCTTGTAGGGGAAGGTGTGCAGCAGGTCGCCGAAGGTGCGTATGCCAGCCTCGGCCTCGAGCACCTTGGCCCGCTGCGGCCCTACGCCAGGGAGGTAGGTGATGGCTGTGGAGAGGTCTGTCAAGGGAGTGGTGGGAGCGCGGCATTGTGGCCGCGGGGAGATGGTCTGGGCAAAAATAGGCAAAAAAGGCGGGGCTGCACCATGGCACGGCCACACTTTCAGGCAAAAAGAGGTCGTGGCGCACATCCTCGCCTGTGAGGATGCTGCGCCACGACGCTGCAAGGCAATGTCATGAATGACAAGGTTGAGGGGTCAACGGACAGACTATATCTTGTCGAGAGCCTGTGAGAGGTCGTCGATGATGTCGTCGATGTGCTCCGTGCCTATGCTGAGGCGCACGGTGGCCGGCGTGATGTGCTGCTCGGCCAGCTCCTGGGGCGTCATCTGCGAGTGGGTGGTGGTGTAGGGGTGAATGACGAGGCTCTTCACGTCGGCCACGTTGGCCAGCAGGGAGAAGATCTTCAGCGCGTCGATGAAGTGCCATGCCTCCTCCTGCCCGCCCTTAATCTCGAAGGTGAAGATGCTGCCGCCGCCTTGCGGATAGTACTTGCGGTAGAGGGCATGGTCGGGGTGGTCGGGCAGGCTGGGATGGTTGACCTTGGCCACCTTGGGGTGCTTCTGCAGGAACTCCACCACCTTCAAGGCATTAGCCACATGGCGCTCCACACGCAGGCTCAGTGTCTCCACTCCCTGCAGGAGTATGAAGGCGTTGAAGGGCGATATGGCGGCACCTGTGTCGCGTAGTATCACCGCGCGGATGCGGGTGACGAAGGCTGCGGCACCTGCCACGTCGGCAAACACGGCACCATGATATGACGGGTCGGGCTTGGCCAGTGTGGGGAAACGGTCGGCGTTGGCCTTCCAGTCGAAGGAGCCGCCGTCCACGATGACGCCGCCCAGGCTGGTGCCATGGCCGCCGAGGAACTTGGTGGCACTGTGAACCACTACGTCGGCTCCATGCTCGAGCGGGCGGATGAGGTAGGGCGTGCCGAAGGTGTTGTCTATGATGAGGGGTATGTTGTGCTTGTGAGCCACGGAGGCAACGCCTTCAAGGTCGGTGACGTCGGAGTTGGGGTTGCCGAAGGTCTCGGCGTAGACAACCTTCGTGTTGGGCCGGATGGCTGCCTCGAGAGCCTCCAGGTTGTTGACATTGACGATGGTGCTCGTGATACCCTGGGTGGCAAGCGTGTGGGTGATGAGGTTGAAGGAGCCGCCGTAGAGGTTGTCGGCTGCCACGATGTGGTCGCCGGCCTGCGCGATGTTCTGGAGGGCATAGGTCACGGCGGCGGCACCTGAGGCAACGGCCAGACCTGCCACGCCGCCCTCGAGGGCAGCCACACGGTCTTCGAACACGCCTTGTGTGGAGTTGGTCAGGCGGCCGTAGATGTTGCCTGGGTCACGCAGGGCAAAACGGTCGGAGGCGTGCTGGGAGTTGCGGAACACGTAGCTCGTGGTCTGATAGATGGGCACGGCGCGGGCATCGGTGGCGGGGTCGGGCTGCTCCTGGCCCACGTGCAGCTGTAGGGTCTCAAAGTGTAGTTTCTTGTCTGCCATGGTGTGTGTGTTTATTGGTTTGTCGGTTGTGTGCGGTCTTGCTGTTTGTCTGGTGCAAAGGTAAGGGGCGTGTGCCGTGCGGGCAATACCCCTAATGTGGTATAATGCAGGAGGCACAGGGCTGTGTCAAGCTCTGTGCCTCCTGGCGGGTTCAGCCGTGGGCGTTATTATATATAATAGGTGTCAGCCTAATATATAAGTAGGTGTCAGCCCAGCTGCTTGATGGTTTCGCGTATGGAGGCAATCTTCTGCTGCGCATCGGCCTGCTTCTTGCGCTCCATCTCGACCACGGCGGCAGGGGCGTTCTGCACGAAGCGCTCGTTGGCAAGCTTCTTCTCGATGCTTGCAAGGAAACCCTCTATGCGTTGCAGCTCAGCCTCGAGCTTCTTGCGCTCGGCCTCGGTGTCGATGAGGTCGCCGAGGGGCACGGCGTACTCGCTGGTGCCGATGAGGAAGCTGGCACTGCCCTTGCTCTTCTCTGCCACGGCATTGACAGCAGAGAGGTTGGCCATCTTCATGAGGGCATCTGCACCGCCCTGAGGCAGTGGCTGTTGGGCGGCGGCATCCACCATTTCGAGCACCAGCTTCTCCTTGGGAGCGATGTTCTTCTGTGAGCGCACGGCACGCACGCTGGTTACTATCTCCTTCAGTACGTCCACGGCGGCACAGAGCGTGCGGTCGCTCTCCTCGGGTGTGGCAATGTGCAGCTCGGAACGCATGATGCTGTCGCCGGGCTGGCGGTCGCAGAGTGCCTGCCACAGCTCTTCGGTGATGAAGGGCATGAAGGGGTGGAGCATCTTCAGCAGCACCTCGAAGAACTGGAGCGTACTGTCGTAGGTGGCACGGTCCACAGGCTGGGGCTGGCCGTCAACGTAGGCAGGCTTCACCATCTCCAGGTACCACGATGAGAACTCGTCCCAGAAGAGGCGGTAGACAGTCATCAGTGCCTCAGAGAGCCGATACTTGGAGAAGTCGTCGGCAAGTTCCTCGGCGGCGAGCCGCAGCTTGGCGGCAAACCAGTTGGTAGCTAACAGGGCAGCTTCAGGCTGTGTGCTGTCTGCCACCTCCCACCCTTTCACAAGGCGGAAGGCATTCCATATCTTGTTGTTGAAGTTGCGGCCCTGTTCGCACAGGCTCTCGTCGAAGAGTATGTCGTTGCCTGCGGGGGCACTGAGCATCATGCCCATGCGCACACCGTCGGCACCGAAGCGGTCTATGAGGTCGAGGGGGTCGGGACTGTTGCCGAGGCTCTTGCTCATCTTGCGCCCGAGCTTGTCGCGGACGATGCCTGTGAAGTAGACATGACGGAAGGGCATCTTGCCTTCATACTCGTAGCCTGCCATAATCATGCGTGCCACCCAGAAGAAGATGATGTCGGGTCCTGTCACAAGGTCGGCCGTGGGGTAGTAGTAGGAGAGCTCGGCATTGCCAGGGTGGCGTATGCCGTCGAAGAGGCTTATGGGCCACAGCCACGATGAGAACCATGTGTCGAGGGCATCTTCGTCCTGACGGAGGTCGGCCATCTGCAGCTCTTGATTGCTGCTTTGCTGGCGTGCGAGGCGCAGTGCCTCGTCGGCAGTCTCGGCAACGATGTATCCGCCCGATGGCAGATACCATGCCGGGATGCGGTGCCCCCACCACAGCTGGCGCGATATGCACCAGTCCTTGATGTTCTCAAGCCAGTGGCGGTAGGTGTTCTTGTATTTTGCGGGGTAGAACTGGATGTCGTCGTCCATGACGGGTTTCAGTGCGATGTCGGCCAGGTGTTCCATGCGCAGGAACCACTGCATCGACAGCTTGGGCTCTATGGGCACGCCGGTGCGTTCCGAGCATCCGATCTTGTTGTCGTAGTCGTCGATATGCTCCATGAGTCCGGCCTCCACCATGTCCTGGGCTATCTGGCGTCGGCAGTCGAAGCGGTCCATGCCCACATACTTGGCAAGGTCGCCGGTGTCGCACAGGATGCGGTCGCTCAGTGTGGCGTTGTCGTTGAAGATGTCGATGGCACGCAGGTTGTATTTCTCGCCCAGCATGTAGTCGTTGACATCGTGGGCAGGCGTCACTTTGAGGCAACCCGTGCCGAAGTCGATGTCCACGTAGTCGTCTTCGATGACGGGTATCTCGCGTCCCACGAGCGGCACGATGACGTGCTTGCCCTTGAGCCACTGGTTCTTGGGGTCGGCAGGGTTGATGCACATGGCCACGTCGCCCATGATGGTCTCGGGGCGGGTGGTGGCCACGACGGCATAGTAGCCGCGCTCGTCGTGGTGCACGACGTTGGCGCATTCCGTGTCGGTGCCTGGCACTGAGGCTGCGATGTCGGACTGACCGACGGGCGTGCTCGCGGCCACGTAGTATTTCATGTAGTAGAGCTTGGTGTGCTCTTCCTTATATATTACCTCTTCATCGGAGAGGGCTGTGAGGGCCTTGGGATCCCAGTTCACCATGCGCACGCCACGGTAGATGAGTCCCTTGCGGTAGAGGTCGACAAACACCTTGATGACGCTCTCGGAGCGCACGTCGTCCATGGTGAATGCCGTGCGGTCCCAGTCGCATGAGCATCCCAGGCGGCGCAGCTGCTTGAGTATGATGCCTCCGTGCTCCTCTGTCCATGCCCAGGCGTGGCGGAGGAACTCCTCGCGGGTGAGGTCGGTTTTCTTTATTCCCTGTTCTGCCAGACGGTTCACCACCTTGGCCTCGGTGGCGATGGAGGCGTGGTCGGTGCCGGGCACCCAGCAGGCGTTCTTGCCCTCCATGCGGGCGTGGCGCACGAGTATGTCCTGAATGGTTTCGTTGAGCACGTGGCCCATGTGGAGCACGCCTGTCACGTTGGGTGGCGGTATCACTATGGTGTAGGGCTCGCGGCTGTCGGGCTTGGAGGCGAACATGTGGTGGTCCAGCCAGTACTGGTACCACTTGCCTTCGACCTCAGAGGGGGAGTACTTGGGAGGAAGTCCTCCTCCCCGCTCCCCTTCGGCGGGGGAGTGTGGAATGTTCTGCTGATGGTTATCGCTCATACTGTTGCGTATTTATGAATTCATTGGTTGCCTGGTAGCTGCTCTCCCTCTTGTGGCATGGGGGCTTCTGTTTCCAGCCTCTTTGCCTCCTCCCACAGGGTGTCCATCTCCTGGAGCGACATCTCGGTGAGTGGCTTGCCAATGCGTATGCTGTGTTCCTCCAGATAGGTGAAGCGGCTGATGAACTTGCGGTTGGTGCGCTCAAGTGCATTGTCGGGGTTGAGGTGGTAGAGGCGTGCTGCGTTGATGACGGCGAAGAGGAAGTCGCCCAGCTCGTTGGTGCTGGCCTCTTTGTCCTCACGTTCCAGCTCGGCTTCCAGCTCCTGCAGCTCCTCGTGCACCTTGGCCCACACGTCGCGGCGCTGCTCCCAGTCGAAGCCCACACCGCGTGCCTTGTCCTGGATGCGGTATGCCTTGATGATTGAGGGCAGAGCCCCGGGCACGCCGCTGAGCACACGCTTGTTGCCGTCCTTCTCCTTCACCTTGAGCTGCTCCCAGTTCTTCACCACGGTTTCGGCATCGGAGGCCTTGACCTCGCCATACACGTGTGGGTGGCGGTAGATGAGCTTGTCGCAGAGTCGGTGGCACACGTCGGCAATGTCGAACTGGCCTTGTTCCTGCCCTATCTTGGCATAGAACACGATGTGGAGCAGCACGTCGCCGAGCTCTTTGCATATATCGGCCGTGTCGTGACGCAGGAGGGCGTCGGAGAGCTCGTAGGTCTCCTCAATGGTGTTGGGCCGCAGGCTGTCGTTAGTCTGTTTGCGGTCCCATGGGCATTTCTCTCTGAGTTCGTCCATGACGTCGAGCAGCCGCCCGAAGGCCTCCATCTTTTCTTCTCTGCTGTGCATTGCTGTGTGTGGTGTAGGTGTGTGTGGTTACGTTGCCATGCCCCTTCGGGCTAAAACGGTGCAAATGTAGGGATTAAAAGTGAAGAACGATGCCCTGCGGGGCAAGAAAGCAAGCAGGGGAGCGAAGAAGGTGCTCTTGGCTCCCCTCTTCGCTCCCCGCGGTGGCACTGCTGTGACGCAGCGGTGTGCTTGCCGCTCAGTTGTACCAGGTGGAGGTGTTGCTCGACACCTCGTAGAAGCGGTCGTAGTCGTCGTTCATGTAGTTGTCCAGTTCGTAGTCGTCCTGGCCATGCATTTTGGGTTTCGGTTTCATAGCTAATTTCCTCCTGTTGTTTAGGTTGACACTGTTGTGCTTCTGTGCTAATGCAAATATATGTGTTTGCCGTCTATGGGCAAGTGTGGATGCAGGTTTTAGGCGAAAAAGGTGCCATGAGGCAAAAAAATGGGCCTTGCAGGACGATGCCATCGGCGCAAATGCCTATCTTTGCAGTCGCTTAGTCCATTGGAGAGATGGTAGAGTGGTCGATTACAGCGGTCTTGAAAACCGCCGTGCCGCAAGGCACCGGGGGTTCGAATCCCTCTCTCTCCGCATAGCCGCCGCGCTGCATGAGGCAGCTCTTGGCGCAGCAAGCTCCGGTTCTGCCTTATGGCTGTGCCGGAGCTTGCTTGCTGATGGTGCGGCCCGATGCCTTGCGGTGGCGTGGAACCATGGCGGCGGTGTGGCTTTGGCAGGGGTGGTGGCGCATGGTGTGGCGGCTGTGCCGTGGGCTTGCATCAGCCTGCATGGTGACGGCGATGTGGGTGCAGGGTGTGGTGTGCCTACCCTGCACTGTGTTTGCGATGAGGGTGCAGGGTGTCTTGCAGCGGGAAAGCAGGTGTATTTGGCGGGCTGGCAGGCTGCCGCCGGCTGTGGTGCATGGTGGCGGCGGGATGGCTGTGGGGCCGTCGTCATGGCAGTGCGTGGCGATGGTCTTTACTTGCGCAGCTCGATGCGGAAGGTGGTGCCGCGGCCGGGCTCGGATGCCTTGACGTAGATGCGGCCCTGATGGTAGTCCTCCACGATGCGCTTGGCCAGAGAGAGGCCAAGGCCCCAGCCTCGCTTCTTGGTGGTGAAGCCTGGCTGGAACACGTCCTTCAGGTGGCGCGGTGCTATGCCTTTGCCTGTGTCGGCCACTTCGATGGCTATGCGCGAGGCTTCCTCAAGGGTGGTGATGGTGATGTTGCCGCGGCCGTCCATGGCGTCGACGGCATTCTTGCACAGGTTCTCCACCACCCACTCGAAGAGTGAGGCGTTGATGCGTGCGTAGACGGGGTGCTGCGGTGCGCGCACGCAGATGTCGACACGCGACGATGTGCGGCGGGCTATGTAGTCGGCCACGTGGGCAATGACGTCGCCCACGTTGTCCACTTGCAGCTCGGGCTGTGAACCTATCTTGGAGAAGCGCTCGGCTATCATCTGCAACCGCTGCACGTCCTTGTCCATCTCGGGCAGCAGCTCGTCGTCGGGATAGGTCTCATGCAGCATCTGTGTCCATGCCAGGAGCGACGAGATGGGTGTGCCGAGCTGGTGCGCCGTCTCCTTGGAGAGGCCCACCCACACGCGGTTCTGCTCGGCGCGCTTGGAGCTGAGCAGTGCCACGATGGCTGTGGCCACAAAGAACACTATTATCCCGAGCTGGATGTAGGGATAGCGTGCGAGACGGCGCAACATGATGCTCTCGTCGTAGCACACGTCCATGTAGTCGTCGCGGTCGAGGCTGATGCGTATCACACGGCCTGCGGCCTTCATCTCCTGTGCCACGGCGGCCACGGTGTGCAGCGTGTCGGCCGCGGAGGCGGCCTTGAAGTGCAGGTTGCGGTAGGTCTCCACGTCGCCGTCGCGGTTGAGCACCACCACGGGGATGGTGTGGTTGCTGTTCACCACGCGCAGCACCAGCGAGAGGTCGGTCTCGTCGTCGGCAGTGCCGATGCAGCGCATGGCTTCGGCCCAGATGAGCATGCGCGTGCGCTCCTCGTCGGCAAGGTCGGCCACTAACCAGTGCGACCACAGCAGCGAGCCGCCGCACACAACGATGGCCGCCACGGCGAGCAGCGTCTTCCAGCGGGAGTGACGGGAGGGGGAGAATGACAGTTTCACGGCGACAAAGATAACAACATGTGCGCTTGCAGCCGCACCTTTGTATTAACGAAAAAGCGGGCCTTTTAGTGTGGAGTGTCGCGGAAATACCTATCTTCGCCACATATTATGCATCTTCGCCCGACACACACGCTGCTCCCGCTGTTGCTGTTTGCAGCCATGTTGCTTGCCGGCTGCCATTCGCACTGCGACCCGCAGCCGCAGCAGACTGCCGCAGGCACGCCTGGCGACACGCTGGCGCGCACGGTGATAGTCTATGTGGAGGCGGAGAACTCGCTCTCCGACTTCGCCACGGCCGACTCGCTCGAGATAGCTGCCGGGCTGGGAGCCATGCAGCCCTCGGCCCGCGTGGTGGCCGTCATCGACGACGCCCACGGCACGCGCCTCTGTGCGGGCACTGCCGGCACACCGTTGCAGACGGTGCGCACATACACGGGCAACCCCACGCTCACCGACAGCCTCACCATGCTCACCATCCTGCGTGACATCGTGACCACCTATCCCGCCGACAACTACGGCCTCGTGCTCTGGAGCCATGCCTCGGGCTGGGTGCCTGCCAGGCAGGCACGCTTGCCGCGCCGCTCCTTCGGCATCGACAGCGGACGCCGCTCACTGGCCGACAACAGCGGCACGGAGATGGACATCACGACACTGGCGCAGGTGCTCGCGCAGGTGGCCCACTTCGACTACATTCTCTTCGACGCATGCTTCATGCAGAGCGTGGAAGTGGCCTACGAGCTGCGCCACGTGGCAGACTACATAATAGCCTCGCCTGCCGAGATACCGGGCAACGGGGCACCCTACCACCTGCTCATGCCGCTGCTGGCCGCCGTGCCAGCCGATGCCGCAGCCATCACCGACACCTATGCCGACTACTACGAGACAGGCGCAGGGGTGTACAACGGCGGCGGCACGGAGCTCTCCGTGGTGGCAACAAGCCAGATGGAGCTGCTCGCCGAGGCCACGCGCCGCCATGTGGCAGGGCTGATGGGCTACCGCTCCACGCCCGACTGCTCGCAGGTGCAGATGTTTGCCCCCTATGGCTGGCGGACCACCTTCACCGAGTGCTACGATGCCGCCTCGCTCATGCATGCCAACCTGCCGGAAGCCGACTATGCGGCATGGCGCGAGGTGCTCGACCGAGCCGTGGTGCATGCACGCCTCTCCGACAAGTGGGTCACGGGCTATGCTCCATGGCCGCTAACCCTCACCGATGCAGCCAACACGGCAGGCATAGCCATGTTCGTGCCCTCGGAGCTATATGCCTCCACAGGATGGCTCGAGCACTACGGGCAGCTGGCATGGAGTGAAGCCGTCGGCTTCGCCTCGACTGGCTGGCTCCAGCAGTAGCCGGCGGACCGACATGAACCCAGACAACCATCCACAGCAATGCAGAACACACACTACCGCACCAACTTCACGGCAAAGGAACTCACCGAGTGCCTCGACTGGATGGAGCAGCACATCGGCGAGCTGCCGGCCACGGCCGTGCTGCCTGCCATGAAGCTCGATGACGTGCATCGCACCGTGCGCCGCATGGTCACGGTGCTGCGGCCGCGCATCGGCAACCGCACCTTCTACGGCCAGTTTGCCATGCTCATGTACCTGCGTGAGCAGCTGGCCCCTGCCGCAGCCACGGCTGGAACAACCACTGCGCAAGACCCCGTGGACAGGCAGGACTGAACACCGACAACCAACAACAAAAGACATAGCTATGTTATTCGACAAGCAAACCTATAAGTCACGCCGCGACGTGCTGCGCCGCCGCGTGGAGCATGGCGTAATAGTGCTCTTTGGCAACAACGAGTCGCCCGTCAACTACCCTGCCAATGCCTACAAATACAGGCAGGACAGCTCATTCCTCTACTACTACGGCCTACACCGCGACGGCCTCGTCGGAGTGATAGATGCCGACTCGGGCGACGAGTGGCTGATAGGCAACGACATCGACATCGAGGACATCGTGTGGTTCGGCTCCGTGGACAGCGTGGCCACCATGGCAGCACAGACAGGTGTGGCCAAGAGTGCACCCATGAGCCGTCTGGCCGACATCGTCAGTGAGGTGCACCGACAAGGCCGCAGGCTGCATTTCCTGCCGCCCTACCGCCACGACATCATGATACAGCTCATGGACCTCACAGGCATCCACCCTCGCGAACAGCGTGCCGCGGCCAGCGTGGAGCTCATTCGCGCCGTGGTGGACCAGCGTGCCGTGAAGAGCGAAGGCGAGGTGGCCGAGATAGAGCGTGCATGTGCCATAGGCTACGAGATGCACACCACGGCCATGCAGATGTGCCGCCCGGGAGTGACAGAGCAGGAGATAGCAGGACGCATCAGCGGCATAGCATCGTCGAAGGGGTGCATCGTGAGCTTCTCAAGCATACTCACCATGCACGGCGAGATCATGCACGGCTACCCGTCGACGCGCCCACTGGAGGCCGGACGCCTGATGCTGTGCGACTGCGGGGCCGAGACCAACGAGAACTACTGCTCCGACCACACACGCACAACACCCGTGAGCGGACGCTTCACGCAGCGGCAGCGCGACATATACCAGATTGTCGTGGACGCTCACGACCATGTGCGCGACATCGCCCGCCCGGGACTCAAGTGGTGGGACGCACATTTCGCCGCCGCACGCATCATAACGGAACGACTGCACGACCTCGGACTCATGAGGGGCAATATCGACGACAGCCTCGAAGCAGGCGCACACGCACTGTTCTTCCCCACCGGACTGGGGCACATGATGGGCATGGACGTGCATGATATGGAAGGCCTGGGGCAGAACTACGTGGGCTTCGACGACGAGGTGCAGCCACGGCTCGACCAGTTCGGCACCAACTGTCTGCGTTGTGGCCGTCGCCTCCAAGAGGGCTTCGTGATGACCGACGAGCCGGGCGTATACTTCATCCCCGACCTCATCGACGACTGGCGCGCACGGGGGCATAATGCCGAGTTCCTCTGCTTCGACAAGATAGAAGCCTACAAGGACTTCGGAGGCATACGCATTGAGGACGACCTGCTCATCACAGCCTCAGGCGCACGCTATCTCGGTGAGAAGCGCATACCATATCATGTGGACGAGCTCGAAGCATACCTCGAGGCAAGGCAGTAGAGAGCGTGAAGCATAAGCAGTAAACACTGGCATGAACAACATTCAGCCTTGACACTATGAAAACAATGTACAGAATAGCAGCCATCGTGATGCTCCTGCTCTCCATGACAAGCAGCATCCACGCCCAACGCTTGCAGCAACAGCTGGGACGCGGCGTGGTGGCAGTGCGCAACGGCAGCAAGGTGCTCGTGTCGTGGCGCAAGCTGGCACAGGAACCGGAGAGCGCGCACTACAACGTCTACGTCAATGGCGCGAAACTCAATGCTTCGCCCTTGAGCCGAACCAACTTCGCCACCACGACGTCGCGTGTGGCCAATGGCGCACAGGTGACCGTGGCCCTCGTGGTCGATGGCGTGGAGCAGGCACAGAGCACACCTTATATATATAAGACACAGGCGTGGAACAACGTGGTCACACGCATCGACTTCGAGACCCGTGTGCTCACTCCCAACGAGTATAAGGCTAAGTACGCCTGGCCTGCCGACCTCGATGGCGACGGCGAGTATGAGTGGGTCGTGGACCGACTGTCCACGACGAGCATACGCACACGCAGCCACAAGCTGCAAGCCTACAAGACCGACGGCACGTGTCTATGGACCGTGGACCTCGGCCCTAACGTGAACATCGACGCAGGGCAGAACGACATGGTGCTCGCCTACGACATCAACTGCGACGGCAAGGCGGAGGTCATCATACGAAGCTCCGACGGCACACGCTTCTGGGACGCTGCCAACGACACATGGGGAGCATACGTGGGCGGTGCCCCTACCGGCGACACCGACGGCGACCACATCATCGACTATGCCACGCAGGCACAGCGCAACCCACCTTATTATATTAGTGTCATTGACGGCATGACTGGTGCCGAGATTGACCATGCCGAGCTCCACTATGCTGAAGCCTACGACGGGGCCAACCGCTACGGGCGCGACAACCGCAGCGACTACCGTAGCGACGACGAATACTGCGAGTACTCCACCATGGGAGGCCACTTCTGTATATGCTACTTCGACGGCATACACCCCTCGCTGGCCTCGGAGTCGATGGTACGCGATGCAGGCGGCACACACCACGTCTACTTCTTCTCATTCGGCTACGACTGGGTGAATGGAGTGCCAACCAACTTCCACCACGAATACACATGGAGCCGCAACGACAAGCGTCCATGGCCGGCCGAGTTCCACATGGTGCGCGTCTGCGACGTGGATGGCGACGGCATCGACGAGATGGTGCCAGGCGGCTACGGCGTGAACACACGCAAGGGTATGGTCTACAGCGCAGGCATAGGTCACGGCGACCGTTTCCGCATCAGCGACATAGACCCCGACCGTCCTGGGCTGGAGACTTTTGCCATACAGCAGAGCGACCTGCTCGGGCAACTCATATATGATGCCGCCACGGGCGAGCACATCAAGGAGTGGTACCTGCCGTCGGTGTACGACGTGGCACGCGGCGAGTGCATGGATGTCGACGCCAGCCGCAAGGGCTACGAGATATACTCCTTCGTGGATCGCAGCCTGCTCTTCGACTGCAAGGGCAACGTCATCAGCAATACCGGCACCGACTACCCCTACGAGGGCATCTGGTGGGACGGCGACCTGCTGCGTGAGGTGCTGGGTTCGCCAGGCGGCAGCGGCTACGGCTCCAATGTCATCATCAACAAGTATGGCGGTGAGAAGGGCAACCGTTTCCTCCAGCCATCGAGCGAGAGCGGGTGGCAGGTTCATGCCGGATGGGCTGTGCGTCCACTGTTCATGGGCGACATCATGGGCGACTGGCGCGAGGAGGTGGCACTCATGGTGCAGAACGACGAGACATCGACAGGCATGGTGGTCTATTCCACCGACCTGGAGACCAGCTACTCCATGTATTGCCTGCAGGAAGACCCGCACTACCGTCTGGACTGCACCACACGTGGCTACTATCAGGCACCCAACACGGGCTTCTATCTTGGTGCCGGCATGCCTTACCCGCAGTTGCCGCCTGTGATGGTTGCCGACGTAATAGCTGCAGGCAGCACATGGAGTGCGGGCAGCAACGGCTTCACCAACTACCAGCGCACAGCAGCTGCCACCTATGCCGACGGGCAGAGTGTGCTGCTCGACCTCACGGCACCGGCACAGATTGCCGTGGAGGGCAACGTGCAGCCAGGCGTGGTATATGCCATGCCTGTCAAGGGCCAGACCATTGAGCTCACAGGAGGTGGTGCACTGAGCGGCAC
This sequence comes from uncultured Bacteroidaceae bacterium, assembly GCA_905234605.1. Taxonomy (GTDB): domain Bacteria; phylum Bacteroidota; class Bacteroidia; order Bacteroidales; family Bacteroidaceae; genus Physcousia. The sequence continues at coordinate 102,675 of CAJOIE010000003.1, read as the reverse complement.
CATGGATCTCTGGAAGAGTCAGCAGGGCACGCTTGTGCTCGGCACGGGTGTGGCCTACACGGGCAAGACCATCATCAGCGAAGGCGCCATTGAGACCGATGCCGACCTCACCACCACCACGCTCGACCTGCGTGCACGCGGCACTCTTGCCGGCAACGCCCGCGTGGGCGATGTGGTGCTCGAGGGTGCTCTCAACTATGAGGGTGGCCGCTTCAGCCCTGGCACACAGGTTGAGCCCTTCGGGCAAATCACCTTCACAAAGGGGCTTGACATAAACCAGCCGGCCTACTTCGAGCTCAACGTGCAGACCGAGGGCGAGGTGCGCTCCGATGTGGTCCGCGTTGAGGGCGACTTGAGTGTCACCAAGCCGCTCGTGCTCAATATCAAGACTGCCGACGCCAAGCTCCTGCCGGGCACATATCAGCTTGTGCACTACACGGGTGCTTTCAAGGGGCAGGATGCCAACATCAGCGTGATGGGCCTGGCAGGTCTGTCATATAATATAGAGGTAGGCAACGGCGCAATAAGCCTCGTGGTGAAGGAGCAGCGGGAGGCATCTGCGGGCGTGGTGTGGACAGGTGCCGGCAGTGCCATCTGGGACTATCAGACAGAGAACTGGCTGCTGGGCGATGCTGCCACCGACTTCGTGGCAGGCGATGCCGTCTGCTTCACCGACGATGCACAGCGCACTACCGTCACACTCAACGAGCTCATGCCCGTGAGTCGCGTCACCGTCGCTGCTGCCAAGAACTACACTTTCAGCGGCACCGAGGGCGGCTTCAGCGGAGAAGCCGACCTCATCAAGGAGGGCACGGGCACGCTCACCGTCAACAACACCAAGAGCACCTACACGGGAGCCACCATCGTCAGCGGGGGCACCCTGACCATTGCCGAGCTGGCCGACGGCGGGCGCCCCAGCAGCATAGGTGCGGCAAGCGATGCGGCCACAAACCTGCGGATAGGCTGTGCCACGCTTAATGTCAACAACCCCAATGCCTCTACCACGCGTGCGCTCACCCTGACCGACTCGGCCACCATCAATGTGAACACGGGTGCCGTCAACCTGCGTGGCCGCATTGAGGGACGCGGCTCGCTCACCAAGACTGGCGCAGGGCAGCTCACCATAGGCTACGGGGGAGCCAACACATGGGCCGGCGGCACCACGCTCAATGCCGGCACGCTGGCCATGGGAGCATGGAACACCACCTTCGGCACAGCCACGTCGGACATAACGGCCAACGGTGGCACGTTGCGCGTGTTCGACAACAACAGCACCAGTGCCGTGCCATCGCTGCGCAACCGCATCACCATACCTGCCGGAAAGACTCTCACCATAGCCGCAGGCAGCCGTTGCAGCATTGCCGGCACGCTGCTCGGCGCGGGCACCCTCAAGATAAGCTTCCCCTACGTGCGTGGCGACTTCTCTACCAACACGTCGGCATACGAGGGCACCGTGGAGGTGACCGGCGGACAGTTCCGCGTCACCACATCGTCGGGCCTCGACCTCTCCAAGGGCACGCTGCGCCTCGACGCAGGAGTCTATGCCGTACACGTCAGTGGCGGAGGCTCCAGCGAGCAGAACTGGACAAGCCGCATAGGCTCGCTCGCCAGTGCGGCGGCCGATGCCACACTGGGCACCGGCACATGGAACGTGGGCTATCTCGGCAAGAACGACACCTATGCAGGCAAGTTCACAGGTGCACTCAACAAGTATGGCGACGGCACACTGACACTCACGGGAGCCAGCACTGGCACCCTCAATATCTATGCCGGCACGGTGGTGGCCGCAGGCACCTCGGCTCCTGTCACCACTGGAGCCCTCACCGTGCGCAACGGAGGCACCCTGGCCGGACGCGGACAGGTGCAGGCCGTGTCCGTTCAGGGCGGCGGCACCATAGCCACGGCCCCCAGCACCTCCACAGTCAGCACGCTCACTGTCAACGGCACCCTCTCCGTGGCCCGTGGCGGCATCGTGGCGGTGAAGGCGCGCAACACTGGCACGCGCACCACGTCGGATGCCTTCAAGGTGGCCGGCCGCGTGTCGCTCAACAATCCCACCTTCGCCATCACCGTGCTGGGCAGCAACGACCTCGCTGAAGGCAGCGAGCTGGCTGTGTTCACCGGTGCGGGCACGGTCACTGTCAGCGGCACGCCGACAATCACGCCTGCAGTTCCTGCCGCAGGCCTCAAGTGGGACGTCTCACGCCTCGCATCGGAAGGCGTCATCGCCGTCGTGGCCGACCCCAATGCCGTCAACGCACCGTCGGTCAGCGCAGAGCCACAGGCAGTCTACGACATCGCAGGACGCCGTGTGGTCAAGCCGGCAGCCAATGGCGTGTACGTCGTGGGCGGCAGGAAGAGCCTCCGTCACCGTTGAATGACCCCCTATTATTAACCATATCAATCACATGAAACGACTATTGTCATTCGCGCTCCTCGCTGTCATTGCCACGGGAGCCTATGCCGACGACCGCAACGACGAGCCGCCGGTGTCTACCAAACCCATCTTCACCGTAGTGAAGCAACTGCCCATCACATCGGTCAAGAACCAGAACCGCTCGGGCACATGCTGGGCCTACAGCACACTGAGCTTCTTTGAGAGCGAGATACTCAGAGCCACAGGCCGCGAGGTCGACCTCTGCGAGATGTTCATCGCCAACCACGACTACATGGAGCGTGCAGAGCTCACCGTGCGCATGCATGGCGACAGCCAGTTCGCACAGGGAGGCTCGGCCGGCGACGTGCTCATCACCATCCGCAACCACGGCATCTGTCCCGAGACTGCCATGCCGCTGCCAGGCACGCTGCAAGGCGACTCGCTGGCCAACTTCAACGAGTTCTTCTCCGTCATGTCGCCCTACGTGGATGCCGTGGCAAAGAGCAAGGCCAAGACCATCACGCCACAGTGGCGCGCAGGCCTACAGGGCATCATCGACTCCTACATCGGACAGGTGCCCGAGACATTCGAATATGAAGGCCGCCAGTACACACCCAAGACCTTCGCCGCAAGCCTCGGCCTCAACTGGGACGACTATGTCAGCATCACGTCCTACACACACCACCCGTTCTACACATCATTCGCCGTCGAGGTGCAGGACAACTGGCGCTGGGACCACTCCTACAACGTGCCAATGGACGAGATGATGCGCATCATCGACAACGCCATCGAGCAGGGCTACACCGTCGCATGGGGCGGCGACGTGAGCGACGACGGCTTCACCCGTCAGGGACTGGCCATGCTCCTCAACACCAAGACAGCCGACGGCCTCACAGGCTCCGACCAGGCACGCTGGCTCAAGCTCAAGCCCACCGAGCGCAAAGGCTTTATGGAGACACTCGGAGTCAACGCACCCGAGCTCACACCGACACAGGAACAGCGGCAACACGACTTCGACACATGGGAACTCACCGACGACCACGGCATGCACATCTACGGCATAGCTAAGGACCAGAACGGACGTGAATACTACATGGTGAAGAACTCCTGGGGCAAGACTGGCGACTACGACGGCATCTGGTACATGACCAAGAACTTCATCGCCGCACGCACCATGGACTTCCTCGTCAACCGCAACGCCATACCCAAGGACATACGCAAGAAACTCGGGCTCTGACAGCTCTGAGGAAGACAAAAGGACAGGCGGGAAGAAGGGAAAAGAGATGCGTGACAGCTCTTTTTCCCCTCTTCCCCTTTTTGCATTAATTACTTTTCCCTTTCTTTGCAACCGCTAACCACTTAAACACCATTGCCTATCGAGACAACATTACTCCTTAACCATTGTTCATAAGACAGTAATGTGCAATTTGCGACAAGAGACCGACGACCAGCTCGTCCGCCTCTACGAGAATGGCAATGACGATGCTTTCGACATCCTGCTCGAGCGCTATCAGCAAAACGTATACGGCTATGTCCTCTCCATCGTCTGCGACACCGACGTGGCCAACGACATATTCCAGGACACCTTCTTCAAGGCCATCCAGTGCATACGCGCCCACCGCTACACCGCCGAAGGCAAGTTCCAGCAGTGGCTCATGCGCATAGCCCGCAACCGCGTCATCGACACTTTCAGGCGCGCCCACCCGACAGCCGACATCGCCTCAGACCGCACCACTGCCGCCGTGGCCGCCGATGTCCGCTACGCCGACGTCTCAGTCGAGGACATCATGCACAACGAGCAGACCTACGAGGACCTGCGCTCCATGATAGCACGGCTGCCTGAACCCCAGCAGCAAGTGGTGCGCATGCGCGTCTACGACAAGCTCTCCTTCAAGGAGATAGCCGCTGCCACACACGTAAGCATCAACACAGCCCTCGGACGCATGCACTATGCCCTGCTCAACCTACGCCGCATGGCTGCACACCGCGACCTCACGCTCCGCCACACACAGACACACATCCTGGCCTGAGGCAGCACGCATGCAGGCCGTTATCCGCCTGCATACCTCGTCATCGCGCCCGTCATCCAAGCCCGAAACACCCTGCATGGTCAATGCCCATCACCCTGCATGGAGTCGTCATAGACCCTGCACCGTGATGGGCATCACCATGCAGGGTCTTGCCAACACACAAGCAGGGTGCGCCCAACAGAGGGCGCACCCTGCTTGTGTGTTACTTGCTGTCGCTTTATAATACCATTGCAAGCAAAGTCCTCGGCTCCTTACAGCTTCATCGTGAGCTCGATGGTGGCGTGGTAGAGCACACCGCCATGCTTGAGCACGAAGGTGGGGCGCAGGGTGTAGGTCTGTCCTCGCCCCTGCGATGGCTGGTGACCGTAGGTGAGTGTTGCGGTGGCGGTGTCGTATTCCACAAACACCGCGCCTGCGGCAAAACTGGTGGCTGCTCCTGCGGCGTTGCACCAGAAGCCGGTGTTGGCCGTGTAGGTGTAGCTGTAGGCAGTGCCTGTCGGTGCTTTCATGGCAAGGCTTATCTTGCCTTCCTGCGGCGTGGCTGTCTGTCCGGCGGCTATGGGCAGCATGGCGGCTGCTATCTCGGCGGGCTGCATCTTGAAAGCCTTGCCTACGGGTTCCATCAGCCCTGTGGCGATGAGGTTCACGGTGCCTAAGGCATATTCGGCCGATGCGCCGTTGGCTGTCACGGTGTAGGCCACGGTGGTGTCGGCGGGTGCTGCCTCGGGGTCGAAGTCGTAGTAGCCGGTGCGCTCGGTGCCGCCGAAGGCCACGCGGTATGGCCACTGCTCGTCGGTGTCGTCGCGCTCGTCCCATGCGTGGCGGTGGTATGTCTTGGGTGTGGCTGCAACGACGAAGTAGAGCTGCTCGGTGCCGGCGGGTATGGTGAACGCCACGGTGCCGTCGGTGTCTTTGCCCATGGCGGAGACGATGGTCTGGTCGTCCACGATGGCCACTATGCCATAGCGCCAGGCGGCATCGGATGGTGCGCCCACGGCGTTGTAGCTGTGCACGGTGGTGTAGTCGGTGCCGCTGTCGGATGTCAGCGCATGGCCCGGGTCGTCGGCATGTAGGGCTGCGCCTGGTGTGAGGCCGTGGAAGGAGGCTGTCACTGTGGTGCCTGCTGCCGGCACGGTCAGCGGCACGATGTTGATGCCGGTGGTCTCGGGACAGGAGGCGTAGGCCACCTGCCACCAGCCGTCGGACGTGCGCAGCAGCTGTGTGTCGTAGGCATGCACGCGCTGCTCGGTGGCATAGCGGTGTATGGCCTCAAACTGGTAGGCTGGCAGGCGTGTGGCATAGTCGAAGTATTCGTCCCAGAATGCCTCGAGGCTGCCGTCGCAGAACAGGCGCACGTATGCCTCTATGGAATCCTCGGGATATCGGCTCTCACGCCACAGGCGTCCGTAGGCGGGATAGCCGTGCCGCTCCGTCCATGCATATTGGAGCCAGTATGATGCGTAGCGCATCCATTCGTGGTTGAAGTGGCGGTGGTAGTTGCGGAGCCACACGTCGACATTGTAGCCGAAGGCTGCCGAGGGGTAGTCCTGGAACGACTGCCACTGTGCACACTGCTCCCAGAAGGCGTTGCCGCCCGAGCCGTCGGCTCCGAAGCCGTAGCGCCAGCCCCGCTGCATGTAGGATGTCACGCCCTGACGGCGGTAGTCGGCGGCCACCTGGTACTGGAACGAGTGGCCTATCTCGTGCCCTATGGTCTGGCCTACAGGCTGGCATGTGGAGGGGTTCACCCATAGCGCGCCCACAATGTCGTCGTAGCCTGAGCCCACGGCCAGCCATTCGGTCTGATAGAGCAGGTAGATGCTCATCTTGTAGTCGTCGAGCTGCGATAGGCCTTGGCCGAGTGTGGCCATCTGAAGCCGTTCCACGTTGGTGGCGTAGAAGGTCTCGGCCTTGCGCAGCAGGTCGTCGATGTCAACACGCAGTGCCTGCGGCACGGTGGCCGCGCTGGGATTGTCGCCGAAGCCTTTGTCCCAGAACACTATGAAGTGCTCCGACTCGCGCGAGCGCTTGAAGTTCCAGCGGCTGGTGTCGAGAGTGTAGTTGTTGTTATACTGGTTGTCGCTCGTCGTGGGCTTCCAGATGGCTCGTCCGGGCCACTGCGGGGTGATGGCGGCACTGCTGTCGGCCGTGGTGCTCATGTCGAGCATTGAGGCGAAGCTCCTGACCTGTGCCTTGCCGTTTTTCCATACACGGGCGTAGGTCGATGTGAACACCACGGAGTCGGCGTCCGTGAGGTCGAGCACTTCGGGCAGTGCATGGCGGTCGGTGTGGGCCACCCATAGCGTGTCGCCCTCGGCGGCGCGGGTGTAGCCTGCTGCTGCGGCAGCAAGCATTATGGTAAGCACGATGTGTCTCATCTGACTGCAATCTTACGGTGTCGGACAATGTAGATGCCTTTCCTTGGCCGTGTGCCCTGCATGGCACGACCGCCGAGGTCCACGGCTTGCGGGCTGCCGTTGCAGGGCTGTGTGGCGGCAGGTGTCGTGGTTATGTCGCGCACGCCTGTCCGTATGGCTTCGTCGGGTGCGTCCTTGAAGATGCGCAGCTCGCGCACGTCGGCCAGCGCATAGGTGTCGCCAGCGATGCAGATGGCACCGTCGGAACGTGTCATCACCACGTGCTCACCGGCCTTGGTGGAGAGCGCGTAGGCGTAGCGTCGGCCGTCACGGAGTGTCACCACCAAGTCGCGTGCCGTGGCGGGTGCCGCCGTCATGACTGCGAGCATGGCGGCGCACATGATGTGTCTTGTTTTCATTTGTCTTATAGTTGCAAGGTTGTTGTCTGTGCATCTCGTGGACGGTCTCACTCCACGCTCCACTCATAGAGGCCTGCCGAGTTGTCGGCGGGCAGCTGCACCTCGAGGCGCATGGCAGTGGTCACCACAGGGCTGAAGCGCACGGTGCATGCGGCTCCCTTGGTGCACGGATAGCCGTCGGGCTCTGCCACCGTGTGCCATTCGCCCTGCGCATCGAGGTACAGCAGCCGCCACGATGCGGGCACACGGCATCCGCCCCACGGGCCGTCGTCGAACCACCACACGGAGGCTCTCTGCACACGTGTGGCGGAGGGGAAGGTGTATGTGATCCACTCTGTCGTGGCTTGCTTTGGCCACCAGTGGTAGTAGGGCACGGAGCGGTCGTCGGCATCGCGTGGCATGAGGCGGTCGTTGATGGCCGAGAGTGCGGCCGTAGGCACCGAGGCTGCTACCTCGCTCTCCGAGGCCAGTGTGGCGGGCTGTGCCGGTGTCGTGGCACGCAGCTCCTGCGGCAGCCACACTGCCATCTTGCCGCTGCCTCGGTGGCACCAGGCGTAGTAGGGTATGAGTGTCAGCTGCACGTCGGCCACGGTGAGGCGGCCGTCCTTGTCGTAGCCTAAGGCCTGGGCATCGGTGGTTATGGTGGTCACGGGCGTGGAGTCTATCGTGGTGCTCCCGAGGGCGAAACGCGGCTGTCGGCGCATGAGGGTGGAGGTGATGTCGTGGGCATTGTCGGGGTGCTCTGCACAGTACACAAGCGGTCCGCGCTCCACGGCCACCATGCCCCTGTCGGCAGCCACGCGGGCATTGGCAGCCACCGTGTGCACGGGCATGGCCATGTTGAGCACCACCGTGTCGCCCTTGCGCCAGCGGCGTTCCAGTGTGAGGTATCCGTCGGTGCCTATGGTTGCTGTGCCGGCATCCACGCCGTTGACGCTGACGTTGTAGGCACAGGTTTCGGTGTCGGCATATCCGTAGAGGTCGGAGGGCACGGCCTTGCCGCGAGCCCAGCCGGGTATGCGCAGCTTGAGGGCAAAGACACCGGCTGTGGTGCGCTCCACGCGGAGCTCCACGGTGCCGTCGAAGGGGTAGGCGGTCTGCTGTGTGAGGCGCACGGTGCCCTTGCCCACGCTGATGTCGCTCTGCGAGGAGACGTAGAGGTTGACGTAGAGGTCGCGGTCGCGCACGGCATAGACGTAGCCAGGCAGCGAGGGTATGAAGCGGCAGATGTTGCTTGGGCAGCATGCGCAGCCGAACCATGGCTGCCGCTGGTGCTGGCCGATGCTGGCCAACGGGTTGGGATAGAAGAAGCTGCCTCCGTCGAGGCTTACGCCTGCTATGAGGCCGTTGTAGAGTGTGCGTTCCAGCACGTCGTAGTATTTGGCATCGCCGTGGAGCAGGAACAGACGGTGGTTCACGTACACGTTGCCTATGGCGGCGCATGTCTCGCAGTAGGCACTCATGTTGGGCAGCTCGTAGTCGGCACCGAAGGCTTCGCCGCTGGCCGTGGCACCTATGCCTCCCGTGATGTAGAGCTTGCGTGTCACTATGTTGTTCCAGATGCGGTCGATGGCGTGGATGTAGGCCGTGTCGCCGGTGAGGGCTGCCACGTCGGCCATGCCGGCATACATGTAGGCGGCACGCACGGCGTGGCCCACGGCCTCCGACTGTTCCACCACGGGCAGGTGGGCCTGTGAGTATTCATGGCGTATCTCGGTGCGGCCGCGGTAGTCGAGCAGGAACTTGGCCTCATCGAGGTAGCGTCGCTGCCCTGTGCACAGGTAGAGCTTGGCAAGTGCCATCTCGGCTATCTGGTGGCCGGGCACCACGCATGCCTGCCCCTCGGCCGTTCCCACCTCGCGGCACACGCAGTCGGCATAGCGCATGGCCACGTCGAGGAGTGTGCGCTTTCCGGTGGCTTGATAGTGGGCCACGGCAGCCTCGGCCAAGTGTCCCAGGTTGTAGAGTTCATGGCTCAGGTCCTCTTCCTTCACCCAGCGGCGCGCTCCGGCCCAGTTGTGCGGCTCGCGGGGGTTCTGTGTGCGCGCCGTGTAGAGATAGCCGTCGGGCTCCTGTGCTGCGGCTATGATGGCAATGACGCTGTCCATGTATGCCTCGAGACGTGCGTCGGGATAGGTCTGGAGCAGGTAGCTTGCACCCTCGATGGTCTTGTAGGGGTCGGTGTCGTCGAAGGAGTAGCCCACGCCGCTCACCTTGAACACCTGCGTGGTGTCGTGCAGGTGCATGGCGGCATGTTCGAAGTTGAGGTATCGCCCTGTCTCCTCGCACTTGGCGAAGGCCAGGGGGATGGTCACCTCGCGGGAGGCTTGCAGGCGCTGCCCCCAGAAGCCGCCGTTGAGCCTGACACTGGTGAAGGCTACGGGGGTGATGGGGTAACCTGCGGAGGCTGTGGCGGCCTTGGCAGCGGCGTGGCCGTGCACTGTCGTGAGCAGCACTGTGGCCAGACCGATGGTTGTGAGTGTACGCATAGTAGTATGATAGGTGTAGGCAAATGTACCAATTAAGGTGATATGCGCGGTTCACGGCCTGCATTTTTGGCCTTTGGGGCAGCAGTATATGCCATAAATGGCTACTTTTGCCTCATGCCAGTATCTACTAACCCTAAAACAAACCAACCACTATGACCTACAAGATTATCGACATCGAGGGCGTGGGCGAGGTGTACGCCCAGAAGCTCACTGCCCAGGGCATCAACACCGTGGACCAGCTCCTGGAGCGTGGTGCCACGCCAAAGGGTCGCAAGGAGATTGCCGAGGCCACAGAGATCAGCGATAAGCTCATACTGCGCTGGGTCAACCATGCCGACCTCTTCCGCATCAACGGGGTGGGTCCGCAGTTTGCAGAGCTGCTTGAGGCAGCCGGCGTCGACACCGTGAAGGAGTTCCGCCATCGCGTGCCTGAGAACCTGCAGCCCAAGCTTGAGGCTACCAATGAGGAGAAGCATCTCGTGCGCCGTGTGCCTTCGCTCAAGGAGGTGGAGAAGATGGTGGCCGAGGCCAAGGAACTCGAGCCCGTGGTGACATACTGATAAGGCGGCGGACCCTCTACCTGCCCTCCATGTAGGGAGAGAGCGGCCGCCTGGCAGGCATCGCTCCATACCCCTGCACCCTCTTGCGCTGACACCCTGCACCCACATGGCAAAGTGAGTGCAGGGTGTTGCGTAAGAGGGTGCAGGGTGTTGTGTAAGAGGGTGCAGGGTGTCGGGCTGCTACTGCAAGTGTCTGGGGAATGCCACCGGCACGCTGCCGCCCTCGATGCTGGCACGCGACAGCGGCCCCACTGCCGACCATGCCGCCATCTCGTAGGCATCCACGTCGAGCGGCCCACCAAGGTGCAGGGCTTCCACGAGGCGTCGGTTCATCTCATAGGTCAGCGGGTCGTGGGCCGACAGCATGCTGGGGCGCACGCCGGCAGCCACGCTCTCCAGTGCCTCCTGCGCGTCGGCCTCAAGCTCATGGCCTGCCTCAATGCGCCCGTGTGTGCCCACGAAGGCGATGCTGCGGTCGTAGGGCTGAGGCGTGAGCACGTCGTGGCGCAGCAGGATGGTGGTGCCGAGTGCCGTGTGCACCAGTGTGAGGGTGTGGTCGGCGTTGGCGAAGGCCTCCGGCTCATGTCCTGTCTGCCGCGCATACACCTGCTGCCCCGTGACGGCTGCCGAGTCCATGGCTACAAGGGTGGTGAGGTGGTCGCGCGAGCCTATGCCGAGTGCCTTGCAGATGGGTCCGAAGGCGTGGGTGGGGTAGAGGTCGCCCCGCAGGCGGCGGTTGATGTCGATGCGCCATGGCGTCCAGCGGCCGGCAAGCTGGTGATAGTAGCTACCCTCGGCGTGGACCACGCGCCCTGCCTCGCCGCGCCCCACGGCTTCTATGGCATGGGCTATCGACGTGTCGTAGAGGCAGTTCTCCAGAAGCGTGCAGTGGCGGCGGGTGGCTTCTGCCGTGGCCACGAGAGCCTCAATGTCGCTGAGCGTGACGGCGGCAGGCACCTCTATCGCCACATGCTTGCCGCAGCGCATGGCGGCCATGGCCACGCGGGCGTGGCTCTCCCAGTCGGAGCAGATGTACACGAGATCCACGTCGGTGCGGGAGCACAGGTCGAGGTAGCCCTCCGCGCCGCTGCACAGGGCAGCCTGTGCACGGGACCCCATGTGCCGCTGCATGGCCTCGGCGGCCACGTCGCCGCAGGCATCGCAGAGGGCTGTGACACGGGCGTGGCGCAGCAGCATGAGCAGGCGCAGGGCCGTCTGTCCACGCTGTCCGAGGCCTACGATGCCTATGCGCACCACAGGCAGGGGCTCTGCGCGCAGCCCGCGCAAGGGGTGGTCGGACGGAGAGAGTGTGGAGAGTGGCATGAGGCAGTCGGCTGCGTTACAGGTCGATGGTGAGAGCCACGGGGCAGTGGTCGGAGCCCGTGACGGACGTGAGGATGTCGGCCTCCTGCACACGCGGCAACAGACGCGACGAGAGCAGCCAGTAGTCGATGCGCCAGCCTATGTTCTTCTCGCGGGCATGGAAGCGGTAGCTCCACCAGGAGTAGACGTCGCGCACGTCGGGGTGCAGCGTGCGCCACGAGTCGGTGAAGCCGGCGTCGAGCAGACGTGTGAACTGCTCGCGCTCCTCGTCGGTGAAGCCTGCATTCTGGTGGTTGGTCTGCGGGTTGCGCAGGTCTATCTCCTGGTGGGCCACGTTCATGTCGCCGCAGATGAGCACGGGCTTATGCGCATCGAGGCTGCACACGTAGGAGCGGAAAGCCGTGTCCCACTCCATGCGGTAGGGCAGGCGGCGCAGCCCGTCCTGCGAGTTGGGCGTGTAGACGTTGACCACATAGTGCGTGTCGAACTCCAGCGTGATTACGCGCCCCTCGTGGTCGTGGGCGTCGATGCCAATGCCGAGGCGCACACCGAGAGGCAGCCGCCGCGAGTAGACGGCAGTGCCGGAGTAGCCCTTCTTGTCGGCATAGTTCCAGAAAGAGTGGTAGCCCGTGAATGGCAGGTCGAGCTGACCCTCCTGCATCTTGGTCTCCTGAAGGCAGAAGATGTCGGCACTGGCCTCGGCAAAGACATCGGCAAACCCCTTGCCGACACAGGCGCGCAGGCCGTTGACATTCCATGATATGAGTTTCATAGCAGAGTGTGATTGCAGCCATCCGGCATCGCCGCAACCTGCGCGGCAGCCTCGCGGAGAGCGTCAATGCAGCGTGTGCTCGCGGCTTCGACCATGATGCAAGGCCACTTATGCCTGCTTGCAAGTGTCTGACAACTTGCTTGATGGCAACAGGTGACATGCTTACAGGCAACAGTTGGCCGGCATGCTGAGTGTGAGACACAAAAGTACGGAGATAATCGTCATGGCCGATGCGTTGTGCGCGTTTTTTGTCGCGGCACAGCATAATCCACGAGCCGCCGCAACTCCCGCCCATGGCAGTAATGTCGCAATGAGCGGACACGATAGCACTCTGGTGAGAGCATGACAGAAGACCACTGAGGGCATCAAAAGTGTGCAAAAGGTAGGGAAGGCTATGCTGTAGGGCATAAATATTTGCGCATTACAAGCCAACAGCCTTACCTTTGCATCGCTTTCGGAAGAGAGCACTCGAAGGGAGACTCCGAAAACCCTTAATAGAGTAGGAATGGTAAAAATAGTGATAACAATTATGAAGAAGATGCTTCTTGTGGCCGCTATGGCAGTGGCCTCTCTCACAGCAAACGCACAGGTATGGATTGGCGGTGGCCTCGGTTTCAACTACGAGGAGCCCAAGGTTGGCGATGCCAGTACCACCTTCAACATCGCTCCTCAGGTAGGCTACAACCTCGATGAGAACTTGAGCCTTGGCATTGAGCTCGGCTTGAAGCTTGCCAACAAGGCAGCCGGCGACTACACCGATATGACCGTCGCTCCTTTCGCCCGCTACACCTACTTCAAGTCGGGCATCGCCAGCTTCTTCGTCGATGGCGGCTTCGGCATCGGCAGCCACAAGCCCAGCGGTGAGGATGCCGAAACGGTGTGGCATGTTGGCCTCCGTCCAGGCGTCGCTATCAACCTCAGCGACAACGTGAGCATCATCTCTCAGCTCGGCTATCTTGGCTACCAGCACCGCGACGGTCTTAACCGTTTCGCCCTCAATGCCAACGAGAATGCTCTGACCTTCGGTGTGTACTACACCTTCTAAACCGGAGCGTACACAGCGACATCACGTTTAGCGTAAGCTGAACAAGCAAAGGGCTACATCCTTCCGACCGCAAGGCCGAGGGTGTAGCCCTCTTCGTTGCGCCGCCTATGGCCCTGGCTGAGCCGCCTTTTTGCGGCAAATGCTTTGCCTGAGGCTGTGGAACACCTATCTTTGTGGGCAACAGACATAATCATCACCACCATGACAATAGGCGTTATCTCGGCAATGGCCAAGGAGCACAGCCAGCTCACGGCACTCCTCAACAACGGTCTCACAGAAAACCATCGGGGCTACAGCTTCGACATAGGCAGTGTGGGCGACAACACCCTCGTGCTCATGCAGTCGGGCATGGGCAAGGTGAACGCAGCTCTCGGGGCAGCGGCACTCATAGACCTCTATGCTCCAGATTGCATAGTGTCCACAGGCTGTGCCGGCGGAGTGGCAGGCATGTCGGTGATGGATGTGGTGGTGAGCTCTGCCACGGCATACCACGACGTGAGCATCCCTGGCTGTGAGCCCGGACAGATGCAAGGCCTGCCGGCACGCTTCCGCTGCGACGAGCAGCTGGTGGAGATAGCCACCTCGCTACATGCCGACAGCCGCATCATGGCAGGGCTGATATGCACCGGCGACCAGTTCGTGACAACGGCGCAGCAGCGCGACGCCATAGTGGCATCGTGGCCCGACGTGAAGGCTGTGGACATGGAGAGTGCAGCCATAGCTCACACGTGCTTTCTGCGGCAGGTGCCCTTCGTGAGCTTCCGGGTAATAAGCGACAGTCCGGGGGCAGACAACCACATAGACCAGTACTTCAACTTCTGGGACAGTGTGGCCGACCACTCCTTCGAGGTGACACGCCTGTTCCTCACAGCCATGCCGGCACAGCTCGCAGTATTGCCTTTCGCAGGCTGACAGGGTCACTTCCGCCACTCTGTGCACATTGTCTGTTGTCCACACTTCACCATTCCACTCATCACACTTCCTCGCCATGCTCATCTGTCCCTTTCACTGGCTCACAGGTCTGAACTGTCCGCTGTGCGGCGCACAGCGCATGGCGGTAGCATTGCTGCATGGCCATGTGGGCGAGGCCTTCTGGCTCAACCCTGCCCTGATGGTGGGCGTGCCCGTGGCGGCGGCCTACTGGCTGTGGCGGCGCGAGGTGACTCCCGGGGCGGCATTTGCCGGTGTGGCACTATTGCTTGCATGGGGTGTGGTGCGTAACATATTGTCAGTATAACCATAACACTAATTCTAATAAGGAAATGAAAACTCTAAGCGTAGGCGAATTGCTCTCACGGGCCTGGGAACTTTCGGTGAAGTATTGGCCCATCTTCGTGGTGCTCACAATAGTTGAGAGCATATCCTCAGGTTTCGGCATCAGTGTGGACAATGGCGCACTGGCCGAAATAGCTTCTGCAGACGACCCATCCTCGGTGATGGAAGCCTATTCGGAGGCCATCACCTTGAGCCCGTGGTTTATGGTGGCGGTATTGCTGAAGATGTATCTCAGCTTCGTATGTGTTCGCATGTATGCCAACGCAGTGCAGACGGGGCGTCCCTACGAGTCTTTCGGCGATGTGCTGCGCTGCGACATCATGCAGTTGGCCACATTCATCGTTGTCGGAATAGCTTTGGGCATAATAATCAGTGTCGGCTTGATGGCGTGCCTGTTGCCGGGCATCATACTTGGTGTGCGCCTGATGTACGCGCCATATCTTGTGGTGGTGGAGAAGGCCTCGTTTGCCGAGGCTTTCAAGCACTCGTGGGCTCTCACGGCAGGCCATTTCTGGGAACTGCTGCTGACGCTGCTGGTTTACGTGGGTGTGCTCATCCTTGGCTACTGCGCTTGCTGCGTGGGTATCATCTTTGCCGAGGTGGTGGCACAATTCCTGCTCATGGTGACCTTCTTCCAGCTCTCCCACTTCGCAGGCAAGTGCACGTCGCCTATTGGCGGCAATGCTGTGCCCTACGACAATGTCATTGAGATGTAAACAGACCACTTCCTTCTGTAGCTATGAACAAGTTGATATCTTCATTGTTGCTCATCATGCTGTGCACAGGCACGTCGGCACAGCGTGCAGACTATCGTGTGGTGCCCCTGCCGCAGAGCGTGCAGACCGATACCACCAAGTGCTTCACTCTCAGCTCGGGCATGACCATAGCCTACGATGCCGCCAACCCTGAAGTGGCACGCACGGCAATGTGGCTGCGGCAGTGGGTGAGCGATGCCGCAGGCCTGACGCTGACCCTGGCTCCTGACGACCGCCATGCTGCCGTGACGCTGGCTCTTGTGCCCAAAGGTGCCGCCAAGGGCAAGGCACGCAGGAAAGCCGCCCCTGTGGCCGAGGCACCCGATGGCGCGGAGCAGAGTCGCTATGCCATCAGTGTGGGCAAGGAGGGCATCCGTCTCACGGCCGCAACGGCCGAAGGGCTCTTCCGTGCCGCGCAGACACTGCGCAAGAGCTTGCCTATTGCCGACAGCCAGACGGCATGGCAGGCAGTGGAATGTCCGTATGCTACTGTCACCGACGTGCCGCGCTTCGGCTACCGAGGTGTGCATTTCGACACCGCCCGCCACTACTTCGGCATCGATGTCATCAAGCAGTACATAGACCTGATGGCTATGCACGGATGCAACCAGCTGCACTGGCACATCACCGACGACCAGGGCTGGCGTTTCGAGGTCAAGGCCTATCCGCGTCTGGCACGCGAGGGTAGCGTGCGCCGACAGACGGTGCTCGGCACCAACTCCAGCATCTACGACGGCGTGCCCCACGGAGGCTTCTACACGCAGGAGGAATGCCGCGAGGTGGTCAACTATGCTGCACAACGCTACATCAACATCATTCCTGAGATTGACCTCCCAGGGCACATGATGTCGGCCTTGCACGTGTTCCCCGAGCTGGGCTGCACAGGCGGCCCTTATCAGGTGATGGAGCGTTGGGGCATATCCGACGATGTGCTCTGCGCCGGCAACGATGATGTGCTCACCTTCCTGCGCACGGTGCTCGGCGAGATCTGCGACGTGTTCCCCTCACCTTATATACATATAGGTGGCGACGAATGTCCCAAGGTGCGCTGGAAGAACTGCGCCAAGTGCCAGGCCAAGGGGCGGCAACTGGGCATTACCGCACAGGAGGGACGCACCGTCGAGGCACAGCTACAGACATACATCAACAGCCAGATGGAGCAGTTTCTTGCCGGACGCGGACGTGTCATCATAGGCTGGGACGAGACCCTCGAGGGCGGCCTCACGGAGAATGCCATCGTGATGTCGTGGCGGGGTATGAACGGAGGCATCGAGGCTGCACGGCAGCACCATCGTGTCATCATGTCGCCCACTGACTACTGCTATATCGACTACTACCAGACGCGCAGCCATTGGGGTGCTCCCCTTGGCATCGGCGGCTATGTGCCGTGCAGCAAGGTCTACTCGCTGGAGCCTGTGCCGGAGGCACTCACGGCCGACGAACAGCCCTACATTCTCGGCCCGCAGGTGAACCTCTGGGGCGAGTATGTGGCATATCCCGAGCACGTGTTCTACATGCTTCTGCCGCGGCTCGATGCCATCAGCGAGGTGCAGTGGACACCGGCCGAGGCCAAGGACTACGACGACTTCCGCCAGCGTCTCAACCACATGCTGCGTCTCTACGACAAGGCTGGCATCACCTACTGCCATACCATAGAGTGAACCGGCCATGACATACAGCCTTCAGGACCTCGCCACGGGCTACACGCAGCACAAGGAGCACCACATTGTGTCGGAGCATGTCAACGCTACGCTCGTCCCTGCGCAGCTGACGTGCCTGATGGGACCCAACGGTGCCGGCAAGAGCACGCTACTGCGCACGCTCTCGGCTTTTCAGCCACCAGTGGGCGGACACATGATGCTTGGCGACCGCGACGTGGCAGCCTACACTCCGCGTGAGCTGGCCCGCATCATTGGCGTGGTGCTCACGGAGCGACCCAACCTGCGTGGCATGCGCGTGCATGAGATGGTGGCCATGGGGCGAAGCCCATATACCGGTTTCTGGGGCACGCTGCATGCCGACGACCATGCCGCAGTGCAGCAGGCCATAGAGCAGGTGGGCATAGCAAGCCTGGCCGACCGGCACATGGACACGCTCTCCGACGGCGAGCGGCAGAAGGTGATGATAGCCAAGGCACTGGCTCAGCAGACACCCATAATACTGCTCGACGAGCCTACTGCCTTCCTCGACTTCCCATCGAAGGTGGAGATGATGCTCCTGTTGCGCCGCCTCTCGCGCGAAAGGCAGCTCACGGTGCTGCTCTCCACCCACGACATTGAGATAGCCCTTCAGGTGGCCGACCGCCTGTGGCTCATGGAGCCAGGCCGGCAGGGGCTCATCGAGGGCAGCACTGCCGCGCTGGCTGCCGACGGCACACTTGCCCGCTTCTTCTCCACTCGTGACGTCGGCTTCGACGCCACAGCCCTACGCTTCAATATTCACACCGCATGACGCAATACGTAGTAACATCGCGGGCCAATGCCGTGACCAAGACCAACGCTCCCTATGCCGTGCTCAAGGTGGCCAGTCAGGAGGGAGCCTTCAGCATAACCGTATGGGACCTCGCGCCACAGCAACAGCCTCAGCAGGGCGAGGTGGTGTCGTTCATCAGCATACGCGACCAGCAGGGCAAGCGCTCATGCTCGGCATCCGAAATAGTCATGGGACCGCCGTTGACGCCCGACCACCCGCTGTATGCCCTCGTGCCACATCCCATTGAGCGGCAGGTGTGGGACGCCACCATCGCCGGCTTGCTTGAGTTGTGCACGGACCAGGCCCTGAAGGACATCATTGCCGACTTCGGCGCGAAGCTCTATCCGCCATATAGCGAGTATCCGGCAGCCACATCGGTGCACCATGCCTTCCCTGGAGGCCTGCTCAACCACACGCACCAGATGTTGCAGATGTTCCTCGCCATATACCCCTCGCTGCCGGCCGACGTGAAGCCTGAGCGATGCATTCTGGCAATACTCTTCCACGACTATGGCAAGGTGTATGAGTACAACCGTGCCGGCGAGCCGCAGGAGGATAAGTTCCTGTTGGGACATATATATATAGGTGCCCACAAGCTGCACTCCGAGCTGGAGCGGCGTGACGTGGAGCCTGTCGAGGTGAAGCGTATCGTGCACTGCATCCTGGCTCACCACGGACGCTTGGAGTATGGCTCGCCGGTAGTGCCATGCACGCCCGAGGCAGAGGTGGTCAACCACCTTGACGACATCTCGGCTAAGACCGACCACATGGGGGCTATGGCCAACCTCGAGAAGTCCTACATACTTGGCACTCATGTGGTGAAGTAGGAATAGGAGAGTATAGGAGTAAAGAGGAGACTATAGGAGAGTATAGGAATAGATAGGAAACAATTGGAGGCGAAAGGTCCTCTGTCCCCTTAAACCATCAAGCTATGAGACACCCAGTTCCCCTTAGGCGCAGATGCATTGCCGTGTGCGCCGTCATTGCCGCAACTCTCAACGTCTATGCCCAGAGCACGGCACGCGAGGAGATAGCTGCCAACCCCTTCCTCGCCGGTAGCAACCATCTCGACTACGACCGCCATCCGGCCACCGCGCAGCTCACGCCTGCTCCCAAGGGCTACGAGCCGTTCTATCTCTCCCACTATGGCCGTCATGGTGCCCGCTGGCTTCTGGGCGACGGCGAGTACTCGCGTCCCATGGGTGTGCTGGCCAAGGCTGAGGCGCAGGGCAAGCTCACCGAGCGCGGGCGGCAGGCACTGCGGCAGCTGCAGGCCTTCTACCCCACGACGCTGAAGCGTCTGGGCGACCTCACTACCGTGGGCGAGCGTCAGCATCATGGCATAGGGCGGCGCATGGCAGAGCATTTTCCCGAGATATTCCGCAGGAAGGGGGTGGCAGTGGATGCCCGCAGCACCGTCGTTGTTCGCTGCATACTGTCCATGGAGGCCGAGTGTGAGGAGCTCATGGCGGCCAACCCCACGATGCGCATACACAACGACGTGAGCGAGGCCTTCCAGTATTACCTCAACGCTCCGTGGCCTCAGGCTCTCAGCGACGCCAACCGTCAGGGCTGGCAGATAGGGCAGGACATGCGGCGACGCCACACCCATCCGGAGCGTCTCATGCAGGTGCTCTTCAACGATGCCCGATGGGTGGCCGACAGCGTCGATGCGCCAGCCTTCATGCGTCAGCTCTTCTATGTGGCCAACAACATGCAGAGCCACGACTTCGACTCCGACCTGCTCTCGCTCTACACCGCCGATGAGCTCTACGACTTGTGGCGCATCAAGAACGTGGACTGGTACCTGAGCTATGGTGCTGCACCGCAGACGCGCTCCATCATGCCCTTCAGCCAGGCTGCACTGCTGCGCAACATCATTGCCACGGCCGATACCGTCACCACCACGCAGGCCACACTGCGCTTCGGCCATGAGGTCTGCGTCATGCCTCTTGCCGCTCTCCTGGAGCTCGGCACGGCAGGCGCACAGGTGGCCGACCTCGACACGCTGGACCGTGTGTGGCGCAACTACGACATCTTCCCCATGGCCTGCAACATACAGCTCGTGTTCTATCGCCCTCGCCACGGCAGGCAGGGCGACATCCTCGTCAAGGCTCTCCTCAATGAGCGCGAGATGTCGCTGCCTGTGCCGCCTGTGAGGCACCCCTACTACCGTTGGAGCGACCTGCGCGACTATTACCTCCGCAAGCTCGACAGCTTCGCCGAGTAAGACTTGGCTGCGAAGTCGTGCTAATCACAGGCTATGCCCTAATCACAGGCTATGCCCTAATCAGGCTATGCCCTAATCAAGCAATGCAAATCAGGTCGCTTTAAGCAGGACCGTTAACTTGCTCGGAACAAGTTCCTTGCCGGCGTGCTTCTCCCCTCTTTCCTCCGGAGAGGCGGATGATTGTGAAGCCGGCTCAGAAGGGAGAAAGTGGGGTCGGAGAGGAAGGATGGTTGTGAGGCTGGCTCAGAGGGGAGATAGTGAGGCCGGAGAGGCTGGTGGTTGTGAGGCCGGCTCAGAGGGGAGATAGTGAGGCCGTAGAGGGGGTGGTTGTGAGGCTGGCTCAGAAGGGAGAAAGTTGGGCCGGAGAGGCTGGTGGTTGTGAGGCCGGCTCAGAGGGGAGATAGTTGGGCCGGAGAGGAAGGATGATTGTGAGGCCGGCTCATAGGAGAGATAGTTGGGCCGGAGAGGAAGGATGATTGTGAAGCTGGCTCAGAAGGGAGAAAGTTGGGCCGGAGAGGGGGTGATTGTGAGGCCGGCTCAGAGGGGAGATAGTGGGGCCGGAGAGGAATAGTGGTTGTGAAGCTGAACAGTGGTTCAGTGGTTATTCATAAAAAGCATCAGCCCTGCCGTGTTGTGCGGCAGGGCTGATGCTGTATAGTCGGTTGGCTGAGGTGTTTACCAGATGCCTTTCACGAGGGCATCGCTTTGGGCATCCTCTTCGATGAGTTTGCCTGTGCCGGTGCCGTTTTCGCTATCGAAGGATAGGTTGGATACTGCTATGATTGTTGCTGCAGCCATAGCCTCAAGCTCAGTGTCGGGAGTGATATATGTCTTCTTCATAATAGTTAGGTTTTCAAGTGAAATGGATTGCTAATTGTTGGTTGGGCATCCTCGCCCCTCCAGCAGAAGGGAGGGGCGAGGGCTGGACCTTGATTGTCTTTACTTCACGACCTTCTTGCCGCCGATGACGTAGATGCCCTTCTGTGCACGCGATACTCGCTGGCCGGCAATGTTGAAGATGACGTTGCTATTCACGTTGTTCTGGCGCACGGTCTGCACGGCAGTGGTATTGCTGCCCGGGAGCTGGAAGCCCTTGACGTTGGCAGCTGTCTCCACGCTGATGTATGCCTTGCCGGCATCCACGGCGTTGCCTGCTGCGAGGTAGAAGCCCACCTCGGGCGAGGCCTGAAGGATGTAGTTGGTGTTGCCTTCAACGGTGGTTGCGAGCTCATCGATGTCCTCGCTCACTGCCACGAAGACATTGTCGTCAACAGCATTTGCCATTGTCAAGACAGGCACCTGTGCTGTAGCCTCACCGCCGTCTACGCTACGCAGTAAGACGCCTGTGTTGGCTGGCACCTTCTGTATGCGAGTGAATGTGATGAGAGAGCCCTCGACTGTAGCGGTGTAGGCTTCGATGTTCTTAACATTGGTAAAGTCGAGAGCCTGTGTGCTGCTGAAAGTAGCGTAGCCAGCTTCAGACACAGTGGCAGGTGCTGTCACTGCTGTATAAATCTGCACAGGCTTCTGTGATGAAGTGTTTGCGTAGCAGGAGAAGAGACTGCTACCACTGTTGTAGAAGAGGCTGTTACGGGTGTTACTCCCCTGAAAAACGATGCTTGCGTTGCCGTTGTCATCGATAGTAATCTCGGCCTTGGCGTTGTCGTCCTTTTCTTCCTCTGTTCTCAGATTGTTGCTTGAGCTTGAAGCTGCATAGATGTAACCTGCGCCAGTGTTGAAGTACCAACAACCGTCTTCGGCCTCCTCTACGGTGAATATCTGAACATAGCCATCCAACTCAACAATGGCATTGTCGCCATTGAATGTGAGGTCTGTCTGCCCGCGGTTGTTTGTCTTTTGCTCTGTACTGATAGCAACTGCAGCTTCAGAGTTAACGATGATTACGTTGCAGCCATCAGTAAGTGCTGTGATGTCTTTTACAGGAGCAAATGTATAGGCAACAGCAGGCTCTTTGACAATGATTGTGAACTCTTCTTCAACCTCATTATATTTCTCATCATCAAGAACGGTTACATGCACAGTGATGGTAACTTCTCCGGCAGCCTTAGCCTCGTAAGTATTACCTGTAATCTCAAGGATTGATGTGTCGCTTGAGGTCAAGGTGAACTCGTAGTCATTACCTTCTACAAGGTCTTCATCAACAAATGTGGCACTAATCTCAAATTCTCCGCTGGCACCGACAATGATGTTGGTGGGAGTGATGCTGTTAAGTGTGCAAATGTTAACAGGCTGAGTCTCGTCACGATAAAATGAGGTTATAGAGCTGCTCTTGTCAAACTCAGGGATGCTACCGTTATAAAGCTTTACATTGCCGCTTACAGTTACTTGATCTCCGAGACGAAGGTCTGTAATAGCGCCGAAGTCCGCACCATCCAGGCCCTTGCCGCTATATACTTCCATCTGACCCTCTGTCGTGCCGTCATCGGAAATCCAATATGTTATGCTGTGGTAAGTTCCATTGTAGTTGTCAATCTGCGAAACAATGCCCGAAACATAGACAGTGCTGGAAGTAGCCCCGTTCAATGTATTGATGAATGCGATGGCTTGGGCTACGGTGTACGGATTGCTTTCAGTGCCAGGTTTGTTGGGGTCTGTGTCGGTCACAGTGATTTGGTAAGTGGCACTGGAAGCCTTGTACTTCCCCTCTTCGCCGGCGTAATTTGCCTTTAAGGTCGTTGTGCCTTCTGCAACAAGTGTCACATTGCCTTCGTTATCAATAGTGACAATGCCTTCGTCGTTGGATGACCATGTGACAGAAGCACCGGCAATCTCATCGCCGTCAGTTACGCTGACGGTAGCAGTGAGGGCACCAGCATTAGTGCCTCCGTATATATCGGTGTTGGTGATTTTCGTAGCATCAATCGTCACAGTGGTAGCAACGCTCTCATCTGAAGGATCGGAAGCGGCAGCCAATGTGACAGTTACCTTTGTTATAGTCTTATTCTTGCTTGTATGGTTACCCTTGAATGAAACAGAGCTTACACTGCCACCATTAGGTTGTGTCCATGTGTTTGAAGAAATGGAGCCACCTGTTTCTGATGTTTCCACAATGGTGATGGTACCTTCTATCTGGATTCTCTCAATCTCAGCGTCAGCAGCTTCGATAGTAAAGATATTGCCGTTGTATGCTCGGATGCCATCGGACCACCAACGCAAATTGGTGGTTCCGCCCTTCTCGGCATACTTGATGGTCACGTTACTATTTGTGAAAGTGGTTTCACCTTCTGTCAAATCTTTGTTGCCCAAAGGAGTAATTCCCGATCTATAGTCATTAGTGCTTTGGGTGAAGTCAAATACTACTTCTTCCGTTTGAGCCCACGCGCCAATGCTCATGGCAAAGGCTGTGGCAAGCATGAACGTCTTGAGTAAAGTCTGTTTCATTGCTTTTTTTGTTTAGTGATTGTTAATGTATTTGAGTGAATATAAAGATGTTAGTTGTATAGCGTCGTTAGGGTGAACACTCGTTGCAGCTCGGTGGCAAAGGTAGGCCTTTAGCTTAATATACGCCAACAAGGGAGCCTTCTTTTTTATTTTCAGATGGCTTCACGCCTGCCGGCCCATGGCTCCATCCCCAGGCGTCTATCCCGTGGTAGCGGGCTGCGGCAAGCTGTGGTGGAGCATGGCGGCAGCGGGATTGTCTGTGTGTGCCGTTGGGGCTGTAGTGGTCTGTGTGGCATGTGCTGTGGCTCAGTCGTCGAGGTAGAAGACGACGGTCGACACCACACGCACCTGTTTGAGCCAGGGTGTTGTCTGGTCGCGTGTCTCGATGGAGAACTGTCCCTGCTGCGCTGTGCGTATCTTGCCGAGGCGGCTGTTGCTGTCTGCGGCGAAGCGCTCGGCTGTGGTGCGTGCCGCTTGCAGTGCGCTGGATATCATCTCGGGCTTGATGTCGTTGAGAGCGGTGAACTCGTAGGTCACGGCATTGCCCTCTTCATACTCGTTGCCCACGATGGCAATGCCTTGGCGCATGAGCTCGGCCTGGCGGCCTACGAGGGTGCGCACGCGCTCCACGTCGCGTGTGACTACGGTCACGGTGCAGTTGGCTTTGTAGCGGTAGCGCACCTCCTCGGTGGAGTAGCTCATGTTGGCCTGCTGGTCCACTATGGTGGGTGCAGCCACGCTGATCTCGCTCTCTGCGATGCCGCCTTGACGGAGGAAGGCCACTATGGTCTTTGTCGCGGCCTCGATGCGGTTGTATAGCTCGGTAGGGTCGTTGCTGAGCAGCTTGAAGCGCAGTGGCCACGTGGCTTTGTCGGCCACCACTTCTTTCTCGGCCAGTCCCTTGGCTGTCACTTCGCGGTCGAGGGTCTTGAAGGCTATGATGCCGCTGCGCAGTGCGCATCCGGCTGTTGCGATGCCTATTGCCACTATGGCGGCGGCAAGGAGTGTGGAATGTTCTTTGGTCATGGTTCTGCTGTTATGTTAGTTTGATGTGCTGGCGCGCACACGTATGCACTCGCTGCTGTGGCTTTGTCGCGCAGGCATGGTGGCTCGGGTGTCTCAGTCTAAGTGGAACACTTCCTGGAGGGGTGTGGTGACAGGGCTGTTGTCGGGGTTTGTGTCCATGATGTCGCGCATGTAGGCCCACCAGCGCTGTGTTGTCTCGTCGGCTCCCATGTCCTGCGAGCTCTGTTCGCCCTCTATCTCCTGATATGCGAAGAGGATGTTGGTGTCGCGGTCCCAGTAGATGCTGTAGTTGGCTATGCCGCCGTCCTTGATTTGTTTCTTCAGTTCGGGCCACAGGGCTGCGTGGCGTCGCTCATACTCCTGCTCGCATCCGGGCTTGAGGTGCATCTTGAAGGCAAAGCGTTTCATGCTGATGTGATGGTTGTTGGTTGAGAATAGCTTGGTGTTGTGGCATGCCTGCCGGCAGCCTGTCGCAAGGCAAAGGTATGCAAAAAGACAGCGTGCATGAAGCCCGCGGGCAAAATGTTTTTGGCATGTTTTGTGGTGAGAGGGCCTAAATGCCATATTCTCAGCCTTTAACGGGCAAGGAAGCCTCAGTTTGAGCCGTAAAACAAACGCATGTGTGTTGCAATGGCATATTTTTGCGGTGTGAAGACGAAACAGCCCTTGCGCATAGGTCTTTCACACTATGTCCCACAGCGATAGCACCAGCACCCTCTTGACTTTATGCCAGACAGCCACCCTCCTCTCGCACCGTTAGACGCTTTCCTCTCGACCGACGTCAGCGCTCGTCCCTCCCGGAAGACCGACCTTGCAGCCTTCATGGAGAAACACTATTCTGCCGACATGTCGATGAGCGAGTTTGCTCAGGCGTCGGGGCGCAGTCTCAGCACGTTCAAGCGCGACTTCAAGCGCATGAGCGAGCTCTCGCCTGAGCGGTGGCTCACGGATCGGCGCCTGCGTGCAGCCCACGAGTTGCTGGAGCGCGGCTGTAGGGTGTCGGATGCTTGCTTCGACGTGGGCTTCAAGAATGTGTCGCACTTCTCAGCCATTTTCAAGAAGAAGTACGGTCTCACGCCAGGGCAGGTGCGCAAGGGCGGTGCCTGAGCTGCCGGCATGTGTGCGGCGCAGCCGCATCCCTCGCCGGAAGCATGAGCAGGTGCCTCTGTGACACCCTGCACCCCCAACACAAGAACCCTGCACGGTCGCAACAGCGGCGGTGCAGGGTCCTTGTGTTGGGGGTGCAGGGTGTTTGTGGCAGCCTATGCCATGAGGTCGCTCATCACGTCGTCGGCCACCATGAGGGCAGAGTGGGCGAGGTGCAGGCGGTCGCCGTCGACGCAGAGGCGGCCGGCAGCGATGTGCGGTGCGGCGGCATGCATCAGGTGGGCCTGCCATGTGCTGCCGAAGCGGTCGCGCAGTGCCGTGAGGCTGATGCCCTGCCGTGTGCGCAGGGCGCACATGACGTGCTCGTCGTAGAGCTCGGCCGTTGTCAGGTGTTCCATCTCGGCCCATGCCGTGGTGCCGGTGGCTGCTGCCGCTGCCGCGCCGTCCTGGCTGAGGTGGCGCAGGTAGGCCGTGAGCGACGGCGTGTTGGCGCGGCGTGTGCTGCGTCCGTCGTAGCTGTGTGCCGCAGGGCCGAAGCCTATGTAGGGCACCCCCTGCCAGTAGGCGCTGTTGTGGCGTGAGTGCCGGCCAGGCAGTGCGAAGTTGGAAAGCTCGTAATGTTCGAAGCCGGCCTGGCGTGCACGCCGGCACAATGTCTCATACATGGCCACGCTCACCTCCTCGTCGGTCTCCTGCACCTCGCCGCGGCGGCGCATGGCGTGGAGCGGCGTGCCGGGCTCGTAGGAGAGGGCGTAGGCCGAGAGGTGCTGCGTGCCGAGTGCGAGCACGGCGTCCACGTCGGCGGTGAAGGCCTCGAGCGTCTGTGTCGGCAGTCCGTAGATGAGGTCAACGCTGATGTTGCCTATGCCCCTGCGGCGCAGTGTGTCGACGGCGCGTATGGCCGTGTCGGCGTCGTGGCGTCGCCGCAGCAGTCGCAGCAGTCTGTCGTCGAGCGTCTGTATGCCCATCGAGGCGCGGTTGAATGGCAGCTCGCCGGCATCCAGCAGCCCCCCCTTGCGGCCCACGTCGTCGGGGTTGAGCTCCACGGTGTACTCCGCGCCGGGCACCACGTCGTAGTTGTCGCGCAGGCAGGTGTCAATCTGCTGCAGCTGTGCCGGCGAGAGCACCGACGGCGTGCCGCCGCCGATGTATACGGTGGCCACGGGCGTGCCCTCCAGCTCGCTGCGCCGCAGGGCCATCTCGCGGCATAGCGCGTCGACGTAGTCCGGCAGCAGCTCGGCAGCCGTGGTGGAATAGAAGTCGCAGTAGATGCATCGCGACAGGCAGAATGGAATGTGTATGTATATGCCAGCCATGCAGGCGCAAAGGTAACCATTGGGCGGCAGCGGCGTGCACGAAGGCGGCAGATAAAGCCGCTTCAAAGCATTGGCAGAAGCAAATAAGTGCTATCTTTGCCCATCGTGCACGCGCACGCAATCCTTAGTTGTTCATTAAGCCCGACGAAACCACCATGCACCGCATAGCAGTCCTCATAGCCGCAGCCCTCACGCTGCTCGGCACAGCCCGTGCCGCCACCCTCACCCTCGAGGCCATAGCCTCCGGCACGTATGCCGCGCGCGGCGTGCATGGCGTGCGCCCTCTGGCCGACGGTGAGCACTACGCCCAGATGGACGGCCGCCGCATCGTGGCCCACAGCTTCCGCACGGGCGAGCCGACGTCGGTGCTCTTCGACGTGGCGACAGCACGCGGCGACGTCGAGGTGGAGAGCTTCACCGACTATATCGTCAGTCCCGACGAGCGGCGCATCCTCATCCAGACGCACCGCACACCCATCTACTGCCACTCCGCCACCGCCGAGTGGTATGTCTACGATGTGCGCAACCAGACCCTCGCCCCCCTCTCCACTGCGGGGCCGCAGGAGGTGCCCGCCTTCTCGCCCGACGGCAACATGATAGCCTTCGTGCGCCAGAACAACCTCTTCCTCGTGGAGCTGCTCTATGGCAACGCCGAGGTGCAGGTGACCAAGGACGGACAGGCCGGCAGTATCATCAACGGCAAGCCCGACTGGGTGAACGAGGAAGAGTTCAGCTTCGCACGCGCCTTCTGCTTCACTGCCGACGCCACCATGCTCTGCTGGCTGCGCTACGACGAGACAGCCGTGCGCCAGTTCTCCTTCCCCCTCTACCGTGGCATGGCACCCGTGCTCGAGGAGTATGCCGACTACCCGGGCTCCTACACCTACAAGTATCCCATCGCCGGCGAGCAGAACAGCAGCGTGAGCGTGTGCACCTACGACATCAAGAGCCATGCCACACGACGCCTCAAGCTGCCTCTCGACGATGACGGCTACGTGACGCGCCTCGTTGCCACCTCCGACGCCGAGCGCCTGCTCGTGCTCACGCAGAACCGCCATCAGGACCGCCTCGACATCTATGCCGCCAACCCGCGCTCCACGGAGTGCAAGCTCATAGTGCGCGACCAGGTGGAGCCCTACATCACGGAGGAGCCCTACCGCCACTTCCACGTCTTCGACCAGGGCTTCGTCATGATGAGTGAGCGCTCGGGCTACAACCACCTCTACCTCTACGACCTCAACGGCACGCTGCGCCGCCAGCTCACGAGTGGCGACTATGTCGTGACCGACTTCTACGGCTACGACCCCAAGAGCGGCAACACCTACTACGCCTCCACCGCCGACGGGCCGCAGTACCGCACCGTGTGCCGCGCTGATGCCCGCGGCAACGTGACACGGCTGAGCGACGGGCGCGGCAGCAACAGCGCCGTGTTCTCGGCCAACTTCAAGTGGTATGTCAACACCTACTCGTCGCTCACCACACCTCCCGTGGTGACCCTGCGCGACGCCAAAGGTAAGCTCATGGCCACGCTCGAGGACAACGCCGACCTGCGCCGTCGTGTGCAGGAAGCCCACATGCCCCAGGCCGAGCTTTTCTCCTTCCAGACACATGACGGCGTGACACTCAACGGCTACATGTACAAGCCCGCCGGCTTCGACGCCTCACGCCGCTACCCCGTGGTCATGTTCCAATACAGCGGACCAGGCTCACAGCAAGTGCTCGACGCATGGAACACCGGCAATATGGGTGGAGCCATGTTCGAGCGCTACATGGCCGAGCAGGGCTTCATCATGGTGTGCGTGGACGGGCGTGGCACCGGCGGCCGTGGAGCAGCCTTCGAGAAGCAGACCTACCTGCATTTGGGACAGACGGAGGCCCGCGACCAGGTGGAAACCGCCCTCTACCTGGGGTCGCTGCCCTACGTGGACAAGGAGCATATAGGCATCTGGGGATGGAGCTATGGCGGCTACATGACCCTGATGTCGATGATGGAAGGGCGTCCGGTGTTCGCCGCCGGTGTCGCCGTGGCTCCCGTCACCAACTACCGCTTCTACGACAGCATCTATACCGAGCGCTACATGCGCACCCCCAAGGAGAATGCTGCCGGATATGCCGACAACCCCATGTCGCGCGCCAGCCACCTGCACGGAGCCCTGCTGCTCTGTCACGGCACGGCCGACGACAATGTGCACTACCGCAACACTGCCGAGCTCACCGAGGCACTGGTGCAGGCCGACAAACCGTTCCACCAGATTGTCTACACCAACCGCAACCACAGCATCTACGGCGCACGCACACGCCTGCACATCTACAGCAGCATAGCCCGATGGTTTGAGCGCGAACTGCGCTGAGACGGCATCCACACTGCATAACACCTTACCACGGAACACACACACCGGCTCCATGCCCAGCCTGCGCATATTCATAGACCGGCCCATACTCTCGGCTGTCATCTCGGTGATGATAGTGCTGGTGGGTGCCATCAGCCTCACACAGCTGCCCATAGAGCAGTTCCCCGACATAGCGCCACCCACGGTGAGCGTGGGAGCCAGCTACACCGGAGCCAACGCCGAGACGCTGCAGAAAGCGGTGGTGGTGCCGCTTGAGGAAGCCATCAACGGCGTGGAGAACATGCTCTACATGACCTCCAATGCCAGCAACAACGGCTCGGCACGCATCAACGTGTTCTTCAAGCAAGGCACCGACCCCGACATGGCCACCGTCAACGTGCAGAACCGCGTGGCACAGGCACAGGGACTGCTGCCGGCCGAGGTGACACGCACGGGTGTCACCGTGATGCGCCGCCAGACATCGACACTCAAGAGCCTGGGGCTCTACAGCCCTGGCGGCACCTACGACCTGGCCTTCCTCAACAACTACTTCAAGATCAACATAGAGCCGCGGCTGTCGCGGGTGCCTGGCGTGGGCGAGGTGGATGTCTATGGCTCCAACTATGCCATGCGCATCTGGCTCGACCCCGCACGGATGGCACGCCACGGACTCATGCCCTCCGACATCGCCGCCGTGCTCGCCGAGCAGAATGTGGAAAGCCCTGCCGGCACTCTTGGCGAGGAGAGCGACAACACCTACCAGTATGTGCTCAAGTATCGCGGCCGCTACGAGGATGCCGCCGACTACGAGCGCATGGTGGTGCGCGCCGAGCCCGACGGCAGCATGCTGCGCCTCGGCGACGTGGCCCGCGTGGAGATAGGCCTTCAGGGCTATGCCATAGAAGGCGAAATCAACGGTCACCCAGGCACCACATGCATGATATCGCAGACGCCTGGTTCCAATGCAAACGAGATAATCACCGGCATAGACCGCCTCGTGGAGGAGATACGCCACGACCTGCCTGCCGACATGGAGCTCATCGACCTGATGTCGACCAAGGACTTCCTTGATGCCAGCATCGAGAGCGTGACGCGCACACTGCTCGAGGCCGTGGTGCTCGTGGTGCTCGTGGTGCTGCTGTTCCTGCGCTCATGGCGTGCCACGGTGATACCGTTGCTCGGCATCGTGGTGTCGCTCGTGGGCACATTCGCCTTCCTCTACGTGGCCCACTTCTCGCTCAACACCCTGACGCTCTTCGCACTGGTGCTCGTGATAGGCACCGTGGTGGACGATGCCATAGTGGTGACCGAGGCCACGCAGGAACGCTTCGATGCCGGCGTCAGAGAACCGCGGCAGGCCACGGCAGAGGCCATGCACAGCGTGACCACGGCACTCGTCACCAGCACACTCGTGTTCATGGCTGTGTTCATACCCGTGTGCTTCATGGGCGGCACGAGCGGCATCTTCTACACACAGTTCGGCCTCACCATGGCCGTGGCAGTGCTCATATCCATGATAGGTGCCCTCACCCTCAGTCCCGCCATGTGCGCCCATTTCCTGCGTGCCCCCCGTGCCACGGCAGCCCCCGGAGGCAAAGGCAGGCACGTCAGGCACCGCCGGTGGCTGCTGCAGGCACGTAGCGCAGGCCGTGGTGCCGTGGCCTGCTTCCTCCGCCGCCAGTGGCTCGCGTTGCTGCTGGCCGCAGCCGCCATAGCTGCCTTTGGCCACATGCTTGCCATCACCAAGACATCGCTCGTGCCCGATGAGGACATGGGGGTGATTTATGTCACGGTGCAGACGCAGCCCGGCAGCAGCAAGGCCACCACGCGTGCCATGATGGACCGTGTGGAGCAACGTATCAAGGACCTGCCGCAGATGAAGGCCTACAGCAAAAGCACGGGAGTCAGCCGCATGGCTGGCCAAAGCTCCAACAACGGCATGTTCCTGCTGCGCCTCAAGAACTGGGACGAGCGGCGTGGACGCGGCGACGACCTGGCCAGCGTCATGGCAGAGGTGAACCACCGTATGGCCGGCATTGATGAGGCCAAGATAATGGTGTTCACCCAGCCCATGATAAGCGGCTACGGAGCAACCAATGGCTTTGAGCTGCACGTGCAGGACCATCAGGACCGCTCGGTGGACTCGCTCATGCACGTCACCTCACGCTTCATCGAGGGGCTGCGCTCACGTCCGGAGATAGCACGCGCGCAGACTTCATTCGACAACCGCTACCCGCAGTACCGCCTCACCGTGGATGCCGCACGCTGCAAGCTGGCCGGCGTGTCGCCTGCCGATGTGCTCTCATGCCTCTCAGGATATATAGGCGGCTCCTACTCAAGCAACATGAACAAGTTCTCCAAGCTCTACCGTGTCATGCTGCAGGCCGATGTGGACCAGCGTCTCGACACAGAGGCATTAAATAATATGTACGTGCGTGCGCGTGACGGGGCGATGGCTCCCGTGGCAGCCTTCGTGGAGCTCACGCCTGTGCTGGGCACTGCCAACCTGACACGCTTCAACCTCTTCCCCGCCATACAGGTGAGCGGTATGCCCGAGAAAGGCTACAGCTCTGGCGAAGCCATCAAGGCCGTGCGCGAGGAGGCCGCGCGCCTGCTTCCTGCCGGCTATGGCTATGAGTTTGCGGGCATGAGCCGTGAGGAAGCGGCGGCAGGGAGCAACACCATCTATGTGTTTGCCGCATGCATTGTTTTCATCTATCTCATACTATGTGCCCTCTATGAGAGCCTGTTCACGCCATTGGCTATTATCTTTGCGGTGCCTTTCGGTCTCATGGGCAGCTTCCTCTTCGCGCAGTGGTTCGGATTAGAGAACAACATATACATGCAGACGGGTGTGATTATGCTCATTGGTCTGCTCTCCAAGACGGCGATACTCCTCACGGAATATGCCACCGTGCTGCGGCGCGGACAAATAGGCCGCGACGGTATATGGCACCGCATGACCCTCGGGCAGGCAGCACTGGCGGCGGCCCGTGTGCGCCTGCGACCTATACTGATGACCTCGCTGACCATGGTGTTCGGCCTCATGCCAATGATGTTTGCCACCGGCGCAGGGGCAGGAGGCAACATGTCGCTGGCTGTGGGCACCGTGGGCGGCATGCTTGTGGGCACCGTGGCACTGCTGCTGTTCCTGCCGGCATTGTTCGTGCTCTTCCAGGGGCTGGAGGAACGTTTCTTCCCAAAGACTATCAACCCTAACAACTAACGGCTATATGCGACGCATACTGTTATCTCTGCTTCTTGTGATTGCCACGGCTGCCATGGCGCAGACGCGCACGTGGACTGCCGACAACGGCAACGGCACATTCACCAACCCGCTTTTCTACGATGAGTTCTCCGACCCCGACATTCTGCGTGTGGGCGACGACTACTATCTTGCCGGCACGACAATGCACACCGTGCCCGGACTGGTGATACTCCATTCGCGCGACCTCGTCAACTGGGAGAACATCAGCTACTGCTTCGACCGTTTCGACTTTCAGGACGATGCCTTCTCACTCGTCAACCATAAGGAGATATACGGGCAGGGCATCTGGGCTCCGTGCATACGCTATGCCAATGGACAGTTCTACGTGTACTCCAACGTGAACGGCAAGGGCTTGCAGTGCTATACTGCCAAGGACATACGGGGGCCGTGGGAGCACCACAACATGGAAGGGCGCATCTACGACCTCAGCGTGCTCTTCGACGATGACGGCAAGATATATGCCATCCACGGTTACGGCGAAGTGCACTGCACAGAGCTAAAGGCCGACATGAGCGGGCCCGTGGAAGGCACTGACAGGGTGATTATCCCCAACGGCTCGGCCGTAGGCGAGGGGCACCACATGTACAAGATAGACGGCCGATACTACCTCATATCCACCGACTACAAGCCTAACGGGCGCACCCTGTGCTCGCGTGCCGACAAGATAGACGGCCCCTACGAGACCATCGTCGTGGCTGCCGACGAGACCTTTGGCTACCATGCCGCACCGCTGACGCAGGTGCGTGGCCGCATCGTGCCCGACGGCTCCCGTTTCGGCATACCTGAGGCAGACTGCGATGCCACGGCTTGCAGTAACATTCACCAGGGGGGCATCGTGCAAGACCAGAGTGGCCAGTGGTGGGCACTGCTGATGATGGATTTCCACAGCATAGGGCGTACCGTGACACTGGCTCCCATGACGTGGGTCGACGGCTGGCCCATGCTCGGTCTGCCGGGCAACCTTGGACGTGCGCCGCGCACATGGTTCAAACCCAATGTGGGCAGCACGGAGCAGGCTCCGGTAGAGCCTCACGGCCCATATTGTAGGTCGGACAGCTTCGATGGGAAGCAGCTGGCGCGCATCTGGCAGTGGAACCACAACCCCGACGATGCCAAGTGGCGTCTCAAGGGCGGCCGCCTGCAGCTCACATCCATGCCTGCCGAGCAGCTGATGTGGGCCCGCAACTCACTGACACAGCGTGTCGTCGGTCCCACCAGCGTCACCACCGTGGAGCTCTATGCCAACGCCCTCAAGGATGGCGATGTAGCAGGGCTGGGCAACATCAACGTGCCCTGCTCATGGATAGGCGTGAGCCCTGTCGTTGAGGCGGGCAAGAGCCGTAGCACCGCGGGGACATACCTGTTGCGATGCTTTGAGCAGGCCACCAACGACACGGTGGCAGTGCCTGTGGTTCTGGGCAAGGACGCACGCATCTGGCTCCGCATGACAGGCACCTACGATGTGGACTCGGCCCAATACAGCTACTCGCTCGACGGGCGCACATTCACCGATATAGGCCGCCGCATGCCTCTGAGCTATCAGCTCATCACCTTCCAGGGCTCACGCCATGCCCTCTTTGCCTTCAACACGAAGGGGCACGAGGGCGGCAAGGCCTTGTTCGACAACTTCACCGTGGAGGAGCTTGAGGCTGACCGCAGCGGCAACCTGCCCGTGGGGAAGACCATACGCATCAGCAACCTGGCCAATGGGCGCCTGATGCATGCCTTGCCGCACGGACTGGTCTACGACACCGATGCCGACAGCCGCGACCGGCGCACACACTTCCGTCTCATTGACCGAGGTGGAGGGCGTGTGGTGCTGCAATGCGCTGACGGCCGCTACGTGTGGTGCTCCGGTTTCGGCTTGCCTGGCGACCTGCGTCTGACCAACGATGCGGACAAGGCTGAACTCTTCCTCTTTCAGGACTATCTGCACCACGACTTCATGCTGATGAGCCTGCGCACCAACACCTATGTGGGCAAGAGTCCTACCACGGGTAGCCCCTACAGCATGGACTGGCGCGGTGCCGACCCTGCACGTCGGGGCGGGGCTGTGCTCCACTGGGAGGAGGTGCCGGAGTGAAGCCACACCTGTATCCTGCTTGTGCGATACCATGACACCACATTAAGACAGCGACACATTCATTTATTAACAAACACAAATACCAAAACCCACATGTCTACAGTGAAATTCTACGACGAGGCGAACAAGGTTCCCTTGGAGATGCACAAAGTGCGCGTAGTGCAGAAACTTACTCTCTTGCCTGTTGAGGAGCGGCAGAAGCGCATCGAGGCAGCAGGCAACAACACCTTCTTGCTCCAGAACAAGGATGTGTTCATGGACATGCTCACCGACTCCGGCGTCAATGCCATGAGCGACCGGCAGGTGGCTGCACAGTTTGTGGCCGACGACTCCTACGCCGGCTCCGAGTCGTGCAACCGTCTGGTGAAAGCCATTGAGGAAGTGTTCGGCACCAAGTACTTCCTGCCGGCACACCAGGGACGTGCTGCCGAGAACATCCTCGCCGAAGCCTTTGTCAAGCCAGGGCAGGTGACGCTGATGAACTTCCACTTCACCACCACCAAGGCTCATATCACACGCCTTGGGGGCTCTGTCGTGGAGCTCGTCACGGCCAAAGGCCTCGAGCCGCAGAACGATGTACCCTTCAAGGGCGACTTCGACCTCAACCGCCTGCGTGAGGAGATTGCCACGCGCGGCAAGGACAATATCGGCTTCGTGCGCATTGAGGCCGGCACCAACCTGATAGGCGGTCAGCCCATCTCAATGGACAACATGCTCGCCGTGGCCGAGATATGCCGCGAGGCCGGTGTCATCTCCGTGCTCGACGCTTCGCTGCTGCAAGACAATGTGTATTTCATCAAGACGCGCGACCCCAAGTACCGCGACGTGCCTGCGCAGGAGATATACCGCAAGCTGGCTGATGCCTGCGACATTGTCTACTGGAGCGCGCGCAAGCTGGGCTTCTCACGTGGAGGTGCCATCATCACCAACAATGCCGACCTCTACACACGCATGCGCACCTTCGTGCCTCTCTATGAAGGCTTCCTCACATACGGCGGCATGGAAGTGCGCTCCATGGAGAGCTTTGCCGTGGGCATGCTGGAGAGCCTCGATATGGAGTATATCAATCAGGGACCCATATTCATTGAGTACCTCGTCAGCGAGCTCGACAAGGCCGGTGTGCCTGTTGTCAAGCCGGCCGGCGGTCTGGGAGCACACCTCAATGCATCGGAGATAGTTCCACATCTGCCTCACAATCAGTATCCCGCCGGTGCCCTCGGTGCAGCCCTCTACATTGCCGGCGGCATACGCGGCATGGAGCGCGGCACGCTCTCTGAGCAGCGTGAGCCCGATGGCACAGAGCGCTATGCCGAGCTCGAGCTGTTGCGCTTGGCTGTGCCCCGCCGTGTGTTCACGCTCTCTCAGATCAAGTATGTCGTGGACCGTGTGAAGTGGCTCTACGACAACCGCGAGCTCATAGGTGGTCTCGACTTCTACGAGGAGCCTGCCGTGCTGCGCTTCTTCTTCGGACGTCTGCGTCCCATCGGCGACTGGCAGCAGCGTTTAGTGAAGAAGTTCCGCGATGACTTCGGCGACTCGCTGTAGTGAGTGCATAATGAGTTTGCGCCTTGCCCGTTGGATGCGGGCAAGGCGCAAATCGATTGTACGGGTGCCTGTAGGGCTCCCTGTGTGAGGTTAGTCTTCTGCCTGTGAAGCCTCGAACTCCTTCTGGAGCTTCTGCTGCACGTCGGTAGGAACGAGCTCGTAGGAGGCGAACTTCATCACGAAGCTGGCGCGTCCGCCGGTGATGGAGCTCAGTGCTGTGCTGTAGGACGACATCTCCTTGAGGGGCACCTTGGCAGTGAGCTTCTCGAAGCCATTCTCGTGGGTCATGCCCATGATCATGCCACGACGGCCCTGCAGGTCGCTCATCACGTCGCCCAGCTTGTCGCTTGGTGCGAACACTTCGACGTCGTAGATGGGCTCCAACAGCTTTGGACCTGCCTCCTTGAAGGCTTGGCTGAAGGCGTTGCGGCCGGCGAGCATGAAGGAGAGCTCGTTGCTGTCCACGGGGTGCATCTTGCCGTCGTAGACGATGACGCGCACGTCGCGGGCATAGCTGCCGGTGAGGGGGCCTTGTTCCATCTTGCTCATCACGCCCTTGAGGATGGCGGGCATGAAGCGTGCGTCGATGGCACCGCCCACCACGGAGTTGATGAACACGAGCTTGCCGCCCCATTCCAGGTCGATGACCTCTTCGCTCTTGGCGTTGATGCGGTATTCCTGTGAGCCGAAGCGGTACACCTCGTTCACGGGCTGGCCGTCGGCATAGGGCTCTATGATGAGGTGCACCTCGCCGAACTGTCCGGCACCGCCCGACTGCTTCTTGTGGCGATAGTCGGCGCGTGATGCCTTGGTGATGGTCTCACGGTAGGGTATGCGTGGCTCGTCGAAGACGATGGGGAGCTTGTCGTTGTTCTCGATGCGCCACTTGAGTGTGCGGAGGTGGAACTCGCCTTGTCCCTTGACGAGTATCTGGCGGAGCTCCTTCGACTGCTCCACGACCCACGTGGGATCTTCCTGCGACATGCGTTGGAGTATGTTCATCATCTTCTCCGTGTCGGCCTCGTTGGCGGCGCGGATGGCGCGTATGTACTTGGGCTCGGGGTACTTGATGAAGGTGAAGCGGTGGTCGCAGTCCTTGCCGTTGAGTGTGTTGCCTGTCTTGACGTCCTTGAGCTTCACGGAGCAGCCTATGTCGCCAGCCACGAGCTCGGTCACCTTGGTGCGGTTGGCTCCGGCGCAGACGAAGAGCTGTGCTATGCGCTCCTTGCTGCCGCGGTCGGCGTTGGTCAGGTCGTCGCCTTCGCGCACCACGCCGCTCATCACCTTGAAGTACTGCACCTCACCGATGTGTGGCTCCACGGCTGTCTTGAAGAAGTAGAGCGATGTGGGTCCTGCGGCGTCGACGGGCACTTCCTCGCCGCGTGTGTTGTGCACGGCGGGCATCTGGTCCACGAAGGGCACCACGTTGCCGAGGAATTCCATCAGGCGTCGCACGCCCATGTCCTTGCCTGCGCAGACGCAGAACACGGGGAACATGCCGCGCGATGCCAGGCCGGCGCGTATGCCGTCGCGCATCTCGTCCTCGCTGAGTTCTTCGGTCTCGAAGAACTTCTCCATGAGGGTCTCGTCGTGCTCGGCGGCGGCTTCCACGAGGGCTTTGTGCATCTCTTGTGCCTTGTCGAGCTCGCTGGCGGGTATGTCCTCAATGATGGGTGCGCCGCCCTCGGGCTTCCAGGAGTACTTCTTCATGAGGAGCACGTCGATGAGTGCATTAAAGTCCGGTCCGGTCTTGATGGGATACTGCACGGGCACTACCTTTGAGCCGTAGATGCTTTGCAGCTGCTCGAGCACCTGGTCGTAGTCGCAGTTCTCCTGGTCGAGCTGGTTGACGAGGAATATCACGGGCTTGCCCATCTTCTCTGTGAGGCGGAAGTGGTTCTGTGTGGCCACCTCGGGGCCGTTCTGCCCGTTGATGAGCAGCACGGTGGTGTCGGTCACTCCCATGGCTGTCAGTGCGGCACCGGCAAAGTCGTCGGAGCCCGGGCAGTCAATGATATTGAGTTTCTTGCCTCCCCATTCCACGTGGAAGGGCGTGGCGAACACGGAGTAGCCGTACTCCTGCTCCACGGGCAGATAGTCGGACACGGTGTTCTTCTGTGTGATGCGTCCGCGGCGGCTGATGATGCCGCTCTCGTAGAGCAAGGCCTCGGTGAGTGTGGTCTTGCCGGAGCCATCGCTGCCTAAGAGTGCGATGTTCTTAATCTCCTTTGTCTGATAGGTCTTCATTCAGGTTAGGTTTATTGTTAGGTTTGGTTGGTCTGTGCCGTGCATGGCGGCTGCGGCTGTGCCTGTGGGGTTGTGGCCCGACGCCGTCGCGTGGCGCATGGCCGTGTGTGCCGCTTAATGCGCTCGCAAGATAGCAATAATAGCGTTACGGGCGTGCGCCGCAGAGCAAGTTTTTTTGTCCGCCACACCCTGCACCCTCTTTGCTGACACCATGCATGGTGCATGCTGCACACTGTGCAGGGTGCGTGGCTACACCCTGCATGGTGTTCTCCGGCGCACGGCGTGTGCATAAATGTGTACACGCTGTGTGCTTGCCGTGTCGGTGGTGGGGTCCGGAGGGCTCTCTGCCTGCAAGGGAGCTGTGTGGCTCTATGGCATGAGCTCTTTGGCCTGCTTGCCTGTGACGTGCTCTATGGCGAGCTCGAACATGAGCAGGTGGGGGAAGCCGCGCGCAATCTCGTGGCTGGTGGCTTCGGTGCCTGCATGGGGGGAGTACTTGTGTGCCAGGATGCGGATGGCGGCCATCTTCTCCTCGTCGGTCTCGAGCACGCGTATGCGGCCGAAGGCTATCACGCTGCGGAAGAAGGTGGTGAAACGCTCTGCCTGCACATCGTCCAGCTCCACGACGCAGAACGAGGCCTTGTTGCAGGCACGGATGGCATCTACCTTGTGGCCTGTCACGGCACTGTGGAAGATGAGACGCCCGTCATGGTACACGTAGCTGAGAGGCACACCGTAGGGGTAGCCGTCGTCGCCGAGCACGGAGAGCACGCCCGAAGTGGCGTGCCGCAGTATCTCTATGCTCTGCTCCTCGGGCAGCTGCTGGCGTCTGCGCCGCATGGGGCGGAAGGCGGGGGCAGGGGTGGTCATGCGCTGTGGGTGGCTGTTGAGGGGTTGGCAAGCACCTGGTGTGCACGGTCGAGGGCGAGGTTGATGTGCGGCAGTATGTCGGCACTGCCCACCAGTTGCTCGAAGTCGTTGCGCAGGAGCACGTCGTGCACCTTGTCGGTGACGCCGGAGAGGATGACGTGTATGCCCTGCTGGTGGGACATGGTGATGAGGTTCTGCAGGTTGTGCATGCCCGTGGAGTCGATGAACGGCACGCGACGCATGCGTATGATGCGCACACGCGGACGGCGGCCCATGCGCCCCATGATTTCCTCGAAGCGGTTGGCTATGCCGAAGAAGAACGGGCCGTTGATCTCGTAGACCTCGCAGCCGTCGGGTATCTTGAAGTGTTCCAGGTTGGTGCTGGCGAAGTCCACTTCCTGCTCGGGGTCTATCTCGTCGGTGAGCACACTCACCTGTGTGGTCTCGGCCATGCGGCGCATGCACAGCAGGCAGGCCAGCATCAGGCCCACCTCGATGGCCACGGTGAGGTCGAAGACGACAGTGAGCAGGAAGGTGATCAGCAGCACGGAGATGTCGCTCTTAGGGTTCTTGAGCAGCTGACGGAACGTGCGCCAGCCGCTCATGTTGTAGCTCACCACCACGAGCACGCCGGCCAGGCAGGCCATGGGTATGTACTGCGCGTAGGGCATGAGCAGCAGGAAGATGAGCAGCAGCACCACGGCGTGCACGATGCCTGCCACGGGCGTGCGGCCTCCGTTGTTGATGTTGGTCATGGTGCGGGCAATAGCCCCCGTGGCCGGTATGCCGCCGAAGAGGGGCGTGAGCAGGTTGGCTATGCCCTGGCCTATCAGCTCCTGGTTGGAATCGTGGCGGTCGCCAGTGACACCGTCGGCCACCGTGGCCGAGAGCAGCGACTCGATGGCCCCGAGCACGGCAATGGTCACTGCCGGCGCGAAGAGGCTGCGCACTATGCTCCACGACATGGCAGGCACCTCGGGTGCAGGCAGCGCAGCGCTGATGCTGAAACGGTCGCCGATGGTCGCCACGCTTGTGGCCAGGCCGTAGTGCTTGAGCACCAGCACGCCGACAGTGGTCACGATGATGGCCACGAGCGACCCTGGCAGCTTGGTCAGGGCCGAGAGGCGGCCGCCGGTGTAGCGCACACGGGCTATCTGGGGCCACAGCGCGATGAGAGCCACCGACCCGATGCCCACGACGGCCGAGGCGGCATCGATGGTCGTGATGTGGCGCACGTAGCACACCCACTTCCCGATGAAGTCTGCCGGCACACCACCGTCCACCGTGAGCCCCAGAAGGTCCTTCACCTGAGTGGTGAAGATGGTGAGCGCGATGCCACTCGTGAAGCCCACCACGATGGGGTAGGGAATATACTTGATGATGGTGCCGAGGCGGAAGAGCCCCAGCATGATGAGCAGCACGCCGGCAAGCAGCGTGGCCACGATGAGCCCCTGCATCCCGTATTGCTCAATGATGCCGGCAATGATGACGATGAAGGCACCCGTGGGACCGCCAATCTGCACCTTGGTGCCGCCGAAGAGCGAGATGGCCAGGCCGGCCACTATGGCCGTGATGATGCCCTGCTCGGGGGTGACGCCCGAGGCGATGCCGAAGGCTATGGCAAGGGGAAGGGCAACGATGCCCACGATGATGCCCGAGAGAAGGTCGGAGGTGAAGGTGGCGCGGGTGTAGCTGCGCAGGGACGTAATAAACGGCAGGCTCATGACAGAGGCAGCAATGTGCGGATGTGAGAAAAACGTAGATGGCGTTTGCCGTGCAAAGGTATGCCCTTTTCACCACTTAATGTTATGCGCGTATGCAAAAATGGCTATCTTTGGAGCGACTATAGACAACCAACACATCTCTCAGTATGTTTGAAAACCAACCTAAGGGCCTCTATGCCCTTGCTTTAGCCAACACGGGCGAGCGCTTCGGCTACTACACCATGATTGCCGTCTTCGCCCTCTTCCTCGGTGAGAACTTCGGACTGTCGGAGTCGCTCTCCGGCATCATCTACGGCTGCTTCCTCGGCATGGTCTACTTCCTGCCTCTCGTGGGTGGCATCATGGCCGACCGGTTCGGGTTCGGCCGCATGGTGACCATCGGCATCATCATCATGTTCCTGGGCTACCTGCTGCTCTCAATGCCACTCGGAGGCAGTGGCATCGCCATGGCCGGC
The DNA here is from genome assembly GCA_905234605.1 of uncultured Bacteroidaceae bacterium. Classification (GTDB taxonomy): domain Bacteria; phylum Bacteroidota; class Bacteroidia; order Bacteroidales; family Bacteroidaceae; genus Physcousia. The sequence goes on along the minus strand of CAJOIE010000003.1, from coordinate 61,198 downwards.
ATGTTCGCCGCCCTGCTGCTCATCTCATTTGGTACGGGCCTTTTCAAAGGCAACCTGCAAGTGATGGTGGGCAACCTCTACGACGAGGCCCGCTACGCCTCGCAGCGCGACTCCGGCTTCTCCATCTTCTATATGGCCATCAACATCGGCGCGCTCTTCGCACCTACGGCAGCCGTGAAAATCATGGAGTGGGCACAGCAGAGCCTTGGCTACAGCCATGCCGACAGCTACCACTTTGCCTTTGGCGTGGCGTGTCTGTCGCTGATCCTTTCCATTGCCATCTACTACAGCTTCCGCAGCACGTTCCGCCACGTGGAAGGCGACAAAAAGAAGGATGCCAAGGCTCAGGGCAACACCGCCGTGGAGCAACTCTCGCCCGAGGAGACACGTCAGCGCATCACGGCACTGGTGCTCGTCTTTGCCGTGGTGGTGTTCTTCTGGATGGCGTTCCACCAGAACGGCCTCTCCCTGACCTACTTCGCCAACCAGTTCACTCAGAAGACGGCCGAGGGTGTGCACACCATGCCCTTCAACGTGTGGAACCTCGTGGCCATCATCTTCATGGTCTATGCCCTCTTCTCTGTCTTCCAGAGCAAGACAACCAAGGGGCGTATGGTGTCGTGCCTTGTCTTTGCTATAGCATGTGCCTTCCTGGGCTGGCAGTATCAGAATGCCACGGGCACGGTGGAAATCAGTGCCCCCATCTTCCAGCAGTTCAACCCCTTCTATGTGGTGGCTCTCACCCCTGTGTCGATGGCCATATTCGGTGCGCTCGCAGCCAAGGGCAAGGAGCCTAAGGCACCACGCAAGATAGCTTACGGCATGATTGTGGCCGCCGTGGCCTTCTGTCTGATGATACTGGCCTCGCAGGGACTGCCCACTCCCGACGAGCAGAAGGCGGCCATCGAGGCCGGCACTGCCGTCTATCCGGCATCGCCCTACTGGCTCATATCCGTATACCTTATACTCACTTTCGGCGAGTTGCTGCTCTCACCCATGGGCATAAGCTTTGTCTCGAAGGTGGCTCCCCCAAAGTACAAAGGCATGATGATGGGCGGTTGGTTCGTTGCCACTGCCATCGGCAACCTTTTAGTGTCCGTAGGCGGCATCCTCTGGGGTGGCCTCTCACTCACCACGGTGTGGCTTGTGTTTGCCGGCCTGTGCCTGCTCTCAGCCATGTTTATGTTTGCCATGATGAAGCGCCTGGAGCGCGTGGCTTAATGCAACTCCTATGAAACACCTGCTTGCCATCTTGCTTGCCGTAGTGGTATCTATGGGCAACGCCTTTGCCGACGGCACGTCGTGGACCATCGCGGTGGCTCCAAACGGCACGTCGGGCGGATACATCGAGACGGTCTCTGGGGCATCGACCCATGCCGTGGCCTATTCAGCCTATTGGCCCGACGACGGCTACGTGCCTGTCTTCTATGTGCATTGTCCCAAGGGCAGTTTTGCCGTCACGTCGGCCAACACCGCCTTGCAGGTCAGTGTCCGCGACATGACCACAGGCACCACACTCCTTGCCTCTGCCGCCGCATCATCGTTTGCCTTCACGGCTCCGCAGGAAGGGTGGTACCGCTGGGCTCTCAGCGGCGGCACGGCAGGCGTGACTGCTCTGGCGGACTTCACTGTCACTGCCACCACGTCGGTCAGCGGCAACAACATCAATGTCTGGCTGGCCTCGTGGCGCTCGGCACCGTCGCTCCACCTTAACGGCTTCGGCTCCACCAACGTGCAGATGCCTGAGGGCAACGCCTTCGACTGGGCCTACGACGAGGTGCTCCTGCCTGTGGACGCCGACTTCCTCGGCACTTATGTGGAGAGTCTGGCTTCATCGGGATGGTATATAGGCATACAGAACAATGGCGGCAACGGTGCCACCACCAATCGCACCGTCATATTCTCTGCATGGGATGCCGGCGACACCGATTCCGACCCCACTCTGGCCGACTTCAAGCGCAGTGGCATCGTTGCTCACGGCGATGCCGAGAGTGTCACGGCCGAGCGCTTCGGCGGTGAGGGCACAGGCACGCACATCCTGCTCAACGGCAACCTGTGGCAGCCGGGCACATGGGTGCGCTTCCTGGTCAACACGCGCCCTGAGCAGATAACACTCAGCGACGGCACCACCTACGACAACACCCTCCTCTCTGCCTGGTATATGGCCGAGGGTGTCGACACAGAGTGGCACTACATAGGCACCATGCGCGAGGCAGGCCGCATCAACTACATCAACCCGAGCAACGCCTTCCTTGAGGAGTTCACCCGCTACAACACCAGTCAGGGCAACGCTCCCCACAAGGCCTACTACCGGCGCATCTTCACGCGTTCCATGCAGAGCGGCAAGTGGTACAACCGCAACTCGTTCTGGTGGGGCCACACCGACGGCGGCACTGCCGACGGCGCACGCAACGACATCATGCAGACGGCCGTGGACGACTTCGGCGGCGAGCCTGCCATGTACATGCAGAGCGGCGGCTATCTTTATAACACGGCACAGGCCGGCGGCACGCTGATTGCCTACCGCGAGCCCGACGGCATCGTGCCCGACGACGCCACGCTCCAGGCACTCCTCGACCGCGACATCGCCCCTGCCATGCTTGCGCAGGAGGAACAGCGCATGCAGCTCGCGGTGAACAGCACGCTTACCGAGCTCGGCAACGAAGGCTGGACGGTGACGGCTTGTTCGTCGCAGGAGACGGCCGGCGAGGGCACCAACGGAAGGGCCGCACAGGCTGTGGACGGCGATGCCACGACATACTGGCACACGCAGTGGGCCTGGAGCCAGAGCAGCTATCCGCATTCGCTCACACTCTTGCACGACGGCGACATCACCATCGACCAGGTCACGCTGAGCCTGCCCAGCGGACGCTCCACAGCCTATTCGGCCAAGACCGTGAAGGTGTCGGTCTCTGACAACGGCACCACATGGGCAGCCGTAGGCACCTACAGCCTCGATGCCGCCGACACACAGACGATAGCCTTTGCCAGCCCGGTCACCACGTCGCGCATCAGGTTCGACTTCACCGAGGGCAATGGCCAGCGTTACCTTGTCATCGGCGAGATAGCTTTCTACCAGAAGAACCTCGAGGCCTTGAAGGCTCTGGCGCAGAGCTATGTCGATGCCGCCGACACCTTCAACGGCTACGACACCACCGACTGGCTGACAGCCACGCGCCTCTCTGCCGTGAGCACGCTGCTGGCCTCCACGGCCACGACGTCGGAGCAGCTCACTGCCGCCCTGACGGCTCTGGCCGCCGACGGCCGTAGGCTCAAGTATGGCGAGCTCTCCGAGGTGGCTCACATCAGTGCCGAGCGTGCCTACTACATCAGCAACGCCGTGGGCTACGGCGCACTGGTGGCAGGCGACGACGACATGCCCACACTGCGCAACGCAGCTCCTGCCGCGGGCAGCGGTCACGCTTCCGACTGTCTCGACCTCTACCGGCAGGCAATGCCCGTGCAGACGGCTGCCGCCAACTGGCGCATACTCACCTCGGAGGAATACCCGGGCCGGTACTATATATATAATATAGGTGCAAGGAAGTACCTCAGCCCCGCCTATCACTCCACGCTCTCATCCACGCCTGTGCCGGTGACCATCACGAGGGGCGACGGCTACTTCGTGCTCTCGGCACAGAGCACTTCCTATAAAGAGCACACTCAGGTGTGCGCAGCCCCACAGTTCGCCGAGGCCGACGGCGGCCCCGTCTCCATGTGGAACAACGACGACGGAGGCCGCTGGCTCATCTACGACAACTACGCCCTCACGCCCGACCTCACGTCACCCCTGACCGCCCTGCTGCGGCAGACGGCGACCACCGAGGCGCACCGTGACGACTATGCCGCTACAGGTGTGCTCGTCAGCATGAGCAGCGACTACACCACCTATGCCAGCACAAGTGCGCTCGACTTCAGCCAGGTGCAGGGCTTGGACGCCTATGCCGTGACAGCGGTGAGCGACGCAGGCAACTTCGGCCTCGTGGCACTGACGCCTGTGGCAGCTGCCGTGCCTGCGCAGACAGGGCTCTTGCTCCATGGCGAGGCGGGCGACCATGAGGTGCCCTATGCCACAGGCACCACCTCAGCCATCAGCGGCAATAAACTCGTAGGCGTGACGGCGGCCGCCACCGTGAGCCCCACCACCGGCAGCAACAGCAACTTCATCCTGATGAACGGCTACCACGGCACAGGCTTCTACCCCATCACCTCGACCGGCACGCTCGCTGCCGGACGGGCCTACCTGAGCCTCCCCACAGCCGATGCCGACGGCTTCGAGGCATTCATCATCAGCCAGGATGGCATCAGGGTGGGTACAGACCTCATGCCTAAGGCCGACAGTCGCGAAGCCGCCTGCTGCGACCTTGCCGGGCGCACTGTCAGCACCAATGCCACACGCACGTTGCGCCGTGGCATCTACATCGTCCGCGGGCAGAAAATCGTCGTGCAGTAGTCCTGTCGGCGACACTCTGGTGTGTGTCGCAGGAGGAGGCTGCACGGAAACCGTCAGAACATAGCATGAAGCAGCTCCGACAGGGTGCAGGGTGATGACAAACTCCCTGCACCCTGTTTGCATACCACGGTGCAGGGTGATGGCGATGTGGGTGCAGGGTGTCGGCCGCAGTGGCTACCGACTCTTGCGCCGACAGATGCAGCCAAAACAGTCCAAAACTGCCGGCATGCAACGATGTGGCTACAGGATTTGCCTCTTGCGAGTGCTCCGTTTGGCAGATTTGCCTACCTTTGCAGCCAATAGAGAAAGCAACCATAGCAACCAAACCATAAACCCTCAGACCGACATGAGAAAGAAGATTGTAGCAGGCAACTGGAAGATGAACCTCAACCTGCAGGAAGGCCTCACTCTGGCCAATGAACTCAAGGCAGCCCTGGCTGCCGACGCACCCGCTTGCGACGTTGTCATCTGCACGCCGTTCATCCACCTGGCCAAGGTGGCCGATGCCGTGGCCGGCACAGTGATAGGCGTAGGCGCAGAGAACTGCGCCGACAAGGAGAAAGGAGCCTACACGGGCGAAGTCAGTGCCGCACAAGTCAAGAGCACAGGCGCAGACTACGTCATACTCGGCCACTCCGAGCGCCGTCAGTACTACGGCGAGACCGCCGAGCTCCTCAAGGAGAAAGTGCGTCTGGCACTTGCCAACGGCCTCAAGGTAATATTCTGCATCGGCGAGGTACTCGAGGAGCGTGAGGCCGGCCGCCAGAACGAGGTGGTGGGCTCACAACTTGCCGACAGCCTCTTCGACTTCACAGCCGACGAGCTCCAGAACATCATCCTCGCCTATGAGCCCGTGTGGGCCATCGGCACTGGCAAGACAGCCACATCCGAGCAGGCCGAGGACATGCACGCCTTCATCCGTGGCTGCATAGCCGGCCGCTTCGGCGAGCAGGCTGCCGAGAACATCTCCATACTCTATGGCGGCAGCTGCAAGCCCAGCAACGCACGCGAGCTCTTTGCAAAGCCCGACGTGGACGGTGGCCTCATCGGCGGCGCATCGCTCAAGTGTGCCGACTTCAAGGGTATTATCGACGCCTGGAAATGAAGATAGCAGTAGCTGTCGTCCTCTCTGCACTCTGCTGTAGCATCCACGCCCAGCAGACATTCACCGAGCACCTCACCCGCCGCAACGCGGGTGAGGGAACGGTGGTGTTGCACCAGGACGCAGAGCTCACGGCACTCGTCAACGGCAAGACACGTGCACCAGGGCAGGCCACGACACCGACCGCCGACGCCAACACTACGGCAGCCGCGTCGGCAGGCACCGCCACAGAGACCGCCGCGGGGACAAACGGCGCAGCCACACACCGCCTGCGCACCAACGGCTACCGCATTCAAGTCTATGCCGGCGGCAACGACCGCAGATCGAAAGCCGAAGCCTACCACATGGCCAACCTCGTGAGGAGCGACTTCCCCGAAGTGGCAGTATACACCCACTTCATCAGCCCGCGCTGGATATGCAGGGTGGGCGACTTCAAGAGCTACGAAGAAGCCACCGACATGCTGCGGCGCATGCGCCAGACACAGAAGTTCCGCGAGGCAAGCATAGTGAAGAGCAAGATAGTTATCAGCTACTGACAGCCTGAAGCATGGCGGGCATGCACGTGCTCACATGCTTTTATAGCAAAGAACAGGCCGCAAAGCCTGTGCTACAGATGCATACACAACAGCCTATGAGTCAGGAGGAACGCATGGCTGCCCTGACAGACCATTACACAGCCATACTCAGTCTGCTCGGAGAAGACCCTCAGCGCGAGGGACTGGTGAAGACACCACAGAGAGTGGCGCGTGCGTGGGCAGAGCTCACGCGTGGCTACGGCGAAGACCCTGTCGCCATACTGCGCTCGGCACTCTTCGATGAGCAATACCACAACATGGTGGTTGTGCGCGGCATAGAGTTCTATTCCCTGTGCGAACACCATCTGCTGCCCTTCTTCGGACATGTGCATGTGGCATATATACCAGACGGGCACATAACAGGCCTGAGCAAAATAGCACGCATAGTGAACACCTTCAGCCATCGCCTCCAAGTGCAGGAGCGCATGACACAGCAGATAGCCCTGTGCATGCAGGAAGCACTTGCGCCGCGTGGAGTAATGGTGCTGGTGGAGGCACGACACCTGTGCATGCAGATGCGTGGCGTTGCCAAGCAGGACGCAGAGACAGCGACAATGCATTACACGGGGGCATTCGCCGACCCTGCACTACGTGCTGAAACGATGGCTGCCTTTCGCGCAGAAAGCAAGAAGGAGGAGTGAGAAATCACTCCTCTTCTGCAATGCTGCTATGGGCAGAGGAGTGAGGAGTTATTCCTCTTCAGCAATGCTGCTATGGGCAGAGATGCTTTCAGCCAGCAGCCAGTCACTGTCGGGCCTGGTGATGAGGCGGGCATTGGTGTAGGCCATCTGAAGCGTGAGGATAGTGTGCGCAATATAGGCACCCGAAGGAGTGGCTTCGAGCACCAGAGCCACGTCTATCTGATTGTCGTTGTGCTCCGTCAGGCTGAGTGGCAGCAGGAGTGAGATACGCTGCAGGGTAGGGTAATAGATGGGGATGGCTGTCTTGAAGTTCCACCGCACACGCTTGACGGCATAGGCTATGGCATCCTCTATGCGGTTCTTGATGCGGTTGAAGCTGCGAGTGTTGGCAGGGTCGTTGATGTGGGCAGCCAGAGCCTTATAGAAGTGTGCGTTCTTTGGCTCGGCACTGAAGTCGAAGCCCGTCACGTTGTCGCGCAGGAAATCGAGAGGAATACGAGCACAGTGATCTATGAAGTGCTTCCAGTTGAACGACCCTATCTCGGCTTTAACATCATAGACCAGCTCGGACGTGGAATTGTAATAATGGGCAGGCTCGGGAAGGTCGGTGCCGAAGATGCGCACTATTTCCTGATGACGTACATCACGGCTTTCCACAAAAGTGTCGAACTTCCAATGCTGCTTATCCTTGTTGATGTTCTGACAGAAAAGAGCATATATGGGTTCGTACAATATGTCGACCAGGCCCGTGTTGAAAACCACCCATTTGCCGTCGGCCGACTCGCGGATCTTTGTCTTCCACATAGAGTTGGAGCGGTTCGCCTCATCCTCGGCCATAAGGCGTTGGAATGTGAGCAGCAGGTAGTTGCGCAAGATGGGATGGCTCACGTCGGCACCCCTGCCATAGCTCCATTTCTCAGGCAGGGCCTTGCTGGCCAGCAGGTCGATAGCGTGCTGCAGACCGTCGAGCTTGCCGAAAGGCTGGAAATAGGCAAACTGAAGCAGCAGCTGGTGGGCATTCAAGGGCCTGCTTGGAGCGGGCGTCTTGTCGCCAGCCTTCATTCCACCGTCTTGCAGCTCGTTGGCGCGGAAAGCATTGTCGATAGTAGCTCCTGATGGCGTGACAAACGGGCCTCCCTTCTCCGTGTCCCAGAAGTTGACCCTCGGACAATGGCCTCGTATCAGTTTCTTGAAGTCGTCGAGGCCGATGCTACTGCCTGTCTGCTGTTCGTACTTAGTATGGAAAAGGTCCAGGTCGCGGAAACCATTAGAGTAGGCTTCGAGGGTAGCATACACACTGCGCAACGTAGCCAGTGGCTCATCGGTCGGCATCGCTGTGTCCGCCTCAGCATTTGCATGGTTAGCCACAGACTGGGCATGCTTTATGCCCTTGGCCTCGGTGCCCGACGGACCCTGGACTTTAGCCTGCGGAGCAATTGTCTGTTCGTCCTTAGTGGCGGATGATGCCGCTACAGCCTGCTCGCCGGCAAGCTGCCGCTTGAGAGCTGTGGCGCGGAAAGCATGTGGGACAAACTCTATGATACCGTTATTGTTCCATTGGTACCCATTTGGATTGTTGAAGAAGTTGGTTGAAGGGCACATCTCAAGCACAGCCGTGCGCAGCTCCTCCGTGTCGAGCTTGCAGTGGAGGGCTGCCTCAAGGTTTTCACGGAAGGTGTCGAAGTTGAGGTAGTTGAGAGGCTTCATCTTGGTCAGCGTGCTATAGGCCTCTTCCATCTGTTGGCGGGTGATGGTGATGCCGTTGGCGGTGACCACTGATGCTGGCATATCGCTGTTCTGTCTGTTCGTTTCCATGTCGAGGCGTTGAGAATAAATAATATGTAGAGTGCGGCACCCGACGCAATAGCTGCATCGGGTGGCTGTTGACATCTGTCAGCAAAGATACAACATCCTGCCCGATGCTGTTGGGACAACAGGATAAAAAAGGAGGTGAACACCTCTGATTAGCGTTCACCTCCTGAATGGACTGCTGTGCCGTTATGTCATTCCTGAAGGTGTACTACTTCACCTCCTCAAAGTCAGCGTCCTGGATGTTGTCGCCTTGCTGGCTGCCCTGGGTGCCGCCGTTGAAGCCTGCTCCACCTTGAGCACCGTTGAAGGGGCCGTTTGCACCGTTGAAGGGGTTGCCTTGTGCTCCCTGTGCTCCGTTGGAGTCAGCTCCTGGCTGTCCGGCACCAGCCTGCTGTGCTGCGGCGTACATCTTCTGTGCTGCGTTGTTGAGCTCTGCTGTGGCGGCGTCGATGGCTGCGAGGTCCTGAGCCTTGTGGGCATCGCGTAGTTTGTTGAGGGCTGCTTCCACCTCGGCTTTCACGTCGGCGGGGAGCTTGTCGCCGCTTTCTTTGAGCATGTTTTCTGTTTGGAATATCATGCTGTCGGCCTGGTTGAGCTTGTCGATTTTCTCACGCTCGCGCTTGTCGGCGTCGGCATTGGCTTCGGCTTCTGCCTTCATGCGCTCGATTTCTTCCTTGGAGAGGCCGCTGCTGGCTTCGATGCGTATGGCCTGCTCCTTGCCGGTGGCCTTGTCCTTGGCACTGACCTTCAGTATGCCGTTGGCGTCGATGTCGAAGCTGACTTCAATCTGTGGCACTCCGCGACGTGCTGGTGCTATGCCTGTGAGGTTGAACTGGCCGATGCTCTTGTTCTGGGCTGCCATGGGGCGCTCGCCCTGAAGCACGTGGATGGTCACTTCGGTCTGGTTGTCGGCTGCGGTGGAGAAGACTTCGCTCTTCTTGCAGGGTATGGTGGTGTTTGCTTCGATGAGGCGAGTCATCACTCCGCCGAGGGTCTCGATGCCCATGCTCAGCGGGGTCACGTCGAGGAGCACGATGTCGCCCACGCCCTCTTCCTTGTTGAGGATGGCTCCCTGGATGCTGGCGCCCACGGCCACGACCTCATCGGGGTTCACGCCTTTGCTGGGCACCTTGCCGAAGAAGTCCTCGACGAGCTTCTGTATGGCTGGTATGCGTGAGCTGCCGCCCACGAGGATGACCTCGTCGATGTCGCTGTTGCTGAGTCCTGCATCCTGCATGGCTTTCTGGCATGGCACCTTGCATGCTTGTATGAGGCTGTCTGCCAGTTGCTCGAACTTGGCGCGTGTGAGTGTCATCACGAGGTGCTTGGGCACGCCGCCTACGGCTGTGATGTATGGCAGGTTGATCTCTGTGCTGGTGCTGCTGGAGAGCTCTATCTTGGCTTTCTCGGCAGCTTCCTTGAGTCGCTGCAGTGCCATGGGGTCTTGCTTGAGGTCGACGCCTTCCTGGCTGCGGAACTCGGATGCCATCCAGTCTATTATCACTTGGTCGAAGTCGTCGCCGCCGAGGTGTGTGTCGCCATTGGTGGAGAGCACTTCGAACACGCCGCTGCCGAATTCCAGGATGGAGATGTCGAATGTGCCGCCACCGAGGTCGAACACGGCTATCTTCATGTCCTTGTTGGCCTTGTCTACGCCGTATGCCAGGGCGGCTGCCGTGGGCTCGTTGACGATGCGCTTCACGTCGAGTCCGGCAATCTGGCCGGCTTCCTTGGTGGCCTGACGCTGTGAGTCGCTGAAGTAGGCTGGCACGGTGATGACGGCCTCGGTCACTTCCTGACCCAGATAGTCCTCAGCGGTTTTCTTCATCTTTTGCAGTATCATGGCACTGATTTCCTGCGGTGTGTAGAGGCGGCCTTCGATGTTGACGCGCGGTGTGTTGTTGTCGCCGCGGTCCACCTGGTAGGGCATGCGTGAGATTTCCTTCTGCACCTGGTCGTAGGTCTCGCCCATGAAGCGCTTGATGGAGAAGATGGTGTTCTTGGGGTTGGTGATGGCCTGACGCTTGGCGGGGTCGCCCACCTTGCGCTCACCATCCTTCATGAATGCCACGATGGAGGGGGTGGTGCGCTTGCCCTCGCTGTTGGCAATGACGACGGGCTCGTTGCCCTCGAAGACGGATACGCAGGAGTTGGTCGTACCCAGGTCTATTCCGATAATCTTTCCCATAGTGTGTATTGTTGTTTTGTTGTTAATATGTTTCAGTCTGTGGTTGCGTCCGGTTGTGCGGGCTGCCCTTAACTCAGCAAATAGCGTGCCAGCGGTGGCGCGGCTGTCAGTGCGGGTGTGGCATTGTGTCATGACGGTGTCACGACGGCCTTGGTGCCCGTGTTTGCACAGCGGCCTGCATTCTTTGGTGCCAGAGGGAGCGCCCGTGTGCTATTCTTTATTAACTTTGCCGCCATGAAACGTGCCACTTTGTCAGCCTTTGCTGTCATCCTGCTGCTTTTTCTCGTGTTGCTGTCGTGCTCGGGGCGTATGGAGCGCGAGCACAGGCAGGTGCGTCGTGCTGCCTGTCGCAGTTATGTGTATCTTGCCGAGGGGCGCCATGCGGACTATGTGTCCTGCCTTGCCGCCTCTGTGTCGGCTGACACGGAGCAGCTGCAGGCCCTCGGCGACATGGCTGCGGAGTATGCCGCCCTCTTGCAGAGTGAGAATGGTGGGCTCGCCTCGGTGACCCCTGTCGGCGACACCATCTGGGGCGACACGGCGCACGTGTTTCTGCAGCTCATCTTTGCCGACGGCGCATCCGAGCAGCTTGGCGTGCCCATGGTGCGACAGGATGGCAAGTGGCGTGTGCTGTAGCCACCTTCCGTCAGTTTTTCTCAGTCCCTGCACGGTGTAGGCGTACACCCTGCACCGTGCGGGCTTGCCACCCTGCATGGTGCAGGCTGGCACCATGCAGGGTCTTTTCGCGGCCATGACAGGGCGTGGCTGGCACAATTTCATGGGCGGCAGGCGTTGGCGTGTGGTGTTTTTCTGCGATATTCGCGGGCAGTCAACATCATCCACCGCAATGACAAAGTGCGCAATCTGCTTTTTGACAGCCTTGACGCTGTCGGCTGCCGGCTCACTCGCACAGGATGCCCGTTTCACAGCCTTCACCTATGCCGGCTCGGACACGCGGTTCGAGCGTGACATGGATCCTGCCCGCGACTATTTCAACCCTATCCTGGCCGGCTTCTACCCCGACCCGAGCGTGTGCCGAGCCGGCGACACCTACTATCTCGTGTGCTCATCGTTCACCTTCGTGCCCGGTGTGCCTCTCTTCACGAGCAAGAACCTCGTGGACTGGCACCCGCAGGGAGGCGTGCTACGGCGTGCCTCGCAGCTGCCGCTCGACGGGCAGCAGGTGAGTGCCGGCATCTTTGCCCCGGCCATCTCCTATAATGCCCGCAACCGCACCTTCTACATGATAACCACCAATGTGGGCATGGGCAACTTCTTCGTCAAGAGCACCAACCCGGTCCAGGGATGGAGCGAGCCCATACGCCTGCCGCAGGTGGACGGCATCGACCCCTCGTTCTTCTTCGACAAGGACGGGCAGGCCTATATCGTGCACAACGGCCCCGTCATGGGCGGGCACGACTATGAGGGGCAGCGCTCCATACGCCTTCTGCGCTTCGACGTGGCAGGCGACAGCATCCTGCCACTACCTGCCCGAGGGCTGCCCGAGGGCATGGCGCACACCGACTGTGCGCTTGAGATAGTGCGCGGCGGCACGCATGTGGAGCCGCGTCCGATATGGATAGAAGGTCCGCACCTCTTCCGCCGTGGCAAATACTACTACCTGATGTGTGCCGAGGGAGGCACAGGCCCATGGCACTCAGAGGTCATACTGCGCTCACGCAGCCCCTACGGCCCGTGGGAGGAGGCTCCAGGCAACCCCATACTCACGCAGCGCACAGGGCTCGACCCGCAACGGCCCGACGTGGTCACCAGCGCGGGACATGCCGACCTTGTGGAAGCTGCAGACGGCCGCTGGTGGGCCGTGTTTCTCGGTTGCCGCCCATACGAGGGCGACTGCTACAATACAGGGCGCGACACCTACCTGCTGCCTGTGGAGTGGAGTCATGACGGATGGCCCACCATACTGCGCAACGGCCTCGCCGTGCCCACCGTGGGACGGCGCATGATGCAGGGGGCAGACACGTCGGCGGCAGCCATCACAGGCAACTTTGCCTACACCGACTGTTTTGATGCCGACACGCTGTCGTGGCGGTGGATGACCTTGCGCAACCACGACACGGACTTCTACTCCACCGGTCCGGCAGGCCTCACCATCCAGCCGTCGGCCGTGAGCCTGTGCGACCGCAAGCCTGTCAATGCCCTCTTCTGCCGGCAGCAGCACACATGCTTCAGGAGCGAGACCACGCTGGCCGCCTACGTGCCACACACGGCGCACGACCTGGCAGGCCTCGTGCTGCTACAGAACGAGCAGAACCACTTCGTGATTGGCAAGACCATCATCGACGGGCGCACGGCCGTGGTGCTGGTGCGTGCACAGGGCAGTCGTGCGGGCCGCGGCCCGATAGTGCCGCAGAGTGCTGTCATAGCCTCGGCCACACTCAGCGATGCCGCCGCTGTACTGCGTCTGCGTGTCGAAGGTAGTGGTCGGTGGTACACCTTCTCCTATGCCGAAGGCGACGACGGCGACTGGCACACACTGGCCACCGGCGTGGATGCCATCAACCTCTCCACCAGTGCCTCAGGCGGCTTTATAGGCGCGGTGATAGGGCTCTACAACACCAACAGCCATCAGTAGGGGGTGCCGCTGCAAAGTAATAGCCATTGGGCATGACGGCAGAGCGACAGCAGCTGCAGGCTCCCGACAACGGCGCATCGGGTGTGAAGGCCGGCGGCGACGCTGCCGTGTGCACGGCGCGTGTCGTGGCATGGGATGCACGCCGCACAGCCTTTCGGTGCGGCATGGATGGCACACACCTGGTGTGGCGCAGCGCAGAGGCTGCATGAGCAACGATAAAGAGCCGGACGCTGTCAGCAGTGCCGGCTCTTTCAGCTATTGTAGGGGAGGGTATGTGTAAGCTTACTCGGCGCGGAGCGTGAAGCGGCGGAAAGCCGTCACTGTGAGCTCCTTGTCGACCGACTTGAGGTACTGCTCCACGCTCAGGTTCTTGTCCCAGATGAACTCCTGCTCCAGCAGGCAGTTCTCCTTGAAGAACTTCTTGAGGCGACCCTGGGCGATGTTCTGTATCATCTGCTCGGGCAGGTTCTGGGCCTTCTCCTCGGCCACCTTGACCTTGAGCTCGCGCACCATGGCGGCCTGCTCGGCTGTAATCCAGCCCTTGGCCATGTTGCTCTCGATGTGGTCGTCGCTGTCTACGTGGGCAGGGTTCACGCCGGCCTTGCGGATGGCAGCTTCCACAGCCTTCTGCACCTGCTCTTCCTTGGTCTTCTCGATAGCCACGCGGAGCTCGGTGTCCTTGACCTCCTGCGGCACGCTGTCGGCATCGATGGCCACGGGAGCGGCCGAAGCCACCTGCATGGCAACGTTCTTGCCAACGGTGGCATCCTCAACGGCTTTGTTGAGGGCAACCATGGTGCAGAGGGTGTTCTTGTTCTGGTGGTTGTAGGCATAGATGGCTTCGCCTTCGATGACATTGTAGCCATCAAGCTCCATCTTCTCGCCGGTGATGCCGCTGCGGTCCACGACGGCATCCTGCACGGTGCCCTTGCCCATGGGCAGAGCCTTCACCTCGTCGAGGGTCTTGCAGCGTGCTGCCACGGCAGCATCGAGGATGTCCTGTGTGAGCTTCACGAAGTCGGCGTTGTTGGCCACGAAATCGGTCTCGCACTTGAGGGCTATGATGGCGGCAAAGTTGCCGTCAATCTTCACGAGCACACAGCCTTCGCTGGCCTCGCGGTCGCTGCGCTTGGCAGCCACGGCCTGACCCTTCTTGCGGATGATTTCGATGGCAGCCTCTATGTCGTTGTTGGTCTCCTCGAGGGCGTTCTTGCAGTCCATCATGCCTGCGCCGGTCATCTCGCGGAGCTTCTTGATATCTTTAATGTCGGCCATTGTTGGTGAATGGTGTGGTGTTTAGTTCGTAATAGATAGGTTCACTGCGGATTAAGCCTCTGCGGCAGGTGCCTGGCTGGGCTCCTCCTCTACGCGTGCGCTCTGGCTCTCTGCCTTCTCGGCAGCAGCCTCGGTGTCCACACGCTCGGCCTTGCGCTCCTCGATGCCCTCGGCAATAGCTTCGCAGCAGGCATCGAGGATTATCTCAACGCTCTTGCTGGCATCGTCGTTGGCGGGGATGACGAAGTCCACGTTGGTGGGGTCGGAGTTGGTGTCGACAATGCCGAACACAGGAATGCCGAGACGGTTGGCTTCGCGCACGGCTATCTGCTCCTTGAGCACATCGACCACGAAGAGAGCTGCGGGCAGGCGTGTGAGGTCGGCCACGCTGCCGAGGTTCTTCTCGAGCTTGGCGCGCTGGCGGCTGATTTGGAGTATCTCACGCTTGGAGAGGTTGGCATAGGTGCCGTCGGCCGACAGCTTGTCGATGTTGGCCATCTTCTTCACGGCCTTGCGGATGGTGGCAAAGTTGGTGAGCATGCCGCCCGGCCAACGCTCGTTGACGTATGGCATGTTGACAGACGTGGCTTTCTCGGCGATTACGGGTTTGGCCTGTTTCTTGGTAGCAACGAAGAGTATCTTGCGTCCGCTCTTGGCTATGTTCTTGAGAGCTTCTGCTGCCTCATCGACCTTCACCACGGTCTTGTGCAGGTCGATGATGTGGATGCCGTTCTTCTCCATGAAGATATATGGAGCCATGGCGGGGTTCCACTTGCGCTTGAGGTGGCCGAAGTGGCAACCTGCCTCAAGCAGTGTGTCAAAGTTTGTTCTTGACATGATGTTGTGATGCGTGTGTTGGGTTGTTGGTTTACTTTCTTTGTCAGTTGTGGTGTCGTCCACACCAACCACAGGGTAGTCTGCCATGCGAGCCTCCCGGGCTGCTGCCGGCATCGTCGCTGCGGTTTAGATACTAAACGCAATCTCCTCCGCACAGGAAGGATGGGGTATTGCCGATTAACGTTTGCTGAACTGGAAGCGACGGCGAGCCTTGGGCTGACCTGGCTTCTTGCGCTCCACGACGCGGCTGTCGCGTGTCATGAAGCCTTCTGCACGGAGGGCCTTCTTGTCCTCAGCGTTGATCTTGACGAGGGCGCGGGAGATGGCCAGGCGAAGGGCTTGGCTCTGACCGGTGTAGCCACCGCCAAAGACGTTGACCTTGATGTCGTACTTCTCGGCCACATCGAGCAGGTTGAGAGGCTGCTTGACCACATACTGCAGTATGGTGCTGGGGAAGTACTCGGTGAAGTCCTTCTTGTTGATGGTAATCTTACCAGAGCCCTCTGTCAGATAAACACGGGCTACGGCGCACTTGCGGCGTCCTAATGCATTTACTACTGCCATTTCTGATGTTTATTTATAGAGGTTAATGTCAATGGCCTTGGGGCTCTGTGCCTCATGCTTGTGCTCGGGACCCTCGTAGATGTAGAGGTTGGTGATGATATGGTTTGCGAGCTTGTTCTTGGGGAGCATGCCTTTCACCACGCGGCGCAGCAGCTTCTCGGCACCATTGGGCTTGGCCAGGATGTCGGCAGGGGTCGACTGCTTCTGACCGCCGGGGTAGCCGCTGTAGCGCAGGTAAACGCGGTCGGTGAGCTTATTGCCTGTGAGCTTGACCTTGCTGGCATTGATGATGATGACGTTGTCGCCGCAGTCTACGTGGGGAGTGAAGTTGGGCTTGTACTTGCCACGGAGCAGCTTGGCGACCTTCGATGCGAGGCGACCGAGCACCTGGTCTGTGGCGTCGACCACGACCCACTCCTTGTTGACGGTCTCCTTGTTGGCAGAAATGGTCTTGTAACTTAGCGTGTCCATTCTTCGTTGCTTAGAGGTTTGTTTATTACAGTTTGGTTCTGTTGCAAGGCTCACCGTGCGGTGAAACCTGCGGCACCCGATGATTCCCTAACCACTCTCCCAGGCCAATGAGAAGAGCTATTAACACATGCGGGTGAGGGTCGTTACAGAGTGACCCTTGATAATAATCGGCGTGCAAAGGTACGCCTTTTCGCACAATGACCAAGTGCAAGCCCGCGATATTTTCGCCGCGAGCTCTGTGGAGTTGCCGTTTTAATAAAAAATCGGGGGGGGCTTGGCCGCAAATGGTTTTTGGGTTATCTTTGCATAATAATGGCGCGAATAACGTTTACATGGAAAGGATAAAACGTGTTTTTCAGTGGTATTTCTCCAGGGGTGCCCTCCCGTTCTGGGCCATCCTTCTCTTTGATTGTGCAGTAGTCGTATTCAGCGGTTTCACGGTATTTTTCCTCAACCACGGCCGTATAGCCACAATGCACATGTTCTGGCCGCTGCTGCGGACCCTGCTGTTCTACCTGCTGTTCTTCCTCATTGGCTTCCGTGTGATGCGCACATACTCGGGGGTCTTCCGCTATTCCTCGTTCTCCGACCTCTATCGCGTTCTGGTGGCTAACCTGATAGGCGTCAGCTTTGCCATTGTGGTGCGTATCTTCTTCCATTCAGATGCCTACATGGCTCCGCTGCGCATTCGCGAGCTGCTGGTGATGACCCTGATAGCAACACTCATTATGGGTGGTGCGCGCATCTTTGTCAAGATGATGCATGACCACATGCTCCTTGACCAGCATGTGCGCCGGTGCTTCATATACGGAGTCCACGAGGGAGGCATGGCAATTGCCAAGAACCTGCGCATGTCGCGTCCGGCTCGCTTCAAGCTGTGTGGCTTCGTTGCAGATCCTGAGGACAAGATGCAAGGGCATATCCTGCAAGGCGTGAACGTGTTCAACAACGATGAACACCTGATTAAGAAAATGCTCACCCGTGGGGTGCGCACGTTGCTTGTATCGCCGCTGAAGAAGGAACGTCTCACCATTGACCACTCATTCACGGAGCGCCTGCTGGATGCCAACATCACCGTCTATACAGCCGATGCTGCCATGCAGGAGTGGGATGGCAAGGGCGACAGCATGCATGTGCAGTTGCGCGAGATACAGATTGAGGACCTTCTGCCACGCGATGAGATACATGTTGACCTCAAGGCCGTTGGCGAGATGCTGTCAGGCACTACAATTCTCATAACAGGTTCGGCGGGCAGCATAGGCTCGGAGATTGTCCGGCAGGTGGCGAACTTCAAGCCTGCATGCATGTTGCTCATAGATGAGGCCGAGACTCCCCAGCACGACATACGCCTGATGATGCAGCACGACTTCCCCGACGTGAAGGTGCAGACCATTGTCACCACCATCACCGATGCCAGTCGCATGGAGCACATATTCCAGAGCCATAAGGTGGACTATCTGTTCCACGCCGCGGCCTACAAGCATGTGCCCATGATGGAGGACAATCCCAGCGAAGCAGTGCATAATAATATTATAGGTACGCGCGTGATGGCCGATTTGGCGGTGCGCTACGGTGTACGCAAGTTCGTGATGATTTCCACCGACAAGGCTGTTAATCCTACTAATGTCATGGGTTGCTCCAAGCGCATCTGTGAGATATATGTTCAGAGCCTTGACAAGGCCATCAAGGATGGCACAGCCCCATTGATGGCCAACGGGCAGAAACCGATAACGCAGTTTGTCACCACCCGCTTCGGCAATGTCCTTGGCAGCAACGGCTCTGTGATACCTCTCTTCAAGCGGCAGATACAGCAGGGTGGTCCCGTCACGGTGACGCATCCCGACATCATACGTTTCTTCATGCTAATCCCCGAGGCATGCAAGCTCGTGCTCGAGGCAGGCACCATGGGACGTGGCGGCGAGATATTTGTCTTCGATATGGGCAAGCCTGTGCGTATTGCCGACCTGGCACGTCGCATGATAATGCTCAGCGGGGTAGAAGGAGTGTCAATAGAGTTCACAGGCCTGCGTGATGGTGAGAAACTCTATGAGGAAGTGCTCAACGACGAGGAAGCCACCAAGCCCACCTTCAATGCGAAGATAAAGATAGCCCAGGTGCGTGAGTATGACTACAAGGCAGTGTGTGCCGACATTGATGAGCTATATGCCATCTCGTGCCGCTACGATGACATGCGGACAGTAGCTAAGATGAAAGCCATTGTGCCGGAATATAAGAGCCAGCACTCAGCCTATCAGGTGCTCGATACCAAGGCAGAGCAGAAAGCTTAGCCCTAATGCTCCTTGCCTCCATTTCTCAAGTTGTAACCTTTGCTCACTTATGCGCTCACGCCTCTTCACTATAGCCGGTACGCTTCTGCTTGTTGCGATTGCGCTTGGTTCATGCCACGACGACAAGACTTATGCCGACCAGAAGAAGGACGAGCGTAAGGCAGTGGCAGCCTTCATTGCCCGCGATGCTTCCATCGTCAGCAGCGACGGCGACACGCTTCTTCATGTGGGGCGCATCAATGTCATCACTGAAGAGCAGTTCCTCGCGCAGGACACGGTCACCAGTCTGGAGCGCAACGAGTATGTGCTCTTCAGCAACAGCGGTGTCTACATGCAAATCGTGCGCCGTGGTGCCGGCGAGCGTCTGCTCTCGGGGCAGAGCAAGCGTGTCATAGCCCGCTACTGGGAATATAACATCATGAGCGACTCATTGCTCACTCGCAACGATGTGCTCTACTACTCTTCGAGTCCCGACATCATCGACATCTCCAACTCATACGGCACCTTCACGGCCTCCTTCAATACCGATGGCGGCGGGGGAGCCATGTATCGCATGTACTCGTCCACCGAGGTGCCTTCAGGTTGGTTGGTGCCTTTCAGCTACATCCATATAGGTCGTCAGCTCAGTGCCGACGAGTCGATAGCCAAGGTGCGGCTCATCGTTCCCCACTCTGAGGGAACAGTTCTTGCAAGGCAAAGCGTGTATCCTTGCTTCTACGAAATCACATTCCAGCAGGTGCGGGAGTGATTGCTGTTGCCAGTTCAGGCACGGCGTCTTGAAAACCTTTCCAAGGCCCTGTTTTTGGTAGTGGCGCACTGATGTCTATCAGTGTGTGCGACACTGGATGCTCAAACCGGATGCGACCTGCGTGCAGGCATATACTGCCGTCGGCGTTGCTGCGTCGTGCGCCATATTTGAGGTCGCCGGCAATGACACACCCTATGGCAGCCAGCTGGCAGCGTATCTGGTGGTGCCGGCCCGTGTGTAGGTGCACTTCAAGCAGGCGGTAGTGCTCACTGCTGCCTGCGAGCCTGTAGTCGAGCACGGCCTTCTTGGCTCCTGCCCGTCCGGCATTGGTCACGTAGCTCTTGTTGGTCTGTTCGTTGCGCAGCAGGTAGTGTGTCAGTGTCGCCTCGGCAGCCTGTGGTGCATTGTGCACAACGGCATAGTAGGTCTTCTCCACCGTGGCGTTGCGGAACATCTCGTTGAGCCGTGTGAGAGCCTTGCTCGTGCGGGCAAACACCACCAACCCGCTCACGGGACGGTCCAGCCTGTGCACAACACCAAGGAACACTGCGCCAGGCTTGGCGTAGTGCTCCTTGATGTAGGCTTTCACGAGCTCCGACAGCGGCCGGTCGCCCGTTTTGTCGCCTTGCACAATCTCGCCTGCTTGTTTGTGCACGACGATGATGTGGTTGTCCTCGTAGACTACTTCCACGTTTCCCTACATGTTCATGCCGCCGTCAATCTGTATCACCTGACCGCTGACGTATGAGCTCAGGTCGGAGGCGAGGAAGAGGGCCACGTTGGCCACGTCGTCGGGTGTGCCGCCACGGCGCAAGGGTATCTTCTTGCACCATTCCTGGCGCACCTCCTCGGGCAGCTGGGCTGTCATGGCTGTCTCGATGAAGCCTGGGGCAATGGCGTTGGCGCGTATGCCCTTGGCACCCATCTCCTGGGCTATGCTCTTGGCCAGAGCTATCATGCCGGCCTTCGAGGCTGCATAGTTGGCCTGTCCGGCATTGCCGTGCACGCCCACCACGCTGGCCATATTGATGATGGAGCCGCCGCGTTGGCGCATCATCACCGGCACCACGGCATGAATGAAGTTGAATGCCGACTTGAGGTTGACGCCAATCACGGCATCCCACTGCTGCTCTGTCATGCGCAGCATCAGGCCGTCCTTGGTGATGCCGGCGTTGTTCACCAGCACGTCCACGCTTCCGAAGTCGTCCTTCACCTGCTTCACCAAAGTCTCTGTTGCAGCGAAGTCGGCGGCGTTGGAGGCGTAGGCGCGGCATGTCACGCCCAGAGCCTCTATCTCCTTGCGTGTGGCCTCGCCGTTCTCGTCGATTACGAGGTCGGTGAATGCGATGTTAGCTCCTTCGGCAGCAAAGCGCAGTGCGATGGCTTTGCCTATGCCGCGTGCAGCTCCTGTGATGAGAGCCGTCTTGCCTTGTAGTAGTCCCATGTCAGTATTATGTTATAGTTTTGTTTGAATGATTAGTGTCAAGCTCGTTCCTTGCCGAAGGCTTTGCGTATGAGGTGGCGTATGATGGGTCTGACGCCGTGTATGTTGAGTCCTTCGCCGAGGCGGCCGTAGATGTATGGCACCTCAAGCCCTTTCACACAGGCATGCAGTATGTCGGTGTATAGCGACAGGTCGTCGATCTCGAAGATGCCCTGTTCCACTCCCTCGGCAATGGTCTTGGCAAAGATGTCGCGCTCAATGCGGTCATACTTCTTGCGCACGCTCTCCACTTGCCAGATGTTGCGGAAGAACTGGGCGCGCAGGTTGCCGTTGCGCTCCACGGCTTCCTTTATGAGGCTCAGGTGGGCAAAGATGAGTTCCACCAGCTTGTTCTCGGGCGAGAGCTGCTTGCGTGCCACGGCGAGGAAGGTCGATGAGATGCGCATCAGCTCGCCGTCGATTACGGCGGCATACACCTCCTCCTTGCTCTTGAAGTAGGTGTATAGTGTGCGGCGTCCGAGCCCCGATGCCTGCGCTATGTCGTTCATGGTGGTGTCTTCGAGCCCCTTCTTGGCGAAGAGCTGCCGGGCCACATCCACCAGCTTCTGGCGTGTGCGTGCTACTGCCATGATGCTTGTTGCTTTTTCTCCATGCTTGTGGAGTCCGTGCAAAAGTAGGCTTTCGCGCGTTTCCGACCAAGGATTTGGCCTCAGCTTTGTGCACACGTGCGCATTGGGACTGCCATGAGGCAACTTTTTTCTTGCAGGTCTTGCACAGAAGCTCAGAAAGGTCTACCTTTGCAACCGCAAACGGGAAACCGTCACATCGCGGAGTGGAGCAGTTGGTAGCTCGCCAGGCTCATAACCTGGAGGTCGCCCGTTCGAGTCGGACCTCCGCAACACAGGGAAGGACTGCCACAAGAGGCGGTCCTTTTTCCGTGCATGATGTTTGCCCGCGGTATGCACTATTCACGTTCAAGATGTTGACAGCCATTGTGCTCAGCCTGTGCTCTCTTGTGACCGACACTGCGGCCACAAGGCAGATGCGCCCCGTCGATGTCGTCGAGACAGCCCGCACGCGTGCCCTGCGCGCTGCTGTGCCGGTTCATGTGCTGGAGCGCGATGAGATGCGACAGATGGGCATCACCGGCTTTGCCGATGCCTTGCACCATCTGCCCTCTGTCACACTGCGCGACTACGGCGGTGCCGGAGGCATGAAGACGGTGTCCGTGCGTGGGCTCGGGACCAAGCATACGGGCGTGGCTGTCGACGGGCTTATGCTCAGCGATGCCCTTAGCGGCGAGATCGACCTCGGGCGTTATTCGCTGGCCGATGTGGAGCGTCTCTCGCTGAGCATAGGCGATGCCGACGACATCTTTGTCCCTGCCCGTACGGCAGCCCAGCCTGCTGTGCTCTTCATGAACAGCCTCGCGCAGCCGTTGCCGGGGTGGCAGCCGCGTGTCAGTGCCGATGTGCGTGCCGGCTCCTACGGCTACGTCAGCCCGCATCTCACCGTGCAGCAGCCGCTCGGCGACCGTCTCACCCTCGGTGCCACGGGCAGCTACACACATGCCGACAACGGCTACCCCTTCACCTTCCGCAACGTAAGCCTCGTGACACGTGAGCACCGCCGCAACAGCCGCATGGACGCAGCCCACGGCGAGCTGTCGGCACTCTGGCAGCCGTCGGTCTCGCAGACGCTAACGGCCAAGGTCTATGCCTACGGTGCCGACCGTCAGCTGCCAGGACAGGTGTACTACTACTCGCAGCTGAGCCGCGAGACACTCTCCGAGCGCAATGTCTATGCCCAGGCCGCATGGACGCAGCGTCTGGGCCGTCGCCTGACGATGCGTGCCGCAGCCAAGTGGGACTGGGCCGCGAGCGACTATGCCGACCCTCTCTATCCCAGCCATGTGCGCGATGCGGCCTACTGGCAGCGCGACTACTACGCCACGCTCTCGGCACTCGCCACAGCCTCTTCACACTGGAGTGTGTCCTATGCTGCCGACTATGCCGTCCACAACCTCAACTCCACGCTGCCGCAGGACCGCCGTCCGCAGCGCAACTCCCTGTGGCAGACGGCAGCTGTGAAGTGGCACTCACACCATGCCACGGCCACGGTGCGCCTGCTCCATTCGCTGCATTCCAACCGTGCGCGCACGGGCTCTGATGCGCGCTCCATCAGCCACCTCTCGCCATCCATAGGCGTGAGCGTTCAGCCATGGGGCAGGACAGGGCTCAGTCTGCACGCCTCCTACAAGGACATCTTCCGCCCGCCCACATTCACCGAGAGCTACTATTTCCACTACGGCAGCACCGACCTCAAGCCTGAGTGCACAAGCATGTTCAACGCGGGCTTCACCTACACGGGCACGCCCCTGCCGCGCACCACGCTGACCCTTACGGCCGATGCCTACTCGGGCCACGTGAGCGACAAGATCCAGGCTGTGCCCTACAACATGTTCATCTTCCGCTGCATCAACCTCGGACGCGTGCGCACCCGTGGCATCGATGCCACCCTCCAGGCGGCCTGCGATGCAGGGCGCGGCCACTCGGTGCGTATCATGGCCAACTACACCCTTCAGGAAGCAACCAACCGCACACTCGCCACCTCGCCCTACTATGGTCTCCAGATAGCCTATACGCCGCTCCACATCGGCGCGGTGAGTGTGGCCTGGCTCTCGCCGTGGGTGCAGCTCACAGCCGGCGGACAGGGCTGTGGCGAGCGCTACAGCAGCAACGAGCACCACGACGGCACCCGCCTGCCGCCATATTGGGAATGGACGCTCACGGCGGCGCGCCAGCTGCGTCTGCGCCGCTGCACGGCCACCCTCCGTGCCGAGTGCCGCAACGTCCTCAACCGGCAGTACGACATCATCAGGCTGTATCCTATGCCTGGCCGACATTATTTCCTAACCCTTTCACTAAACACACTATGAAGAAGCATCTTAGTCTTCTGGCTGCACTCGCCATGGGTGCAGCCGTCGTCACCTCCTGCACCGACGACGAGGTGAGCGTCAACTCCACTCCAGCCGACCCCGGCACAACTCCCGTCCCTGCTGCCAGCGTGCAGAATGGCGTCTTTGTGATTAACTCAGGCAACATGTATGGCGGCATCCCCGGTTCCATCACCTACTACGACTTCACCACGCAGCAGGCCCGCCAGAACATCTTTGCCACGCTTAATGGCCGCAGCATTGGCATGACCCCCAATGCAGGCATCATCTACGGCTCGAAACTCTATGTGGCAGTCGACGGCGAGAACCGTGTGGAGGTGGTCGACGCTGCCTCGCAGCTGGCGCTCGACCACGTCAGCACGACCGACCTGCTGGGTGCTGCCGGCGGCAAGAGTCCCCGCCACCTGCTGGCCCACGACGGGCGCGTCTACGTGAGCACCTATGGGGGCTGTGTGGCTGCCATCGACACTGTCGACTACAGCCTCAAGGCCACCTACACCGTGGGCTCCTATCCCGAGGGCATGGCTCTCATTGGCAACACTCTCTATGTGGCCTGCTCCGACTATGGCATGGGCCTGGCACCCTGTGTGTCGGCCATCGACCTGACTGCCGGCACCGTGACAGCCATCACCGACGAGAATATCAACAACCCGTCGCAGTTGGTGGCTGCCGGCGGCGACCTCTACATCGTGGACGGCGACCTCTACAACGCCGACTGGACAGCGGTGCTCAAGGCAGGTGGCTTGCGCAAGTACGCCGACGGCACCGTGACACCTGTCACCGTGACCAACATGGCCATGGGCGCCGACATGACTGCGGCCTACGAGGATAAGCTCTACATCGTCACCGATGCCTACTCGGGCAGCCCCAAGCTCGCTGTCTACGACTGTGCCACGGGCAGCTTGGAGGAGCGCAGCCTCGCAGGCGTGGAGATACCCAACTCCATTGCCATCGACCCCACCTCGGGCGAGATCTTCGTCACATCCTATCGCTTCAACGCTGAGACAGGCTACGGCGACTACTTCGCTCCAGGCTATGTGGCACGCTACAGCCTCGACGGACAGCTCCTCGGCACCTTCGAAGCCGGCATCGACCCCCGCGGCATCGTGTTCAACCACTGAGCCGCCACCCAATGCGCCGCATCGTCATCGTCCTCATGCTACTGCTTGCGGCGGCCACCGCAGTGTGGCTCGCCGCAGGCAGCAGGCGCACGGCAGCTGCCACGACAGCCGCCGCGTTGGATCATGCCACCCTGCTGCGTCATGGCACCACGCCCGAAGGCTGGAGCCTCTGGACACTCGTCAACCCCTGGGACAGCACGGCGGTGTTGCACCGCTATGTGCTTGTGCCAAGGGGCGCGAGTGCCGATGAGCATACCTTGCAGGCCTATGCCGGCGGGGGCACCACGGTGGTGCGCGTGCCCGTGCGGCGGGCCGGCGTGGCCACGGCAGTTCACTGCGGGCTCCTCTGCGAGCTCGGTGCCGGCGGGGCAATATGCGGCGTGTGTGAGAAGCAGTATATTGACATTCCTCTCGTGCGGCAGGGACTGCGCGATGGCACCGTGGCCGACTTCGGCAACGGCATGGCCCCCAACGTGGAGCGCATAATCGACGTGCATCCCGACGCCCTGCTGCTGACACCCTTTGAGCACAGCGGCGGCTACGGGCGTGTGGAGAGTCTGGGCATACCCATCGTGGAGTGCGCCGAGTACATGGAGCGCACTCCCCTCGGCCGTGCGGAGTGGATGTTGTTCTATGGCGAGCTCTTCGGCAAGGAACGTGCCGCCAGGACTATCTTCGGCAGCGTGGTCAAGGCCTACACGGCACTGTGCGACACCGCCGCACGTGCCACACGCCGACCGCGTCTGCTCACGGAGCTGATGTACGGCGGACAGTGGTTCGTGCCGTCGGGCGGCAGCACCATGGCGTGCCTCTTCCGCGATGCCGCCGTCGACTATGCCTTTGCCCGCCTCCCCGGCAGCGGCAGCACGCCCTTGCCTTTCGAGACCGTGCTGGCCGAGGCTGGCGATGCCGACCTGTGGCTCGTCAAGCAGGGCGGCACCACGCCGCTCACCTACGCCTCGCTCGCTGCCGACTATCAGCCCTACACCCGCTTCCGCGCCTACGCCGAGAGGCATATCCACGTGTGCGACCTCTCACACACACGTTTCTATGAGGAGACACCCTTCCACCCCGAGCTGCTGCTGCGCGACATCATCGCCATAGCCCATCCAGAGTTGCTCGGCGGCGTGCGACCCAAGTACTACCGCCCTCTCTGACCGACACCGCGCACAGCACAAACCGAAGACCCTGCACCCACATGCCAGCCTCCCTGCACCCTATATGCCGCAGACCCTGCACCCTCTTGGCCCTGACCATGCAGGGTGTCGCGCTCGTGGCCGCACTCTTCGTGGCCAACCTCTACTGGGGGGCGGTGCACATCCCTGCCACTGCCGTGACCGACATGCTGCTGGGGCGCGGTTCAGACAATGCCGCCTGGACCTACATACTCTGGGACAGCCGCCTGCCGCAAGCTGTCACTGCCACGCTCTCGGGAGCCGGACTGGCCGTGGCCGGCCTGCTGCTACAGACGGCCTTCCGCAACCCGCTGGCAGGGCCGAGCCTGCTGGGCATCGACGGAGGCGCCAACCTCGGCGTGGCCATCGTCATGCTGGCTCTTGGCGGCAGCCTCACTGCCGGCAGCGTGACCCTCAGCGGCTACGTGCTCGTCATCCTCGCCGCACTCGTCGGAGCCATGGCCGTCATGCTGCTGCTCACCTTGCTCTCGGCGCATCTGCGGCACGACGTGATGCTGCTCATCGCCGGCGTCATGATAAGCTACATCACCTCGTCGCTCATCTCACTCCTCAACTATGGTGCCACGGAGGAAGGCGTCCACTCGTTCATGGTCTGGGGCATGGGCACCTTTGCCGCCGTCACCACCGAGCGCCTCATGCCCTTTGCCGTGGCCATGCTCGCAGGCATCGCCGCTGCCATCGCCTTGGCCAAGCCCCTCAATGCCATGCTCCTGGGCGAGAACTACGCGGCAAACTTAGGCATCAATGTTGAGCGCACGCGCACTATGCTGCTGCTCACCACCGGTGTGCTCACCGCCACATCCACAGCCTTCTGCGGACCCATAGCCTTCGTCGGACTTGCTGTGCCGCATATGGCACGCCTGCTCGTATGCTCCTCCGACCACCGCGCGCTCCTGCCCGCGACACTCCTCATTGGTGCCGCACTCGCCCTTGCGTGCAACCTCCTCTCAACCGCCTTCACCACGGCCCTGATGCCCATCAACGTCATCACACCTCTCATCGGTGCTCCCGTTGTGCTCTATGTGATGCGCGAAGGCATAGGCCATCACTAATTTCAGCCTTTCGTTTGGTTGTCACAGTCATGCAGTCTATTTTTGCGATGACTAACTAACCAAACCATGAAGATAGAACAGATAATGGCCTCCCTGGAAGCAAAGCATCCGGGCGAGAAAGAGTACCTGCAAGCTGTGCACGAGGTGTTGCTCAGCATTGAGGATGTCTACAATCAGCACCCTGAGTTCGAGCGCGCAAAGCTCATAGAGCGACTCGTGGAACCGGAGCGCATCATCACCTTCCGTGTGCCCTGGGTGGACGACAAGGGCGAGGTGCAGGTCAACCTGGGCTACCGCGTGCAGTTCAACTCGGCCATCGGCCCCTACAAGGGCGGCCTGCGCTTCCATGCCAGCGTCAACCTGAGCATTCTCAAGTTCCTGGGCTTCGAACAGACATTCAAGAATGCCCTGACCACGCTGCCCATGGGCGGCGGCAAGGGTGGCTCCGACTTCTCGCCCCGCGGCAAGAGCGAGGCCGAGATTATGCGCTTCTGTCAGGCTTTCATGAGCGAGCTCTATCGCTACATAGGTCCCGAGGTCGACGTGCCGGCCGGCGACATAGGCGTAGGTGCCCGCGAGGTGGGCTACCTCTTCGGGCAGTACAAGAAGCTGACCCGCGACTGGAGCGGCGTGCTCACAGGCAAGGGCCTGGAGTATGGCGGCTCGCTCATACGTCCTGAGGCCACAGGCTTCGGCGGCCTCTACTTCGTCAGTGAGATGCTCGCCACCCACGGCCACGACATCAAGGGCAAGACCGTGGCCATAAGCGGCTTCGGCAATGTGGCCTGGGGAGCCGCCACCAAGGCCACGCAGCTCGGCGCAAAGGTGGTCACCATCAGCGGCCCCGACGGCTATATCTACGACCCAGAGGGCATTAGCGGTGAAAAAATCGACTATATGCTTGAGTTGCGTGCCTCTGGCAACGACATCTGCCAGCCCTATGCCGAGGAATTCCCCGAGGCTCGGTTCGTGGCAGGCCGCAGGCCGTGGGAGGTGAAGTGCGACATAGCCCTGCCGTGCGCAACACAGAATGAGCTTGACGGCGACGATGCCCGTCGGCTCATAGAGAACGGCGTGCTCTGTGTGGGCGAGATTTCCAACATGGGCTGCACCCCCGAGGCTATAGACGCCTTCATCGCCGCGCATATGCTCTACGCTCCAGGCAAGGCAGTCAACGCCGGCGGTGTGGCCACATCGGGACTGGAGATGAGCCAGAATGCCATGCACCTGAGCTGGAGTGCTGCCGAGGTCGACCAGCGTCTGCACCAGATCATGCATGCCATCCATGCCCAGTGTGTCAAGTATGGCACCGAGGCCGACGGCTACATCAACTATGTGCGTGGTGCCAACATCGCAGGCTTCATGAAGGTGGCCAAGGCCATGATGGCACAGGGTATAGTGTAGAGCATGCCGATGAGCAGGGTACTGCCATCGGCGCAGACGTCTGCGATGGCGTGCCCTGCTCACATCAGCAGTGAGCTGTCGCCATAGCTGAGGAAGCGGAAGTCGTGGTCGAGAGCATAGCGGTAGATGTCGCGCCAGCGGTCGCCCCCGACGAAGGCCGACACGAGCAGCAGCAGTGTGGACTGCGGCTGGTGGAAGTTGGTCACTATGCGGCGCACGATGTGGTAGGTGTAGCCTGGAGCGATGATGATTTGTGTAGAGGTGCGCAAGACATCGCAGCCACGGGCGTCCATCCATGCCAGAATGGCGCGCAGGGCGGCAAGCCCGCTGCACGGCTCCTCGGTGGGAGCAGCATCCGCTCCACAGCCCACGGCGATGCTGGCGCAAGAGTTGTCGGGGCTGAGATACGGCTCCCACTGCCCCACGGTGAGTTCCTCTTCGTTGAGGTCGGGGGCGTGCATCAGCTTTACACCTATATAGTATAAGGACTCCAGGGTGCGCACACTCGTAGTGCCGATGGCAGTGCACTCTCCGCCATGGCGCAGCAGTGCCTCGACCACGGTGCGTGGCACGGCTATCCACTCTGTGTGCATGTCATGGTCGCGCAGCTCCTCGCTCTTCACGGGCTTGAAGGTGCCGGCACCCACATGCAGCGTTAGTTCGGCACGCTCAATGCCATGAGCATCAAGGCTGGCAAGCACGTCGGGCGTGAAGTGGAGCCCTGCCGTGGGAGCGGCCACGCTGCCTTTCACCTTTGAGTAGACCGTCTGGTAGGTGGTGAGGTCGCTTGCCTCGGTGGCGCGGTTCAGATAGGGCGGGATGGGCAGTTCGCCGCAGGCTTCGAGCACTTCGGCCCATGTGAGCGACAGGGGCGACCACGTGAAGCGTATGAGGTCGGCACCGGCGCGCTCACATTGCAGGGAGCACTCGGTGCCAGCGTGTGTGAACGTCAGTTGCAGGCTGCCCTCCTTCCACTTCTTGCTGTTGCCCACAAGGCAATGCCATGTGCAGCTGCCTGTCTGGGTGAACATGAGTGCATAGTCGTGGGGAATGGCAGGCTCAAGGCAGAACACCTCAATCTTGGCACCCGTGTCCTTGCGGAAATGCAGGCGAGCCTGTATGACCCGTGTGTTGTTCATCACCACGAGCGAGCGGGCTGGCAGGAAGTCGGGCAGGTCGGCGAAGTGGGCTTCGCTGATGTCGCCATTGCGATACACCAACAGCTTGGAGGCATCGCGGCGTGCGAGAGGGTGTTTGGCTATGCGGTTGTCGGGAAGGTCGTATGCATAGTCGGCGATATGTATGGAGCGAGGGTCTTGCAATGTCGAAAAGCTTAGGGTGCCTGCGGCACGGTGGGTAGGTTAGAGTGGTGGGGCGGGACAGTGCGGAGCGTTGGTCACGTTGCCGTTCTCATCGGATAGTCACCATGGTGGCACCGAAACCATATTGTTGGAACGAAGCATCCTCGTAGGTGCATGTGCGATAGCGGTGGCGCAGTTCCTTGATGATGGCTTCGCGGAGCACGCCTTCTCCTTTGCCGTGGATGAACACAATGCGCTGTCCCTTGCGCTTTATGTTGCGGTCCATCACTATGCGGAACTCGGTGAGCTGTGTGTTGAGCATCACGGCAGGCGACAGGCCGTTGGTGTTGTCGAGCAGGGCGTTGATGTGCAGGTCAACCTCCAGTATGCCGTCCTGCTCAGGCCTGTGGTTAGGTTTCGACACATGCGGGTCGCGTTCATGTGGCGTGGCCTCGTGCTTCTTGCGCATGGCTTCTTGCTCCTGCTTGAGTGCACGCTTGGCGGCCTTGACAGCCTCGCGGTCGCTCCTGGGTGATGCTCCCTTGTGATCCTCGGAAGGGGACGCGGGCGATGTAGGGTCAGCAGTCAATGCTGCTGATGTCTCTTCGGGAGCCGACAGCGGGGTTTCTTCCTCGGAAGCCAACATCGGGGCTTTGAGCCCCAACGGCTTATCGTCGCGCACGATTTGGTAGAGCAGGGCAGGGGAGTGGAAGAAAGGTGTGTCTGCAAACACGTGCAGCTTGTAGAACTTCACTGTCTGGAGGCGTAGCTCAACGGTGGCAGCAGGTTTCTGTACAAATGGCTTGTCGTCTTTCCATGCGAAGAAGCTCACCGACAGGTGCTCTAACTGCTGTAGCTCGGTGCGGTCGAAGGTGTGGATGCGCACCTTGGTGTTTGGCACCACGGTGCCTTGCCACACAGCGTGCCATGCGGCATTCTCGCTGTAGGCGTAGAGAGCACTGACATAGTAGTTGGAGTCGTTGATGAGGTAGGTGTCGAAGCGCACACCATCGGCCCTGTGGCCGACATCCTCGACAAAGGCTATATGCAGGTTGAGCAGCTCGCCTCCGCGGCGCTCCTTGGGCTTGGGGCGGAATGTGATGTCGCCATCCGTCGGGTCGCTCTCCGGCTCTTCGGCATCGAGGCCGGCTGCGAGAGCGGCGCGCAGGCTGGCACCCTCGTGTGCGGCGGCACGCTGAGTGGCTTGTGTGACAGCCGGCGATGGCTTCTTAGGCTTGCGCACAAAGTTGTTGTCATTGGTCTCAATGACCACCACCTGTGAGCGCAACATGGGTATCTCGAAGCCGTCCTCATCCTCCACCAGTACGATGTCCTTGCCCTCGAAACCGGCAATGCGCCCGCCGCCCACTTCATTGAGAAATCTTACCTTTTCGCCTATTTCCATGTATGTAGAGAGTATTGAAGGTGTAACGTTATGTGCCATAAGGTATGGCAGCATAGTGCGCTGCGCATGCCTTGTGGGCTGCAAAGGTAGTTATTCTTGCGCCATTCTGTCTGTGCTTCTGCCTTTTTGGCGTTTCCGCCGGTCGCTGCACAGCCTTTGCAAAATAGTGGTTGTACCGCTTAAACCATAATCGCTAAACTCTATAAACATATATAAGCTATGACATTCGACAAGTTCACCATTAAGGCACAGGAGACTGTGCAGCAGGCTGTCCGCTCGGCAGAAAGCCGCAGGCAGCAGGCCATTGAGCCCGAGCATTTGCTTGATGCCATCCTCACGACAGGACAGCAGGTGACGGGCTATGTATTCCGTAAGCTTGGCGTGAACGAGGCTGCCATACGTGCAGCTCTCGATGCCCAGCTACAGAGTTTGCCACGCGTGGATGGCGGAGAGCCATACCTCAGCCGTGAGGCAAACTCCATCCTGACCGAAGCAGAGACTCTTGCTTCCAAGCATGGCGATGAGTTCGTGACAGTGGAGCAGCTCCTGCTGGCTCTTGTGAAGAGCAACAGCACGGCAGCCAAGCTACTCAAGGATGCTGGTGTCACGGAGAAGGAACTCTCGGCGGCCATCACTGAGCTGCGCGGTGGCAGTAAAGCCACCTCGCCATCAAGCGAGGACACCTATCAGGCTCTTGGCAAGTATGCCAAAAACCTTGTTGAGGAGGCACGCTCGGGGCGTCTTGACCCTGTGATAGGGCGCGACGAGGAGATACGCCGTGTGCTCCAGATACTCTCGCGCAGGACTAAGAACAACCCTATCCTCATCGGTGAGCCAGGCACAGGCAAGACGGCCATCGTTGAGGGGCTGGCTCACCGCATACTGCGCGGCGATGTGCCCGAGAACCTTCGTTCCGTGGCTCTCTATTCGCTCGACATGGGTGCACTCATTGCAGGTGCCAAGTATAAGGGTGAGTTTGAGGAGCGACTGAAGTCGGTGGTAGGCGAGGTGACCAAGAGCGAGGGACGCATCATCCTCTTCATCGACGAGATACACACCCTTGTCGGTGCCGGCAAGAGCGAGGGAGCCATGGATGCAGCCAACATCCTCAAGCCTGCATTGGCGCGGGGCGAGCTGCGCGCCATAGGTGCTACCACCCTCGATGAGTACCAGAAGTACTTCGAGAAGGACAAGGCTCTGGAGCGTCGCTTCCAGACCGTCATGGTCGACGAGCCCGACACGGCGGCCAGCATAAGCATACTGCGAGGTCTCAAGGAACGCTATGAGAACCATCATCGCGTGCGCATTCAGGACGAAGCCATCATTGCTGCCGTGGAGCTCAGCCATCGCTACATCACCGACCGCTTCCTCCCCGACAAGGCCATCGACCTTATGGACGAGGCTGCTGCCCGTCTTCGCATGGAGCGCGACAGTGTGCCAGAGGAGCTCGACGAGATTTCACGCCGTCTGGCCCAGCTCGAGATAGAGCGTGCCAGCATCAAGCGCGAAGCCACGACCGAGAGTGGCGAGGCCTCGCTTGCAGCTCTGGAGCAACAGATAGCCAACCTGCGTGAGCAGGAGCAGCAGATGCGTGCCAAGTGGGAGAGTGAGAGGCAGATAGCTGCCTCCGTGCAGCAAGACCGCCAGCAGATGGAGCAGCTGCGCCTTGATGCCGAGCGTGCCGAGCGTGAGGGCGACTATGCTCGCGTGGCCGAGATACGCTACGGCCGCATACAAGCATTGGAAGCTCATATAGCACAGCTCACGCAGCAGCTGCACGAGGCGCAGGGTTCCGAGGCCATGGTGCGCGAGGAGGTCACGGCTGCCGATGTGGCCGAGGTGGTGTCGCGCTGGACGGGCATCCCTGTGGCACGTATGCTCCAGAGTGAGCGCGAGAAGCTGCTGCATCTGGAGGAAGAGCTGCACCGCCGTGTCGTAGGGCAGGACGAGGCCATCAGTGCCGTGGCCGATGCCGTGCGCCGCTCGCGTGCCGGCCTTCAGGACCCCAAGCGCCCTATCGGCTCGTTCATCTTCCTTGGCACAACGGGTGTCGGCAAGACGGAGCTGGCTAAGGCCTTAGCGGAGTTCCTCTTCGACGACGAGACCATGATGACCCGCATCGACATGAGCGAATATCAGGAGAAGCACTCTGTGAGCCGTCTCATTGGTGCTCCTCCGGGATATGTGGGCTACGACGAGGGAGGTCAGCTCACGGAGGCCGTGCGCCGCAAGCCATACTCCGTAGTGCTGTTCGACGAGATAGAGAAGGCTCACCCCGATGTGTTCAACACACTGCTGCAGGTGCTCGACGACGGCCGTCTGACCGACAACAAGGGCCGCACTGTCAACTTCCGCAATACCATCATCATTCTAACCTCCAACCTCGGGTCAGACTATATCCGCGAGCATGCCGCGTCGCCACGCGAGGCCGTCAAGGCGCATGTGCTCGGCCTGCTGCGCCAGAGTGTGCGCCCCGAGTTCCTCAACCGCATTGATGAGACCATCATGTTTGAACCGTTGAGTGAGGCCGAGATACGCCAGGTGGTAATGCTCCAGCTGCATGGCGTGCAGCAGCGCACAGAGGCTGAAGGCGTGACGCTCCGTCTCACGGATGCCGCCATCGACCTGCTCACGCGTGAGGGCTACGACCCTGAGTTCGGTGCACGTCCCGTGAAGCGAGCCATCCAGCGTCTGCTCCTCAATCAGCTCTCGCGTGCCATCCTCGCGGGCACCGTCAGCCGTGAGCAACCCATCACGATAGACGCCGATGCCACAGGCACCTCGCTGACCATGAGCAACAGCACCGATTAGCCTGTGCCACACAGGCAGTCTGGGCATACTCCCGCTTGCGGCAGGACATGCATTTATAATGTGTGTCCTGCCGCATTTGTCTTTTCTTTCCCGCAGGCTTTTCATATATCCGTCATTGCCTATATTTGTGGTGCCTAATATATATATAATGGAAACTATGAAGTCATACATCATTGCCGCCCTGGCTGCACTGCTCCCGTATGCGGCAGGAGCACAGGCCGTGGCATTCCCGCAGTTGCAGCAGGCCGGACAGGCATACGCCGAAGTGGTGGAGCGCGGTGCCCAGACCGACTATGTGCTCCGCAACGACCTGTTCATGGCCACGTTCACCCTTGCCGACGGGCAGCTGCTCTTCGGTGGCTCCGCCGCGCTTGGGCTCAAGGCCGGCAGTGAGCTCTTCGTCGTCAGGCCTGCCACGGGCAGTGAGCTCAAGGCCTCGCAGATGCAGCTCACGGGTGTGCGCTTGCTCTCTC
The DNA here is from genome assembly GCA_905234605.1 of uncultured Bacteroidaceae bacterium. GTDB lineage: Bacteria > Bacteroidota > Bacteroidia > Bacteroidales > Bacteroidaceae > Physcousia. The sequence goes on along the minus strand of CAJOIE010000003.1, from coordinate 26,485 downwards.
TGGAGGGCGATGCAGAGGCAGCCCGTGGCTCCGAGCGTGTGGCGGGCCAGGCCATAGAGGCCTCTTTCACGAGTGGCAGCCTTGCTGTGACGTGGCGAGCCATACTCCGCGACGGTTCCCACTATCTGCGCACCAGTCTCGACCTGACTGCCGGCAGTGCTGTGGCCATGAATGCCATCGTCCCGATGCTATATACCGTTGACAATGCCAGCAGTGAGCAGGCTCCCGTGGTAGTGGGCAACACGCGCGGCGCGGTCATTGCCAGCGACCATATCTTCGCAGGCTTAGAGACACCGATGGGTAAGAACACGGTTGTGGGCACCATCACAGGTGAACCTTTCGCATACGGTGCGTGGACGGGCACGTCGTTCACGTGGTCGCCAGGTACCGACACTCCGCAAGGCATTCTTGACCTCGGTCTCACTCCTGACTACATTGCAGGCATGCAAGGATACCTTGGCATCAAGGCCGGTGGGCGGCACACGGTGAAGTTCCAGTACACGAGCGGCAGCCATCGACTCGACCTTGCCGGTGTAGATGCCGTGGACCCGTTCACAGGGGAGGTCGTGGCTCACGACTATCACAAAGGTACCACTGGCGGCAGCAGCTCTGCCAACACCTACACGCTTGACATCCCAGAGCGTGGCTACTACCTCGTGCGCTATTTCCGCGACTGTACAGAGGAAGTCACGGGAGTCATCAGCGGCTCCTTCAGCAGCAACGGCACCATCACATGGAGCGGCTCAGTGACGGCTCCGCATATTGTCTTCGACGGCGACCTGTCGGCCAACATGTTGCCCGGCGACGATGATGTGCCTGCACTGACTTATCCCACGCTTGCCGTGGGAGGCACACGCACCGATGCCTGGAACACCGCATCGTGGAGCGTGGCGGCCGCGGTGCCTGCGCGCATCCTTGAGTTGGGCTATGAGGCCTCGCATATACAGCTGATGGAGCGGACCATCAGCTTCGACCGCTCCGGAGGCGTCCTCAACGCCTGTTTCATGTATGCCTCTGGCGCACACGGACTGACCATCGCCGGCGTGGAGCTGGCCGACGTGGACGACAATGTGGTATGCTCCGACTATCATCGAGGCTTCTCCGGCACCGCCAAGACCGCCAACGACTACACTTTCACCGTGCCGGCGGCCGGCGACTACCGTCTGCGCTATTATGCTGTGCTGAACCCGTCGGGCAGCGACAACACGTCGACGGGTAACATCAACCTGAGCTACACGCTCAACGAGTATCTGCACCTGCCGGCAGCCACAGAGACTCCCATTCAAGGCGTGTGGAGTCGCCAGACAACGTTGCAGGCAGGCGACATCTGGTCGGTGAGCGCAGTGGTGGGGCTCATAGCTCCAGGCCAGGCACGCCGCTCGTTCCTGGCCTACAGCGAGAGGGAGAGAGCTGTGCCATGGCGTCCCTTCCCTCTCTACAATTCGTGGTTCGAGCTCAACATTAACCGCAACAACGATCCCGACTACACCACCAACTTCAACGAGGCTCAGTGTCTCGACGTGCTCTCACAGTGGCGCGAGCATCTCTATGATGTCCACGGCGTGTCGCTGGCCTCCTTCGCGTGGGACGACGGTTGGGATGAGTATGGCACGTGGACTTTCAACCCCAACTTCCCCAACGGCTTCACCGGCATCAGTGCTGCTGCCACGGCCATGGGCAGCTCCATCGGAGCCTGGCTCGGTCCTGTAGGCGGCTACGGACAGAGCGGCAACTATCGTCGCAACTACTGGGCTTCGCGCGGCGGCATGCAGTTGAGCAACAAGGCCTATTATGACACTTTCCTCACGGCGTGCACTAACATGCTCACCGACTACAACTTCAATTTCTTCAAGTTCGACGGCATCAGTGCGCAGTTCTCTGCCGTGGGGCCCGATGCCGGTGCCACGGGCGAGGAGAATGCCGAGGGCATCATCAGCATAGAGCGTCGCGTGCGTCAGGTGAAGCCCGACGTGTTCCTCAACACCACCGTGGGCACATGGGCCTCGCCCTTCTGGTTCCAGGTGAGCGATGCAGTGTGGCGTCAGGAGCAGGACTACGGCACCATCGGCAACCAGGGCAGCGACCGTGAGCGGTGGATTACTTACCGTGACCGCCTCGTCTATCAGAACTTTGTCCAGAACTCACCTCTGTGCCCCATCAACTCGCTGATGACCCACGGCTTCATCCTCTCTAACTATGGCAGTGTGTCGTCCGATATGAGCTATGCCTCCGTGCTGCGTGAGTTGCGCTGTGCCTTTGCCTGCGGCTCGGCGATGGTGGAGGTGTATGCCGACTATGCCTTGATGAACAGCATCTCTGGCGGCCGTCTCTGGGCCGACTTGGCAGAGTGTATCGCATGGCAGCGTCGCAATGCCGATGTGCTGCCCGATGTGCACTGGGTGGGAGGCAATCCGTGGGACGGCACGCGGGCCAATGTCTACGGTTGGGCTGCATGGAACGGCACGCGTTCCACGCTTGCGCTGCGCAACCCGTCGGCCTCGGCACAGGTGTTACGCACCACGCTGCGTGAGGCTCTCGACATCCCCGACTATATCAGCACCAGCATTGTGCTCAAGCCATCCTTCACGCAGTCCACACTGCCAGGACTTGCCGAGAATACGCCCATCGACATCGACCAACAGCTCACGCTGCGTCTGGCAGCATCGTCGGTATATGTGTTCGAGGGCACCGATACCACTGTGGGCATCACCGATTTGCCCGCTACAGGCCATGCGACATGTACCGATGGCTCCAGCTGTCAGAGTGATGCACCCTGTGCCTTCGTCTACGACCTTGCCGGCCGCCGTTTGTCTGCTGTCGGCAGTAGTGCCAAGGCAGGGCATGGCGTATACCTCTCGGGAAAGCACAAGGTTGTGCGCTGATACAGCTGGCATCCTATCGGCAGGCTTGCATGAACAGAGAGAGACGCAGAGTCGGGGCAATCCCGTCTCTGCGTCTCTGCTTAAGGTGTATGGCCTTTGGGCCCGACTGATGGCTCAGCGCATCACTTTGCCTACACGCATCCGGCCTCCTGCTGTGCGCTCCACGCGCAGGCTGATGCCACGTGCCGTGGTGGCCATGCGGCGGCCTGCCAGGTCGTAGCTCATCACGCTCACGGCCACGTCGGCAGCTGTGGCAGGCAGTGAGCCCACGGCAGCTGTGGCTGTGCCGGCTGTGGCCATGTTGGCGTTGACAATGGCACCTGTGCGGCTGTCGATGAGCATGGCCACGACACGCAACTTGCTGTGGTCGGCAGGCACGATGGCTGCCTTGATGGCCGAGAGGTCGAAGTCGTAGCTCACGGTCTGTGCCACGTCTTCCTCGATGGGGCTGCTCAGGGATCCAGGCAGACCGGCCACGCCGGAGCGGGCAATGAGCACGAAGTTGTATGTGAGGCCGGCCACGTGGTCTGTGCCGTGCGTGAACTGATGCATGGATGCCGGCCAGCTGGTGTCGCCGGCGTAGTAGTTGCTCTGTTGCCAGTCCGAACCGTCGCCGCTCAGGCCGTCGGCCACAAGGGCAAAGCCCACCTCAAATGGGCACTCGTCGGCCGATAGGGGGAAGGTGACGGCTGCCGTGGCGTGCAGGGTGTTGCCGTCGGTCCACTCGCTGCCCACCTCCACAGAGGCTGGGGTGAACACCTCGCGCACCTGCTGCCACACCTTGTCAATACCGAACAGACCGTAGTCCGAGTCGCCGCAGAAGGCATCGGTCTGATACCAGCGGTCGAGCCATGCGTCGGGGAAGCTGACCACGTTGTTGGGGTACTGCGTGGTGATCTGCATGGGGTCGCCGTTGTGGTAGCTTATGCCGATGAAGTCGGCAGGATAGAGGCGTGCCATCTCCTCGAGACCCACGAAGCCGCGCGGGCAGTAGCCGCACCATGTGCCGGTATATTCCTCAAGCACGGGGCGGTGCACGGGCAGCGTGTTGTAGGCATTGAGGCTGGCTGTGCTCATCGGGTTTATGTCCTCGTTGGGTTGGCCGTTGACGTCGGTGATGATGTAGTAGTAGTGATACTGTCCCTTAACCTCGATGGCGGGGATGGTGAGCTGCACCGTCTGTGTGGCTGCAAAGATTGGCGCGAGTGCCACGTCGGCATGGTGGTCTGTGCCGCTGATTTCTGCAGGATGTACCTCTCCGTCGGCTTGTATGACGAGCTTATAGTCGATGGAGGTGGCTCCTGCCGTGCCATGGTTGGTGATGTCGAAGCTGACGGTGGTGGCCATGCCTGTCAGCACGTTGACATCGGGCTGGCGGGTCACGGCCACGGCGTTGGTCTTGAGCTGTTCGCCGCCGAGCACCACTTGCAGCGCCAGCGCGCCTTCGGAGGTGGACAGGTCGTGCCACGCCGTGCGGTAGATCTTGGTGCTGTGGATGTAGAGCCCGCCATCGCGCTGAACATTGGTCAGGGCAATAGGGGCGGGAGCCACGTCGGAGGCTTGCATGTCGACGCTGTAGCCCACGTAGATGCCTGCCTCGGTAATGGTGTATGGCTCCGGCAGGTAGATGTAGTAGTAGCCGTCGGCTGTCGGGGTGAAGTCGATGGAGAGCACGTCGGGCGTGCCGGCTACCGACTTGCTTATGGTAGGCAGCTCGGTTGCAAGCCAGGCACGGGCGGCGGTGATGCCTGCCAGCGTGGTCAGGGGTATGCGCAGGCCTTGCACCTCGAGGCCTACGAGGGCGGGGTCGCTGAGGTGGAGGGCTACGTCGATGGTCTCGGCTTTGCTGCTGCCGGTGCCTATGTTGTAGGCTGGCTCACCATAGCTGAAGGTGAGCTCGTCGGCCTGTGCATAGCCCCCACCAGTGAAGGCGAGGGCTATGGCGAGGCATACAGTGTGTAGTCTGGTGTTCATAGTGGTGGTGCTGCGTCGTTGTGGCGTTATTTGCGCAGGAGCTTGTAGCTGTGCTGTGTGCCGTCGGCAAAGGTGACGGTCTTGATGAGCAGGCCACGGGCATTGGCACCCACGCTGCGGCCGGCAATGTCGGTGAGGCTTTCGGTGGCTACGCTCTTGACGGTGGCCGAGCGCACGCTGCTCAGCGGGTCGTCGACGGCTATGGTGGCACTCTCGCCTGTGTTCACGTAGTAGACCACGATGTTGCTCTTGTGCTCCTCGCCGGCACCGCGGTAGATGCTCTGCACTCCCACGAGTTGCGCGATGGTGAAGTAGAACGATACCTCCTTGTCGCCGGCGTAGTCGTAGATGTCCCAGTCGTCGGTGAAGTCGTAGGGTATCTCGGTCATGGCTTCCTCAAAGTTCTCGTAGTCGTCGGTGTCGAACTCGAAGGCTTCGCTGGTGTCGTCGAAGTAGACCACATAGGAGAGCTTTGACGGTGTGATATACTCGCCGTTGACATCGGTGGTGGGGATGTGGAAGTCCACTAAGCCATAGCCGTAATCGTTGTCGTAGTTATAGAAGAAGGTCACCTCGGGGTCGGCCGGACAGGCTGCAACCTCGTGGAAGATGCTGATGGAGGGCTCGTTGTAGAGGGCAATAGAGTAGAAGTCGTTCTTGGATGCGTCGATGGTGAGAGTGTGTGTGCCGGTGATGGTGCCTGTGGCGGTGTCAATGGCAAACACCTCATAGTCGAGCATCTCCACTAACTTGTCATACCAATAGGGGTAGTCGGGCTCATCCTCGTTGAGCGTGAGCGCAGTCTGCGACACATGCAGATAGGAGTGGCGGCCGTAGTTCTCATCGACACCGAGATACTGGCCAGAGGCAACGGTGATGCTGTCGCCGTCCACGGTGCCCACAATCCAGCCAGGCACATCATCGTAGGGGTGGAGGTAGACCTTGTCGCCGGCCTGCACGAAGTCTACCGTCTGGATGTAGCTTTCGCCGCCCGACTTGTACATGAGCACGCGCTGCTCCACCTCGCTGCCTTCGGGGGCCACGGCATAGACATCGGTCTGCACGGCTGTGGAGAGTGCCCAGTAGGCACTGCCGTCCCAGTACCATTCGGCATCTTCGTCATCGTAGTACACTATGCCGTAGGCCACGTCGCCATCTGCCATCTCGGCCGAGGTGCACAGCACGCCGTTGGCGTAGGTGACGTGGATGTCGGTGTTCGAGTCTTCCTCTACGAAGCCTTCCTGCTCATCGTAGACCATGCGGGCGACATAGTAGACGGTGGTGCTGTAGTAGCCCTCGTATTCGCCGATGGGCTGACGCTTGATGACATATCCCTCGCCGTCGGGCTCGGCCTTCACCCAGTAGTCGCGAGTGGTGGAGAGCTCGGGTGCCAGACCGCGGATGTAGATGTTGCCGTCGGTGCCCTCAACGATGTCCATGGCCGAGGCGTCCGACGAGCTGTCGTAGAAGCCGCCGAGCCAGCTGTAGGCAAGGCCGGCATACGAGGCCATGACATTGGCATAGAGCGTGCCGGCGGGCTGGCGTGTGATGGCAGCGGCGCGGCTGGCCGAGGCCTTGGCCTTGCGTGCCGAGGTGACGTCGGCCGTGCGTGCCAGACGCTCTGCTGATGCTCGCTGTGTCAGTGCCGTGTGGCGGCTCAGGTTGTGGCGGTCCAGATGCTGTGTGATGCGCTCATGTCCGGTGGCAAAAGCACTGGTGGCAGCCGTGAGAATGAGGGCTGCGAGAAGTGTAAAGTGCTTCATAAGCTTTTTCTCTTAGTGTTAATTGGTTTGCGTTAGTACTGACTAATTGTTGCTTTGCGGCGGCAAAGGTAGACATTATGCTGCATACACGGCCGTCTTGCCTTACCTTTTTACAGTAAGGCGCTCATGTGGAGAGTTCGGCATACCGCAAAGGGGGTATGCAGCACCCTGCACCCTGTCAGTTGCCACGGTGCAGGGCCACGGTGTCACACCCTGCACCCTGTCAGTTGCCACGGTGCAGGGTGATTTGTGGTCTGTCATAATGTCAGTGGCGAGGGTTTGGCACGCCTTTAGCTGTCTGTGTGGTGTGACTCGCAAAACAACTCACTTCAAATAACCAAAACTCACTACTATGACCATCAAACCACTTGCAGACCGCGTGCTCATCAAGCCGGCTGCAGCAGAAACCAAGACCGCAAGCGGCATCATCATCCCCGACACAGCCAAGGAGAAACCCCTGCAGGGCACTGTCGTTGCCGTTGGACAGGGCACGAAGGACGAGACCATGGTGCTCAAGGAGGGCGACCAGGTGCTCTATGGCAAGTATGCCGGCACAGAGCTTGAGCACGAAGGGGAGAAATACCTCATCATGCGCCAGAGCGACGTCGTCGCCGTGCTCCAATAAAGCGGTATCACAGAATAACGGTATAAGGTAATAACGAATTAATGCAATAAAGACAATGGCTAAAGAAATCAAATTCAATATCGAAGCCCGCGAGCAGATGAAGCAGGGCGTGGACCAGCTGGCAAATGCTGTCAAGGTGACACTCGGCCCCAAGGGTCGCAACGTGATAATAGAGAAGAAGTTCGGCGCACCCCAGATCACCAAGGACGGCGTGACCGTGGCCAAGGAGATTGAACTGGCCGACGCTTTCCAGAACGCCGGCGCACAGCTCGTCAAGAGCGTAGCCAGCAAGACTGGCGACGATGCCGGCGACGGCACCACCACAGCCACCGTGCTCGCACAGGCCATCGTGCGCGAAGGCCTCAAGAACGTCACCGCAGGTGCCAACCCCATGGACCTCAAGCGCGGCATAGACAAGGCCGTGGCAAAGGTAGTGGAGTGCATCAAGGGACAGAGCGAACAGGTGGGCGATGACTACAACAAGATTGAGCAGGTGGCCACCGTGAGTGCCAACAACGACCCTGAGATAGGCAAGCTTCTGGCCGAAGCAATGAAGAAGGTCAGCAAGGACGGCGTCATCACCATCGAGGAGGCCAAGGGACGCGACACCACCATCGGCGTGGTCGAGGGCATGCAGTTCGACCGCGGATACCTCAGCGCATACTTCGTCACCAACACCGAGAAGATGGAGTGTGAGATGGAGAACCCATACATCCTCATCTACGACAAGAAAATCTCCAATCTCAAGGACTTCCTGCCCATACTTGAGCCCGCAGTGCAGACAGGACGCCCGCTCCTCGTCATTGCTGAGGACGTCGACAGCGAGGCTCTCACCACACTCGTGGTCAACCGTCTGCGCGGACAGCTCAAGATATGCGCCGTCAAGGCTCCCGGCTTTGGCGACCGCCGCAAGGCAATGCTCGAGGACATCGCAGTGCTCACCGGCGGCGTGGTCATCAGCGAAGAGAAGGGCCTCAAGCTCGAGCAGGCCACCATCGACATGCTCGGCTCGGCCGACAAAGTCACCATCAGCAAGGACAACACCACCATCGTCAGCGGCCACGGGCAGAGCGACCTCATCAAGGATCGCATCAACCAGATAAAGAACGAGATTGCCAACACCACATCTTCCTACGACAAGGAGAAGCTGCAGGAACGTCTGGCCAAGCTCGCCGGTGGCGTGGCAGTGCTCTATGTGGGTGCTCCCTCCGAGACCGAGATGAAGGAGAAGAAGGATCGCGTGGACGACGCTCTCTGCGCCACACGCGCTGCCATCGAGGAAGGCATCATCCCAGGCGGTGGCGTGGCCTACATACGCGCCATCAAGGCCATTGACGGCCTCCAGGGCGACAACGCCGACGAGACCACGGGCATTCGCATCGTGGAGCGCGCCATCGAGGAGCCTCTGCGCCAGATTGTTGAGAACGCAGGCCTTGAGGGCAGCGTCGTGGTCAACAATGTGAAGGGCGAACAGGGCGACTACGGCTACAACGCACGTGCCGACCGCTACGAGAACCTCCGTGCAGCAGGCATCATCGACCCTGCCAAAGTGGCACGCGTGGCACTCGAGAATGCTGCCTCCATCGCTGGCATGTTCCTCACCACAGAGTGTGTCATCTGCGACGCCAAGGAGGAGAAGCCCGAGATGCCCATGGGCGGTGCCCCGGGCATGGGCGGCATGATGTAAACCGAAGGCCCGACAGTCTCTGCCATCGGGCAGAGACAGCGCAAGAAACAACAAACAGCGAGGCTGGCTCCACACCAGGAGCCGGCCTCGCGCATTCTGTGCCGAACTCCCGTCGCTGCACACATAGACTGGATTTATGGCCTGGAGGCCGTTGTCGCTCAAACACAGACAACTACTAATCTCGCCTGAAGGGCAATTCCTGCATCTTGTGCGAGCAGCCAGTGCTGCGATATAATCTTTGTGGAGTTGAATGTGATGCGGGCGAGCGCGTCAGGGCATCATGCCGTACGTCTGTCATGCCGTGCTTGCAGCAGGCTGTAAGGAAGGATGCTTGTTTTGTTGTCAGAATGAAAGAAAGGCGCTACCTTTGCGGCGCAATATGACAACAATAATAAGCAGACATGAGTAAGCTTATCATCCCAAAGGATTACACGCCAGCCCTCGACTTGCAGCAGACGGAGCTGGCCATAAAGAAGATAAAGGACTTCTTCCTAAGCACCCTTAGTGCCGAGCTGCGGCTGCGGCGCGTCACGGCACCTCTGTTTGTGCTCAAGGGGCTGGGACTCAATGACAACCTCAACGGCATAGAGCGTCCGGTGACGTTTCCCATCAAGGATATGGATGAGGCTGAGGCCGAGATAGTGCACTCCTTGGCCAAGTGGAAGCGCAACACGCTGGCAGACTACCATGTGCAGCCCGGGCGTGGCATTGTGACCGACATGAATGCCGTGCGTGCCGACGAGGAACTCGATAACCTGCACAGCCTCTACGTGGACCAGTGGGACTGGGAGCGCACCATCACCGTGGCCGACCGTCAGCTGGACTTTCTGCGCAGCATTGTGCGCCGCATATATGCTTCCATCCTGCGCACGGAGTATTATCTGAGCGAGATGTACCCGCAGCTCACGCCCTTCCTGCCTGAGGACATCTTCTTCATTCACAGCGAGGAGCTGCGACGCCTATATCCCGACCTCACCCCCAAGGAGCGCGAACACGCCATCTGCCGCGAGCATGGCGCGGTGTTCATCATCGGCATCGGCGGCAAGTTGGGCGATGGCAGAGAGCACGACCAGCGCTCGCCCGACTACGACGACTGGTCGACACCCAATGCCGACGGCTTCGAGGGTCTCAATGGCGACCTGCTTGTGTGGTATCCGCTCCTGGAGCGTTCTGTGGAACTCTCGTCGATGGGCATACGTGTTGATGCCGAGGCATTGGAGCGTCAGTTGGTGCTCCAGGGCATGGAGGAGCGACGTTATCTCTATTTCCATCAGCGCCTGCTCGCCGGCGAGCTGCCGCAGAGCATTGGCGGCGGCATCGGACAGAGCCGTCTGTGCATGGTGCTCCTGCACAAGGCTCATGTGGGCGAGACGCAGTCCAGCATCTGGCCCGATGCAATGCGCCGGCAGTGTGCTGCCGCGGGCATTCCTCTCATCTGAGCCTGAGCCTGAGCCATTCCCTCACTTGAGCACCGGCCATCCTTCTGCTGTCCATTCCATGGGGCGCAGGTATAGTATGGCCTGACCGTCGTGTGCTATGCTGTAGGCATGGCACACGAAGTAGTCGTGAGGCTGGCCGGTGGCTGGGTCGGGCATGGTGTAGACGGCACAGTGGCCAATGGCCTCGAAGGTCTGTCTGTCGCCTTCCACTACGAGTTTGCCGCCCCCCTCGGTCATGGGCTTGCCATGGCTGTCGAGGTATGGCCCTTCAACGCTTGTGGCACGCCCCACCACCACCTTGTAGTTGCTGCGGATGCCGCGGCAACAGTAGTCGTGGCTCACGAAAAGATAGTAGTAGCCACCGTGGCGAAAGATGAAGGGTGCCTCGATGGCATTGCGCCCCGCATGCTGCGACGTGGGGTTGGGAGCGGCATAGGTGGTGTCGCGCAAGGCCATGCGGCGGGCAATGGTGCGCGGCTGCTCGCCTTGGGCAATGTGCAGCGTGGTGTCGAGGCGGGCTATCTGTATGCCGTCCCAGAAGGAGCCCCATGCGAGCCATGGCGTGCCCTCGTCGTCGACGATGAAGGCGGGGTCTATGGCGTTCCAGTTGTCGCGTCCCTCACGTGAGGCCACGATGCAGCCATGATCCTGCCATGTGGGTGGCACGCTGTCGGTAGTAGCCAGCGAGGCTGTCGATGCCAGGCCTATGGCCGAGGTGTTGCGCCCGAAGGTGGAGCATGAGTAGGCCATCCACCAGCGGCCGCGGTAGCGCAGCACGTCGGGAGCCCAGACGTGGCTGCGGAAACTGGCTACGCTGTCGTGTGTCCACGCGGCCATGGGACGCAGGGCAGGATGTGCCTCCACGGTCCATTCCTGCATGTCGCGTGAGTGCATCTGCTGTATGCCCATGCCGGTGGAGAAGACATAGTACACGCCGTTCTCGTAGGCCATGACGGGGTCGTGCACCATCGGCTCCGTAGTGGTGAATGTGGTGCGACGCATGCCTCTCCGTGGCGCTGTGGGTTGCGCCACGGAGGGCAGCGATGTGCATGTCATGACCGCCACGAGGGCGGCTGTCAGGCATCGGTGTGCGTTCATGGCATTAGGTCTGGGTGAGCTATTTGAGCACGCCGAGCTCGCGTCCCACCTTCTCGAAGGCTGCTATGCACTTGTCGAGATGTGCACGCTCGTGGCCTGCCGAGATCTGCACGCGGATGCGGGCCTGACCCTTTGGCACCACGGGATAGTAGAAGCCGGTGACGTAGATGCCTTCTTCCTGTAGGCGTGCTGCGAAGCGCTGCGAGAGGGGAGCGTCGTAGAGCATCACGGCGCAGATGGCACTCTGTGTCGGTTTGATGTCGAAGCCGGAGGCCATCATGCGGTCGCGGAAGTAGTTGACGTTCTCCACGAGACGGTCGTGCAGCTCGTTGCTCTCTTCGAGCATGGCAAACACCTCAAGGGCGGCACCCACGATGCCCGGAGCCAATGAGTTGGAGAAGAGATAGGGGCGTGAACGCTGCCGCAGAAGGTCGATAATCTCCTTGCGACCTGTGGTGAAGCCGCCCATGGCACCGCCGAAGGCCTTGCCCAGAGTGCCTGTGTATATGTCCACGCGTCCGTATGTGCCGAAATGCTCGCTCACGCCGCGCCCTGTGGGACCCACTACGCCGGCGGAGTGGCTCTCGTCGACCATCACGAGGGCATCGTAGCGCTCGGCCAGGTCGCATATCTTGTCCATGGGAGCCACGTTGCCGTCCATGGAGAACACGCCGTCGGTGACGATGATGCGGAAACGTTGCTCCTGGGCGGCCTGCAGCTGGCGCTCGAGGTCGGCCATGTCGGCATTGGCATAGCGGTAGCGCTTGGCCTTGCACAGGCGCACGCCGTCGATGATGGAGGCGTGGTTGAGGGCATCGCTGATGATGGCATCTTCTTCGGTGAGCAGGGGCTCGAACACACCGCCATTGGCATCGAAGCAGGCGGCGTAGAGGATGGTGTCCTCGGTGTGGAAGAAGCGGCTGATGGCATCCTCGAGCTGCTTGTGAATGTCCTGCGTGCCACAGATGAAGCGCACGCTCGACATGCCATAGCCTCGGCGGTCCATCATGCGCTTGGCTCCCTCGATGAGGCGTGGGTTGTTGCTGAGTCCGAGGTAGTTGTTGGCGCAGAAGTTGAGCACTTCCTTGCCGGCCACTTCGATGGCTGCGGCCTGTGGACTCTCAATGAGGCGCTCTTCCTTGTAGAGGCCTGCCTCGCGGATCTCTGCCAGTGTCTGGGCGAGGTGCTGTTGGAATTTACCGTACATGTGATAGGTGGGTTGTTAGGATAGGAGTAATAGGGATTATAGGGGCTATAGTAACTATAGGAACTATAGAAGCTATCTTGTTCTTGGGTGGTCAGTCGCGTGTGAGCTCCACGTCGTCAATGTAGCACTCGGCTCCGGCGGGGCCTGCGGCATGGAAGCCCACTTCCACCTCGCCGTCGTCCACCGTTATGCCATGCAGTTCGAAGGCCTGCCACGTCGTTGTGGGGCGCAGGCTTGCGCGGCGTGTGGCGGCTGCTGTACGCGCGTACATATATATAGTAGTGAATGGTGGTGCCTGGGCAGTGGTGCGTATGTTGCAGCGCAGGGTGTAGGTGGCTTGCGGCAGGGGAATGCCCGGGGTGCCTGCCACGCGTTGGCTCACGTGCCGCTCAAAGGGCACGGCATCTGTGATGCACAGCGCAAACTTGCCTGTGACGTGCTCGCGGTCGGCTGCCGTGTTGCGCTGGTTGAGGCGTGGCGAAGCGGTGTCGCCTGCCACAATGGCATGGCCGCGTAGCACGGTGGTCTGCCAACCAGTGATGTGCTCCTGGCGTGGCTTGTTGGTGCTCGGCAGCTGCTGGCGGTCTGCATCGAAGCTGGGGTTGAGCACGTAGTTGTTGCCGCGGCCAACGCTCCAGCGACCGGTGCGGGCATCGAGTTCCCACTCCGACAGCGAGTGGAGCAGCGGCTTGGCACCGTCGAAGCTCATGGGCAGCCATTGGTTGTAGCCAAGTCCGTTGCTGGCAAAGTCGGTCCAACGGTCGCCGCAGTACACGATGGTCTCCTGCTCCGTGCCGCGCACGTCGACAAAGAAGCCTGTCTGTGTCACATGGGCATAGTCGGCCTCCGAGCCGCCGATAACCTGCATGTCGTTGGCCGGCAGGTAGGGGCCGCGTATGTCGTCGCTCACGAGGTAGTAGGGGAGCGAGGCGTTCCAGCCATAGATGTTGGAGGCGCAGAGGTAGTAGCGGCCGGCGTACTTGAACATGCAGTTGCCCTCACGGCTCGCACCGCGGAACACCTCGGTGCAGTCCATCAGGTCGATGCTGTCGCCGCGCAGGCCTATCTCCGAGACATAGCCCTTGTCGCGCCCGTTGCCATAGCTGTAGATGAGGTAGGAGCGGCCTGTGTCGGGGTCGGTGAACACTGTCTGGTCGCCGGTGTTGTGGGTGCCGATGAGCGACTTCATGTCCTTGCGCCGATGCCAGTGGAAGGGGTCTGTGGGCGTGTCGGCCGTGGCAAAGAGCACACTATTGTCGCACTGTATGAGCAAGGCGTAGCAGCCGGCATCGGCCACGCGGGCTACCCCCATGCGCCCTAACCAGCCCACGCGGCAGTGCTGTGCCACCTCGTCGCGTGTGAGCACATCGCCCACCGTGGTCCACGTCACGAGGTCGTCGGAGACGTAGCATGTCACGGCCTCGAAGGTGCAGCCTTGCAGGTGGGACGTGGGCTGAGCGGCATAGCGCACGGCCTCGGCATAGCGTACGCCATACCAGAAGTAGCGCTCACGCCCTGTCTGCGGACAGTGGAAGCGGAATATGCCGCCGCCTTGCGAGTAGATGGGAGTGCCTTCGACGGTGAGCCAGAAACGGTCGTTACGTATGGTGCCGGAGGCTGTTGCCGTGGGAGCCGCAATGAGGCAGGCGAGTAGCAGCACAATGGAGTGAAAGTAGCGTGGCATGGCTGTGTGCGTGCATGATTATGCCTACAAAGGTGCACAAAGATAGTGGAATGCTGAAAGACGGGAGGTGAAAGTTGGGCACTTGCGGCTTAATGTTTAGTGTTTAGAGTTGATTGTTCCAACCGAAACCCTACCTTTGTGGCGAGCAGGCCGCGCAATGTGTGCCACTCAACTCTCACCTTTCACATTGATATATGAAGAATATCCTTGTCATCGGCTCCACGGGTCAGATAGGCTCTGAGCTCACCCACAAACTGCGTGAAATATATGGTGGCAGCCACGTCGTGGCTGGCTACATTCCTGGTGCTGAGCCCAAGGGGGCGCTGGCCGAAGGCGGTCCCTCGGCCGTAGCCGATGTCACTGACGGTGAGCAGCTCGCCGCCGTCGTGGCAGAGCATGGCGTGGACACCATCTACAACCTGGCAGCGTTGCTCAGCGTCGTGGCAGAGCAGAAGCCGCGCCTGGCATGGAAGATTGGCATCGACGGCCTGTGGAACGTGCTCGAGGTGGCACGCGAGCGGCAGTGCGCCGTGTTCACTCCCTCCAGCATAGGCAGCTTCGGACCCAACACACCCCACGAGCTCACGCCGCAGGACACCATACAGCGGCCGCGCACCATCTACGGCGTCAGCAAGGTGACCACCGAGCTCCTCTCCGACTACTACTATCAGAAATATGGCGTGGACACACGCTCAGTGCGCTTCCCTGGGCTCATCAGCTATGTCACACCTCCTGGTGGCGGCACCACCGACTATGCCGTTGACATCTTCTATGCCGCCGTGCGCGGTGAGCGTTTCGTCTGCCCCATTGCCGAAGGCACACGCATGGACATGATGTACATGCCAGACGGCCTCCGCGCAGCCATCAGCCTCATGGAAGCCGACCCCACACGCCTGCGTCACCGCAACGGCTTCAATGTTACCGCCATGAGCTTCGCGCCGGAGAATATCTATGCGCAGATTAAGCGCCGCGTGCCCACCTTCGAGATGGAGTACAGGGTGGATCCTCTCAAGCAGGCCATCGCCGAGAGCTGGCCCGACAGCCTCGACGACAGTTGCGCACGTGAGGAGTGGGGCTGGCGGCCTGAGTACGGCATCGCCGCCATGACGCGCGACATGCTCGAGAAGCTCACTGCCCGTCTGGCCAGCTGAAGCCTCGCCATCCAACCTCTCTTTCTATACTCACCCTGTCCCCCCATCTCCCGTGGGAGAAGGGGTATCATGCCGTCGAGAGTATGGTACGCAGGCGTCTCGCCTGCGGCGGCAGACGTGAGTACCACTCAGTGGATTGAGCCCCAATGACTCAGTCCACTGAGTTTTTTTGTGGGCTACTGCGTCAACGCCATACATATCTGCAAGTTTCTGAAACGCTCTTTCTTGCAGAAAACGCGTTCAAGCTGTTCCTCTATCCAACATTTCCTGTTTCATCCACCCCTTGCTGCAACTTTTTCAAGCTGATTAACACGCTTTAACATGGTCGGGGGTGGAAGGCGCACTATTGCTACATTTGCGGCGTCTTTCCCGCGCATGTACGCGAGAATATTGTTGTGTGCGGGCGCGCACACCCGTTCTTTGTACCTACAACTAACTTTATTAACTTAACTTATTTCCTTAACATGAAGAAGATTAAACTCTTCTTGGCCGCTTTAGCGGCAATGGTCAGCGTGGGCGCCAGTGCGCAGCTGACCAGTGGAACGGTGTACTGGCTGCAGGACACTGGTACAGGACAATTCCTCAGTCAGGGTGACGCCTGGTCGACCAAGGCTGTAATGAAGGACGTGGGTGGTCTCGGCTTTGAGGCAGTCCTTGTGTCGGGGAATGTCTACCAGCTCAAGAATGTGATGTGGAACACCGTCAAGAATGTCAATGTGGGACTTGGCGCAGCACAGTATGTAGATCAGGTTTTGGCTGACTACACCATCACCGCAGTCACGGGTGGCTACACGGTCAGCCTGAACGGCAACTATCTCGTGAACAACGGCTCGGAGAATGCCTACAAGGAGAAACCAATCGGCACAACGACCGACGCCTCGGCGGCTACCGTGTGGAACTTCCTCACCAAGACGCAGTATGACGCTGCCCTGCAGGCCTACTATGACGGCCGTGCAGCTGCGATGGCCACATCCATGGGGCTCACTGGCATATCCTCTGTGTCTGCGTTGGAAAGCGAGATTGCAGGTGTGGACTACGTTTCTGTGGACCAGACTTCGAAGATTACTAACCCCACAATTGGCACCAATGATGAAGGGTGGTCACACGGGATGCTTGGCAATCGAGGAAAAGGTAACAGTAGTCAAACGGAAGGTTGGGGCGTTGGCAGCGGCTGTGCTGAATACTGGGATGGTTGCGGTTATGCCAAGCAGACGGTAAGCGGACTTCCCAATGGCCTCTATAGGATTACCTTCGTGGGAACATATCGTCCCGCCAACTCTGCTGAAGCTAACAACTTGGTTTCAGAGAAAACCAGTAGCCCTGCGTTTGTTTATGCCAACAACGACAAGAAGGAATTCCTGCACTGGATAGATGTTCCTGCTAAGGCAAATGGTCGTTCTGGCATCACAACAGCCAACGGTTATGGCCATACGTTCTACACTTACGTGACTAATGGTACGATTGAACTTGGTGTGGTAGCTGATGGATGGGCAGGGCAATATATCTGGAACCCCTTCGGGCAATTCACGCTGACTCAGATTTACAGCTTGGCCATGTATCAGGCAATGCTTGACGATGCTGTTGCAAACGCAGCAACATACGAAGGCATTATTCCTACAGCAGCATACGCAGCTATTGACGATGTGGTGGATGAACAGAATACAACATGGTCCACGGCAGATGAGTACACCGCAGCCATCGACGCTATCAACACAGCTGTCTCCACGTATGCCACCTCCGACATTCAGGCAGCCTACACGCTTGTCCTTGAGACTAAGGCTCTCGTGGCGCAGACCGACTACACAGTAGGCACCACCGAGCTGGCTGCCTTCCAGGGCTATATTGACGCTGCCGATGCTGCAACTACGCTCTCGGCACTCAACACAGCCGTTGCCGACATCAAGAGCCACGTGCTCGACTTCGCCACGGCTGTCACCTTCGACACCAACGCCTACTTCGACCTCACCAACTTCCTCGTCGTGAACCCGACTGTGAGCGAGAATACCACTGGATGGACAGCCGAGGGCACTCCCAACACTAGCTATAGCTGGGCTGTCGTCAACTACGGCGAGACCGAGTTCTACCAGCAGAACTTCAAGTTCTACCAGACCCTGACCCTGCCGCGCGGCACATGGGAGTTCGGCGTGACGGGCTTCCACCGCGCAGGCGACCACACCACCTACTTCTATGCCGGCGATGACCGTATACTCATTCCTGGCGTAGGTGCAGACATCGTCAACACCATGTCGATGGCCAAAGACTACTTCGATGCAGGCAACGGACGTGTGGCTCTGAAGTTTGCCCTTGAGGATGCCAGCACAAACCTGGAGATTGGCATAGAGAATACAGACACGCAGACCGACAAGTGGACCATCTTCCGCAACTTCACACTGAAGTTCTACGGCTCAGCCATCGACTACTCGGCTTATGCTACTCGCTGGTCAGAAGCTGTCACAGCTGCCAACAGTGCCAAGACGACTTATTCCACGGTGACAGTAGGCTCGGAATATGCTGCTCTCAATGCCGCTATCGCCAATGTGCCTACAGGCACAAGCAAGGCCGACTACATTGCGAAGACAGACGCCCTGACCACCGCCACAGCAACTTTCACGGCAGCTGCCCCCTACTACGAGGCACTGGCACGTGAGATTGCAAAGGCAAAAGCTCTCGGCATTGCCGATGCTGACGCCGACAAGTATGCTGCAGCGGCCTCGACTACGGCTGCCACAGCCCTCACAGCCACGCAGAACTTGATGGTGGATGAGTACGACTACGTGAACACCAACTTCAACAATGCCGTAGATCTCGGCACATGGAACCAGAGTTCTAACGCTGGTGTTATGTCGAGCCAGCACTGGAGCGATGATGGCTCAAGGCAGTATCTGGAGCAGAGCGGTGGTGCCTACACTTTGCCTTCCTGGACGGTGACCTACGACCAGACACTCTCGCTGCCTGCTGGCAACTATATATTCAAGGTGGCAGGCCGCACGGCTGCCGACCACGTGACCCTCACACTCAACGTGACCGACGTGACCGACCCTGAGGCTCCCGAGCTGCTCGGCTCCGTGAACGACTTCCCGAAGGGCGACACGGGTCTGGGTATCAACACAAGCGGAGCAACCGACTTCACTACCGGCGAGGGGCACACTTATGCCAATAGCGGAGCAGGTCGCGGATGGCAGTGGCGCTACGTGAGGTTCACTCTCGAAGAGCCTGCTCAGGTTGAGGTGGCTGTCGAGGCTACCGCCGATGCGCAGTACAGATGGATGAGTTTCTGCGATGCTACAGTGCAGACCGATGATGCCGACAACGTGGCCATCATGGAGGCTCTTGTGGCTCTCAACGATGCCAAGACAGTAGCATCGCTCACACAGCGCACCAACACAGGCACCGGTGTGTTCCAGTATGATGCCACCGCCGACGCAAGCCTGTGGGCAGCATATACCACAGCCAAGAGCAATGCAGAGAGCTTCTCTCTTGCTGCCGACACAGAGGTGGACGACGTGACGACCCTGACATCGGCTCTCACTGCCGCCATTGCTGCCTACAACAATAATGCTGCCATCAATGCTCCCTCTACCAGTGCATACTACAAGCTGACACTTGCCAACAAGGGCGCGCTGACCTTCTCCAAGAATGATGGTGCACAGAGCGGCTATGGCATGCCCTTCCAGACAGCAGCCGACTACAAGGCTCAGGCCTTCCAGTTCGAGAGCACAGGTGACGCTAACACCTATTATATCTACTTCACCGACAACGAGGGTCAGAAGCGCTACATCTGCAACGGTGTGCCATGGGGTGCAAGTACAGGTGCCGACGGCATCCGCACGCTTCTTGCCACCGACGTGGATGGCGAGAAGACACCGCTGGGCATCCTTGTGTCGCCGGACGCCACGACTCCTGGGCTGTTCTACCTCCTCAACACCTCTGCCGCCAACAAGAAGCTCGGTGCGGAGAATAATGGTGACCTCTACACGTCGAGTGCCAACAGCAACTGGAGCATCGCCGAGGCAGTGCAGGCCAGTGTGACCGTCGCAGCCAAGGCCGGCAAATACGGCACCGTCATCTTCCCCTTCACTCCCGACGTGAGCAGCGGCTTCGGCAACATCACCTTCTACAGCACCGACGCAGTCAACGGCATCACCAACACTGTGACCATGGAGCCCGTGGCCGAGCCCGCCGCAAACACTCCATACATCATCAAGAACGCGGATTCGGATAACGACTTCAGCAAGACCCTCACAGGCTGGGGCACAGCCAGTGCTGACACCTACACGGCAGGTCTGCTCACTGGCGTGTACACCGCAGCCACCATCGCTGCCGATGCCAACAACTATGTGCTTCAGACCCAGAGCGGCACGCAGGCCTTCTACTCCGTGGATGCCGCCTTCACCGCAACAGCCTACAAGGCATACCTCACCTATGATGCAGGCGGTGCTGTGAAGAGCCTCAGCTTCGGCTTCGGCACTCCAACGGGTGTGAACGCCATCGAGACCGTCGCGGCCGAAGCTCCCGTCTACAATCTCGCCGGCCAGCGCGTTGACCGTGCCCGCAAGGGGCTCTACATCGTAGGCGGCAAGAAGGTTGTACGCTGAGCGGAATGTTAAAATGCAGGATGTATAATGTAAAAAGCAACAAGACGACAATGAACAAGCATCTATATACCACTCCGGAGCTACGCGTGAAACTCCTCATGGGCACAGAGCTCCTTCAGGCCGTGAGCGGCTCTGTTGTGAACGGCGACACTCCGGCCGACCAAGGTTCCGGCATGGACGTGAAGGCCGACCGTGGCCGCCAAGGCTACAACGTCTGGGACGACGACTGGAGCAGGTGACGTAACCAGGTGAAATGTATAATGAAAAAGGGCTCGCCCCGCGACAGCAATGTCGTGGGGCGAGTTGTGTTGAGGCTTCACCCGAACCCCTCTCGGCATTCCTCCCGACTCCGCTTCAGTGGAAGAGGAGTCGGGAATTATGCAGTGTGCACGGTGCGCAGGTGTCCCGCATGCACCTTGCTACTACAGACGGGTCTGTACAGGGTTGTCCGTGGCTTGAATTCATGGCCATCCGTGTGTCATGCCACAGATGAGGCGCATGCGAGCTATAGGCATTTCGGCAGTTGGGAGCGAGGCGTGTGTGCCGCGCGCTGTGGCTGTCGGCGTGAGAAAAAACGTTGTTTGCTTGGTGTGGTCGGCGCGATGGCCTACCTTTGTGCCTCGCTTGGAGACGGCATGTTGCAGCGTTGTTTGCCGTGGCAGATGCCGCTTCACGAGCACCACCCGATACTGCGGAGCGCCCATAGTTCAATGGATAGAATGGAAGATTCCGGTTCTTCAGATTAGGGTTCGATTCCCTATGGGCGTACTCAGCGGCGGGCTTCTCCCTCACAACTCAATGGTCAGCGTCAGCGGCAGGTGGTCGCTCACGCCACCGTGGTAGGCAGGACCGCGGTAGGTGCGTCGTGGCATGTCGGTGCCGTAGGTGCGGCCAGGCTCAAGCAGCCATGGTAGGCGCAGGCTGCGGGCTGGCTGCGGTGTGCCGACGCTCTCCGACACGAGTATGTGGTCAAGCCACTGCCACACGCCGCGGTAGCAGTAGGTGCCCGCATCGTGCGGCGCATCGGTGAGCCGCAGTGGTGCATGGCGGAACAGGCGGTCGCGCGGGCCGGCGTTGAAGTCGCCCATGACCACGATGTGTGCCCTGGCATGCAGCTGCTGCACGCTGTCCACGGCCTGCCACAGTGTCTGAGCGGCCAGACGGCGGTTGCTGTCGCCGGCACGCCCGCCGCTGCGGCTTGGCAGATGGGCCACGAAGACATGGAGGGTGTCGATGCCGGTGCGGGTGAAGGCGAGGCCGCGGGCGTAGAGCAGGTCGCGCGTGGCAGGCAGACCGTGGCTGCGGCTGTTCACGCGTATGGCGTGCCATGACAGCAGGCGGAAGTGTACCGGCTGATAGAGCAACGCTACATCGATGCCGCGTGCGTCGGCACTGTGGGTGACGATATATTCGTAGCCGAGGTGGCGCATGGCGGAGCGGCGTGTGAGCAGCGTAAGCACCGAGTCGTTCTCCACCTCGCAGAGGCCTATGAGGTCGGGCGTGCCTGCGCTGTCGGCCACGACAGCCACCACGCGGGCTATGTCGTTCACCTTGCGCCACAGGCGGCTGCCTGTCCAGTGGTGCGAGCCCGCAGGCAGGAAGTCCTCGTCGTGGAAGCCCGCGTCGTGGGCCGTGTCGAAAAGGTTCTCCACGTTCCACTCCATCACGCACAAACGCCGTGGCCGGGGCTCTTGTGCAGGTGCGCCAGCCAGCAGGAATGGCAGACACACGGCGAGCACAGCCATGCGGCATGCATAAAGGGTGGGGCGGAGGTGCATCAGGGCGGTGTCAGAAGGTCCACTTCAGCGCGGCCGTGGGGATGACATACCAGCGGTTGTTGTGTCCTTCGGCATCCCACACGAGGTTCTTTGTCACCTCCCACTCGGTGCCTATGCTGAGGTGCACGTCGTCGGCCACCGAGGGCAGGCACCACAGGTTGAGCCACAACTGGGGCTCCGACGAGAGCACGAGATGGTTGGTGGCTCCCCCGTCGTACCACACGTCGCAGTAGCCCGAGAAGCGCAGCAACCCGCTTGCCGAGGTCACCGACCACACCTCGGTGAGCTGCACGCTGTGGGGCTTGCCGCCGTGGTGTGAGGGGGTGCAGAGGTACTTGTAGAGTACCTGCAGGGAGAAAGATTTCCTCCTGCACCCACTCAGCCAGGACCATGCAGGGCCTGCGAGGTAGGCATTGTCGTAGCTGCCGGAGGCACCGCTGAGGCCGCCGTTGAACTCTACGTGTGCCGCCCACCCCTTGCTGCCGATGTTGAACTCGCGCGACACTTCGCCGTAGGCACTGCGCACAGCCTTCGGGTTGATGTCGGCGTCGATGAAGAAATAGGTGGAGCCCCAGCGGTCGGGCGTGAAACTCTCCACGGTGGCCGTAATGCGCGGACGTGACGAGAGGCGGTGACCGTAGATGTCGTGCCCCAAATCATAGTGCAGCTGCACGTTGGTCTGTGCCCACGCAGCCGTCGACAATGCAGCCGTAACGACTGCCAGAAGCTTGAAACGTAAGGGTATAACAGCTTTCATATATCGTTGAAATGATGTGTGCAAAGGTAGGCACAACGCAGAATGTGTCAAAAAAAACGGCGAAATGTTTGCTTGTGTCGACCGGATGCCATACTTTTGCATCCGCTTTCGAGAGAGAAAACAAGGCGGAAGAGTTCGTCAGGTAGCTATCACCCTCGGAAGGGCGCTTAGCTCAGCTGGTTCAGAGCGTCTGCCTTACAAGCAGAGGGTCGGCGGTTCGAATCCGTCAGCGCCCACGTCACTTCTCTCTTCGACATCAAGGCTCCTTAGCTCAACTGAATAGAGCATCTGACTACGGATCAGAAGGTTATAGGTTTGAATCCTATAGGAGTCACACACGGCTACAAGCAATGTAGCAGGGCGGATACCAGAGTGGCCAAATGGGGCAGACTGTAAATCTGCTGGTTGTTACCTTCGGTGGTTCGAATCCATCTCCGCCCACAACTTCGGCAATGCCGAACAGATAGAGTGCAGTCCTGCGGCAATAGCTCAGTTGGTAGAGCACGACCTTGCCAAGGTCGGGGTCGCGAGTTCGAGTCTCGTTTGCCGCTCCACAGGCACTGTCGGTCTTTCGATTAAGGTACACACGGTGCGTTAGTTCAGCTTGGTTAGAATACATGCCTGTCACGCATGGGGTCACGGGTTCGAGTCCCGTACGCACCGCGAAGCCACTTCTCTCGTCAGGAGTGGTTTTTCATATACGGTGCGTTAGTTCAGCTTGGTTAGAATACATGCCTGTCACGCATGGGGTCACGGGTTCGAGTCCCGTACGCACCGCCAGACATAAAAAAGGGAATCTTATAGCGAGGTTCCCTTTTTATGTTAAAAGACAATCGGTTACACGTTATCTTATTCATCCTCAATCCATTTATGTAGCACCCATTTCATCTAACTAAATGGACTGAGGTGGACTGTTGTGGACTGAAAAGGACAAGATGCTTGCTACAAACCTTGCTACAAAATCGTGAGATTTGCTACAAGGTTGACGGCAAGGAGAGGAATCAAGCGTGATGACTCTTAAAAGTGCGTTTTTGAAGGAAAAAAGGAAATGAGAGGTAGTTCCTACGTCTGTTCATACATCAAATGTGTTGCTACAATAATCAGGCGTTTGCTACAATGTTTGCAAGCTTGCTACAAATTGCATGATTTAATATAATTCTCATTATCAGTACTCTACGAAAACGTTCACATCTTTCTCTTTTAATGCTCACAGCCCATTCTTCGCCATTGCAAAACCATTTTAACCATGGCAAAGAAATTTGTAACCGCAGTGTTCGACAGGCGTAAAGAAGTCGAAAAGAAAGGAACAGGAAGTGTGGAGATTCTTATCTACGTTTCCCTGAAATGCCGTAAGCTTATCCCGATGAAACGGGTGACACCTCAGGAGTGGCTGGCGTATCAAGACAGCAAGGAACTGAACGAGGCAATTGGCCGCTATGAGGCCATTGTCTCATCGATGGTGTTTCTCGGCGAGGAAATGACCCTTGCAAACCTCAACAGCAAATTGGGCATAACAAAGAAGGAGAAGAAGGAGGTTGATGTCAACGGTAGTTTCGTTGACTATATGACTGAGGCCATCAAGAAGGAGCAGATACAGCAAAGTACGCGCACCTCTCGCGAAGTGATTCTGACAGGTCTGATTGAGTTTGGCCGGATACAGACTTTTGCAGACCTCACCCCTAACAATCTCCGCGACTTCGACACATGGCTTCGTGACGGAACTCGCTGTGATATCACGGTGGCCAAGTATCATAAGGTGGTACATCGCTACGTCCGTCAGGTATTCGAGCGTGGCATCATAGACCGCGACCCGTATAACAGTGTGAGTTATCCCAGAGGCCGATACAAGGAACGCCGCCCGTTGACTGAAGAGGAGCTGAATCTCATACGTTCCCTGAATCTGCCTCCCAAGGAGGACAGGGTACGTGACTTGTTTATTTTCTCCGCATACACGGGGCTGGCATTCTGTGACATGATGCTGTTCGATTTCGGTACCATGACAGAAAAGCATGGGGATCTGGTATACATTGACGGCAACCGCCTGAAGACAGGTAGCAACTTCTTCACCCCCATCTACAAGCCAGCAATGGATGTTCTGGTCAAATACAATTACAAGTTGCCACGTATCAGCAATCAGAAAGGGAATGACTTTCTGCATCTTATCGAAAGCCGGGCTAATCTGCACAAGAACCTTACATTCCACCTGGCCCGTCATACTTTTGCTACTATCTCCCTTTCCCACGACATCCCGGTGGAGAATCTTGCAAGGATGCTCGGCCATAAGGACATCAAGACCACGCAGCACTATGCGAAAATCCTCAAGTCAACCGTGCAGCGTCATGCCGAGAACCTGAGTACTTTCTTCCAGTAGATTCAATGCACCTTATTATAACATCGCGCGCGTAAGTCTATTACTGGCGCGATGATTGTAGAAAGCCTCTTCGGAGGCTTTTTTTAGTTTTCGTATATTCCCCTTTTTGGTTGTTAGACAAATGATGACGCGTCTAACAGGAAAAACAAAGAGAAATATACTACTTCATTGTTAGACGTTTTGGCGAGGGTCTTTACCCGCCTTTCGTCCAAGGATAGCTTTGCACCCCTGAAGGTCTTGCTGCCAATATATTAAAGGCAGAAGAAGCTAAGTATATCCTAAACGAAACGTTATGCCAAAACAAAAACTGAGCCCACAAACCAGGCAGTACATTGAACAGAGAGGCCGCTCCTATCACAATAGTGAGCTGGCAAAAAGATTTAGCGTCGTGTCTCCATCCCATATCAAACAGCTACAGGCCGGGGTAAGGAAAACACAAACAGTGAGGTCCGAGGCCCAGCGGGCGAACGGACTGAAAGGCGCGGAGGCGCGATGGCATCCAAAAGAGGACGCACAAACCAGGCAGAAGAAATATCCTACCCTGTCCATTGACAAGCAACGACACAACTTCCAACGCTGGAAGGACTCTTCCATCTACGCACACTGGAAGGAGTGGATTTATTCGCTCCAGGAAGAAGAGAGTATGACCATCATAACACGCTCTAACATAGAAAACGAGATTGTCAGAGCATACATCCGTGGCCGGAATGATGAAAAAGAGGCTACAAGTGGCTATGCTGTTTGCGGTAAGTTCGAGCCAAAGTACAAGCGAGTTACCATCTTCACTATTCCTGCTGCTTCTGCCAGGAAAGAAGCCTCCGTTCCGTTCAAGTCGTATGTCGTAGCCGACCTTCAAGCGGGTACGTGCAAAACAGTATCATTCTCTGATCCTAACGAATGGAAGTGCCTGTCCGTTGCAATAAGCAGATTCAATGGAAGGTTCTCTCGGGAAAAGGTTACCGAATCGGTGCAGAATATGCCAAACCCGCAAAACGAAGTGCTACAATCTTTACAATCTCCATAGATAATGAAATCATTGAGCATACCTGAAAGAAAACAACTGGCAAAGGAAATTGCAGAAGAGCTCCGGCCTTTCCTCATTAATCTGACGGGGAACGTGATAGGTATAGAGGAGGTCCGCAGGATCCTCGGAAGTCCTTCTGCGGATGCTGTGCGTAAGCTGTGTGAACGAGGGCGGATTCCGTGTCATAAGTTCAATCAGAAATACTATTTCTTTGATACTGAGATAAAGGCATTCCTTATGGAACGTAATGGGACATGAGGATGTTTAGATAACTGTAACCAAGTCCACGACGTGGCGGGCTGGGAAGTTCGCCCATCGTGGCAAATCTTTTGAAAAAATTGTTAGACATAAAAGATGCAAGATGATTAAGGAAAGTATCATAGAACAGGTGCTTGACAGGTCGAATATCGTGGATGTCATTACAGACTACGGCATTACCCTGAGCAGAAG
>CAJOIE010000002.1 GCA_905234605.1 uncultured Bacteroidaceae bacterium | reverse complement strand
TTTTCTCATGTTGTTGTTATTAGAGTTAATTAATATGTTTATCTGCTGATAGCTTTCTTGCCTGCACGCAGGTATATGCCAGGACGTGCAAAGGCGATGGCGCGTCGGCCGGCGAGGTCGTAGACGGTTGCTGCCGTGGTGGCAGCCATGTCGATGCCGTGCACGGCGGCAGGTATGGCATCGGCGATGTTGGTCTGTGCAGCGCAGGTGATGTCGACATTGTCGAGTGTGGAGTCGTCGGTGATGGCCTTGGCGATGAATGCCACGGCGTGCATGTTCTGTAGCTTCCACTCGGGGCGGATGTCGACGGTGTATGTGCGTGTGAAGCGCAGCCCGCTCCATGCTATGTCGTCGCCGGCGATGGCCGATGCCACATGTCGCAGCACATGGTTGTGCACATAGCTGTCCTGCATCTCCTCGCCGTTGGCTTGTGTGGCCACGAGACTGTCCTCGGTGAGCATCACGGTGAGTGCGCCGGCGTTGAAGATGTTGAGGAAGTCCTCGCCGCGTGTGCCTGTCACAGTAAGCACGAGCTTGCTGTGGTCGTCGTCGCTGATGGCTGCGGTGATGTTGACGCTGGCAAAGGCGGGGCTGACCTCGTTGATGTAGTCGAGCATGGCACCGAGGTAGCCAGACTGTATGGTGCTGGCGTTGATTTCCTGTAGCATGGCAGTGGCTCCTGGTATCACCACGCGGTTGAAGGCTATCGAGGGTGTCTCCTCGAGGCCGAAGGCAAGGCCATAGGCCATGGCCTCGGGCAGGGCGAACTCGTCGGGGTAGTCGTCGCCATACCAGTCGGCATGTATGAACACGGGTATCACGTCGGAGCGTGTCTGCATCAGTTGCTCTATGGCCTGCGTCTGGAGCGGGTCGTAGCTGCTGTACTGGTGGGCGTACACTTCGAGCAGGCTGGCCTGTCGTGTGCTGGCATTCTTGTAGATGGCGAAGGTGGCCTGCACGGCATCGTCGTCGGTGGTGCCATCGGTGACTGTCGCTCCCCCTGCCAGCTCCTTGACGCTGAGGCTGATGGTGTGCTGCCCGGGTGCGAGGTTGTAGCCGGCTATTGGCAGTGCCTGCATCAGGCTCTTGGTGCTGGCTATCTCCTCGTCGATGACGAGCTGTCCGCCGAGGTCGTCGCGGCCGTCGATGCGCACGTCGAGTGTTATGCCTACAATGGCCTTGGTGCCGTTGTTCTGTACGTTGACGTGGAACTGCATTTGCTCCGCGTCGGTCTTATAGTAGTGGCTGTCGGTGGAGAAGTCGGTGAGGGCCACGTCGTAGTCGGGCAGGTTGCTTCCCTCGAGTATCAGTTGCACGGCGAGCGAGCCTGTGCTGCTGTAGTCGTACCAGCCGGCACCGTAGGAGCCAGTCTCGTAGATGAGCAGGCCGTAGTTGTTGCGTGCTGTGCTGACGAGCACGGGGCGGTCGTCGGTGTTGGCGTATGTCATGTAGAAGCCGGCATAGAGCTCGTCCTCCTTGCCAGTGATGGTGTATGGCGTGGCAAAGGCTATGTCGTTCCAGCCGTCGGTGAGCGATGTGGCTGTGCCTGTAGCCAGGTCGGTGAGTGGTTTGTCGGGGTTGGGGTCGGCCGAGAGCCATGCGCGCAGGCTGGTGAATGCTGTCGCGCCAAGAGCCACGCGCAGGCCTACCACCTTGCTGCCGGCATACTTGCCCACGATGTCGGGGCTGATGTATGTGGCCACGCCGCGGTATCCCTCGTTGGGGATGCTGGACAGGTTGTCGGCATCCTTGACATTGCCGACGTAGAGTGTGTTCTGTGCGCTGACGGCGATGCTTGCCGTCAGTGCTGCCAGAGCGAGAAGTGTCTGATGGAGAAGCTTCATGGTTGCGGATAGTATCTATAGTACCTATAGTTCCTATAGTATCTATAGTGCCTATAGTTCCTATTTAACGATTATCTTGTGTGAATGCTGGCCTTGGCGCACGATGTAGATGCCGCTGTGGCGTGGCTGTGTCAGGCCGAGGTGTTGTCCGGCAAGGGTGTAGTAGCCGTCGGGGGCGGTGGTGGCTGCTGTGATGCTGCCGACGCGTGTGCCCACGACGCTGAATATGTTGGATATGGCACTCTCGCCCTCCTCGTAGACGGCACTCACGCCGTAGTTGCTCACTCCGAGCTCAGCCACGTCGGTGTCGGTGAACTCGGGCGTGGTGAGCACCTCGCTGTTGAGGCGTGTGCCGTTCTTGTAGACGTTATAGCCCACGAGGTGAGGCGTGGCCGGCTGATAGCTGATGTCGTCGATGAAGAGGATCTGCATGTAGTTGTCCTCGTAGCAGGGCTGTGTGATGCTCTGAATGGCGAAGTGGCGTGCGCCTTCGGGCAGGTTGAAGGTGAAAGCTCCGTCGGAGAACCACTTGGTGGCTGTCACGGGGTCTGTGGTGAGTGCTACGAAGCTGTCTGGGTCGGTGCCCTCGGTGGAATAGAGCACGCGGAACTGCTCGGGCTCGGCACTGGAGGCGTATTCTCCGAAGTATGCCACCTGTGATGTCCAGCACTTGGCATAGAAGCTGATGGTCTGGGCGTTGCCCGAGAGTTCGGGTGAGATGAGCCAGCTGTCGCTCTGCACGAGCTCGTAGCCCTCGGTGTTGTCGGCCTGCTTGGCACCCACCACGGAGATGAGCATCTGGTCGCCGCTCTGGCAGTAGTATGTGCATGTGTCAGCGGCATACTGCTCGGGATAGAAGCCGGCCAGTGAGGGGTTGAACACCTGATAGGCGAAGGGTCGTCCGGCGTTGGGATAGGTGTGGGCTCCCTCATAGCTGTTCATGGTGTAGGTGGCCTGCTTGCCAGAGCGTTCCACGAGTGTCCAGTCGCCGATGTCGGCGATGATGAATGGCTGGTAGCGCTCGAATGTCTCGGTGTATATGGCCGTGGTGGCTGGTGCGTCCCATGCGAGCATGACGTTGTTGCCTTCGCGCATGCCCATGACGCTCACCGTGGGCAGCGTGGTGCCTATGATGCGCACGGCGGCAGGCTCGGTGGAGTCGTTCACGGCGTTCTCGTCGCCGGCGAGTGTCACCTGTGCATAAAGCTCCACGTCGGCACCGAGGCTGACGTTGGGCGTGAAGGTGAGCATAAGCGTGTCGCGCTCTCCGGCATCGATGGCCTCGCCTGTTGCCGTTGCCACAGGCAGCCCGTTGGCAAAGAGTGTCACGGTGTAGCTCTCGGCTGTCAGCTTGCCCACGTTGCGCACGGTGGCGGTGATGGTGGCAGCTTCGTTGGCGCGCAGCTGTTCGGGGCAGACGAGCTTGACGTTGACATCGTGGTCGTGGCGCACGATGTCGCCCACGACATACAGACCCGACACCTCCTCCTTTGCAGGAAAGGTGAAGAGCTGTGTGAGCTCGGCTGTCTCGGGGTTCACCTCGTAGAGGGCTGTGCCGTAGCGGTTGCCTTCGCGGCTGTGGTCGGTACCGTCGTTCATGTAGCCGGCAAAGAAGAGGCGTCCGGTGCGCCAGTCGGCCACCATGCTCTGCATTCGCCGCTGGTTGCGGTGTCCGGTGAAGCCCACGGTGGTGAGGTCGCCCGTCTGTTTGTTCACGGTGTAGAGGTATCCGGAGTAGTCGATGGCATAGAGCTTGCCGTTGGGGTGGGCTGCAATGGCGCGCACCTCCACGGGCAGGTCCTTCTGCGAGAGCACGCGTGTGGTCATGGTCTCGAGGTCGAGTGTGCCGAAGCGGTAGCCGCTGAAGGCGTTGTCGCCGGAGCCGGTGATGACGAGCATCACGCAGTATACCTCGTCGTCGTTGGGGTCGTAGGTGAGGTCGGAGAAAGCCAGACGGCTGTTGGGCGAGTAGGTGACGGCGTTGCCCACCTGCTGCCATGTCTGGTCGTTCCACTTGCGCACCACAATCTTCTGCTCGGCATAGCCGTACTCCGTGTCGAGGCCGGCGAGGTCGTCCTCGGAGTACTTCTCTCCGCCGAAGAAGGTGTAGTAGATGCTGTCCTTGTGTATGGCTCCGCAGTTGCCGTAGATGGTCCATGGGTTGGCCGTGGTGAGCTGTCGGAACTCCTTGGTGCTGAGGTCTATGCTCCACGGGCCGGCTTTGTAGGTGCTCCAGCTGTCGGTGTGGCCTTCAAGCACATCCACCACGAGTGTGGGCTCCTGTGCGCTCATGCCTGTGGCGGTTGCAACTGCAATGGCAGCTGCCGTGAGTAGTTGTTTCATCAGTGTGTGTATGCTTGTTGTGTTATATGCTATCTTTGTTTGTCGCGGCGTTTATCTCACAGCCTTGTGGCCGTTGCTGACGCTCACTCCGTGGGTTCTGCTTCCGGCCTGTATGCGGCGTCCGGCCAGGTCGTAGACAGGGCCGTCGGCTGCTGCTGCGGGCGTGGCGTCGGGCGTGAGGCCTGGCACGGCATCGCCGGCTGTGGGAGCCTGCACGCGCACCTCATCGAGGAAGAAGCGGCGCGTTGGTCTGAAGCGCAGGTGCAGCTTGCCGTAGCCCGTGACGGTGGTGGTGCACTCTGTCCACTGTCCAGGTGTCATGGTGAAGTGGTTCTGTGCTATGGTGAAGGTGGCCGCCTCGTCGTCGTCGCTGTAGGCGCTGATGTAGAGGTCTGTGCCGTCGCCCTCCCACGGTGCGGCGAGGAAGGTGATGACGGCCTGGCCGTTGATGGCGAACTCGGGTGTCTGTGCCGTGGTCACGCCGCGCGAGGCACCGAAGCGTGCTGCCTTGTCGGCTCCGAAGGCACTCTGTGTGCTCCATCCCTCGTTGTCGGCACGCAGGGATGCTGCTGCCACGGAGGCCGAGCCGCCCCACAGGCCGTCGTTGCCGCCGGTGCCGGCGCACTGGTCGAAGCTCTCGTAGAAGTAGACCTCGTCGGGCGTGTAGGGAGCTGTGCCGGCCGAGGCTCGGAAGTCGAAGTCGATGGTGCCGTCGGCGTTCTGCCGTATGTTGGTTATGCCCACGCCGAGCAGCCGTGTGCCGTCGGTGTTAATATTATAAAGGTTCGCGCGCGGGATGCTTGTGTTGGTGAGGCTGTCGTTGCCTTGATAGGGATAGGCGTCGCCCTGCACGTCGGCATAGTCGTAGTAGTCGTAGTGCGTCACGGGGTCGGTCTTCTCGCTTTGGTAGCTGTTGTCGGCGGCCACGACGTGCAGTCGCTGGTGTGTGTTGCCTGTCTGTCCGCGTGTGCTGTTGGTGCAGTTCACCTCGTTGTACTCCCAGATGGTGGCGTCGAAGTCCACATGGGTGACAAGCAGACCCAGCAGCTGCTGGTCGTCGATGGCGTCGAGTGCGCGGTCCCATCCGTCGAGCTGGCGGTTCTCGAGCAGGTAGTACTCATCGGGGTGAGCCTGGTTGCGGATGATGAAGGTCTCGCCGCCGCGCGTGATGGGCTTCATGCCGCGTATGATGGTGTCGGTGCGCAGCTCCGTGGGCTGCCGCCATCCGCAGTACATGCGCTCGTAGGCCGTGTAGGCAGCAGGCGTGTAGCCTGGGCACTCTATGCCGTTCCACTCGCCGGCGTCCATGATGCTCCATGTGTTCATGCCGTAGTTCTCGTATGCCGTGTCGTAGACATCGGGGAGGCCGAGGCAGTGGCTGAACTCGTGGCAGATGGCACCGATGCCGGCCAGACCGAAGGTGTACTCATACTGTGTGGCCGACACCTGCTCCATGCCTGTCCATGTGAGCTCCGATGAGCAGGCATAGTCGTCGATGAGCACGCCGTCCTGCGAGAGCGGGCGGTAGTTGTTGATGCTGGAATAGGAGATGTTGTACTTGTGCGGCCACACAGTGTTGGCGTCGCCGCCGGCACTCTCGTTCTTTCCTGCGTAGAGCACGAACACCTGGTCCACGTAGCCGTCGCCGTCGTTGTCGTAGCGGCTGAAGTCCACGTCGTCGTCCACGGCCTTCACTGCGTCGATAATCATGCGCTCTGGAGCCTCGTCCTGGTCGTAGCGGCTGTCGTTGCGGCCGTAGTAGGAATATGGGTGTGGCAGTGTCACGGGACCCACGATGTCGAACTCGAGGGTGAAGAGGCCGTCGCTCTGTGCGAGGAAGTAGTCGCGCACGGAGCCGTCGTAGAAGCCGAGGCTCATGTCGACGAAGCCTTCCTCGTTGACGATGCGGTTGTAGAGCTCTTGTGTGTGGGTGGCTTCGAAGGCGCAGTTGCTGAAGTTCACCATGATTATGAGCTCGTGGTGTGTGCCGGTGAGCGGTGCGTGCTCGGAGCCTATCGTGATGCGTCGCGGCGCACGGCGCGTTGCGGCCTGTGCGGGAGCCTTGCGGCGCTGGTATGCGCGGGCGTGCAGCGTAGCCATGTCGGCCGGTTGATAGGTGTCGGAGCCAGGCACGCGCGTGTAGCGCACGCCCTCGGCGTCCTGATAGAAGTGGCAGAAGGCGTCGCCGCGCAGCTCGGCCTGCACGGTGGTGCCGTCGGTGAGTGTGAGGCTGCGCCAGAGCCCGCGGCGTGCGGGCGTGGCCATCACGCCAGTGGCGCAGGCTATACAGAGCAGAGCAATAAGGAAACGCCTCATGGGTGTGTCGATAGTGGTAGGGGTGTCGTGTGCGGCCTTTGCCTGGCTCGCTGACGACGGAAGAGAACGTGTTTCACCTTTCCGTGCGCCGCTTGTGTGGTTCTCATGCGATGCACCTCGGAAAGCGGGCGCAAAGGTACGACAGTTTTGCCATATACGCGTTGCCCGCGCGGGTGTTTTTGGCTGTAGGGAAGCCTTTTAGCATATATTAAGAGCCTTTTGGTGACAATTTGTGCCTCATGGCAGAGGCTGAAAATCACCCTGCACGGTGAGTGTTTCCACCCTGCACGGTGGTGTGGCCTCACCCTGCACCGTGAGCGGCCTCACCCTGCATGGTGAGCGCGATTTCGCGGCTTCAATGCTGGCACATCAAAATAATGGCTACATTTGCCACAAACTAACCTTGATGCGGCCAGGCCGCATCCACATACCCTCCGACACCATGTGCACCCTGCCCGCTACCCTCCGGCACTCCGCCCTTGCCGCCTGCATCCTGCTGGCGGCCATCATGCATGCCGTGCCTGTGACAGCTGCCGACATCACCGTAGGCGGCGAGTACTACATATACCTCAACATCTACGAGAAGGCCCTGGGCAGCAACGCGGCCGGCACGGCTCCGGCACTCTCGGCCTACGGCACCAACAGCGACGGCGCGAGCTACATCTTCGTGGCCGAGAGCTCGGGCAAGACAGGCTACGTGCTGCTGCGCCAGAAGAGCACGGGCCGCTACCTTGCCGCCAGTGCGTCGGACAGCTACAGCATGGTGTTCGAGAGCACGCGTTCCACCGACAGCCGTTTCTGCTGGTCGCTGCAAGAGGGCGTGCGCACATACCTCAGGACACAGAAGAGCACCGGCACCTGCGTGGGTGTGGACGGTGCCAACAAAGGTAGTGCCTACGTGGGCGTCTACTACGACAAGCCGCGCGGCTCACACGCACAATACAGCGTCATACCCGCCACGGGGTCGTCGTTGCAGGACGCACGCCGCGCCTATGTCTCGGCAGCCTACACCAACGAACAGGGCATCACCGAGGTGGACTACGTGGAGCTCAACAACCAGACCGTCAGCCGCAGCGATGCCGTAGACATACACATCACGGCCAACGACGTGCCCATCACCGGCTCGACCACCATCAACCTGGGGTCGGACCGCACGTGGCTCATCTTCGACAACCGTGTGCCGAGCAATGTCGTGGGCACCTACCTCAAGTGTGTCCGCATCAACGGCCAGCCCGCCGTCAACGGCACCAACTGCCGCGTGGCCATCTACCTCAACGGAGCCGCCGTCATACCACTGCCAGCCACGGCCATGACAGCCACCGGCACCGAGGGCACCTTCACCCTGGCCGCCGGCAAGCACGCCACGCTCGGCACCAATGCCAACACCATGCAAGGCTTCACGCTGCGCCGAGGCTACATGGCAACGCTCTATGCCGACCCCTCCTACGGTGGCTGGAGCCGCACCTATGTGGCCGACCATGCCGACCTCACCGTGACGCTTCCCGAGGGTCTGGCCAAGCGTGTGTCGTCGGTGATAATCAAGCCGTGGCAGTATCTGTCCAAGAAAGGGTGGGGCGACACGGCCGGCGCGACGGGAGGCCCTACGCTGCGGGCCACCTGGTACTGGTCGTGGAACGCCGCCTACAGCTCTACCGCCGACATGGAGTTCGTGCCCTGCCGCCAGCACCGCTACTGGCCCAGCGCATCCGATGTGAACAGCCACACGGCCTCGGCGGCAGTGTCCATCAACGAGCCCGAACACTCCGAGCAGCACACCTCCGACAAGTGCACCTGCGGAGGCACCATCGACGCCTGGACAGCCTACACCTTCAACAAGGACTTCCGCGCAGGCGGCGGCCGTGTGGGCTCGCCCCAGCCCACCGACCTGAGCTACCTCACCACCTTCTTCGGCCACGTGGACAACATGAAGGAACGCTGCGACTTCGGCGTGACACATGCCTACTGGGACCTCGCCGGCCGCTCTGCGGCCGACTACGCCACGTGGTTCGTCAGCAACTGCAAGACGGTGTGGACCAACACCGGCCGCCCGCTATGGCTCACAGAGATGGAGATAAGTGCCTCGTGGAACAGCAACAATGTGACCAGCTACGAGCAGAACCGCCAGTATCTGCAAGTGCTGTTGCAGAAGATCGACGAGTGTCCGTGGATAGAGCGCTACGCCATCTATCCCGTCGACATGTGGCAGACATACATGTTCTATGAAGCCAACCCGAGCAAGGGGCTCACGCCGGCCGGACAGGTGTACCGCGACCACCGTGCCACCTTCGCCTACGATGCCGCCTACACCAAAGCCCCCAACTGGTACCGCGACGGCGTGAAGACACCCACGCTGACCTACACCACCGATGCTGCCACAGGCAACCTGGTGATGCACATCGGCAACACCAACGGCGACGTGAGCACGCAGCTGCTCCTGCAGCGACGCCGTGGCACAGGGGCATGGACCACCGTGGCCACCATCAGCGACCGTGCCGCCATGGACCAAAGCACCATCGACTATGAGCTCGCGGCAGCCGATGTGGACCGCGCGGCCGACAGGTTCCGCGTCACCAACGCCACACTCTGGGGCGACAGCAAGACCAGCGACGAACTCACCGTGCCCTACATAGCCAACGCCACCATAGTGACCGACAGCAAGAGCAGCGTGCCTGGATGGACATGCGTGCGCAACGCCGCCAACGGCTTCACCAAGGCCACAGGCGACACATTCCTTGAGGCATGGAACCTCACGGCAGCGGACATGGACTTCGACTACTCGCAGACCGTGGCAGGCCTGCCTGCCGGCGTGTATGAGCTCTCTGCCAACGCCTTCAACTCTACCAACGGTGTCAGCGGCGCCGCCGTCAACGGTGCCGTGGTGCTCTATGCCGTGGCAGAGGGCGTGGGCTACATGTCACCCGTCACCACCGACGGCGAGCTCGACGCCACACGCACTACCACGGTGCAGCAGATAGTGTGTCAGGGAGGTCCCGTGCGCATAGGTCTGCGCAACATCAAGGGCATGGGCGCACGCTGGGCCGGCGCAGACAACTTTGCCCTCACACGCACGGCCGACGTGCCTGCCGACTACGCATCGCTGCAGAGCGAGGCCGACCAGGCAGCGGCAGCACTGCTGCCTGCCATCAACGCCGACGGCACCGAGCGCGACGCCACAGGCCTCATCGGCAACCCCGCCTGCTCGCGCGGCACCACCGACCGCTGGACGGTGACCAATGTGGAGGTGGCCAAAGGCGAGGCTGCCGACGGCGACGCCGGCAACCAATACTTCAACAAGTGGGCGGCATCAGGCCTCTCGTCGACCCTGACGCAGGACGTGCACTACCTGCCGACAGGCATCTACCGCCTCGCGGCACTGCTGCGTGGCTCCGCAACGGCCACCGTGTCCCTCACTGCCGTGCGCACGGCGGCCAATGGAGAGACCGACACCTTCGCCAGCAGCATCACAGGCACAGGAGCAGCCGACGTGAGCGGGAGCCCCTACAAGAAAGGGTGGCAGCGTGTGCAGCTGCCCGACATACCCGTCCGTGTGGGCGACCAGCTGACAATAACCATCAAAGGCGAAGTGTCGGGCTCCGGCTCAGCATGGTTCAGTGCCGACGACGTGAGCCTGACATGGGCGAAAGACACCACCGGCCAGACCAGCATCATAGCAGCTGTGCCAGGTGTGTACGGCCACGGAGATGCCTGCGGCACCGCAGGCGCAAGCATCACCGCCATCTGCGACTTGGCCGGACGCCGCATTGTCTCTCCACGCCGCGACGGCACTACTCCCGCCCTCCGCGGCGGCATCTACATCGTCCGTGGCCGCAAGGTTGTGGTACGCTGATCTCTGGCGCGCAGGTGTCCCGCCTGCGGCTGCATCCATTGCCAGACAGCCACCCTCCGTATGGTAAAATGTAGGGCGCAATATGTTTTTGTAGGTTGAATGTTTGTGCAAGTGGCAGGGACTGCTATCTTTGCATCGATTAACCGAAATGGGAATATACGCCGGAACTAACCTATTTATTATTAGCTTATGAAGAAAGTCTTACTCTCCCTGCTTGCTCTCGTGGCATCCACGGCAGGCGCACTGGCGGCTGACATCATCTACAGCACCACGACAGGAACCTACACGGAAACCAATCCTGCAGGCAATTACGCCAAGACATGGGTGTCGGCAGATGAGCCTACGGTGACCATCACCACTGGCGCAAACAATATCAATGTGGCTGATGGAGGCCTGTACACTTCCACCTACACTATCTCTGTCCCTGGCGGCTACAAGATTACAGCCTATTCCTTCGACGGCATGCCAAGCGATGGTGCTACCGATATTACTGTGACCGTCGGAGACGATGACACCACCTTTGGCGCAAGCGGCAACACGCTAAGCGTCACAGGTCTGAGCACGGCTTCCACGTCGTTCACGGTAAACGGCCGCTATCTCGTGGTGTCCAACTTTATTATCACCGTTGAAGAGGACACAGAATATGTGGACCCACTGGCCTTCCTCTCCAACAACAAGGCCTACACCCTCACCACAGCACGCGGCTCGCTCGGTGTGAGCAACGGCACACTCGTGTCGACAGCCAGGAGCTTTGAGGCCAGCACCTTCGCCATCATCAACAGCGACGACGCCTACTACCTCTGGAGCGTGGCAGGCGAGGCATACGTGTCTGCTTCGGGCGCGCTCGCATCGAAGTATACCGCCCCTGCCGCACTGTCTCTCATCAGCCTTGGCGATGGCAGGTTCCAGCTCCGCTTCGGCAGCAATGCCATCAACGTGAGTGCAGGTTATGACGCAGGTCTGGTAATCAATGGCTATACGACACTCGACGACGGCAACCGGTTCACCATCACCGAGGAGGGCGACTTCGACCCCACCACGGCCATTGCACGCCTCACACCCGCCACACTGACCTATGTGCGCGACCTGGCCGCTGTCAGCCAGACAAAGGCGTATGCCATCACCAACGCACGCGGCACATGGAAGGCCGCGAGCACCATCGGCACAGCCTCTGTCAACCCCGACGACGAGGCACAGCAGTTCGCACTCATCAACCACGACGACCAGTGGTACATCTACAGCGTAGCACAGAAGGGCTACCTCCGTGCCGACAAGTCGTTCAACCTGCGCGACCCACAGCCTGTCACCATCTCTGAGACAGGCAATGCCGAATATCCCTTCTTCTTCAAGTTCGACGACACCCATAATATCAACGTCAGTGGCAGCAATGTGCTCATTGACAACTGGGGCACTGTTGATGCCGGCAACAGCAACGTGCTTATCGAGGCTGCCGACTTCGACCCCACCGAGGCTCTGACAGCCTTCGATGAAGTGGTGACCTACGTGACCGACCTCACCGAGCTCTCCAACAGCAAGCTCTACACCATCATCAACGCACGCGGCACATGGAACGTGGCCGACGGCGCAACCAGCATGGGCACGGCACAGCGTGACCCCGAGAGTGAGAACCAGCGTTTCGCCATCATCGAGGACGGCGGCAAGTACTATCTCTACAGCGTAGCAGCCAAGAAGTTCTTGCGCAAGGACAACACACTCGGCTTCGCACAGCCCATCAACATCACTGTCACCGAGAATGAGGCCTATCCCTTCTTCTTCGCCTTCGACGAGGAACACAACATCAATGTCAACAGTGCCGGCACGGTGGTCATCGACAGCTGGAGCGATGTCGATGACGGCAACTGCAACGCCATCATCGAGGCCGCTGCCGAGTTTGACCCGACCGAGGCTCTCGAATTCCTCAACTACGATGCTAAGGACTTGCTGGCTAAGATTGCCCACATCTTCTTGGACGAGGATCATGGCACACCATTCCATATCACCGATGATGTCTACAACACGTATGCCAACGACGTGGAGCTTGCTGCTGCATACGGCTGCACAGGCGATGAGTATATGACATACTTAGAGATACTCGGCAACGAAGCCAGCTGTACGAAGCCTAACGATGGAGAATACTACGTCATCCGCAACGTCGGCATCGGCAACTACATTGAGGTGCAGTCGGATGGCTGTCAGTGGATAACAGCTAAAGCATCCACGCCAGGTTTGGCATCTGTGGTGAAGATTGTGGAGCGTGATGGACACCTATACATATCTGCACAGGGCAAGGAGTTCAGCTGGGTGTGGACAGGTGCCACCAACTACAGTGCCTTCCTTGAGGACGCTGGCAAGTATGCCCACTTCAAACTTATTGAGCCTGGCGTGGTGGCCTTCGCGCATGCCTTGGGTAATGGTGAAGGTCAGTATGCCAGCTTCCTGGCCGATGCCTACTACACAGCGCGTGAGGATAGCATCGTTGCCGGCGGCAAGGCCGACAATGAGGCCGCCTGGTGGGTGTTCGAGCCCGTCAGCGAGGTGGCCATACCTCTCTATGGCGCTGAGCACTATGCCACCCTCGTGGCTCCCTTCGACCTCACGCTCAACGGTGCTGTGGCCTATCGCGCAGCTGCTGTCGGCGAGAAGGTCTCGCTTGAGGAAATCGGTGCCGAAGTGCCTGCCAACACGCCTGTAGTCATCAAGGGTGACGAGGCCTACATCACAGCTGCCATCACCGAGGGCTTGACGGCACTGACTGACGACAACCTCCTCACGGCCAACATGCTTGCGGCCAACGTGAGCGGCTATGTGCTCAGCCATAGCGAAGATACAGGCCTCTCGGCCTTCTATCGTCTCAGCAGCGATGGCGTCCTGGCTGCCAACAAGGCTTATATTGCAGACGAGGGCGGTGAAGTGAAGACCATCGCCATCGACCTCGCCACGGCAGTGCGCAGCCTGAGCATGAGCCAGGCCGGTGATGCTCCTCTCTTCAACATTGCCGGCCAGCGCGTAGCCAAGGCTCAGAAGGGCATCTTCGTGGCTCGCGGCAAGAAGGTCGTTGTCAAGTAATAACCAAGCACATCAATAATCATTAAGAAACATTCCAACAAAACGATATAACTATGAAAACGTATATCAAGCCAGAGCTCGAAGAAGAGCGCATAAACGTGAACGCCAACCTGCTCAACGTGTCACTCGAGAAGAAGGGTGAGACCGTGAACAGCGGCGATACCAAGGGCATGTTCGAAACGTCATTCGACTGGTAAAAGCCAAAGGGAGATCTCATTGCGACAGACGCTGATGCACTCCTGGCACATGCAGCGGTGCGTGCCACATCGGCATGCACCGCTACACCTTTATATGTCAACGACACAAATTAACACATAAGAGTTACCCACACAATGAAACACAAGAAGCTACTTCACTACGTAGGCCTTGCCATGCTCTCGGCCGTGGCTCTCACTGCCACTATCGGCTGTGCCGACAAGGACTATATCACACCCTCGCAGGCAGATGCCCGCGTGGAAGTGCGTGTCAACGAGCTCATGGATGCCATCAATCAGCGCGCCGTCTCGGCCCACACCCGTATCGACGAGCTTAATGTGCTCCTTGAACAGTTGCAGCGTGCTGCCGACGACAGTCATGGTCGCTTGAGTCAGCTCATCGACGATTTAGAGACATCGTCGACAGCCTATACCGACTCGGCTAAGCAGGAGGCCTTCAACTATGCCGACGTGCAGGCCGAACAGGCACGCCTCGCTGCCATAGAGACGGCACGCGACCTCGTGGCCACCGCCATAGAGCAGCTCTCGCAGCACCTCGCTACCGTGGACAACACCCTCGCACGCCACGACGCCGTGCTCGACAGCCTCGTGGACGTGGTGGCTGCCCAACAGGCACAGCTCGAGCAACTGTCATCAGTGACACAGCTCGACTTGCTGCCATCCATCATCGAACGCATAGATCAGCTCTTCAGTGCCGACGAGGAACTGCGTCAGGGCGTTTCCGCTGCGCAGTATGCAGCCGACCAGGCTCTGATAGCTGCCGACTCTGCTCAGGCTGCAGCCGACTCTGCTCAGGCTTCGGCCGACCGCAACTACACCTATATTCTTGAATTGCAGGAAAGCATTAATAGCATCACAAGCGGGCTTGCCGACGTCACCGACTCGCTCCACGTGAGCTATGAGCGTTACCTGCAGCAGGACAGCATCAATGCAGCTGTAGACAGTCGGCTCATGAGCCTAAGCGACAGCCTTGCCAGTGTCTACGCACGTGTAGCTGCCGACGAAGCCCGCATTGCCAGCCTTGAGCGCACCACAGACGAGCTCCGGCAGGCTCTTTCTGATATGGGCGCGAGCCTGACCGTCCGCATTGACGAGGCCTTCGCCGACATCAACCAGTTGGGGCAACAGCATCAGGCACTGTCCGACTCGCTCGACATCGTAGCAGCACACTCAAAGGTGCTCTCCGACAGCATCGTCCTCATCAACAGCGAGCTGCGCGCCTACATCGATGCCAGCCACGCCGAGGCCATGGCGGCCATACAGCAAGTGGTGGACTCCCTCGGCTCATACTACACCAAGGCCGAGGTCTACACCAAGGTAGAGGTGGACAGCGTCACAACTCAGCTGCACGATGAGCTCGCCGCGGCCATCGAGACACGTGCCAACATCGTGCTTGCCGCTGCCAACGGCTACACCGCTGCCGTGGCGGACAGCTTGGCATCCTTGATTAATCGGAATGCAGATTATATTGCTCAGAATACCGCCAACATTGCCGGCAATCGGGTGGCCATCGTAGCCAACGCCGAAGCCATAGACTCACTCATGCTGCAGGTGGCAGGTATAGTCGGCTATCTTGACTCGTATAGGGAGGGCGGAAGCCTGATGCTGGACATCAACGACATAGCGAATGTCACAGCCCAAAGTTTCACCGACGATCTCCGCGAGGAACTGACTGAATTGATTGATGCCAACACTGCACGCATTGACTCTCTGGCAGCTACCGTCAACGAGGTGCTCGACCGTGTGACAGTGCTGGAGGACGAGGTAACCATCATCACTGCTCGCTTTGACGACTTTGAGGAGAGGTTCCTCTCCGAGGAGGAACACCGTGTGCACAGCGTAGTCATCCAGAAGATGGTTATGCCGCAGCAGGTGTGGGTGCCTTTAGATGCCACCACCGGCGAGGCTTCCACCATCTACTTCCCCTATGAGGACTTTGCCGGAGTCGACTCGTTAGTGCAGGGCACTACCAACACTTATAACGGCATGCTCTACTTCACCCTCAACCCCATCGACGTGGATGTGGACAACGTCACCCTCACCCTCGTGGATGCCTATGGCAAGGATGTCACCGCCCTCGTCCTGACCGACATTGCTCCTGCCACCAACGGCCTCTACACCCGTGCCGCCTCGGCCAACGGCATCTATGTGGCCACCATAACCATGGCTTCCGACAGTGCCGATGTCAACAACAATAACACCTATGCCCTGAAGGCTTCGTGGACCTCGGCCGTGACGGGCGACCGTCGCAGCGTGCTCTCGCAGTACTTCGGCGCAAGCACTATGGATATAGTGCCTGCCGACATCATCTCCCTCTACACCTCAGACTACTCACTCGCCGGCACACCTGCCATCAACAGCCTCTCCGGT
Source organism: uncultured Bacteroidaceae bacterium (assembly GCA_905234605.1). Lineage (GTDB taxonomy): Bacteria > Bacteroidota > Bacteroidia > Bacteroidales > Bacteroidaceae > Physcousia. The sequence goes on along the minus strand of CAJOIE010000002.1, from coordinate 258,339 downwards.
ACGGCCTATCTCAGCACGGCCGGCACTCCGGTCTACCGTAAGTTCATCGAGGTGGCCTCCGTGCGCACCGATGCCACTGTCGGCGGTGAGAGCACGCCTTCGCAGGAGACACTCATTGAGCTCTTCACGGCTGCCAACAGCGACCTGGGCCGCATACTCACGGCTAAGAGCTCCGGCATCGACGACACCATAACCCTCACCTGCCCCTCCGAACTCATCGGCACCGACAACACGTGCATGGTTACCTTCACCTACTTTGTCTGGAACTACGACGGCACCATTGTCGGCACCGAGGGCACCATCGTCTTCTCCACGGCGGGCAACTAAGCACTCATGTCTCACACAAGACCATATCCAACAATGGCATATATGAACAACCTAATCCACAGCATGGTCTGTCGTCTGGTCGTTGTCGTGGGCATGGTGCTCTGTGCCTTGCCGGCCTCGGCGCAGTTGCGCATTGAGGGCACGGTGGTCGACCTGCATGGCAACCCCATTGCCAAGGCTCATGTCGAGGTGACGCAGCTGCGTCAGGGCACCGACACCGACAGTGAGGGTCACTTCGTGCTTGAGCTCACCCGCATGCCCCGCGAGCTGCGTGTGTCGCATCCCGACTTTGTCATCCGCACTGTTGCCCCCAAGGCCGAGATGCGCATACGGCTCCAGCCGCGTGTGGCCGAGCCATGGCTTGAGGAGGCTCGCCACCCCTTCGTGGGCCTGGGCCTGACATGGATAGGCTCGCCCTCGGGTCAGATGAGCCCCATCGGCAACCAGCGCGGCGGCACCACAGTGCGCACCGTCAGCGTCATGGGCGGTCTCATTGAGGGCCAGTATGGCGGCTACCTGCGTGCCGGCATCCTGCCCATCAACAGCTCCGATGCATTCGAGATCAGCTCCAAGCGCAACGCCATGCATTTCACCGTGGGTGCGCTCTACCGTGCCTACGGTCCCTTCTATGCCCATCTCGGCGTGGGTGCCCTCTTCTGCAAGGAGCGCACCACCACCTTTGGCGAGATACACGAGTACAGCGACTTCGGCCGCTGCACGGGCATCGTGGAGAAGAGCCTCACGCGCCCTGTCGTGGACTTCGGCGTCGTGGGCCGCTACACCCACTACATGGTGTCGCTATCTATGCTCACGTCCTTCCATGCCTATGAGTGGCACCCTGCCATAGGCGTGGCATATATCTTCTGACGACGGAGCAGCAGAAGCTGCATCAGGCAACCAAGGCAAGAGGCCACGCACCGTGCGGTGCGTGGCCTCTTGCCTTGGTCTGAATACTCTGAGTACTCCTAATACTCCGAGTATTCCTTTTTACTTTGTCATGGAGTAGACCACCTCCATGATGTCCTTGCCGAGCTGGTCGGCAGCTTCCATGGTGGCAGCCTCCGAGTATACGCGTATGATGGGCTCCGTGTTGCTCTTGCGCAGGTGTACCCAGCGGTCGGGGAAGTCGATTTTCACGCCGTCAATGTCGTTCACCTCCTGCTCCTTGTATAGCTCCTTGACGCGTGCCAGTATGGCATCCACGTCGGTGTCCGGTGTGAGGTCGATGCGGTTCTTGGCGATGGCGTAGGCGGGATATGTGGCGCGCAGCTCGCTGGTCTTCACTCCCCGCTTGGCCAAGTAGGTGAGTATGAGAGCGATGCCCACGAGTGCATCGCGGCCATAGTGTGCAGCGGGGTAGATGACGCCGCCGTTGCCCTCGCCGCCAATGACGGCCCCTGTGGCCTTCATCTGCGTCACCACGTTCACCTCGCCCACGGCCGATGCCGAGTATGTCTGTCCGTACTTGCGTGTCACGTCGCGCAGGGCGCGTGTGCTGGAGAGGTTGCTCACGGTGGCACCCGGGGTGTGCTGAAGTATGTAGTCGGCCACGGTGACGAGCGTGTACTCCTCGCCATACATGGTGCCGTCCTCGCAGAAGAGAGCCAGACGGTCCACGTCGGGGTCCACCACGAAGGCTATGTCGTAGCCGCCCTTCTGCATTAGGGCCTTGATGTCGGAGAGGTTCTTCTCTAAGGGCTCGGGGTTGTGCTGGAAGTCGCCTGTGGGCTCGCCGTAGAGTGTGGTCACTGTCTCCACGCCCAGCTGCTTGAGCAGTTTGGGCAGTATGATGCCGCCCACGGAGTTCACGGTGTCGAGTGCCACGCGGAACTTGCGTGCGCGCACTGCCTCGGCGTCCACGAGGTCGAGGCCGAGCACGAGGTCGATGTGCCGCTGGTCGTAGCTGTCGTCCTCGCGGTAGTGTCCCAGGTGGTCCACGTCGGCATAGTCGAAGTCCTCGGCGGCGGCGATGCGCAGCACCTCGGCACCCTCCTTGGCGTTGAGGAACTCGCCGCGCTCATTGAGCAGCTTGAGGGCGTTCCACTGGCGCGGGTTGTGGCTGGCGGTGATGATGATGCCTCCGGCGGCACCTTCCATGGTCACTGCCACCTCGGTGGTGGGCGTGGTGGCGAGGCCTATGTTGACCACGTCGCAGCCCATGCCCATGAGTGTGCCGCACACCACGTTCTTCACCATCTCGCCTGAGATGCGTGCATCGCGGCCCACCACTATCTTGAGGCGTGTGCCGTTTGCGGCCTCGCCGTTCATGCGCTTGATGAGTGTGGCATAGGCCGATACGAACTTGACAATGTCTAAGGGGTTGAGTGTGTCGCCCGCGCGCCCGCCTATGGTGCCGCGGATGCCTGAGATGGATTTGATGAGGGTCATGGGGAATTGATTATTGAAGGTTGATTATTGAGAGTCGGCAGCCACGGCTGTCATGTGCGTGGTAGGCGGCACGTGCCGCCGTGTTATCAGGGTTATGGGCAAAAGTATGCAATGCCGTGTGTGCTGCCAAGAAAATAGGAGTCTTTTCTGCTGCCGTGTGTGGCAGAATAGTCTATCTTTGTCACATGCGACGCCTGCTGCTTCTCCTTATTGTTGCCGTTGCTGCCGCTCCTGCCATGGTGCAGGCTGCCGTGACGATGCCGGCCGACACGGTTGCCGCACGCCCTTCGGAGTGGGCGTTGCGCGTGGCACGTTTCGGGCGTATGCTCCCGCAGGAGAAGGTGTACCTCCACACCGACAACACCTGCTACTTCGTGGGCGACACCATCTGGTTTGCTGCCTGCACGCGGCGCACCGACCGTGCTGTGCCAAGCACCGTCAGCCGTGTGCTCTATGTGGAGCTGCTCAGTCACGACGGCTACCTCGTGGAGCGGCAGTTGGTGCGCATGGAGGGTGGCCGCGGTCACGGCAACTTTGTGCTCACCGATTCCTTGTATGCTGGCTACTATGAGCTGCGGGCCTACACGCGTTGGCAGCTCAACTGGGGCGAGGAGGAGCATCCGCATCAGCCTATGTCGGAGTGGTGGTTCTACACGCGTGCCGCTGCTCACGACTACTTCCGCGACTATGCCCGCCTCTATTCGCGCGTGGTGGCGGTCTACGACCGTCCTGCCGCCCCGGGAGAGTATGCCCCCGACATGACGCTGCGCCCCCTGCGCCGTTCCTATGCCGATGCCGACACGTCGGCGTTGCGCCTCGCGCTCTTCCCCGAGGGCGGCTCTATGGTGGCCGGCGTGGAGTGCTGCATGGCCTTTGAGTGCACCATGGCCGACGGCCGCTATGTCCCCGGCACGCTCACCGTCACCTCAGGCCGCGACACTGTGGCCACGGCTGCCGTGGAGCATCGCGGCCGCGGCACCGTGCGGCTGACACCCTTGCTCTCGGCGGCATGCAAGGCTACCTTCGTCGCTGCCGACGGCCGCAGGGTCACGCAGAACCTGCCCGCCGTGGAGGCCGAGGGCGTGGCCATGAGCGTGGATGCCGGCGACAGCGAGTGGAGCATAGTGCTGCGCGCCGTGGGGCAGCCGGCGGCAGAGCCCCTGGGCGTGACGTTGATGCACGAGGGCCGTGTGGAGCATGTGTGGGAGCTCGACCCCGACGCTGTGCACAGCCTATCTTTGCGTGCCGACACCCTTGAGGCCGGCATACACCAGCTCACGGTGTTCAATGCGCAGGGGCGTGTCTATGCCGACCGCCTCGTGTTTGCCCTCACGGAGCCGGCCGTGAAGCCCTCGCTCACGGTGACGGGTCTGCGCAAGTACTACGCGCCCCACGAGCGCATCACCTTCACCCTCTCGGCTGCCACGGCTGTGCCCGACAGCATGGACGCGGCACTCACGCAGGCACATGTCTCGGTGGCTGTGCGCGACGTGGCAGGCATGGGCCTGAGCTACGACACCTCCGACATCCTCACCGAGATGCTCCTCTCCTCGGAGCTGTGCGGCTTCGTGCCCGATGCCCGCGAGTATTTTGCCTCTGCCGACGAGGCCCACCGCCGCGCCCTCGACCTGCTCATGCTCACACAGGGATGGCGGCGTTTTGACTGGCACACGATGGCCGTCCCCGGAGCCTTCGCCGTGCAGCATCCTGCCGAGTACACGCCGGTGCTGCAGGGCGTGGTGCTGCCCTATGAGGGGCAGACGCGTTCCGACGAGCAGCTCGATGCCGTGATGGCCGAGCATGAGGCCTTCATGACAGCCGAGCCCACCGACCCCTTTGCCGACACCGACGACGGCACCGATGCCGGCACCACGGCCGATGCCTCGCCGGAGGCCAACGGAGGCATAGGCGCGCCACAAGCCGACGGCAGCAGCGGCACGGCCACGACAGCGGTGCGCCGCAGCGCAGCCTCGGCAGCCGCCCGCCTCTATGCCACGGAGTCGCGTCTCAAGCGCGAAGTGCTTGTTCACGCAGAGTTCGTGAAGCCCGGTTTCGAGCCCCTTGTGGGCGACATGACCACCACGCGCGGCCGTTTCCAGATACAGACTCCCGACTTTGAGGGCTATTGCCTGTTCTACCTCGCCGCATCCGACACCACGCGCTGGCACGCGGGCAAGGAACACCAGTGGGTGGTGGTGAACGAGGAGGAGTATCCGGAGTACTACCTTCGCATAGCCTGGCCCTACCCGCGCTTCGTGCGTCCCTACACCTACTATCAGGCCAACGAGCCGGAGACGGCGGCCGATGTCAGCATCGAGGGCGCGTCGCTGCGCGAGGGCTCCCTGTTGCAGGGCGGCGCGCGGCTGATGCGCACCGTGTCGGTGAGCACGCGGCGGCGCGGCCTGCGTCGTTTCGATGCCACCAAGCCGGCCTTCGTGGCCGATGCCTACGACGCCTTCAACAACGCTGCCGACGCAGGCCTTCTCGTGGCGTGGTACAGCGGCAGCGAGGCATTCACAGACGCCATAGCACGCTGCTACATCGGCGACATGGGCCTGCCAAACAGCTACGGCGTGGAGACACGCTACGAGGGCCGCAACAGCTCCTACAGCCACACGCCGGCACAGCTCAAGGCCTACAACTACCTCTACAACATCGACAAGGTGTATGTCTACACCGACTACTCCCCGCGCCGCGAGGGCGACGACGCCTATGCCGCGGACCGCCCCACGGTGAGTGTCGACCTGCGGCGCATGGCCTCCGAGGGACAGCGCACCACCTACCGCGACCGCCGCTATGTGCTCTGGGGCTTCAGCACGCCCGACGACTTCTATCATCCCGACTACTCCGCCGCGCCGCCACCCGAGCACAGCAAAGACCATCGCCGCACGCTCTACTGGAACCCCGACCTGGACCTCAGTGCCGGACCTGCCACCATAAGCCTCTACAACAACAGCCATCAGACCACCGTAGCGGTGAGTGCCGACGGACAGGCTGCCGACGGCACACTCCTCACCACGGGCGGAGCTCCCTGACACCCTGCACCGTGTGGCTGCCATACCCTGCACCGTGTGTCCCCGACACCCTGCACCGTGCGGCCCGGCACCCTGCATGGAGATAACCACCCCCCTGACATTTCACAACATTCACCTTTCACCTCTCAACTTAACGCTATGGACGCACACCTGAAAGCCATCGTTGACCAGTTCGCCACTCGTGGCACCGTCAGCGAAATCCGCCCACTGGGCGAAGGTCTCATCAACGACACACTGCTCGTGCGCACTGCCGAGGCCGACGCCCCCGACTATGCGCTGCAACGCATCAACACCAACGTGTTCCCCGACGTGGACATGCTTATGGGCAACATACACGCCGTCACAACCCACATTCGCAAGAAGCTGGAGGAGCGCGGCACACCCGACATTGACCGTCGCGTGCTCACCTTCGTGCCCTTGCGCGAGGATGCACAGAAACTCTACACCACCGTCGACGGCGACCCCTGGCGCCTCATGGTGTTCATAGCCAATGCCGTCACCAAGCAGGCCGTGAACCCCGAGAGCAGCGAGGCGGCCGGACGGGCCTTCGGCGAGTTCCAGGCCATGCTGGCCGACATCCCCGTGCAGCTCGGCGAGACCATCAAGGACTTCCACAACATGGAGTTCCGCCTGCAGCAGCTGCAGGAGGTCATCAGGCAAGACCCCGTGGGGCGCGTGGCCAAGGTGCAACCCATCATCGACGAGCTGCTCGCACATGCCGACGAGATGACGCTGGCCGAGCGACTCGGCCGCGAGGGCAAGCTGCCCAAGCGCATCTGCCACTGCGACACAAAGGTAAACAACATGATGTTCGACCACGACGACAACGTGCTGTGCGTAATCGATCTCGACACGGTGATGCCCAACTTCATCTTCTCCGACTACGGCGACTTCCTGCGCACTGCGGCCAACCTCACCGCCGAGGACGACCCCGACCTCTCGCACGTGGGCTTCCGGATGGACATCTTCCGAGCCTTCACACGCGGATACATTGCGTCGGCCAAGGCGTTCCTCACACCCACCGAGCGCGAACTGCTGCCCTACGCCGCAACGCTATTCCCCTACATGCAGGCTGTGCGTTTCCTCTGGGACTACATCTCGGGCGACAAGTACTGGAAGTGCCGCTACGAGGAGCACAACCTCGACCGCGTGCGCAACCAGCTGGCCCTCTATCGCAGTGCATGTGCCTGCAAGGACGAGATGGCGGCCTTCGTGGCTGAGTGCTAAACAGACTCTCCCTCTCACCACTAAAGGGGAGGGAGCGACTTCCTTCTCGCCTCATCGATGATGGCAAAGAGCTCCTCCACGCTCTCGGCGCGTAGCATGGCTATGCGCATGGGGCGGAAATCGGGAATGCCCTTGAAGAGGGGCGACGCTGCCAGGTGACGCCGAGAGTGGAGTATGCCGCGACGCTCGTCGAGACGCTCCACGGCGGTGAGCACATGCTGCTTGAGGATGGCCACGCGCTCGTCGGTGGTGAGCACGTGCGGCGTGTAGGGCTCGCCGCGCTGTGCTGCCTCGTGCGCACGCAGCGTGTCCTGTATCTCCTGAAAGATCCACGGGCGGCCAAAGGTGGCACGCCCCACCATGACGGCATCCACGCCATAGACCTCAAAAGCACGCAGGGCATCGTTGCCGCTGGCTATGTCGCCGTTGCCGATGATGGGTATGTGCATGCGCGGGTTTGCCTTCACCTCGCCGATGAGTGTCCAGTCGGCCTCGCCGGTGTACATCTGCGAGCGCGTGCGGCCATGGATGGCAAGGGCTGCGATGCCGCAGTTCTGCAACTGCTCGGCCAGACCAACTATGATGCGGTGGTCGTGGTCCCAGCCCAGGCGTGTCTTGGCAGTGACAGGCACCTGCGAGCCCACGGCATCGACCACGGCACGAGCTATGGCAAGCAGCCCCGGCACGTCCTGCAACAGGCCGGCACCGGCACCCTTGCCGGCAACACGCTTCACGGGGCAGCCGAAGTTGATGTCGAGCACGTCGGGGTGCGCCTCGCCCACCACGATGCGCGCGGCCTCGGCCATCGACTCGGGGTCGCGACCGTAGATCTGTATGGCCACGGGACGCTCGTCGTCGCTCACCGTGAGCTTTGCCACACTGCGCCCCACGCGGCGCACCAGGGCATCGGCACTGACGAACTCACTGTAGACCATGCTTGCGCCCAGACGGCGGCAGAGCAGGCGGAAGCCTATGTCCGTCACGTCCTCCATGGGCGCAAGCATCACGGGGCGGTAGCCAAGGTCGAGTGTACCTATAATCATGTGTGGCGAAGAGATAGGTGGGGAGTTGTGGCTGCAAAGGTACATCCTTGGGAGGGGAAAGCGGAAGGATGGCTGCCAGAAAGTTGAGCCACGCCGCTCACCTCTTTGCCTGCCTGTTCGCATGGTGTATGCATAGAGCGACAACCTATCCTGTCAACAAAAGAGTAAGCCCCCGGCTTAATGTCGAGGGCTTACTCTCAATGTTGATGAGCGGAGCCGACGGTCGGTTGCCGGCCTACTTGCTCCAGTCTTCGTTCCAGACGTTGTAGCTGCTGTTGCCGGTCTGCTGCCGCTTCACCCAGCCGCCGTTGCTCTCACTGGAGGTCTTGTCGCCGTTCACGTCGATGGATGCGGCTATGAGCAGCTCGCTGTCGAGAGCCGCGAAACGTGTGCGTGGGAGGATATATGTCTTCTTCATTGTCGTCTTGTTGTTTCGTTTACATTCTGCATTTATTACATTCAGCTCAGCGGACAACCACCTTCCTGCCGCGCGAGACGTAGATGCCCTTCACGGGGCGTGCCACGCGCTGGCCGGCAAGGTCGTAGATGGCGGCATCGCTGTTGGTGTCGCGCAGCATGCCGGCGATGGATGTGGTGTTGCCGAAGTCGAAGGCAAAGCCCTTCACGCTCAGTGTGCTGCCCTCCAGGTAGGCGCGGTTGGCAGCCAGCGTGGAGCCTTCCCAGTGGTAGAAGCCAACCTTGTCGTCGGCCTTGCCGAGGAAGTAGTTGGTGGAGCCGTCGACGGCGGTGTCGGTGTACACACCGGTGAGGGATGTCGTGGCGAGCGGTGCGCCGCAGGTTGCCGAGGCTGCGATGCTTGCCGTAGCCGAGGCCGATGTGCCGATGAGCAGCACAGGGGTGCCGGCGGGCACGGAGGTGATGGCAGCGGAGAGCCCGAGGCGGTCCTTGGCTCCGTTGAGAGTCAGGGTGTAGGCCTCGGCACCGGAGAGCGTCACGTCCATGGGCAGGCACATGGTGGCGTAGTAGTTGCCGTCGCCGCCAGCGTTGAGTGTCAGGTCTATTTCGTCGACCTTAACGATATACCAGGCATCGGCGGAGCCTGTGTAGCCGCCGCCCCACGAGGTGAGGTTGCCAGATGTGCCGGTACCATAAATACCACTACTCTGGTCTGGGCTATGGCCGGCGGTGTGCATGATGCCGCTATTCACGATGATGTTGTACTGCGCGCTGCCTAATGACGTGAACACAGTGGTGCCTGCTGCATTGTCCAATGCGCCGCTGACGGTGGAATTGATGGCCGACATATACTTCTGCGCGTTGGGCGAGTAGATGGTGGGCGTGGCAGTGGTTACCTTGAAGATGGAGTTAACGTTGCTGCTGCTGTTGGATGCCACGGACCACTCTATGCGGTCCGTGGTGCTGTTGTAGTAGGTTGTGGGAGGCGTGCTCGTCCATGCTGTGTAGGCGTTGACGAAACGGTAGTAGCCATCTGAAAGGGTGATGGTGGAGCTATTGTTGATGGGGTCGAGAATGGTGTTCATCATCACAAATGAGCCTACGACGCAGAATGGGTCGGCAATGATGTTGGCCTGTGCTGTCCTGATGTTTTCAAGAAGGGCCTGTGTGGTGATGTGCGACTTGGTGCCCACGGCTCCCAATGGCGCATCAAGGTTCCATTCGCTCATGGCTGCAAGGTGATACCGGCCAGGTGCGATGAACCAGCAGGTGCTGTTGGGGCCATTGGCGTCTGCTGCACCATGGACAGCATTGTCGTCGCTCCATCCATTGAGGTAGTAGGTGCCGCCGTTGACGCGGAAGCAGATGTAGCCACTGGCAATGGTCTTGCCCGAGACGTTGGAAGCCACGGGGATGAAGGCTGTGCCGGTGGAGCCAAAGGTGGGCGCAACGTCATCGTCGGTCTTGACGACGTAGTTGGCGGCAGCCTTGTTGTAGATGGTGATGCCGTCGTAGGGGTTGCCGAGGAAGGCGAAGCAGTGGGCGTCGCTCAGTGAGGAGTAGGCATTGGTGGCGACGGCCTCAAGGGCAATGTTCGTGCCGTCGTACTTCCAGATGTAGTTGCTGGCCTCTGCACCTGTGCGCATGCCCACGGTGTAGTACTTGGCCTCGGCAATGCTCTCCGAGAACTGGAAGGGACCGTCCCATGTGGCTGTGACGGTGACCTCGGTGGTCTCTGAGGTGATAGTTGCGGGCGAGTAGCTGAGTGAGACACCGGCAGCCTCGAAGCTCGAGGGCACGAAATCGGAGGCGTCGCCGGAGATGGTGACCTCCACGTCGTTCACGGTGCGGAAAGTGCTGTTGCCGCCGTAGGAGAGGTTGTAGGTCACGGTCTTGGTGGTGAACATGGCGAGTGCGTCTGTAGCGTCGAAGTCAGCAGCCTCGATAATCATGTTGCTGTTGCCGGCATCAACTTCGTTCCAATTATTAATATATGTGTTGAGGCTATTGTCCACGTTGATGTAGCCGTCGCTGTTGTCTGTGAACTGGAACAGCCAGGGGTAGGTGGCATTGCCTGTGGCTGTGATGCTCACCTGCTCGGCATCCGTGGTCCTGGAGGTCAGCGTGTTGCTGGCTGTGAGGTACTTGCCTGCGTTGACGCTGTAGAGGTAGTAGGCTCCATTGTCTGTGTCGTCGTCTGTCCCGTCGTAGTAGATGATGGCCACCTGCTGGCTGGTGGCATTGAGGTCGAGAATTGAGCTGGCGCTCATGGCTGTTGCGTCGTCGGCAAAGTTCCATGTGCCACGGGCGTTGCTGATGACGTATGCCTTATTGTTGGCGGTGGGCAGGGTGGTGATGGAGGTAGCGGGTTCATATTGCACAATGATGCGTGCATTGCTGATTTGGTAGCTGCCACCGGTAAGCTGGAACGAGACGCGGTTCGTGTTCACGCCGGTTACAGTGACGGCTGAATAGATGTTTGCAGCGAAAGTGAACCCACTTGCGGTGCCTTCGCTCGGAGTAAAGGTGATGGCATGATTTGCTGCTCCCACAATGGTGTAGCTTGTGATTACATGGGTGCGTGGGACGCTCAGTGTATAGTAGGGGCTATTGACAGCGTGCAGGTTGAATGAGCCTGTAGCTGAGCCAGCCTGGAGTTGCTTATGTTGCTTGCACCAACGGAGTTACCAGCCTGTAGGCACACCTCTGGTGTGGTGCCAGATGTCCAGTTGTTCCTCCAGCTGCCAGTAGGGTTCCATGTAACACCATCGGCTGTTGAGTTAAGCAGTGTGCCAGGGAGCTCATCAGTGAGGGTTACGGTGAATGTAACGATGCATAGATACATTGAGGAACAGCCGGAATACATGTCTGCCACTTTAAGGGTGATGGACGAGGCATACGGAGCCGACTCTTGGATGATAGTAGAACTGGTTGTAAAAGTGTGTGTGCCGCCAGCCTGGTTGGTTATGCGATAGCTATTGGCGGAAGTATACAGACGGACATCCATTGAATAACCCTTGATGTAATATCCCGATGGTGCGGTAATCACTAAGTCGTAGTCCGTGCTCTCGGCGGCTGCCTTTAGTGCAAGGTCTCCTGTTGGCGTGCCTCCTTCTTTGTTGTATCCTGCTTGCTCGCTCATGCCTAATCCTTCGGCTGCCACTATGGTCAGTCCTGCCAGGCCGGATGATGCATTGGATGTCCATGTCGTGTAGTAGTCGGTTACGGTGGAACTTGTGGTGAAGCTACCATACGTGCTTGGTGTCCCGGCAACCTTGACTGTGTAGTCAGTTGCCAAGGCTGTTCCTGCACCAGTGAGCAGTGTGGTTAAGAGTAGTAATAGTTTCTTCATAGCGTTTTAGGGTGTTGTTAGTAATAGCTTCAGTGGGGGCGTGTGTGCAGGCACACCCCTGTGGCATGTGGCTATGCCGGAGGGATGCACCTTATATAATAGTAATAAGGTACGCACATACGCGAAGGTTGAGGACTGATGATGGGTTGCGTGTAGGCTTCGCCTCTATGTTACAGAGTGCTTATAGCCTATGTGACAGAGTAGTAGTAATAGTTTGCGGTGCAAATATATGGGGCTGCGTCGATGCGGCCAAGGTTTTGGCTCAAAAGTTGCTTTCTGTGCCTTGGTGTGGATTGTTGTGGCGTGACTGTTGCATGCGGGTGCGCTGGCGCAGGTATGCTATGGCAGCGTGCATGGCGTGGTCGCGGGCAATGATGAGGATGCCTGTGTAGGCTGTCGCTGCAGTGGCTATGCATGTGAGCATCCGCAGCCATGAGAGCGGCATGGTGCGGGTGAGGTGCCATGTGGCGGCCATGACCGTGGCGGCGAGGAGCATGTATGGCAGTGTGCAGGCTGCCACGTGGTGCCATCGCAGTCCGCAGAGGTGGCGTGCCACGGCTTGCCACACGAGGAGCCACGATGTGCTGAGGGCCACGTAGTAGGCCACCATGGCTGTGAGCGATGCGCCGAGTGCGTGGGCTGCTATGATGCCGCCCCACACCATGCCGCAGTTGCAGAGGGCTATGGTCATGACTATGCCTGAGTGCCGCAGGGCTATGATGAGGTTGGTGTAGAGCGTGGCTATGGGTGCGAAGGCTCCGTAGAGGCATAGCAGCGAGAGCAGTGTGGCAGAGGCTGCCCACTTTTGTCCTGCCAGCAGGACTACGAAGTCTGGGGCGATGAGGGTCAGGCCGAACAGTGCGGGGAAGGAGAGCATGGCGGTGAAGCGGAGCAGGGTGCGGAATGTGGTGAGAGGCTGTGCGTCGGCTGTCTGCACGAGCAGTGGCTGCGTGACGCCTTGTGCCATGCTGCTGATGGTGGTGGTGGCCATGTCGTGCCACTTGCGTGCGTTGCTGTATATGCCTGCCTGTGTGGACCCGAAGAAGCGTGTGAGCAGCACGCCGAAGGCATGGTTGGTGAGCTGTGTGGCCAGGCTGCTGATGAGCAGGCGTGAGGAGAAGCCGAACATGCTCCATGCGGGCTTGAGGCTGATGTGCAGCGTGGGCCGCCACGGCGAGTAGTGCCATGCCATGATGGTGAGGGTGCTGACGTAGACGAGTGTCATCAGTGCCAGTGCCCAGTAGGCGAGTCCTGCGTAGGCGAGTGCCACGCCGGCCATGTTGGAGAGTGTCACGGCTGTGAGCTGGCAGATGGCTGTCTGCCGCACCATGAGGTGGCCGAAGAGGTATGCTCGCTGTGCAGTGCCGAATGATGATATGACGAATGAGAGGAAGACGAGGCGCCCGAGTGGGCATAGCACGGGGTCGGCATAGAAGCGCGCGATGGCTGGTGCTGCGGCGAAGAGCACGGCATAGATGGCTGTGCCTATGAGTGTGTTGGCCCAGAAGACGGAGTTGTAGTCGGCCGGTGAGGGCTCGCGCTTGTTGGCCAGTGCGGCGGTGAAGCCGCTTTCCTGGAGCACGCTGGCCACGGATGAGAACACCACGAGGGCTGCCACGCGGCCGTAGTCGGTTGGCGTGAGCAGGCGCAGCAGCCACAGTCCGAAGAGTGCGCTTACGAGCTGCATGCCTGCGCCTGCTATGCCGCTCCAGAGCAGGCTGTCGGCAGTGCGGCGGCGCGTGTCGGGTGGTGCCATGTGGCTATGTGTGGCTGAAGACGTGACGGTAGATGGCTTCGGTGGCTCCCGCGCCGGAGTCGATGTATGTGCTGGCTGCCAGCCCTGCTGCCGTGCGTGCTGCCTCGTCGGCGAAGAGGTGTGTGGCTGCGTCGGTGAAGGTGGCTGTGTCGGTCACTTCGATGCATGCGCCGCAGTCGAGCAGGTGGCGTGCCTCGCGGAAGTTGGCGTTGCGTGGGCCTATGAGCACGGGCATGCCGTAGACGGCGGCCTCGGCCACGTTGTGTATGCCGGCTCCGAAGCCGCCGCCCACCATGGCCACCTGCCCGTAGCGGTAGATGCTTGAGAGGAGGCCGAAGCAGTCGATGATGAGCACGTCGGCACCGGCCACGTCGGCCTCGGTGCGCACGTGTGTGTAGCGGCACACGCGGTGCCCCTCAAGGGCGCGTTCTATGTCGCGCAGATGGTCTTCGCCGATGAGGTGGGGGGCAATGATGAGGCGCTCGCAGCCTCCGGCGCGGAACCATGGTATGAACAGGGCTTCGTCGGGCGGCCACGAGCTGCCGGCCACGAAGGTGGTATGCCCCTGTGCGAAAGCCTTCACGAGGGGTAGCTCGCGGGCGGCGGCGCGTATGTCCTTGACGCGGTCGAAGCGTGTGTCGCCCGCCACGGTGACGTTGTCCACATGGCCGAGTGTGGCCAGCAGCGCGCGGCTCTGCTCGTTCTGCACGAAGAAGTGTGTAACTTTGTCGAGCACGCGTGCATAGCCGTGACGGCCGTACCAGCGGAAGAAGATCTGGCTGGGGCGGAAGATGCTGCTCACGCTGTAGACGGGTATGCCGCGGCGGGCGCAGCCCTTGAGGTAGTTCTGCCAGAATTCGTACTTGATGAGGAATAGCATCTCGGGCCGCACGAAGTGGAAGAATAGGCGCACGTGTGCCGGCGTGTCGAGCGGCAGGTAGCAGATGACGTCGGCTCCCTCCCATGTCTTGCGCACCTCGTAGCCCGAGGGCGAGAAGAAGGTGAGCAGTATCTTGAGCTCGGGATGCTCGCGGCGCACACGCTCCATGAGGGGGCGTCCCTGCTCGAACTCGCCTAAGGAAGCGGCATGGAACCAGACGTAGCGTGCCTGCGGGTCCACTTGCCGCTTGAGCTGGAAGAATGCCTTGCGGTGTCCCACGGCCAGCAGGCGTGCGCGCTTGTTGAAGATGGCTGCCATGCTGATGGCTATCATGTAGAGGTATATGGCGAGTGTGTACATGCCGTTGAGTGGGTGAGATGTGATATGCTAAGGGGCTGCAAGCACCATGCAGGGTGGCGGCACTGACGGTGCAGGGTGGTGCGCATGGACGGTGCAGGGTGCGTGGCGTGAGGGTGCAGGCCCTTGCGCAGTTGTCTGTCGTGGTTGCGTCAATGTGGCAGCGTGGCTATGGCGTAGTCCATGCGCCGCAGCACCTCGTCGCGCCCGAGGAATGCGGAGAGGGCATACATGTCGGGACCCTGGCCTTCGCCGACGAGGCACACTCGCCATGCGTTCCATGGCTTGATGCCCGAGGCCTCGACCCACGGGTCGACGACGGCACGCTGGCCCTCGACGCTGAAGTCGCCGATGCCGGCCAGCACGTCGCGCAGCTGCTGCATCTGCTCTGCCGTGCCTGTGCCCCAGGCCTTGCGCACGAACTTGTCGTCCATGTTGAACTCTGTGGGTGCCACGAAGAAGAAGCGGCACAGCGGCCACAGGTCGCTGACGAAGGAGACGTTGCGGCGTTTCACTCCGTCGCGTGTGGCGTAGTCGATGACTTTCGACTTCATCATGCCCACCACCTGTGCGGCGCGCTCCGTGGTGGTGTCGATGCCGTTGGCGTGCAGGATGTCGGTGAAGGCGGGTGCCCACTCGTCGTCGCTGAGGCGCATCAGGTACTCGCGGTTGAACCACTGCCCCTTCACGTAGTCGAAGCGTGCGCCGTTCTTGGAGCACTTCTCGAGGCGGAACTTCTGTATGAGCTCGTCCATGGAGAGCAGTTCCTGGTCGTCGCCAGGGTTCCACCCGAGCAGTGCCAGGAAGTTGACCACGGCCTCGGGCAGGTAGCCGCTCTCACGGTAGCCGCTGCTGCGCTCGCCGGTCTTGGGGTCGTGCCACTCGAGGGGGAACACGGGGAAGCCCAGACGGTCGCCGTCGCGCTTGCTGAGCTTGCCCTTGCCGTCGGGCTTGAGCAGCAGCGGCAGGTGGGCGAAGCGCGGCATGGTGGCGGTCCATCCGAAGGCACGGTAGAGCAGCACGTGGAGCGGCGCGGACGGCAGCCACTCCTCGCCTCGTATGACGTGTGTGACCTCCATGAGGCGGTCGTCGACGATGTTGGCCAGATGGTATGTCGGCAGCTGGTCGGAGCTCTTCCACAGCACCTTGTCGTCGAGTATGGTGGAGTTGATGCACACGTCGCCGCGTATGATGTCGTCGACGTGAATGTCCTCGCCGGGCTCGATGAGGAAGCGCACCACGTAGGGCACGCCCTCGGCCACGAGGCGCTGCGTCTCGGCCTCGCCGAGGGTGAGCGAGTTGCGCATGGCCATGCGTGTGCCGGCGTCATACTGGAAGTTGGCCACCTGCTCGCGCTTGGCAGCGAGCTCCTCGGCGGTGTCGAAGGCTATATATGCGCGTCCGGCATCAAGCAGCTGCTGCACATACTGGCGGTAGATGTCGCGGCGCTCGCTCTGCCGGTAGGGCCCATAGCTGCCGCCGAAGCCGACACCCTCGTCGAACTCTATGCCGAGCCAGCGGAAGGACTCCAGGATATATGCCTCGGCACCGGGCACGAAGCGCGAGGAGTCGGTGTCCTCGATGCGGAAGATGAGGTCGCCGCCGTGCTGGCGGGCAAAGAGATAGTTGTAGAGTGCGGTGCGCACACCGCCTATGTGCAGCGGCCCTGTGGGCGACGGTGCGAAGCGCACACGTACTTTCCTGTCAGTAGTCATCGTGCTAAGTGAGAGTGATAGCGTTAGTGTTTCGCGCGCAAAAGTAAGCAACTTATTCCAACTTATGCGCCACTGCCTTGTGCAAAAAGCACTACCTTTGTCTTCATCATTATGAGCAGATACAACCGTTCCATAGCTCCCACGTGGCGCAGCATACTGGCGCAGTGCGTGGTGACAGTGGCAGCCACCTTCGTCATCGTGTGGTCGCTGCCGAGAGGCAGCCAGTCGGCACTGAGCTTCGACGAAGGCCGCCCATGGCCCTACAGCCAGTTCATAGCTCCCTACGACTTCCCCGTCTTCAAGAGCGCGGAGCAGCTGCAGCGTGAGCAGGACAGCGTCATGGCCTACTACGAGCCCTACTTCGCCATCAATACCGACGTGGCCGCCACGCAGGTGGCCCGCTTCCACGACGCCACGCGCGGCCTGGCCTCGGGCGGTCTCTCGCCAGCCTACAGGACCTACGTCGACGAGCACCTGCACGCCGTCTACAGCCGTGGCATCATCAGCACCAGGGACTTGCAGATGCTGGAGCACGACAGCTGCACCATGGTGCGCATCTACCGTGGCACGGAGTCCATGCGCCGCATGGTGCGCGGCCTGCTCACCGAGAAGACAGCCTATGAGCAGGTGCTCGCCGAAGCCGACAGCGCCGGCCTCAGCCTCCAGCAACTCCAGCAGCTCAACCTTAACCATTATATCCAGCCCAACCTGGTCTACGACGAGGCAAAGAGCGACGAGCAGCGCAGCGACCTGATAGGCTCCCTCTCGCCGTCGACAGGCGTGGTCTATGCCGGACAGAGCGTCATAGACCGCGGCGAGATACTCACCCGTCACACCTTGCAGATCCTGGAAAGCTACTACCGCGCACAGGAAGCCCACAGCAGCAACTTCAAGGAGAAGAACCTGCTGACGCTGGGGCAGGCGCTCTATGTGCTTATCGTGCTGCTGTGCCTCACCCTGTATCTCAACCTCTTCCGCCGCGACTATCTCGGCAACCTGCGCGGCATGACGCTGCTCGCAGGCCTGGTGGTGACATACCCGCTGGTCACCTACTTCCTCGTGAGCCACACGCTGCTGACGGTATACATCGTGCCCTACGCCATGCTGCCCATCATAGTGCGTGTGTTCATGGACTCGCGCACAGCATTCATGGCACATGCCGCCACCATCATGCTCTGCGCAATAGCCCTGCGCTACCCCTACGAGTTCATAGCCACGCAGTGTGTGGCAGGCCTCGTGGCCATCTACTCACTGCGTGAGCTCTCGGAGCGCTCGCAGCTGTTCAAGACCAGCATCGTGGTGACGGCGGCAGCCATACTGTTCTACCTCAGCATCGAGCTGCTGCACGGCCACACCTTCCTCGGCGGCGACAGCCTGACACGCATCGACTGGAGCATATACAAGCACCTCATCATCTCGGGCATACTGCTGCTCTTTGCCTACCCGCTGATGTTCCTGCTCGAGCGTGCCTTCCAGTTCACGAGCAACGTCACCCTCGTGGAGCTGTCCAACCTCAACAGGGAGTTGCTGCGCCGCCTCTCGGAAGTGGCACCGGGCACCTTCCAGCACAGCATACAGGTGTCGAACCTCGCCGCCGAGGTGGCCCGCAAGATAGGAGCCAAGAGCCAGCTGGTGCGCACGGGAGCCCTATACCACGACATAGGCAAGATGAAGAACCCAGCCTTCTTCACCGAGAACCAGATGCGCGGTGTGAACCCGCACGACAAGCTCGACTATGCCGAGAGCGCACGCATCATCATAGCACATGTCAGCGATGGCGAGCAGATGGCCGACAGCTACCGCCTGCCCACCGTCATACGCGACTTCATCTCGACACACCACGGACATGGCCTGGTGAAGTACTTCTACATCTCGGCACAAAACAAGACCCCCGACGTGCCCGTAGACCCCGCGCTCTTCACCTACCCGGGGCGCAACCCGCAGACAGCAGAGCAGGCCATACTCATGATGACCGATGCCGTGGAGGCCTCGGCGCGCTCGCTGAAGGAATACACCGAGCAGAGCATCAGCGAGCTGGTGGAGCGCATCGTGGACGGACAGCTCGCCGACGGCCTCTTCACCGAGTGCCCCCTCACCTTCCAGGACATACGCGTGGCCAAGGAAGTGTTCAAGGACAAGCTCAAGACCATCTACCACACCCGCATCTCATACCCATCGCTACAGAAAGGGGCAGCCACGGCCGGCACAGCCTCCGTAGCAGCCGCCAGCGGTGCCACAGACGCTACTCGGGGAAGCACCACGGCAGCACCTGCCGACATAAAAGACACCAGCACGGAGCCGCGACACTGATATTCTGCTTACCTTTGCGACGCTTCAAGCCAAGACAACAATCATACATTATTATATCTATGCGTAACACAATCCTGCTATCAGTCATAGCAACAGCAGCCATAGGGCTCACCTCGTGCGGCAAGCTGCGTCCGCTCACAGCCGACAATGTCGTGGTAACACCAACACCACTCGAGGCCGTGGGAGCCGAGGTGCCTGCCACCATCAGCACCACCTTCCCGCAGAAGTACCTGAAGAAGAACATAGTGATGCGCGTCACCCCCGTGCTCAAGTATGAGGGCGGCGAGATAGCATCCGCAGCCACCACATTCCAGGGAGAGAAGGTGCAGGGCAACGCCACGACGGTGCCCTACGCCGCCGGCGGCAACTACACGCTCCGTGCCACGTTCCCCTACAGCGACGCCCTTCAGCAGAGCGACCTCTACCTCCGTTTCGATGCACGCAAGGGCAGCAAGCACTACGACCTGCCCGACGTGAAGGTGGGCTACGGCGTGGTGTCGACGGCAGGCCTGCTCGCTGCCACCATCAAGAGTGCCACACCCGCCACCGCCACCGATGCCTATCAGCGCATCATACGACAGAAGCAGGAGGCACAGATAAAGTACCTCGTGAACCAGGCCAACGTGCGTGCATCAGAGCTCAACACCACGAGCATACGCGACTTCGCCAAGATACTCAAGGAGATAAGCGCACAGCAGCAGATGCAGTTGCGCAACATCGAGGTGAGTGCCTACGCATCGCCCGAAGGCCGCTACGACTTCAACGAGCGTCTGGCCGAGCAGCGCCAGAACACCTCGTCGGCCTACGTGCGCGACCAACTGCGCGACAACAACCTCCAGACAAATGTCGACACCCACTACACGGCCGAGGACTGGGAGGGCTTCCAGCAGCTCGTGGCCGAGAGCAACATCCAGGACAAGGAGGTGATACTGCGCGTGCTGTCGATGTACAAGGACCCCGTGGAGCGTGAGCAGCAGATACGCAACATGAGCGTCGTCTACGAGGAGCTGGCCGATGCCGTGCTGCCCGAACTGCGCCGCGCACGCCTCATCGCCAACTACGAGGTGATAGGCCGCAGCGACACCGAGATAGTGGAGCAGTACAACACCGATGCCTCCAAGCTGGGCATCGAGGAACTGCTCTACGGAGCAGCACTCCAGCGCACCGATGAGCTCCAGCGCCAGTGGTATGAGCGTGCCACACAACTCTATCCCACCGACGCACGGGCATACAACAACCTTGCCAAGCTGGCCATGCGTGCAGGCGACACCGCCACCGCCGAGTCCTACCTCTACAAGGCACGCCAGCTGGATCCCAACAGCCCCGAGGCTGCCACCAACCTGGCACTCATCGCCCTTGCCAACGGTAAGCTCGACGATGCCGAGGCCGCCCTTGCCAAGGGTGCCAAGGCCAACACGTATGGCGAGGTGCTGGGCAACCTCAATCTCGCCAAAGGCAACTACTCTGCCGCTGCCAGCAATCTGGCCGATGCAGCTACCAACAGTGCCGCACTCGCACAGATACTGAACAAGGACTATGCCGCCGCTGCCGCAACGCTGGCCGGCGTAGATGCTCCCGATGCCTACACGGCCTACCTCAGCGCTGTCCTGGCAGCCCGTCAGGGCGATGCCGACGGCGTGGTGTCGCACTTGCAGAGTGCCATCCAGCAGGATGCCACACTGGCTGAGCGTGCACGCCGCGACCTCGAGTTTGCCCGCTATGTCACCCTGATAGCCGAGCTGCTGCAATAGCACACAGCGTGTGCTCAAGCACCATCAAGGGTTACAGCTAATGCTACGCCACTCCAAGTGTATATGCGTGAGCGCGCTCATGGTCATGGCCATGGCCGCGCTCTCTTCGTGCCAAAGCAAGACAGAGTTCCGTCTCTCTGGTGAGGTGGAAGGCTTGCACGAGGCCGACTTCTATGTCTATGCCACCGACGGGTCGCTGCCACGCATCGACACCCTTCACCTCGAGGAGGGACGCTTCGACTGGCGCATGCCGCTTCAGGGCGAGGCTACTCTCTTTGTCGTCTACCCCAACCACAGCGAGCAGGTGGTGTTTGCCCGTGGCGGCAAGCATGTGCACATGCAGGGCGATGCCTCGCACCTGCGTGCCATCAGCGTAGGCGGCACACACGACAACGAGGAGCTCACACGCTTCCGCCTCGCTAACCTCGACGCCTCGCCCGACAGCATGCAGCGTGCCATGGAGGCATACGTGGAAGCCAGCCCAGAGAGCACCGTCGGGCTCTACCTCCAGCACCAGCTGTTAGCGAGGCGTGCGCAGGTGTCGAGCCTGCGCCTCGGCGGCCAACTGCCCGATGTGCTCCTGCCCCCCGATGTATTCGCTCCTGATGCCGACACCATCCATCTTGTGGCAGAAGGGCGGCCGCGCCTGCTTGTGGTGTGGGCGGCATGGAAGCGCGACAGCCGCGACCACCTCATTGAGCTGCGCCGGCGGCTCCGTGACATGACCGCCGTGCCCGACTCATTGCGCCCCGTGCCGCTGAGTGTGAGTCTCGACATAGACGCATCGCTCTATACCTATGCCGCCAAGCACGACTCCGTGGACTTCGACAGCCGTTGCTACATGCTCTCGTGGCAGACACCGTTGTGCCGGCAGATAGAGCTGGTGGACATCCCTTTCTATGTACTCACCGACAACCATGCCACCATCACTGCCCTTGGCACCGACTGGCAGCACGACATCGTGCCAGTCCTGGAGCGCATCGGCACCGAGGCTGAATAGCATATCCGCACCCACATGCAGGAGCTAATCCATACGCTTATTGACATGCTCACATCGTGGGGCTATCCGGGCATGTTCGTGGCAGCCTTCCTCGCCGGCAGTGTCGTGCCCTTCAGCAGCGAGGCCGTGCTTCTGGTGCTCCTCATGCTGGGCTTAGACCCGTTGCGCCTGCTGCTTGTGGCCACCGTGGGCAACACCGCCGGCTCCATGTTCAACTACTGGATAGGCACCTTCGGACGCATCGAGTGGATAGAGCACTACCTGCATGTGCGCCCGGAGCGTGTGGCACAGATGTCGCGATGGATGGAGCACTACGGAGCCTGGATAGGGCTGGTGTGCTTCCTGCCCTTCGTGGGCAGTGCCGTCTCGGTCACCCTGGGCTTCATGCGTGCCAACCCGTGGTTCTCCACGTGCACCATATGCCTGGGCAAAGGCGTGCGCTACGCCTTCATCATCCTGGCCGTGACGCAGCTGTGACGCTGTGGCACGGCCTAAAAATAGTTAACAGCGAGGCTCTTATGCCGCCGTGGCACAGGTCTTACAGCTACAATTGCCTACATTTGCACGCCTTAGGGCAAACGCTACAACCACATACAACACTGTTTCAACGCTATCACCATGACACCACTGAAGCATTTCCGCTTAGTCGACAACCTGCTCGGGTGGCTGGCCTTTGCCATAGCAGCATTCACCTACTGCTCTACGGTGGAGCCCACGGCATCCTTCTGGGACTGCCCCGAGTTCATCACCACGGCCTACAAGCTCGAGGTGGGCCATCCGCCAGGAGCACCCTTCTTCATGCTTACGGGCAACCTCTTCACGCAGCTCACCTCCGACCCTGCCAAGGTGGCCCTCATGGTCAACGTGATGAATGCCCTGCTCAGTGCAGCATGCATCATGTTCCTCTTCTGGACCATCAGCCACCTGGCACGCCGCCTGCTGTGTGCCGACGGTTGGGTGCGCTCGTGGTGGCAGCTCGTGGTCATTGAGACAGCAGCCATGACTGGCGCACTGGCTTATGCCTGGAGCGACACATTCTGGTATTCGGCCGTCGAGGGCGAGGTGTATGCCTACTCCAGCCTCTTCACCGCCGTGGTGTTCTGGCTGATGCTCAAGTGGGAGGATAATGCCGACAAGCCGCAGTCCGACCGCTGGCTCATCCTTATTGCCTACCTCACAGGCCTCTCCATCGGTGTGCACCTGCTCAACCTGTTGTGCCTGCCCGCACTCGTGCTCATCTACTATTTCAAGCGTGTGCCCACGGCCAACCTGCGCGGCAGCATCATGGCCCTGCTTGGCTCCTTCGTGCTGGTGGCCGCTGTGCTCTATGGCATAGTGCCGGGCATCGTCAAGGTGGGCGGATGGTTTGAGCTGCTCTTCGTGAACCATCTCAACATGCCCTTCAACACGGGTCTCATTGTCTACATCGTGGTGCTCATAGCCGTGGTGCTGTGGGCCATCTATGAGACCATGGCGGGCCGCAGCCGTCAGCGTGCCAACATTGCATTTGTGTGCAGCGCGGGCCTGCTCGGCATCCCCTTCTATGGCTACGGATGGACCAGCGTGCTCATAGGCATGATAGTGCTCGGAGCCCTCTACGCGCTGCTACGGTGGCGTCGTGAAGGCCGCAACGTGGTCACGGCGAGGGTGATGAACACATCCCTCCTCTGCATGCTCATGATAATGATAGGCTACTCATCGTATGCCGTCATCGTCATACGCTCAACGGCCAATACGCCCATGGACCAGAACTCGCCCGAGGACATCTTCACGCTCGGCACATACCTCAACCGCGAGCAGTATGGCTCACGTCCGCTATTCTACGGGCAGGCCTACACCTCGCAGGTGAAGCTCAAGACTGAGGGTGGCTACTGCGTGCCTGTCTCCAAGGAAGGCGCACCCGTCTACCAGCGCAAGGAGAAGGCGTCGCCCGACGAGCCCGACCGCTACGAGGTGCAGCGCTACGACCTGGAGTATGTCTTTGCACAGAACATGCTCTTCCCACGCATGTACTCCGACCGCCACGCCGAGGCCTACGAGGCATGGATGGGAGGCGTCAAGGGCACCAACGTGCCTTTCGACCGCTGCGGCGAGCACATCATGGTGAAGGTGCCCACACAGATGGAGAACCTGCGCTTCTTCCTCTCCTATCAGGTCAACTTCATGTACTGGCGCTACTTCATGTGGAACTTCGCCGGACGACAGAACGACATACAGGGCAACGGCGAGCTCGAGCATGGCAACTGGATTACGGGCATACCATTCCTCGACAACCTGCGCTTGAACGACCAGAGCAAGATGCCTTCGGAACTGCTCAACAACAAAGGCCGCAACGTGTTCTACTGCCTGCCGCTGCTGCTCGGACTGCTGGGACTCTTCTGGCAGTGTGCCAAGGGCACAGAGACCGACGAGGAGAAGGGCGTGAAGCAGTTCTGGGTGGTGTTCTTCCTCTTCTTCATGACTGGACTGGCCATCGTGTTCTACCTCAACCAGACACCTTCGCAGCCGCGTGAGCGCGACTATGCCTACGCGGGCTCCTTCTATGCCTTTGCCATCTGGATTGGTCTGGGAGCCGCAGCCATTGCCGACTTCCTCAGCCGCCGCACGGGCAAGGCCGTGCTCGGAGCCGCCGTGGCCGTGCTGGCACTGCTCGTGCCGGTGCAGATGGTGTCGCAGACATGGGACGACCACGACCGCAGCGGCCGCTACACCTGCCGCGACTTCGGCCAGAACTATCTCCAGAGCCTCCCCCAGGAGGGCAATCCCATCATCTTCACCAACGGCGACAACGACACCTTCCCTCTATGGTATAACCAGGAGACGGAGGGCGTGCGCACCGATGCCCGCGTGTGCAACCTCTCCTATTTGCAGACCGACTGGTACATCGACCAGATGCGGCGCCCTGCCTACGACTCGCCTTCGGTGCCTATCTCATGGTCGCGCCTCCAGTATGTGGCCGGCACGCGCGAAGGCATACGTGTCTCGCCAGGCACACTCGAACAGGCCATCGACTACTATAAGGACGACCCCATACTCATGCGCCAGCTGCTCGGCGAGAACCCCTACGAGCTGTCCACCATCATTGAGAAATGGATACTCAGCGACAACAAGGACATGCAGATATTCCCCACCGACAGCATCGTCATCACCATCGACAAGGAGGCCGTGCGCCGCTCCGGCATGATGATAGCCGGCGACAGCATACCCGACGTGATGCACATCTCGCTCCGTGGCAAGCGTGCCGTCTACAAGAACGAGATGATGATGTACGAGATGCTGGCACGCTGCAACTGGGAGCGGCCCCTCTTTGTGGCCATGACCGTGGGTGCCGACAACTACGGCCACCTCGGCGACAACTTCGTGCAGGAGGGTCTGGCCAACCGCATCACGCCCTTCAACACCAAGCAGAGCGGTCGCCGCGTCGACACCGAGCGCATGTACGACAATGTGATGCACCGCTTCCGCTTCGGCGGCATCGACAATCCCGACATATACCTCGACGAGACTGTCATGCGCATGTGCTACACCCACCGCCGCCTCTTCTCGCAGCTCGCACAGCAACTGGTGGCCGAGGGCAAGAACGACAAGGCCCTGAAGGTGCTGCGCCGTGCCGAGACGGCCGTGCCCGAGGCCACCGTGCCGCACAACTACCAGAGCGGTTCGCTCGAGCTGGCACAGGCATGGCTCTCGCTGGGTCACAAGGAGGAAGCTGCCCACATAGCGGCCGCTGTGGCCAAGAACGCATCGGAGTATTGCGCATGGTACACCTCGCTCTCCGACCGACAACTGCAACGCAGTGCCGACGAGTGCTACTACTACCTCATACAGCTCTCAAACGCCATGAAGATACTCGACGAGACCGATGCCCGCCAGAACGAGGCCTACGAGCAGGCTCTCCGCACCTATTTCACCGACTTCCAGCAGCGGGCAAACCATTGACCTGCATCCCTCCCTCCTCATCATGGCATGAGGAGGGAGTGGCAGCCCGCTCCTTCAGCCGCCGTTGCCTGCTGCCGCAGGGGCATATAGCTGCCGCAGCAAGAGTTGTTGGCTGCCGTCGCAAGAGTACTTCTGTGCCTTGGTGTCATTCGCGGAGCCGTGTCGGGTGAGGCATTGCTGTGCAGTGCCTGAGAAAACACCCTGCACCCACATTCCCAAACACCCTGCACCCACAACGCCATCACCCTGCACCCTCCTTCCCAAACACCCTGCACCCACAATGCCGTCACCCTGCACCCTCGTTCTGCTGACGGTGCAGCCCCTTTCAACAAAAGCCTGTACGTGATTATTGAGCAACCTGCCCGCTTCCTCCGCTGGATCTACCCCCATGCCGCGTGGCGCATGCCGCGCGACGAGCGTGCCGTATACCTCACTTTCGACGACGGCCCCATCCCTGAGGCCACGCCGTGGGTGCTCAGTGTGCTGCGCAGCTATGGCATCAAGGCCACCTTCTTCATGGTGGGCGACAATGTGGACAAGCATCCCGACGTCTTCCGGCAGGTGATAGCCGACGGTCACCGCATAGGCAACCACACACACAACCACGTGGGCGGCTTCCGCTTCCCCTCGGACGTGTATCTCGAGAATGCCCGTCTGGCTCACCACACCATGGAGGCTCATCTGCAGGCCCTGCATGGTCTGGGCAGTAGTGCGCAGAGGCTCGACCTCTTCCGTCCGCCTCATGGCTGGATGCGCCCTATGCAGTATAAGGTGATACACCGCGGCCGCTACCGCATCATCATGTGGGATGTCGTCACGCGCGACTACAGCACGTGGCTCAACGCCGAGGAGGTGTTCGGCATTGTGCGCCGCTACACACGCCCTGGCTCCATCATCACGTTCCACGACTCGCTGCGCAGCATCGACAAGCTGCACAGCATCCTGCCTTCAGCCTTGGAGTGGCTGCTGGCCGAGGGCTACGGTTTCCGTGTCTTCGACTGACTGGCGCTGGCTGTACTCGCACCCGCAATACTGCTGGTTGTAGAAACCATGCTCCCGCAGCAGCTCTATGCGCCGTTGCTGCAAGCCACCCTTGCGCCAGTTCTGTGCCCAGAAGCGTGCCTGGCCACCCACGGCGGCTTCGGCTGCACGGCCGGCCTGCTCTATCTGCTCCAGACTCTTCCAGCGCGACGATGCCAGGGTCGTGGCAAAGGTGTCGCAGCCTAGCTCCACGGCCTTGCGCGCAGTGGCGGTGAGGCGCATTGTGAAGCAGCGCAGACACCTGCCGCCACGCTCAGGCTCGCTCTCCAGACCGCGCACACAGGCCTGCCACTCCGCGTGTGCCCAGTCGTCGTCAATCCATGTCAGGCCGAGGCTCACGGCGTGGCGCTTGCTCTCCTCCTTGCGCTTGGTGTATTCGGCAAGAGGGTAGATGTTGGGGTTGCAGTAGTAGACCACGGGATGCAGCCCATGCGCCAGCATCCACTCCACGATGGCCGAGGAGCACGGTGCACAGCAGGCGTGCAGCAGAATGCGCTCCGCGCCCTCGGGCACGCTGATGGCTTCCTTGTTCTGTCGGGCCATGGCCTGCTCACTTGTAGTCCTCGCCGCAGAGCACCGTCTGCGTGTTGGCCGCGTCGCGGTCGGCCTCGCGGTACCAGTCGGAGTATTCTATGTAGTGAGCGGCGTAGGTCTTGTTGAGCTCCTGCGCCTGCACGGGGTCCACCTTCTTGATGAAACGGGCAGGCACGCCGCCCCACAGCTCACCGTCGGGCACATGAGTGCCCGAGAGCACCAGGGCTCCTGCTGCCACGATGGCGCCGCGCCCTATCACGGCATGGTCGAGCACCGTGGCACCCATGCCTATCAGTGCCCCGTCCAGAATGGTGCAGCCGTGCAGCGTCACGCTGTGGCCTACGGTGACATCCTCGCCAATCTCCACCGGTGCCTTGCCGTTGAGCGTGTGCAGACACGAGTTGTCCTGCACGTTGGAGCGGTTGCCGATGCGTATGTAGTGAACGTCGCCCCGCAGCACTGCGCAAGGCCAGATGGTGACGTCGTCGCCTAACGACACGTCGCCGATAATCACCGCCCCGTCGGCCAGGTAGCAGTGACGCCCGAAGCGGGGCTTCAGCCCCTTGATAGTCTTGACAATAGCCATGTTGAGTCGTTTCCTTGCAGGAGCATCCTGCTGTGTGTGTCGCTGCAAAGTTACAGTTTTCTGAGCACAATGGCGCAGCCGCCGCCAGGGGCGAGGGTAAGCCGCAGCGTGTCCTTGGAGCGCACGGTGCGCGTCGTGACGGTGTAAGCCTTGGGGTTGTGCTCGTAGTGGGCGTCGGGGGCATCGGCGTAGATGGTGCATGCGTAGCGTGCCCCGCGCTCGAGGAAGTCGAGTGGCAGGCGTGTGGTGCGCCCCTCGCGCCCTGTCTTGGCTCCGACATACCAGTCGCCGGTGTCGCGCCCGCGGCGTGCCACGGTGATGTAGCGTGCCGGCTCAGCCTCGAGGTAGCGGCTGTCGTCCCAGTCCACAGGCACATCGCGGATGAACTGGAAGGCCTGGCGCAGGTCCTCACGCTCGTAGTGCTCGGGCAGGTCGGCTGCCATCTGGAGGGGCGAGTACATGGTGAGGTAGAGGGCCAGCTGCCCGCACACCGTGGTGCGCACCCACGAGGTGTTATGGCTCCATGTGGACAGCTGTGTCTCGAGGATGCCGGGCGTGTAGTCCATGGGGCCGCCTTGCAGGCGCGTGAAGGGCAGTATGCATGTGTGCTCGGGACTGTTGCCGCCGAAAGCCTCATACTCGGTGCCGCGCGCACTCTCGTTGCCCACGAGGTTGGGGTAGGTGCGGCACAGACCAGTGGGGCGCGTGGCCTCGTGGGCATTGACCATGATATGGTTGCGGGCAGCCTCCTGGATGCAGTAGAGGTAGTGGTTGTTCATCGACTGCGAGAAGTGGTGGTCGCCACGGGGTATGATGTCGCCCACATAGCCGCTCTTGACGGCATCGTAGCCATAGCGGCGCATGAGTGCATAGGCCTCGGAGAGGTGGCGCTCGTAGTTCTGGGCCGACGAGCTGGTCTCGTGGTGCATGAGCAGGCGCACTCCGCGCTGGCGGGCGTAGGCGTTGAGGCTCTCAAGGTCGAAGTCGGGATAGGGCGTGACGAAGTCGAACACGTCGCGTTTCCACATGTTGGCCCAGTCCTCCCAGCCCACGTTCCAACCCTCCACGAGCACCTCGTCGAGACCGTTGTCGGCAGCGAAGTCAATGTAGCGGCGCACTTGCTCGGTGTTGGCGGCATGGCGCCCGTTGGGCTTGGCCTGCGCGATGGCGGCAAGGGGCGTGGCGGCACTGTGTGTGCCCACCGATGCCTGCGAGCCTGCAAGGCCGAGGTGGATGGAGGGGTAGTCGTCGGTGTAGTGCCACGAGCTGCGGCCCACAATCATCTCCCACCACACACCGCAGTACTTCACGGGATGGATCCACGACACATCGTCTATGGCGCAGGGCTCGTTGAGGTTGAGGATGAGGTTGGAGGAGAGCATGTCGCGGGCATCGTCGCTCACCATCACAGTGCGCCACGGAGAGCGGCACGGCGTCTGCATGGCTCCCTTGAGCCCTGTGGCATCGGGTGTGAGGTGCGACACGAAGGTGTAGGCCGCCGGCAGCGGATAGGCCGATGCCTTGGGCCATGGCGTGTAGGCATTGCTCGTACCGCGCAGCTCGGTGGTGAGGTGGCGTGTCTGCTCGTCCACGAGCTCGAGGTGCATCGTGGAGTAGTCCACGCAGGCTGCCTCGTGGATGTTGATGTAGAGGCCGTCGGCTGTCTTCATCTGGAGCGATGTCTGCACGCCCGTTGGTGAGAACACTGCCACAGAGGAGTTGCCCCAGTTCACCGCGCTGTCGAAGCGTGTGCGTATCTCGGAGAGACGTGTCTCTTGCGTCTCCTGCTCCTGCGTGTCGTAGTCGCCAGGCAGCCACCACGCTGTGTGGTCGCCCGTCATGCGGAACTCTGTGCGCTCGTCTTGAATGAGGAAGTAGTTGAGCTCTGTCTGCTGCGGAAACTCATAGCGGAAGCCTATGCCGTCGTCGTAGACACGGAAGCGGATGACGATGCGGCGTGATGTGGCTGCCTGCACCAGCGTCACGGCCAGCTCGCGGTAGCTGTTCAGGATGGTGCGTGTCTCGCCCCACACGGGCTCCCATGTCTCGGCAAAGGAGCAGGTGTCCACATGCAGCACGGCGAAGCCGTCCATCAGGTCGGTCTCCTGCATGCCCTTGGAGGCGTGCTTGTCGCGTGCCAGTTCTAAGCCCAGGTGTGAGGGTAGCACCACGTCGCGACCCTTGTAGGTGAGGGCATACTGAGGCCGTGTGCCGTCGATGGAGAAGGTGAGGCACAGGTTGCCGTCGGGCGAGGTAGTGGATGCACTCATTGTTGCGGCAGGGGCGGCAGCTGCAACGCTCGAGGGCGTGTCGGCATAGGACGTGGCTGCGGCCTGCGATGGCACGGCTGTTGCCAAGGCCATCAGCATGGCGAGGCAGAGGAGGGGATGACGTTGGTGTAGCATGGTCGTTAGTTGTTGACAGGCTTCTCTATGGGTTTCTATCCGCAGACAGCGATGTATGCCCATAGCATTCTATGGCTCTCTATATAATGGTATGCGGCTCTCTCACAGCCTGCCGCTGTGCACCACCATGGCCATGATGCCCTCGGTGAAGGCTTTGTCGCTCGCGAGGTGCTCTATGCCCACGTGCATGCGGTAGCGCCAGTAGTGGTTGGGGTTGGCAGGGATGTTCACGCGCTCTGCCTGGGCATCCTGCAAGCGCAGGTGCTCGTCGGTGGCCAGCCAGTCTTGCAGTGCTATGATGCACAGCATGGAGGGGCAGTCGAGGTGGCGCTGTATAATCTCACGGGCAAGGGAGCCAGGGAGCGGGTGTGGCGCGGGCCCGTCGCGGTGGAGGATGTTGTTGAAGTAGTCCTGTGTGCGCTCATAGTCCTCGTCCCACCACATGCGCAGCGTGGGCGTGTCGTGGCTCGAGATGGTGGCAACGCTGCGACGTGGGTTGCGCTCCACGTGTCCGAAGCGCACCCAGGGCTCCTTGGGCATCGACTCCAGTTCGAGGCTTAGTATCTGTAGCTCGTTCATCACCCATCCCACGCACTCGGGCACCATGCCGAGGTCCTCGGCGCAGCACAGCATGCGGGTGGCTCCCACGAGGCGGGGCAGTTTCTGCATGGCTTCGTCGTACCACAGCTGGTTGTTGCGGTGGTAGAAATAGTCTTCATAGAGTGCGCGGTAGGCGTTCTGCTCATGGCCGGACAGGCGGCTGAAGGCGGCTGTCTTGTGGCCGAGGATGCGTGGGTGGTAGACCTCGGGGTTGCGGTGGTCGCGCAGGAAGAGGAAGTTGGGTGCGTCCTTGACCAGCGCGGCACACTCGTTGCTCACGCTGCCGTCGCTCTTGGCGGCCACGATGGGTGCCACGGTGCCGGCGAGCGTCTCCTCGCTGATGCCGTAGGCACAAATCTCGTCGCGTGTCATGGCCAGTGCCGGAGCGAACTGCCCCCATAGGCCGCTCTTGGCCGGCACAGGTATCTCCCAGATGCGGAAGAACCCAAGCACGTGGTCGATGCGGTAAGCGTCGAAGTAGCGGGCCATCCAGCGGAAACGCCGCACCCACCAGTCGCACCCGTCGGCCAGCATGACATCCCACTGGTAGGTGGGGAAGCCCCAGTTTTGCCCGTCTTCGGAGAAGTCGTCGGGTGGGGCGCCGGCCTGTCCGTTGAGGTTGAAGTAGCGTGGTTCCTGCCACACGTCGGCTCCGTGGCGTGCCACGCCGATGGGAATGTCGCCCTTGAGCAGCACACCGCGTGAGCGGGCATAGGCATGGACGGCGGCGAGCTGTGTGGAGAGCACGTACTGCACATAGTACCAGAAAGCTACTGTCTGGTAGGCCTTGGTGCGGGGCGAGGTGAGTGCCTTACGTTCCTGCTCGTTCCACTGCTGGTGGTCGGGCCACTGGGAGGGGTCGCCTGTCGAGTGGATGTCGCGCAGGTGGCAGTATTGGGCGTAGGGCACGAGCCACTTCTGGGCGTCGGCGAAGAAGTCGCGGAAGCCCTGTGTGGCCAGCACGCTCTTGCCTTCCTGGGCATATATGCGCTGCAGGTAGTCGAGCTTGGCCCGCATGACACCCTCGTAGTCCACCTGAGGCTGTGCGTTGAGTTGTTGGCGCAGAAGGTCGAAGTGCCTGCGGGCCTCTTCGTCGCGCAGGGCGGGCAGTGCGCCGAGCTCCACGTAGATAGGATGGAGGGCGAAGACAGAGATACACGAGTAGGGGTATGAGTCGCGCCATGTGTGCGAGCTGGTGGTGTCGTTGATGGGCAGTATCTGAAGCACACGCTGCCCCGAGCGTGCCACCCAGTCCACCATCTGGCGCAGGTCGCCGAAGTCGCCTACGCCATAGCTGCGGCGTGTGCGCAGCGAGAACACAGGCACCAGCGTGCCGGCCACGCGGAAGTCGGCCGGAGCGTCCATCCAGGCATCGCGCTGCACCACGGTGCCCTCGGCTGTGGCGCATACCGAGGGGTCGAAGGCGTGCGGGCACAGCACCCACTCGGAGCGTTTCTCGTGGCCCTGCCATGTCACGGTGTAGAAGTAGTCTATGGCATGGGCCACTTCCATCTGGCACGACCATATCACGCCGTCGCGTGTGTGCATGGCACAGGCGGTGCGTGAGCCGTCACGCTCTAATATATTAAGGTATAGGTCCTCACCGTAGATGGTGCGGTATTCAATCTGAAAGCATACTTCCATGTCCGTGTATATTTGCCTTTACGTTACTTACCTTTGATGAACGACACGCTCACAGCACCGAGGGCCAGCAGCACGCCCGAGACAATCATCATCGAGCTCTGATGGCTGTCCACGAGTGTGAGTATGGCTCCGCCGCACAGGGCTGCCACTATCTGCGGCAGGCATATAGTGCCGTTGAAGAGACCCAGATAGGCACCCATGTGGCCGTAGCCCTGAAGGGCATTGGTCACGAAGGTGAAGGGCATGGCCAGCATGGCTGCCCATGCGCATCCGATGAGCAGGAAGGGTATGATCTGACCCATCGGGTCGTGTATGAATGGGATGAGGGCGAAACCCGCGCCGCCCAGCAGCAGGCTCAGGCCGTAGGCCACCTTGGTGTTCTTGAAGCGTGGCAGTATCGTGGCCCACACCACGCTGCCCATGGCCTGAATGGCATAGAGGATGCCGGTCCAGTTGGCGGCACTCTGATAGGCTTCGGTGGTGGGGTCGGTGGTGCCGTAGACGGTCTCGGCCACGGCATCGACCACGTAGGTCCACATATAGAGCAGTGCAGCCCAGCAGAAGAACTGCACGATGCCTACGCGCCAGAACGTGGAGGGGGCGTTGCGCAGGAGCGTCAGCCACGAGGCCGATTCCTCATGCTCGGGCGTAGGGTTGTAGATATTGTAGGTCGCGGGATCCCACTCCTTGACCTTGAATACGGTGTAGATGACGCAGATGATGAGCACTGCTGCACCAAGATAGAACGCCCACACCACGGACTGGGGCACTACACCCTCTGGAGCAGTGTTCTTCAGCCCTATGCTGGTGAGCACGAAGGGCAGCACGAAGCCTACCACGGAACCGGCATTGCAGAGGAACGACTGTATGCTGTAGGCCTTAGCCTTCTGTCGTTCCGACACCATGTCGCCTACGAGCATCTTGAAGGGTTGCATGGCCATGTTGATGCTTGTGTCGAGCAGCATGAGTGTTATGAGGCCGAAGATGAGTGCCGTGCCGACGCTCATTCCGAAGCTGCCAGAGTTTGGCAGGAGCATCATCACGGCAACGGCCATGGCTGCACCAAAGAGCAGGTAGGGTATGCGGCGGCCGAGGCGTGTCCATGTGCGGTCGCTCAGCGTCCCCACGACAGGCTGCACGAGGATGCCCATCAGCGGCGGCAGGATCCAGAAGAAGCTCAGCGAGTGCGGGTCGGCACCGAGGGTGCGGAATATGCGCGAGATGTTGCTGCTCTGGAGTGAATATGCAATCTGCACCCCGAAGAAGCCGAAGCTGAGGTTCCACAGCTTCCAGAAAGATAGGCTTGGTTTTTCCATGTTATGGTTGATGTGACTACTTATACCTTTTTATTATAGACGTGGCTGGCGGCGGTCAGGTTGCAGCCGGCGGCTATGTTTGTTGTATAGGCCTCGTTGTGCCACGCACCACGAGACGTGTCTTGACCACCTTGCGGCGCGCCGTGCTGATGGGCAACACGCCTTCCACATGCTCCACGAGAATGCCCACGGCCTCCTCGCCCACGCGGTGCCCACGCTGCTCCACGGTGGTGAGCATGGGGTCGCAGGCCACGGCGCGCTCGCCATTGGTGAAGCCGCAGATGCTCACGTCGTCGGGCACGCGGAGGCTCATGCGCTTGACGGCATGGAGCACACCAACAGCCGTGTCGTCGTTCACGGCGAAGACGGCATCGGGCCGTTCCGCGGAGCCCATCACCTGCGGCGTGAGCTGCTCGGCAGCCAGGCGGTTGTCGCACTCATGGTAGAGAGAGTCGGTGGGCGTGATGCCGGCATGCAGCAGGGCATCGCGGTAGCCATTGTAGCGGTTCTTGGAAATCTCCATGTGCATGTCGGAGCCGTAGAAGGCTATGCGGCGGCACCCTGTCTGCACCAGATAGTCCACCGCCGTGTAGGCTCCCTGATAGTCGTCGACCACCACGCGCGATGTGTTCAGCCCCGTGCAGATGCGGTCGTAGAACACTAACGGCACGCCGCAGTCCATCAGCTGGCGGAAGTGGTCGTAGTGCATCGTGTCCTTGGCCTGGGAGACTATCACGCCGCACACCCTCTGCGCGAGAAACGACTGGCAGATGCGCACCTCGCGCTCATAGCGCTCATCGCTCTGCGCCACCATGATGCGGTAGCCGCGCAGCGAGGCCTCGGCTTCGATGCCTGAGAGGATTGTGGAAAAATAGTAGTGGGCAATCTGCGGCACGATGACACCTATGATGCGCGACGATGCCGTGCGTGTGCGCCGCAGAGCCCCTGCCATCTCGTTGGGCGTGAAGCCACGCTCGCGGGCGTAGGCCTGGATGCGCTCGCGCTGCTGACGCGAGATGCGCTCGCTGCCGCCCAGTGCGCGCGACACCGTGGCCACCGAGACGCCCAGCTCCCGTGCTATGTCCTTCATCGTTATGTTGCTCTGCTCTGCCATGGCAATGCTGCGCAGGTGCCAGACGCCCGCGTGCAGGCAAAGTTAACAGAGCACTCATTCCACCGCCACCCTTATTCGTGCAGAAAGCCTCCATGCGCCGTGCAATCGGTTGCATGGGATGTGGACGGCTTGCCTACCCTCGCATGCTTGCTATTGGGCTTGTGCCATATAGTTGGTGATTAACAGATGTGTTGCTTTGCGGTTGTTCCGGTTCATGAAGCTGACGGTATATTGTTTGTCAAAAGAGCGTATGGTCAACCCTGCAACATTGTAAAGGCTGTATATGAAGTCTGTGTGTTTAATCACGAGCATCCATTGTGCCTTGCAGTCATTGATAAGGTATTTGGCAAGCCGCTCATGGCTTGCATGAGTAAACTTGTTTTGGGCATAGGTGCTGAAATCACTATCGTATGGAGGATCCAGAAATATGAAATCGTGAGGGGAATGTGTATGGCTGCGTAAGAATGGTTCGAAGTCCTGATTGTAAATCTCGGTCTGTGCGAAGTGTGCGAGTACAGCGTCGGATTGAAAATACTTCAGTCTTGGCGATAAGGACTTGGCATTATAGCCAATGCCCCCATAAGGCACGTTGAATAAGCCTTGGTCATTGTAACGAAACATGCCACTATAGCAATAATTGCGGATGAAGAGAAAAAGTGCTGCATGCAGGGCATGGTCCTGTTCCATCATTTCATGGTCATTGTAGAGAGAGCGGTAATACATGTATAGTGCACTCTTGACCGCTGCTTCAATGTTGTCACAAATATCTTGATAAGGTAGCGTGGCACGTTGCTTTTCCAGGGTGTGCATTCGAATCATCTTGCGAGAGAGGTTGTTGAGTAATTCATGCAAGAAGATTTCTTTGTGAGGTGTTACCGTTGAGCCTAACACTTCATAGACGGCGTCGGCGGTTTCTTTGAGGTATTGCCCGATGGAATGTGGCAGCAGGCTCTCTGTGAGTGTGCCGTTGCGCAACGATTCATAGGTTTCTGTCAGAGCAATATGTGTAGTGCAGAAGTCTGTGGCATTATGCCAGGCATCACATATTGCCGTGGCATAGCTGAAGAATTCATCGGATGCCGTGCTGATGTATTTGTACAGTAGCATGAGCTCTGATGAGAGGTCGTTGATAAAATAGTGCTTTGCCTTCATGGCCATATACACAGAGCCGCCTCCGACAAACGGCTCGTAGTAATTCTCTATCTCCGTGGGCAGGTTGGGCAGAATGTATTTCAACTCTTTCTCCTTGCCACCGGGCCATTTCAGCAGTGGCCGTAACTGTTCGGCGATATGGTGTGTGCTCATAATTCGTGCTCCATGCGGTTCCGGGCGGCTTCGTAGTATTTGGCGTCGATTTCCACGCCTATGTAGCGACGTCCTAATTGGAGTGCAGCGACACCGATGCTGCCGACCCCCATAAATGGGTCAAGTATGATGTCGTTCTCATTGGATGCTATTGTTATAATCTTGCGGAGTAGTGCTAATGGCTTCTGTGCGGGGTGGTGTGGGTTGCTTAGCCGCTCGGGCCGCATGCATATCGGGCTTTCAAAGAAGTTGTGCATTTCTGCCTGAGAAATGAAGTTCCATGTGTGGCCTTTGTTCCAGCATGTAAATATCATCTCGCAGCTATTGAGGAAGCCTGCTTTGAACACCTTCGGAGCAGGATTGGTCTTGTGCCAAATCATGAAGTTAGTGGTGTCGAAGCGATGGTCAAGGCATGCATGCCATCTCCCAATCTGGTTGTATGATGTGAAGACAAAGAGATTACCCTGTGGTTTGAGCACTCGCAGTAACTCGTCGGCCCACTCCTCAGGATTAAAGCTCACCCAGTCCCAAGCAGCCACATCGTTATTCATTGGCCGTCGTCCAGGCAATGGAATGTTGCCAGTGGAATGGCTACCAATATTGTATGGCGGGTCGGTGAAGATGAAGTCGATACTGCTGTCTGGAAGCTTCCTGAGAGCTTCCCGACCATCGCCGCACAGCAATGACTTTGTCCATTCTGCACTATGCATCGGGCAAATATGTGTGCTTGATTAACTCTAAAGCTTCTGTGATGAGGTGCACATTACGCCGATACTCGTTAATGACAATGTCATAGCCTTGTTCAGACTTGCATACCAAATTCCAGAAGTCGCGGCCGATGCAGAGTTCCTCTGGTGCGAAGTATTGACGCACGCGGGATTGTGTCCATGGCTGCCCCTCGCCATATCGATTATAGGCAGTGGCAAAGAGAATACTTACATCTTCTGGTCGGGTTGAGCCATTGGTAAGTATGCAGTATTGTTCCAATAGGGCCTCCTTTTCTGAGCGGGCTTTTTTGTTATCGAGGTCTCCGCCTATTTTCAGTTCGATCAGATAGTGGTGATTGGTCTCCTTGTCTACTAAGTAGTAGTCACTTTCGTGGCGTCGTTGAATGCTCTGGCCGCGCAAGGCAGACAGGAATGTGTAGTGGGCTGCGGCGGGTTGTGCTGCATGCCGTTTGTATTTCTCCAAGAGCTCCGCGATGGCGTCTGTCTGTTTATCATAAAGGATACCCTCAACATGCTGGCTGACTTGATAGTGCATCTCGGCAATGGATATAGCCATGCGTTCAAGCATGAACCCAAGTGAGCTGTCGAGCGAGCGTGAAAGGGCGGAAAAGTATTGCACTTCAGGGCCTAATGCGGCGATGAAGACATTGTGTATCTTCATGTTGATGGTGCCGTCTTCATCTTCGTGCTCTGCTATATGTCTGTCTGCGAAGCCTGATGCATAGGCACCTACGCAGGCGCGTACAATGGAGCGGATGGCATGCTCGTTATTCACGCTGTTGACTGGCTGGAGAACTGTTGGTGTACTCATATCTATACAAAGGTAGGTGAAAGCGATGTGTGAGTGAGGGTAGCCTACCTGTTATTATGTTTTTTTAATAGTTCCGCCTCCCTGCCGGAAAACACCGTGCAGGGAGGCGGCTGGTGAGGGTGCAGTGTGCGGCGGCAGAGGGTGCAGGGTGGCGGCAGCCACGGTGCAGGGTGCGGCGCGACATGGTGGCGGAAGGTGCGAATCATGGTGCTGTGTGCAGTGTTAAGGGTTGCAAACGATTGCGCAAGTAAATGTGAAAATTTGTATAGCTGAGCCTTAGGGTGTTGTGGGTGTGCGGGTACTTTTGTCAAAAAGTATGCACTGACAACTGATACATAAACTAACTAACAACACTCCAAGCATGATGAAGCAGAAACAAACCAGGATGCCCCACCGCGTCCTTGCCCTCCTCGCGGGGCTCCTTCTGTCTGTGTGCGCCATGGCGCAAATTGCTGTCAAGGGTAATGTTAAGGACGACATGGGCGAGCCTGTCATGGGCGCGACCGTGCGCGTCGTGGGACAGCCTGGCGGCACGACGACCGACTTCGACGGTAACTTCTCCATCACCGCTCCCAGCGGTTCGCAGCTCACGGTGACGTTCATGGGCTTCCAGCCCGTGACGGTGGCTGCGCGCCCGCAGCTGAGCATCACGCTGCGCGAAGATGCCAAGACGCTGCAGGATGTGGTGGTCATTGGCTACGGCACAGCGCGCAAAACCGACCTGACGGGTTCGGTGGTGGCCCTCAAGCCCGACATGAAGAACAAGGGCGTGGTGGTCACGCCGCAGGAGATGCTGCAGGGCAAGGTGCCTGGCGTGAGCATCACCGACGGCGGCGGTGCCCCTGGCACAGGCTCCAACATACGCATACGTGGCGGCTCCTCGCTCAACGCCTCCAACGACCCGCTCATCGTCATCGACGGTCTGGCCATGGACAACAACGGCGTGAAGGGCCTCTCCAACCTGCTCTCCATGGTGAACCCCAACGACATTGAGAGTTTCAACGTGCTCAAGGATGCCTCTGCCACGGCCATCTACGGCAGCCGCGGCTCTAACGGTGTCATCATCATCACCACCAAGAAGGGCCGCAAGGGCATGAAGCCGCAGGTGAGCTACAACGGCAATGTCACCGTGAGCACGCGGCGCAAGAGCATCGACGTGATGGACGGCAACGAGTACCGCGCCTTCATCCGCCAGACCTTCGGCGAGAGCTCCGTGGCCGCCGGCGCGCTGGGCACGGCCAACACCGACTGGCAGGACGAGATCTACCGCACATCAGTGAGCCACGACCACAACGTGAGCATACAGGGCGCGCTCAAGAGCCTGCCATACCGCCTCAGCCTGGGCTACACCGACCAGCAGGGCATACTGCGCACGTCCGACTTCCAGCGTGCCACGGCTGCCTTGAACCTCAACCCCTCGTTCCTCGATGACCACCTCACCCTCAACCTCTCGGCCAAGGGCATGTATGCCGAGACGCAGTATGCCGACCAGGGTGCCGTTAGTGCCGCCGTGTGGATGGACCCCTCGCAGGCTGTCTATGACCGCGAGAGTGCCGATGCTGCCAACTTCAACAACTACTTCCAGTGGCGCACCGAGGGCTCGGCACTGGGTGACCCCACATGGCCCAACACGTGGTACAACCTCTCCACGGCCAACCCGCTCTCGCTCCTGACCGAGCGCGACGAGCACGCCAAGAGCCGCTCCTTCGTGGGCAATGCAGAGATAATATACAAGGTGCACGGCCTCGAGGACCTCAGCGCACACGTCAACGTGGGCGGCGATTTCTCCTATGGCAAGCAGACAACGGCCAACCTGCCCTCCTACACAGGCTCCATATACTACGGCTCATGGGGATGGGAGGAAATCACCAAGCGCAACACGTCGCTCAACGCCTACCTGCAATACACCAAGCAGCTGAACAAGGACAACCACATCGATGCCATGGCTGGCTACGAGTGGCAGCACTTCTGGCGTGAGCTCAAGAACTCCTACCACGGCCTCTATCCTGAGAGCAACCTTGCCCACCCGGGCGAAGAGTATAACCCGACGAGCCGCCTCTACAAGACAGAGAACTACCTGGTGTCGTTCTTCGGCCGCGTCACATACAGCCTCATGGACCGCTACCTTGTCACCGCCACACTGCGCGACGACGGCTCCAGCCGCTTCCGCGACCACTGGGCACTCTTCCCCTCATTCGCCTTCGCATGGAAGTTCAAGGAAGAGAGCATGCTGCGCGACCTTGACCACCTCTCCGATGCCAAGATACGCCTCAGCTACGGCGTGACAGGACAGCAGGAAGGCATCGGCGACTACAACTACTTCGCCATCTACAGCCGCAACCAGGGCTCCAGCACCTACTATCCGCTGCTCGGCGACGGCTCCCTCTACCGCCCCGCAGCCTACGACCCCGACCTCAAGTGGGAGTCGACAACCACCTACAACGTAGGTCTCGACCTGGGCTTCTGGAAGCAGCGACTGGTGTTCAGCCTCGACGGCTACATCCGCAACACCACCGACCTGCTCAACCGTGCCTACGTGGCCGCAGGCTCCAACTTCGCAAACACGGTGATGACCAACATCGGCTCGCTGCGCAACACGGGTGTCGAGCTCTCAATAGAGGCACGCCCCATCCAGACACGCGACTGGTACTGGACCATCGGCCTCAATGCTACCTACAACCACAACGAGATCACCGAGATCTCGGCCAACGAGGATGGCAGCCCCGTGATGACGGGACGCATCTCATCGGGCACCAACAACGACGTGCAGGCCTTTGCCGAGGGCCATCCCGCCTACACCTATTATGTATACCAGCAGGTGTACGACCAGAACGGCCTCCCCATCGAGGGCGTCTACGTGGACCGCAACGGCGACGGACAAATCAGCCAGGACGACCGCTACTTCTACAAGAGTGCTGTGGCTCCATGGACACTGGGCCTGAGCTCGCGCCTGGAGTATAAGCAATGGGACTTCGGCTTCAACCTGCGTGCCAGCCTCGGCAACTATGTCTTCAACGACCAGGAGGCAGGAGCCAGCAACGTGAGCAAGGCTGCCCTCTACAACAACTACCTCACCAACCGCCCCGTGGCTGTGCTCGAGAAGGGATGGCAGACCTACAACTACGTCACCTCCGACTACTTCGTGCAGAACGGCTCCTTCCTCAAGTGTGACAACATCACCCTGGGCTACAGCTTCGACCACCTGCTGCGCGGACAGAGCTATAAGGGCATAGGCGGACGTGTCTATCTCACGGCCAACAACGTGTTCTGCATCACCAAGTACAAGGGCATCGACCCCGAAGTGTTCGGCGGCATAGACAACAACATGTACCCCCGCCCATTCTCTATGCAGCTTGGCCTTAACCTTAACTTCTAAACGCTCCTAACTGCTTCAAGATATGAACAACATATTCAAACATATACTCCCTGCCGCAGCAGTAGTGCTCGGCATGGGACTCACATCGTGCACCGGCGACCTGGACGTGACACCTATCGACCCCAACGTCAACACCGAGCTCGATGCCGACGCCCTCTTCAACAAGTGCTATGCCACCATGGCCATGAACGGCATGAGCGACACCGATGCCGATGTCGACGTGCAGAACATTGACGGCGGCACACAGGGCTTCATGCGCCAGATATGGAACGCCAACGAGCTCACCACCGACGAGGCCATCTGCTGGTGGGGCGACGACGGCGTGGCCGAGTTCTGCTACAACAGCTACGATGCCACCCACCCCATGCTGCAAGGTCTATACTATCGCCTCTACTTCGGCGTGACCATCTGCAACCACTACCTCGACGTGGCCTCAGGCGTGGATGCCACACGCACGGCCGAGGTGCGCTTCCTGCGTGCCCTCTACTATGCCTACCTCATGGACCTCTATGGCAACATACCCTTCACGCTTAGCGTGTCGTCGGCCAAGGCTCCGCAGTGGGAACGTGCCGATGTCTACGACTGGCTCATCAACGAGCTGAAGGAGA
This sequence comes from uncultured Bacteroidaceae bacterium, assembly GCA_905234605.1. Taxonomy (GTDB): domain Bacteria; phylum Bacteroidota; class Bacteroidia; order Bacteroidales; family Bacteroidaceae; genus Physcousia. The sequence continues at coordinate 216,774 of CAJOIE010000002.1, read as the reverse complement.
TAGAGCCACAGCTCTCCGACGCCAAGGCCAAGAAGAGCACCGACGACGGCTACGGCCGTGCCGACAAGGCTGCCGCGTGGATGCTGCTGGCACGCCTCTACCTCAATGCCGAGGTATACACCGGCACAGCGGCCTATGAGCAGGCTGCCGAGTATGCCAAGAAGGTGATGGACAGCGACTACCGTCTCTCCACCAACGGCCGCAACGGCTGGACTGCCTATCAGATGCTCTTCATGGGCGACAACGGCGAGAGCGATGCTGCCTACGAGGCCATTCTGCCCATACTTCAGGACGGCCTGCTGACCACCAGCTATGGCGGCTCCACATTCCTCACACAAGGTGCCTTCGACACAGACATGGTGATGACGGCCAGCGGAGCCGTCAACGGTCTGGGCTCGCAGTGGCGTGGCAACCGTGCACGCCCTGAGCTCGTGAAGCAGTTCTTCCCTGCCCTCGACCTGCCTTACGGCGACGATGGCCTCACTGCAGCCGAGACAGTGGCAGCTGCCGGCGACGACCGTGCTCTCCTGTGGAGCAAGGGACGCACCCTCGACTGCGGCGACAACAGCGACTTCGCACAGGGCATCTCCGTGGCCAAGTTCACCAACCTCTATTCGGCCGATGTCAACGGTGCAGGCGGCAAGCATACCACCTTCTCCGATGCCGACATCTTCCTGATGCGTGCCGCCGAGGCATACCTCACATACGCCGAGGCTGAGTTCCGTCTGGGCAGTGCCGACGTGGCTATCTCCACCATCAACACACTGCGCGACCGCGCCCATGCTCCTCACATCGTCAACATCAGCAGCGACGAACTGATGGCCGAGTGGAGCCGCGAGTTCTACTTCGAGGGACTCCGTCGCATGACGCTTGTGCGCTTCGGCCGTTTCGGCGGACAGAGCGAGTACAACTGGCAGTACAAGGGCGGCGTCTTTGCCGGACGTCAGTTCTCGGCCGACCGCAACATCTTTGCCATCCCTGCCACCGACCTCAACGCCAACCCCAACCTGAAGCAGAACCCTGGCTACTAACCTTTAACCATCCAACTCTCTATGAACAAGATATTGTCTTCGGCTCTGCTCCTCCTGGCTGGAGTAAGCCTCTTCACAGCATGCTCCGACGACAACGACAGCAACCCCACGCTGCCTAAGTTGCCACAAGAGAATGCCTTCCAGCTCAACACTCCGGCATTTGCCTCCACTGCCGTACTGCTTGCCGAGTCCGATGCCCTGCACTTCACATGGTCGCAGCCAGCCTACGGCTTCCCCGCAGCTATGCAGTATGTGCTGCAACTGTCCGTCACGGGCACATTCAATACGTCGCTGGCCGAGGCAGAAGCCGACGAGACAGGTGCCACCCGTGCCGACTATGCCGAGGTGGAGACAGCCTTCGTCACACCCGAAGCCTCTGTCAAAGGCTCCGACATGGCACGCCTGCTGCAGCGCATCTGCCTCTGGGCAGAGGATGCCGTGCCTGCCACACAGACCATCACGGCACGTGTGCTGTCATACATCAACGGAGCCGCCAATGTCGACTCGCTCTACTCCAACCCTGTCAGCTTCACCGTCGCACCTTATTATGTAGAGCTCTCTGCCGCAGAGCCGGTGATATGGTACCTGGTGGGCGGCACCATCGGCGATGGTGCCTGGGGCAATGCTTCCGACAAGATTGGCACCAGCCTGATGCCCATGTCTACACTGGCCGGAGAGGAATATGACAAGGTCAAGGGTACAGGCAAGATTGGCTACACCGGCTACTTCATCGCCTCGCAGGGCTTCAAGCTCGTGCTCGTGCCTGGCAGCTGGGACGAGCAGATAGGTCAGGGCAGCGACGGCTATGTGCGCAACGACGGCGGCAGCGGCAACCTCTCAGTGCCCGAGGATGGCTACTACTCCATCGTCTTCGACACCAGTACCGACTGCGACGTCACCATCAGCAAGCTCGATGCTACTCCTGCGACATACACTGCCGTGTCGGTCATCGGAGCCTACGGTGATTGGGACAACGACGTGGCAATGACCCCTGTCAGCACTTTCGACGGTGCCATCAACCACGACTGGTGGTGCGACTTCGATGCCACTGCCGGTGATACAGAACTGAAGTTCAGGGCCAACAACTCATGGGATATCAACTGGGGTGCCAGCACCTTCCCCACGGGCTTCGGCGCACAGAACGGGCCCAACATCCCCGTGGCAGCCGGCTCATACCGCATAATCTTCAACGACATCACTGGTACATACACCTTCATTGAAAAGTAACCATAGAGCTATGAGAAAGTTATTATATATGATAGGTCTGTGCACACTGGCCGCAGCGTGCACCGAGGACTACACCGACTGGGCCTCACCTTTGACCAATCCGCAGGAGAAGCTGGACTCCGTGGAGTGCAGCATCCTGGCACCAACGGCCATCAATGTGGCCGACATTGAGGGCGACTCCCTGACGCTCTTTACTGCCGACTATGCCGAGGAATTCGACGAGGTGAGCTACAGCATGGAGCTTGCCAACGCCGCTACAGGCAGCAAGGCAACCATCACCCCCGATGCCGACGGCCGCGTCAGTGTGGCCGATCTGCAGGCTGCACTGGCCGCTATCTATGGCCTTCGCCCTGTGGAGCGCAGCGTGGCCTTCAACCTCGTCATCACAGCTAAAAAGGACGGTGCAGGCTACCGGATGAGCAAGACCGGCGAGATAGGCATCACTCCCAAGGCTCCCGTCATCGAGGAAGCATACTACTACGTAGGTGCCCTCAACAACTGGAGCGACAGCGACCAGACGTATAAGCTCACCAATGGCGGTGGCGATGTCTACGACGACCCTGTGTTCACTGTGGTCATTCCCGTGCCCACCGACGCTACGGGTGCCCGCGTGGAGAACTGGTTCAAGATAGCTCCGGCCAGTGCCTACACCCGCGAGGAAGGCTTCTGGGGCGGCGACATGGTGGGTGCTGCCGTCAACGGGCAGAGCGACTTTGAGGGCAGCTTCATCGTGGGCCAGAACGACGACGTGGCACAAGCCTTCAACATCGGTGATGTCAACGACGAGGCTCTCTACTACCGTTTGGAGTTCAACATGCTGGAGCAGACCTACAAGGTCGTGGCCGTAGGCTTCAATGAGTTCATCTACGAGATTGGCGGCGAGAGCGGCTGGAGCACTCCTCATGCCCTCAAGGGCAACGACGAAGGTCAGTATGCAGGCTTCTACTATCTTGACAGCGAATATAAGTTCAAGCCCAAAGAGGCCGACTGGAACGGCGACTATGAGAAGAAAAGTGGCGATGCATATTCAGGCGCCATCGACGACATTGCCGGCGGTTCCAACATCGATGCTCCTGCCGCAGGCTTCTACAAGATTGAGGTCGACCTGAAGGCTCTCACCTACAAGCTCACTGCCATCAGCACCATTGGCATCATCGGCAATGGCGGCGACTGGAACAACGACATCGACATGGCCTACAACACCGCTCTCGGCTGCTGGGAGGCCACGGCCACGCTGGCTGCCGGCACCTTCAAGTTCCGCGCCAACCACGACTGGGCCATCAACTGGGGCGGCTCTTTCGACGACCTCTCGCAGGACGGTGCCAACCTCAGTGTGGCTGCTGCCGGAGAGTACACCGTGCGCCTGTTCCTCTCCTACGACGGTGCCCACTACTGCACCCTCACCACCGGCGATGAGCCCGCTGTCGTATATCCCGACTTCTACTATGAGATTGGCGGCGAGAGCAGCTGGAGCACGAGCCACGCCCTCAAGGGCAACGGCATCGGCCAGTACACGGGCATCTACTACCTCAACGACCAGTTCAAGTTCAAGCCCAACGCAGACAACTGGGACAACGACCTTGAGAAGGCCAGTGGCGATGCCTACGAGGGCACTCTTGGCGACATCGCCGGCGGTGCCAACGTCGATGCTCCCGCGGCTGGTGCCTACATCATCGACCTCGATGTGGCGGCTCTCACCTACAAGCTCACTGCCGTCAGCGTGAGCATCATCGGCAACGGTGGCGACTGGAACAACGACATCGACATGGCCTACGACACCAGTCTCGGCTGCTTCGCGGTCACCACCGAGCTTGCCGCAGGCACCTTCAAGTTCCGCGCCAACCACGACTGGGCCATCAACTGGGGCGGCACCTTCGGCAACCTCACTCAGGATGGTGACAACCTCAGCATTGCCGAGGCAGGCACATACACGGTGCAGCTTTTCCTGAGCTACGCCGGTGCCCACTATTGCACACTGACCAAACAGTAACCACTACAGCCGGCGTGAGGTTGGTTCCTCACGCCGGCACTCTTTTCTACAGCAATACACCGTAGTCTTTCATTACGCGCACACAGCCATGACACACGCCGCCAAGATATTACATCATGCCAAGCGCATTATTATGAGCGCAGCCGCAATAGCCTGCACCTCCATGAGCCAGGCGCAGACAACAGCCTACACAGGATGGCCTGCCGACTATGGCGGCGTGATGCTTCAGGGCTTCTACTGGGACGGCTTCGGCGATGCACAGTGGACACGCCTGGCCGCGCAGGCAGCCGACTTCGCCCCCTACTTCTCGCTCGTATGGCTGCCGCAGAGCGGCAACTGCGGCGGCACCAGCATGGGCTACGACGACCTCTATTGGTTCAACAACTACAACAGCTCCTTCGGCACCGAGGCCGAGTTGCGGCAGCTCATCGGCACCTTCCGTGAGGCCGGCATAGGCGCTATAGCCGACGTGGTGATTAACCACCGCTGCAATGTGTCGAACTGGGTCGATTTCCCACGTGAGACCTATCAGGGCGAGACCTACGAGCTCGTGTCGACCGACATTTGTGCCAACGACGACGGCGGCGACACGCAGGCCTGGGCCACTGCCAATGGCTACAGCCTGAGCTCGGCCAACGACACCGGCGAGGGATGGTCGGGCATGCGCGACCTCGACCATTCAAGTGCCAATGTGCAACGCTGCGTGCACGCCTATCTGCACTTCCTGCTCAACGACCTGGGCTATGCAGGCTTCCGCTACGACATGGTGAAAGGCTATGCAGCTCTCTACACCAACATCTACAACACGCAGGCGCAGCCCGCGTTCTCCGTGGGCGAATGTTGGGACGGCACCACCACCATCCGCAACTGGATCGACGGCACAGGCAAGACCTCGGCAGCCTTCGACTTCCAGTTCCGCTACACCGTGCGCAACGCCATCAACCAGAGCAACTGGGCCATGCTTGGCCGTCAGAATGATGGCAACTGGCCTCTCGTGTCGAACAACTATGAGAGCGGAGCCTACCGCCAGTGGGCTGTCACCTTCGTGGAGAACCACGACACGGAGTACCGCTCGGCCAAGGCGCAGCAAGACCCCATACGCTGCGACACCCTGGCCGCCAACGCCTACATGCTCGCCATGCCAGGCACGCCATGTGTGTTCCTCAAGCACTGGAAGGCCTACAAGCACGAGCTGGCCCGCATGATTCAGGCCCGTCAGCTCTGCGGCATCACCAACACCAGCACGGTGAGCACAATGCGCTCGGCTGAGGGCTACTATGCCGCCTGTGTCACAGGCACCAAGGGTGCGCTCGTCGTGTGGGTCGGCAATCAGGATAATGCTGCCGCTACCCTGACGGGCTACACATGCCTCACCTCGGGCTACCACTACTCCTATTGGACCAACGATGCCGCGCTCCTCAGTGCGTGGCAGACGGTGCCGGAGCCCACATTCGCTGAAGACAGCGTGGAGCGTCGCGACATCACCATCTACCTGCTCGACCCAGGGTGGAGCTCCGTCTACTTCTATGCCTGGGACGGCAACCGGTATATTGAAGACTCATGGCCAGGCGAGCGCATCAACGCCACCGTCACCATCGGCGGCCAGCGCTACTACTATCGCACCTTCAGCGTTGCAGACGAGGAGGGCTACACCATGAACATCATCTTCAACAAGGGCTCCAATGCAGGGCAGACGGTCGACATCACCGGCATCGACTCCGACCGCTACTACGAGATAGCCTCCACAACAAACAAGTACACCGTGCGCGACATCACAGCCACTGCTGCCGTGACTGCTGCGCGTGCCGGCGTCAGTGCCGCAGCCCCGGCCTACGACCTCGCAGGCCGCCGTGTGAGCCGTCGCGCCGATGCCGTCGCAGCCATCCGCCGAGGTGTCTACGTGGTGCAGGGCCGCAAGGTGGCAGTGCGCTGAGCGGCAGCACCGCAGTGAGGTGGAGCAATAAGTGACAGGGACAGGAGTCTCTCTTTATGCACGTGCAAAAAGAGAGCCCTTGGAGGCCGTGGCTATATTCAGCATCACACTTTATGCGTATATTTGCGCCGTGATAGCATAATAGCCCACTATTATTCCCATGCGCATACATCTGCATCTGCTGCTCCTTGCAGCCTTCGTTGTCACGGGCAGCCACGCTGCAGGCCAGACACGCCTGCTGGGTGCCGACCTCTCCATGCTCCCTGTCTATGAGAAGGCTGGAGCCGTATACCGCGATGCCTCGGGCCAGACCCAAGCCGACCCGCTGCTCTTCTTTCGCGATAAGGGCGGAGTGCGCTGCGTGCGCCTGCGCCTCTTCGTCAATCCCACAGGAGAGACCGGTGTCGTGCAGGACCTGGACTTCGTGAAGACGTTTGCACGCCGCATCAAGGCTGCCGGCATGAAGTGGATGCTCGACTTCCACTATAGCGACACATGGGCCGACCCCTCAAAGCAACACCTGCCGCAGGGGTGGCCCACAGACCCTGCAGGGATAGAGCAGACACTCTGCACCTACACGGCCGAGACCCTGCAGAGTCTTGTCGCGGAGGGTGCAGGCCCCGACTACATACAAATAGGCAACGAAATAAGCTACGGGCTGTGCGACCTCAAGGTGAACACCGGCAGCGACAGCAACTGGTCCACCTTCTGCTCATGGCTGAGTGCAGCAGCGCGTGCGTGTCGTGAGCAGTGTCCGGACGCGAAGATAATAGTGCACACCGAGCGTGCCGGACAGTGGAGCACCACACGGAGCTTCTACGAGCGCATAGCATCGGTAGACTACGACATCATTGGCCTGTCCTATTATCCCTTCTGGCACAACTCCCTCGCCGTGCTCTCATCCACGCTCACCAACCTGGCCGCGACGTTCCCCCAGAAGGAGGTGATGATTGTGGAGTATGCCTACAACAACGCCTGGACACCAGGCGGTGCCACCTACGACTTCTCGACCCAGTATCCCTATACCCCCGACGGGCAGCGAGCCTTCACCGAGGCTCTTATCGCTGAGCTGCGCACGCACGCCAACGTGACAGGCTTCTTCTACTGGATGCCCGAGGAGAACCCCGCCGGCAACCATGTCTACGAGCCGTGGCTCAACCGTGGCCTCTTCGCCAACGGATACGCCTCCGTGGGCCAGGCCAACGCTAACTGTGCGCTGCCAGCCTTCTACAGCCTCAGCAAGTTCACCGAGGGGCAGGAGGATGGCGTGAGTGCCATTGGCACGGACCGCCGTCGCCGTCCAGCCGTCTACGACCTCGCCGGCCGCACGCTGACAGCCCACCACCATGGCATCGCCGTCAGTCAGGGACACAAAGCCGTTATGCCATAGCCTCTAAACCCTCATGCCGGCCTCCGGCACACGGAACCTCTCCCCACCGTGCCTGAGGCACTAAAACCCCGACACCACTTGCGCACCGCAGAACTTGGCACAAAGCCCATAGGCAAGCTGTTGATGCAGTATGCCGTGCCGGCCATCATAGCCATGACCGCATCATCGCTCTATAATATGGTGGACTCCATATTCATAGGGCAGGGTGTGGGGCCTATGGCCATTGCCGGCCTGGCCATCACATTCCCGCTGATGAACCTCAGCGCCGCCTTCGGGGCCATGGTGGGCGTGGGCACAGCCACCATGATTAGTGTGCGTCTCGGACAGAAAGACCGCGAGGCAGCCCAGCACTTCTTCGGCAACAGCATCACGCTCAACGTGCTCATGGGCGTCCTCTTCATGGCTGCCGTGCTGGCCACGCTCGACCCCATACTGCTCTTCTTCGGAGCGTCGGAGCAGACGCTGCCATACGCCCGCGAGTACATGGAGTGGATACTCTACGGCAACGTGTTCACCCATCTCTACTTCGGCCTCAATGCCGTGCTACGCTCGGCCGGACACCCACGCACCGCCATGATGGCCACCATACTCACCGTGACCCTCAACACTGCCCTCGACCCCCTGTTCATCTACGGACTCGGGCTCGGCATACGCGGTGCCGCCATGGCCACGGTGCTGGCCCAGTGCGTGTCGCTATGCTGGCAGCTGCGCATATTCTCACGCAAGGACGAGGTCGTCTACATGCGGCGCGACACCTTGCGGCTGCAACCGCACATCGTGGGCGGCATACTGTCGATAGGCCTGTCGCCATTCCTGATGAATGCCTGCTCGTGCCTCGTGGTGCTGCTCATCAACCGTGGCATGGTGGCCTACGGCGGCGACCTTGCTGTGGGAGCCTACGGCATCGTCAACCGCGTGCTATTCCTCTTTGCCATGATAGTGATGGGCTTCAACCAGGGCATGCAGCCCATTGCCGGCTACAACTACGGCGCGCAGCTGCACCACCGTGTGCGGCAGGTGCTCGTGAAGACCATCACCTACGCTACCATCGTGATGACCACGGGGTTCATTGTCTGTGAGCTCTTTCCGGAGCTGATACTGCGTGCCTTCACCACCGATGACGAGCTGATAGGCATAGCCGCGCGCGGCATGCGCATCGACGTGGCACTGTTCCCCATTATAGGCTTCCAGATGGTGACGGGCAACTTCTTCCAGAGCATAGGACAGGCCGGCAAGAGCATCTATCTCTCGCTCACGCGACAGCTCATCTTCCTTGTGCCATGCCTGCTGGTGCTGCCACGTCTCTACGGGCTCGACGGCGTGTGGGTCAGCCTGCCCGTGAGCGATGCCTTGGCCTCGGTCAATGCTGCCGTGTTGCTCTACATGCAGTTCAGCAGGCCTGCCACCATTCCCTCCAGTAATGAAGTGGCACAATCCGGCCGGCCGGATGGCGGCGATGTGCCGGCTGCTCCCTGCCGCTCGCACGAGAGCGGCAGGAGGATGGGGCACCTCCTGCGTCTGCCACGCCGCATTCACTTCTTTGCCGTGAACCGCGTGGCACCCTACATCCCGCTCTTCTCCTCGTTCATGCACTCCGACAAGGAGAATGCGTGACGCCAAGCCCTTGCCCTGTCGGCAATGTTGCGACTGATGCACTCGCTGTAGAGCCACGGCTCGCAGCCATGTATGTCGCCCACGTTGATGAAGCCGCGGTAGGCGCGATACTCAGAGCCGCTATAGCCGCTCACGACAAGGACATGGTGCACGGGCGAGAGCGTCACGGTGATGCTGTCGTGGAGTGTTGCCGGCGTGGCGTCGGTGCGCCAGTTCACGGGGTTGATGCCGAAGCATGTGTTGGCTATGACGGGGTTGATGTAGCGCACATCCTTGACAGTGTTGTAGCAGATGGTCACGCCTGTGTCTGTCGCGCCCTGTGCAGGGCGTATGTGGCGGCATGCAGCAGTGTCCTGAGGTGTCACCTTGTAGCCGAGCACGTAGGCTGCTGCCAACTGGCTGTAGATGGTGTCGCTGATGTGCTTTAGCAGCTCTACCACGGCCTTGCCGCCCTGACTGAAACCGGCAATGACGAGTGGGCGGCGCGGGTCGCGCTCTCTGATGAAGTGGTCGAATGCTGTGCACACGTCGGCCATGGGCAGGCGAGTACGCTGATAGATGGTGTCCTCATCCTCTGTCAGCCATGTCTCCATGGTCGTGTGGCGGTAGAAGGGAGCATAGAAGCAGTTGCCTGGAGACATGTATGCAGCTATGCGGGTCATCTCTCGCGCCATGTGCTCGCGGTGTGCAGTGTTCCACACGTCGGCGTAGTGGCACACCGTGCTGTCGGCGTTTGTCCAGTCCTCCTCCCATGTGGAGACGACATAGAAGATGTCGGCCCCGGTGCCCGCCGTGTCGCCGTCGGCTGTTATCCACATCGCAGGGTTGTCGTAGTCGGGAGCCTGCGGCACAAACTCAGCATCTGCGTGGGACGTGGCATTGTGTCCCTTGATGCCTGTGATGATGATGGGCAGCGTTGCTGCCATGCAGCCGCAGAGCAGCATGGCCAGCAGCGACAGGCGTTGTGCTTTCATCATATAATAGATATAGGCTTAAGGGCTTGCAGGTCAGAAAGGCTCGCTGCTCAGTTGCCTGACAGGGAAGGTGAAGTAAGTGTCGGGGAAAGGCTCGTCCGCAAGTGTGAAGTGCCACCACTCGGTGTCAAGAGGTTTGAAGCCGTGGGCGAGCATGGCGCGGCGCAGCGTCATGCGGTTCTGGAACTGCTCACGTGTGAGAGCCCTGCCGCCGGCCTCCGCGGGCAAGGGTCTGTATTCGCCCGTCGCGGGGTCGCCGCAGAAGCCGGGATGGCTCTCATGGCCGAACCAGTCGAAGGTGCCGCCCATGTCGAGCTCCTTCTCCGTGTGCATGTCGAAGAGGGTCAGGTCTACCGTGCTGCCACGGGTGTGTCCGCTCCGCTCATATATATACTCTTGCTCGAAGAGCACGCTCTTCGGGAGATCGGGATAGAAGTATGGCTTCATTGCCGTGTCGGCAATGGCCTGTGCCCATCGCACGAAGTGGTTCACGGCCCGCTGCGGTCGGTAGGCGTCATATATCTTCAGGCGGTAGCCCTGGCGAAGCACATCGTCGCTGACGGCGCGCAGGCTGTCGGCAGCCTGCCGTGTGAGCAGTGCCGTGGGCTCTTCGTAGCCGTCGATGCGTGTGCCCACGAAGTTGTATGTGCCGTAGTAGCGTATCTCCAGGATGGCATCGGGCACTACGTCGGTAAGCGTCACAAACTGGCTGTCGTCGTCGGTGGCACTAATGGCGGCTCTGTCGCTGCTGTCAGAGCACGATGTCAGGAATGGACCGCAGCATGCGATGCCTGCGGCAAGTAGCCAAAGTCTCATTCTGTCAGTTCAAAGTGTTGGTAGTCTTTGCATGTCGTCCAGTCGCCGCCCCACTCAAAACCGGCGGCGGTGAACAGGCGGTAGCAGAGGTCGTCGTGGTCAATCTTGTAGGGGAAATCCTGCGTGCGGTCGCAGTATTCAGCGGCTGTGGCTGGCTGGATGAAGCGTGTGCCGTCGGCACGGTCTTTGTAATAGGGGTTGTAGAGCGTGTTGATGTCGACGGCCAGACCTCGTGCATGCTTGGAGAGGGTGGTGCTGCCGGCAATGGCACGATAGCAGAAGCACGATGAGTTGTTGGCGCGCATCTGTGTCTCGTCGTCGGCATCGTAGACGTCGGGCAGGAGCATGCGCTGGATAGGGTATTTGGCATCGAAGAGCTGGCGCAGTATGCTGGCCACGCGGTCGGCAATCTGCTTGTTGCATACCATTTCGCCTATGTGCATCTGATTGTCGTAGTCCCAGTGCAGGGCACGGACGTGGCGCAGGTCGTCGCGGCCGATGTAGGGGTTTTCCTTGTAGGTCTTGCCTTGCATGCGTGCCCACACGCCATCAGGTATGGGGTCGGCGGCGAAGCACTTGCTGAGGCCTCCGAAGGCATCCACGTCACTGGCTGTTACCGTAGTGCCGGCCACCCATTTGGTGAGAGCCCATGTGTCGGTGGGGAAGGTGAAGTCGGTCTTCACTACGCCATCGCTGTAGATGGTGCGGAAGTCGTCGCGCATGGAGATGACGTGGTAGCCGGCCTGGCACCACTGCGTGCCCAGCGACAGGGCCTTGTCGCGGTTGGCATGGTCGCGGACATCATCGTCGGCTATGAGCATGAATGCCTCCGAGCGGAGAGGATTGCTCAGGCAGTAGTTGTGCATGGCACAGTCGCCGCTGCTGTTGCCAAACGAGAGCACGGGCACCTTGCCTATCTCCTGGCTGATTTGTAGCACCTTGTTGGTCTTCAGGTTCTTGATGAGGAGCTCGTCGGTACGTATGATGTCTTCCTCGCGACCCATTGTGTAGTTGACACCGGCCTCGTCGCCCTGACTTCTGGAGCGAAGCCTCACGTCCATGCCAATGACATGGTTAGGCTCTATGCCGATGGCATCGACGAGAGCGCGGCAGATGAACCTGTCGGAGCCTGAGACGACATATATGGTGAAGCCATTTGCCTTCAGGTAGTCGAACACTTGCAGCATGGGCTGGTAGAAGCTCTGCCCGTAGGTCATGCCGCTGAAGCCGTTGGCGTTCAGGGCAGCATACGTCTTGACGTAGGCATCGAACTCGGCCAGTGTCATCCCTGCGTAGGCCTTGGCGGCGGCTTGTGCATGCTTCATGTCGAAGTGTGAGGGCAGCGGTGTGCCATACCTGACGAAGTCCCTGATTTGTTGCGCCGTTTCACGGACATCGTCGGGTGCGATGTCCCTGTATGCTGGGTCGTTGAGCACACGGTATTCCAGCAGGTTATACTCGAAATAGGTGGGATAGAGCTCGCCTACAAACGTGCCGTCCATGTCGAATGTGGCTATGCGGTCCTCTTCCTTGATGTAGTTGGCAGAGGCTGGGCTGGTCACGTCGTCCACGTATTGCTGTAGAGCTGTCAGGGCGTCGCATGTGTTCCACTGCGTGAAATAGTCTTTCTGTGCAAGTGCCGCGGTCTCCTCGTCATTGCAACTGGCGAATAGGACACTTGTGCCGCCGAGGGTCAGGGTGGCAACAAGCAGCCAGATAAGTCTTCTGTTCATATATTATATATAATAATGTGGCAAGTGTATTCAGGCAGACAGGGGCTTCATGCATGAAGAGCCCCTGTCTGCCGGTTATGTTGCATTGGGTGGGATAGTGGTGTTTGCCGTCATTCTGCCAGCACCTTGAATTCAGCACCTGAGGCGAAGTCCAGACCGTTCTGGGCAGAGAGTGCTACGAAGCGCAGGTAGCGGGCACGTTGCGCTGTGGCGAAGGTGACGCGCTGTATGTCGGTGGATGCTGCGAAGGCTCCCTCGGCCACAGGCTCGCTCCATGTGGCTCCGTCGGCTGATAGCTGCACACGGTAGTCCTTGATGCGGCCGTTGGGTCCGTCCTGTCGGGGCAGATAGGTGAAGCCCTTGATGAGTTTCATCTCGCCGCAATCGAAGTCGATGGTGTGGGGGTATTTGGTCACGGTGACGCCGTAGGCGGTATGCCATATGCTGGTGGGGTCGCCGTCGATGAGGTTGTCGGCCCCCTCGCCAGGCTCCTCGCTGGAGCATGCGGCAACGGTCACGCGCACGCTGCCGTCGGGCACTTTCTCTATGGGAGCGGCAGCGAAGCTGCGTGTTGCGTAGGTCCGTGTCTGTGACATGATGTCGGAGGCAGCCATGGCGGAAACCGTCGTAGGCTGAATGATGAATGCCAGGTGGTAGTCGCCGGCCAGTGTGCGCTGAGTGCGGTAGGGCGGTGCCTGGCCGCAACTGGTGCCGCCGAGGCCTGTCACCTTGGCGTCGATGTGCACGTGTGTTGCCGTCGGCGCGGGCAGCTCGTCCGGATGCGGTGCGAGCATGAGCTCCATGTCGCTCCACGGTAGTGCGCTTGCTGCCACGGCATCGGCCATGGAGGCTATGAGTGTAGTGCGGCCTGTGGAAGCGGAGAGGGCAAGGTAGCTCACGTCTTCGCGGTTGGCCATGTCCTGTGGCTTGGGGAAGGCCACGAACTGCTCCTTGAGGCTCTGGTCGTAGTGGCGGCGGAAGGAGCCGGCCATGCGGTCGTTGTAGTTGTTGTGCGGACCCCGGCCGAGGTAGTGCACGCTGTCGACATCGGTGGGCAGTTGCATGTAGAAACCGAGGCGTGGGAGGGTGGCTAAGGGGTTGCTTCCACTTGTCCAGCTGTCTATGGCCACTGTGCCGTCTGGGTGTATGGTGTAGACGATGTGGCTGAGGAGATGGAAATCGTCGTCGGTGAGCTCGCGCCCGTCGGCCACGGTGTAGCGGCCGCTGCTGCCGCCTTGCAGCTGACCGCTGCGGGCACCTTGGGTCTTCACGGCGTAGGCCACGATGTAGCGGCCGTCGGAGAGTTTCTCGTAGGCCTCTATCTGTGCGTGCTGCCGCAAGTTGTGCAGGCCCATCTGGAACCATCCGTTCTGCTGCCAGTTGTCGTTGTCCACAGGGGCGCGGAAGGCATCGAGGCGTGGCCCGCCGTTACTGGCAAACACCTGCTGTCCTCCTTTCGTGTAGGAGCGTATGATGCCGGTGGCATTGTCAATGACCACCTCGAAGTCCTTGCCTTGGGCCGTCACGCTCTCCTGTCTGAGCACTGATGCCGATGGCTTCTTGAGGCGTCGCTCAGCCATGGCGGGCATGGCCTGTGCGCTGCGTATCAGCAGCTCCTGGCTCATCTGCACATATCCCTGCTCGGCCCATGGCTGGCTTGTGGTGAGCACGAACTCCACGATGGCTGTCCATGTGGCAGTCGGGTCGAGCGTGGCATAGTCGTAGGGGATGGCGTAAGTGCGTGTGGTGCGTGGCGGGTGTTGGCCGTCGAAGCCGCCGAGGTTGCCGTGCGACACTTCGCGGCCGTCGCGTAGCAGGCGGTAGGTGGGCCACACATCGTTGAGGCCTGAGAAGTAGCGCTTGTTCATCACTGCCACCTGACCCTTCACGGTGTCGGTGAGCTGTACGCCGACATCCTGGTACACATGCTTCACCTCCCAGTACTCGGGCTTGGGCTGCAGGTCGGGCAGCATGATGCCGTTCATGCAGAACATGCCGTCGTTTGGAAGGTCGCCGAAGTCGCCGCCATAATAATAGGTAGGCTGTGCGGCATGCGGTGTCATGGCGATGGCCTGGTCCACCCAGTCCCAGATGGCTCCGCCCACGAAGAAGTTAGACGACTCGATAGCCTTCCAGAAGTCGGCCAGCCCGCCTCCGGCATTACCCATGGAGTGGGCATACTCGGATATGTGGAACGGGTACTTCACTCCTGCCGTGCCCTTGGCCACGCTCTCCACCCATGGCACTGACGGGTATTGGTTGGAGCCCATGTCGACAATATCGTTGTTGCGCTCATACTGGACGGGGCGTGAGAGGTCGAAGGCACGTATGGCCTCGTAGGCTGCCACGAAGTTGTGGCCAGGGCCGGCCTCGTTGCCAAGGCTCCAGATGACTATGCTCGGCATGTTGACATGCGCGCGCACCATTTCCATGTTGCGGGCCACATGGGCTGCTTCCCACTCCTTGGGGTGCGACAGCGATGCCTCGCCATAGTAGTATTCGTGGCTCTCTATGTTGGCCTCATCCTCAAGATAGATGCCATACTTGTCGCACAGGTAGTACCAGTAGGGGTCGTCGGGATAGTGGCTGTTGCGCACATGGTTGATGTTGCCTTGCTTCATGAGCATCACTTCGCGCTCCATCTGTTCGCGTGTGACGGCATGGCCGCGTCGCGGGTCGTTCTCATGGCGGTTCACGCCCTTGAGCTTTACCGGCTGGCTGTTGACGTAGAAGTAGCGTCCGGCCAGCTTGAACTCGTCCTGCTCGGCCGGTGTCTCGCGTATCTCTACTGTGCGCACCCCGAAGTATGTGCTCTTCACGTCGAGCACCTTGCCGGCAGCATCGTGCAGCACAGCAGTCAGCACGTAGCGATAGGGCACTTCGGCCGACCATGCGAGGGCATCCTTGATATCGGCATCCGTATGCACCAAGGCTGCGGGGCGTTGCAGGCTGCGCTTTGGCATGTAGGGCTCGACGGATACGCTTACGCTCTGCACCTCTGTGACGGGCTTGGCAGGTGCATCGAATGGTGCACTGAAGTCGAGCTCTGCGGCTGAGATGATGTCGTCGCTGTATAGCTCCACAGCCCACACCTTATAGTCGATGGCCAGGCCTTTGAGGCGTGTGGCTGTTGAGTTGCTCACCGTGGCATCGATGCCGATGGTGGCATTCTGGCCGAGGCTCAGTGTGCTGCGTGACAGTGCGGCGAGCTTGGTGGTGCGCACCACGAGGTCGGCTATGGCCACCTGAGGCTCTGCCGTGAGATAGACGCTGCGGAATATGCCAGGCAGGCGGAACATGTCTTGTGCCTCGAGGAAGCTGCCGTCGCTGTTGCGGTACACCTCGACGCTGATGCTGTTGTCGCCCGTGGCATTGACATAGGCTGAGATGTCGAAGGAGGCTGTGGAGCGTGAGTTCTTGGAGAAACCCACGTAGTGCCCGTTGATCCATAGGAAGAAGAACGAGTCCACGCCGTCGAAGTTGACGAACACACGTTGCCCTTTCCATGCTTCCGGCAGTGTGAATGTGCGCCGGTATGAGCCCACCTCGTTGGGGTAGCTTGCCACTGTCCATGCCGGATTGGCGGGCTTGCGCATCACGCCGCCGCGCCAGTCGCCGACGGCCACCGTGTGCTGGAATATGACCTTCTGGTTGGTGTAGATGGGCACGCCATATTTCAGTGTGCCGTCGGGCTGTATGCCTTGCACGTTCCATGAGCCTGGCACGTCAATGTCGTCCCACCCGTTGGTGTCGAATGCCGGAGCATGGAAGTCGGTGGGACGCTCGTCGGGGCTCTTGGCCCAGTGGAACTTCCACTTGCCGTCGAGAGTCTGCCAGTGTGTCGATGCTTCGCGTTGCACTTGTCTGGCTTCCTCTTCGCTGTCGAAGGAGAATATGTATGCCCGTGGCTGTTCCTTGTTGAGGGCGAGGCGTTCTGGCGACTGCCACTCGTTGCCTTGTGGCGCGGCGGGCTGGGCTGCGTAGTCAAACCCCGGCAATGGTGCTGTTTGTGCACATGCGAAGTGAGCTGCTGCGCATAGCCATATAGTCATTAGGTGATGCTTCATAGCTTTTCAGGTCAGTGAGGGGGATGCGGCGGCCGTTGGCGAGCCGTCGTCAGTGCATGTTGTCAACCCAGCGGAACAGACGACTGAGGCGCAGCCGGCCATCGAACCATGAGCGGTCCTTGTCGATGGAGAGCCACACCATGATGGGTTTGCCCACGACGTGGTCCTCGGGCACGAAGCCCCAGTAGCGGGAGTCGGCCGAGTTGTGACGGTTGTCGCCCATCATCCAGTAGTAGTCCATGGTGAAGGTATATTCGGAGCAGATGCTGTCGCCCATCATGATGGTGCCGTCGTCGAGCATGTGCAGGTCGGCATGTCCCTCATAGATGCGTATTGGGCGCTCGTAGATGGCGTAGTTGTCGGGGGTGAGCTGTAATGTAGCTCCTCGTTGTGGTATCCACACGGGGCCGTAGTTGTCGCGTGTCCATCCTGTGCCGCCGCCAAGGGGGTATATGTCGTCGGTCGAGGCGAGTGTGTCGAGCTCAATGCTTTCCACGATGTCTGTTAGCTGTTGCAGGCGTTGCACTGCGGCTTGCGTGAGGGGGATGAGCCCTGTCTGGTGGAGTGTCACGAGGTCGTCGTCGCTCAGACGCAGCTCACGTGTCACGGCCTCGGGCAGAGACTGGCGCAGGCGCAGGCGGTAGTTGTACTGCACATTGGTGGGCTCGGGCTGCTCCACGCCGTCGGTGTAGATGATGCGTTCCTTGATTTGCAGTGTCTGCCCGGGCAGTCCCACGCAGCGCTTTACGTAGTTCTCGCGGCGGTCCACGGGGCGTGCTATGATGCCCTCGAACTCCGGCTCGCGGAGTATGTAGTCGCGTCCTGCGTTGTGGTATATCTGTGCCAGCTTGTGGCGCTGGGCGGGTGTCAGGTTCTCAGGCGCAGGCAGTGTGCCGGGTGTCTGCTGCGCCACGAGCTGCTGCCCGTAGGCATGGCATAGGGCATAGTAGTCCATGGCCTGGAGCCGCGGGTTGGCCACCACGGTGTCGCCCGAGGGGTAGTTGAAGACCACGATGTCGCCCTGTGCCACGGGGTGAGGATGCACGCGTTTGTAGGGGCGTTTGATGAGCTCGCTGTAGCTCTTGGCACCGCCGGGCAGCGTGTGCTGCACGAGGGGCAGGTGCAGAGGTGTCTGCGGCACCCGTGGCCCATAGGTCATCTTTGAGACGAACAGGTAGTCGCCCACGAGGAGGCTCTTCTCCAGGGACGACGATGGTATGGTGTAGTTCTGGAAGAAGTAGATGTTGATGAAGTATACAGCCACGAGGGCGAACACGATGGCGTCTACCCACGACATGATGAAGCGTGTCACGGGGTTCTCCAGTTCCTTCCACCACGACCAGCGTATGCGGCGTGTGATATATAGGTCAAAGGCGAAGGGGATGAGCAGCAGTGCCCACCATGCAGATGCCCATACGGCAAAGGCTGTCAGTGCAGCAATGGCCGCTATGGCTTTGAGCCAGTCGGCCCATGTCGTTGGTTTGCGGGTCAGGTCTTTCATAGTGCGCTCATCAAGTCGTCCATTGTGAGCCACCCCGTGTGTGTGGCGGCATATTCGGCAGCAACCACGGCTCCCAGTGCAAAGCCCTGCCGCGAGTGTGCCTTGTGTTCTATGGTGATGGAGTCGGCAGCGGAGTCGTAGCAGATGGTGTGTGTGCCTGGCACTTCGCCTTCGCGCACGCTGTCGATGGCTATCTGCCTCGCGCTGGGCTCATGCTCGTGCACCACGGTGCCGTCGGCCTGCGTCAGTGTGCCCGTCACCCATTCGTCCTTGCGGCCGATGCCAGCCACGATGTCTTCGGCCAGCGTGATGGCAGTGCCGCTGGGGTGGTCGAGCTTGTGCACATGGTGCACCTCGGTCATGCGCACATCATATTCTTCCTGCCGTGCCATCAGGCGGGCCAGGCTCTTGTTGAGCTGTGCGAAGAGGTATACGCCGATGGAGAAGTTGGAACTCCAGAAGAGGGTGTGTGCGCCGTCGGCGGTGAGGCTCTTCACCTCGTCGAGGTGCGCCGGCAGCCATCCTGTGCTGCCCGACACCACGGGCACGCCGGCCTCGAAGCATTTCTGCACTCCGGCCCATGCCGACTGCGGCGAGGTGAACTCTATGGCTACGTCGGCCGAGCGGAAAGCCTCCGAGGCAAACTCGTCCTGATTGTCTATGTCGATGCGGCATGCTATGGTGTGGCCGCGTTGCAGAGCTGTCTGCTCTATCATGCGGCCCATCTTGCCGTAACCAATTAGTGCTATATTCATCAGTTGTTTACAAGGCAATATCTGGCACAAATGTAGCCAATTTTGCCATACGCCCTTGGCTGTGCCATAAAAATAGGTGCCGGAGCCTCTCTTTTTAGGTATTTTCACGCATGGCTGCATGTGGTGCAATGTGTGATAGGTATATCTTTGCTCCATACTATGAGGAGTGCTGCCGTCCACGATGCCGCGCAGCGGACGCCGTCGGAGCGTCTGTTGCACTATGTGTGGCGCCATCGTCTGTTTGCAGGAGAACTGTGCACGACCGACGGGCGCGAGGTTGACGTAATCGACGTGGGTCTTGCCAACAGCAATGCCGGCCCCGATTTCTTCAATGCCAAGGTGCGCATCGGCGGCATGCTGTGGGTGGGCAACGTGGAGATACACTTGCGCTCGTCCGACTGGGTGCGCCATGGCCACGACCACGACCCAGCCTACGACAATGTCGTGCTGCACGTGGTGGAGCGTGCTGATGCCGACATCGCCACAGACAGCGGCATCCGCCCGCCCACGTTGGAGCTGGCTGTCCCCCGACATGTGCGCGACAACTACACGGCTCTCTGCGTCAACGACGACTACCCCCGCTGCTGGCGCATCGTGCCGGTGCTCACGCCGCTGCGTGTGCACTCGTGGCTTGCGGCTCTTGTGGCTGAACGCCTGCAGCAGCGTGCCGGCCAGTGCCTGCAGCGTCTCCGTCAGGCCGATGGCGACTGGGAGCGTGCCCACTTCGTCACGCTGGCCCGTGCTTTCGGCTTCGGCACCAACGGCGATGCCTTCGAGTCGTGGGCCCGACAGTTGCCTCTCCATGCCGCTGCCAAGCATCGCGACAACGAGGTGCAGGTGGAGGCCCTCTTCCTCGGCTCGGCGGGTATGCTCGACATCGACGGCATGCCGCCGTCGGCACGCGAGGCGGCCCGTGCCGATGCCTACCTTTGTCTCTTGCAGCGCGAGTGGGCATTCTTGCAGCATAAGTTCGGCCTGCCTGCACCGATGCCTCATGCACAGTGGCGATACTTGCGCATGCGGCCGCAGAGTTTTCCGCACATACGCCTGTCGCAGCTCGCACAGCTCTACTGCTCACGCCGGGCCGACCTCGCTGCCGTGCTCGCAGCCACCACGCGGCAGCAGCTGCATGAGGCTCTGTCCACGCAGCCGTCGGCCTACTGGCGCGACCACTACCTCTTCGGGCTGTCTGCCCGCCCTTCTGCCAAGCGCCTGAGCGCGGCCTCGCTCGACCTGCTCGTTGTCAATGCCATCACGCCTGTGCTCTTCGCGCGGGGCACGGCCTTGTCCGACGACTCCCTGTGCGAGCAGGCCGTCGACCTGCTGCAGCAGCTGCCTGCGGAGCACAACTACATCACGCGGCAGTGGGCACACTGCGGCATCACGGCGGCATCGGCTGCCGACAGCCAGGCTCTCCTGCAACTCAAGCGTGCCTACTGCGACCGCCACGACTGCCTCCGGTGCCGTTTTGCCTACGACTACCTGCGGCAGCACCTGCAGCCACTCGTGCAGGAGGATGAGCCCGGACAGTGACACACCGACAAACACATTCCGCCTATGGAGTACAGATATACGTTAGAGATGAAGGTGCGCGACTATGAGTGCGACCTGCAAGGCATCGTCAACAATGCCAACTATCAGCACTACTGCGAGCACACCCGCCATGAGTTCATAGCATCTGCGGGCATCAGCTTCGCCGAGCTGCATGAGCGCGGCATAGACGCTGTGGTGGCACGCCTCGACATGAGCTTCAAGACACCCCTGCGCAGTGCTGACCGTTTCCTCTCATGCCTCAACGTGAGCAAGGACGGGGCGCGCTACGTGTTCCTCCACAAGCTCTACCGCCTGCCCGACATGAAGCTGTGCATGCTGGGGCATACTGACGTCGTGTGCGTGGTCAATGGACGTCTCGCCACCGGCGTGCCCGAACTTGATGCCCTGCTATGACAAGCGACCGCGAACTGCTCTGTGCTATGGCACTGGCGCGCGTGCTGCCCTACAACGCACGCCTGCAGCGGCTTCTGCTAAGCCACATGGGCTCGGCATCGGCTGTCTACGACGCACGTGCCGACATACAGGCTGTCATGCCCGGATGCACGGTGCGCATGGCGCAGGCGTTGCTCCGCATGGATGCCGAGATGGAGCGTTGCCGGCAGGAACTGACCTTCTGCCGTGACCATGGCATACAGGTGCTCACCGTGACCGACACAGAGAGCTACCCGTCGCGCCTCACCGTGGCCGACGACGCTCCCGCGGTGCTCTATTATAAGGGCACCACGCCGCTTGACGCAGCCCGCGTGGTGAGCGTCGTGGGCACGCGGCGGTGCACGGAGCATGGCCGCAGATGGTGCGAGCGCCTGTGTGCCGACCTGCGGCAGATGGTGCCCGGTGTGCTCGTCGTGAGCGGACTGGCCTACGGCATCGACATTGCCGCGCATCGGGGTGCCCTGGCGGCAGGCCTGCCCACGGTGGGCGTGCTGGCGCATGGCCTTGACCACATATACCCCTCGCTCCACAGGCCGACGGCGGTGGAGATGTGTGCACACGGCGGCCTGCTAACGGAGTTCATGTCGCGCACGCGAATAGACCGTGTCAACTTCCTGCAGCGCAACCGCATAGTGGCGGCCTTGGCCGACGCTGTCGTGGTGGTGGAGAGTGCCGAGCGAGGGGGAGCACTCTCCACGGCCCGCCTCGCCGGCGACTACGGGCGCGAGGTGATGGCTGTGCCCGGACGACCTGCCGACATGGCCTCGGCGGGGTGCAATGCCCTCATACGCTCTCTCCGTGCTGTGCTCGTCACGTCTGCCGCCGATGTCGTGCAGACCATGGGGTGGCAGGGTGCGGAGGCTGCACCGGCACAGGCGGCACAGCTCACGCTCTTTCCCGAGCTGACGCAGGAGGAGCAGGCGTTCACGGCAGTGCTGCGGCAGAACGACGGCAAGGCGTCGCTCGACATGCTCATGGCTGCCACGGAGCTGCCTGCACACCGCCTCATGGCCACCTCCGTGGGGCTCGAGATGAAGGGCGTGGTGGCAACGCTGGCTGGCGGCATGTTCATGCTCAGGTAGCCTGCACGGTTCTGAAACGCACCTTGCACGGTTCTGAAATGCACCCTGCACGATGCATGCGAGACACCCTGCATGGTGGAAGCAAAACACCCTGCATCCTCACGGCTGTGAGAGTGCAGGGTGTATGCGTTAACGGTGCAGGGCGTCGGTGCGTGTCCCTGCGCGGTGCCGCTCGTGCGGCTGTGCTCAGAGGTTGGGGTTGATTGCGGCCCACTCGCTGATGGGCGGCACGATGCCGAGTGTCACGAGCTCATCGCGCATCTTGCACAGGTGCTCATAGCTCTGGTCGAGCTTGGCGAGCTCCTCGGGTGTGCCGGCGGGCATCTTGTAGGTGCAGCCGTCGGTGCCGAGCGTGGTGTCCATGGCCATCATGATGTGGTCGTACTTGCCGTTGCTGACGTATGTGCCGGCAGGCCAGCGGAAGGCCTCGCCGCCCATCACCGCACGTATCATCTCCACGGAGCAGTAGGCAGGGCTCTGCCACGAGCTGCGTCCGCGAAGCTCAATGATCTTGGCACCGCCCTTGGTGACATCCACCTTGAGCTGTTCCCATTCCTCCTGCGTGCAGGCGGCCGTGCCGATGAGCTCCGTGAGGGGCTTGCCTGCAACCTTGACGGCACTGCCGAACACGGCCATCTGCTCGCCGTGGCCGCCGTATGTGGCACAGCCTGTGACCTCATACTGCTTCACACCGAACTTCTTGGCCAGTGCACTCTGCAGGCGGGTGCTGTCGAGGGCTGCAAGGGTCGTCACCTGACCAGGCTTGAGGCCGCTGTACAGGAGGGTGACCAGGCCCGTGAGGTCGGCAGGGTTGAAGATAATCACCACGTGCTTCACGTCGGGGCAGTACTGCTTGATGTTCTTGCCAAGCTCCTCGGCTATCTTGCAGTTGCCTGCAAGGAGATCCTCGCGGGTCATGCCGGCCTTGCGCGGGGCACCGCCGGAGCTGATGATGTACTTGGCATCCTTGAAGGCCTCGGCCACGTCGGTCGTGGCCGTGAGGTTGACACCGTCGTAGCCGCAGTGGAACATCTCCTCCATCACACCCTCCATGGCGGGGGCGTAGACATCGTAGAGGCACACGTTGGGAGTGAGACGCATGGTGAGGGCGGTCTGCACCATGGTGGAACCGATGGCACCGCCGGCGCCAACGATTACGAGCTTGTCGTTAGTCAGAAAGGACATTGCTGTTAGTGGTTTAAGTGGTTAGTTTATGAGTTGCGTGAATATGCTCGGGGAACACCGATGTGTCGGCAAATGTAGGCTTTATAATTGGTATTAGGATTATCTTTGCAGCAGCATTTTACCATTTGCCTCTCCGTTTATGCAAAAGCCAGTCACTGCACGTGTCGAAGCTCTGCGCTGCTGGATGCGCGAGCACACCCTGTCTGCCTTCATCGTTCCCAGCACCGACCCGCACGCCAGCGAGTACGTGCCCGACCGCTGGAAAGCCCGTGAGTGGATAACAGGTTTCAACGGCTCTGCCGGCACAGCCGTGGTGACACTCACGGCAGCTGCCTTGTGGACCGACAGCCGCTACTGGCTGGCTGCCGAGGAGCAGGTGGCAGGCACTCCCTTCGAGGTGGTGCGCTGCTCGCGCAATGTGGCCACGGCGGCAGAGCTGGCTGCATGGATAGCATCGCACGCCACGGAGCGCCCCTCCGACGGTGTGCATCTGCCCCGCGTGGGGCTCGACGGCTGGTGCAACACGGCCATGTCGGCAGAGGCGTTGCGGAGTGCGCTCTATGACAAGGGCTTTGGCATGGAGACGGCCTTCGACCCCTTTGCAGAGATCTGGGCAGAACGCCCCGTCGTGCCCGGTGCCCCACTGGAGGTGCAGCCTATGGAACGCGCGGGCCGTAGCGTGCAGGACAAACTCTCCTGCATACGCCGCAGCATAGCCGCCAACGGCACCGACAGCATCGTCGTGACACAGCTCGACGAGATAGCGTGGGCACTCAACCTGAGGGGAAAGGATGTGCACTGCACGCCGGTCTTCGTGGCCTACCTTCTGGTGCTGCCGGAGTGTGCCGTCCTCTATGTCGACACAAACAAGGTGACACCCGAGGTGGCACACCACCTGCATGTGAACCATGTGGCCCTGCGCCCGTATGATGCCATCGACGACGACATCACCGCGTGTCGTGCCGGCGACATCGATATGAGCGACTGCACCTTCCAGATGGACCCAGCGACGGCGAATGTGGCTATCGCCGAGGCCATGGATTGCAGCGACAGCCATAAGCCCGTGTGCCTCGGGGACTCGCCCATCCCCGCCATGCGTGCCGTGAAGACGCAGGCAGAGCAGGACGGACTGCGCGCCGCCCATGTGCGCGACGGCATAGCCATGGTGCAGTTCCTGCGCTGGCTCGACGAGACCGACAAGCAGGCCATCACGGAGATGAGTGCAGACCGCAAGCTCACCTCGCTGCGTGCCGGGCAGCCTCTCTTCCGCGACCTCTCCTTCGACACCATAGCGGGCTACGGCCCGCACGCTGCCATCGTGCATTATGAGGCCACGCCTGAGACCGACGTCCACTTGCAGCCACATGGCCTGCTGCTCCTTGACAGCGGAGCGCAATACAGCGACGGCACCACCGACATCACGCGCACCATTGCTCTCGGCCCTCTCACTGACGAGGAATGTCGCGACTACACCTTGGTGCTCAAGGGGCACCTGCGCCTCGCCATGGCTCGGTTCCCCGACGGCACCACGGGCACCCAGCTTGACGTGCTGGCGCGCTATGCCATGTGGCAGGACGGCAAGAACTACGGCCACGGCACGGGCCACGGCGTAGGAGCATATCTCAGTGTGCACGAAGGCCCACACCAGTTCCGCATGAACTACGTGCCGGCACCCCTGCACGCAGGCATGACCATAACCATTGAGCCCGGCATATACATTGCCGGCAGTCACGGCGCACGCACGGAGAACACCATGCTCATCGTGGACGATGGCTGCACCGACTGCGGCTCGTGGCTGCGCATGGAGCCTCTCACGCTGTGCCCCATAGACACCCGTCCCATTGTGCTCTCAATGCTTGCTCCCGACGAGGTGGACTACCTTAATAAGTATCATGCCCGCGTGCGCGCTGTGCTCCTGCCGCTGTTGGACAGCGAGGCCGACCGTCGGTGGCTGCTGCGGGCAACGGAGGCGATAGCATAGGGTGCTGCCGCTGTGCAGCATGGTGATATGCATGAACGCCGTGTGACCACGATGTGTGGCTGCACGGCGTTCATGCGTCTGTATGCTGCCGGCAGGACTGCCGGCGGCATGCTCGTCTACCCTTGCTTTCGGCCTCCACGGCCGCGACCTTTATCGAAGGGGCGGTGAGGGCGCGAGTTGCCGAAGCCGGGCTTGCCATTGCCAAAGCCTGGCTTGCCGAAGGGGCGTCGTCCTCCCTCGCTGTCCTTGGCGAAGGGCTTGCCGAAGCTGCGTCGTCCTCCCTCGCTGTCCTTGGCGAAGGGCTTGCCGTAGGGGCGTCGTCCTCCCTCGCTGTCCTTGGCGAAGGGCTTGCCGTAGGGGCGGCGTCCTCCCTCGCTGTCCTTGGTGAATGGCTTGCCGAAGCTGCGGCGTCCTCCCTCGCTGTCCTTGCCGAAGGGCTTGCCGTAGGGGCGGCGGGCTTGGTAGGCTTCTTTGTTGGAATAGCGGTTGAAGTAGTGGTCGCCCTGCTGTGTGTCGTCGGTCGGCTCCTCATTGTGGCGCTGCTTGAAGCGGTGGGGGCGAGCCATCTCGCGGCGCTCTGCGTCGGTCTTGATGTCGTGGCCGGCGGCGCGGTGCTCGCTGAGACGGCCGGCGAAGAGCTGGTACTTGCGCAGCTCCACCTCGAGGGCACCGTTGTAGAGGGGTGTGCGCAGTGACGGCTTGAGGCCTATCTCGCGGAAGCAGTCCTCGTGCATGCTGAGCACCCATGCTTCTCCGCCAGCCCATTCACGCTTGAGCCGTGTGCCGATGGTGTGGTAGAGTTCGAGCAGGTGTGGCGACATGAGGCGCTCGCCGTAGGGCGGGTTGGTGATGAGCAGGGGCAGGGGTTGCGGCTCGGATGGTTGCTCGCTGCTGACGGTGTCCTCGGCATCGTCGGCTGCTGTGGCGGGCACGGGCAGCAGGGGCATGAGGCTGGTCTCGCGGAAGTCGGCCTGCATGATGGTGATGTCGCGTGCCAGGCCTGCAGCCTTGACGTTGCGGCGTGCTATGCCCACAGCCTTGGCTTCGATGTCGCGGCCATAGATGTGGTGGTTGAAGGGTTGTTCCGAGGAGTCGTCGTTGTAGATGGCGGCAAAGAGGTCGGCATCGTAGTCGGGCCAGCGTTGGAAGGCGTAGCTCTTGCGGTAGATGCCTGGTGCTATGCCGCGTGCTATCAGTGCGGCCTCGATGCAGAAAGTGCCGCTGCCGCAGAAGGGGTCGAGCAGGTCGCGCTCGCCGTGCCAGCCGGTCATGAGCAGGATGCCTGCGGCGAGCACCTCGTTGAGTGGTGCGGCCACGCTCTCCTGCCTGTAGCCGCGTCGGTGCAGGCTTTCGCCCGATGAGTCGAGGGCCAGCGTGGCGTCGTAGTCGGAGATGTGTATGTGCAGCTGCAGGTCGGGGTTGGTGACGCTTACGTTGGGGCGCTCGCCGGTGCGTTTGCGTAGTTGGTCGACGATGGCGTCCTTCACCTTGTAGGCCACGAACTTGGAGTGGCGGAACTCGTTGGAGTATACCACGCTGTCCACGGCGAAGGTGGTCTGCGGCGTGAGCCACTGCGACCAGTCGATGGCGCTCACGGCATCGTAGACGTCGTCGGCCGAGCATGCACGGAACTGCTTGATGGGCTTGAGCACGCGTATGGCTGTGCGCAGGCAGAAGTTGGCGCGGTAGAGCATTTCTTTGCTGCCTGTGAACGACACCATGCGGCGCCCTATCTGTATGTCGTTGGCACCTAAGCGTGTGAGCTCTTCGGCCAGCACGGGCTCAAGTCCCTGGAAGGTCTTGGCGATGAAGGTGCTTTCGCCTTCGGCCTGGCCTTCATGCTCTCTCCTGCCGGGCAGGGTGGTGGTGTCCTGTGCCGGTGGCACGTCCTGTTGCTGGTTGCTATGTGTGGTCTCTGTGTCGGGTCGCATAGGGTGTTATGTTGTTTGGTTTAGTGTCAGTGGTGATGTTGCTGCCTTCTCTGCTGCCCACATCACGGCGGGTGCCGATATGAGCCCTGCTATGGAGTCGATGAGATAGTGGGCCTGTATGTAGACGGTGGCACCGCACAGCAGCAGCCACAGCGGCAGCATCAGCAGCGCGAGGCGGGGCATGTGGCGGCGTGCGAACAGCATCACTATGGTGCTTATGCCCACGTGGCTGCTGGGGAAGGCTGCCGTGGGGCGCTCGCCGGCCTGGTGGGCCATCTCCACGAGGTGGTGGAAGAGTCCGTCGGCATCTCCGGGCAGCGGCAGCATCTGGGTGTGGGTGTTGAAGTAGGTGCCTATATCGGCGAAGCAGCCTGCCTGCGCGGCTTCGATGCCTATGGCGCAGAAGTAGTACTGTGGCCCTGCTACGTGGAGGACGATGTATATGAGGTAGTAGATGAAGAAGGCTGCTATCAGCGTCGTGGCCACGTGCATGGCTTGTGGCCGCAGACGGCGGCATGCGAGCATGCACGCCACGAGTGTGGCTATCATGGGGAAGTAGCTGAAGTAGCCCATGTTGAAGGCTTCGCTCCATGCCCATCCGTCGAGCCAGCGGTGCATCAGCAGCGAGGGCTGGCAGCCGAAGAGCCATTGTTCGGCACGGGCTGCAAGGTGGTCCAGGCTTGGCAGTGAGCGGTTGAACTCGTAGGTGTCGGGATACCATTGCGACAGCCAGGCCAGCTGCACTATGATGCGCAGTGTGGCGACGGCCTCGTGTGCTTTCCGGCTGCATATCTGGCCGAGGGCTGCGGCTGTCATGGTCAGCACAGCCCACTCTGCACGCATCAGGAGCATGGCTCCCGAGTGCTCGAGCTTGCTGCCGAAACATGCCATGAGCAGGAGCGTGAGCAGGCAGTAGGCCAGCGCGACGCGCTCAATGGGCAGCAGGAGGCTTGTGTGGTGGTGGCGCATAGGGTGCAGGGTGTTGTGGCGTGTGGGTGCAGGGAGTCTGGCGTCACCCTGCAGGGTGATTGCGTTGAGGGTGCAGGGTGTTGTGGTGTGTGGGTGCTGTGTGGCGTGGCGGTCAGAGCCAGCCTTCTTGCTTATACCATGCCACGGTGTGGCGCACTCCCTCTTCGAGCTGGTGCTGCGGCTCGTAGGCCAGGAGCTCGCGGGCCGGACCTATGTCGCAGTTCCAGTTGCGCTGGGCGAGGATGTGGTACTTGTCCATGTTGAGCGTGGATAGCTTGCCGCGCCAGCGGGCCACGGTGCCGCTCACGGCGCACACTGCGCGCAGGAACCAGAGGGGTGCCTTGATGTGGAGCACGTGGCGCACGCCCATCTCGCGTTGCAGCAGGTCGGAGAATGCGCGTGAGCTGTAGCTGCATCCGTCGGAGAGGAAGAATGCCTTGTGCACCACCTTGTCTGCCGGCCGCTCGCAGGCTAAGTAGCATGCGCTGACCACGTCCATCATGTAGACGAAGGTGATTTCCTGCCGGCGGTAGCCCACTGCGAAGTCCACGTGCTGGGCTATGCTCTTGGCCATGAGGAAATAGTCACGCTCACGCGGACCATACACGCCCGTGGGGCGCAGCACCACCCATGGCACGTCGGCCTGTGCTGCCAGCCATTGCTCGGCGGCCAGCTTGCTCTCGCCGTAGGCCGTGTTGGGGCGCGGCGTGTCGGTGGCGAGGATGGGCGAGTAGTCGTGCTCGCGTATGGCTCCGAAGATACTAAGGGAGCTTACGAACACCAGCCGCTCGGGCATCATCTGCTCGGCACGCAGAGCCTCGACCAGATGGCGTGTGCCGTGGAGGTTGGTGCGGAAGAAACCGTCGCGCGTGGCACTCTTGGTGGCTCCGGCCGCGTGGATTACGTAGTCCCACTTGCCGCCCATCTGCTCGCGCAGTGCTCGCAGTTGGCGGCGCAGCTGCACGGGGTCGCCCAGGTTGAGTGTGGCAAAGTGCGTGGCAGGGTCGCTGAGGTAGGCCCGGCTGGAGCTCTCGCGCACGCCGGCCCACACGTCGTGGCCGCGCCGCAGACCCTCGCTCACGATGAAGCTGCCTATGAAGCCCGAGGCTCCGGTTACAAGGATGCGCATAAGCAGTATGGAGGCTTGTTGAGGCCGCAAAGGTAAGCAAGAATTGACGAATAAGCTCCAAAAACCTCGTGCCGTGAGCGGAAAAGTGGCTGCACCAACATGATAACTGCCCCAAAATGACAACATTTGCAGCAGGGAACACCTCAGCCAACATTAACCACCTCTTAAGACTATGACCAAGTCACGCCACCTAAAGAAAGGAGATATAGCACAGCTCACGATGAAACTCTTCGAGGAACACCCCGGGCAGGAGCTCGACGCGCGCACCGTCTTCCGTGCCCTCGGCCTCAACACGCACCCTGCCAGACGTCTGTGCCTGGATGTGATGGACGAGCTCGTCATGGACGACTTCCTCGTGGAGCGCGGCTCCATGCGCTGGGCCCAGGCCAACAAGAGCAATGTCATGGAAGGCCGCTTCCAGCGCAAGGCCAACGGCAAGAACACCTTCGTGCCCGACGACGGCGGCGACCCCATACTCGTGGCCGAGCGCAACTCCATGCACGCCATGGACGGCGACCGCGTGCGCATACAGATGATGGCACGCCGCAACCGGCACGTGCGCGAGGCACAGGTGACAGACATCGTGGAGCGGTCGGACAAGACCTTCGTGGGGCGCATCAGCGTGGCACGCGACTATGCCTTCATGCAGACCGAGGACCGCACGCTGGCAACGGATATCTTCATCCCGCGCCATGCACTCCACGGTGCCAGAAACGGCGACAAGGTGGTGTGCCGCATCACGGAGTGGCCCGAAGAAGCCAAGCACCCTGTGGGCAAGGTGCTGACAGTGCTCGGCCCATCGGGCGACAACAACGTGGAGATGCACGCCATACTGGCGGAGTACGGACTGCCGCTGTCATACCCCAAGGCCGTGGAGGATGCTGCCGACAGGCTGCCTGCCACTATCACGGAGGCCGACATGGCCGGACGCGAGGACATGCGCGACCGCGTCACCTTCACCATCGACCCGCACGACGCCAAAGACTTCGACGACGCTCTCTCCTTCCGCCGTCTTGGCAGCAACCTCGTGGAGGTGGGAGTGCACATCGCCGATGTCTCGCACTACGTCGCGGAGGGCTCCGTCATCGACCGTGAGGCGCAGAAGCGCGCCACAAGCATATACCTCGTGGACCGCACCATACCCATGCTGCCAGAGCGTCTCTGCAACAACCTATGCTCGCTGCGCCCCGACGAGGATAAGCTCACATATAGCGTCATCTTCACCATGACCGACAAGGCCGAAGTGCGTGCATGGCACATTGCACACACCGTCATACGCAGCGACCGCCGCTTTGCCTATGAGGAGGTGCAGCAGCTGCTGGAGGAGCGGCATGAGGCTTCGGCCGACGACCTCAAGACACGCACCGTGGTGCGGCAGCCCGAGCAGCAAGGCACGCCGCGCCCTGCCAGCGACTTCGCCGACGAGCTCATCACCCTCAACCGCATGGCCAAGCTGCTGCGACAGCGGCGCATGGAGGGCGGGGCCGTGGACTTCGACCGCCCCGAGGTGCGCTTCGACATAGACGCCAAGGGGCACCCCACGGGCACATACGTCAAGGTGGCAAAGGATGCCAACAAGCTTATTGAGGAGTTCATGCTGCTGGCCAACCGCACCGTGGCTGAGAGCGTGGGCCGCGTGCCCAAGGGCAAGAAGGCCAAGGTGCTGCCATACCGCGTGCACGAGCAGCCCGATGCCGACAAACTGATGAACCTCGCCCAGTTCGTGTCGAAGTTCGGCCACAAGCTGCGCACGACGGGAACGCCCAAGGACATCAGCCGGGGCATCAACAAGCTGCTGCACGGCGTGGAGGGGAAGCGCGAGGAGAACCTCGTGCAGCTCGTGACACTGCGTGCCATGATGAAAGCTAAGTACACCACCATCAACATAGGCCACTACGGACTGGCTTTCGACTACTACACCCACTTCACCTCGCCCATACGGCGCTATCCCGACCTGATGGTGCACCGTCTGCTCACACGCTATGCCGAGGGCGGGCGCTCAGCAGGCAGGGAGCGCTACGAGACTCTGTGCGAACATTGCTCCGACATGGAACAGACGGCGGCCATGGCCGAGCGCGACAGCATCAAGTATAAGCAGGTGGAGTATATGGCCGACCGCATCGGTCAGACCTTCGACGGCATCATCTCGGGCGTCACCGAGTATGGCCTCTACGTGGAGCTCACGGACAGTCACTGCGAGGGCATGGTGCCTATGCGCGACCTGGGCGACGACTACTACACCTTCGACGAGCGCAACTATATGCTTGTGGGACGGCGTCGTCACCACCGCTATCAGCTTGGCGATGCCATACGGGTCACGGTGGCGCGTGCCAATCTCGACAAGAAGCAACTCGACTTCGTGCTTGCCGCCGAGTGAGCCGCTGTGTGCCTGTTGGCAGTGGGTGGCGGGAAGGTCAGTCGGTGAGCACACGGCGGCCGCCGACGAAACGCCGCGACCAGTAGGCATCGGTGCTGCTGCTCGTGATGACACCTTGCGACGTGCTGCTGTGGATGAAGGAGAAGGTGCCGCGCTCGGGGTCGGTGTCGGTCACGATGCCCACATGGTTCACCGTGCGCGACTTGCGCCCGCTGCGCCCGAAGAAGACAAGGTCGCCGGGGCGGAGCTGCGTGGGGTCGCTCATCAGCGTGCCCTCACGGCTCTGTTCCTGTGAGGAGCGGGCAAGCGACACGCCGAGCTGGCGGAACACGTAGGATGTAAAGCCTGAGCAGTCGAAAGCCGTGGGGCCGGTGCTGCCCACGCGGTAGCGCGAGCCGAGCTTGGCACGGGCTGCCGCAAGGAGGTCGGTCACGCGCATGCTTATCTCGCCGAGGGCAAGGCTGCGCTCAGTGGGGGAGAGGAGCATGAGGAAGTCGCCCAACGCCTTGGCCGGTGCACCCGCAAGCAATGGGGCATCGGGCTCCGCGACCAGCACGCGGTGGCGGCGGGTCGGCGTGTGTGCCATCACGGTGGCGGACAGCAGCACCAATAATAGGAGGAGCTTGCGGGACATTGACAAAGGGCTAAGACGACGGCAAAGATACGCAAAGCACGGTGCGCGGCAAGGGCTTGGCTGTGCTTTAACACCTTTTGGCAGGCTCAAGCCTTGCCTAAGGCACTGGCTGGCAGGCCTGTGAGCACCTCGGCATTATGCCAGATGCTGGCAGCCAGCTGTGATGGCGTGAGGCCCTTGACCGCGGCCGCCTGCTCGTAGAGCGGAAGGATGGGGAGAGCCGTGTCGTCGGTCTCAAGGAAAAGGCGGTCTGTCGGGCATGCGGCGAGGCTTTCCGTGTTGTGGCGCGGACCGAAGCTGACATGGAAGCCGGCGCGCAGCAGCTGTCGCAGCATCTCGGGCTTGCCGCGAAAACCGTGCCACACCCAGGGCTGTGTGGCGCGGGCATGCAGGCGCAGCACATCGTCCATGGCGTGCACGCAGTGGATGAGCACAGGCTTGTGCATGGCTTCGCTCAGGGCTATCTGTGCCTCGAAGGCTGTGGTCTGCAAGCTGTATGGCGTCTGGCAGAGCTTGTCCAGCCCGCACTCGCCGAGGATGAGCCAGTCTGTAGCGGCTGCGATGGCTGCGAGGCGGTCGGCCCAGTGTGCATCCACATGCCAGGGATGCAGGCCGCGCGAACTGATGGCGTGCTCGCCCGCTGGCAGAGGGGTGTGGGTGTGCAGGTTAAGGAGTGTCATGACGGAGCGGCTGTGCTCTCTTGCAGAGCTGCGTGTCGGTGCCGGCTCACCACCATGTGAATGTCTCCGGCACGGGGTCGTAGCCGTGGCCACCCCACGGGTGACAGCGCAGTATGCGGCGCACGGCGAGACAGAGGCCGCGCAGCGGACCGTGGCGGCGCAGGGCTTCGATGGCGTAGGCCGAGCATGTGGGGGTGAAACGGCACGAGGGTGGTGTCAGCGGGGAGATGAAGCGCTGATAGAAGCGTATCGGTGCTATGAGCAGTGTGGCAAGCAGTCGGCTCAGCATGGTGTGATGAGACTGTCTCAGACGGAGGGTTGCTGCACCTTGCGTGCAGGTGCGCATTGCTCTTCTATCCTGTGGAGCAGGTTGCGCATCTTGCGCACTATGGTGGGAGTGTCCTGTGGTGTGTCGGCCAGCCAGATGAAGGCTATGTGTGCGTGCTGTGTGGCCTCGGCTTGCAGCAGGCTGCGGTTCAGGCGCCAGGCTTCGCGCAGCTGCCGCTTGGCACGGTTGCGGTCTACGGCATGGCGCAGCTTGCGCTTGGCCACGGAGAAGAGCACCTGCCGTGTGGCAGGGATGCCGCATGCATCGGGCGGACACACGCGGAACACGGCGCGGAGCGGAAAGGCCGACAGCCCGTGGCTACCGGCTCCGAAGAGCGCGTCGATGGCTTTCTGGCGGTACAGTCGCTCGCTCTTGGGTAGGGCGTCAGGCTTTGCCATTAACCTCTGTCAGGTAAGCGTTGAGGGCGGAGGTGATGCTGGGATACTGGGGTGTGGGTGCTTCCAGGTCGAGGCGCAGACCTGCGTCCTTGACGGCCTTGGCTGTGGTGGGGCCGAAGGTGGCGATGGCTATCTGCCCTTGCTCGAAGTCGGGGAAGTTGGTGAGCAGGCTGCTCACGCCGCTTGGGCTGAAGAATACGAGCATGTCGTAGTCGAAGGCCTCGTCGGCACCAAAGTTGTTGGCTACGGTGCGGTACATCACACCCTCGCGGTGTTCCAGTCCCTTCTCGTCGAGCATGCGCGGTATCTCGTCGGTGTGCACGTCGCTCTGTGGCACGAAGAAACGCTCGCCCTTGTGCTTTACCATCTGCGGGAGCAGGTCGGCAAACTTGCCTGTGTTGCCATAGAAGACCTTGCGCTTGCGGTATTGCACATATTTCTGTATATAGAGGGCTATCTGCTCCGTGATGCAGAAGTACTTGAAGTCTTCGGGTATGACGAAGCGCAGCTCCTTGGCCAGCTGGAAGAAGTGGTCGATGGCGTGGCGTGAGGTGAAGACCACTGAGGTGAATGTGCTCAGGGAGATCTTCTGCGCGCGGAACTCCTTTGCTGTCAGGCTTTCCACCTTGATGAAAGGTCGGAACACTATCTCAACGCCATGCTTGGCTGCTATGTCGTAGTAGGGCGACTTGTCGGATGATGGTTTGGGCTGTGATACCAGTATCTTCTTTATCATGTTTGTGTGCTTTCACGGCTGGCATTACAATGCGGCCAAGTAGCTCGTCATGAAGACTAATGTGGACCATAGCAGCGAGAGGGGTGCTGCTTCGAGGGTGCAAAAGTAGGTAAAAAAGTGCACGAGGCCATGTTTTTGGGCAAAAAGGTAGGGACTGATGCGCCATGTGGCAGCCATTTTGCCCAAAAGGAAGCACGTTCCGGCAGCCCAGAGGAGGGCATGGCCTGGTAGGCAAAGGTGTGTGCCTGCGAGTGCGGCTATGTAGAGCAATGTGGCTTCGATGACGAGGCATGTGGCCAGGTTCTGGCGTGCCAGACGGCTGTGTGCTGTGGTCATGAACACGGCGTGCACCATGCTTGTCAGTGTCAGCCGCAGGAGCAGGTAGGCGAGGGCTGCCATGGTGTAGAGGCCGAGCATGGGTGTGTCGGCGAGCCATGATGCGAGCATGTGGCGGTCTGGGGGCGTGGTGGCGGCATACTGGTGGAAGAGGATGGCTGTGCTGGCGGCAAAGGTTAGTGCGAAGACTGTCAGCGTGAAGCCGTTCAGGGCGTGCGGGCCCTCGGCGGCCTTGGTGCGTGAGGATGGCAGGAAGAGTGCTGCCACATGGTCGGCCAGCACGCTGCGTGAGTGGTACACAGCTATGGCGAGGAGGGCTGCCACTGTGAGGCTGATGGCTGCCACGGTGTCGTTGTCGGCTGGCATGGCTGTGCGCAGCTGGGCACTCATGCCGTAGTGTTCTGCTCCGAGCATGGGGCTGAAGAGCACGGTGTCGCGCGCGGCAAGGGTGTCGGCCGTGTAGAACAGTGGCAGTGGCATGGGTGGTGGTATATTATATAAGGTACGCGCGTAATGATGGCGGTGTTCAGATGGCGGCGAACTTGCGCACTGAGGGGTCCCACAGGGGGGTGCTCACGGCGAGCTCTACGGCTTCGGTGGCTGTTGTGGCCACGCGCCAGATGTCGCGGTGGCGCTCTCCCATGAAGTGCTCTTCTATGCCGTGCTCAAGCTGCTGGAGCAGGTGGTCGTAGTAGCCGCGCAGGTTGAGGATGACGATGGGCTTGAGGTAGATGCCGAGCTGTTTCCATGTGATCACTTCCATGAGCTCCTCGAGTGTACCGCAGCCGCCGGGCATGGCTATGCAGGCGTCGGAGAGCATGGCCATGGTGTGCTTGCGCTCGTGCATGTCGGCTGTCTCTATGAGCCGTGTCAGACCTTTGTGGTGCCAGTCTTGCTCGACCATGAAGGTGGGTATGACGCCTGTCACGGTGCCTCCGTCCTGGAGGCAGGCGTCGGCGGTGGCGGCCATGAGGCCCATGTTGCCTGCTCCGTTCACCAGGCCTATGCCTCGGCGTGCGAGTTCGTGGCCTATGGCGCGTGCGGCTTCATAGTAAGCAGCATCGAGACGTGTGCTCGATGCTGCATAGACGGCGATGTTCATCTGTATGTCGGAATGTGTGCCTCGGGCACGGTCAAGTGGTGGGTGTCAGGATGATAGT
Organism: uncultured Bacteroidaceae bacterium; assembly: GCA_905234605.1. Taxonomy (GTDB): domain Bacteria; phylum Bacteroidota; class Bacteroidia; order Bacteroidales; family Bacteroidaceae; genus Physcousia. The sequence continues at coordinate 180,831 of CAJOIE010000002.1, read as the reverse complement.
GGCGAATGGTCAGCTGATGCCGAAGGCGGCGCGTATGCGGTCCACGTAGTCGAGCTTCTCCCATGTGAAGAGCTCCACCTGGAGTGTCACGGGGCGGTTGTAGCGGCTGTGGAATGTCTTGGTGACTGTCTGTGGCTCGCGGCCCATGTGGCCGTAGGCTGCTGTCTCCTCGTAGATGGGTTGGCGCAGGCGCAGGCGGTCCTCGATGGCTCGTGGGCGCAGGTCGAAGAGGCGTGCTGTCATGCGTGCTATCTCGCCGTCGCTCTGGCCTACGTGTGAGGTGCCGTAGGTGTCGACGTATATGCTCACGGGCTCGGCCACGCCGATGGCGTAGGAGAGTTGCACGAGCATCTCGTCGGCCACGCCGGCGGCCACCATGTTCTTGGCTATGTGGCGTGCGGCGTAGGCTGCCGAGCGGTCCACCTTGGATGGGTCTTTGCCGGAGAAGGCTCCTCCGCCGTGTGCGCCTTTGCCGCCGTAGGTGTCGACGATGATTTTGCGGCCGGTGAGGCCGGTGTCGCCGTGTGGGCCGCCGATGACGAACTTGCCCGTGGGGTTGACGTGGTACTTGATGTGGTCGTCGAAGAGTGCCCTGACGTGTGCGTCCGTGATGCCTTCGACCACGCGGGGCATGAGTGTGTGCACCACGTCGTGGCGTATGGTGGCGAGCATCTCGCTCTCAGCGCGTGCCACGTCGCCGTCGTGTGCCTGGATGAACTCGTCGTGCTGTGTGGACACGACGATGGTGTCCACGCGGCGGGGGTGCCCGTCGTCGCCATACTCTATGGTGACCTGGCTCTTGGCGTCGGGACGGAGGTAGGTCATCTGGCGGCCTTCGCGGCGTATGTCGGCAAGGGTGCGCAGGATGCGGTGTGCCAGGTCGAGGGCCAGGGGCATGTAGGTCGGTGTCTCGCGTGTGGCATAGCCGAACATCATGCCCTGGTCGCCGGCTCCCTGCTCCATGGGGTCGCTGCGCTCCACGCCGCGGTTGATGTCGGGGCTCTGCTCGTGGATGGCGGAGAGCACGCCGCAACTGTTGGCCTCGAACATGAGCTCGCCGCGGGTGTAGCCTATGCGGCGTATGGTCTGACGGGCTATCTCGGGCAGGTCGACGTATGCCTCGCTCTTTACCTCGCCGGCCAGAACGACCTGGCCTGTGGTCACGAGGGTCTCACATGCCACCTTCGACTGTGGGTCGAAGGCGAGCAGATGGTCGAGCACGGCATCGCTTATCTGGTCGGCCACCTTGTCGGGGTGACCTTCGGACACTGACTCTGATGTGAACAGGTATGCCATTATGGTTGGAGTGTTGAGTGTTGGAAGTTGTGGACTGACGGATGTGCAGTCGATGCATCGCTGCGCGGCAAAGGTAAGGCAAAAAGGGCACACGGGCATGCTCCGCGCCGTGCATTCTGCTTGCCGGCACCGTGCAGGGTGCTCTGTCAGGAGGGTGCAGGGTGATGGGCGTGTGGGTGCAGGGTGATGGGCTGTCACCCTGCACCCCCTTTCTTCATAGTTCCGCAGGCCGGCTGTTTCTCTCTGCCAGCAGGCGTGTCACACCGTGGCGTATGCTTGTCAGGCCGAAGGCGGCAGGGTCGATGTCCTCAGGGCGGAGCCACAGCAGCTCGGCGGCATCGTCGGCGGCGCATGCCTGTGTGGTGTCGGCCACGTGGCAGCGGTAGAACATGTCGATGGTGGGTATCACCATGCCTGAGTATTCGTAGCGGTTGGGCAAGGAGAAGAGGAACTCTGTGCGCTCCACCTCCAGCCCCGTCTCTTCTCTCACCTCACGGCAGACGCCTTGCTCGCTGGTCTCGTCCATGTCGGAGAAGCCGCCGGGCAGGTCGAGGGTGCCGCGTGCCGGCTCCTTGGCGCGGCGCACGCAGAGCCACTCCGTGTGGGCATCTGCGCCTGCGGTGCGCTCTATCAGTGCCACGGTTGCCGCCGAGGGGTTGAGGTAGTAGGTGAAGCCGCAGGCCTCACAGTGCTTGGCCTTGCCGCCGTGGGGCACGAAGGCGGCGGCCCCGCAGTGCGGGCAGAATGCGAAGATGTCGAGCGGGTGTGTCATGGCAGCAGCTCGCTGATGAGACGGTCGGCGTGGCCCCAGCGGTCCATGAGCCACAGCACGAAGCGTATGTCCACGCCGATGCAGCGCGTGAGGCTTGCGTCGAACGAGATGTCGGAGCTCAGGGCATCCCAGTTGCCGTCGAAGGCCAGGCCTATGAGCTCTCCACGGCCGTTGAACATGGGTGAGCCCGAGTTGCCTCCGGTGATGTCGTTGGTGGTGAGGAAGCATAGCGGCAGCTGGCCCGTGCGCTGGTCGGCATAGCGGCCGTAGGAGGCCGTGCGGAGCAGGGCGGCCACGGCCTCCTCGACGACGTAGTCGGGGTTGTCGGCCCCGTGGTCTATCTTGTCGAGCAGCGAGGGCAGCGTGGTGATGTAGTCGTGGTGCGTGCCCGAGTTGGTGTAGTCCGACACGATGCCTATGCTCATCCTCTGCGTGAAGTTGGCGTCGGAGTAGTGGGGCTGGTCCATCTCCTTCTCCATCACGGCCTGTGTGAGCAGTGCCTCGTTCCACGATATGCTGGCTCCTGTGCGCTCCAGCACTGGCTGTATCACGGCCGCCACCATGGCACCGACTTCCTCGGCGAGTATAACGGCAGGGTCGGAACCCACGTGGTCGCGGTAGGCCTCCTCGTCGGCCAGCTTCTGCTCGAGGGCATCGTCGTAGGTGCCCTCGGCACTGACCTCGGCGTCGACGAGTGTCTGCCACCCCTCAAAGGAGGTGAGGCGTGTGCCTTCGAATATCTCATGGGCAAAGGCTTTATAGTCGCCCTTGAAGAGACGGCGGATGTCTTTGTAGAAGCGGGGCAGGTAGCGCGACGGCACCTCGCGGGCGTATTCCTCAAGCAAGGCGGCCATCACGTCCTCGTCGACACGCGGGTCGTAGTCCTTGTAGAGGTCGCGTACATATTCCGTGATGCCTCTGCGGCGGTCGGGATGCATGTCGGCCACGCGTGCTGCCAGGCGGCCGAAGGTGATGAGCTCTGTGCCGTAGAGGGCTTCGCTGACGAAGCCTTGTGCGTAGCGCGCATCACGGCGTGTGCGGTAGTCCTTCTTCAGCTGCGGCAGCATCTGGGCGAAGCGTGCACGCAAGGCTGGTGTGGCGGCAAACCAGCGGCGCAGCTCCTGCTCGCGAGCCTCCTTCTCGGCCACGATGCCGAGGCGCGCCACAGCCTCGTTCATGCCCTGCGAGTTCTTCCAGTAGTTGGACGAGGAGGCATACTTGGAGGCATACTTGATGCCCACGGTGCGGTCGGCAGTCATCCAGCGGCGCCATACATCCTGCTTCACGCCACGCACGCGGATGCGGGGTATGTTGGCCACATCCACACGCTCCTCCACACCGTAGCTCGAGAGATAGCGGCTTGTGGAGCCAGGGTAGCCTATCGTCATGCAGTAGCTGCCCTGCGTGTAGCCCTCGAGGCTGATGCGTGCATAGCGGCGCGGGCGCAGCGGCACGTTGTCGGCACTGTAGTCGGCAGGCAGGCCTAAGGAGTCGGCGTAGATGCGGAACACACTGAAGTCGGCCGTCTGGCGGGGCCACATCCAGTTGTCGGTGTCGCCCCCGAACTTGCCCAGCGACTGGGGCACGGTGAAGACGAGGCGAATGTCGTCGTACTGGCGGTAGTAGTTGAGCAGATATGAGCGACCGCCTTCGAAGGCTTTCACTTCACACACTATGCCTTCCTTGCGCTCCTCGTTGGCACGCCGCTGCGCACGCATGGCTATCTTGTCCATGATGCTGCCGACATAGTCGTTGTAGAGCACAGCCTGCCGCTGCTTGCCTGCCTTGCGCCCCAGCTCAGGGTTGGCATATACGCTGTCGAGCTCTGCCAGCACCTGGGCCGTCACGTCCTCACAGCGCAGCCATATCTTCACGAAGAGGCCGTCGACAGGACGCTCCTCCTCTCTTGAACGGGCCACAAAGCCATTGGCAAGGATGTCGTCGTCGGGCGTCGACAGCTGCTGGATAGAGCTGAAGCCGCAGTGGTGGTTGGTGAACAGCAGGCCGTCGGGCGAGACGATGACCCCCGAGCAGTAGTCGCCGAAGTCCACCACGCAGGCATTGAGAGCCGTGCCCTCGTCGTTGTAGAGTTCCTGCTCCGTGAGCTCCAGGCCTAAGGAGCGTGCCACGTCCATGGTGCGCTGGTCCATGCGTCCCAGCAGCCACATGCCCTCGTCGGCACGTGCGGTGCCGCCTGCGACAGCCACCATGGCTGTCAGCGCAAGCAGGCAGAGTTTGCTTGAGATAGTTGCTTTCATGTTATGTAGGTGTTAGTGTTGGTGTATGCATGTGTCAGCATTGACGCTTTCTTCCAGGCTGCTTTCTCCGGCTTAAGACCTTGTTCCTGCGCATGAGCTCACAGGCAATCTCTTCGTCCGTGAGATGCTCGCCGATGCCGAACAGGGCGGCAACGGCGCGGTCGTTGGCGCGATGAGCCAGAGCGAGAGCCTGCGGCATGGTGGCTGGGTCGTAGAGGTCGGCCAGACTGGCGTCAGCCTCTGCCGCGCGTGCGTCCAGTATGGCTTGAGCCGTATGGCTGATGGACTGCCTCTGCTCCTCTGTAGCTTCCGGCCAGGGGAAGTTGTTATAAACAATGCGTGCGGAGTAGCGGTAGTCGCTCTTCAGACGGCCGCCCACGACGCGCATCCATGCCATGTGCAGGTGCGACTCCAGCACGCCGAAGTGATAGAGCGTGGCATCCGGAACTATGAGGACACCATTGCTGGCCATGACATCTGGCGTCATGAAACCCATGGGGATGTACCGACGGTTCTCCGACGATGTGCAGGGCACGATGATATAGTTGCACTTGGGCATATTCTCCACGTGGAAACGTCGGGGCATGTTGGCCAGCTCCCGCGTCTGGGCACTGCGGCTGCGTCGGCGATAGGCTATCACGGCCTGCACACGCTGCTTGCAGCGTGGCATGGTGTTGAGCACAGCAGCAGGACAGTCGCCAAGCCAAAGGCAATAGCGGGGCTTGCCGCTGATGAACTCCGAGGCACCATACCAACGCCGGAAGAATGGCTCCGAGGCTGGCTCCTTGGCTACGAAGGCTCGCATCTCTGCTTCCGTGAAGAGGTAGTTGCCATCGTCGATAGGCTTGTTGCCGATGCCTATCTCCGGCACGTTGCACAGCGGAGTGCTACGGCTGCTGATGAAGAAGTCTCCGGCATCAAGCAGGTAGGCATTGATGTTGGAGGCGTGCACTGGCGGCTTGCCTTCTTCGAGAAGCAGAGGCTGTATGTGTTTCCGCCTGTTGCCGAGATAGAAGGCTACGACGATGCAGTGCACATGGGCCATCTCGTCGGCCTTGTTGAACCAGCGGAAGGTGCGCCAGGCAAAAGCGATGTGAAGCTTGTAGTGTGTCATGAGCGGCTGCCACAGCAGAGCCACCTGCTCACCTTGCACGATGCTACTGGTTGAGACAAAAGCAGCCGATACTTTCTGCTTGCCGTGCATGTAGGCGGCTGCCTTGGCATACCAGGCAGCGACGAAGTCCAGCTCTCCCTGGCCTGCCCAGACGCGCTTGCCGCCGATGCTGTCGGGCATGGCTGCCTTGAGGTCGGCGCGCTGCTGCTGACTCATCAGCTTGCTGCCCAAGAATGGCGGGTTACCTATTATATATGTTGGGGCGTCGGCCTTGCGGCGTAGCACTTTGTTCCAGTCGGTGGTTAGCGCGTTGCAGCAATGTATGTTGGCGTTCTTGGACAGGGGCAGCATCGTCAGGGTGCACTCCAGCACCTCCTCTGTGCGCTGGAGCATCTGGCACTGGGCTATCCATAGCGATGCCTTGGCCACTGAGACGGCGAAGTCGTCTGTCTCAAGGCCGAAGAATTGCCCTATCTGCACCTTGCACGGATCCACGTTGCTCGTGTACTTCTGATAGGTGAGGCTCAGCTGTTTCTTTATAGCCTCCAGTTCCAGTTCGTGCAGTGACTTATAGGTCTCTGTCAGGAAGTTGCCGCTGCCACATGCGGGGTCTAAGAAGCGCAGGGAGGAGAGTCTGGTGCGGAAGGCTTCGAGCCTGTCCTCGGCTGCCTTGCGCTCCTGTCGCTTCTCCGTGGGCATTCTCAGCAAGATGTCAAGTTCCTCTCGCAGCTCATCAAAGAAGAGCGGGTCGATGACTTTGTGGATGTTGGCCGGTGTGGTGTAATGCATACCGCCGGACGCACGCAGGCCGGAGGCTACGGTGCTCTCAAAGATGCATCCGAAGTTGGTAGGGGAGATGTCACCCCAGCGGAAGGGCTCGCCGGAGGCAGGCATGGTGATGTTCCACGCACCGAGCAGGATGTCGCGCACATCCGTCGTGATGGGTGGCGTGGCATAGTGCTCATCCTTTTGGAACAGGCCGCCGTCCACGTAGGGGAACGCCATAAGCTCCTTGGGCGCATACTTATAGGCCATACGGTCGCGCTCCTCAAGGTCGAGCACCTCGAACAGGTGGTCGAAGCGTTTCTGGAGTTCGTCGGCATCGAATTTATGCAGGAACGAGTGGAAGAACTCGTCGCTGAACAGGCCGGCATCCTCTGCGAAGAGGCAGAACACGACGCGCACGCAGAAGGCATTAATGCTGTGGAGCTCATCGGCAGTAGGTGCAGGCAAGCTCTTGAGCAGTTCCTTATACAGGCGGCGCACATAGCCGCTGGCTGTGTCGGCCACGCTTTCCTCGTGCCTTTCCTTTGCCTCTGCGAGGTTGCATGGCTGGGCAAGGAACGCCAGCTTCTCCCATTTCGACGGCAGTTCCTCGAGGGTGATGATTGTCTCTGGGGCTGTCTTGTGGAAGGTGTCGAAGATGCGTAGCTCCTGGAAGTTGCATGCAATGATGTAGCGTCCCTGCTCCGGGCGGTTGAGCCAGTCGTAGTAGCGTTTGCCCTGCTGCATGGGAGTCATCATGCGGCCACCGCTCTGTGCTGTGGCATTGTCGAGGTCGGTGCCGAGGCTTTTCTGCTCAATGACAACCTTTGATGTCTTCACGTAGACGTCTATCCACTTGGTTGTCCCCTCGAAAGGCACTGGCTTCTGGGTCTCTATCTCATCGCGGGCCTTGGGCACGCCGAACACATCCTCAAGGAGGTCTTCCCAGAAGGTCTTGTCGTCCTGTCGCTCCTGTCCGCGACCTTGCCATTTCTTCACGAAGGCCTTGGCGTCGCGCTGTATCTCACGGCTGGTCTTAGGCATTATGTTGCTCTTGTGACGGTTGTCAGATAGTATAGCTGCATAGCCTTCTCACTTGAACCACTTGCCCACCACGGGAAGGTTGCGGAGTGGCAGGTCGCGGCCTGCAATGACGGCGGCGAAGAGTGCTATGAGCGCGGTAGACACCCCGAGGTGTGCGGCGGCGGGCCATGCCTCGGGCAGGTTGCTCATGATGGCGAAGAGCGCGCCGGCGAGTGCCACGTAGAGGGCTATGTCGCGCATGGGGTAGGGGAAGGGGTTGATGCGCTGGCCCACAAGGTAGCTCAGGGTCATGCACGTGGCATAGCCGGCAAAGCCGCCCCAGGCACAAGCCCAGTAGCCATAGCGCGGTATGAAGATGATGTTGATGACCACGAGCACGGCGCAACCTGCGAGCGAGAACACGGCTCCGTAGATGGTCTTGTCGATGAGTTTATACCAGAAGGAGAGGTTGAAGTAGATGCCCATCATGATCTCGGCGGCCATCACTATGGGCACCACTCCCAGCCCCTCGCGGTAGCCCGGCCCTATAATATATTTAAGGAGTGGCATGTAGCCCACCACGCAGAGGAATGCCAGGAGGGTGAAGATGATGAAGTACTTCATGGCCTGGGCATAGTACTCTCCCTTGTCGGCATCCTTGGCCTTGGCGAACACTATGGGCTCGTATGCGTAGCGGAAGGCCTGTGTGATCATGGCCATGATCATGGCTATCTTGACACAGCTGCCGTAGATGCCCAGCTGCACGGTGGCTGCTGCCGTGTCTGGGTACACTAACGGGAATATTATCTTGTCGGCCACTTGGTTGAGGATGCCTGCTATGCCCAGCACGAGTATGGGCCAGGAGTAGGAGAGCATGTGGCCGAGCAGGGAGATGTCGAGATGCCAGTGCACCCGCAGCAGCCCGGGCACGAAGAGCAGTGTGATGAAGCCCGTGCACACGAGGTTGATGAAGAAGACATAGAACACGGAGGTCTTGCCCAGCACGACGAAGTAGAGCAGGTTGAGGCCTATATTGATGAAGATGAACAGCAGCTTGAGCGTGGCAAAGCGCATGGCGCGCTGCTGGTAGCGCAGGTAGCTGAAGGGCAGGGCTTGCAGCGCATCCATAGCCACCACGGCGGCCATCATCAGGATGTACTCGTGGTGGTCTGCATAGCCCAGTGCGGCGGCTATCGGGGTGATGAAGCCGAACATGCAGAGCAGGAACACGCCTGTCAGCGTGCCCACCACTGCCATGGCTGTGGTGAACACGGTGTCGGCCCACAGCTTGCCGGTGGCGGGCGTGGCAGGCTTGTCTTTGCTGCCTGCACAGGGGGCATCGGCGGCAAAGCGGAAGAGTGTCGTCTCCATGCCGAAGGTGAGCAGCACCAGTATCAGGGCTGTGTAGGCATATATGTTGGTGCTCACGCCGTAGTCGCCGCTCTCGCGCGGCATGTAGTGCGTGTAGAGGGGCACGAGCAGGTAGTTGAGGAAGCGGCCCACTATGCTGCTCAGGCCGTATATGGCTGTGTCCTTGGCCAGAGATGTGTATTTTGCCATTGAGGGGTGATGTGTGTCCGTTTTACTTGATGAGTGTAGCCTCGTAGGTGACGGGGCCGCGGCGCATGGTGTAGGTGTATGCCTGTCCGCGCACGAAGGGGTAGCGTTGCAGCTGCATCAGGGTGCGCATGGGTGTGCCGTTGACGGCTTCCACCACGTCGCCGGCGTGCATGCCCTGCCGCTGCTGGTCGGAGCCAGGGCGCACGAGGCTCACGTAGGGACGGCCGTCCTGCTGTGCGGCATAGTAGATGTCGGTGTAGGGTGTGGTCAGGCTGATGTCGCGGATGTTGTCGTAGGGTTGCAGTGTGATGGTGGTGCGGTGCGGGTCGACGACGATGGCTCCGTGCTCTGACAGTGCTGCCCCGATGCTGGTGGGTCCTGTGGTGGTTATGGTGCGCAGGCTGTGCAGTTGCACGTCGGCCCACGCCACGGGGTCGAGACACACGTAGTCCACACGGCGCATTGCTTCCATGCCATGCGCTCCAGTGAAGGCCTGTCCGTGCGTGGTGGCCTCCACCTGTGCTGCCACGGGCGAGCCTTCGTCCTGCCAGCGTGCCAGACTCTTGGCAGAGAGTAGCAGCAGGTGCGGGTTGCCTGTGTCGAGCACGGCGCGCTCGCGTGTGCGTCCTGCCAGCGTGAGCGGCACCTCGGGAGTGTTGAGGTAGTGGCGGTAGCGCACACGGCTGCCGCCTTCGGCTGCGAAGTAGTCGCGGCGGTCGGTGAGTATGAGATGGCCGGCGCGCAGGTCGAGCTTGGCTGTCAGGCCGCAGGCTATGATGGCGAAGCCCAGTGTGCCTGTGAGCTCGGGTTGCTGCATGGTGCCTTCGGCGGTTGCTTTGTGGTGTGGCACTGATGTGTGGCTCTGCGGCTTCCTGCCGCGGCCTGCTTGCATGAGTGCCGGCATCTGTGTTATGTGTATGCTGCCGAGCTCCATCTCGGGCAGTGCCACCACGCGGGCCTGCTGCGACACGCCGTTGGCGTCGGTGGCGCGGGCTATGGTGCCCAGGGGTGTGAGCTCCAGCTCTGCTGCCCCCTGCTCTATGGTGCACAGGGCGGCACCTGTGTCGAGCATGAAGCGAGCCTTGCGGCCGCCGATGCGCAGGGGCACCCACACGCGTCCGTCCTTGTAGGTCACGGCGATGGTGTCCACAAAGCCGTGCTCGCGCACGCTGATGCGCTTGGGGTTATAGAGGTAGGGACGCTCGGCGGCAGATGCCGTGAGTGCTGCCAGCAGCAGTATGTGCAGTGTGGTGTGGCGCATGTGTCGGTGTCTCAGTAGGCCACGGAGCAGTCGATGCCTATTGCCTTCACCTGTGCGGCTATGGCGTCGAGCCGCTCTGGCTGTGCCTTGCGCAGTGTGGGCACGGGTGTCTCGCGGTCGACGGTGTATATCATCACCTGGCGCGGGGCTATGCGGCGCAGTGCGTCGAGCCACGGCTGCACGTGCCGCTCGGTGGTGTTGTCCACGTCGTGGCCTGCGGCGTCGGTGCCGGTGAGAAACATGGTCTGCACTACGACCTGCCCGCCGAAGGCCTTCATCTGTGCCACCACGCGCTCCACGTCGTAGCGGCCCTGGGGGCGGTCCACGGCGCGTATGAAGGCTGTGTCCACGGTGTCGAGCTTCTGTATGTTGTTGTCCACGCGCATGAGGGCTGCATGCACGTCGGCGCGGTGCAGCTGTGTGGCGTTGGAGAGCACGCTGATGCGTGCCTCGGGGCAGTGGCGGTCGCGCAGGGCAATGGTGTCGCCGATGATGGCGGCGAAGGCAGGGTGCAGCGTGGGCTCGCCGTTGCCGGCAAAGGTGAGCACGTCGGGACGCACGCCCCGGGCTGCCATCTCCGTGAGCCTGGTCTCGAGGGCTGCTGCCACCTCCGTGCGCGTGGGCAGCGGCAGCGAGGCACGACGCTCGGCGTTGAGGCCGCACTCGCAGTAGATACAATCGAAGGAGCACACCTTGCCGTCGGCAGGCAGGAGGTTGATGCCGAGCGAGACGCCGAGGCGGCGGCTGTGCACCGGACCGAATACGGGTGAGGGGTAGATGATGGTCGACATATCAACTGCAAAGGTGACGATTTATTCTGACAAAGCCCTACCTTTGCCACGATTATGACAGACACCATACGCCGTCCCATAGAACAGGAGCTCACGGACTACAGCCGGGCCTACCGCTCCACCCTCAGCTCGCCCAACAGCCTGCTCCATGCCGCCTTGCAGCACATAGGGCAGCGCGCAGGCAAGATTATGCGGCCCACGCTGCTGCTGCTGTGCGCACGCGAGGCAGGCCGAGTCACGCCGGCAGCCATCCATGCCGCCGTGGGGCTGGAGCTGCTGCACACGGCGAGCCTCGTGCACGACGATGTGGTCGACGAGAGTGACCGCCGCCGGGGCCAGGCCTCCGTCAACGCACTCTTCGACAACAAGGCCGCAGTGCTCGTGGGAGACTACCTCACGTCGGCAGCCCTCAGCCAGATAGTGCGCACGGGCTGCGCCGAGGCCGTGGAGCGCACGGCATGGCTGGGGCAGCAGCTGGCCGACGGCGAGCTGCTGCAACTGCATGCCACCGATGCCACGACCTTCAGCATCGACACCTACTACGAGGTCATAGCCAAGAAGACAGCAGCCCTCTTCGCCACATGCGCGCGCCTCGGAGCCCGTCTCGGAGGAGCCGACGACCGGCAGGTGGAGGCCATGGAGCGCCTCGGCCATCTCGTGGGGCTGTGCTTCCAGCTGCGCGACGACCTCTTCGACCTCGACACACAGCATGACGTGGGCAAGCCCGCGGCCAACGACCTCCGCGAGGGCAAGCTGTCACTGCCATACCTCTACCCACTGACGCGGCACGAGGCACCCTGCACCGTGTCGGCCGTGCACCCTGCACCCTCCGCGCCGACACCCTGCACCCTCCGCGCCGACACCCTGCACCCCCTTTCAGCCCCGTCGGCAGAGACCTCCGCACAGGCCTACACCGAGATGGCATTGCGCGTGCGTCGTGGCGAGGCCACCGCTGCCGATTTCGAGGCTCTCATCCGCATGGCCCGTGAGCAGGGCGGTGTGGCCTATACCGAGCAGGAGATGCAGCGGCTCGCCGCCGAGGCACGCGCCATACTTGCCACACTCCGCAACCCCGACGTGGCCACCGCGCTCGGTGCATACCTCGACTATGCCGTCCGTCGCACCCACTGAGAGCAACAGGGCACATCGGTGCCTCAATCGTGTCGGGTCTTACATCCTACAGTTTACATCCTCTCCTTAGATATGGCTAAGATACAGATTATCAACGGTCCCAACCTCAACATGCTGGGGGTGCGCGAACCATCCGTGTATGGCTCACGCACATTCGACGACTACCTCGCCGAGCTCCGCCAGCACTATCCCGAGGTGCAGATAGACTACTACCAGAGCAACCACGAGGGCGACCTCGTGGACTGCATACAGAGCTGCGGCTTCGATGCCGACGGCATAGTGCTCAACGCGGGAGCCTACACCCACACCAGTGTGGCTCTCTGCGACGCCCTGCGCTCCGTGTCGGCTCCCGCCGTGGAAGTGCACATCTCAAATGTGCACACCCGCGAGGACTTCCGCCACCACAGCTACATCTCGGCCGCCTGCCGTGGTGTCATCTGCGGCTTCGGCCTCGACAGCTACCGCCTGGCCATAGAAGCACTGCTCGCTGCACAATGACGCGCGCCGACTTCGAGATCATGGCCCCCGTAGGCTCGAGTGAGAGCCTCGCCGCCGCGCTTCAGGCCGGTGCCGACAGTGTCTACTTCGGTGTCGGACGCCTTAACATGCGCGCTCACTCGGCGTCGGCATTCACCCTCGACGACCTGCGCGAGATTGCCGCCACATGCAGGGAGCATGGCGTGAAGAGCTATCTCACCGTCAACACCATTGTCTACGACGACGACATGCCCCTGCTGTGCCAGACACTCGAGGCAGCGGCCCAGGCCGGCATCTCGGCTGTGATAGCCTCCGACGTGGCTGCGCTCAACCGTGCCCGTGAGCTCGGCCTCGAGGTGCACCTGTCCACACAGCTCAACATCTCCAACACCGAGGCCCTGCGCTTCTATGCGCAATGGGCCGACGTGGTGGTGCTGGCTCGCGAACTGCGCATAGAGCAGGTGGAAGCCATACACCGTGACATCCGTGAGCAGCACATCTGCGGCCCCTCGGGGCGTGAGGTGCGCATAGAGATGTTCTGCCATGGAGCCCTCTGCATGGCTGTCTCCGGCAAGTGCTACCTGAGCCTGCTGAATGCGGGCCGCAGTGCCAACCGTGGTGAGTGTGCACAGCTCTGCCGCCGAGCCTACACCGTGCACGATGCCGACACCGGCACCGAGCTCCTCGTGGATGGTCCCTACATCATGAGCCCCAAAGACCTCAAGACCATAGGCTTCCTCGACCGCTTGGTGGCGGCCGGAGTGCGCGTGTTCAAGATTGAGGGACGTGCACGCGGGCCTGAATATGTGCGCACCGTGGTGGAGTGCTACCGCGAGGCCCTCGACGCCATACTTGCCGATGCCACGGCAATGAGCCCTCAACCGTCATCGGCAGACACACGCCTCTCCGCGTTCCAGTCGCGGCAGGAAGAGTGGACGGAGCGTCTGAGCCGCGTCTTCAATCGCGGCTTCTGGGACGGCTACTATCAGGGCCAGAAGCTCGGAGAGTGGACACGCAGCTACGGCTCCGAGGCCACCGAGCGCAAAGTCTACGTGGGCCGTGCCACCAAGTACTATTCACGCCTCGGCCTCGGCGAGTTCCACATCGAAGCCGCCGAGCTGCACGTGGGCGACCGCTACCTCGTCACCGGCCCGACCACGGGAGCCATCTCCGGCACCGTCACTGAGATGCACGATGACTCGTGCCTTGCCGTCCCACAGGTGCGGCAGGGCGACAACGTATCCTTCGCCGTGGAGGCAAAGGTGCGGCCTTCCGACAAGCTCTTCCGCCTGGACACGAGCGGTAGCGTGGAGCAACAAGCCAACCCAATAACCGACAAGCACTAACTACCATGGCTCTGAACTACATCTGGGCGGCATTCTTCCTGATAGCTGCCGCCGTGGCTCTCTGCAAGCTCGTCTTCATGGGCGACGTGACAGCCTTCACCGACATCATACAGGCCACCATCGACTGCTCGCGCACAGGTTTCGACATCTCCATAGGCCTCACCGGAGTGCTCTGCCTCTGGATGGGCATCATGCGCATAGGAGAACAGGGCGGGGCTGTGGCCGTGCTGGCGCGTTGGCTGAGCCCCCTGCTGCGCCGCCTGTTTCCCGAAGTGCCCGACGGTCATCCCGTGATGGGCAACATCTTCATGAACCTCTCGGCCAACATGCTGGGGCTCGACAATGCCGCCACGCCCATAGGCCTCAAGGCCATGGCCGGTCTGCAGGAACTGAACCCGCACAAGGAAACGGCCTCCAACGCCATGATTATGTTCATGGTGCTAAACACAGGCGGCCTGACCCTCGTGCCGGTGAGCATCATGGCCTACCGCGCGTCGCTCGGAGCTGCCGACCCCACCGACGTGTTCCTGCCAATACTGCTCACGACACTAACGTCGGCCATGGTGGGGGTGTGCATCACGGGACTTGTGCAGCGCATCAACCTCCTGTGCCGCCCCGTGCTGGTGGCTGTGCTCGTGCTGGCGGCCATCGTGGGCTGCACAGCCTGGGCGGCGGCTACACTCGACCAGGAGCGCATGGGCACAATCTCCAACGGTGTGGCCGGCATACTGCTGCTGGGCATCATCATAGCATTCATGGTGGCGGGCATGAGAAAAGGCATCAATGTGTATGATGCCTTCATCGACGGAGCCAAGGGCGGTTTCCAGACAGCCATCGGCATTGTGCCCTACTTGGTGGCCATCCTCGTGGGCATAGGCGTGCTGCGTGCATCAGGTGCCATGGACTGGCTGCTCGACGGCATAGGCTGGGTGGTGGAGGCTTGCGGCGGCAGCCGCGACATAGTTGGCGCGCTGCCTACTGCCTTCATGAAGCCTCTCAGCGGCAGCGGTGCGCGCGGCATGATGCTGGAGTGCATGACCACCTATGGGCCTGACTCGATAGCCGGGCGCCTGAGTTGCGTCTTCCAAGGCTCCACAGATACTACATTCTACATCCTGGCCGTATACTTCGGCAGTGTGGGCATCCGCCACACGCGCAATGCTCTGGCACTGGGCCTGCTTGCCGACCTGGCATCGATTGTAGCAGCCATCGTCATGTGCAGCATCTTCTTCAGCTGAATGCTGCTAATGGCTTACCGACCGGCGTAGCAGCTCCGGCACCTGCGATGCCATGACGATGCTCAGCCCTATGGCAACCACCACGATGTGGGACAGCGGCGGCAACGCGCTGTTGATGCGGTGGCCTGTTGCCACGGCCTGTATGAGCAGGGCATCGGCATTGTAGTCCATGAGGGCATGGGCGGCATTGATGACGGTAGCCGACGTGCATGCCTCCACTATTACCCATGCTGCTGCGACGATGACAGCTGCGTAGCCAAGGAGCGTGAGGCCGCGGTTGTAGCGGGCCATGCGGAGCGCGGTGCGTGCTGCCACGCTGTCGGCCGCTGCCTCGGGCTCGGCAGCTGGCAGCGATGCTATGTGCTGGAGCACGGAGTCGGTGAAGCCATCGTCGGGAACGGCTGTCTGTGCGCTGTGCAGGAAATGGGCTACAAGAGCCTCGTCGTCATATTGCTTCATATCCGTTATGTCGTAGGTAGGTGGCTAATCGCTGTTTGCCACGGCTGAGGTGGCTCTTCACTGTGTTCTCGGGCAGGGCCGTGATGGTGGCAATATCCTTGATGCTGCGCCCCTCCATGGCCTGGAGCACTATGCATGTGCGCTCCGTGGCAGAGAGTGTGGCGAGGGCAGTGTCGATGTCGAGCGGCAGACTGTCGTGGCTTGATGTGGCAGGCTGCGGCGTGGTGTCGCCGAGGGTGGCATTGAGGCGCGAGGAGAGCCGCCGCTCATCGTCGAGGAACGTGCGGTAGGCTATGGTCATCAGCCACGTGCCCACCGATGCCTCGCCGCGGAAGCTGTGGCGGCTCTGCCAAGCCTTGACGAAAGCCTCCTGTGCCAGGTCGTCGGCCCGCATGGCATCGCCGCCGGTGAGTCGCCGCAGCAACCGTCGCAACGCCTCCTGATGGGCTGTCACGATGGTTGCAAACAGTTGCTGTTCTGGGTCTTGGCGCATCGCGGTGAGCTTATGCCTCGGTGGCGTTGTCGCTGTAGTGTGGAGTGTCGGCACTGTCGGTGGCGGCGGCTGTCTCGCTGGCTGTTGACGGCGTTTCAGCAGCAGACACCGGTTGTTGTGGCTGCTCGGGCATTGCAGGCACCTTGCGGCGCGATATGATGAGCTTTGCCACTCCGAGGCAGGTCACCAAGGCGGCTATGCCGCAGAGCAGGTCGAGGTCGAGCACGGCAAAGAGGATGGCCAGCCCAAGACCCACGGCAGTCTGGTTGACACCGCTGCGCCACGTGTCGTAGGCCACAGCCTCGGCATGTGCGCTTGTGGGAACAGGAGCTGCCCCCTGCATGGCCATGTGCATGCCAGCCTCGCTGCGGCGTGTGTTGCGATAGATGATGTATGCAATCAGTGCTACCAGCCACAGCGGCGTGGTGAAGATGACGAAGAGTAGCGCACACACCAGTATGGCTATGGTGATGCCCAGCAAGCCTCCGCCGATGCCGAGAACCCCCGTCAGCCAGCGTTCCAGGCGCGACATATGCCCGAAGTCGCCGCCGCCGATGGCATCGTGTGCGGCGTTGGTGAATTCCTCATTCAGGATGTTGGCCAGCTCGTCGTCGGCCTCCGAGTCCTCATACGACAGGATGGTGTCGCCGGTGAGTGCTTCGAGGCTGTCGCCCAGACGCTCCAACTCGTTGCCCATGGCTTCAAGACTGTCGGCCATGCGTTGCGCCTTGGCAGGGTTGGCGATGGCTGTGGCAGGCATGCGGGCTGCCGTGCCTACCATGCGCCCCACGGTGTTGGCCATGGAGCGGACTGTGGCTTGCTGCTCGGCGGTCTGCATGGCGGCGGAAGAGGGCGTGGAGGTGCCCATGCATAGGAGCATGGAGAGGATGATGGAGAGATGTTTCATGATGCTTGCTGTGTTATGCTTTGTTGCTGTTGTCTATGATATTGACGAGGCAGGTAGCGGTAAAGTTGCAGGCGGGGCAATATTCCTGCACAAAGATATGCCTGCCGGCGAGCCGGTAGCTCCCTATTATATATTAATGTATAGGCGTGCTGTCCGCCGAGAGCTATTTTGCACTATTTTTGCAGCAGCAAACCACACTGACGCTCCAGCATGTATACACCATCTGCCTCACGCTATGCCGGCACCATGACATATCGCCGCTGCGGCCTCTCCGGCATACAGCTGCCAGTGCTCTCATTAGGCTTCTGGCACAACTTCGGCGAGGTGACGCCCGAGGATCAGAGCCGTGCCATTGCCCGTGCGGCCTTCGACATGGGCATCTGCCACTTCGACCTGGCCAACAACTACGGGCCCGCACCAGGAGCTGCCGAGGAGCGCTTGGGCAAGATGCTCAGGGACGACTTCCGCGGTCATCGCGATGAACTCCTCATCTCCACCAAGGCCGCCTACGACATGTGGGAGGGTCCTTATGGCACTTGGGCCTCGCGCAAGCACCTCGTGGCCAGCCTCAACCAGAGCCTGCGACGGATGGGGCTCGACTATGTGGACATCTTCTACTGTCATCGCTACGACCCTGCCACTCCCCTCGAGGAGACGCTTCAGGCGTTGACCGACATCGTGCGGGCTGGCAAGGCCCTGTATGTAGGTCTCTCGCGCTGGCCGCGCGAGGCCGCAGCCGTGGGCTACGACTATCTGCGCAGCCACGATGTGCCCTGCCTCATCTATCAGGGGCGGCTCAATCTTTTCGACCGTGGCGTGACCGACGGCGGCGACAGCTCGGTGCTTGCCCTGTGCCGGCATGAAGGCGTGGGGTTCATTGGCTTCTCGCCGCTGGCACAAGGCTTGCTCACCGACCGCTACCTCGATGGTATACCTGCCGACAGCCGCATGGCTCACGATCCGCGCTACCTGCAGGCGTCGGCACTCACACCAGCCCGTCTGGAGTCTATTCGCAGGCTCAACGCCATAGCGCGGCAGCGTGGAGAGACGCTGGCCACCATGGCCCTGACATGGGCCTTGCAGCAGGACGGCGTGACATCGCTCATCGTGGGAGCCAGCTCACCGCAGCAGCTCGTGCGCAATGCCGCAGTGGTGAACAGCGCACCCCTGACCCCTGAAGAGTTGCAGGCAATAGAAGCAGCACTGCAAGCTGCACATACATAAACCACAAACACATAACCCAAGATGAAGAAACTACGTGCCGCCATAGTAGGCTATGGCAACATTGGCAAGTACACCCTGCAGGCATTGCAGGCTACCTCCGACTTCGAGATTGCCGGCATCGTGCGCCGCCACGGTGCTGCCGACCTGCCCGCAGAGCTCGCACCCTACGAGGTGGTGAGCGACATACGCCAGCTCCACGATGTCGACGTGGCCATCCTTGCCACGCCCACCCGCAGCGTGGAAGCCTACGCCAAGGAGATACTTGCGCTGGGCATCAACACCGTCGACTCTTTCGACATACACACCCAGATTGTAGGGCTGCGACGCTCTCTCGACGCTGCCGCCAAGGCCGGCGGTGCGGTGAGCATAATCAGTGCCGGATGGGACCCGGGTTCCGACAGCGTGGTGCGCACACTCATGCAAGCCATAGCCCCCAAGGGCGTGACCTACACCAACTTCGGTCCTGGCCGCTCGATGGGGCACAGTGTGGCCGTGCGCAGCATAGCCGGCGTGCGCGACGCCCTGAGTGTCACTATACCTCTGGGCACGGGTGTGCACCGCCGCATGGTATATGTGGAGCTGGAGGACGGTGCCGACTTTGCCGCGGTGAAGGCAGCTGTGCTTGCCGACCCCTACTTTGTCAACGACGAGACCCACGTGCAGCAGGTGGCCTGTGTTGCCGACCTCAACGATGTGGGTCACGGTGTCAATCTTGTGCGCAAGGGCGTGTCTGGCCAGACCCACAACCAGCTCTTCGAGTTCAACATGAAAATCAACAACCCTGCTCTCACGGCCCAGGTGCTCGTGGCATGTGCCCGCGCGGCCTCGCGCCAGCAGCCTGGCTGCTACACCATGATAGAGCTGCCGGTAATCGACCTGCTGGCCGGCGAGCGCGAGGAGCTCATCGGTCACCTCGTGTGATGCAGGCTATTGAGGCAGTAAGCGTATGGGTATAGTTGCCACCATAGGCTTCTTCGACGGCGTGCACCGCGGTCACCAGTGGCTCATACAGCAGGTGCTGCATGAGGCACAGTGCCGCGATGCACGCTCACTCATTATAACCTTCGACCGTCATCCGCGCACCGTGTTTGCTCCGGGCACGGCACCTGCGTGCCTCACTACAGCCGAGGAGAAGATGCGGCTGCTGCAAGCCAGTGGGGTGGACGACATCTATGTGCTGCCTTTCGACAAGGCTATGGCCAGCCTCACGGCTCGTGAGTTCATGCTCCGGGTGTTGCACGAGCAGTTGCATGTGACGGCACTCGTCGTGGGCTACGACCACCGTTTCGGCCGGCCCGTGCCTGCCGAGGGTGACGTACCTCCCTTGGAGCTCTACCGTCGCTACGGGCACGAGGCGGGCATCGAGGTCGTAGAGGCTACGCCGTTAGAGGGCGGCCATGTGAGCAGCTCGGCCATACGCCGTGCGCTCATGGATGGCGATGTGGACACCGCGTCCCAGCTGCTTGGACGCCCGTACACCTGGACGGGCACTGTGGTGCACGGCCATGCCCTTGGGCGGCAGCTTGGCTTTCCCACGGCCAATCTCGAGGCTGTGGAACCGCGGCAGGCTCTGCCTGCCAACGGCTCATACGCCGTCCGCCTGGGCGAGAGGGCGGCGATGCTTAATATAGGTGTGCGCCCCACGGTGGACAACAGCCGGCAGTGTTCCGTGGAAGCCCATGTGCTCGACTATGACGGCAACCTGTATGGCACGCGACAGACCATCACCTTCGTGCAGCGGCTGCGGTCGGAGCGTGCCTTCCGTTCACGTGCAGCCCTCGTGTCGCAGCTGCGGCGCGACGAGGCGCAGACGCGGCAGGCACTCTGCGGCAAGCCCACATGGTGGCAGCGTCTGCGCGAGAGCCCTCTGACCTATCTGCTGCTGTTCTTCATCACGCAGGCGGCAGGCGGTGCCGTGGGTGGCCTTGCCATGCTGTTGCTGCCGATGCTGCCGCCGGGGCTGGGCTCTGCCGTTGCTGCGCGCTGCAACGTGATGGTGATAGCTCTGCTCACGGCGAATGTCGCTGCCATTGCTGCCTTCGCCGTGTGCCATCCGCGCAGGACCACGTGGCGGCACCTCGTGGGCGGTTTCAGCGCGCGCCGCATCGGTGGAATGGTGTGGATGCTGTTGTTTGCCATGCTGGCCATACCGTGTGTGAACATCCTTCAGGAACTGCTGCTGCCCGCGCTGCCTGCCGTGGTCGACGAGGCCACGTTCTCGGCCCTGATGCACGACGGGGCAGGCCTTGCCGTGGTGTGTGTGCTCGGCCCTGTGGCTGAGGAGCTGCTGTTCCGTGGCGGCGTGCAGATGTGTCTGCGCCGCTACCCCATAGTGGCAAGTGCCGCCTTGTTCGCGCTCGTGCACCTCAACCCTCCGCAGATGCCGGCAGCCTTCGTGCTCGGTCTCCTGCTGGCATGGGCACATGCGGAGACGGCATCGCTGGCGGCTCCTGTGTGCATACATGTGCTCAACAACACGTCGGCCACCGTGCTCACTCTCTGTTGTCCTGAGACAGACTCCTTGGTGGAGCTGCTGGGAGGGAGCACGATGGCCTGGGTGGTTGCGGTGTCGTGTGCGGCGGCTATGGCTGCGTTGTGGCTGCTGTGGCGGCGCAGGCCGGCGGCGCGTGGCGTGTAGGGTCCTCAGGTGCGGTCGTCGTGACGGAAGAACTGCTTCCAGTCGTCCTTGCCGCCTTTCTCTTTGGCGGGTTTGTCCTTGCGGCCTTTCTTCTCTCCTTTGTTGGCCTTGCCCTTGTTGTTATAGGCTTTAGGCTTGTCGCCCTGTGCCTGCTCGAAGCGGCGTTGTGCGCGTGGCTTGCGGCCGCCGTGTTTCTCGGCCGTGGTGCCCTTGGCGGGTGTGCCCTCGGCTATGTCGACGCCCACGTGGCGGCCTTTCACGGTGAGGCCCTGCAGCGCGTCGAGCACACGCTTGGCCTCGCCTTCGGGCACCTCGAAGAATGAGAATGTGGGCCGCAGGTCGATGCGCCCCATTTCCACCTTGGGACCTGCGCAGCGGTTGTTGACAAGGCCTATTATCTCCCTGGCGTAGAAGCCGTCCACCTTGCCCAGCGTGATGAAGATGCGTGTGAAGCCGGCTTCTGGGGCGTGATCGCCCGGCTGTCGCTTGTCGGCGGCTTTGCGGCTCTTAGCTTTGTCGGCCGGGCGTCGGGTGCCGGGGTCTATCTCCTCTATTTCGGGGGCGTTGGCGTAGTAGCGCAGGAAACGGCTGAACTCACGGCTGACGACGCGGCGCAGCAGGTCGTCCTTGTCGAGCCACTCGAGGCGACGGCGCACCTCGGGCAGGAAGTCCTCTATCTCCTGCTCATCCACCTCCACGCGCTCTATGTCGTCGATGACTTTCCACAGCTGCTTGGAGCATATCTCCTTGGGCGAGGGCAGTGTGCCCCGCACAAAGTCTTTCTTGATAGTGCGCTCCACGTCGCGTATGCGGTTGCGCTCGCGCTGGTGTATGATGGCTATGCTGGTGCCTTTCTTGCCGGCACGTCCGGTGCGGCCGCTGCGATGGGTGTAGTTCTCGGTATCGTCGGGCATGCCGTAGTTGATGACGTGTGTGAGGTCGTCCACATCAAGGCCTCTCGCTGCCACGTCGGTGGCCACGAGCAGCTGTATGCGGTGCTGGCGGAAGCGCTGCATGGTGAGGTCGCGCTGTTGCTGCGAGAGGTCGCCGTGGAGGGCGTCGGCGTTGTAGCCGTCCTGTATGAGGTGGTCGGCAATCTCCTGCGTCTCCATGCGCGTGCGGCAGAAGATGATGGCGTAGATCTTTGGATAGTAGTCCACGACACGCTTCAGTGCGGGGTACTTGTCGGAGGCACGCACCATGTAGTACACGTGGTTGACATTCTCGGCCCCTTCGTTGCGGCTCCCCACTACAATCTGGCGGGCATCGTGCAGATAGCGTGTGGCTATGCGCTCTATCTCCTTGCTCATGGTGGCCGAGAAGAGCAGCGTGCGGTGCTCCTCGGGCACGCCCTCAAGGATGGCGTCGATGCTCTCCGAGAAGCCCATGGAGAGCATCTCGTCGGCCTCGTCGAGCACCACGGTGTGCACGGCGTCGAGCTTGGCGGCGCCGCGCTGCATGAGGTCGATGAGGCGTCCGGGCGTAGCCACTATGATGTGCACTCCGCGGCGCAGGGCGCGCACCTGTGGCATGATGTCGGTGCCGCCGTACACGGGCAGCACGCGCACCTGCGGCAGGTGGCGGGCAAAGGCCTCGAGGTCGTCGGCTATCTGGAGGCAGAGCTCGCGTGTGGGTGAGAGCACGATGGCTGTCGTGGCCACGTGGGCTTCGGGGCCGGCATCGGTGAGGGTCGTGGCCAGACGCTGCAGCAGGGGCAGGCCGTAGGCCGCAGTCTTGCCCGTGCCGGTCTGTGCCAGGGCCACGAGGTCCTGGGTGGAGGTGAGCTGATGGGGTATCACGGCGGCCTGCACGGGCATGGGTGTCTCGAAGCCCAGCTCTGTGACGGCTTGCAGCAGTGGTTCGATGAGACCTAATTCGGTGAATGTCATGTGGTTGAGATGAATGTGTTAGTGGGGCTGCAACACCCTGCATGGTGGCGGTGTGGACCCTGCATGGTGGTGCCAGCGTGGGTGCATGGTGCGGGACAACACCCTGCATGGTGTCGCGACGCAGTCTGGCGGTGCTCTTAAACAAAGATGTCCGCTCGCACGCTCGGTGCTGCGGACATCAGTGGTATGCGCTCCAGGATGGGCTTGAACCAACGACCCCCTGATTAACAGTCAGGTGCTCTAACCAACTGAGCTACTGAAGCAGTGCATTGCCGAGTCTGTGGCGCTCCAGGATGGGCTTGAACCAACGACCCCCTGATTAACAGTCAGGTGCTCTAACCAACTGAGCTACTGAAGCGTGTGGATAGATGCCTTGCGGCGGGCAGAGATGCGCTGGCGGGGAGGCGCAGGCCTGTCGGTGCAGCGCGATTTTCTCGGAAATGCGGCGCAAAAGTAGTGCAATAATCGGTACAAACCAATACCTTTGCCAAAAAAATAATGACAGGATGACCAAAATCGTAGGAATAGGCAATGCACTCGTTGACGTGCTTGTGCGTCTTGACAGCGACAGCGTGCTGCGCGAGCTGCGGCTGCCGCGGGGCGGCATGACACATATAGACGCTGAGCAGCATGCCGCCATCTCGCGTGCCATGGAGAGCCTCCATGCCGGGCGCGCCACCGGCGGCAGTGCCAGCAACACCATCCATGCCCTTGCCATGATGGGCGACAGCGTAGGCTTCGTTGGCACGGTGGGCGACGACGCGATGGGCCGTTTCTTTGCCACGGAGGCTGCCGCCCACGGCGTCGATGCCCGCCTGCGTGTGGTGGCGGACAAGCCCACGGGTGTGGCCAACACCTTCATCCTGCCCGACGGCGAGCGCACATTCGCCACGCATCTCGGTGCGGCTCCGCAGATCGACACGGCACTGCTGCCCACGGCCGACGATGGCTATGGAGTGCTCCATGTGGAAGGCTACCTCGTGCAGGACCATGCTCTCGTGGAGAACATCATGAGCAGAGCCCACTACGGCGGCCTCTTAGTGAGCTACGACCTGGCCTCGTGGAACATCGTCGAGGCCGACCATGCCTTTGTGCGACACCTCATAAGCGAGTACGTCGACATCGCCTTTGCCAACGAGGAGGAGGCTGCCGCCTTCTCACGTCAGGATGACCCCGAGACAGCCCTCCGCATGCTGGGCGAGCTGACGCAGGTGGCTGTGGTCAAGGTGGGCAAGCGCGGGGCGTGGGGCATGGCAGAAGGGCGCACATGCCTCGCTGCCAAGGGTCCCTCGGAGCAGGTGCATGCGGTCGACACCACGGCAGCCGGCGACTTCTTCGCCGCAGGTTTCCTGCATGCCTACACCCGTGGCGGCAGCCTCGAGGCTTGTCTCCGTGCAGGCAACCTCTCGGCAGGCGAGGTGGTGCAGGTGATGGGCACGCAGGTGGATGCCGCGAGCTTTGCAGCCCGCATGAGAAATATCTGAACGGGCGCGCACGCATACATAATATATTAAGGTACACACGTGATGCTAAGACATACACTACAGGCTGCGGCCGTCGTGCTACTCCTGCCGCTGGCAGCGATGGCACAGGGAGGCACGTCGCACTCCCGCGATGTGGCACGCGGCATAGAGCTCTTTGCCGACATATACCGCCAGCTCGACCTCTTCTACGTGGACACCATATCGGCAGACACCGTGGTGCGCATGGCCATCGAGGGCATGCTCGACGAGATGGACCCCTACACCGTGTACTACGAGGGCGACGACCAGGACGAGCTGCGCACCATGGCCACGGGCCGCTATGCCGGCATAGGTGCCCTCATACGCTACATCAGCAGCGAGGACCGCGCCGCCATCGACCAGCTCTACGAGGGCTGCCCCGCACAGACGGCAGGCCTGCGCACGGGTGACATCATACAGACCATCGACGGCAAGGACGTCAAAGGGTGGGACAACCGGCGCGTCAGTCAGGCACTGCGCGGTGAGCCCGGCAGCACCTTCGAGCTGCGGGTGCGCCGTGCAGGAGTGAAGAAACCACTATCCTTCCGCATCACACGCCAGCAGATACAGCTGCCGGCAGTGCCATGGCACGGCATGGTGGACAGCACTCGCCACGTAGGCTACGTGCGCCTCTCGAGCGTGACCGACCAGTGCTCGCGCGACGTGCGCTACGCCGTGGCCACGCTCAAGGAGCAGGGCATGACCAGCCTCGTGCTTGACCTGCGCGGCAATCCTGGCGGCTCGCTGCAAGAGGCTGTGGAAATAGTGGGCTTCTTCGTGCCGAAGGGCTCGCTCGTGGTCAGCACCAAAGGCAAGCTCCCGTCGGCATGCCGCGACTACCTCACGCCCGCGGAGCCCATCGACACCGTGATGCCCATAGCCGTGCTGGTCAATGAGACATCGGCATCGGCTGCCGAAATCATCAGCGGCACCATGCAGGACATGGACCGTGCCACGATAATCGGGCAGCGCACATACGGCAAGGGTCTGGTGCAGGCCGTGCGCGAGACAGCGTATGGCGGACAGCTCAAGATAACCACGTCGCGCTACTATATTCCCTCAGGACGCTGCATACAGGCCTACGACTACCGCCACCGCACCGTCGACGGGGCTGCCACGACACTGCCCGACAGCCTCACACGCGAGTTCCGCACCCGCAAGGGACGCATCGTGCGCGACGGGGGCGGCATACAGCCCGACAGCATCGTGGCGGACGAGATGATGCCTGCCATGGTGAGCGACCTTGCTGCAAGCGAAGCCTGCTTCCGCTACCTCTCACACTTCATGGCGCAGCACGAGAGCATCGACGCTCCATGCTCGTTCCGCCTCACCGACGACGACTATGCCGCCTTCGTCGACACTATCTGTGCCAGCGACTTCACCTATACCGGCCGCTCCGTGCAGGTGCTGGCCACACTCCAGCAAGTGCTGCGCTACGAGGGCCGCGCCGACGCGTTTGCCAGCCAGCTGGCAGAGCTGGAACACCAGCTGAGCCATACCGACATGCGCTCCGACCTGATGCTCTTCCGCCCGTGGATACAGAAGGTGCTCGAGACGGAGATCGTGTCGCGCTACTACTACCAGAGCGGCGGGCTGCGGCATTCACTGCAATTCGACGACTGCCTGCACAAGGCCGTACAAACACTTACCCGACAATGAGACACTCACGCTCACGCTTCAACCAGAGTGTAATGCGCGGCATAGTGGCCCTGGCCTTAGCCGTGCTCCTGGTGTGCTACCTCTTCCTCACCCTCGTGTCGTGCAACGGCGCAGGCCCCCGACAGCGCGTGGCAGGCACCATCACGGGCGCAGCCGACTCCGTGCTCGTGCTTGAGCGGCTCACCCTCACCGGTATCGAGCCACTCGACTCCGTGCGTCTCACCGATGATGGCTCCTTCGGCTTCACCGTGCCCGCCTACACCGACCGCTGCCCCTCGTTCTACCGCCTGCGCATTGCCGGCAGACTCGTCAACTTCGCCGTCGACTCGCTCGAGGACATGACCGTCAACGCCACGTTTGCACGCATGGCACAGGACTACGAGGTGGAGGGCAACGAGACATCACGCTCCATCAAGACCATCTCGCTCCTCAACCAACAGCTGCAAATGCAGCTACAGCGACTCTTTGCCGACAGCACCATCCCGCTCATGCAGCAACAACAGCAGGCACGGCAGCTCGTGGATGCCTACAAGACACGCCTGCGTGAGGACTACATACTGCGTGCACCGGCCTCGGCTGCCGCCTACTTCGCCCTCTTCCAGACCATAGGCCCGCAGATGCTCTTCGACCCAGAGACCGACCGGAGCGACGTGCGGTGCTTCGCCGCCGTGGCCACACAGTGGGAGGTCAACTACCCGTATGCACGCCGCACGGAGAACCTGCGGAACATAGCACTGCGCGGCATGCGCAACACGCGCCCCGTGCGGACCGTGGAGTTGGCACTCGACAGCACCAAGGTGCACGAGACGGGCATCATAGACTTTGGCTTTCCCGACATCGACGGCACAGAACGTCGCCTCTCCGACTTCGGCCAGAACGTGGTGCTGCTCGACTTCACAGCCTACTCCCTGCCACAGAGCCAGGAGCGCAACTTGCAGCTGCGCGAACTCTATGACAGCTACCACAGCCAGGGGCTCGAAATAGTGCAGGTGTCAGTCGATGCCGATGCACACTACTGGAAGACCAAGTGCGAGCAGCTGCCGTGGGTGTGCCTGTTCTGCGAAGAAGGCATCGGCAGCGACATCCTGCTGCTCTACGGCGTACAGCAGCTGCCGGCCTATTTCCTCGTCGGACGTGGCTCGGAACTCATTGCGCGGCAGGAAGCAATCAGCGACATAAGGCATGCCATAGAGACTGCGCTGTAGGTGCTCCTTTTTGGTGAAAAATTTGGTGCGAGAACCTTTTACGGCTACCTTTGCCTGCAACATTAACTCCTAATACAGAGCAGACAACGTGCCGTCTGTGGCCACAGGGCCATACAGGCACGAGTGCAAAGCACAACAGCTGAATAACTCATAGGGTGCAAGAAGGAGAAGGGTTCCGTGCAGCAACGGAGCTCTTTGCTTTTATTCTGCCGCCAAGCGGTGTGCCGTCATGACGGCATCTGAGGGCAGGACACAGCACGGCACCCCGCACATGCATCATTAACAAATAACACATAAATGGCTTACATGACACAGAAAGGCTACGACAAGCTTGTAGCCGAACTACAGCAGTTGGAGGCTGTGGAACGCCCGAAGGCTTCGGCCGCCATCGCCGAGGCACGCGACAAGGGCGACCTGAGCGAGAATGCAGAATACGATGCGGCTAAGGAGGCTCAGGGATTACTCGAGATGAAGATAACCCAGCTCAAGGCAACCATAGCCGACGCTAAAATCATCGACACGAGCAAGCTCAGTGCAGACACCGTCCAGATACTCTGCCGCGTGGAGCTCCGCAACGTGAAGAACAACGCCAAGATGAGCTACACCATTGTGAGCGAGACCGAGGCAAACCTTCGCGAGGGCAAGATAAGCGTCAAGACCCCCATTGCGCAGGGACTGCTCGGCAAGCGTGTGGGCGACGTGGCAGAGATACACGTGCCCCAGGGCCTCATACATTTAGAGGTGTTGAGCATAAGCTTCGAGGAGTAGTCCGTCAGCCAGCACCTACCCATCCGTCACCCTTTAACAAGATAGCATCATGGCTACAATCTTCACCCGCATAGCCAGCGGCGAGATACCGTCCTACTGCTGTGCAGCCGACGAGCGTCACTACGCCTTCCTCGACATCAACCCGTTGGTGAAAGGCCACACACTGGTCATCCCGCGCCGTGAGGTAGACTACATCTACGACCTGACCGACGAGGAACTCGCGTCGCTCCATGTCTTTGCCGCACGTGTGGCACGTGCCATCAAGCGCGTCATCCCGTGCGTCAAGGTGGGCGAGGCTGTGCTCGGCCTTGAAGTGCCCCACGCCCACATCCACCTCGTGCCCATGCAGAGCGAGCGCGACATGCTCTTCTCCCGCGAGAAGTTGAGCCTGCCTGCCGAGGAGATGCAGGCCGTGGCCGACGCCATCCGTGCGGAGTTTGAGCGCGGGCAGGGTGCATAGCGGCACGGCTGTGCTGCCATGCCCATGGTCGGGCTCACGACAAGCTCACGCATCGCACACTGCGGCCCTCCGGCATGCTCTCCACAAGGCAGGGCATGCAGGAGGGCGCACTTTTTTCTCCGTTGCCAGGGTCACTTCGGCATCTGCCTGGCAATAGATGGTACACAGCAACCAAGTTAAACAGCCACTACTGGCAACACATAACCCCGTCACTATATGCTCACATATCTGACAGAGTGGTACAGCTCACTCGACACCACGCTGCAAGTCTTCTGGATTGCGGCAATCACAGCCTCAGTAGTGTTCGTCATCCAGAACACGCTGATGCTGATAGGCATCGGCGACATGGACAGCGATATAGATGCCGACACCGACGTTGACACCGACCACGATGGCACCCTCGGCTCGGCAGGCATCTTCTCCATGTTCACGTTGCGCAACTTCATCAACTTCTTCCTTGGCTTCGGCTGGGGCGGCATCAGCCTGTCGCCTGCGGTGCACAATACAGGGCTGCTCGTGCTGCTTGCCTTCGTGTGCGGCCTTGTCTTCGTAGCCGTCTTCGTCGTCATGCTGCGCCTCATACTCCGGTTAGAGACTAACGGAAACTTTGAGGTCAGCGACTGCGTGGGGCTGACGGCCTACGTCTACCTGCGCATCCCTGCCGCCCGTGCGGCTGCCGGCAAGGTGCAGGTGAGCGTCAACGGTTCTGTGCATGAGCTCAATGCCTTCACCGACGGAGCCCAGCTGCCTACAGGCAGCCGCGTGCGCATCCTCAGCGTCGTCGACGGCGGCTCGCTGTTGGTGGAGCCTCTCGTGGCACCTGCCGGCTGAGACGATGGCCAATATAGACGTTACGACCTAAGCAACACCCAATACCTAACCTATATCAACAACTATGGAACTCTACATCTTCGTCGTGCTGGCCATCGTGGCCTTCTTCCTCGTGGTGGCGCTCATCAACCGCTGGCGCCGTTGTCCGTCGGACAAGATACTTGTCATCTACGGCTCCTCGGGTGCCAAGGGCTCGGCCAAGTGCGTGCATGGCGGCGGAGCATTCGTCTGGCCCATCGTGCAGGACTATGCCTATATGTCGCTCACACCCCTCAGCATCGATGCCAACCTGACCAACGCCCTGTCGCGCCAGAACATACGCGTCGACGTGCCCTGCCGCTTCACCGTGGGCATCTCCACCGAGGCAGAGTACATGCAGGCTGCCGCCGAGCGTCTGCTCGGACAGACGCCGCAGCAGATACAGGAGCTGGCACGCGACATACTCTTCGGTCAGCTGCGTCTCGTCATCGCCACTATGAGCATCGAGGAGCTCAACTCCGACCGTGACAAGTTCCTCGAGGCAATCTCCACCAACGTGGAGGTAGAGCTCAAGAAGATAGGCCTGCGCCTCATCAACGTGAACGTCACCGACATCAAGGACGAGAGCGGCTACATCGAAGCCCTCGGCCGCGAAGCCGCCGCCAAGGCCATCAACGAGGCCAAGGTCCGCGTGGCGGAGCAGGAGAAGATAGGTGAGATAGGCAAGGCCGAGGCTCTCCGCGAGACCCGTATCCGCACCGCCGAGGCCAACGCCCAGGCTGTCAAGGGAGAGAACGAGGCCAAGGTGGAGATAGCCAACTCCGATGCCTACCGCCGCGAGCGCGAGGCCGAGGCATCGCGCAAGGCCAATGCGGCAGAGAAAGTGCAGCAGGCCCGCGCCCTCGAGGAAGCCTACGCCGCAGAGCAGCAGGCCGAGGTGGCACGTGCCGAGCGCGAGCGTGCCACGGAGACGGCCAATGTCATTGTGCAGCAGGAGATAGAGAAGCAGCGTCTTATCATCGCCGCCGAGGCAGAGGCCGAGCAGAAGCGCGTCAACGCCAAGGGCGAGGCCGATGCCATCTATGCCAAGATGGAAGCCGAGGCAAAGGGCCTCTACGAGGTGCTCACGCGTCAGGCTCAAGGCTACGACAAGATGGTGCAGGCCGCAGGCGGCGACGCCACCTCTGCCTACTCGCTGCTCCTCCTCGAGAAACTTCCCGAGCTTGTCCGGACACAGGTGGAAGCCATCAAGGGCATCAACATCGACAAGGTCACCGTGTGGGACAGCGGCACTGCCGGCACCGACGGCAAAGGCTCCACGGCAGGCTTCGTCAGCGGTCTCTTCAAGAGCATACCGCCACTCCAGGAACTCTTCGACCAGGCCGGCC
Source organism: uncultured Bacteroidaceae bacterium (assembly GCA_905234605.1). Lineage (GTDB taxonomy): Bacteria > Bacteroidota > Bacteroidia > Bacteroidales > Bacteroidaceae > Physcousia. The sequence goes on along the minus strand of CAJOIE010000002.1, from coordinate 150,397 downwards.
TCAACCTCCCGCAGTACCTCGCACAGCGCAAGTCCGAAACCGACGGCACCGAGGCAGCTGCCGCCGAGTAAGGCATGAGCCACAAGGCAGCCAGCACACAAGCCGCAGGCTGCACACTAACGCCAGACACCCTGCATCCTCATCACGCTGAGGGTGCAGGGTGTCTGGCGTTTACCATGCATGGTGCCGTGCATCTGGGTGCAGGGTGTTCAGCCAGCCGCTGCGGCATGCCCGGGCCACGGCATGCACGGTGGCATGGCGGCAAATGTAAGGTTTTCGCCGTGTAAGTTTTGGCAGTGTCGCTTTTACGTGTATTTTTGCCTGCGATTAAGGACAAAGGAACAGTCGTGGCCCCGCAGCAATGGGGGTCGCTCACGCACACGAAGGCATGAAGCTCAGTCTGCGCCTCTTCATCACAACGGGCATGCTATTGCTGGCAGGCACACAGGTGCGCGGCCAGCAGGATCCCTCGTTTGCCCACTACTGGGCACTGCAGGCTTACCATAACCCTGCGGCCTCAGGGCTCGACGGTATGCTCAGCGTGCACGGTGTCTATGCCATGCAGATGATGGGCTACGAGCATGCTCCTGCCACGATGCTCGTGGCAGCCGACCTGCCGGTGTGGCTCATCGGTCCGGCTCACGGCGTGGGTGCAGGCTTCCAGAACGACAAGATAGGTCTCTTCGAGCACAAGCGCTTCTACGTCCAGTATGCCTACCACGCCCGCCTCTTCGGCGGCCGTATGAGCGTAGGCGTGCGCCCCGTGCTGGCGCAGGAGACGTTCTCTGGCACGCGTCTCGACCTGAGTGACACCGGCGATCCTGCCTTCCCCACGAGCGATGCCAACGGCACGGCCTTCGACCTCGATGCCGGCCTGCGCTTCGACGCCAAGGCCTGGTATGCCGGCATGGCGGTGACCCACGCGCTGGCTCCCACGGTGACCATCGGCGACACCAAGACCAATGAGCTGCAGCTGCGGCAGACGTATTATTTGATGGGCGGATACAATATTCGCCTGCGCCAGCCGTTAATTAAAATGCAGACTGCCGCCATGGTGCGCTCCGACCTCATCTCGTGGCGTGCCGACCTGACAGCCCGTATGCTCTACGACGGCCCCAAGGGCAAGCTCTATGCGGGCGTGGGCTACAGCCCCACAGTGTCGGCAACGGTGTACATCGGCGGCGACTTCCACGGCATACAACTGGGCTATGCCTACGAGTGCTACACCTCGGGCATCGGCGCGCTGCATGGCTCGCATGAGGTGAGCATAGGCTACACGGCCGACCTCAACCTCTTCAAGCGCGGGCGCAACCGCCACCAGAGCGTGCGCCTCCTGTGAGGCAGAGCCGCCGCAGGGCAGTCCAGTGCAGCGACAAAGACAAGGATATTAAGTTTCAGGCAACAAGCATGAACGACAGACATACCACAAAGCATACATCGCGACCTTCAATCCGCACGGCGGGGCAAGGCACCACCGTAGCCGCCACGCTCGCGGGCGGCATCGTGGCAATGGCCGTGCTGCTGCTCACCTCGTGCGCCGGAGCCCACTCCAACGCCATGGCCGTGGGCGGAGAGATCACAGGTGTGCGAGGCTCCTCATTCAGCGAGCCCACGCCCTTCGGCATGGTGGCCGTGCCCAAAGGCTCCCTGCACATTGGCCTCGAGGCCAACGACACGCTCTGGGGCGCTGGCTTCCCCAGCCGCGACATCAGCGTCGACGGCTTCTGGATGGACCAGACGGAGGTGAGCAATGCCAAGTACCGCCAGTTCGTGTACTACGTGCGTGACAGCATCATACGTGAGCGTCTGGCCGACCCTGCCTACGGCGGCGACGAGACCTTCCGCATAGAAGAGGACAAGGACGGTAACCCCGTAACGCCGCATCTCAACTGGAGCAAGGCCATACCCTGGCGGCGTGCCACCGAAGACGAGCAACGCGCCATAGAGAGCGTATACATCGTGCACCCCGTCGACGGCACACGTATGCTCGATGCCTCACAGATGAACTACCGCTACGAGGTGTACGACTACGCCGCCGCCGCACAACGCCGTTTCCGCTTAGACCCAGCCGAGCGTGACCTCAACACCGACCATGTGGCGCCTGCGGAGGAAGTGATGATAAGCAAGGATACCGCCTACATAGACGACGAGGGGCGCATAGTGCGCCAGACCATCACGCGCCCGCTGTCCGGACCGTGGGACTTCCTCAACACCTATATAGTAAACATATATCCCGACACCACCTGCTGGGTCAACGACTTCCAGAACGCCGAAAACGAGCGCTACCTGCGCCTCTACTTCTCCAACCCAGCCTACGACGACTACCCCGTGGTAGGCGTGACGTGGGAGCAGGCCACGGCCTTCTGTCGCTGGCGCACTGAGTTCCTCGTGAAAGGTCTCGGTGCCAATGCTGCCGACATACAGCCCTACCGCCTGCCCACCGAGATAGAGTGGGAATATGCCGCCCGTGGCAAGGAAGGCAATGCCTTCCCCTGGGAAGCAGCCGACGTGAAGAGCGACAAGGGATGCTTCTATGCCAACTTCAAGCCCGACCGTGGCAACTACACCGGCGACGGCTCGCTCATCACATCACGCTGCGGCATCTTCTCGGCCAACAGCAACGGACTCTACGACATGGCCGGCAATGTGGCCGAGTGGACATCGACCGTATACACCGAGGCTGGCGTGGAGGCCATGAGCGACATGAACCCAGAGCTGCGCTACAACGCCGCCATCGAGGACCCCTACCGCCTGAAGAAGAAGAGCGTGCGCGGCGGCTCGTGGAAGGACCCCGAGAGCATGATACGCTCCGCCTGGCGCTCATACGAATACCAAAACCAGCCACGCTCCTACATAGGCTTCCGCTGTGTGCGCTCAATGGTGCAGGACGCCTCGGGCGTGCGCAACAAAGGTAGGAAGTAGCCACCGCGCCGTGACAACGTAACACACTAATACAATCCAAAAGATTAATCCCCACGGGTCATGGCCCGTGCATGCGATATGAGCAAATTCAGCCTTATAGCCCGCCTGCAACACTGGATGGACAGTGTGCCCGGACAGACATTCATGAACTACGCCTACTCATGGGGCGCCGCCGTGGTCATCCTCGGCACGCTGTTCAAGCTCACCCACATCCCGGGAGCCAACGCCATGCTCTTCATAGGCATGGGCACCGAGGTGTTCGTGTTCTTCATCGCGGGCTTCGACCGTCCCTTCGATGCCAAGAAAGACACCGAGCTTGCCGACGACTTCGTCGACCTCGAGGAACTGGAGCAGCTGAAGCATGCCGCCCAGGTCGCCGTGTCGCAACCTGTCGTGGCCGGTGGCGGAGTGGTGGTTGGCGGAGGAGCGCCTGCCGATGCCACAGCCAGTGTCGCAGGAGGCGGCGCAGGCACCATAGTCATAGGCAGCGGCGGCGTGGCTCCCGCAGCGGGGCAGACAGCCGGCGAGGCCGATACAGCCCAGCCGCAGGGCGCAGCACAGGCAGGTGCCGTGGTCGGCGGCAGTGGCACCATAATCATCGGAGGCCCGTTGCAACAGGCGGCAGGACAGATAGACCTCGCCACGGCCGAAGCCATCAACCCCGAGGAGGTGGGGCAGGCCGTAGACGACTACGTGGAGCAGTTGCAGCAGCTCTCGGCCGTGCTGGCCAAGGTCAGGGAACGTGCGGAGAAGCTTACGGGCGACAACGAGGAGATGCTCAACCTCGGACGCACGCTAACGGGCATCGCCACCATCTACGAGATGCAGCTCAAGAGCGTGTCGCAGCAGGTGGGCACCATCGACCAGATTAACGACCAGACACGCCTCATGGCAAAGCAGATAGAAGAGCTCAATGCCGTGTATGCCAGCATGATCAAGGCACTCACCGTAGGCTCGGCCAAAGCCGCTCCACAGGAATAGCCCACGCAGCAAGAAACAAGCTCACATCACAGTCACCATAAACGCACCACACAGGCTGCACCACACATGCCCGTAAAGAAAAGACCAGTATCGCCGCGCCAGAAGATGATCAACCTCATGTATGTCGTCCTCATGGCTATGCTCGCACTCAACGTGTCGAGCGATGTGCTCAATGGCTTCTCGATAGTGGAAAACAGCATACGCACCACCACATCCAACGCCACCGAGGTGAACCGTGGCATCTATGCCGACCTTGAGGAGCAGATGCAGGCCAACCCCGTCAAGGTGCGTGCCGCCTACGAGAAAGCACAGACCGTGCGAGCCATGTCCGACTCGCTCTACAACTTTGCCGAGAGCCTCAAGCAACTCATCGTGCAGGAGAGCGACGGCCGCGACGGCGATGTCAACAACATACGCAACCGCGAGGACCTCGAGGCTGCATCGTCAGTGATGCTCGCTCCAGGCACAGGGCGCGGCCGGCACCTATTCGAAGCCATCAACAGCTACCGTGAGCGTGTCATAACCATGGTTGAGGACTCGGCCCAGCGTCGCATCATTGCATCCAACCTCAGTACAGAGCTTCCGGCCAGCGTGCGCACACTTGGCAAAAACTGGCAGGAGTACATGTTCGAGTCGATGCCCACGGCTGCTGCCGTGACGCTGCTCACCAAGCTACAGAGCGATGTGCGCTATGCCGAGGGCGAGGTGCTGCACGACCTCTCTGCCAACATCGGCGTGAAGGACATACGTGTCAATGAACTGAACGCCTACGTCATACCTTCGGCACAGACCGTGGTGCAAGGCGGCAAGTTCTCGGCACAGATACTCATGGCTGCCATCGACACCACCAACCGCCCCACTATATATATAGGTGGACAGAAAGTGCAGAGCGACCAAGGCATCTATGAGACGGTGTGCACGCGCACCGGCGATTTCACCCTCGTGGGATACATCGAGATGATGAACGCGCAGGGCGACCTCGTGCGCCGCGACTTCCAGCAGAAGTACACCGTGGTGGAACCCTCGGCCACGGTCTCGGCCGACCTGATGAACGTGCTCTATGCCGGCTACGACAACCCCATGAGCGTCAGTGTGCCCGGCGTGTCGTCGAGCCAGCTGCAAGTGACCATGAGCGGTGGCACGCTGACAGCCCGTGGCGACGGCCGCTATGTGGCCCGCCCAACGGCGGTGGGCACCGATGCCGTGATAAACGTGGCAGCTCGCACTGAGGGGCGCGTGCAGGAGATGGGGCGTTTCACCTTCCGTGTGCGCAAGCTGCCAGACCCGGCGGCCTTCATCGCCTACGACGATGGTCAAGGCGGGGAGAACCGCTTCCGAGGAGGCAAGATTGCCAAGAAGGTGCTGCTCGACGCGCCAAGCCTCGGAGCCGCCGTCGACGACGGCCTGCTCAACATACCGTTCCGCGTGCAGGGCTTTGAGACAGTGTTCTACGACAACATGGGCAACGCCATACCTGAGGTGGCCAACTCTGCCGACTTCACCGCCCGCCAGAAGAAGCAGATACGCGACCTCTCGCGTGGCAAGCGTTTCTTCATAACCCGCATACGCGCCATCGGCCCCGACGGAGTGGAGCGCACACTCGACGGAGCCATGGACGTGACAATCAACTGACAGCATGTCCAATCCATGCTGTGACTAACACACTGACATACACTTCTGCCATGAACAGGATACTGACACTCACGATAGCTCTTGTGCTCACTGCCGCCGCAGCAGCCCAGCCGGCACGCCGGCGCGCCGTGCAGCCGGTGCAGACACAGACACCCACGGCACAGGCCGAGAGGCGCAGCGACCGCGCGGCACTCATGTTCCCCACGTCGGCCTCCATGCCCGAGGATGTGGTGTGGCGGCGCGACATCTACCGTCAGCTCGACCTGACACAGGATGCCAACGCTCCGCTCTATTACCCTGTGACGCCCAGCGGCAAGAACCAGAACCTGTTCACCTATCTGTTCCGCCTTGTGCTCTCAGGACGTATCACGGCCTATCAGTATAAGCTCGACGGCAACGAGAGCTTCGAGGAAGCAGACAAGGCCGAGGTCAAGGAACTCATGGAGCGCTACTACATCACCTACGAGGAGCGCGACGGCCGCTTAGTGGTGGAGCCCTCGGACATTCCATCGGCCGAAGTCACACGCTTCTATATCAAGGAGACGAGCTACTTCGACCAACGGTCGGCCACCTACAAGGCACGCGTCACGGCCTTGTGCCCCGTACTGATGAGCGGTGCCGATGAATTCGGCACCGAAGCCACTCCCTATCCGCTGTTCTGGGTCAAGTATGACGACGTGGCCACCTACCTGTCACGTTTGCCCTTGATGGCATCTAATCTGAACAACGTCACCAACATGACGGCCGACGACTACTTCACCCTCAACCGCTATCAGGGTAAGATCTATAAGACCAACAATATGCAAGGGCGTGTGTTGCCTAAGGACAGCACAGGAGTGGCCGAGCAGCAGCGCATTGAGCAGCAGCTGCATGACTTCGAGCAAGGCATATGGCACCAGCCGGCTGTGCAGCAAGCTGTTGCGGACAATGCAACCGCTCAGGGCAGCGGCAGCACCGTGGCTGCCGACTCCACGCAGGCTGCTTCAGTCCAGCCTGCGCGACCCGCCAAGGCTAAGAAAACCAAGGAGAACAACCGCAGGGCTGCATCGTCGGCTGCGGCTGCCTCGTCCAAGCCGCAGCGCGCCAGCAGCAGCTCTGCGCCGAGAGCATCGGCACGCCGTCAACGCAGGTAGCATGCAATAATTGCCATTCACATGTCTGCATATCCGTCAATAGCTATATATTTGCCAGAAAGCGCACATCGAGACAACGACATATATTGTTTCACTAAATCATTTTGACTATGAAGAAACTCTTTACTCTTATTGCTGCCTTCGCAGCTGTTGCCACCATGGCCAATGCACAGGGCCTGAAGTTCGCCGTCGAAGGTGGTCTGCACATCAATGAGCCCAGCAGCTTCTCCAAGGACGCACTTAAAGAAGCCGTCAATACGGGCAATAGCCTCGGCTTCTTCATCGGCCCCAAGCTGATGTTCAATGCACCCCTCGGCTTCGGCGTCGACGGTGCCATCCTCTTCTCCCAGAAGTACAACGACATGGGGGAGAAGGAGAAGGCACTCCAATACATTGACATACCCATCAATGCCCGCTACCAGATCAACATCGGTGGCCTGCTCGGTATCTATGCAGCCCTTGGCCCGCAGCTGAGTGTCAACATAGGCGACCGTGACTGGAGTTTGAGCGACTTTGGCGAAGCACAGTCATTGGGTAAGCAGTACTTCGAGGCTTCCAAGGCCAATATCTCGCTTAACCTCGGTGCCGGCGTGATAGTGCTGAAGCGCATACAGGCTGGCTTCACCTACAACGTACCCATCACCCGCGATGGCAAGTCGCTGTATAATATCAGCTCTACCGATGTCGTAGGCGATGTTAACCAGGTGAAGTCCAACTTCAAGAACAACACTTGGTCCATCCGTGCTGCCTACATCTTCTGATAGCTTGATGTGACCTACTGCGACGTACTCCTTGCCGTTCCCTTGCGGCAACTCTTCACATACAGCATCCCGCCAGAGCTCGCCGACAGGGCTCACGCGGGATGCCGTGTTCGTGTGCCCTTCGGCAAGCAGAAGACGCAGACGGGCATCGTCTGCCGCATACATGCCATGCCTCCGCCCGACACCTCAATCGTGGTGAAGGACATCATCGAGGTGGTCGATGCCGAGGCTGTGGTGCTTCCGTCGCAGATGTCGTTCTGGCAGTGGATTGCCGACTACTACCTGTGCTCCGAGGGCGAGGTGATGAAAGCCGCTCTGCCGGCCCACCTCAAGCGTGGCAAACAGCCGCGACAGGCGGCACAAGCTGCCGGAAGTCTCGCCTTGGAGTGGACACTGCCGGCTCTGAGCCAGGCGCAGCAGGCTGCCCTCGATGCCGTCCGCACGCAATGGCGGCAGCATCCGGTGTGCCTGTTGCATGGCGTCACTTCGAGCGGTAAGACCGAGATATACATGCACCTCATTGCCGAGACACTGTCGCAGGGTCGGCAGGTGCTCTATCTCCTGCCCGAGATAGTGCTCACCTCACAGCTCACCGACCGCCTGCGGGCCGTGTTCGGAGAGCGTCTCGGTGTCTACCACAGCAAGTACTCCGACGCGCAGCGTGCCGAGGTGTGGCACCGTCAGGTGTCGTCTTCGCCCTACGATATTATCGTTGGTGTGCGCTCCTCAGTGTTGCTGCCTTTCCAGCGGTTAGGCTTAGTGGTGGTCGACGAGGAGCACGAGGTCAACTTCAAGCAGCAGGAGCCGGCACCTCGCTACAATGCCCGCGATGCAGCCATGGTGCTGGCTCGCTATAGCGGAGCCCGCACGCTGTTGGGCACGGCCACACCATCTTTCGAGAGCTTCTTCAATGCCCGCCGGGGCAAGTATGGCTACGTGGCTCTCACCGAGCGCTATGGCGATGTGGCCTTGCCCGCGGTGGACGTTGTCGATGTGCGTGAGCTGCAGCGCAAGCGTCTCATGGCGGGAAGCTTCTCTCCACAGCTGCTTACGGCTATGACCGATGCCCTGGGACGGCATGAGCAGGTGATACTCTTCCACAACCGTCGCGGCTTCTCCAACAGCATCATGTGCCACATGTGCGGGTGGACACCGCGCTGTCCGCATTGCGATGTCACGCTGACACTCCATAAGCACGACGGCCGCATGACGTGCCACTATTGTGGCTTCACCACTGATATTCCGGCGCGTTGTCCTGCCTGCGACAATGCCGACCTGCGCGGCCTGGGCTTCGGCACCGAGCGTGTGGAGGCCGACATACACATTCACTTCCCCGATGCCCGCGTGGCTCGCATGGATCTCGACACTACCCGTAGCCGCGATGCCTACGAGCAGATCATACACGACTTTGCTGCTGGCGGGACCGACATTCTTGTGGGCACGCAGATGGTCACCAAGGGTCTCGACTTCGAGCGCGTCAGTGTCGTGGGCATCATTAGTGCCGACACTATGCTCAACCAGCCCGACTTCCGTGCCTACGAGCGTGCCTACCAGATGCTATCCCAGGTGGCAGGCCGTGCCGGGCGCCGACGTGTGCGCGGTCGTGTCATCCTCCAGACGGTCAATGCCCAACTGCCGCTCTTGCAGCATGTCATAGCCTCCGACTTCGATGCCGTCTACCGTCAGGAGATGGCCGAGCGCCGTCAGTTTGTCTATCCTCCTTTTGTCAAGATGGTGGTGTTCTATGTCCGCCACCATGCCCTGCGCACCGTCGAGCTGGCGGCTCGCGAAGCCACGTTGCTGCTTCGCGCCCACTTCGGCACGCGTGTGTTGGGTCCCGACGAGCCTCCTGTGGCTCGTGTGTCGGGCATGCACATACGCCGCATACTGATAAAGGTGGAAACCACACTCCCGCTTGCCGATGTGCGCCGCCTGCTTGTGCAGGCACGTGAGCAGCTGTTGCTTACGTCAGGATGTGGCTCCGTGCAGGCCTACTTCGACGTAGACCCGCTCACCTGAGTGCCTTGTGGCCGTCTCTGACGTATATGCCACGTTGTGCAGGTACGTCGACGTGCCTGCCCGCGAGGTCGTAGATGCGGCTCGTTGTGTTTTGGGCATCGCTCCGCAAGGGTCGGGCGATGCCTGTGTTAGGGCTCATGTGAATGGTGTAGGTGCTACCTTCGGTGGTGGCAAACTCTATGCGGTCGGCCGAGAGCACAGTCACTGTCACCTCGTTGCCGCCATTGTCGAGCACGAGAGCCTTGCTGATGTTGGCGTATGCCACCATTGCCTTGCTGCCCTTCATGCTCTTGATGGTAGCGCAGTTCAGGGTGTCGGCGTCCCATTCCAGCGACACCTCGAAGGCACCCACGGCGCGCAGGCCGCGCACGCTCCCCTTGGGCCATATATAGGGCAGTGCGGGCAGCAGTTGCAGCGTGTCTGTGTGGCTCTGCAGGAGCATCTCGGCCATGCCTGCGGCCACGCCGAAGTTGCCGTCAATCTGAAACGGTGCGTGGCTGTCGAAGAGGTTGTAGTAGATGCCGCCCTGGCTCTGGTCGGTGCCGTAGGTGGTGCTGTGCTTGAACTCACGCCGGAAGAGTTCCACACACTGGTCGGGCTCTAAGGCGCGTGCCCAGAGGTTCACCTTCCAGCCCATGCTCCATCCTGTGGATGGCAGTCCGCGCAGCTTGAGGCTCCGCACGGCGGGCTCGTAGTAGGGGTTGCTGGCCGGCAGGTTGGCAAAGGGGTAGAGGGCCATCATGTGCGAGAGGTGCCGATGTCCTGTCTCACCTCCGTTGCCGGTGGCAAAGTCGGTGTATTTCCATTCGCGCAGGATGGTCTCGCCCTGGCTCACGCCATTGCGTGTGGTGCCGTTGTATGTCTCGGTGTGCAGGCCGTTGTCGAGCTTTTCGAACTTGGCTTTGATTTGTGCCAGCAGCGATGCGCTCACGCCGCTCTCTCCGCCGAGTATCTCTATGGCTTTGATAGTCTGGTCGAAGAGGTTCCACACTATCTGCTGTGAGTGGGCCGTGGCGTTCTCCACGGGGCCGTGTTCGGGCGAGTACTCGTTGGGACACTCGTAGGTGCCGTCGGCTGCCAGCTTGAGGCGTTCCATCCACATGCGTGTTGCCGAGAGCATCACGGGCAGGGCCTTGTCACGCAGGAAGTCGCGGTCGAGGGTGTAGCGGTAGTGTTGCCAGAGGTGGTCGCAGCTCCAAGCTCCTGCCTCGGGGTAGTTGGCCGCCATCCAGTCGGTGCAGCAGCCGAAGATGTTGTTCTCCGTGTAGCATGCCCAGCCTGTGGAGTGATGCAGGTAGCGCCCGTCTGTGCCGCTGCCTGTGGCGTAGTTGCGCCACACGGGCTGCACCACGGCCATGTTGTAGAGGTAGTTGAGGTATTTCTCATGCATCTCCGGCATGGCCATCGGCTCGGCCGGCCAGTAGTTCATCTGGATGTTGATGTTGGCATGTATGTCGGAGCACCATGGTGGGTTGTTCTTGTGGTTCCAGATGCCCTGTAGGTTGTTTGGCAGGTCTATGCCTCGCGAGCTGGCAATGAGCAGATAGCGTCCGTAGTGGAAGTAGAGCATTTCGAGCATGCGTGCTGCCACGGAGCGTTTGAGCTGTGTGGCTGTGGTCTGTGCGGCATAGTTGGTGACGAGTGTGTTGGTGGCCGCTTTGTTCACGGCTCCGTCGATGTTGAGCCGGCAGCGGTCGAAGAGCGGCTGATAGTCGGACAGGTGGTCGGCCAGCAGGGCACTCCATCCCTTGGCGGCGGCAGCGTCGACGGCCTCTTGTGTGCGCTGTGTCAGGGCTGCCGTGCCGCTGACGAAGCCGCTGGCCACTGGGTCGTAGTCTGTCACTGCCGACAGCACGATGAGTATCTCGTCGGCTCCCTCCACGTGTATGCCGGCATCGTCGGTCGTCGTGGTGCCTCCTGTGGCCACCACTTTGATGCGTGCGTTGTAGCTCACGGTCTGCATTGCACCTTCGAAGCAGCCTTCGCCGTCGGCGTAGTGGCCGCGCACGTTGTGTGCGTTCCAGAGGTATATGCGTTGCGACAGCTGTCCGGGCTCTGATGCTGTGAGGTGCACGGCCAGCACCTGGTCGGGGTGGGAGGCTATGTAGTCTCGGCAGAAAGTGATACTTTTGTCGGTGCTCTTCCACTCGGCGTGAGCCACGGCTGTCTCCATGTCGAGCGAGCGCAGGTATTCCTTTGCCCCCTTGGTGCTTGTGGTGCCGAAGCGTCCCGAGGTGTCTTCTATATATAGGTGTCCGAAGTTCTGGTAGCCGCCGTCGCGGTTGTAGTTTGTAGGCGAGCCGCTCCATAGTGTCTTCTCGTTGAACTGCACTATGTCCTGACGTATGCCGCCATATATCATGCCTCCGAGCTGCCCGTTGCCGATGGGCAGGGCATACTCCATCCATGGGTCGCTCACGTCCTGGCGTGTCACGGGCACGGTGTACCACAGTGTGAGCAGGTCGTCGGGCACGTAGCCGGTGCGTGCGGTGCAGTGCCATTCGTCGAGCTTGGCAGGTTGCGGGTCGGTGTCGGGCAGTGTGGCAGGGTCGATGAAGAGGAGAGGGTTGTTCGTGTCGCCCGCGCTCCACGAGCCCAGCTCGCGCCCTGTGCCTGCGCCTCCCCACTGGTTCATGCTGTTGCCCGAGGTGGCTGCTGTCTGTATCTCCCAGGCGGGAGCCCACGTGGTGTTGGTGGTGCTGACGAGCCTGAGGTTGCCTGTCTGCGAGGCCGATGCGGCATAGCGGCTGCCGTTGTAGTAGACGTGGCGTCCGCTCTTGCCGATGAGCTCAAACGAGCTCTGCGTGCCCGTGAGTTTCCACAGCTGTGCCTCGTTGGTCTTGTCGGCGGAGGCTGTGCGCAGGGCTGTGCCTTCGCCCATGTCCTGGAGTGCGGCCTCGCCGTTGCGGAACTGCACGAGATACCATGTCTCGCTGTCTGTGGTGCTGAAGGTGGGCGGCGTCTGTGCATACGCCAACGTGCCTACCAATGCCAGAAGGGATAGTAGGGTGGAGAGTTGTCTCATAGCTAACAGATAAGGGATAGGGTAGTGGGGAGAAACCTAAGACGCTGTGCCCGGAACGGGAATCGAACCCGTACGACCCTCACGGGTCAAGGGATTTTAAGTCCCTCGTGTCTACCAATTCCACCATCTGGGCGGCCTTAGTTGATGCAAATGTAGCTATTATCCCCGAAGAGCCTCGCAGCAGGCCAGCTTTTTTTACCCTGCACCCTGTCGGGGCACACCCTGCATGGTGTGTTGCCGTTACCCTGCATGGTGCGTGGCTTCACCCTGCATGGTGTTTGCCTTCTCTGTGCATGCTGTTGGCGCAAAAGTGGTGAATAGCCGCGAAAGTGTTTACCTTTGCCGCGCTATGCGAGTGCTGCATGTCAATACATCCGAGCGCGTGGGCGGAGCTGCCATAGCGGCGAGCCGCCTGGTGGAGGCTCTCAACCGCGCAGGCGTGGAGGCCAGGCTGCTGGTGCGCGACCGCCAGTCCGGCAGCCCTCACACCGTGACCCTTGCGCCGCGTTGGCGGCTGAGGCTGGCTTTCCTCTGGGAGCGTCTGCGTATATGGGTTGCCAACGGATGCTCGCGCGACGGCCTGTGGAGCGTCGATATTGCCTGTGCCGGTGCGGATGTCACGCGCACAGCTGAGTTCCGCGAGGCCGACATCATCCACTTCCACTGGGTCAACCAGGGGCTGCTCTCCATGCATCAGCTCGAATGCATCCTTCGCTCCGGCAAGCCCGTGGTGTGGACCATGCACGACATGTGGCCATGCACTGCCATCTGCCATCATGCACGCGACTGCAAGGCCTTCGGCACCCACTGCCACCACTGCCCGCAGCTGCTGCGCCCGTCGGCCCGCGACCTGTCGTGGCAGCTCTTCGAGGCCAAGCGCAGAGCCTATGCAAAGGGAGCTATAACCTTCGTGGGCTGTAGTCGCTGGATGGCAGGCGAGGCGCGAAAGAGTGCCTTGCTTGAGGGCCATGGCGTGGCGAGCATCCCCAACACCTGCGACAGCAACATCTTCCACCCTGGCGTGCAGGCCGATGCGCGCCGCCGCCTCGGTCTGCCCGGCGGCAAGCTGATGCTCTTCGCCTGCCAGAAGGTGACCAACGTGCGCAAGGGGCTTGCCGAACTGCTGCGTGCCTTGCAGGAGCCGGCGCTGAGGCCGTGGCGCGGACAGCTGACACTCGTCGTCGTGGGCGAGATGGCCGGCAGCGTGGCGCGCGACATTCCCTTTCCCGTGCATGTGGCCGGCTACGTGAGCAGTGAGGCGGACATGGCTGCACTCTATCAGGGCGTCGATGTCTTCGTGACGCCATCGTGGGAGGAGAACCTGCCCAACACCATAATGGAAGCCATGGCCTGCGGCACGCCCTGCGTGGGCTTCAGCGTGGGAGGCATCCCCGAGATGATAGACCACCGTGTCAACGGCTACGTGGCCCGCTACCGCGATGTGGCCGACCTCGCCGAGGGCATCGCCTACGTGCTCGGCGATGCGGCGCACAGCCTCTCCTGTGCGGCAGCAGGCAAAGCTGCCGCGACATGGAACGAGGACGCCGTAGTGCAGCAGTATATGCAGCTCTACGACAGCCTTCTCACACAACAACACACAGCTTCATGATACGCTTCACCGTTGTCACCGTCACCTACAACGCTGCCGCCACCATAGCACCCACACTGGCCAGCGTGGAGCGACAGACACACCCCTACATTGAACACCTCATCATCGACGGCTGCTCGCAGGATGCCACCCTCACCGAGGTGCGCCGCTATGCCGAGCGTGCCGGCTCGCGGGAAGGACGCTCCATAGTGCTCGTGCGCGAGCCCGACAGCGGCCTCTACGATGCCATGAACAAGGGGCTGGCCCAGGCACGTGGCGACTATCTCTTCTTCCTCAACGCCGGCGACTGCCTGCATGCCGACGACACCCTCGCCGCCGTGGCCGAACAGCTCGACAACTATCCACGTCAGCGCCGTCCGGCCGTAGCCTATGGCGAGACCGACATCGTGGATGCCGACGGCCGCTTCCTGCGGCACCGACGTCTCGAGGCTCCTGACGTGCTCACTGCCGACAGCTTCCTCAGCGGCATGCTCGTGTGCCACCAGAGCTTCTACGTCCGCACCGACATGGCTCGCACCGAGCGCTACGACCTCGCCTACCGCTACTCTGCAGACTTCGACTGGTGTGTGCGCATACTGCGGAGAGCCTCGCGCCGCGGCATACCCGTGCACCACACACACCTCGTCCTGACAGACTACCTCGCCGAGGGCATCACCACACGCAACCACACCCGCTCGCTGCTGGAGCGGGCACGCATCATGGCGCACCACTATGGCTGGCAGCGCACACTCATGGCTCACGCATGGTTCGTGGTGCGCGCCGTGATACACCGCTGAACGTGGCCGGCGATTGCGCTTTTTCGCTTACCTTTGCACACACCTTAACAAGAACACCCACCAACCTCTCATGCTCGAGATACGCAACCTACACGCCACCGTCGCCGACAAGGAGATACTCCGTGGCATAGACCTCACCGTGCGCGATGGCGAGATACACGCCCTGATGGGGCAGAACGGAGCCGGCAAGTCGACACTCTCCAACGTGCTGGTGGGGCACCCAGCCTACACCGTCACCGAGGGCACCGTGACCTACAATGGTCAGGACCTGCTCGCCATGTCGCCCGACGAGCGCTCACACGCCGGACTCTTCCTCTCCTTCCAGCAGCCCGTGGAAATCCCGGGCGTGAACATGAACGTGTTCCTGCGTGCCGCCGTCAATGCACGGCGCAAGAGCATGGGACTCGAGCCCATGGACTCGCCTTCTTTCCTGCGCATGGTGAAGGAACGCCGCCAGCTTGTGGGACTCGACAGCAAGCTTGCCAACCGCAGCGTCAACGAAGGCTTCAGCGGAGGCGAGCGCAAGCGCTCCGAGATATTCCAGATGGCCATGCTCGAGCCCTCGTTCTGCATACTCGACGAGACCGACTCGGGGCTCGACGTCGATGCCCTTCGCATCGTGGCCGAAGGTTTCAACAAGCTGCGCAAGCCCGACACGTCGGCCATCGTCATAACCCACTACCAGCGCCTGCTCGACTACATACGCCCCGACGTGGTACACGTGCTGCGCGGCGGACGCATAGTCAGGACGGGCGGACCCCAGCTGGCCGCGGAGATAGAGCAGAAAGGCTTCGACTGGATTAAGGACGACGTGCAGCCATGAAGCAATATCTCGACCTATTCACGGAGCAACGCCTGGCACTCGATGCCCACGCCCCTGCCATGGTCAACGCCTGGCGCGACAGGGCTGCCGCGAGCCTGGCGGCACTCGGAATGCCGACACGGCGCGACGAGGACTTCCGCTACACCGACGTGGCGGCGGCTCTCCGTCCCGACTATGGCATGAACGTCGGCACGGCAGGCGTGGCCAGCCTTGACGCCGTTGCACAGGAGCAAGTGGGAAGTAGGTATGCCACCGTGGCACAGGTCGGCGACGACCCCCTCGTTGCCCTCAACACCATGTTGACGCAGGATGTCGTTGTGGTGCATGCCAGACGCGGCGAGCAGCTGCGTCGCCATTTGCGTCTCAACAACCCGCAGCGGCAGGGCGTGCCGATGATGGCTCACAGGCGTGTGCTCATCGTGGCCGACGAAGACAGCCGCCTCTGCGTGGGCATCGACGATGTGGCTCAGGGCACTGCTGCCGACGTGCCCATGCTCACCACCCTGGTGGTGGAAGTGGTGGCGCGCCGCGGCTCGACGGTTGAGCTCTACGAATGCGAGCGCACCGATGCCTGCAACCGCCGCTTTGCCAATGTCTGTGCCGACATCGAGGAGGGCGCACACTTCATACATGCCGCCATGACGCTCAGTCCCGGCACCACGCGCAACCGCCTCCGGGTGCGACTTCTCGGCGAGGGTGCAGAGTGCCATCTGCAGGGCTGTGCCGTGGAATACGCCTCCCAGCATGTGGACAGCAACACCCTTATAGAGCATCTCGCGCCGCGATGCACCAGCCGCCAGCTCTATCGCTATGTGCTCGACGAGGCAGCCCAGGGAGCTTTTGCCGGACGCATCTATGTGGCCCACGGAGCCGTGGGCACCGATTCCGTAGAGACTAATGCCAACCTCGTGTGCACTCCAGAGGCACGCATGTGGACACAGCCCATGCTCGAGATATATGCCGACGATGTGCGCTGCTCACACGGTGCCACCGTGGGCCAGCTCTCTGCCGACGCCCTGTTCTACATGCAGCAGCGCGGTCTCAGTGCCGATGAGGCCCGCACGCTGCTCAAGCAGGCATTTGCGGCATATGTGGTGGAGAGCATACCTGACAGTGTCACCCGTGAGCGCTATGCCGCCCTGCTGAACCAGCACTTCGCGGCTCAGGCCGTGGCGTGCCGGACATGCCAACGCTGCAAGTAGACCCATGCTGACCTTCGACACCATACACGTAGCCCTGCCGGCCATCGACACCGCACTCATTGAACACTGGGTGGAAGCCGTGGCCGCTTCATACGGCCGCCGGCTCGGCAAGGTGGCCTATGTGTTCGTTGACGACGCTACCATCCTCGACGTAAACCGCCAGTACCTGCGCCACGACTACTATACCGACATCATCACCTTCGACTACTGCCACGGCACCACCGTCAGCGGCGACCTGTTCATCAGTCTCGACACCGTGCGCTCCAACGCCGAGCAGCTGCAACAGCCATATTGGCGCGAACTGCACCGAGTGATGGTGCATGGCATACTCCACCTGTGTGGCATCAACGACAAGGGACCCGGCGAGCGGGAGCAGATGGAGGCGGCCGAAGACGCGGCTCTCGCCATGCTCCGGAATATGGCGGGCGGCAATGAAGAGCTCGACAGACAACAACTTCACCTATAACCTTAAAGCAATGAAAAGACTACTCTCAGCAGCCATGGCAGCCGTGCTCGTGGGCATGGCCGGCTGCACCGACAACTCCTACAAGATTACAGGCACCGCGACAGGTGCCGAAGACGGCGACACCGTGGTGCTGGCCAATGTGGAAAGCATGTTCAACATCGACACCATCCAGACCACTGTGGTCAAAGGAGGCCGCTTCGTGTTCAAGGGCACACAGGACGTGCCGGCCATGCGCTATGTGATATGGCGTTCCTCGGCCGACGAGGACCTGACCATAGCCACACAGTTCGTGCTCGAGGCTGCCGACCTGACCATCACCCTCGACACCACAGAGAATGTGGCAGCCAAGGTAGTGGGCTCACACGTCAATGAAGCTCTCTCAGAGCTGGGACAGAAAGAGATGGACATCCAGCGGCAGGCCAACGACATCATGGGCGTGCTGAGCGACACGCTGGCAACGGCCGCGCAGCGCGAGCAGGCGCAGGCCAGCCTCAGCGAGCTGGAGGACACATACGTGAAGGTATACAGCGAGTTCGTCGAAGGCAACATCGGCAATATCGCTGGGCAGACATATTTAGTTAACTATGCACCCCTCTTCGACGATGAGTTCGTGCTGGCCATGCTGGAGCAGCTGCCTGCCGATGCCGATGTGACAGGTCTGGAGCAGATGCGTGAGACATACGAGGTCAAGGCACGCACGGCCATAGGTCAGCCTTTCGTCGACATCACAGCCGCCACGCCCGAGGGAGCGGAGCTCAGTGTCGGCGAGGTGGCTGCTGGAACGAAGCTCCTGATGGTGGATTTTTGGGCAAGCTGGTGCGGGCCTTGCCGCGCCGAGCTGCCTAACGTGAAACGCGTCTACGACCAGTTCCATGCACAGGGCTTCGACATCATCGGCGTGAGCCTCGACAACGATGCCGAGGCATGGAAGAAAGCCATAGCAGACCTCGGCCTGGTGTGGCACAACATATCCGACCTCAAGGGTTGGGACTGCGAGGGAGCCGCCTTGTACGGCGTCCGCTCCATCCCTGCCTCAGTGTTCATCAAGGATGGCGTTGTGGTGGCTCGCGACTTGCGCGGCAACGACCTTGCCGTCCGCGTTGAGGAGCTCCTCAAGTGACCACATCGGCTGCCACCGATGCTTTTGTGCAGGCCCACCTGCACGACGATGTCCGCAAGCTCGCCCTCAGGGGCGGGCCTGCGGATGTCTGTCTCAGCGAAGCCTTGACGCAGATTGAAGGCTACCAGCTTGCAGAGCGCAAGCTGCCCGGATGGGCAGCAGTGGGAGGCATACGGTGGCCGGTGCGCCTCTCGCTGGAGCAGTGCTCGAGCGGTGTCACGGCAGCCTATAAGCGTGTGCTTGTGCAGACCCTCGTGCCGCAGCCACGTGCCGCCTTTGCCGACCTCACGGCAGGTCTGGGCGTGGACTTTGCTGCCATTGCACCGCTCTTCGCCAGGGCCGTCTGTGTCGAGGCACAGCCCTCTCTCGTGGAACTGGCACGTCATAACATGCCTCTCCTCGGACTCGGAGCGGCACATGTGGTATGCGCCACGGCCGAGGCTTTCATCCAGCAACTCACAGTCCCGATGCAGGACGGCATGAGCTTCGACCTCCTGTTTCTCGACCCTGCGCGTCGCGACAGTGCCGGCCGCAAGGTGGTTATGCTGGCCGACTGCATGCCCGACGTTGTGCAGCTGCAAGAAGCTTTGTTGCACACGGCGCACTGGGTGCTCGTCAAGCTGTCGCCCATGCTCGACATCACAGCCATGCTGCGCTCACTGAGGTGTGTCAGGCAAGTGCATGTGGTCAGTGTGGGAGGCGAGTGCAAGGAGCTCCTGGCGGCAATGTCACTGCAAGGTGGCGGTGAGCCTGTCGTGCACTGCGTGGATCTCCCCGTGGCAGCGGTTGATGCCGATGTTGCAGGTGTCCGGGCATTCTCCTTCACCCGCGGCGAAGAGGCCGCCGCGCCTGTCGCCTATGCCACAGCTGTGGAAGCCTATCTCTATGAGCCAGGTGCTTCGCTGCTCAAGGCAGGTGCCTTCCGTCTGCCATGCTCCCGCTTCGGGCTCTCCAAGCTGGCCTCCGACACACACCTCTACACGTCGTCGCGGTTGGTGGCGGCGTTCCCCGGACGCATCTGGCGCGTGGTGGCCGCCACATCCTTTGCCAAGCGCGAGCTGCGGGCATTCATGGGGACACGCACACGGGCCGACATAGCCACACGCGGTTTCCCACTATCAACAGCTGAGCTGCGCCGTCAGTTGCATCTGCGCGAGGGCGGCGGCGTGCACCTCATTGCCACCACCCTGGCCGACGGCTCCCGCCGCTTGTGTGAAGTGGAGCGCGTGGTGGCCGAAAAGTGAGCGTCGCCACTACGGTGTTCACCCTAAATAGCTATCTTTGCGGCAATAACCTTTTGACCATTTGGATAGTATATGGCTTTGAAAGCAGGCATAGTGGGTTTGCCCAATGTGGGCAAGTCCACACTCTTCAACTGTCTGTCGAGTGCGAAGGCACAGGCAGCCAATTTCCCGTTCTGTACCATCGATGCACAGTTGGGGCAAGTCAGTGTGCCCGACGAGCGTCTCACCCGTCTGGCCGAGCTCGTGCACCCAGGGCGCATCGTACCGGCCACGTGCGACATTGTCGACATAGCTGGTCTGGTGAAAGGAGCCTCCAAGGGTGAGGGCCTGGGCAACCAGTTCCTGGCCAACATACGCGAGTGTGACGCCATCATCCATGTGCTCCGCTGTTTCGACGACACCAACATCGTACACGTCGACGGCTCGGTAGATCCCGTGCGCGATAAGGAGATTATCGACACGGAACTACAGCTCAAGGATCTTGAGACAGTGGATGCCCGCATGGCCAGGGTGGAGAAGCAAGCCCGTGTGGGCGGCGACAAGCAGGCCAAGATAGAGCTGTCAGTGCTTGAAGCCTATAAGGCTGCTCTCGTGGAGGGGCGCAGTGCCCGCTCCGTGAGCTTCGAGACCGACGACGAGCAGGCAGCAGCCCGCAACCTCTTCCTTCTCACCACCAAGCCTGTGCTCTATGTGTGCAACGTCGACGATGCCTCCGCCGCCAACGGCAACGCCTACGTGGATGCCGTGCGCAGGGCCATTGAGGGCGAAGATGCAGCATTGCTGGTCATCTCCGCTCAGACCGAGGCCGATATAGCCGAACTTGAAAGCTACGAGGAGAAACAGATGTTTCTGGAGGACATGGGCCTCACGGAGAGCGGCTGCGACCGCCTCATCAAGAGCATCTATTCCCTGCTGGGCCTCCAGACATTCATTACAGCGGGGCCCATGGAGGTCAAGGCGTGGACGTTCCGCCGGGGCTGGAAGGCACCGCAGTGTGCCGGCGTCATACACACCGATTTCGAGAAGGGCTTCATCCGTGCCGAAGTCATCAAGTATGCCGACTACATAGCCTATGGCTCCGAAGCAGCAGTGCGTGAAGCTGGCCGCATGGGCGTCGAGGGCAAGGACTATGTGGTGCAGGACGGCGACATCATGCACTTCCGCTTCAACGTGTAGCCACATATATATAATCTATAGCCACGACCATGACATCACTCTTCATACACTGGAACCCCGATGTGGTTGCATTCAGCATCGGCTCTTTCGGCATCCGCTGGTACAGCCTGTGCTGGTGTGTCGGCCTGCTCTCCGTGTTCCTCCTTGAGCAGCGCCTGTTCAAGGAGCAGCATATCCCCGAGGAGAAGTTCGACCCGCTCTTCATCTATTCCTTTTTAGGCATACTCATAGGTGCGCGTCTGGGTCACTGTCTCTTCTATGAGCCACAGTATTTCCTTTCGTCGGGTACGCACATGCTGGAGATGATACTTCCTGCACGCCTTGGTGCCGACGGTTCGTGGCACTTCACTGGCTACACGGGTCTTGCCAGCCATGGTGGCACCCTGGGCTTCATGTTTGCCTTGTGGCTCTATTCGCGGCGCACACAGCTCCCCATGCTCTTGGTGCTCGACAATATAGCCATCGTGACCCCTGTCTGTGCTGCTGCCATCCGCATGGGCAACCTGATGAACTCGGAGATTATAGGCAAACCCACTGATGTGCCATGGGCGTTCATCTTCGAGCAGGTGGACCAGTTGCCGCGCCATCCGGGTCAGCTCTATGAAGCCCTGGCCTACGCACTCTTCTTCTTCGTGGGGTGGGCCTTCTACCGTCGCCGTCCCGACCGTGTGGGGTCGGGCTTCTTCTTCGGCTTGTGCATACTGCTCATCTTCACATTCCGCTTCTTCGTAGAGTACACCAAGGAGGTTCAGGAGGCCTTTGAGCAGTCCATGCCTCTCAACATGGGGCAGTTGCTGTCCATCCCCTTCATCGTGCTTGGTGCCTACTTCGTGTGGCGCGGCACCCGTCGCTCCCGTGCATGACACGTGCCACTCTCATAGCAGCCCTGATGGCTCTGGGCACAGCCAGGGCCTGCGCCCAGACGTCAGCCTCCGAGGTGTTGCAGCACACCACCTTCGGCGGCTATGTCATTGCGCAGGTGAATGCCACCGACCAGGCTCGTGCCTCCAGAAACAGTGATATGAGCATTCGTCTGGCCCGCCTCTACGTGGACAGCCGTCTTGGCGATGTAGCCTTCAAGTTGCAGATGCAGGTGAACGGCAACAGCAGCACGCTGTCCAGTCCGCGTGTGCTCGATGCGTGGGCCGAATGGCAACGCTGGGCTGCGTTCCGCCTCAAGGCAGGGCAGATGAAACGGTGCTTCACCTTCGAGAACCCGCAGCACCCGTGGCTGATAGGTTTCGGTGCCTACTCGCAGCTCACCGACAGGCTGGCCGGTTTCAACGACCGCACGGGCGAGCACCCCTCCAACGGCCGCGACTTCGGCATTCAGGTGCAGGGCGACGTGTTGCCCGTCGGCAC
Source organism: uncultured Bacteroidaceae bacterium (assembly GCA_905234605.1). Taxonomy (GTDB): domain Bacteria; phylum Bacteroidota; class Bacteroidia; order Bacteroidales; family Bacteroidaceae; genus Physcousia. The sequence goes on along the minus strand of CAJOIE010000002.1, from coordinate 128,146 downwards.
CGACAGTCACTCGCTCCTGCACTATCAGGCCGGAGTATACAACGGTCAGGGCACCAACCATTCCGACCGCAACTCGCGCAAGGATGTCATCGGCGGGCTCACCGTCAGCCCGTGGAAGCCGTTGCAGGTGGGTCTCTTCGGCTGGCGTGGCGACTATGTGCACACCGACGGCACCACACTCCAGCGTCGCCGCATGAGTGTGGGTGTCAACTATGTGGAGCAGTGGCTGTTGCGTGCCGAGTGGGCCGTCGATGCCGCGGCAGGGCGTGCCGACGCATGGTATGTAGCTGTGGGCACGCCGCCGGTGTGCGACACCCGTGTCTATGCCCGCTGGGATGTCTACCGTGAGGGCCGCACGTGGAGCAATGCCCACAGCATCTGTGCCATCAGTGCCATGCACACCTTCCATAAGAACCTTGCGCTCCAGCTCAACTACGGCCGCCACCTCAACAAGCTGGCCACCAACACCTCCGGGTGCCACTACAACACGGCCGACGTGCAGCTCTACTGGCGTTTCTGACCCGCTCATGTAAGCCCCCGCCTCGCCCCGTCACATCCCCATTTCACGTCTTTACACATCCCTCCGTGCCATCCTTCTCCCAGACCACATCACAGCAGCAGACCCAGCAGCAGGTGCTTTCGCCCCAGCAGTTGCTCCTGTCGCATCTCACGGAGCTTCCCATCGAGGCTCTCCATGAGCGTGTCGACCAGGAGCTGGCCGACAACGTGTCGCTGGAGCGTGCCGCCACATCCTCCGGCGACGATTATGGCTCCGATGCCTCGTCGTCCGACGATGCGGCCGGTGAGTCCGATGCCTACGATGCCGACGAGCTCGGCGATGTCAGCTCTTTCGCGGCCGACAGCAGTCAGGACGATGACTCCCTGCCGGTGGCCATGGTCACCCGTGGCGACAGTGGCGCGACAGCCTCCGACACGCTCTCCTTCTACGACCAGCTGGAGCAGCAGATAGGCTACTATCATCTTACGGCCCGCGAGGAGGAAATCATGCGCTACATCATAGGCATGCTCGACAAGGACGGCCTCTTGCGGGTGCCGCTCCAGCAGCTGTGCGACGAGCTGCAGGTGTATCACAACGTGGACACCTCCACCGACGAAGTAGAGCGTGTGCTCGGCGTGCTTCAGAACTTTGAACCCGCAGGCGTGGGGGCACAGACGCTGCAGCAGTGCCTCCTGCTGCAGGTGGACCATGGTCCGCGCCCTGCCTCGCCGCAGAAGCAGCTGCTGCGCCAGCTGCTGACAGAGCACTTCGACACGCTGATGCACAAGCGCTGGGACCGCATACAGCGTTCCATGCGGCTGACGGATGCACAGGTGCACATGCTGCAGCGCGAGGTGCGCCGTCTCAACCCGCGTCCGGGCAGCAGCATGGGTGAGGCCGTGGGCCGCAACCTGCAGCAGATTACGCCCGACTTCCTTGTGGAAACCGACCCTTACGGCTCTCTCTCCGTGACTCTCAACAACGGCCATGTGCCGCCGTTGCGTGTCAGCGACGACGACGTAGCCTTCCTCCAGAGCTACGAGGGGCGCGACCTGCGCTCGCTGCCACCCTCGGAGCGCGACGGCGTGGTCTACCTGCGTGAGCGCGTGGAGCGTGCACGCTCCTTCATCGAGGCCTTGCGGCAGCGCCGCCTTACGCTGCTCTCCACCATGCGCGCCATAGTGGCGATGCAGCGTCCTTTCTTTGAGAGCGGCGACGAGACCCTGCTGCGTCCCATGACACTCGACGACGTGGCGCGCCGCACGGGCCTGCACCTGTCTACGGTGTCGCGTGTGAGCAATTCCAAATGGGTCGAGACGTCCTGGGGCATCTATCCGCTGAAGTGGTTCTTCACCTCTGCCGCACGCCTCGACGGCACCGACGTCAGTGTGCGCTCCATCAAGGCAGCCTTGCAGGAGATTGTCGACGGCGAGGATCCGCGCCGCCCGCTGTCCGACGACGCACTCACCGCCGCCTTGCGCTCGCGGGGCTACGACGTGGCGCGCCGCACCGTGGCCAAGTACCGCGATTCGCTCGGCATCGCCAAGGCCAGTCTGCGCCGAGGCACATAGGGCACACCGCAGTGTCTGCTCATTGCCTTGGCATACTCTGTGCCGGCCTTGGTGTTAATGTGGTGTCGGTCTCCGGCACGCTCTGCCGTCGGCAAATGCACGGTTGTCTGTCAGTGAGTGTGCATGTTGGCGGGAAAAGACTACATTTGCCGCGAGAAATCAAAAAGCAACCCTGTTCCGGTAGTGAAGTCGACCATGTTGCATAGCCGTGCTGCGGTGAGCCAGCTGCGTCTGGCACGCTGGCTGTCGAGTGTGTTCCGCCCCGAGTTCTTCCCCGTGGTGGGGTTCGTGGCACTGTTCGCGTTCACCTACCTGTCGCTGCTGCCGTGGCAGTTCAAGGTCTTTGTGCTTTCGCTGGTAGCCCTCGGCACCATAGTGCTGCCGCGCCTGACGGTGCGTTTCTGGCGTCGTGCCAACCGTATGGAGCGCCACCTGCTGCGTCTGCGGCAGAACCGCTTCTTCCCCTATCTGGTATACATCCTCTACTACGCTTTCACGCTGCACCTGCTCACGCGCCTGCACCTGCCCCACTACATGCGCGGCATCATCGTGGGCTCGCTGCTCATCCAGGCCACTTGTGCCTTCATCAACCTGTGGTGGAAGATTTCCCTGCATGCAGCCGGAGCCGGCGGCGTGGTGGGCGCGCTGATGGCCTACAGCCTCATCTTCGGCTTCAACCCCCTGTGGTGGCTCTCGCTGTGCATCCTCATTGCCGGCCTGGTCGGCACGAGCCGCATGCTCCTGCGCCAGCACTCGCTCATGCAGGTGGTGGCCGGCAGCGTGGCAGGTGCCGTGCTCGGTTTCGCAGGCATCATGCTGTCGTGAGGCACCCTGCACCCTCTTTCTGTACACCCTGCACCCTGCATGCCGCATACCCTGCATGGTGTGCTCGTACCACCCTGCATGGTCATTGGCGTGACCGTGCAGGGTGATTTGCATAGGGTGGTCACCTGCTGTTGTGCCTCATGCAAGGGAAAAATGATGATTTTGCATCGTAAATATATGGTAGATAGCGGATTTGACTATATTTGCCAGCAGAGTGTATGCATCCCATTAAGCACGAAAATCCCTTCCCAATATGAACAGGACATACCGATACCTCGTCGGTGCCGGCCTTGTGGCAGCCCTCTTCGCCATGAGCTCATGCGGCGGCGACAACAGCGACCTCTCAGAAGTAGTTGCCTCGGCCGACTATCTCGATGCCAAGGACATCACCATCGAGGGTGACAAATCCTCGGGGGAGATTAGCGTGAGCAGCAACACCAGCTGGACGGCAGTGAGCAGTGCCTCGTGGGCCTCCGTGGGCACTCCGCAAGGCTCGGGCAACGCCCAGATCACCATCACCACGGGCGTCAACCCTTCAGCCCTTGAGACCCGCTCGTGCGTGGTCACCATCACCTCGGCCGACGGCGTGGCACGCAAGGTCAATGTGACGCAGCTGGTGGCCGGCGAGACCGTGGGCGTGCCCGAAGCCGACCGCACGCTCGCCGTTCCCGAGGCCGGCCTGACATACACTCTGACCCTCACCAGCAACACGCGCTGGAGCATCACGGGACAGCCCGACTGGATAACACTCTCGGCCACGTCGGGGCAGGGCAATGCGGAGCTCACCATCACGGTGGCAGCCAACCCCGACGAGCAGGAACGCTCGGCCACGCTGACAATAGCCGGCGAGAAGGGCGAGAAGCAGCAGACCATAGCCGTCAGCCAGGCAGCCCATGAGGTGGTGCTCAGTGTGAGTCCGGCCAGCATCTCGGCCGACGAGGGTGCCGACACCTACCACTTCACGCTGACAAGCAATTCCACATGGACTATCACCAACATTCCGGCCTGGATTACGCCCTCAGCCACTCAGGGTGCCGGCACGCAGGAAGTAAGTCTCAACGTGGCGGCTGCCGTCTCGGAGATAGCACGCGCGGCCACTCTCACCATCCAAGACGCAGTCTACACCACACACACCGTCACCGTCGAGGTGTCGCAGGTGGGGCGCACGGTGGTCATCTCCATAGAGCCCACCACTCTTGCCGACCTGCCGGCGCGCGCAGGCATGCACACCTTTGCCGTCGTGGGCAATGCCAAGTGGAACATCACATCGAGCGTGCAGGCCGACTGGTTCAGCTTCACTCCCGACCAGGGCCTGGGAGACACCCAGGAGAGCCGCATACCCGTCACCGTGACACTGCAGGACAACACGTCGGGCAGTGCGCGCACGGTGGTGCTCACAGCCACCTCCGAGTCGGGCAAGACAGCCACCTGCACCATCACACAGGTGGGTGCCACACCACCGTCGCCCACCACGCCCGTGGCCTCTGCCGTGGCACGCTATGACGCCACCCTCTCCTCCAGCTATACCAGTCCGCTGGCCGTGACGGAGGCCGGCTTCTGCTATTCCACCTCTGCCGCACCCACGGTGAGCGACACCGTGGTGCCCGTGGCGGTGGATGCCGACAGCTATGCCGCCACCATAGGCACCACGCTCAGCGGCGTGCTGCGCTCCGGCACCACCTATCACGTGCGTGCCTACGCCCGCAACGCCAACGGCATAGCCTACTCGCCGGAGACTACCTTCACCACCACCGGCGACACCCCGGGCGATGGCGATAACCCGACACCCAGCCTCTGACGCCGCAAAGGCCGCCACCTAAGCCGAACCCCATCATGAACCACGATATCTACGACAAGATGAAAAGCAATATCATATCCTCCATCATCTCACGCGCGGCATGGTGCAAGCGCGGAGGTCGCATGCTGACTGTCGTCGCCATGCTCTGCGGCGGCGTGCTCACGGCCAGCGCACAGGACTACGACTTCTACAATGAGGGCCTCTACTACCAGCGTCTTGCCGAGGGGTCGACCGATGTGCGCCTCGTGGCAGGCGTAGGCATCGACGCCGACATGACAGCCATCGTCGTGCCGGCCACCTTCACCAAGCAAGGCGTGGAGTACACCGTGCGTGCCATAGGCGACAACGTCTGCACGGGGCATGCAGGCATCACGTCGGTGACGCTGCCCTCCACGCTGCAATCCATCGGCAGCAGTGCCTTCCGCGATTGTGTGAGCCTCACGAGGGTGACGCTGGGCGACGGCATCACGGCAATAGGCAGCAACGCCTTCCAAGGCTGCACCAGCCTCGCCACCATATCGCTGCCGGCCACTCTCACAGCGATAGGCACGGCAGCCTTCGAGGGCTGCACGTCACTGACAGCCATAGCCCTGCCCGACGGACTCGTCACCATAGGCAGTCAGGCCTTCTCCGGCTGCTCCGGTCTCACGGGGCAGCTCACGGTGCCCTACACGGTGAACAGCATATATGGCAATGCCTTCTATGCCACAGGCTACAGCAGCGTCACCTTCCAGGCAGCACCTGCCGGCTACCACCCCGAGGTGCCAGCCCCCGACTACTACGACGACTGGGCAAGCACCAACCAGGGCAACCACGGCACCACGTCGGAGCACACCTACGATATTACGGCCGCTGAAGGCGACATCATCTCCTTCGACTGGACCGTGGACTCCGAGGGCAGCTGCGACGTGCTCACAGTCAATGTCGGTGGCACAAATATACTGAGTGAGTCGGGGACAGGCAAGAGCGGACACATTGACTACACGTGCTCCACCAATGCCTCCTATCTGCGTGTGAGCTACCGTAAGGACGGCTCTGTGGACAGCGGCACCGACACGGGCACCATCAGCAACATAGTGGTCACCCACAGTGCACCAAGCACCACTCTCGTCCTTGAGAACAACAGCTTCGGCTCGTGTCCCGCCCTACACAGTCTCTCCATGCTGCGGAAGCAGATGGCCATACAGGGCACCCCGTTTGCCAACACCCAGATAGAGCAACTCAGCATTGGCTGCACCGAGGTGCCACGCTATTTTCAGGGCAACAGCTCGCTGCGTAGCGTGGAGATAACCGGTGCAGTGGAAACCGTGAGCAGCGGTGCATTCGCCGCCTGCGAGAGGCTCACCACGGCCGTCGTGGGTGCACACCGTATGGATGATGAGGCGTTCCAGAACTGCCTACAGCTGCACGAACTGACCCTTGGCAACAGTGTGGAAAGCCTCGGCGACCGCGTGTTCGAGGGTTGCACGTCACTGACCACAGCCATCGTGCCTCCGTCGGTGACAGAGATGGGCATATCTGTCTTTGCCAATTGCACCAGTCTGGCCAGCGCCGGCCTGCCGGCAAGCCTGAGCACCATTCCTGCCGGCACCTTCAGCGGCTGCACGGGACTCTCGAGCCTCACGGTGCCCGAAGGCATCGCCGCACTGGACGCCGATGCCCTGCGCGAGTGCTCGCATCTCGTCAGCGTGGAGCTGCCGGCATCCCTCACGCGTATAGGCGCGCGTACATTCTATGGTTGTAGCATGCTACCGTCGGTGGTGCTACCCGAGGGCATAGAGGAACTTCCGGAGGAGGCCCTGCGTGGCTGCTCGGCTCTGACATCGGTGGTGCTGCCGTCGACGCTGACCACTATCGGCAGCAATGCCCTGACCGACTGCGGCGCGCTCACGGTGATAACGCTGCCTGAGCGTGTGCAGAGCATAGCCCCCGACGCCTTTGGAGGCGACAGCTTCGCGCAGATATACTCCCTCAACCCGACGCCTGCCGACATCACCGGTGGCAACCCCTTTGCAGCCTTCCTCACGCGGGCAACGCTCTACGTGCCGGCCGAGGCCGTCAGCAGCTATCGCGAGACACACTATTGGGAGGAGTTCCGCCGCATAGAGCAGCTGGAGATGATGCCTGCTGCACAGCCCACCTTCAGCTACAGCAACTTCACCCTTGCCATCTCCACCCTCACCGAGGATGCATTCATCTACTACACCACCGACGGCTCCGAACCAGTGGTGCCCAGTGTGCTGCCCGATGCAGGCGAAGGTGGCGGCAGTGAGGATGGTGGTGACAGCGATGCAGGCACGCGTCTCTACACAGGACCCATCGACTTTGTGGCCAACGGCACCGTGCGTGCCGTGGCTGTGAAGACGGGCATGGCGGCCAGTGGCGTGAGCGTGTTCGACAAGCAGGACTTCCAGGTGGCAACGCCACAGGTGAGCATTGACCCCGCCACACTCTATGTGAGCATCGCCGTGGAACACCCCGACGAGCGCTTGGCTGTGGCCGAGGTCTACTATGACATCCGCTACGACGGCTCATGGCCCGACGAGCTCACCACGGAGGAGCAGATACGCGAGGCAGGCGCGCTCTACACAGAGCCCTTCCGTCCCGAGGGACCGGCCTACCTGCGAGTCTACGCCCTGCGCGACGGCTGGCTGCGAGCAACCTGCGTGAGCTTCAATGCCTACAGCAACTACCGTCTCGATGCTCCCGTCATCAACTGGGACGGCACAAACCTCACATTCAGTCACAACGACGGCGCGGTGGCCATCTACTACACCCTCGACGGCTCCGACCCGTGCGACTCCGAGACGCGTGTGCTCTACGACGGCGAGACTGTCGTTCCCGACCGCAACCTGCAAGTGCGCGCCGTGGCAGAGCGTGAGGCACACTTCCCCTCGACCGTGAGCGAGCACACCATAACAGACGTGCACTCCACGATGAACGTGGACGGCTATCTCTACCGCAAGGTGGACTACTCGTCGGGCAACGTGGTTGAGCTGACGGGTGGCAAGACATACTCAGGCGACATCAACATACCAGCCACCATCACCTACGGCGGTGTGGACTACACCGTGGTGCGCATAGGCTATCGAGCCTTCTACGACTGCGACGCACTCGGCACGGTGACTATCCCGGGCACCGTAACCAGCATTGGTGGTGAGGCTTTCCTTTATGTGGACAACCTGGCCAGCATAGACATTCCCGCGAGCGTGGAGGAGATAGAGGCCAATGCTTTCTATGAGTGCTACAACCTGAGCAGCATCACTCTGCACGAAGGTCTCCGGCGTATTGGCAATTATGCCTTCTACAACACATCCTTGGTCAATGTGCAGCTGCCGTCTACAGTGACCAGCATAGGCAGCTACGCCTTCAGCTACAGTCAGAGCCTGCAGCACATCAACCTGCCCGACGGTCTCGCCGAGGTGGGCAACCATACGTTCTACAACTGTACGGCTCTGCAGGAACTCACCGTGCCGCCTTCCCTCACGCGCCTGCCCGACAACTTCGTCGACCTCTGCATCTCGCTGCGCAGCATCACCCTGCCCGAGACGTTGACCGAGATAGGCGAGTGGGCCATGTCGAGCCTCTATGCCCTACAGGAGGTGACCATCCCGACCAGTGTGCGCACCTTGAAGCGCGGCTTCCTCGCCTACGGACGCTCGCTCGGCTCGGTAACCCTGCCCGAGGGCATCACATCCATCCCGCCCGAGGGACTGTGCAACAGCTCGGCTCTCGTGAGCGTGTCGCTGCCCGGCACCTTGACATTCATCGGCGACAACGCCTTCAACAGCGACCCCATGCTGGCCAGCATCACCATCCCCGCCAGCGTGACCACTGTCGATGGCAACGCCTTCAGCAACTGCACGCGCCTGACGGATGTGTACTGCTATGCCGAGACACCGCCCTCCACATCAGCCAGCTACAACCCATTCTACAACACACCGTCGTCGAAGAACCTCTATGTGCCTGAGGCATCCATTGAGGCCTACGGTGCTGCTGCCGTCTGGCAGGGCTTCAACATACAGGCGATATCCGACGTGCCGGCAGCACAGCCCACGTTTGTGCTTAACGACTACATGCTCGCCATCAGCACAACTACTCCCGACGCCACCATCTACTACACCACCGACCCTGAGGCAGAGGTCACCACGGAGAGCACGCGCTACACAGGCCCGATAGACTTCGTGGCCAACGGCACCGTGCGTGCCATCGCCGTGGCCGAGGGCTTTGCACAGTCGCCCGTGGGCACCTATACCTATAATAGTTATAAGGTGGCAACGCCAGAGGTAAGCGTAGCCGACGACCTGACCGTCACTCTGAGCGTGGCCACGCCCAAGGAAACCGTGGCAGATGCAGCCATCTACTACGCCATGAGTGCAAGCAGCTATTGGCCAAACTATTTAGATGGCGATATAGACTGGGTGAAGCAGAACTATAAGCTCTACACCGAGCCTTTCCGCCCGACACATCCGGGCATTATGATTGCCTACGCCATACGCGACAACTGGATTATGTCCGACCGTCGCAACGTCGACCTCTACACCGACTACCACCTGGCTCAGCCGACGATAGACTTCGACGACGAGACGGGCACCGTGACCATCGCTCACGAGGATGCCGAGGCCACCGTCTACTACACCATCGACGGCACCGACCCGCTCACATCGGAGACGCGCATGGAGTATACCGACGCCTTCGTCATAAACCGTAACCTGCTCATCCGTGCCGTGGCCGAGCGGCCTGAGCACTTTCCCTCCGACGAGCGGCAGAACAACATCACCTCAATCAACTCCACATTCATTGCCGACGACATCTATTATCGCATACCCGACGGCATGCTTGGCAATGTGCTTGAGCTGACCTCCAACCCCAGCAAGTACAGTGGCGACATCACCATCCCTGCCACCGTGACACGCGACGGTGTGGAGTATACCGTGGTGCGCATCGGCAATAGTGCTTTCTACGACTGCGACGCGCTGGGCACCGTCACCCTGCCCAACACAATCACCACCATTGGCAGCGAGGCATTTGCAGGCTGTCAGAACTTCGCAAGCATTGACATTCCTGCCAGCGTGAAGACCATCGAGGACAGAGCATTCGAGGACTGCCATCAGCTGGAGACTGTCACCTTCCACGAAGGGCTGGAAAGCATAGGCGATTGGGCCTTCTCTGGCTGTTTCCAGCTGACCACGCTCACGCTGCCGGACGGTGTTGTCAGCATAGGCGACAGGTGCTTCCAGAGCTGCACGTCGATGGCTTCCATGTCACTGTCTGCATCGCTGACAACCATCGGTCAGGCTGCCTTCCGCGACTGCGATGCTCTCACCGATGTGGTGCTGCCCTCAGGGCTGACCACTATCAGCGCGGAGCTGTTCTACACGTGCGACCAACTGCGCTCGGTGCAGATACCGGCCACGGTGACATCCATGGGCAACTTTCCTTTCTACAACTGTCCGCGCCTGACCTCGATAGTCATACCTGAGGGTGTGACATCAATATCAGCTCAGGCCTTCGAAAGCTGCTATGAGCTCGTATCCGTGACGCTGCCATCGACCATCACACGCATAGAGCGCTACGCCTTCCATAATTGCACTAAGCTGCAAAGCATCACCCTGCCCGCTGCGCTCGAGTTTATTGGTGAATATGCCTTCACGTCGTGCCCTGTGCTCAACGACATTTATGCCCTTGGCACCACGCCGGCCTCCTTCTACGGCGGCTACAACCCCTTCAGCGACATGATGTCGCGAGCCACCTTGCATGTACCCGAAGAGGCTGTGGAAACCTATCAGACTGCAACCTTTTGGCAGAACTTCAGCAGTATAGTGGCTGCGGACAACATGCCTGCCGCACAGCCCACCTTCAGCTACAGCGACTACACTCTGACCCTCGCATCAACCACTGAGGGTGCCTCCTTCCGCTACACCATGGACGGTTCTGTGCCCACAGCAGAGAGCACTCTCTACAATGACCACATCGACCTGACGGGCAACGTGACCATCAAGGCCATAGCTCTTGCCGATGGCTTCTCGGCCTCACCCGTGGCAACATACAACCATCCGACAGCCGCCGACTTCAAGGTTGCAACGCCAGAGCATGTCATCGGCGATGACCTCAGCGTGACGCTCACCGTGAGCAAGCCTAAGGAGACCATAGCCGATGCCGTCATCTACTACTCCATGACGACGAACAGCGGCGACTGGCCTGCCACATACTACACACGCGGGGAGGTGGAGCAGAACTGCACGCTCTACACAGAGCCTCTCCATCCGACACGTCCGGGCATGATGCGTGTCTATGCCTTCCGCGACGACTGGCAGAACGCCGACCGCTTAGACATTGACTTGTACTCGGCCTACCGCCTTGACGCGCCACAGATAGACTGGGACGGGGCGACACGCACCATCACCGTGGGAGCCAACTATGAGGAGGGTAGCGGTTCTGTGTTCTACTACACCCTTGACGGCACCGACCCCACCACGTCGGAGACACGCATCCGCTATGAGGCACCGTTCCTGCTGGAACGCAACACGGCAGTGCGTGCCGTAGCTACGATGGATGGCCACTTCGACTCCGATGTGTGGGGGATTGAGATAAGAGATCTCGACTATGCATTCGAACACGAGGGTCTCTACTATAAGCTGCGCGACTACACCACCGACAATATCGTCAGCGTGGTTGCTGCCCGCGACGACAATGGCTACAGCGGTGCCATTGTCATTCCCGCCACCATAGAGCATGGCGGGCATACATGCATCGTGAGCTCCGTGGCTGCCAATGCCTTCAATGGCTCCGCCATCACAGGCCTGACGCTGGGTTCCAACCTGACCGAGATAGGCGAGAGTGCCTTCCGCGATACACACTCGCTCACGGGCACACTGACCATACCAGGGAATGTGTCGTCTATCGCCTCTAATGCCTTCAACACAACAGGCCTGCAAGCCATAGTGATGACTTCCTCGCCTCTCGACAACGAGGAGGTCAGTGAGGCCTCGACACTCAGGCTTGAAGACTGGGAGAGCGACAACCACAGCCATAACTCTACATCAAACCATGTCTACACCTTCGATGCTGTAGCAGGTGCAGGCATACAGTTCGATTACTATGTCAGCTCGGAGGGCGGCTGCGACTGGCTTACCATACAGCTCGACGGCACGCAGGTGGTTCGCGTGGCAGGTTCTGCAAGCGATACTTACGTCGGCACCCTCACCACTGCCGGCTCTCACACCATCACTGTGAGCTACAGCAAGGATGGCAGTGTATCCAATGGCGAGGACCTTGGCCGCATATATAATATAATGATAGGCGAAGCCGTCGTGCGTCCTGGCTTGCTCACTGTAGGTGCTTCGGCCTTCTATGGCAACAACCAGCTGGTCAGCGTCAACATACAGCGTCGCCGTTTGAACATGGGAGGGGTGGCCTTCGCCGGGGCACACATCACCACGGCAACGCTCAACGCTGAGAATGTCGGCTCATGGCTCTACGGACAGACCGACTTGCGCAATCTGACCTTTGGAGCCCGTGTGCGCAGCATCGGTGCCAGTGCCTTCAATGATTGCAGCGGTTTGCTGGCACTGCAGCTGCCCGATGGCGTGACCAGCATAGGCAACAATGCATTCAGCGGCTGCTTTGGTATAGTGTCGATAGTGATGCCCTCCACGCTAACATCAATAGGCACGAATGCCTTTGCCGGCCTCACGGCTCTGCCCACGCTCACCTTGCCGGCCTCACTGGCAGAGATAGGGCAGGACGCCTTCAGCGGCTGCACGGCACTGACGGCTGTCTATGCCAACCCCACCACACCGCCTGCCATGACCGGCGGCACAGCCTTCCCCACGGCAGCCAGTGTTAACCTCTATGTGCCTGAAGAGGCTGCCAATGCCTATCAGGCTGCCCAATACTGGAATGAGTTCGCCAGTCTGCACGACCTCGACAATATACCGTGTGAGACTCCTGTGCTGGCATACGACAACTTCACCGTTGCCATGACATCGGCCACCGCAGGTGCACATATATACTACACCACCGACGGCTCCGACCCAAGCGACCCGACCTCGCCTCGCACGCTCTATGAGGCTCCTGTCGACTTCCTGCGCAACCAGACCCTGCGTGCCGTGGCTCTGGCTGATGGCTTCGGCCCTTCGGCCATTGCCGAGTACTCACGCACCGACTTCCAGGTTGAGAACCCTGTGGCAGCTATCAACGACGCCACCCTTGTGATGACTATTTCATCCGAGAAGGCCGACGAGCGTTTGGCCAATGCCGAGTACTACTACAGCATCGGTGGCAGGATTGGTGAGGAAGGCACGCTCTATATCAGCGAAGCCTCCGAGGCAGAGCTGCGTCAGTATGCCACGCTCTACACCGAACCTGTGCAGCTGACAGCACCGGGATGGGTCTATGTCGTTGCTCTGCGCGACGGCTGGATTAAGTCGGAGATGCGGCAATTCAACTTCCAGGATGACTACTATCTCTCGGAACCGGACATCTATGTCGACGAGAACCACCTTGTGCACATTGGTGAAAACTACCCGGACGAAGATACCGAGGTGTCGTTCCGCTACACACTCGACGGCAGCGACCCGACGCCGGAGAGCACGCTCTATGAAGGGTCTTTCCTCGTGACGCAGAACCACACCATCCGCGCTATTGCTGTCAAGCCGGCCCACTTCAATAGCGATGTCCGCAGCCTCGTGATGGAGCATTATCGTGTGGCCACTCCTGTTGTCAACTTCGATGCCGACACCTACACGCTCACCATCAGCTCCGACAACCCCTACGACCAGGATACCCGCTACTACTACACCGTGAGCTACCAGCCGACGTGGCCGGAGATGCGCGCTGATGAGGCTTGGCTCTGTGAGAACGCTACGCTCTACACCGAGCCTGTCACTCTCGACCGCCCGCAGTACATCTGTGCCATCGCCATGCGTGACGGCTGGATAGCGTCGGAGCAGACGTGGAACGATCTCTGGGACGACTACGTGACGGCTGCACCCAGCATCCGTTATGAGAGTGTCAACAATGTGACCACCGTCTACATAGGTGAGAACTTCGACATAGAAAGCGGCACCACATTCCGCTACACTCTCGACGGCAGCACGCCAACAGCGGAGAGCACACGCTACGAGGGCTCCTTCACGTTGCCGCGCAACCTCGTGGTCAAGGCCATTGCCATGCAGCCCCGTCACTTCAACTCGGCGGTGGCCACGCAGGCAGTCACTGGCGTATACAGCACCTTTGCCTACAAGGGCATCTACTATCGCTATACCGACAACAGCGTGGCAGGTGAGGTGGAAGTCACTCATGAGGGTGACATCAAGTACGCCGGCGACATCGTGATACCTCAGACACTGGAGCACAAGGGCTCCGTGTGCGCCGTGGTCGGTGTAGGCGAGAGTGCCTTTGCCGAGTGCCCCGAGCTCACATCGGTGACGTTGCCGTCCGCCATACGCTACATTGAGGCGCGGGCGTTCTCAGGCTGTAGTGCCATGACAGGCGACTGGACACTGCCCGCAGCCACCACACGTGTTGGCGAGAGTGCCTTCGCCGGCACAGGCATCACCAGCCTCACCATACCGGCGGCTACCACAGAGATAGCCCAGAGTGCTTTCGACTCGGCACCCATCACCCGACTGACCATAGAGGCTGAGCCGGAAGACACCGAGGTCGGGCGTGATGATGAAGGCAACATACTGCCGCATCTCACTGTCCGAGATTATGCCTTCAACCAGTGCTGGTCGCTCGGCGAGGTGGTGATAGAACGTCGTGACGTAAGCATTGCGGACTACGCCTTCTCCAATTGCGACAACATAGAGGTGGCACGTGTCAACAGCCGCACCATAACCCGCTATCTGGCCGACCACGACCACCTGACAACGGTGGCTCTCGGCGACAACGTCGAGACCATTGGCCCTGGTGCTTACTACAGTGCCGGCGCACTCCGCGACATCACCTTCGGCTCCCGTGTGCGTGCCATCAGTGGCTCCGCCTTTGCCGACTGCAACAGCTTGCAGGCCGTGGTGCTGCCCGAGAGCGTTGAGACCATGGGCGAGTCGGTGTTCCAGTACAGCCGCAACCTGCAGAGCATCGTGATGCCCCGGCAGATGCAGAGCATTGGCAGCAATGCCTTCTATGCCTGTGAACGCTTGCAGAGCATTGTCGTGCCCGAGGGCATCACGGTGCTGGCCAGCGGCATCTTCGACGACTGCTACTGCCTGTCCTCTGTCTCATTGCCATCCACCTTGCAGCGCATCGGCGAGCGTGCGTTCAACACCTGCCGCTCGCTACAGGCGTTGACACTGCCGCAGGCACTGACCAATATCGATGCCGAGGCCTTCACCGAGTGTGCTGCCCTGGCAGAGATTTACGCGTTGCCGCTACAGGCCCCGTCGCTCAGCGGCAATCCCTTCTCGGGACTGACAGACAGAGTGAAGCTCTATGTCCACGAGAGTGCCTACGACAGCTACTCCAGTGTTCCCGTATGGATGCTCTTCAATAGCAACATGGAGACCTTCACCGACCTGCCGGCAGCGCAGCCCACATTCTTCTTCAGCGACTATGCCCTCACCATCACTACGCAGACTCCAGGGGCTGTCATCTACTACACCACCGACGGCACAGACCCAGACCCTGCCGACGCTTACAGCTACGACGGACCCGTGGTGTTCGACCGCAACATGCAGGTGCGTGCCATTGCCGTAGCCGAGGGCTACTCAGCATCAGCCATAGCGGTCTACAAGCGCACCGACTTCAAGGTGGCCACACCCGCCATCAGCATCACCGACGACCTCGTGCTCACCATCACCACAGAACAGCCTGTGGAAGTGCCCACACATATTTATTATGTCATGAGCGAGGAGTGGTGGCCCGCCACCTACGACGATGAGGCCGACATAGTGGCTCACGGCACGCTCTATGAGGGTCCCATCCAGCTCACCCGTCCTGGTTATGTGCGCTGCGTGGTCTTGCGCGACGACTGGGCTCAGTCGGAGTGGAGTGGTGCTGAGTATCAGGTGGGCGACCGCTGGCGCCGTGTGGCCACGCCGCAAATCAGCTTCAGCCAGATCACAGCTACCATCACCTGTGAAGAAGAGGTCGATGCCATCTACTACACCTTCGCAGGCGACGTTGAGCCCACCCGCGAGAGCACTCTCTACACAGGGCCTTTCGACATGGCCCGCGACTCCTACGTGCGCGCCATCGCTGTGCGTCGCGGCCTCTTCGACTCTGAGTCGAGAGCCGTATGGTTCAGTGCGGCCGACCACACATGCCGCCAGCCCAGCTTCGCCGGTGCTGTCAGCCGTGCAACCACCGACAGCCTCGTCACCATCGCCACCGCCACTGAGGATGCCATCATCTACTACACCCTCGATGGCTCGGAGCCCACCACACAGAGCACGGTATATACCGAGCCCGTCAAGGTGGAGCATAACATGGTGATACGTGCCATTGCCGTGAAGCAGGACATGATTAACTCGCCCATCAGTCAGGCCAACATCACGTGGGTGACGCTCCACACGCCTGTCATTGCGGCATTCGATGAGACCGTCTACTGCTCCATCACCCAGGATAAGCCCGGCTCCACCATCTACTACGCCATCGTCGACGGCAGCAATGTCAGTGTCGAGCCGCAGACCGACGATTGGAACGTCTACACGGATGCCTTCCAGATGCCCCGCAAGGCATCGGTGGTATGGACGTATGCCGCCATGGACGACTACAATAACTCGGCCATAGCCAAGCGCACCTTCGAGCCTAACCTCAATCTGGTGTGCGGCACGCCGTCCATCAGCCGCATCACCGGCACCGACCGTGTGCGCATCACCACGACGACAGCCGATGCCGACATCTACTACACCATCGATGGCGACGAGCCCACCGAGGGCAGCCTGCTCTACGACAAGGAGCAGAACTACGTCACCGTGGAGAGCAACGTTACGGTGCGTGCGGTGGCCATCAACCGCCACTACTACAACTCAGAGGTGAAGGACTTCGCTGTCACATGGTTCAAGGTGGCTCGTCCGGTGATAACCACCGAGGGCATCTACGTCACCATCGCAACCACCACTCCCGAGGCACGCATCTACTACACCCTCGACGGCACCACGCCCACCAATGAGAGCACTCCCTACGATGGCACCTTCACCATGACAGGCGATGCCACCATCCAGGCCATAGCCCTGCGCGATGAGTTCAACAACTCCGATGTTGCCACATTCAACTATCAAGTGTCGGCCCACAGCTGTGGCACGCCGGCCTTCCGTCGTGAGGGCGGCGGCATCGACGGCAATATCGTGGCCATCGAGGCTACGCCTGTGGCAGAGCAGACCAGCATCTACTACACCATCGACGGCAGCGACCCGCTCGAGAGTGGCATTCTCTACACTGAGCCCATCGTGATGACCCATAACTGCACGCTGCGTGCCGTGGCTGTCAATCCGGGCTACTTCAACTCGCCCGAGGGCCAGATGACTGTCGACTGGTTCCGCGTCTCGCCGCCCGACTTCGCCTATGAGGGCCATGTACTCACCATCACTTGCAGCACCGAGGGCGACGACGTGGTAATCTACTACCGCTATCTCACGCCCGAGGGCACGGCCATCAATGACCCGCAGCCCTACACAGGTCCGCTCACCCTCGTCAACAACCGCACGGTGGCAGCCTACGCCGAGAAGCCCGACTTCAACACCAGCGATGAGGTACAGTTCAGTCACAGCGACTTCATCTGCACCGAGGTCACCTTCGCCTACAACGGCCGCTACGTCACGATGGAGGCCAACGACGGCTCCACCATCTACTACACCCTCGACCGCTCCACGCCAAACAGCCAGTCGGATGTCTACACGGAGCCTGTCGAGATTACTGAGCTCTGCACCGTCACCGCCGTGGCCACCAAGCGCTACTTCAACGATGCTCCTGCTGCCACCTATGCCGTGAAGTACCTCTTCGACGGTGAGCGGGTGAGCACGGGCGAGGCAGGCCATTTGGACGAGGTCTTCGAGTGGCGCGGCGGTGCCGACGACATCGAGACTCTGCCAGTCACGGGCTCCGTCAATGCTGCCGACATCAGCTACATCAAGGGTATGCGCTCGCTCCGCCATCTCGACATGACGGGGGCCACTATCGCTGAGGGCTCTCTGCCCGACCGCGCCTTCGAGGGCATGCAGCTCGTCAGCTACTCATCACCGCAGCAGAGCCAGGCCATCAGTGTCGGTGAGCATGTCTTTGCCGGTTGCAAGCAGTTGGCAGCCATAGTGTGGAACATCACCGACAACATGCCGGCCCAGATGCTCGACGACGTGGACAACGACAACTTCCTGGTCTATGTGCCGTCGCGCATCTATGCTCCGGCATCCTACACCGGCAACCTCATCTCTGGCTCTGAGGCAGAGAGCATAGTGCTGCATGACAGCGAGACGGGGGGCAACTTCTACTGCCCGCGCCGCTTCTTCGCACGCAGCATCAGCTATACCCACACCTACAGCCAGGCCACCGAGCCGTCGGTCACCATGGGTTGGGAGACGCTGGCGCTACCCTTCGACGTGGCCTCCATCACTCATGCCACCAATGGCGCGATGAAGCCCTTCGCTGCCGATGCCGACGTCACCGAGTTCCGTCCGTTCTGGCTCTACGAACTGGCCGAGACAGGCTTCGTGCGTGCGGCCGAGATAGAGGCCTACAAACCTTACATCATCAGCATGCCCAACAACGCCAAGTATGCCGACCACTTCAATCTGGCCGGTGAGGTCACCTTCGCCGGTGCCGCAGATGGCGTGTGGGTCGAGGCAGATCAGGCTGATGCCACCACCAAGGGCAGCATCACCTTCCTGCCAACCATGATGCAGGTGCCTCAAGCCGCCAACATCCTGGCACTCAATGTGGACAAGGCCCTCCACCCGGAGGAAGCCGACATGCCCGAGCTCACCGGCAGTGCCTTCGTGGCAGGCCTGCGCGATGTGCATCCGTTCCAGGCCTATGCTCTGGCCGAGGCCAATGCTCCGTCCATGGTGATGCTCAGCGACATGCTCACACGCGAGGCCACGGCAGTGCGCGATGTGGAGATGCGCATGCTGCTCGACTTCGGAGCGCGTCGTGGTGTCTACGACGTTAGCGGCCGCAAGATGGCCGACGACGAGTCGTTCTTCAGCACGCATCCCAATGCCAAGGGCGTCTTCATCGTCAACGGCGAGAAGCGCATCGTGCACTAAGGCGGCGGAAAGCGACATACAGTGTGCCCCTCGCACGGCTGTGCCCATAAAGGGCGGCCAGTGCGAGGGGCTTTTGTTTTTATTCCTATATTTGTGGCCATAAAGTGACACCCGTATAACCCTGTCAACGCCATGCGCAACACTCACTCCCTGCTGACACTCATCCTGCTGCTTGTGCTATCACTATTTCCATCCTTCAGCCTCAATGCCTTGTGCGCCAGCCGCAAGGCACCGTTAGTGGCACGCATCGACCCCACCGACTGGCGTGTGGGGCTGCGCACGCCGCAGTTGCAGCTCATGGTCTATGGCCAGGGCATCCGCGAGGCCGACGTCTCGGTAGGGCGCACGGATGTGCGCCTCGACTCGGTGGTGCGCCTCGACTCGCCCAACTACCTGCTGCTATATCTCGACCTCACCGGTGCCCAGGCCGGCACGCTGCCTCTTACCTTCCGTCTCGGACGTCGCTACCAGACCGTCGGCTACCAGTTGCTGGAACGCGAGTGCGACGGCGACTCACGCAAGGGGTTCACCAATGCCGACGTGCTCTACATGCTCATGCCGGACCGCTTTGCCCAAGGCCCCGGCCACCGCTCGCAGCTGCCAGGCATGCAGCACTATGTGGAGAACCGCGCCGAGCCCTCGCTGCGCCATGGCGGCGACCTGGAGGGCATACGCCGGCATCTCGACTACTTCTGCGACCTGGGCGTGACGGCTCTCTGGCTCACCCCTGTATTAGAGAACGACTCGCCCGACGACCACGGCTTCTCCACCTACCACGGCTATGCCACCACCGACTACTACCGCATCGACCCGCGCTTCGGCACCAACGCCGACTACCGCGCACTCATCGATGCCGCCCACGCCAAGGGGCTCAAGGTGGTCATGGACATGATTTTCAATCACTGTGGATTTGAACACCCGTGGGTGGCCGACCTGCCGTCGGCCGACTGGCTAAATGCGCCAGAGTGGCTTGGCGAGGGACGCCGCGACCAGAACGGCGAGGTGCACACCAACGAGGCTTTCCTACAGACATCCTACAAGCTCACACCTGTGCTCGACCCCTACGCTGCCGACGTCGACCTGCGGCAGACCGTCGACGGCTGGTTCGTGCCCACAATGCCCGACCTCAACCATCGCAACCCGCACGTGATGACCTATCTCATACAGAACAGCATCTGGTGGATTGAGACATCGGGCATCGACGGCATACGCATGGACACCTACCCCTACGCCGACGCGGCAGGCATGGCGCGATGGATGCAGACCCTGCAGCGCGAGTACCCGCATTTCAATGTCGTGGGCGAGACATGGGTCACCGAGCCGGCCTACACGGCAGCGTGGCAGAAGGGCTTCCGTCAGGCCAATGCCGACAGCCGGCGCATCGGCGACACCTTCCTGCCCACGGTGATGGACTTCAGCTTCTTCGACCGTCTCTCGCAGGCAAAGCATGAGGAAACCGACGGCTGGTGGCAGGGCTATAACCGCCTCTACAACAGCTTCGTCTACGACTATCTCTACCCCGACCCCACGCACGTGATGGCCTTTGTCGACAACCACGACACCGACCGCTTCCTCGGCGACGGCCACGACGTGGCAGCCCTGCGCCAGGCACTCGCCTTGCTGCTGACCGTGCGGCGCATTCCTCAGCTCTACTACGGCACGGAGATACTCATGGCGGGCACCAAGGCCGTGACCGACGGCCACGTCCGGCAGGATTTCCCTGGCGGTTTCCCGGGCGACGCACACGACGCTTTCACCGCCGAGGGGCGCACGGCAGAGCAGCAGGCCATGTACACATGGCTCTCACGCCTCCTGCACTGGCGCCGCGCCTCGGCAACAGTCATCGAGGGCACCATGACGCAGTTCACACCCGTGGACGGTGTCTACGTCGTGGCACGGCGACACATGGGTGACCTCGTCATGACCGTGCTCAACGGCACCTCCTCGCCCGCCACGCTCCGCGTAGGCCACTATGCAGAGCTCTTTGCCGGCCGCACCTCACGCCGCGCCACCGACATTCCCACAGGCCGCACCTTCGACCTCACAGCCGACCTCCGTCTGCCCGCACGAGAGGCTCTCGTGCTTCAGTTCGAGTAGTCCACCCACACAGCCCGCGCCAACCAACTGTGCTGCCTCGTCAGAGTCACAGCGGTGTTTGGGCAGACTCACAGCAGTGGCCGTGCCGGCTCCGCGCAGTGCGCAGGCTCATCACCCTGCATGGTAAAGGCAAACACCCTGCACCCTCTTTGTCTTGAGGGTGCAGGGTGTTTGCCTTTACCATGCAGGGTGTTCTGCCGTCTCGCAGCGTCAGAAGGGGTAGCCCACGGCAATGTGGTAGCCGATGGAGTCCCAGAAGCGAGGCATGTTGTAGTAGCCGCTGCGCGATGTGGTGTAGGGGGCATGGATGCCTATGCCCACGTCGAAGCGCAGCACAAGGAAGTCCATGTCGTAGCGGAAGCCGAAGCCTGTGCCGAGAGCCACCTCCTTGAGGAACGTGGAGGCGTCGATGCAGCCGCCGGGGCGGCTGTCGTCGGGGCGTAGCAGCCACACGTTGCCGGCATCAACGAAGAGTGCCCCGTTGAGGCTTGCTATGATGGGGAAGCGCAGCTCGGCATTGGCCTCAAGGCGCACGTTGCCCACCTGGTCGACATAGCTCCAGTGGGAGCTGGACGGATGGTAGCTGCCAGGGCCTATGGTGCGCACGCCGAAGGCACGTATGCTGTTGGCACCACCCACGGTGAAGAGGTCCGAGTAGGGTGCCATGGTGCTGTTGCCATAGCTCCACACGGCTCCGGCGTAGAGGCGTGTGGCGAGGCTGACGGAGTGGGTCAGGGGCTGCGTCTCGCGCCACTCGGCCGTGAGCTTGAAGAACTCGGCAAAAGGCACCCCGAGCAGCTTCTTGCCGCGCTCCTTGGCGGCATGGCCGGCAAGGGCATAGGCCGTGTTGAGCACGTTGCCGGCTTCCTTCACCCCGAGGATGACGGCGCGGCTGCGGCCGCCGATGCTGCGCGGCTGGTAGGTCATGGTGTAGGCGCAGGAGGGCACGAGCTGGTCGCGCATACTGACGTAGAGGGCCTGGTTGGCACTCATGATGGAGTCGAAGCGCGCCGTGCGGTTGGAGAGCAGGTTATACTCTAAGCGGAACGGTGTGAGCTCATGGCGCACACGGCGACGCTTGTAGTAGGTGTAGGCCACGCGTCCGCCGAAGTTCACCATCTGGAAGAAGCCGGCACGGTTGAGCCAGTTGGCGTCGACCTTGTAGGTGGTGGTGGCCGTGGCGCGGCGGTTGAACTGGCGCACGAAGGGCATGCCGAAGAACTTGATGCGCGGGTAGGTGAGCGTCACCGAGGCTCCCAGCTCGTAGCTGTTGAGCAGGCTGCGGTCGGCTGCCTTGGAGTCGACGCCCGTCTGCCACTCATAGCTGCCGTAGAAGTTGAAGGCCAGCATCTCGCCGCCATGGAAGGCATTGAGTTTCGACAAGTTCCAGTTCAGGCCGGGACCCAGCAGCCCGTTGCTCTTGTTGGTGAACTTGGCGTCGAGCTGACTGCTATATGGCTTGTCGAGGATGGCCATGATGTTGATGTCGAGGGTGTCGCACGTGGCACTGGAGTCGCGGGCAGCATAGCTCATCTGCACGTTGGAGAAGATGCCCATGCCGGTGAGTTTCTCCTGTATGAGTTCATGCAGGCGGTAGCGATACAGGTCGCCCTTGCGGTAGAAGAGGTTGTGGCGGATGGCACCGAAACGGAGTGGTGCCTTGCCGCTCTTGGTGCTGCTCCAGCGCATGGTGCTCTCGCGGAAGCGAAGGCTGTCGGCCACCTGGAAGTTGTCTGGCTCGAGCACGGTGATGTAGGTGTGGCCGATGTAGTAGCGGTTGCGGGCCGCTGGCGGCAGGTCGGCCTTGGGGCGCACCTGGAGGTGGGCGGTGAGCGGCGTCTGCACTGTGTCGGCGCGGAAGGCAATGTGCTCGGGACGGTAGAAGTAGTAGCCGTTGTTGCGCAGCAGCTCGCTGAGGCGTGTGCGCTCAGCATCGAGGTTGACGACGCTGAAGGCATCGCCCGTGTGGAGCAGTGAGCGGCTGGCCTGGGCATGGATGAGGCTGTCG
Organism: uncultured Bacteroidaceae bacterium; assembly: GCA_905234605.1. Classification (GTDB taxonomy): domain Bacteria; phylum Bacteroidota; class Bacteroidia; order Bacteroidales; family Bacteroidaceae; genus Physcousia. The sequence continues at coordinate 105,141 of CAJOIE010000002.1, read as the reverse complement.
GCGTATGCGTCGAACTGCTGGTACTCAATGGTGCCTAAGCGGAAGAGCTGGCGCGGGGCCACGTCGTAGGCCACGCGGACCTTGAGGGGGTCGTGGCGCGAGGTCTCGATGTCGTGGCTCACGGTGGCACGGAAGAAACCATAGTTGCGCAGGGTGTTGCGTGCCACCTGGGTGCGCAGCTGCGGGTTGACGGCACTGAGTAGCACAGGCTTGGTGGCAAAGGTGTTGAACATCCATCGGCCGAACATGGTGTGGGAGTCAACGTAGCGGTTGTACATCCACAGCCCTACGGGGAACGGCCACCGCATGGTGGAACTGCCGAAGACGCTGTTGTTGGGCGCATAGGCCAGGGCTCCTTCTACCTCGGCCTTCACGGCGTCGAGGGCATCGTCGTAGACTGCCATCTCGCGCCGCAGGGAGTCGCGCTGTGCCGGCGTGAGGCTCTTGTCCTTGAGCTTGTCGGACAGCACGGCACGGGCATCGTAGTTGCCGGAGAAGATGTCCTCGATAGAGTTGTAGGCATCGGCAAGGGCAGTAATGACACCCGTAGAGTCGGTGCGTGTGCCGACGGTAGGCCTTGCTTTGGTGCCATGCCCGTAGTCAATGCGTGAGATACCTATATATAACTCTTCGCCCTCAGGCAGGTGTGACGTAGAGGAGCAGGCAGCAAGCATGGCAGCTGCGGCCACTATGGCAAGCCTGTGCAGGCGGTGGTGGGATAGGGGCGTTGTCATGGCAGTCACTTGTTGCTGAAGATGAACAGTTCACCGAAGGTCTTGGCCTTCTTGCGAAGCACGAGGCCGGCACCCATCTCCGTGACCTCGCCCTCGAGCAGTGTCTCGTAGTTCTTGTCGTAGAAGAGGCTCACGCTGCGCGAGGCTGCTTTGTCAAGGCGATATTCTATCGACACGTTGTCGATGAGCGTCTGGCCTGTGTTCTGCGCATCCTCGCCTGTGCTCACCTTGCCTCCCACGATGACGCTCACGCGGTTGCCCCAGAAACGCTTGGCAAAGCGGAAACTGTAGTCGGTGGTGGTGGAGCCCGTGGCACTGGTGCCTTGTTCCACGCCGAGCGAGAGGTCCACGCTCTTGAGAGCCTTGCCGGCGATGCTCGAAATCTGGCTCTGGAGGAAAGCGTTGAGGGCGTTCTGGGTGGAGAAGCCGGCACCGGCCGAAGCGAGGCTCGAGTCTGTGATGTACATGCCCGTGGCCAGCATCGTCACGGCCACCTTGCCGCGCTGCTCAGTGCTCATGGCTGCGATCTCGTTCTGTATGTTCATGTCCTCGGGCGCGTCGAGGGTGAATTCCAGACCGAGGTCATCAAGCGTCTGGGTGATGTTCATGCCCACGTCGAAGTTGACGGAGCGTGGCTGGTCGTTCTCCGTCACGGTGGTGCGCATGCGCTCTGTGGCACTGAGGTTGAGGTGCGGGTTGAGCAGGGACCCGCGGAACTCCACGTAGCTGCCGCTCTTTATGGCAAACTCCTTGAGCGGGATGACCATCATGGTGTACTTGAGCTTGCCGCTGTTGATGGTGTAGCGGCCATGCAGCTGCAGGTCGCGCTCCGGCGTGTAGGTGACCATGAGGTCGCCTCCACCTTCAATGTCGACATAGCTCGAGCCGTCGCTGCTCAGCAGGCAGTGCACCTGCGCGGCGTTGTCTATCGACACGTTCATGGCGATGTTGAGGTTCTGGGGCTTCTCGCTCTTGGCGTTGTGCACGGCGACGGTGTCGTCGAACTCCACGAACTCAACCAGGTCTGCCAGCTGGTCCTCGACCGTGAGGGGCGAGTCGCCCATGACGTAGGTCACGTCGGTGTCGCCCAGCACCTTGAGCCGTCCGTACATGTTAAGGTTATCCAGTGTGCCGCGGAGCATGGCACTGACGTCGACGAACACTTTGCCGTAGGCCACGGCGTTGCGGTTGCGGTGTGTCTTGCGGGCGTTGATGAGCTCGTAGTCCTTGGCCGACATGTTGATGTTGAGGCGTATGGCGTCGAGGTCGGCGAAGTTGACCTGCCCGTCGATGACGAAGGGGTTTGTGCCTGCGCTGTACACCTCCATGCGGTCGAGGCTGAGGTTGCTGGCGTCGACGTGCAGCGTGTCGTCGGCAAACTTGAGGTCGAGGCTGTACATCTCGGAGAGCATGCGCAGGCCCGAGGTGCTCATGTGTCCGTCCACGACGGGTCGGGCTGTCGTGCCTCCCACGTGCACGTCGCCGATGGCCACGCCCTCGAGCCGTGCCATGCCGTCGGGTATGAAGCCGTTGGCGAGGCTGAAGGGGAAGCGGTCGAGTGTGGCATCTATGTCGAGCTGTCCGAGGTCGGTGTGTGGTATGCTGGCGTATGTTCCGGTGAAGGCGGCTACAGGCATCCCCATGTGCAGGAGGCTGCCGTCGACGAAGTGGCTGCCGTCGTTGTTGGGCAGGTATACGGCTTGCAAGCCGAGTTGTCCCAGATAGGCGCCTTCGTAGGTGAAGTCGTATGTCTCCATCTCTGCCGAGACGCTCATGTCGGCCTGTGTGGCCACGAGGTGTGCGTCGCCGTGCAGGTAGCCTGAGAGGTGCGGCATGTAGGGCAGCACGCTGGAGAGTTCGCCCAGGTTGAGTTGGTTTATGGAGAGTGAGAGGTCCTGCTCGGCAGCATCGTTGGGCGTGCTGTATAGCTTGAGGCCGGTGCCGTCGTCGGCCACGAGGTCTATATCTGCTTCAATGTGGCTGTCGTTGTCGATGCTGACGTAGTTGCTGTCGTTGAGGTGGAAGGTGCGATAGGCGATGATGGGATGTAGCGGGTCGAGGTGCACACTCACCTTGTCCTCAAGCATCTGTACCTGTGCTCCGAGGTCGACGCCCTTGCGCCCGTACTGGTCGTAGAAGAGCAGGTTGGCGCGTGCTCCATCGGGGAGCATGTCGGCAGTGAAGCGTGCCTCAAACGTCACCTGCGGGTTGCGTCGTCCGTTGCGCACGCGGCTGTTGAGGTGTATGCCTGTGGTGTCCTCGGCCACGCGTAGTGCTATGGTGTCGATTACGAGGGTACCTGTGTTGAGCTGGTATACATGCCCGCCGGCGTTGAGGCCTGCATCGGGGCCTAACAGCATGTCGAAGCGCATCTGGCTGAATGCAAGTCCGTTGGCTTGTAGCATGTCGTGCACGGGGTTGTTGCTGCCGGCTCTGAGGTGCATGTCTATTTGTGGCAGACAATGTCGCATGGCCATGTTGTCGAGATGACGGTTGTCGATCTGCCGTGTGAGCTCACCGATGAAGCGTTGCATCTGTGTGAGGAGCTTGTCATAGGCCGTATGGCCGTTGGCTGTGAGCAGCAGGTCGCCGCTTTGCAGGTACACGTGTGTGGTGTCGGGTCTCAACACGGCTTCGAGTGTGATGTCGTCGGGTCGGAACACGGTGTCGGCAGGCATGATGGTTATGTCGCTTATGCCTCCGGCTATGGAGTGGCTGTCTCGGAGGTTGGTGGTGCCGTCCATGTGGAGGCACATCGAGGCGCGTTCCTGGCGTGTGGTAAGCCCCAGTCCGTGCAGGTCTATGTCTGTGAGGTCGATGCCGAAGGTGATGTCGGTCTGGCGGTTCAGCAGTGCGTAGATGTCGGTGCTCATGCGTAGGAGGTCGCAGTCGGCCTCGGCGTGCACGTGTCCCTTGCCCTGTTCCACTTTTGCCTGTGCCGACAGTCCGCCTAAGTCCATGCTGCCGTAGTCGAGCCGGCTTACTGTGGCTTCGGCAGCCAGGCGCGTGTCGTGGCGTAGCAGGTCGGTGCCGCGCCCGCTGACGCTTGCTGCGAGCTCCACCATGCCGAGCGAGTCGCGCGGCATGAAGTGGCGCATGTTGAGGCGACGTATGCTGAGGTCGGCTTCGTAGGCTGGCACGTCGGCATTGTCCACCTTGCCGTTGATGCTGATGACGGCTGCTCCTTCTTGCAGCATTGCCTGCAGGGCATAGTGGCTGCCATCGACGGTTACTGTGCCGCCTGCCTGCATGGGTGGCAGGCTGATGCCGCGCAGTGCGCCGCCGGCCAGTGTGCGCACCCATGCCAGGTCTTGCGTCTTCACGTTGAAGCCGATGCCGGCTTGTGCTGTTCCAGCCAGCGCGGTGGTGTCGGTGGCGTTGGTGAGTGCCAGCGTGCCGGCGGCATCGGCATATATGCTGCCAGGCAGGGCTGCCTCAAGCTGTGTGAGGCGCATGAGGTCGATGTTGCCTTCCACGCTGACGCCTATGTGCAGTGGTCTGTCGGGATATGCTGCGGCGAATTCGGGCGGCAGCATGCTGGCAGTGAGGCTTACGATGTCGGCCTTGGCTATGTTTGTGCGCAGTGTGGCGCTGAGATGGCCGCCGGCGCCTGGCTCGAGGGCTGCAAGGTCTGCCTGTGCTGCCAGGTTGATGCTTGAGCTGTCGGTGCGCAGTGTGAGGGCTGGCAGTGCTATGTGTGCGGCGGTGCCGTCGTAGCATAGTGAGTCGGCCTTCAGTGTGAGTCGGCCTATGGCGTAGCGTGAGGGGGCGGCGAGTGTGTCGGCAGTGAGCATGGTGGCTGCCAGCGTGTCGGCCGTGATGACGGCATGTGCCACGCTGTAGCAAGCCTCGGCCAGGGCGAAGAGGCCTCCGTGCAGTGCTATGGTGTCGAGGTGTGTGTCGAGCGTCGTGGTGTCGGCGTTGAGGCTGAGGCTCACGCGTGTGTCGGTGAGACAGGCTTGGCGCAGGGCTATGGTCCAGTCGGGTGGCGTGCTCACGACTGTGTCGGCCACGGTGGTGTCGCGCAGGGCTATGCTGAGGTCTATGCCGCCTCCGGCGATTGCAGCAATGTCCACCCGCTGCTCTCGCAGTGCTATGTCGTCGTGCAGCTCGAGGTGTGCCGCTGTGCCTTGCAGTGCCATGGAGGCTATGAGGTCGCGGGTGTCGAGAGTGAGACCGTCGATGTTCACGGCGTCCACGCCGAGGCTGCCGTGCAGCAGGCGTGTGATGTCGAGGTCTACCACGACGCTCTCTACGGCGGCAATGGTGTGCCCCTCCTGCCTGACCTCCACCCTGCTGACGGCCAGGTCGAGGGGGAAGCTGAGGCGCAGGCGTTCTATGGTGATGTCCATGCCCGTGGCCTCCGAGGCGTAGGCGGCGGCAGCCCGCACGGCGGCGTCCTGCACTGGCGGCAGGTAGAGGGCTACTGCCACTATGGCCAGCAGGATGAAGGGCGCGGCCACAATCCATCCTGCCGCTTTGAGCAGGCGTCGGCCTATGCTGCGGCGTGGTGTTGCTGCGGGTTGTGGCTGCTGTGCTTCGGTCTCACTCATGGGCTCACACATTGCGCGACAAAAATATGCTTTTTAATTAAGTAATGCGTGCAGGGTGGCCAAGTTACTTGTGCGGGGCAGGTATCTTAGTGGTGCACGAAGGCTATTTCCTTGAAGGCAAAGGTGAGCCGCTCGCCCTCCGTGGTGCGCAGTGTGAGCATGCCGGATGGTGCCACGTCGTCTATTGAGGCCTGCAGCAACTGCCCCTGACAGTCGCCTGACCGCAGGCAGCGGAAGGCGTGCACGCCTGTGCCGTGGTAGAGCACACGGCGGTAGGCATCGCGCACGGCGGCATACTCGCCGCGGTCGATGGCCGCCATGTGTGCGGCGAAAGTCTCCATGATGGTGTGCAGCACACCGTCGATGTCGGCCTCACGGCCCGTGAGCATGGCTATCGACACCGGCACGGGCTCCGGCGGCAGCCCCTGCCATGACGTCTGGTTGACGTTCATGCCGCAGCCAGCGATGATGCTGTCCACCATTTCGCCCCTGAGAGTGTTCTCGATGAGTATGCCGGCGAGCTTACGGCTGTCCACGTAGACATCGTTGGGCCATTTCACGCTCACACGCTCTGCCGGCACCACGCCGTGCAGAGCCTCCACGGCTGCTGTGCGCAGACTGAGTGCCACGGCCTGGCTCACCACGAATGCCGTGTCGGCGCGCAGGGCACGGGGACTGAGACGCAGGCTGAAGAGCAGGTTGGCGCGGGGGGCGGAGACCCATCGGTTTGTGCCTTGGCCGCGGCCGGCCGTCTGCTGCTCCGCCGTGACCAGGACCATGGAGGGTGTGGGAGGCAGTGAGCGCACGTAGTCGTTGGTGGAGCCTATGGTGTCGAGGCGGATGTGTTGCATGGGGCGTGAAAACAGGGTGCAGGGTGTGGGGCTAACACCCTGCATGGTGGCAGCCGTGAGGGTGCACCCTCCCGGCCGGCACCCTGCAGGGTGGCTGCTGTGCATGCAGCATGTGGAGAGAGAGGCAATAGCGGCTACACCGGCAAGCCCCTGCGGCAGGAATGGCAGAGTGGGGCATGCTGCGATGCTCGGGAGCCGTGGTCAGGGCATGCTGCTGCCGTGTGCCCTCACCTCGGTGGCTGCCGCATTTGCGCAAAGCTAAAGGGTAGCTGCCAACGTGTGGCAACTACCCTTGGCGGTGAGAGCAGTATCTCGTTCTCTGTTGGGCTACCCGGACTCGAACCAGGAAAGGCAGGACCAGAATCTGCAGTGTTACCATTACACCATAGCCCAATGGCATGACCTCGGGAGCCCTCTCCCTTGGTTTTGCGGGTGCAAATGTAGGGGCTTTTGCAACTCGCTCCAAGTTTTTCCCTAAAAAAATGTAATTTCGGTGTGCCCTTTCCGTGCATTAGAGCTTAATGGCTTACATTTGTCAGCTCAAAATTGTTTATCAAGGCAACGAATATCCCTATAGAATGAACCGCAACATCGAACAACTTGTTGAAGCCCTTCAGGCTGGCCTCCAGGAGAAGAAAGGTCACGACATAGCCATCGTGGACCTGTCAGGTATCGACGAGGCTGTGTGCAAGGCCTTCGTCATCTGCTCGGGCAACTCGCCGTCGCACATACAGGCTCTGGCCGAGAGTGCCGCCCGCTTTGCCCGCGAGCGTCTCGGAGCGCGCCCCACGGCTGTGGACGGCATGCGCAATGCCATCTGGGTGGCAATGGACTACACCGACGTCATCCTCCATGTCTTCCTTGAGGACGCGCGCCAATACTACGACCTTGAGCATCTCTGGGCCGATGCCCCGCTCACTGAAATACCCGACTTAGACTGACAGCATGGATACTCCCAAAGACAACGGGCAGCGGCCCGAACAGCGCGGCCAAGGCAAGATGCCCCGCTTCAACTTCACGTGGGTATATGTCGTGATAGCCTGCGTGCTGGGTTACCTCTTCTTCATGGGCGACGACACCAAGGCCACAGGTGCCTCGAAGAAAGTCACCTACACCGAGTTCAAGCAGTATGTGGAGCAGGGCTATGCCGCACGCATCGTCGTCGACAGGTCCGACAACACAGCCCGCATGTACGTAAGCCCCGAACACATACGCGACGTGTTCCTCACCGGCGTGAACCAGGCCGGCAAGAGCCCCTTTGTGCTCGTGGAATACGGCACCACGGAGAAGCTGGAAGAATTCATCACCACCCAGCAGGAGCTGGGCAACTTTGCCGGCGAAGTGAGTTTCAAGCGCTCCGACAACACCCTCTTGCAGATCTTTTGGCAGATGCTGCCCCTCATCGTCATCATCGTCGTATGGATGATGATTATGCGCGGCGTGGGGCGCGGCGGAGGCTTCGGAGGCATGGGCGGCATCTTCAACGTGGGACGCTCGCGTGCCCAGCTTGTGGAGAAAGGCTCTGACAACGAGTCGAAGGTCACCTTCAAGGACGTGGCCGGACAGGCATCGGCAAAGCAGGAGGTGCAGGAGATAGTGGAGTTCCTCAAGAACCCGAAGAAGTTCACCGACCTGGGCGGCAAGATACCCAAGGGCGCGCTGCTCGTAGGCCCCCCGGGCACGGGCAAGACCCTGCTGGCCAAGGCTGTGGCCGGCGAGGCCGACGTGCCTTTCTTCTCCATGTCGGGCTCCGACTTCGTGGAGATGTTCGTTGGCGTGGGTGCCAGCCGTGTGCGCGACCTCTTCCGCCAGGCCAAGGAGAAGGCACCGTGCATCATCTTCATCGATGAGATCGACGCCGTGGGTCGCGCCCGCTCGCGCAATGCCGTCATGGGCGGCAACGACGAGCGCGAGTCGACCCTCAACCAGCTGCTCACGGAGATGGACGGTTTCGGCACCAACTCGGGTGTCATCATCCTGGCAGCTACCAACAGGGCCGATGTGCTCGACAGCGCTCTCATGCGTGCCGGCCGCTTCGACCGCCAGATACACGTCGACCTGCCCGACCTGAGCGAGCGCAAGGAAGTGTTCAAGGTGCATCTCAAGCCCATCAAGGTCGACACCTCGCTCGACATCGACCTGCTGGCTCGACAGACACCGGGCTTCAGCGGCGCCGACATCGCCAACGTGTGCAACGAGGCAGCACTTATTGCCGCGCGCCATGGCAAGGAGGCCGTGGGCAAGGACGACTTCCTCGCTGCCGTGGACCGCATCGTGGGAGGCCTGGAGCGCAAGACCAAGGTGATGACCGAGGAGGAGAAGCGTGCCATCGCTATCCACGAGGCCGGCCATGCCACCATCTCGTGGCACCTGCAATATGCCAATCCGCTTATAAAGGTAACCATCGTGCCCCGCGGCCGTGCACTCGGAGCCGCGTGGTATCTGCCCGAGGAGCGTCAGATCACCACGCGCGAGCAGATGCTCGACGAGATGTGCGCACTGCTTGGCGGGCGTGCCGCCGAGGAGCTCTTCACGGGGCACGTCTCGTCGGGAGCCATGAACGACCTTGAACGGGTCACCAAGCAGGCCTACGGCATGATAGCCTATCTCGGCATGAGTGAGGCTCTGCCCAACCTCTGCTACTACGACAACAGCGAGTATCAGTGGCAGCGTCCCTACAGCGAGGCTACGGCGCAGCTCATAGACCAGGAAGTGCGTCGCATGGTGGACCAGCAGTACGCACGTGCCAAGGAGCTGCTCACATCCAAGCGCGAAGGCCACAACGCACTGGCCGACATGCTCGTAGAGCATGAGGTGATATATGCCGAGGATGTGGAGCGCATCTTCGGCAAGCGTCCGTGGACCAGCCGCACCGAGGAGCTCCTGCGCGACAACCAGCAGCAGGCACAGGCCGCCACGCCTGCCGATGCCCCGGACGGCACCGCGCCGGTCGCTGATGAGGCACAGGCTGCCCGCGGCGAAAGCACCGACACCGACAACAACCCTCAACAGGCATGAAAACCCTTATACTACGTTCCATCACAGGCGTGCTCTTCGTGGTGGTCATGGTGGCAGGCATACTATGGTCGCCACTCACGGCAGGCTTGCTGTTCCTCCTCATCACGGCTCTCAGCGTGTGGGAGTTCACAGGCATTGTCAACATGCGTGCCGACGTGCACGTCAACCGTTTCATAACCACCGTGGCAGCTGTCTGCCTCTACCTCGGTCTCTACGGCTACGCCGCAGGCATCGATGATGCCATGCCGCTGCTTGTGCCGTGGATGGCGGGCATCGTCTATCTGCTCATCTCCGAGCTGTACCTCGGGCACACCTCGCCGCTTAACAACTGGGCCTACACGCTCATGGCGCAGGTCTATGTGGCACTGCCCTTCGCGCTGACACCCATGATGGTGTTTGCCGACATCTGCGGCGATGAGGCCGTTCAGTGCGGCACCACCCATGGGCAATGGCTGCTCATGGCAGTGTTCATCTTCCTGTGGTGCTCCGACACGGGAGCCTACTGCACAGGCTCGCTCATAGGGCGGCATAAGCTCTTCCCCCGTGTGTCGCCGGGCAAGACGTGGGAGGGCAGCATCGGCGGCGGCCTGCTGGCACTGGCAGCCTCGCAGCTCATTGTGTGGCTCGGGCCGCAACAGAGCATGGACGACGGCTGCACGCTGGTCTATGGCCTCACGCGGCTGCAATGGGCCGGCTTCGCACTCGTCGTGGTGGTGTTCGGCACATGGGGCGACCTCGTGGAGAGTCTCATCAAGCGGCAGCTCGGCATCAAGGACAGTGGCAACATACTGCCCGGACATGGCGGCATGCTCGACCGTTTCGACTCCAGTCTGCTTGCCCTGCCGGCCGTCATGGTATATCTATACTGTCTCGCTTTTGCCTAAAGAATGTTAAAAGCATCAGCATACCGTTAAACATAAACGGTTGCGGAGTGTCTTTCGTATGTAAGCCTGTGCGTGCAGTCCTGTCTGTAGGTGTGGAGCGCACAGGCTTCAGTGTTATCAGTGAAGTCTTGCCAAGGAACAACAAAACACAAGCGTAATGAAGCAACTACTCACAGCTATTCTCTCACTGCTGATTGCCACCGTGGCAACAGCCCAGAAAGTGACCGTGAGCGGAACGGTGGTGGACACCGAGGGCGAGCCTCTGGCGGGAGCCACCATAGTGATTATGACCCTCGACAGCACACAGGTGACGGGGCAGCAGGCGCGGGCCGACGGCACCTTCAGCATAAGCTCCATCAAGGTGGGCAGCTACCTGCTGCGAGCTTCTTTCATAGGCTTCAAGACACGCTTCCAGCACCTGGAACTGACGAAGAAGAACCGCCAGGTGCTCCTCGGTGAGATAGCCTTGCAGGAGAATGCGCGCCTGATGCGTGCCGCCGAGGTCTCGGCCAATGCCGCGCAGGTGGAGATGAAGGCCGACACCTTTATATATAATGCCGATGCCTTCCGCATCCCAGAGGGGGCGAACTTCGAGGCACTGCTACGCAAGTTCCCCGGCGCAGAGGTCACGGAAGAGGGCACCATCAAAATCAACGGCAAAGAGGTGACCCGCCTGCTTGTCAATGGCAAGGAATTCTTCGGCAACGACACCCAGATGGCACTCAAGAACCTGCCGGCCAACATGGTGAGTCGCGTCAAGGCCTACGACCGGCAGAGCGACTACAGCCGCATCACAGGCATTGACGACGGCGAGGAAGAGACGGTGCTCGACCTCACCGTGAAGAAAGGCATGACAGAGGGCTGGGTGGTCAACCTCGATGCCGCCTACGGCACGGAGCAGCGCTACTCAGGACGTCTGAATGTGAGCCGCTTCACCGACCGTCTCAACTTCGCGCTCATCGGTGCGGCCAACAACGTGGGCGACCGCGGCTTCGGCGGCTTCGGACGCGGCGGCAGTGGGCTCACTGCCACGAAGAATACCGGTGCCAACTTCGCATGGAAGAACGGTCGCGAGCAGAACGAGGCAGGGCGTCTGGAGGCAGGAGGCAATGTGCGCTACCGCCATACCTCGACCGACGTCCTGACACGTGCCAACAGCGAGTCGTTCCTCACCAGCTCGGCATCGCAGTTCGTCAACCGGCTGAGCCAGAGCTATGGGAGCAACTCTGCCGTCAATGCCGACTTCCGCCTCGAGTGGCAGCCGGACTCCATGACCAACATCATATTCCGACCGGCGTACTCCTACAGCGACAACGGCTCGGAGAGCCAGAGCAGCAGCGTCACCTTCAGCGAGAGTCCCTACGATGCCGGCATGGTGGTGCCACTTGACGAGTATGAGGCCACTGCGGCCGACGGCACATGGCTCTATCAGGACATCCTCGTCAACGACAACCGCCGTGCCAGCCAGAGCACGTCGAGCTCCTACAATGTCAACGGCTCGCTGCAGGTCAACCGGCGTCTCGCTGCAAAAGGGCGCAACGTGACCCTCGACATTGGCGGTGCCACAGGCGAAGGGCAGAACGACAGCTACTCCCGCAGCATCATACGTTTCTTTCAGAATCAGACGCGGCCACGCACATTCACCAACCAGTATACCGACAGCCCGTCGAAGAACTGGGACTGGCGTGCACGTCTCTCATACAGCGAACCCCTCTTCACAGGAGCCAACCTCCAGTTCTCCTACCAGTTTCAGCGTCGCTTCTCCGATAGCGACCGCTCCATGTACAGCATCGACTCGCTGCTGACCCGCGACGAACTCCGACAGCAGTACTTCAGCGGTCGCACCGACGATGAAATCATAGCCATGCTCGCACTCGGCTACAAACCCGACGACGAGGGTCTGCTGCAACTGTTGCGCAACGTGGAGAACTCACAGTATGCCACCTACAATGAGTATAACCATGAGGCTTCGGTCATGATGCGCTACAAGGTGGGCGAGTTCAACTTCAGCGGCGGTGTCAGTTTCCAGCCTCAGACCACCCACATGGACTATGCCAAGAACCGTCTCGACACCACCATCACGCGACACGTGTTCAACTGGGCACCGCGTCTCGACCTGAGGTGGAAGATAAGCAACACCTCGCAGCTGCGGGCACGCTACAATGCCAACATGGGACAGCCGTCGATGACACAACTGCTCGACGTCACCGACACATCGGACCCTCTCAACGTCTCCCACGGTAATCCGGGCCTGAAGCCTTCGTGGAGCAACCGTTTCTTTGTCTTCTACAACAACTACATCACGGACCGCCAGATGGGATGGGCTGCCAATGTGCGCTTCAACAACACCTTCAACAGCATCTCGTCGCGCACGGTATACGACATGACCACAGGTAAGCGCGAGACCACACCCGACAACATCAACGGCAACTGGAGCCTCGGTGCCTTCGCCATGTTCAACACGGCCATCGACCGTCAGAAGGCATGGAACATACAGAACTCCCTCAACTACAACTACCAGAATGCCGTGGCCTATATGGCTCTCGACCAGCAGTCAAGCTCCGTCAAGAGCACCACAAGGCAGACCACGGTCGACGACAACATGCGACTCAACTACCGCAACGACTGGCTCGAGGTGGGCGTCAATGGCGGAGTGCGCTACAACCATGCCCGCAACGCCGTGCGCGAGTCGGCCAATCTCGACACGTGGACATACAGCTATGGCGGAAACCTACAGCTAAATGCCCCATGGGGCACCAGCCTCTCCACCGACATCACACAGCAGAACCGTCGCGGATATGAGGACGCATCGATGAACACCAACGAACTCATCTGGAACGCACAGCTCTCACAGTCGTTCCTGAAACAGAAGGCCCTGACACTGAGCCTGCAATGGTATGACATACTGCGTGAACGCAGCAACATCAGCCGCACCATCAGCGCCACACAGCGCAGCGACTCGTGGAGCAATGCCATCAACTCCTACGTCATGGTCCACGTGGTATACCGCCTGAACCTGCTCGGCAGCCGTGAGGCACGCCGCGAGGGCTGGGGGCAAGGCGGCCCCGGCGGTCCCGGCGGTCCAGGCGGTGACGGGCCTCGCGAAGGTGGCCGTGGCGGCAACCGCGGCGGGGACTTCGGTGGCGGCGGTTTCGGCGGACGCCGATAGCCGTCAGGCACCTATGTCTGTCCATGCCGCGCACGGTGGCGCGGACGGCATCATAGCCATGGCCGGTGGCTAAGGTTGCAGCACGCTGATGCGCATGCGCGCGTACTTTAATTTATATATAGGCAATATTGTTTAATAATACAGCCTATGCCCACCCCGTTGCGCTACGGGGGAAGGCATAGGCATACGTTGTGGCGGGAAGCGGCTTCAACCACCCAAATACAAGGCAAAAGCTAAATAAAAACAAAAAACCTTGCCCGTTCCGCCATTCATGTCTACATTTGCCACGATTTAGGTTCAGTAGCTAACACAATAACATTAACTAACAATATTACATTCAGTCACATGAAAAGGAAGTTTACAAGCGTATTCCTCCTGGTAGCAGTAACTATTGCTGCCTTGACGTCGTTTGTGTCCTGCAAGGACTACGAGGACGACCTTAAGATTGAGCAGCTTGCTGCCGACAAACTCCTTGAGCAGCGTCTCACGGATGCTATCCAAGAACTGAGAGACGACCTTGCCCTGGAAGTTGCTCGCCTGGAAGGCCTCCAGCAGACATGCAGCACCAACTGCTCGACCGAGCGTGCCGCAATCATAGCAATGTTCGACAGCTACTACAAGCTGAACAACACCGACAACGGCTTCTCGCAGGATGAGGTAGACTCTCTGCTTGCCATCATCAAGGACAAGATGGGTGCCATAGCCGACGGCGAAACAGTAGTAAACCTTATCAACAATGCCGTGGCAAAGGCTGACAGTGCACAAGCTACAGCCGATAGTGCCCTCGCTGCTGCACAGGCCGCCCAGGCTGCTGCCGACAGTGCCCAGGCTGCTGCCGACTCTGCACAGGCTACCGCCAACAGTGCTGAAAGCACAGCGCAGCAAGCTCAGGCTGCCGCCGACAGTGCTCAGGCTGCTGCCGATAGTGCCCAAGTTGCCGCCGACAGCGCACTGGCTGCCCTCGACAGCCTCCGTCAGGACGTACTTGCTGCACAGACTACTGCCGACCAGGCTCTGACTAAGGCACAGGAGATAGATGGCCTCAGGGATACCGTGCAGAATATTATGGGCGACATCACCCGCATAGACAGCGTCCTGGCAGCACTCGACTTCGCTACACACGAGGAGGTCAACGCCGTGCGTGACACTGCTCTCTACGCCATCGGCCGTGCCGAGTCTGCCATCGTCCGCGCCGACACTGCCCTGGCTCATGCCGACGCCGCACGGTCTGCTGTCAACACTCTCAGCGTGATTGTGGACAGCGCACTGACCGCCCTCAATGCCCGTAATTCGGATCAGAGTGACTCCATAGCATACCTCTACCGCAAGGTCGACACACTCGCCACCGACATCGCAGCAGCTCAGGCTACAGCTGATAGTGCACGCATCGTGGCAGACAGTGCCGTGACCCTCGCACAGGAGATACGCAGCGACCTCAACGACTACATTGCTAACACGAACCCGCGCATCGACACCCTCGAGAACAACGTGGACAGCATCTTCGGCAGCATCGAAGATATCAACGAAAGGCTACAGGCCCTGCAGGACAGCGTGGTACAGCTGCCTACACTCAAGGAGGCTATCAAGCAGCTTGAGAACAAGTATGTGCAGGTGTCAGACAGTCTGGCCGACCTCTACGATAAGGTCGACAGCCTCGACAGCGTCGTCAACGAAGCCGTGACACGTCTTGATACTCTCGACAAGAAGGTGGCCGACCTCACCGATCGTCTGAACAAGCTGGTCACCAGCATTAACATCAACCAGGCCGTTAATAATGTGTTCGGTAGCATCAACCTGCCTTTCGGCGTGCGCACCAATTTGCTCACCGTCTACTATGGCAAGGTCAACAGCCTCGGTGCCGAGTTCCCGACAGCCGACCCCACATACTTCTGGAACGGCATCAACAACATTGAGCAAGCCGACGTGGATGTCTTCACCGGCAGCGTGCTCACCCTTGATGCCTACGACGACATCATCCTCGACAAGGCCGGCAATAGCGGTACACTCTACTTCACCGTCAACCCCTCGCAGGCTTCCATCAACCTCAACAACTTCAAGCTTGTCAACAGCGCAGGCAAGGAAGCTCCCTTCAAGCTCGAGAACGTGGCTGCCAGCAAGGAAGTGCTCACATGGGGCTGGAGCCGTGCCACCTCGCCTAACGGCTTATACAAGGCACGTGTCACCCTCAAGGGCAACCCTGGCAAGGCTATGCCAAACCTGAGCATCAACCGCGACGACCTTGTCGATGCATACCGCGACATAGTTAAAGGCAAGAAGAGCATTGCTGGCATCGCAGGCGGCGTCGTCGCTGCTGCCACAGAGGTGGCTCCTGTGGTGCTGTCAAGCGCTCCCGCCTATGGCATACAGTATGCTTGGCAGGATAATGGCACCACCAACACCGTGATGTCGCAGTACGATCTTGCTGCCATCTCACTCCATCCCTTCTCCTACAGCTTCGCCAAGGGCGCCAAGTTCACACGTGTGCCCTTCGTGGATGCTCTCGAGAATGCCGTGCACTCTCTCAAGGTCCGTCTGAACAAGACCATGCAGGCAGCTCTGCCCAACGACATCTTCAAGTTCATAGACCCCAACCTTACCGTCGACTCAATGCTCTTCAACATTGAGAAGCTTCAGGAGGTTGACTTTACTGCAACCCGCAATGAGATACAGGTCGAGTTCAAGCTTAATCTCGCTATCCCTGTCAATACCACCATTACAAACGTGGAAGTGCCTGTGACTGGGCTCAACGGCACCGTTCACATCCCCGCGCAGGAAGCAACTGTTACGATACCAGAGGAGAGCATCACCGGGATGGCCATCACTATACCTGCTGATGAGTCTTACGACAATACAGAACATACCTACAACATCCAGAGTGAGGATGGTGTCACGGGCACAGCTACGATTCCCGAACAGGATGCTGATTTCGATGTGAATTCACAGACTTTGTATGTAGACATTAATCTCAACACCACGTTCTACGTCAACGACCTTGATGTCTCCGACCAGATGGAAGCACAGGTGCTGAAGATTTACGACAGTCTTACCGGCAGTCTTGCTCCCGTCAACGACATGATTGTCAACCTGCGTGGCTACATCAACAACATCAACACTGTCATCAAGGCACTCAACAACGTGCCCGCACGCATTGAGTACGCCTTCGACGAAAGGACCACTGAGTTTGAGAACACTATCATAAAGTACCTTGAACAGTTCAACTCGGCTCTTGCTCCTTATCTGACGCCCAACGAGTATCTGCAGCCCATCCTGCTCGGGTATAACAGCACCGACGGTCTCTTCCGCTTGACGTCAACAAATCTGGGTCATCCCCTCGTATTGAAGAGCGGCAAGATGACCATCTTCCCCACCACACGTACCGTGGAGCTCATCTCGCCTGCCTACAAGAAGTGGATTGCCGTGACCGAGGCATTTGACACCAAGACTGGCGTTGCTGCTCCTGCCCAGATTGCCGCTGCCAACACCGGCAACATCAACACCATCCTCGACGGCGATGTGCGCCGTGTGTCGCTCACACTCCAGCCGGGCTACACCTATGCCATCGTCTATGAGGCACTCGACTACTCAGGTAAGGTGGCTGCCAAGAAGTACTACGTTACTATCAAGAAGTAAGCACTGACAGGCAAGCAAGCTATCATTCACACGTAAAACGATAAATACACATACGATTATGACACTGAAGAAAGTATTATTGTCAAGCCTCCTGTGCCTCGGTGCTCTCTCCGCATCGGCACAGGCCAAGGCACAGACAGAAGAGGTCTTCACTCCCCACTGGTACGTGCAGGTGCAGCCCCTCGGCATGCAGCACACTCTGGGTGAGGTCTCCTTCAAGAACCTGATCTACTACAATGCTCAGGTTGCCGGCGGCTATCGCTTTACCCCTGTCGTAGGTGCCCGTCTGGCCATCAATGGCTGGACCAGCAAGGCCGGTCTCGACATTAATCAGGCTGCTGTGGACTACTATGGCATTGGCTCCAACAAGTGGACATGGAACTACGTTGCCCCCACTGTCGACCTGACCGTCGATCTCTCCAACCTGCTCCTCGGCTATAAGTACGACCGTCTGTTCAATCTCGGCTGCTTCGTGGGCATTGGTGCCAACATCGCTTGGAACAACGACGGTATCCTCGACCTGCGCCGCACCATCATCAACAAGGTGGGCATGGAGCACCAGAACCTTGAGCTCGCCTGGGAGGGCACGACAGTACGTCCCGTGGTGCAGTTCGGTCTCACCGGCGACTTCCGTATCAACGACCAGTTCTCCGTAGGTCTGGAGCTGGGTGCCAACACTCTGCCCGACGGCTACAACAGCAAGCGTGCCGGCAACACCGACTGGTACTTCAACGGCCTTGTGGGCGTGAAGTATGCCTTCGGCGAGACCCACAGCACACGTGTCATTCCCGCAGGTCCTCAGCCCATCCACCGTGTGGACACCATCTACATCAAGGAGCCTGTGCAGGTTATCGAGCGTGTGGTGGAGCAGTCCAGTGCCACTGCTGCCGCTGCTCAGGTTGTTGAGCCTCTTCGTCGCGACATCTTCTTCACCATCCGTGCGACTCAGGTCGTGGGCGATGAGCTCCGGAAGGTGGAGGACATTGCCAACTACCTCAACGAGAACCCCGATGCCAACGTAGTCATCACTGGCTATGCCGACAAGGGCACAGGCAATGTTGAGATCAACACCCGTCTGTCTCAGAAGCGTGCCGATGCCGTGGCCACCCTGCTGCGCACCAAGTATGGCATCGCTGCCAGCCGCATCAGTACCGCCGCCAAGGGGCACTTCGAGCAGCCCTATGCTGAGAACGACAAGAACCGCGTCAGCATCTGTATAGCAGAGTAAGCTCTGACACAGACGCTGCCCCATCCCACTGGCCCAACCCCACGCTCTCATCCCCACGCATTCATCCATAGTGACTGCGACCGGTATGCCAGCGTGAGGTTGGGCCTCACCATTGACAATTAATCCACCACGACAAACATGTACACCCCAGCCCATGTCCGTAAGTCCCTCGTAGTCCTTGCTGCAACGTTCCTGCCGGCAACAGCCTCCGCCCAGCTCAATGGCGATGGCTACTACCGCGTGCAGAACTATACCACCGGGCGCTACATCACCGTCATCGACGACTACGGGACCATCGACTTCTTCACCACCGATGCCGACCTCGGTGCCATAGCCACCGTGAAGCCCTTCGAGACTATTGTCTCCGACCCAGGCTCCATCATATACATAAAGAGCATGGGTGACACCTACTACGACCTTCAGGGCCAGGGCACAGGCATGTTTGATATTGTGGGCGGCTACATACAGATCGGCAAACCGCTGGTTGCCGGCTGCTATGAGCCTTATGCCACCAAGGCTGGGCAGGTGGCCTATCTCTACGACCAGCAGAACACCAAGGACGTTGGCAAGGTGCTCACCGCCGGCCGCCCCATGTGGCGCTACTGGTATATCCACCCTGTCAACACTGCTGGCGACCACTACTTCGGCATCGCTCCCTCGGTCAGTGCCGACGGCCTCTATGCCCAGACATTCTATGCTTCGTTTGGCTTGCAGACATCGGCAGCCGAGCACATCCGTGCCTATGTGGTGAAGCGTGTGGTGGACGATGTAGCCATATATGAGGAGCTCAGCGGCGACGTGCCTGCCGAGACACCTGTCATACTCACCAGCACCTTGCCTTCGGCCTCCGACAACCGCCTTCAGCTTCTGCATACCGATGCGGCAGCACCCACGGGCAACAAGCTCAAGGGTGTATATTTCTGCAATGATGTCAAGACCAACAACCCGCACCGCAATGTGGTGGCCTATAAGCCGGCCACCATGCGCCTCCTTGGCACCACATCCGACGGGCACCTCGGCTTCGTCACTGCCGATGTGGACTATGTGCCGGCCAACTCTGCCTACCTCACCGTGGCCAAGTCGGCACCTGCCGAGCTGCGCCTCATGACGGAGAGCGAATACGACGCCTACATCGCCGCCAAGGCCGAGGAGGAGCGTCGCCGCACCCCCGTCACCCTCTCTGCCATCAGTGTCAGCCGCCAGTATGGCACCTCCAACCCCGACTTCACATTTGCCACCGAGGGCACCATCCTCTCGGGCCAGCCCACCATAACGTGTGCCGCCACCGAGGCCTCGCCCGTCGGCACATACCCCATCACCATAGCCCGCGGCACTGTCGAGAACGAGAACCTTACCCTCGTCGACGGCACCCTCACCGTCACCGCCGCACCGCTCACCGTCACCGCCCGCAGCTACAGCCGCCGTCAGGGCGAGGCTAACCCGGCCTTCGAGGTCGACTACTCTGGCTTCCTGCTGACCGACGATGCCACGGTGCTCACTTCGCAGCCTGTGGTGACCACTGCGGCCACTGCCGCCTCAGCCCCCGGCACCTACCCCATCGAGGTCAGCTCTGCGGCAGCCCACGACTATGCCATCAGCTATGTTGCCGGCACCCTCACGGTGACTGAGGCCGAGCGTGTGGACATCGTGGCCACCGATGTCACCGTGGAGTATGGCGACCCCATACCCGCCCTCACCTACACCTCCACGGGTGCTGCTCTCAGCGGCCAGCCCGCCCTCTCCACGACGGCCATCCAGGGCTCGCCCGTAGGCACCTACGCCATCACCGTCAGCAAGGGCACCGTGGCCAACTACAACGACCACTACACCGCTGCCACCCTCACCATCACGCCCGCACCTCTCACCATCGCCGTCTCCGATGCCACACGCACCGATGAGGAGCCCGACCCTGAGTTTGAAATCGTCTACGAGGGCTTCAAGCTCACCGACGACGCATCGGTGCTCACGCAGCCTGCCGTGGCAGCCACCGAGGCTACAGCGACGTCGGCTCCAGGGCAGTATGCCATCACCGTCGGTGGTGCCGAGGCTGTCAACTACGCCATCAGCTACCGTGCCGGCACCCTCACCGTTACCGAGGCTCCGGCCGTCGCCATCGCTGCCACCGACATCACCGTGGAGTATGGCGAGCCCCTGCCTGCACTGACTTACACCACAGCCGGAGCCACGCTCCGTGGCGAGCCCGAGCTGGTGTGCGATGCCGTCGTGGGCAGCCCTGTAGGCACCTACGCCATTCACGTCGTGCCAGGCACCGTGGCCAACCTCCATGCCACCTACGCCGACGCCACCCTCACCATCACGCCGGCACCCCTCACGATTGGCGTCTGCGATGCCACACGCACCGAGGGCGACCCCAACCCCGTGTTTGAACTCACCTACGAGGGCTTCAAGCTCACCGACGACGCCTCCGTGCTCACTCAGCCTGCCGTGGCGTCCACCGAGGCCACGGCGACGTCGGCTCCGGGGCAGTATGCCATCAGCATCGGCGGTGCCGAGGCTGTCAACTATGCCATCAGCTATCGTGCCGGCACCCTCACGGTGCTTGAGGCAGAAGGCATACTCATTGCTGCCACCAGTCTCACCGTGGAGTATGGCGAGCCCTTGCCTGCACTGGCTTACACCACAGCCGGTGCCACGCTCAGTGGCGAGCCCGAGCTGGTGTGCGATGCCGTCGTGGGCAGTCCGGCCGGCACATACGCCATTCGCGTCCTGCAGGGCACCGTGACCAACCTTCATGCCACCTACGCCGATGCCACGCTCACCATCACGCCGGCACCACTCACCGTCACCGCCTGCTCCTACAGCCGCGAGGAGCATCAGGACAACCCAGAGCTCGAGGTGACCTATGAGGGCTTCAAGCTCACCGACGATGCCTCCGTGCTGCTCGCGCTGCCTGTGGCAGCCACCGATGCCACTGCCGAGAGCCCTGCCGGCGACTATGTCATCAGTGTCTCCGGCGGCGAGAGCGACCGCTACAGCTTTGTCTACGTCAGTGGCACGCTGACTGTAAATCCCTACAATGCCGTGAGCGGCCTCGCTGCCGACGGCCTCTGGCCTGCCGATGTCTACACCGTCGCGGGCCGGCTGGCACGTCGCGGCGCGCGTAGCCTCGCGGGACTGCCTGCCGGCGTCTATGTCGTGGGCGGCCGCAAGGTCATCGTGCGCTGACATCAACGCACCATAACATGTCACCACAACCAACGGAGCAATCATGAAGAAGAAACTGCCCAGCCCCATCAAGTACATCATAACGTCCGTCATAGCATTCCTCGTGGTGGGGTTCTATGCACTGGTCTGCTTCAACCTCTCTTTCCTCGGTCCCGTGCAGCGTGCGCTCAACAACTTCTCCATGACCGATGTCTACTACCAGATCCTGCAGAGCACGGGTGCTGCTGACACCAGTTCGCTGATTACCATCGTCGACATGACCGACCTGCCCGACCGCGCCGCCATCGCCTCGGGTCTGCAGGACATCGTTGACGCAGGGCCCAAGGCCGTGGGCATAGATATTGTGTTTGAGGGGCTGAAGCCCGATACACTCAGCGACGAGTGGTTGCGTGAGATAGCCTCCACCAACGACTTCATCACGTGGTCGTTCAAGCTCCTTGACTACGACGGGCCGACACAGCAGTACACCGACGAGGTGCACTCCTTCTTTGCGGCCGACATTGCCGGCAAGGAAGGCTACACCAACATGCCACGCGACCTCTACGAGGGTGTCAAGCGCAAGACCCCCGTGGGGCGCATGCTCAACGGGCGCATGGTCACCTCGTGGGTCAACAGCGTTGCCGACACCTATGCCGGCGCGCCTCTGATGCCCATCACAGTGTCCGACATCAACATCAACTTCCGCCCGCAGGTCTTCCCGACGCTCCACGCCTCAGAGGTCATCGCCAACCCCGACCTCATCAAGGACCGCATAGTGTGCTACGGCACGATGAAGGAGGAGACCGACATGCACTACTGTCCCCTGGGCAAGATACCCGGCGTGGAGCTACTGGCATACGCCGTCAACACAGTCGTCCAGCACAGCTCCGTGCGCCTGCTGCCCCTGTGGCTCACCCTGCTGCTCTCGCTCGTCATCGTGGTGCTGACAGAGTGGATGGTGGTGTCCTACTGCCGTGCTGTTGCCGACCGTGTGGACAACGACTACTGGCGCACGTTCATGCTCTCGGCCATTGTCGTAGGCTTCATCAAGTTCCTCTGGATGGCCATCCTCACGTACATTGGCTTCATGGTCTTTGCCCTCTGGCATGTCAGCGTCAACCTCGGTTGGGCCTTCTCGGCCATAGCCTTCCTCTACACTGCCGAGCAGTTCTACAAGGTGGTCTTCGAGCCCGATCACAAGGTGCACGCTCTGGCCCAGCGCCTCATGTGGCAGACCACGGCGCAGCTCCCTGCTGCGGGAACCGGCGAGGCCGAGAAGTAGCATCGCTGCGGTTCGCTGCCCGCGCGCTCAGTATGCCATGGTGTGCGGGCATCATGCCCGCGGTGTCTTCGTGGCGTATTGTGCCAATGCGTGGGCAGGAGAGTGCCGCCAGCGGTTGCAGACCCTGCAGGGTGATACACGAACACCCTGCAGGGTCTTTGCGCAGACAGTGCAGGGTGTTTGCTTTGTAGGTGCAGGGTGTTTGGGTGAGGCAATGCCGTATGGCGGCAGGGGGAGAGCGTGTCAGAAACGGCGTGTCAGGCGCAGGCTGAGCACGGGGTAGGCAGGTGCACTCTTGATGAGCGACACGTAGTCGCCCACCTTGCCGGCGATGTTGCGCACGTCCTGTGTGAGGTCGGTGCCGTCGTGGGTGACGACCTGCGGCGTGCCGCCCCACATCATCAAGCCTGCGTCGAAGCTGATGTGGTAGTCGTCGGAGCCACGCAGCAGGCGTCCTCCGTAGCCGAAGCCTATGTATGGGCGGAAGCGGTTGACGAGGACACGTGCGCGCGCCATGCTGTTCTCGTCAGGCTCCATCATGTAGGGGTCGCCGGCGTGGTAGCGTATGGAGCCCTTGGCTATGCGCACGTCGCCGGCATAGTGTATGCCCGTCTCGTCCATGAAGGTCTCCGTGTAGAGCACATCCTCGGTGTAGTACACGTCGTGGGTGTACTCGCCGAGCATGAAGCCCATGCGCCCGTAGTTCACGAGGTCGGGGCGGTAGAGCTCTATGGCATCGTCGCCCGAGCCGTAGCGCAGCACGGGCTCCCCGTTGGCAGCATGGTCGTACATCTGGTTGTATATGCCCACGGCAATGAGCGAGGGCATGTCGCTGGTCTTGTTCACCGCGCGTGCCACCTGCCGTGAGCCCACGTAGAAGCCTGCCGAGAGGTGCCAGTGCTTGTTGCGGAAGGGCAACACGTCGAGCAGCACGTGGGCGTCCCACATGGTGGGTGTGCCTGTCATCTGCACTTCGGTGTCGACGGTGATGCCCGTCATCTCGTGCATAAGGTTGATGTAGCGCTGCATGCTCTCCATCGATGTCTCGTGCCATTGGCCCTCGCTGTCGTAGCGGCCGGCATTGATGGCGAAGGTGACGTCGTAGTCCATGTGGGGCATGAAGGTCATGCCGCCGCGCAGGCGCAGCGCAGGTGTTATGGGTGTGGCCACATCGAAGCCCAGGCCTGTGGTGCCTGCTGTGATGGAGACGTCTATGTGCTCGAAGGCGCGTGTGTGGTAGTCGTAGTTGCTCTTGTACTGTGCCGCTGCCGGCGCGGTGGCCAGCACTGTGGCAAGCAGCAGGGTGTGGTGTCTCATATCCTTGTGTGGTAGGTTGTTGTTCTTGTGGCTGGCGGGTGTGCGTGGCGTGGCTACTGCCGTCTTGCCCTGAAGAAGCTCTGCATGAGGGCTGCGGCCTCGTCGGCCATGATGCCGTGGTCCACGGTGGTGCGCGGGTGCAGGCATGCGGGTGCATAGCGGCGGTAGCCTCGCTTGGCGTCGGGCGTGGCATAGACGATGCGTCCCACCTGTGCCCATGCCAGCGCGCCGGCGCACATGGTGCACGGCTCCACCGTGACATAGAGCGTGCAGCCCGTGAGGTACTTGCCGCCGAGTGCCGTGGCTGCCGCCGTGATGGCCTGCATCTCGGCGTGCGCCGTCACGTCGGTAAGCCGCTCGGTGAGGTTGTGCGCCCGCGCCACCACCTGTCCGCCGGCGACCATCACGGCGCCTATAGGCACCTCGTCGGCCGCCGCAGCCGCAGCAGCCTCCTGCATGGCAAGGCGCATGTAGCGGGCATCGTCGGCAGCTGTGGATGAGACGGATGGCATGGCGGGCGTGGGTGGCATTGACGCTGCGAAGGTAGCAAGAAAAGGCTTGCCCCGTCCTTAAAAAGGATTAAAACAGCCTCCGTGTGGGCGAAAACCTCTAACTTTGCCATTCAAACCAACCAATGCATACGCGCAAACCTTAATGAGTAAAATCATTGCATTAGCCAACCAGAAAGGCGGAGTGGGCAAGACCACGACGTCGATGAACCTGGCTGCTTCGCTGGCCACACTGGAGAAGCGCGTCCTGCTCGTGGATGCCGACCCGCAGGCCAATGCCTCCAGCGGCCTCGGCGTCGACGTCAAGGAGGTGGAATGCTCCATATACGACTGCCTCATCAATCAGGTGGACGTGCGCGAGGCCATCTATGAGACCGACATTCCTGGCCTCGACATCATACCAAGCCACATAGACCTCGTGGGCGCAGAGATAGAGATGCTCAACCTGCCACAGCGTGAGCAGGTGATGCGCCGCCTCTTCCGTGCCCTCATGGCAGACTACGACTACATACTCATCGACTGCTCGCCATCGCTCGGCCTCATCACCGTCAATGCCCTTACGGCCGCCGACTCGGTCATCATACCCGTGCAGTGCGAGTACTTCGCCCTCGAAGGCATATCCAAGCTCCTCAACACCATCAGCATCATCAAGCAGAAGCTCAACCCGCAACTCCAGATAGAGGGCTTCCTGCTCACCATGTACGACTCGCGCCTGCGCCTTGCCAACCAGATTAAGGACGAGGTGCAGCGCCACTTCCAGGAGCTCGTGTTCAAGACCGTCATCAACCGCAACGTGAAACTCTCCGAGGCACCGAGCCACGGCATGCCGGCAATACTCTACGATGCCGACAGCGTGGGCGCACGCAACCACCTCGACCTGGCCCGCGAGATAGTGGAGCGGGAGGCATAGCTACTCAACGTTCAACCCACGACTTCACACCATGGCTCCCCATAAAAAATACCCTGCCCTGGGGCGCGGCTTAGACGCGCTGATACAGACACAGGAGGTCAAGACCGACGGCTCGTCGGCCATCAACGAGATAGACCTCGACCTCATACACCCCAACCCCAACCAGCCGCGACGCGAGTTCGACGAGGAAGCTCTCGCCGAGCTTGCCGACAGCATACGCCAGATAGGCATCATACAGCCCGTGACCCTCCGGCAGCTTGACGATGGCACCTACGAGATAATAGCAGGAGAGCGCCGGTGGCGGGCATCACGTCTGGCAGGACTCAGGGTGATACCTGCCTACATACGCACCGCCGACGACGAGAATGTCATGGAAATGGCACTGGTCGAGAACATACAGCGCCAGGACCTCAATGCCGTGGAGATAGCCCTTGCATACCAGCACCTCATGGAGCAGAGCGGCATGACACAGGACCGCCTCTCGGAGCGCGTGGGCAAGAAGCGGGCCACCGTCACCAACTACCTGCGGCTGCTCAAGCTCCCTGCCTCCATACAGATGGCTCTCCAGCGACGCGAGCTCGACATGGGGCACGCACGTGCACTCCTGGCACTCGACAACCCCACGCTGCAGCTCCGTGTGTTCGGCGAGATCACGCGCGACCATCTCTCTGTCCGTAAGGTCGAGGAACTCGTGAAACGCCTGCTCGAAGGCGAGACCGTGAACCGTGGCACCACACGCCTGCGCCCTGCCCGCACACAGCTCTCCGAGCAGTATGCCTCGCTGCGCCGCAACCTGCAGGACTGCTTCCAGACCAAGGTGCAGTTCACCGTGTCCGACAAAGGACGCGGCAAAATAACCATACCCTTTGCCTCTGAGGACGACTTGGAGCGCATTGTGGCACTACTCGACAAGCTAAAGCATTGACCCCGCTGCGCGACATAGCCACACGTGCCGCGCTCATCGTGGCAATCATGCTCGCCATGGCTGCACAGGCCTGTGGGCAGGAGAGCACCGACATGTCCCTGTCGGCCGACACGGTGGGCATCACACACGCAGGCTACACAACAGTGAGCCTCGCAGACACCTTGGCGGCAGCCGACACCATCGGCATCGAGGCCGTGGTGGCCCAGGCCGTAGATGATGCAGTCAAAGCCATGCAGCCCGCCACCTTCCGGCCCGACCCCACGCGGGCATTGTGGCTGGCACTCGTGCTCCCGGGCGGCGGACAGATATACAACCGCAAGTTCTGGAAGCTGCCCATAGTGTACGGAGGCTATCTGGGATGCTTCTACGCCCTGTCGTGGAACAACCAGATGCTGCGCGACTACTCGCAGGCATACCTCGACATCATGGACGACGACCCCGACACCAAGAGCTACGAGAAGATGCTGCCCATGGGCTACAGCATAGCAGGTCGAGAGAGCCAGTTCCAGACCATCTTCAAGAACAAGAAGAACTACTACCGTCGCTACCGTGACATGAGTATCTTCGCCTTCTTCGCGGTCTATGCCATCTCCGTGATAGATGCCTACGTCGATGCCGAACTGTCGAGCTTCGACATCTCGCCCGACCTGTCGTTGCACCTCTCGCCAACGGTGCTCACGACCACCACTCCCTCGCGCTGCGGCTCCACACATGGCGGTGCACCCATGCAACGGCACACGGCCGGCAGCACTCCCCACGAGACAGCTCTCGGCATGTCGCTAAACCTCACCTTCTGAACTGCCGGCAGCCTTCGTGCCAATGCCTACACCACTAACAGACACCCAGATATGCTTATCCATCACAGACACCACAACGGGCATGTGCAGAAGTTCCTCCGCAGGCTGCTGACGATGTGCTTCGCCCTCTGCTCCGTAGCGGCAGCGGCGCAGGAGGCAGATGCCGACGTGGAGGTAGCCATGCCTGCTGGTCTGGAGACGGAGCTCGACAGTCTGCTTGCTGAGTGGAACAACAAAAACAACCTGCTCTACGACCCCGACTGCGAGGCTGGCGACGAGAACCCCGCCTGCGACCGCGAGACCGTCATGCACCGCCTGAGTCGTCTGCCCAACGTCATAGAGATGCCATACAACGAGGTTGTGCAGCAATTCATTGACCAGTACACGGGCCGCCTGCGCCGCTCCGTGAGCATCATACTCGGCTCCAGCAACTTCTACACCCCAATCTTCGAGGAAGCCCTCGAGGCATACCAGCTGCCGCTGGAGCTCAAGTACCTGCCCGTCATCGAGTCGGCACTCAACCCCAACGCCGTGAGCCGCGCCGGTGCCTCCGGCCTGTGGCAGTTCATGATCACTACAGGCAAGCAGTATGGTCTTGAGGTGACCAGCCTCATCGACGAGCGTCGCGACCCTGTGCGCTCCTCCTATGCCGCCGCTGCCTACCTCAAGGACCTGCACGACATCTTCGGCGACTGGACACTGGCCATTGCCGCCTACAACTGCGGCCCGGCCAATGTTCGCAAGGCCATCTCCCGTGCCGGCGGCTCGATGGACTACTGGCAGATTTATCCCTACCTGCCGGCCGAGACGCGCGGCTATGTACCGGCCTTCATAGCTGCCAACTACGCCATGAACTACTACTGCGAGCACAACATCTGTCCGGTGGCAGCCCGGTTGCCCGCTGCCACCGACACGGTGACCGTGTGCCGCAACCTGCACATGGATCAGATAGTAGCCCTGTGCAACGTGCCCGCCGAGCAGGTGGTGGCCCTCAACCCTCAATACCGCACATCACTGATACCCGGCGACAACCGTCCCTGCACCCTCCGTCTGCCCACGTCGGCCATGGCGGCCTTCGTCGCTGCCGGCGACAGCATATACTCCTACCATGCCACTGAGCTGCTCACATCGCGCCGTGAAGTTGAGGTGGCGCAGGGGGCACGTCAGGCAGGACGCAGCTCGCGCTCTGGCAGTAGCAGTTCGCGCACGGTCACGGTGCGCCGTGGCGACACTCTCGGTGCCATTGCCCGCCGCAACGGCACTACGGTGGCTCGCCTGAAGAGCCTCAATGGCTTGCGCGGCAGTGACATACGTGCAGGGCAGAAACTGCGGGTGAGATGACAGACAAGTCAGCAACACAGAGATATGAGCACACAGACTAACAACCAGCCTCCGGTGGCCACGGCAGTCCCCTTGCGGGAGGGTGCCGGTGCGGTCACGTCGTCTGCCGACGATGCCATGGTAGAGCGAGCCTACCAACACCTTATTGACACTTATCTGGCTTCGCCCCACCGCAAGAAAGTGGACCTCATAGCCAAGGCCTTCAACTTTGCCAAGAAGGCGCACGAGGGGGTGCGCCGCCTCTCGGGCGAGCCCTACATCATGCACCCGCTGGCCGTGGCACAGATAGCCTGCGGCGAGATAGGCCTGGGCTCGACGAGTATCTGTGCCGCGCTGCTGCACGACGTGGTTGAGGACACCGACTATACTGTCGAAGACCTTACCAACCTCTTCGGCGAGAAGATAGCCCAGATAGTTGACGGCCTGACCAAAATATCGGGAGGCATCTTCGGCGACAAGGCCTCGGCTCAGGCCGAGTCGTTCAAGAAGCTGCTCCTCACCATGAGCGAGGACATACGCGTCATCCTCATCAAGATTTCCGACCGCCTGCACAACATGCGTACCCTCGGGTCGCAGCCCACTCACAAGCAGTATAAGATAGCCGGTGAGACCCTCTACATCTATGCTCCACTGGCCAACCGTCTCGGCCTGAACCTCATCAAGGAGGAGCTGGAGGACCTGGGTTTCCGCTATGAGCATCCAGAGGCTCACGCCGAGATTTGCCGCCGTCTCGACGAGATACGGCCGCATCTGGACGAAGCCTTCCAGAACTTCATCCGTCCTATCCGCACCAAGCTCGATGCCATGGGCTATCATTACGACATGAAGGCTCGCATCAAGCGTCCGTATAGCATCTGGGTCAAGATGCAGCACAAGCACGTGGCCTTCGAGGAGATCTACGACATCCTTGCCGTGCGCATCATATTCGACCCGAAGGAGGCCGACAGTGAGGTCAACGACTGTTTCCGGATTTACGCCGCGTGCACCAGCATCTACCGTGCCCACCCCGAGCGTTTCCGCGACTGGCTCTCGCAGCCCAAGAGCAACGGCTATCGTGCCCTCCACACCACGCTCATGAGCCCTGGCGGCCGTTGGATAGAGCTCCAGATACGCTCGCGTCGCATGGACGACATGGCCGAGCGTGGCTTTGCCGCCCACTGGAAGTACAAGGAGGGCGACAAGGACACCAAGGCCAGCGAGACGGAGCTTGAGAAGTGGCTCTCCACCATCAAGGAACTACTTGACGACCCCCAGCCGTCGGCCATGGATTTCCTCTCCACCATCAAGCTCAATCTCTACTCGTCCGAGATTCTCGTCATTACGCC
The DNA here is from genome assembly GCA_905234605.1 of uncultured Bacteroidaceae bacterium. GTDB lineage: Bacteria > Bacteroidota > Bacteroidia > Bacteroidales > Bacteroidaceae > Physcousia. The sequence continues at coordinate 75,503 of CAJOIE010000002.1, read as the reverse complement.
CAAAGGCGAATTCAAGACCATGCCTGCGGGCTGCACGGCGTTGGATTTCGCCTTCAGCATCCATTCCGTGATAGGCACCCACTGCATCGGTGCCAAGGTCAACCACCAGCTTGTGCCCATAAGCCATGAGCTCAAGAGCGGCGACCAGGTGGAGATACTCACCTCCAACCAGATGCGTGTGGAGCCTTCGTGGCGCGGCATCGTCACCACGGCCAAGGCGCGTGGCAAGATAGACGCCATACTGCGCAGGCAGCGTCGTGAGCAGCATAAGAAAGGTGAGGAGATGCTTGCCGCGTGGTGTGCCGCCAACGAGATTGAGCAGAGCTCGCAGATGCTCGACCGCCTGTGTGCGCTCCATTCTCTGGCCACGCGCGAGGACCTCCACGTGGCTGTGGGCTCAGGCACTGTGGTGCTTGACAGCGACGACCTTGCTGCCCTGCAGGCTCCTGCCAAGAGCAAGGGAGGGGCATCGGGCTGGTCGCGCTACATCCCCTTCTACAAGCGCAAGGGCAAGGGCAGCACCGCGAGCACCGACGGGGCGGCGGGCGTGCAGCAGTCTGCTTTGACCATCGACCGCAAGAAGCCGCTCTACCTGAGCGAGGAGAACATTGGGCGTGTGAGCATGTGCCCGCAATGCAAGCCTATCTCGGGCGACGAGGTGCTGGGCTACATCGATGAGCAGAACCGTGTCATCATCCACAAGCGGCAGTGCGACATCGCCGACCGCCTGAAGAATGTCGACGGCAATCACATCCTGGCCGTATTCTGGGACATGCATAAGCAGCTCACCTTTGCTGCCACGCTGCACTTGGAGGGCATAGACCGTGTGGGCATCATCAAGAGCCTGTCCGACGTCATCACCGAGCAGATGAATGTCTACGTGCACCGTCTCACCATTGCTGCCAACCAGGGCCTCTTTCAGGGCGACATAGAGCTGAGCGTGCACGACACAGACGACCTCAACGCCGTGATAAAGAGTCTGAAGCGTATCGACGGCTTGGAGGAGGTGACGCGTGTGTCGTGACGCGCCGTTGGCGCAGCAGGCCGCAGGCGTGCCAGCAGCAGGCCGCAGCTCCGACCGCAGCACTGTGAATGCAGCAGACCCTGCATCCTCTTCTGAATGAGGGTGCAGGGTCTGCGCGTTTACAGTGCAGGGTGTCGGGCGTTCACCATGCAGGGTGTCTGCGTTTACAGTGCATGGTGTCTGGCCTTGAGTGAAGGCTTGTGTGGAGCGGGTGTGCAGGGGAACCTGTCGTGTGGCTGCTACAGGCTGTCGAGCTCCTTCTTGATGGCCATGAGCTCGGCGCGCACTTCCTTGAGGTTGTTCATCAGGTTGTTGGCGTCGGTGGCTCCCTTGCGGTTGCGCTGTATCAGCTCGCGTGCGGCTGCCAGCTTCATGTTGCGCCCCTTGACGAGGTCACGCACGAGGGTTATCTCCTCTATGTCGTCCTTGGTGTAGGCGCGCATGCCGCTGGCTCCCTTCTTGGGGTGTATGTTGGGGAACTCCTTCTCCCAGTAGCGCAGCAGTGTGGCTGGCAGGTCGAGGAGCTGGCTCACCTCGGCTATGGTGTAGAACTGCTTGAGGTCTTTGTTGGTGTTGAGTGCCATCTGTGTGGGTGCGTGTCTGTGCCGCTGTCAGTGGTCGGCGATGTTGATGGTCAGCTGTGCTGTTGCTGCAAAGGTAGCGTCTTCTGTCGTAACGGCAAGCGTTGCGGTGTTGATGGCCGTGCCTGCCGCGTCATGTGTGGCGGTGTTGCTTCGCACTATGGCCAGCGCACGCCCTCGGTAGAGGCGTGGCGTGGCGGAGCAGAAGCTCTGCATGTCGGTGGGCGAGGCGTTGCCGGCGGCGAGCAGCGTGGCTGCTCCTGTCAGGCTGATGCTCAGGCGCGTGTCGCTGTCGGAGGTGACGACATTGCCCTGTGCGTCTACGGCCTCGATGGTGACGAATGCCAGGTCCTGCCCGTCGGGGCGGAGCTCATGGCGGTCGGTGGTGAGGCGCACGGCCACGGGTCGCCCCGTGGTGCGCAGCGCGACGCTCTCGCCTGTCTCCTGTCCGGCGGCATCGGTGTTGACGGCCCGCAGCGTGCCCCTGCGGTAGGGCACGCGGAATGCTGCCCAGAACGTCTGCGACGTGGACCGTGTGCCCATGCACTCGTTGTTGAGATAGAGCCTCACCTGCGGCGCGCGGCTGTACACGTTGACTGTCATGGTGTCGCACTCCGTGAGGCCGGCGAATGTCCATGACAGCTCTTCCAGTTGCCACCCCCATGCCGAGATGCTCTGGTGGTGACCGGCGGGCACCGGCTGCTCCACGGCCATGGCTATGGGCGCGCGGCGCCACACGACGTCATGGTAGTAGCTCTGCGGCTTCTTCTGGCCGGTGATGTCGATGTCGCCGCACCAGCCGTTGAACCAAGGCCACGGCTGGAACATGCTCTGCCCGCCGTGCTCGCGGATGGCGGCACTGCCTATGCCAGCCTCGCCGAGGTAGTCCATGGCCGTCCAGACGAAGTCGCCGATGAGGTAGGGCATCTGCTCCACCATCTGCCAGTTGCGCCCCATCTCCTTGGGGTAGCTCTCTGTGCCCACCATGACGCGTGAGGGGTGCCGCCGGTGGTCGTCGGCGTAGCGGTCGCAGAGGTAGTTGTAGCCGCCAATGTCGAGCTGCGTAAAGGCCAGCGAGTCCTGCCGTGCCCAGTCGTGGCCGGCGGCATTCCACCCGTCGCCCTCGTCCCAGCTGCAGATGGCGGCCGTGATGGGGCGGGTGGCATCGAGCGAGCGCACAGCCTGCCGCAGCTGTGCCGCCACGCGCAGGCCATCGGGCTCGATGCGTCCGGGTATCTCGTTGCCTATCGACCACATGATGACCGAGGGGTGGTGGCGGTCGCGCCGCACCATCGTGGCGATGTCGTCCACGGCGTGCGTGGCGAAATGGCGGTGGTAGTCGTCGGCATTCTTCTGTCGAAGCCATTGGTCGAAGGTCTCGTCGATGACCATCATGCCGAGGCTGTCGCACACATCAAGCAGATGCTCCGAGGGCAGGTTGTGGGAGCAGCGTATGGCATTGTAGCCCTGCTGCAGCAGGAGCTCAATCTTACGCTCCTCGGCACGGTCGTAGGCAGCAGCCCCGAGGAGCCCGTTGTCGTGGTGTATGCAGCCTCCGCGCAGCAGTGTGGGCTGGCCGCTGATGCGCAGCCCGTCGGTGGGTGAGTAGCTGATGGTGCGGTAGCCGAAGGTGCGCCGCAGCGTGCATGGCATCTTGCCCCGCGCCGTGGTGATGCTGATGGTGGCTGTGTAGAGGTAGGGCGTGGCTGTGGTCCACATGTGCCTGCCGGCCATTGCGAAAGGCACGGTGGCCACCCACGAGCTGCCGCCCTTGATGCGCTGTGAGCGCTGTGCCGTGGCCACCACGTTGCCGCCGGCGTCGCTGATGGCCACGCTGACGGTGGCCGTCTGAGGCTTGCCGCTGTCGTTGTGCACCGTGGTACTCACGGCGTCGGTCTCGGTGTCGACGAGCGTCTCCCACTCGTCGGCCCACACACAGGGAGCTGCCACAAGCCATACATGGCGGTAGATGCCGCTGCCGGCATACCAGCGGGTGTTGCTGCCTTGGTTGAGCACACGCACAGCTATGTCGTTGCGCCCTCGGCGGAGGGCTGCCGAGATGTCGGCGCGGAAAGGCATGTAGCCATAGTGGTTGGTGCAGAGCAGCTGGCCGTTGACCCACAGCTCACATTCGTTGTACACGCCCTCAAAGTGCAGCCAGTGGCGTATGGCAGTGTCCCCGAGGCTGCTCTCGTCGAGCACGAAGCTCTTGGCGTACCACGCTTCGCCGCCCACGGTGTGCCCCGTCTGGTAGCCGCCGATGCTCTTGCGCGAGAAGGGGCCTGTGGCGTCGCCGGCGGCAGCTGCGGCATCAGGCTCCACGCTCCAGTCGTGAGGCAGATCGAGGCAGCGCCATGAGGCGGCGGCATCGGGGTTCGTCGTCACGTGGCTGAAGTCGCCAAGGGCAAAGCGCCACGAGGCGTCGATGCGTGTGTGTCGCGACGTGACTGCGATGGTGTCGGGCACGAAGGTGATGGCATGCAGTGACGATGCTGCATGCAGCAGCACGCACAGCATGGCTGCGCGCACAAAGCACAGGTGATGAGGCTTGAAGAGTAGCATAATGACAGCCAAAGGTACAAGAAAATGCAATGCAGGCTCGCCTACGCTGCTTTTTCTTCTTACTTTTGCCGCCGTTTACCGACACTTACACTGCAACCGTAACAACACCTATATATATCTATGCTGACAGCTAATGAGATACGCGAGAGCTTCAAGGAGTTCTTTGCCAGTAAGGGCCATGCCATCGTGCCATCGGCACCCATGGTGGTCAAGGATGACCCCACACTCATGTTCACCAACGCTGGCATGAACCAGTGGAAGGACATCATACTCGGACAGAGAGACCCCGAGCCACGCCGCCGTGCCGACTCGCAGAAGTGCCTGCGCGTCAGCGGCAAGCATAACGACCTGGAGGAAGTAGGCCACGACACTTACCACCACACCATGTTCGAGATGCTGGGCAACTGGTCATTCGGCGACTACTTCAAGGAGGGAGCCATCGACATGGCGTGGGAGTATCTTGTGGATGTCATCGGCCTCAATCCTGCCGACCTCTACGTCACCGTCTTCGAAGGCTCGCCCGAGGAAGGCATTGCCCGCGACGACGAGGCTGCCCGCTACTGGGCCAAGCATGTGCCTGCCGACCACATCATCAACGGCAACAAGCACGACAACTTCTGGGAGATGGGCGACACGGGTCCCTGCGGACCATGCTCAGAGATACACCTCGACAGCCGCACGCCCGAGGAGAAGGCCAAGGTGCAAGGGCGTGACCTGGTCAACAAGGACGACCCGCAGGTCATTGAGATATGGAACATAGTGTTCATGCAGTTTGAGCGCAAGGCCGACGGCTCGCTCGTGCCCCTCGGCATGAATGTCATCGATACCGGCATGGGCTTTGAGCGCTTGGTGCGCGCCCTGCAAGGCAAGCATTCCAACTACGACACAGATGTGTTCCAGCCCACCATCCGCGCCATCGAGCAACTTTCGGGCAAGGCCTATGGGCAGACCGAGGACACCGATGTGGCCATGCGCGTGATAGCCGACCATATCAGGGCTGTGGCCTTCTCCATCGCCGACGGTCAGCTGCCGGGCAACGCCAAGGCGGGTTACGTCATTCGCCGCATACTGCGCCGTGCCGTGCGCTACGCCTACACCTTCCTCGGGCAGAAGCGTGCCTGCATACACCTGCTCGTGCCAACGCTCGTGGAGCAGATGGGCGGAGCCTACCCCGAGCTGGTGGCACAGCAAGAACTTATAACGAAAGTCATCAAGGAAGAGGAGGAGAGCTTCCTGCGCACGCTCGAGACAGGCATACGCCTGCTTGACCGCCTGATGGACGAGGCCAAGGCTGCCGGAGCCACACAGATAGACGGCGTGCAGGCTTTTACCCTCTTCGACACCTACGGCTTCCCTCTCGACCTCACAGAGCTTATATGCCGTGAGCACGCTCTCGGCGTGGACGAAGCCGGCTTCAACGCGGAGATGCAGAAGCAGAAAGAACGTGCGCGCGGAGCTGCCAAGGTGGAGACCGACGACTGGGTGACGCTCCATGCCGAGGTCGCTGCCGAAGGGCAGTTCGTGGGATGGGACTTCACCGAGCACACATGCCACATACTGCGCTACCGCAAAGTAACCCAGAAGAAGCAGACCCTGTATCAGATCGTGCTCGATGCCACACCGTTCTATGCCGAGAAAGGCGGGCAGGTGGGCGACCAGGGTGTGCTCGTGAGCGAGTATGAGACCATCCCCGTCATCGACACCAAGAGCGAGAACGGCCTCACGGTGCACATCGCCCAGACGTTGCCCCAGCATCCAGAAGCCGAGTTCATGGCATGTGTCGACACCGACAGACGGCGTGCCTCCGAGGCCAACCATAGTGCCACCCATCTGCTCGACCAGGCTCTGCGCGAGGTGCTGGGTGCCCACGTGGAGCAGAAGGGCTCATTGGTGACACCCGAGGGCCTGCGCTTCGACTTCAGCCACTTCCAGAAGGTCACGGCCGAGGAGCTGCGGCAGGTGGAGCGCATAGTCAACGAGCGCATCCGCCTGAACCTGCCTCTCCAGGAGCATCGCGATGTGCCCATCGACAAAGCCCGTGAGCTGGGAGCCATAGCCCTCTTCGGCGAGAAGTATGGCGACAGGGTGCGTGTGGTGCAGTTCGGCGACAGCGTCGAATTCTGCGGTGGCTGCCACGTCAAGGCCACGGGTCAGATAGGCATGTTCAAGATAGTGGGCGAGGGTAGCGTGGCTGCCGGCGTGCGCCGCATTGAGGCCATCACGGGAGCACGTGTCGAGGAAGCACTCTATCAGCTGCAAGACGGCATGGAGGCTCTGCGCGCCATGCTTAACGGCGTGCCCGACGTGCGCGGTGCCATCGAGCGTCTGCTCAGCGAGAACGCCGGCATGAAGCAGCAGGCCGAGGAGTTTATCCGCGAGAAGGCACAGCAGTTCAAGCAGGAACTGCTGCGGACGGCCACTGTGGGCGGCGGCATGTGTGTGCTCTGTGGCCGCACCATCCTTCCTGCCGAAGCCGTGAAGGACATCGCCTTCCAGCTACGCTCGGAGGTGCCCGATGCCCTGGTGTGCATAGGCTCCTTGGCCGACGACAAGCCGATGCTCACCTGTGCTGCTGCCGACACCTTGGTCAAGGACCACGGCATCAACGTCGGCAAGGCCATACGTGAGGCTGCCCGCCTCATGCAGGGCGGTGGCGGCGGACAGCCACACTTCGCCACGGCTGGTGGCCGCAGCATCGACGGTCTGAGTGCTGCCATCGACAAGTTCATAGAGCTCTGCAAGGCATAGTGGACTACACGCGCACAGCGCGCTATCTGCGCCGCATACATCGAGTGGAGGCAAGCATCAACGTCCTGTTGGTGCTTAACCTCGTTGCGGCACTGCTGCTCACATCGGCGCAGGCGCGCAGCCGCTGGGGCATGGAGCTCGACGTGTTCTGCGACGTCAGCATCGTGGTCTTCATCATCGAGGTGCTGTGCCGCGTCTTCATGCGTCCGTCGCGTGATGGCGTGCACAGCTTCTTCGTGAAGGATGGCAAGGTGCGCTACTGGAATGTGTTCGACTTGGTGGTGACGCTCATCTCGGCGGTGAGCATCGTGGGCGGTGTCATGGGTCTGGTGGGAGTGCGCACGTTGCGCCTGCTCAAGCTGGCCAGTACGAGCAAGGTGCTTGTGCGCCAGCGCCATCTGCACGAGCTGACAGAAGCCATCTTCGGTGCCGTGCCGGCCATCCTGGGTGCCAGCCTGTATATCCTTTTCGTCACCACCATATACGCCATCATAGGCGTCAACCTCTACCGCGACACCGCACCTGCCTATTTCGGCACCTTGGGCGATACCTATCTCACCCTGTTCCAACTCATGTTGCTCGACGACTGGGGACAGATCATAAGGCCGCTGCTGCCGTCGCATCCTTGGGCATGGTGCTATGCGGTGTCGTTCACGGTGATTGCCAACTTCGTGCTGCTCAACATTATCCTGGGTTATATCGTTGACAGCATACAGCACATCCGTGCGCTCCGTGAGTACCGCTCACGTCAGGGCCTGCTCCACGAGAGCGACCTCTTGCAGGAGCAGCTGGAGCGTTTCGAGCGTGCTTTCACACGGTTCAAGGAGAGCCAGACAGCCAATTCCGGCTCTGCTGCCGCACCCCCGGCCTCTCAGCAGCTATGAAAGTCACCCCCAGGCGACATATTGCATCGTGGCTGCTGCTGGCTGTCTTTGTGCCGGTAGTGGTTCTCTCGTCGCTCCATATCCACAAGCCGGCCGCAGGGCAGCCGGAGGCGTGTGTGGAGTGTGTCCACCACCATTGCGGTGGCCATATAGGCGTGTCCACGGTTGCCGTCCATGCCTGTGTGCTCTGCCAGTTCCTCACGCTGCCCATGCTTGTGGCAGCCGAGTGTCGTGTACTTCCTTTTGTGCCACGCTGCAAGCGCATCTGTATGGCGTGGCATCGTGGCACCACTGCGGCTGGCAGTGGTGTCGTGGGGCTGCGTGCCCCGCCGGTGAGCATCGCGTAAGGAGAGCGTGCTTGTGCGTGAGGCGTGCGGGCACGTGGTCTGCTATTGCTCCGCCTTGAGCCTGCTGTCATGTTCTGCGCGGGGGTCAGGGTGCGAGCCGATGTCCCACCTAACACCTCTTACTATGTTTGCCACCCTCCTGGCTGCGTCGCTGTCATTGTGCGCAGCCGGCGACACCACCATCACGCTGCACGCCGTCACGGTCTCGTCGCAGCGCCAGCACGATGTGCAGATGCGTTCCTCGCAGGCCAGCGTGCAGGTGGGTGCCGACTATCTGCAAGACCACTTCGCCGGCAGCCTCATGCAGACGCTTGAGGCCATCCCTGGCGTTAAGGCCATGTCGATAGGTTCGGGCCAGTCCAAGCCTGCCATACGCGGCCTGGGCTTCAACCGCATCGTGGTCAGCGAGGACGGCATCAAGCACGAAGGCCAGCAGTGGGGTGCCGACCACGGCCTTGAGGTCGACCAGTTCGCTGTCGACCGCGCCGAGGTGGTCAAGGGTCCTGCCGCGCTGCTCTATGGCAGCGATGCCATAGGCGGCGTGCTCAACCTCTACACCAACCACATTCCCACGTCGGCTCTCGAGGGCACGGCCCGGCTCTTCTGTCGCAGCAACAATGCACAGCTCGGCCTCTCGGCCAAGGTGGGCGGGTGCCACGGCCGCTTCTTCTATCGCGCCAACGCTACGCTCATCGACTATGGCGACTACCGTGTGCCCACCGACAGCATCGAATACTATTCCTATTATGTCCGCCTCCCCAATCGCCGCCTGCGCAACACCGCAGGGCTGGAGCGTGACGGGAGCGTCATGGTGGGCTACGCGGGCTACCGCTTCCACGCCGACATCCGCGTGTCCGACAGCTACAGCCACAGCGGCTTCTTCGCCGATGCCCACGGCATGGAGGTGCGCCTCTCCAAGATCGACTACAACCGCTCCTCGCGCGACATCGACGTGCCCTCGCAGTGGGTGAACCACTTCAATGTGCTTGGCCATGCGTCGTGGCACACGGCGCGGTTTGCCGCCGACGGCCGCGTGGCCTACCAGCGCAACGTGCGCGAGGAGCACTCCGAGCCTGTGGCACATGGCTATATGCCGCGTCCGTCGGGCACGCTGGAGCGCCGCTTCGTCAAGGACACATGGTCGGGCAATGCCTTTGTGCGCTGGCAACCCTCAGGGCAGCATGAGCTGCAGGCCGGTGTCTGTGGCGAATGGCAGCGCAACCGTCGTGGCGGATGGGGCTTTGTGATGCCCGATTTCGACGCATGGAGCGGCGGCGTGTATGCCATGGAGCAGTACCGCCCCACACAGGCACTGATGTTGCAGGCCGGCATGCGCTGCGACGTGGCGCGCACCCACATCCTGAGCTATACCGACTGGTATGCCACGCCTGTGGCAGGCACGTCAGTCTACATGCAGCGGTCTGCCGACCTTTGCCGCCGCTTCAGCAGTATGACATGGTCGGCGGGCATGGCCTACAGCCTTGGAGAGTGGGTCGTCAAGGCCAACGCGGGCAAGAGCTTCCGCGTGCCCATACCCAAGGAGCTGGGTGCTGACGGTATCAACTACCACGTGTTCCGCTACGAGCAGGGCAATGCCGCCCTCGACCCCGAAGAGTGCTACCAGCTCGACGCCGCCGTCTACTACAACGGCCGCCGGCTTGCAATACGTGTGGAGCCCTACGCCAGCTATTTCCCGAACTACATCTACCTGAGCCCCACGCTCGAGGGAGTGGAAGGCCTGCAACTGTATCGCTACACACAAGCCTCCGTGGGGCGTTGCGGCATAGAGGCAGCTGCCGACTGGCACGTGGACAGCCACTGGACAGCCCAGCTCGCTGCCGAGTGGCTCTACGCCCGCCAGCAGTCGGGACCCATGCGGGGCTATACGCTGCCCTTCTCCACGCCGTGGAGTGTGCGCCCGGGCATACGCTACTCCTATGTCTGGCACGGCGAGGGCTATGTGGGCCTGGATGCCGACATCGTGGGCAGGCAGAGCGAGATAGTGCCGCCAGAGAAGCCCACTGCCAGCCACTGGACTCTCAATGCAACCGCAGGCAAGCACATACCACTGCCACGCGGCATGCTCCATCTCACGCTGCAGGCCGAGAACCTGCTCAACCGCCGTTACTACGACCACACAAGCTACTACCGGCTCATCGACGTGCCCGAGCCAGGCTTCGGCGTCTCGTTCATGCTGGGATGGGAATTCTGAGCGGCAGCTGCATACATCAACCCCTACAGAACAATCCTCAACCCCTGACTCTTAAACACTAAACCTCTTGCACCATGCGATACATCAACATCCTTCCCATAGCCATGCTCTGTGCACTCTGCACCGCATGCTCCTCCGACAACGACGACCGCGACATGCAACCACCGGTGATCAGCACCGACGGCATCGTGGCAAACCCCGTGGACTGCCAGGTCTACCACCGTGGCGACACCATACCCTTTGCCTACGTCTTCACCGACGACCACGAGCTGGGCAACTTCCAGATAGAAGTGCACAGCAACGCCGACCACCACAACCATGCCGGCGCAGCAGGCGCATGCCAGTTCGACGAGGACAGCGAGCCCGTCAACCCGTGGCACTACAATCCCGACACACCCTTCACCATCCCCGAAGGGCTCAAGCACTATGAGGCACGCATGCTCATAGCCATCCCCGACAGCGTCGACACCGGCGACTACCACTTCTCCATACGCCTCTACGACCGTGTGGGCTGGAGTGCACACCTGCCCATAAGCATCAAGATAGCAGAGTAGGAGCAGACACGCGCACCACGCGCTGCCACCCCGACATGAAACAGGGTGCAGGGTGACGGCCGTCACCCTGCACCCTGTTTCGCATCACCCTGCATGGTGGCGAGCCTCCACCCTGCACCCTGTTCCGCACCACCCTGCACGCCGCGGTACAGCCACCCTGCGCGCCGCCGCCTCACTCTATGAAGCCCTGATGGCGCAAGGCTTCTATCAGTGTGCGGCTCATGGCCTCATTATCCTTGCGCGTATATCGGAGGTCGGTGAACACCTGCGCCAGGGTCTCCTTGCCGTTGATGCGCACAAACTCGCGGTTCACCTCCAGAGCCTCTTTCGCGCCATAGTAGGCATCAATGTCAGCCTCTGTAGGGTCGTGGTATACCTCCTCGTGGACGTAGGCCCCGACAGGCAGACGGTCGCTCAGCGGAGGCTCCTCGGCCGGCCAGCCCATGGTGAGCGTAGCCACGGGAAACACCAAACGGGGCAGCCGCAGAGCCTTGATGATGGAGAGCGGCTGGTAGATGGTGGTGCCGAGGAAGCATACACCCAGACCCTCGCGCTCCGCCACGATGGACAGCGTCTGCGTGTAGAGCAGAGCATCGGTCATGGCATTGAGGCAGCTCAGGGCATTGTCGTAGCCAGGCGTGGCACGGCGGCACTCGGCCCAGCGGCTCGTGCGCCGGAAGTCGGCACACACCGTGAGCACCACTGCAGCCTCGGTCACCATGGGCTGCGCGAAGTGCAGGGGCGACAGCGCGGCCTTGCCCTCGGCCGAGCGCGTGACCACCACGCTGTAGAGCTGAAGGTTGCCCATGGTCTGTGTGCGCCCTGCCTCCTCAAGCAAGCGTGAGAGCAGCTCGGGAGCGATGTCGCGGCCGGAGTAGCGGCGGATGGTGCGGTGTTCGGAAATTGTAGACATGCAAGCAAAAAAGTGAATGATGAAAGGTAAAAGGTGAACGCAAAAGTAGCACACGCGACGCAAATAGCATTATTTTTGTGGCATCAATGCAGCATACTACCGACATGAGACGCACACTCCTGCTACTCATCCTGTGCGCCATGGCACCATGCCTTGCCATAGCTCAGGACGCAGCCTCAGGCGCCACGGCCGTGCGCCGGCAGCACATCAGCTTCGAAGGCATACCCGTGAAAGGCGACATCTACGAGTTCGCCGACGCACTGCGTCAGGCAGGCTACAAACTACAGAAGCGTGACGGCGACACACGCTCCTTCGTCTTCAAAGGAACCGTGTTCGGCACCACACAAGTGTTCCGCGTCAGCTACACAAAGCGCACGCGAACAGTATACCGCATACTGGCACAGCCACACAACATGCCCTCCGACGTGCTGCTCGACTCCCTGCGCCGCCACTACGGCGAGCCCGCCGACGCCGCAGGCGACCGCATACAGTGGCAGCTGCCGACAGGTGCCGTGATGCTCGCCACACCCGACGGATACAACCCCACATTCGTGATAATGGACGCCGTGGGAGTGGCCGCATACACCGACGAAGACAAATAGAACCAACAACAGCCACAAGCACACACCTGACACTATGCGACACATCCTCACCATCGCCCTGATGGCTCTCTCGGCCGCGACACATGCACAGACCACCATCTATCCGCAGCACTTCAGCCTCACACAGGTGCAGCTCCTCGACAGCCCGCTGCGCACCGCCCAGGACAACAATGCCCGCCTCCTCCTCAGCTACGATGCCGACCGCCTGATGGCACCCTTCATACGCGAGGCCGGCCTCGATGCCAAGACAGACAGCCCATACTACGGGTGGCTCACGCAGCACCCCTCATTCTCCAACTGGGGCCTTGCCGACTGGAGCCTCGAGGGACACGTGGGCGGACACTACCTCTCTGCACTGGCACTGGCCTATGCCGCCGTGGGCGAGGGCGACCTGCGAGCACAGCTCGGCGAGCGTCTCAGCTACTGCATAAGCATCCTGAGCGACTGTCAGACCGCCTACGATGCCGACACACAAGGCCTGCACGGCTTCATCGGAGGCCAGCCACTGCGCTCCGTGTGGACATCACTCTACGCCGGCAACATCAGCGACTTCCGCCGCTACGGCGGATGGGTGCCGCTCTACTGCCAGCACAAAGTGCTGGCCGGACTGCGCGACGCCTGGCTCTATGCCGGCAACGACACCGCCCTCGAGTGCTTCCGCTCGCTGGCCGACTGGACGGTGGCACTCACCGCACAGCTCTCCGATGCCGACATGCAGACCGTCCTGGGGTGGGAACATGGCGGAGTGAATGAGTCCATGGCCGACGCCTACAGCATCTTCGGCGACGACAAGTACCTCGAAGCCGCATGCCGATATAGCCACCGTCAGATGCTGCAAGGCATGGCCACGCCGTCGGCCACGTTCCTCGACGGCAAGCATGCCAACACACAGGTGCCGAAATACATAGGCTTCGCACGCATCTACGAGGCCGACCCAACGCAGACTGCCTACCGCGATGCGTCGCGCAACTTCTGGGCCGACGTGGCCGCACACCGCACCACATGCATCGGAGGCAACTCCACCTCGGAGCACTTCTTCAACATCGTCAGCGAGGCACACCGCTACATAGACGACGTGGACGGCCCTGAGAGCTGCAACAGCAACAACATGCTCAAGCTCTCCGAGATGCTCTTCGACCAGACACACGATGCAACCTACGCCGATTTCTACGAGCACACGATGTACAACCACATACTGTCGTCGCGTGACCCGGATACAGGCGGTTACGTCTACTTCACCACCCTGAGGCCACAGGGCTACCGCATCTACTCCACGCTCAATGCATCCATGTGGTGCTGCGTAGGCACGGGCATGGAGAACCACTCCAAGTATGGCCACTTTGTCTATACACACTCAGGCGACGATGTCCTCTATGTGAACCTCTTTGTGGCAAGCACCCTCACCGACGAGCACTTCGGCCTCCAGCAAGAGACCGTGTTCCCCTACGTGGAAGGCACCTTCACCACAGGGCCGGCCTCGCTCAAGGCCTCTGACGGCTACATGCAGGTGGCGCAGTCGCACCTCACCGTCACCCGTGCCGGCACCTACACCATAGCCATACGCCGTCCTGCATGGGCCGGCGACGGCTATGGCATCCTCGTCAACGGCGAGAGCCAGCAGGCTGCCGTGGACGGAGCCACCACAGCGGGCGAGGCCGGCTACGTGCAGCTGCACCGCACGTGGGCAGAAGGCGACAGGGTCGACATCCTCCTGCCCATGCGCCTGCACTATGAGGAGTGTCCAGGGCTCGAGGACTACATCGCGTTTGAGTATGGCCCCATACTCCTTGCCGCACAGACCACGGCCACCTCGTCCGAGGAGGCTGCTGCCACGGGGCTGGAGTATGAGCAACTACAGAACGAGTATGGCCTCGAGGGGCGCATGGACCACGCACCGGGCTCGCGGGCATCCGTCAAGGAACTCACATCGGCACCGCTGCTCATTGATGCCTCGCGCGAGCAGACCATGCAGCGCGTCACGGCGCAGTTTGCCGATGCCGCCGCAGCTCTCCGCTTCGACATTGATGCCGGCAGCGCGCAGTCTAAGGGCAGCTGGCAGCACCTCACGCTGCAACCCTTCTATGGTATACACCACGCACGCTACATGTGCTACTGGTATGCCGCTACACCCGAGACCTATGCTGACAGCGACATGGGGCGCGCCGACGCCGAGGCTGCCGCACTCGCTGCACGCACCATCGACTTCGTGGCCACGGGCGAGCAGCAGAGCGAGGCCGGACACAGCTATGCCTATTCCGACGACTCATCGACGGGCACCTACCAGGGTGAGACCTACCGCGATGCAAAGGCCGGCGGCTATGTCCAGTATGTGCTGGCCAACACTCAGGGTCTCACCGACGGCGTGGCTGTCATGCTCCGCCTCACTGTTGCCGACCACGGGCGCAAGGGCGTGCTGAGCATCGACGGGCAGGATGTTGCCACCGTGACGGTGCCCTCCTCTGTCAAGGGGCAGGACGCCAAGGGCTTCTACAATCTGGAAGTGCCCGTGGAGCCTGCCATGCTGCGGCGTGCCGACGGCAGACCTAAGGAGACACTCACCGTGCGCTTCAGGGCCTCCGAGGGCACCATGCTGCCAGGTCTCTACTACCTTCGCCTCGTCAGCGGCTACGACAACCATGCCTACAACTTCCGTGCCACAGACTGGGTCACGGGCGATGCCGGCCGTGTGGCGCAGAGCTCCATAAGCTACGACACCGAGGCCAACACCATCACTGTGCTTGCCACGGGGGCCAACAACGTTGCACTTAATATGGATTGGGCCAATCTCGACTACACCATAGCCTCGCAGGAGCACTATCTTATTGTCAAGGGTACAAACCTCTCCACGGCTGCCGGCGCGAGCTACCTCTGGTGGCTCAACGGTGTCAACCGTGGCACTCAGGTGTCGCCCACGGAGGTGTGCTCCGATGTCGACGGCGAGGTGGTGATAGCTTGGGATATGAATGCATCGGGGCTGAACGCCAACAACGTGGGCGACCGTTTTTCCGTCTGTGCCGGCCACACTATCTTCGGGATCACAAGCACCACGGGCACCACGGTCATCAGTCACATAGGCTTCCATGAGAGTGTCGACGGTTTCATCCGCAAGGTGCCGGTGCGCATGCTGCCGGCGGCTGCCTTGCATGCCCGCAGCATTTTCGGCACCGATGGTCGCCGCCGCTCGCGCATGGAGTCCGGAGTGAACATCGTGGGGCAGCGCAAGGTGGCCGTGAGGCATTGAGGCTTGTGCTGCACGGCTGTTGCCGGCACGATGCACATATTTTGCACAACGATGGTTAAGACAACGATGGACATCAATATCTACAGCCTGCTCGCGGAGGCATCGGCCGACGAGCATCTTGTATGCACGTCCTGTGAGGGTCTCGCGGGCATGGTCTATGGCGTGAGTCTCTGCCTGCCGACGCTTATTGACACGTCGAAGCCTGCCGGCATGCGTCTTGATGCAGACTTGCTGGACGAGGCCGCCCGGCGTGCCGTGCACATGGCGGCAGCCTTCACGGAGCTGAACACCGCCGCGGTGATGCAAGTCATGGAGTCTGCCACTGCGCGCAGCTCGCTTGCCTTCTGGCAGCAACAATTGGTGCAGCTCACCGAGCACCATCAGGGTGAGGTGGGGCTGGCCGGTGTGCTGGAGGCTGTGGCGATGCTCACGCCGAGTGCCGTGCAGGCTGGCAGTGTGGTCACGTCGGTGCTCACAGAGGTGGAGGCGGCAGTGTGCCGTGCCGCGCAGCGCGAGGCCGCGGAGCGCGGCTGGGCTCCCTTGCAGCGTGGCGACGGTCCGATGCTGCTTGTTGGCTTGCCACTGGCAGATGCTCCCTCCCTCGACGACAGGGCAAGCAGTGCCTGTGTGCAGGATGTGGACATGCAGGCTGCCGTGGTTGCCGCCGTGCAGCCCTGGGTGGCCACGGGCGGCCCGCGCGTGGCGCGGCTGCTCTGCCGAGATGCCAGCCTGAGTGTCCTCACCGTGCAGGGCCGCTCCGTGCAGGCCGATGATGCATGGTCTGAACAGTCCGTGCATGACGGTGCTAATGGCATAGCCGAGGTCACTGCCGTCGCGGCACCCGCAGCTCCGGCCTCGCCGGTGGTGGTGGAGAAACGTCCCGAGGCGTTGGACTGCGACGTGGTGCGCTTCCAGAACAACAAGGAGAAGTGGGTGGCTTTCGTGGGTCTGCTTGACGGCCGCCCCTACGAGATATTCACGGGCCTTCAGGACGAGGACGAGGGTATAGTGCTGCCCAAGAGTGTCACCAAGGGGCGCATCATCAAGCAGCTGAATGCCGACGGCACCAAGCGCTACGACTTCCAGTTCCAGAACAAGCGTGGCTACAAGACAACGGTAGAGGGCCTGTCGGAGAAGTTCAACCCTGAGTACTGGAACTATGCAAAGCTCCTCTCGGGAGTCTTGCGCTACGGCATGCCCCTCGACCACGTGATACGCCTTGTGGGCCAGCTCTCATTGCAGAGCGAGAGCATCAACACGTGGAAGAACGGTGTGCGCTCTGCCTTGAAACGCTACCTGCCCGACGACGATGCCAAGGCCGACGACGCGCTGACGGTTGCGCCGTGAGCGGCAGCAGCCTGCGCCGTGATGCATGAAGAGCATTGACATGGACGGGTGAACACCCTGCATGGTGGTGCGCATCACCCTGCACGGTGTAGGTGCATGACCCTGCACCCTCACGGACATCACCCTGCATGGTGTCTCAGTCACGGTAGCAGGCGTATTCCACACCCTTAGCAACTATAACACTAACGACAATGCAAGTGACCCGAAGCCAGATAGTGCTGCGCGACGTGCGCCTCTATGCCTACCATGGCGTGCTGCCGCAGGAGCGCACCGTGGGTGGCTACTATCGCCTTGACATCAGTGTCGACACCGACATGTCGCAGGCCATGGCCACCGACGTGGCGGTGTGTGCCGGCGAGCTGCCCGAGGTGCTTGCCGGCAGCATATCCTATGCTGCCGTCTACGACACGGTATGCGCGGAGATGGCCGTGCCATCGTCGCTGCTTGAGCATGTGGCAGGACGCATCTGCCGCGCCATCCTCGACCGTTTTGCCGAGGCACGGCAGGTGGAGCTTGAGCTCCTTAAGGAAAACCCGCCCATGGGCAGCGAGTGCCGCGGGGCGGGAGTGAAGGTGACGGTGCTACGCGAGGGAGAGTAGCACCTCGGAGAGCGTGGGGTGTATGTGCACCGTGTCGAGCAACTGGCGGAGGGTGGCACCGAGGGCTATGTAGGCTGTCAGCTCCTGCACGATGCTGGCGGCGTGCGGCCCTACGGCATGGCATGCCAGCAGGCGGTCATGCTCGTCGGTAATCACCTTCACCAAGCCTTCAGTCTGGCCTATGCACAGAGCCCGGCCGTTGGCGCGGAACGTGGCCTTGTATACCCTGAAAGCCGCACCCCGGGCCTTGAGAGCCTCGTCGGTGGGACCCACGCAGGCGGCCTCGGGCGTGGTGAACACTGCTGCCGGCATAACGTCGAGGCGCATCCCGTCGCACCGCCCCATGATGGTGTTGACCACACGGCGTGCCTGAGCCTCGGCCGCATGAGCAAGCATCTGACATCCGTTGACGTCGCCTATGGCAAAGATGCGTGGCGACGCCGGCGTCTGAGCTCCCTCCTCGCGGACGACCTCGAAGGTAGTGGCGTCCACGCAGATGCCACGGCGGTGCGTGGCAATGTGCAGGCCCTCGGTGTCGATGGCGTCGAGACGTGGCACGCGCCCTGTGGCCACAAGCACCATGTCGGCCTCAATGACAGCCTCGCGCCCTTTCTTCTCTATCGTGACACGCAGCCCCTCGTCGATGCGCTTCACGGCGGTGCCGAGCTCGAAGGCTATGCCCGCGCGCTCCATCTGCTTGCGCAGGCGCTTGGCGATGTCGCTGTCCATGGCGGACAGACATTCGCGCATGAACTCCACCACCGTGACTTTGGTGCCGAAGGAGCTGAAGACTCCTGCCAGCTCAAGGCCTATCACTCCTGCACCCACGATGCAGAGACGTGAGGGTAGGGTGGTGGTGTCGAGCATACCTGTCGAGGTGACCACGCCCGGCAGGTCGAGCCCCGCGATGGGCGGCATGGCCGAGCGTGAGCCCGTGGCTATGATGATGTTGTCGGCCGTGAGGCAGCCCTCGGGCGTCTGCACCGTAGCATCGGCCAGCAGCTGTGCACGGCCTCTGACGAGGGTGATGCCCGGAGCTGCAAGCAGCGACTCCACGCCCGAGCGCAGCTGTGCCACGACCTCGGCCTTGCGGCTCATGGCCTCGGCAAAGCGTGCCTGCATGGCCGTGGCGTCGGGGGTACAGGCCGTCGTCGCGGCAGCCATGCGTGCCAGCTCGGCATCGTGGCACAAGGCTTTGGTGGGAATGCACCCGCGGTTGAGGCAGGTGCCGCCGGCCTCGCTCTCCTCGGCTATGCACACCGAGAGACCCTCGCGGGCGGCGTGGGCAGCAGCCTGATAGCCGCCAGGGCCGCTGCCTATAATGATGACATCGAAGTGTTTGCTGTCCATGGTTAGTGACGATGAAACACTGCCGCAGCCACACTGCACCATGGCACAAATGGCATGGCAGGCGACTGCGGCAGCATGGTGGTGGCTATTTCTCGAGGCTCTTCCAGTAGGTGGTCACGGGGTGCTTGGCAGCCAGCACGTCGTCCACACGTCCGATGGGCGTGGAGTGGGGGGCTGTCTTCACCATCTCGGGGTCCGACTGGGCTTCCTCGGCAATCTTGTGCATCACGGCAATGAAGGCGTCGAGCGTCTCCTTGCTCTCGTTCTCCGTGGGCTCTATCATGAGCGACTCGTGGAAGAGCAGCGGGAAGTAGATGGTGGGCGCATGGTAGCCGTAGTCGAGCAGCCGCTTGGCAACGTCCATCGTGGTGACACCGGTGCTCTTGTCGGCAAGGCCGTCGAACACACACTCGTGCTTGCACACTCTATCGATGGGCAGGAGGAAGGTGTCGCGCAGCTGCTCCTTGACGTAGTTGGCGTTGAGCGTGGCGAGCGGACCCACATGGCGCAGCTCCTCACGCCCGAGCGAGAGGATGTAGGCCAGTGCCTTGATGAGCACGCCATAGTTGCCAAGGTAGGCTCCTATGCTGCCGATGGAGAGCGGACGCTCCTCGCGGCGTGTGAGCACACGGTGGCGGCCTTCGGCATCGACCATGACGTAGGGCAGCGGCAGGAATGCCTCCAGCCCTTTGCGCACACCCACGGGACCGCTGCCGGGACCGCCGCCGCCGTGAGGCGTGGCAAAGGTCTTGTGCAGGTTCACGTGGCACACGTCGAAGCCCATGTCGCCAGGACGGCAGCAGCCGAGCAGTGCATTGAGATTGGCTCCGTCGTAGTACATCAGTCCGCCGGCAGCATGGACCTTGGCCGTGATGTCGAGCACGCGTGGCTCAAAGATGCCGAGGGTGTTGGGGTTGGTCATCATCATGGCCGCCACCTCGCTGCCTATCGCGGAGAGCAACTCCTCAAGGTGGGACACATCGATGGTGCCGTCGGGCAGGCTGCGCACTTCCACCACTTCGAGACCGCACACGGCGGCCGAGGCGGGATTGGTGCCGTGGGCTGAGTCGGGGATGAGCACCTTCGTGCGAGCAGCATCGCCCCTGTGCTCGTGGTAGGCACGGATAATCATCAGGCCCGTGAGCTCCCCATGGGCGCCGGCACACGGGTTGAGCGTGAACTCGCTCAGGCCTGTCAGCTCTGCCAGTGCCTGCCGCAGCTGTGTGTAGATGCGCAGCATGGGGTGGTCATGGTGCATGGCCTGCTCTGGATGTGTGGCGGCAAAGGCTCCGATGGCAGCCACTTCCTCGTCGATGGCAGGGTTGTACTTCATCGTGCACGACCCGAGGGGATAGAAGCCATCGTTGACGCCGAAGTTGTCGTGGCTCAGGTTGGTGTAGTGGCGGGCCACTGTGAGCTCGTCACACTCTGGCAGGCGCGGTGCCGCCGAGCGTAGCAGGTGGGCGGGCAAGTCGGTGGCAGAGTGATGCGAGGCGGGCAACTGCTGCAAGGCACAGCCCTTGCGGCCAGGATGCGAAAGCTCGAATATGAGCTTGCCGTATAGCTTGTTGTTCATAAGGCTGGATGCTGTTTATAGGGCTTTCACTGTCTGCACATAGTCGTGCAGCTGCTGGCGTGTGTTCTGCTCGGTGGCTGCTATCATGATGGTGTGTAGTCCGGTGCGCACACCTGGCACGATGCCTTTGGCTTCGAGAGCGGAGCAGAGCACATCTAGGTCGCCGTCGTAGTCGAGGCAGAACTCGTTGAAGAAAGGCTGGCTGGCGAAGGTGGGCTTGAAGCGGCCTGTTGCCACCAGCATGTCGTGGAGCTCGTGAGCCAGCGTGTAGCTCTGCTGGGCTGCTTCGCGCAGTCCCTCGGGGCCCATCGTGGCGAGGTAGATGGTCACGAAGAGTGCCATCAGGCTCTGGTTGGAACAGATGTTGGACGTAGCCTTCTGACGGCGTATGTGCTGCTCGCGTGCCTGGAGCGTAAGCACGAAGGCACGCTGCCCGCGGTTGTCGAGCGTCTGGCCCACGATGCGGCCGGGCATCTTGCGCATGAGCTTCTCCGAGCATGCCATGTAGCCCACGCCGGGCCCGCCAAGCGTCATGGGAATGCCTAAGGACTGACCTTCGCCCACTGCAATGTCGGCACCCCACTCGCCTGGCGTGCGGAGCAGCGCGAGGTCGAAGGGGTTGGCGTTGACGATGAAGAGACCCTTCTGGGCATGCACTTCGTCGGCGATGCCTGTCAGGTCCTCCACGATACCATAATAGTTGGGCTGCTGCACGATGACGCCGGCCACTCCGCCCTTGGCCAGCATGCCTGACAGTGCCTCACGGTCGGTGGTTCCGCCGGTGGCGGCAATGGTCTGGATGGCAAAGCCGTGGAAATGGGCATAGGTCTCAACCACCTGTCGCACCTTGGGGTCGACGGTGGCACTGATGGCCACGCAGGTGGCTTTCTTGGCATTAGCCCATGCCATCATGGCAGCCTCGGCCGTGGCCGTTGCGCCGTCGTACATGGAAGCGTTGCTGATGTCCATCTGCGTGAGCTCGGCTATCATGGACTGATACTCAAAGATGTAGTGCAGTGTGCCTTGCGATATTTCGGCCTGATAGGGAGTGTAGGAGGTGAGAAATTCGGAACGGGCTGTGAGGCTCTTCACGATGCTTGGCGTGTAGTGGTTGTAGCAACCGGCACCGGCGAAGATGGCTCTTGGCGTGCCGCTCTCCTGCGCCAGTCCCTCGAAGAAGCGGCGCACCTCCATCTCCGAGGCACTGGCAGGCAGGTCGTAGTCGCGCTGCAGGCGTGCCTCGGCCGGAATGTCGGCAAAGAGCTCATCGGGTGAGCCTATGCCCACAGCTTGCTGCATGGCCTGCAGGTCGGAGCTTGTATGTGGGAAGTAGCGATACATGGGTGTGATGGTGAGAAGGTGGAAAGGGAGTCTGTCAACACGTTGCCCGTCAGGCCTCGCAGTGTGCCTTGTAGGCCTCCACGTCCATCAGGGAGTCGAGCTCGGAGGGGTCGGACATCTGCACTTTGATTATCCAGTTGGCGAAAGCGTCCTTGTTGAGCAGTTCGGGCTCATCGTCGAGGGCACTGTTCACCTCGACCACGGTGCCTGACACGGGCGATATGAGGTCGCTGGCTGCCTTGACGCTCTCCACGGCGCCGAACTCTTCGCCTGCCGAGACTTCATCGTCCACCTCGGGCATGTCGACATAGACAATGTTGCCCAAAGCGTGCTGGGCGTAGTCGGAGATACCGATGTAAGCATATTCGCCTTCTGTGCGGACATACTCATGCGACTCGCTGTAGCGGAGTCCTGATTCAAATGTAGCCATAGTTTGGTGTAGGGTTTGTTGGGTTGTGACTGTTGATGCGGGTTGATAATTATGAGTGTGTGGGAGGATGTGCGGAGAGGTTCACTTCTTGTAGTGCTTCTCGTAGAACTTCTTCTTTACCACGGTGCCGTCGAACACCTTCTTGCGTATCTGCACCTGAAGCGCTGTGCCCAGCTTGGCCACGTGAGTGTCAACAAGGGCCATGCATACACTCTTGTCCACCGAGATGCAGTGGTAGCCGGTAGTGACGCTGCCTACAGGCTGTCCGTCGTGCAGCACCGTGTAGCCGTGGCGTGGTATGGCCTTGTCTGCGAGTTCGATGCCTACCAGCTTCTGGCTCACACCCTCGGCTTTCTGCTGCACGAGTGCTTCCTTGCCGATGAACTCTGCCTTGTCGAGCTTGCAGAACATGGACAGCCCTGCCATGACCGGCGAGATGTCGGCCGAGAGTTCATCGCCATAGAGGGGCAGGCCCACCTCGAAGCGGAGGGTATCGCGGCAGCCCAGGCCGCAGGGCTTGCAGCGGTTGCTGGAGAGCAGTGCATCCCATGCTTCTATAATATAGGTGTGGGAGCCATAGATCTCGAAACCATCCTCACCCGTATAGCCTGTGCGCGACACGATGAGTTCCTCGCCGCCAGCAGGTATGGTCTTGGCAGTGTAGAACTTGAGGTCGGACACCTTCAGGCCCAGCACCGTTTCGACCACATCCTCGGCCTCGGGTCCTTGCACGGCCAGTTGTCCGTAGGTGTCGCTCTGGTGGTCGAGGGTGATGTCGAAGCCTGCTTTGTGCTCCTCCATCCACGCCACGTCCTTGTCGATGTTGGCGGCGTTGATGACAAGGAAGAAGTCGTCGGCACCCATCTTGTAGACCAGCAGGTCGTCGACAGTGCCGCCGTTGGGATAGAGCATCATGCCGTAGTATATCTGCCCTGTCGGGGCATCGGTCACATCGTTGGTGAAGATGTGGTTCACGTAGCGCTCAGCATCGGGGCCTGTGATGCGCACTTCACCCATGTGCGACACGTCGAACACGCCGCAGTGGTTGCGCACGGCCTGGTGCTCGTCCGTTATGTTGGAGTATTGGATGGGCATGATGAAGCCGCCGAATGGCGAC
Organism: uncultured Bacteroidaceae bacterium; assembly: GCA_905234605.1. Lineage (GTDB taxonomy): Bacteria > Bacteroidota > Bacteroidia > Bacteroidales > Bacteroidaceae > Physcousia. The sequence continues at coordinate 52,075 of CAJOIE010000002.1, read as the reverse complement.
ATGAGGGCTCCCAGAGCCACGTGCTTGTCGTAGAGACAGGTTTTCTTGTCCATGTGCAGTGGTATGTCAGTAGGTTAGTTAATATGTAAATGACTTGGCATGTTGTCCGCTTCAGTGGTCGGTAAGCAGGTCAATGAGGTCGCCCGTCCGCAGGCCGCGGATGATGTCGTCCATGCCTTCAGGCAGCAGCGCGGCAAGAGTATCCTGCCTCAGTGGTGCACCCAGCAGAGGTTGTATCACATGCCGGTCCATGTCGCCCACGAGGAAGAAGTCGCCCAGGATGTTGAGGCTCTCTATGCGGCCGCCCTTCACGGTCATGCGCACTTCCACCTCGCCCACGCCGTCTATGTGCCGGCGGCGGGTCACGCTGTAGGCGGGGCTGTGCCCGTAGATGAAGTCGTCCGTGAGATAGCCCTTCTCGAGCCGGGCGATGGCGGCCACGTCGTCGTCGGTCAGCAGGTGCTCGCTCTCGCACAGGCTGTGCCGCACATGGCGCATGAAGGCGTCGAGCGTGATGTCCGTATAGTCCTTGAGCAGGGCAATGCGTTGCCGCACGCTCTGTACGCCCTTGGCCACGAGCTTGTCCACGGATGGCGTGATGGCTGCGACCATGTTCTGCATGTCGGTGTCGTAGAGCATGGTGCCGTGCACGATGCTGTAGCCGGCAGTATGATAGAACGCGTTGCCCGACACCTTGCGCCCTCCTATCAGGATGTCATTGCGTCCCGAGGAGCTGGCATCGATGCCCATTCCGTGCAGCATGTCCACCACCATCTGGATGTAGCGGTTGAAAGTGCAGGTCACCTGGTCGGAGCGTGTCACGTAGGAGAACATGACGTTGCTCCTGTCGGCATACACGCAGCCGCCTCCGCTCTTGCGCCTGTATACCCCGATGCCTGCACGACGGCAGTAGTCGAGGTTCACCTCGTTCTCTATCACCTGGTTGCGCCCGAGGATGACTGTCGGTGCCACCTGCCACATGAAGAACGCGTCGTCTGCCAGCCGCAGTGTGCGTGCCGCATGCTCTTCCATGGCGAGGTAGAAACTCAGGCGGTGCTCGGTGGTGTCTGGGAGTGTGAGGTATGTCAAGGTAGGGTTCGGTGTAAGGTGGCAACTGCATGCTGCTGCTCACAAATATAGCACTTCTTGTGGTGCCGCTATGCATGGATGTACATTTTAAGTTGTGTGCGGCACATTTTTTAGCTTCGTGCGTGTACATGAATATGTTTAGGCCTATCTTTGCTGCTACGCAGGCATATTGCATCATTTGCAGACTAAACCCATATTAGCATGAAACGCCTACTCACTCTCCTTCTTCTTGCCGCCAGCATCAGCTCCTATGCGCAGCTGCCGGCCATCACCCTTAAAACCCTCGACGGCCAGCCGGTGCGTGTGGACACGTTGTCCAATGGCGGGCGGCCCATCATCATCGACTTCTTCGCCACGTGGTGCAAGCCGTGCAACCGTGAACTCAAGGCCATCCATGAGGTGTATGATGACTGGGTGGAAGAGACGGGCGTGAAGCTCATAGCCATCTCCATCGACCAGGCTCAGAACGCCGGCAAGGTGAAACCCATGGTGGACTCCTACGGGTGGGACTACGACATCCTGCTCGACACTAACTCCGACCTCACACGTGCCCTCGGCGTGCAGATGATACCCTTTGTGCTCATCCTTGACGGCAAAGGGCAGGTGGTGTATAAGCACAACGGCTATGTCGACGGAGCCGAAGAAGAGCTCATAGCCAAGGTGCGCGAACTGGTGGCTGCACAATGAAACCCATGTTCTGCCATCGCCTTCGTCTGTTGGCTCTCGTGGCCGGAGCCGTGGTGTCGTGTGCCTCGTCCATGTGGGCGCAGACAGGGCTCCATTTCGACCCGGTGGTGTCGGGCAGCATACAGAGCGACATCCTCGTTCCGCGTGCAGACCGCGCCATCAATGCCACCGCCGACGAGGACATCCAGACCAACACCTACGTCGATGTGGCCATGCGCAGCAGCTTCCTCGACGCCGGCCTGCGCTTCGAGTATCTCGACCATCCGCTGCCAGGCTTTGAACGTGACTTCGCCGGTTGGGGCGTGCCCAACATCTATGCCAAGGCACACTTCAGCCGCTGGGAACTCACCCTGGGCGACTTCTACGAGCAGTTCGGCTCGGGCTTCATTCTGCGCACCTACGAGGAACGCTCCCTCGGCGTGGACAACTCCCTGCGTGGCGCGCGCCTTGTGGTGACGCCTTTCGACGGTTTCACCGTCAAGGCTCTTGGCGGGTGGCAGCGGCAATACTGGGAACACAGCGACGGCCTCATCGCCGGGGCCGACGCCGAGTGGCATGTGGAGCAGTCGGTGCGCGCGTTGGAGCGTGCGCGTTGGCGCCTGATGCTCGGCGCGTCGGTGGTGAACAAGCATGAGGGTGATGAGTTTGTGCCAGCAGGCGAGATGTACAGGCTCCGCCTGCCGCGCGACGTGCAGGCTGTGGACCTCCGTGCACGCCTCTCGCGCGGTGCCGTGAGCGTCCTTGGCGAGTGGGCCTGGAAGTCGCAGGATCCCTCGCGCGACAACGGCTACATCTATCGCCACGGCCACGTGGCCATGCTCTCTGCCTCCTACTCACGCCGCGGCATGAGTGCCCTTGTGATGGCCAAGCGCAGCGACAACATGTCGTTCCGCAGCAGCCGCTCTGCCGATGGCACATCGTCCTTCATCAATCATCTGCCCGCCTTCACCCAGGACCACACCTATGCTCTTGCCGCGTTATATCCCTACGCCACCCAGACCATGGGCGAGTGGGCCTATCAGGCCGAGGCTGGCTACAACTTCCGCCGTCGCACGCCCATAGGCGGCCGCTACGGCATGACGGTAAAGGCCAACTTCTCCCATGTGCGCGGCCTCGACGTGACACCCGTTGGCGGCAAGGGCACCGACGGCTACCGAGCCTCCTTCTTCGGTCAGGGGCCTGAGACCTACTATCAGGACTTCAACGTGCAGGTGGAGCGCAAGCTGTCGAAGGCATTCAAGCTGAACGTGATGTACATGAACCAGCTCTACAACAAGACTGTCGTCGAGGGAGAGGGCGGGCGTGTGCGCAGCAACATCTTCATAGCCGACGGCAAGTATCAGTTCAGCCACAAGGCCACACTGCGTGCCGAGGCCCAGTATCTCACCACGCACGACGACGACGGCGACTGGGCATTCGGTCTGCTTGAGCTCTCCCTCGTGCCGCACTGGATGGTCACCGTGTCCGACCAGTGGAACTGCGGTCGCACCGACCTCCACTACTACCTCGGCTCCGTCACCTACAGCGTGGGTGCCCACCGCATCCAGCTGGGCTATGGCCGCACCCGTGCAGGCTTCAACTGCTCGGGCGGCGTGTGCCGCTACGTGCCGGCCGGCAAGGGTTTCACGCTGGCCTACAACTACAACTTCTAAACCTCACAGCCTCACATGCATAAGTCTGCACACTCTCTCCCGACAGCCTTGCTCCTGACGGCTCTCACCATGTGCGCTGCCTGCGGACAGGTGGCCGACGACGAGCGTCTCATCTATGTCCCTCGTGCCGAAGTGCAGCGGGCTGTGCTCATAGAGGACTTCACGGGTCAGCGCTGCATCAACTGCCCCGAAGGCTCGGCCGTGATAGCCTCCTTGCAGGAGCAGTATGGCGAGGACAACGTCGTGGCCGTGGGCATACACTCAGGACCCTTCGGTGTCAACCAGTTCGGCGTCAACCTGCCGCTCACCACCGATGTGGGCCGTGCCTATTTCGACTACTGGCACCTCGACGGCCAGCCCGTGGCACTCATCAACCGGCAGGCACCCACCACCAACTACGACACGTGGGGAGCCGACGTGCGGCGTGAACTCGAGAAGCCCGCCACCCTCAGCCTCTCGGCAGGCACCCTGCGCGCCACAGCCGACTCCATTAGCATCGACGGCATCAGTGCCGTGGCACTCAGCGGCGATGTCGCGGCACGCCTCACGGTGTGGCTCATCGAGGACAGCATCGTTGGCACGCAGTACCTGCCAGGCAACAGCATCGACCGTGACTACATGCACCGCCACGTGTTCCGCGACACCGTCAACGGCATGTGGGGGCAGGCCGTGCTGCTCGCACAGGATGTGCCCCAGACCTTCAGCTTCGCCCACGCCAGGGCCGCGGCATGGGACGTGCGCCACCTTGCGGCAGTGGTCTTCGTGGCCGATGCCTCGGGCGTGCTTCAGGTGGCAACGGCACATTGTGAGCCTCGAGCCGACGACGCGCAACAATAAATGCATATCTTTGCACATACGATACGACACAACCAGCATACACAACTATGAGACACTCACTGCTCCACGCCGCGCTCCTCGCCATCGCCGCCACGCTGCCCGCCACGCCCGCCGTGGCTCAGGACGACGGCGACGACATCGACCATACCTTCGAGTTCGTCACAGCCGACGGCACCATCGTGCCCGACGGCTCGGTGGTCACCGTCACCAATGCCGTCACCGAGGACGACGGCTTCGGCACGCTGACCACCATCATGCCATCAGGTCTTTTCGTGAAGAACACCGAGATCGACGATGCCTCGCTGCTCGTTGCCTACACCATCGGCACCCTCGACAGCGGCAACTTCCAGATATGCTTCCCCACCAGTTGCATCTACCGCTCCGCCACCGGCTCCTACAAGACCACTGGAGGCACCATGCGCGGCAGCGAGACGCGCGACCTGCAGACCGAGTGGCTGCCCACAGCCCACGGCACATGCACAGCCACATTGCAGATTGTGGTCTGTGCGCAGATAGGAGGCCGCTTTGATGAAATCATCGATGGACCCGCCGTCACGCTGCGCTTCGTCTATGGCGACGAGGCCGGCGTAGCAGCCTCCAAACCGGGCATAGCCACCCCCGTGAGCTACTACACACTCGACGGCAGTCGCGCCACCGCACTCCGCCGCGGCATCTACCTCGTGCGCTACTCCGACGGCACTGTGCGCAAGGTGCGCATAACAGGCTGACCTCCGCCGCGCTCCATGCGCGTGAGCAAGCCGCTCCCTGCAAGGAGGCAGACCGCCCCATGCAGTGCACACACAAAAGACCCTGCACTCCCCCCAATGAGGAGGGTGCAGGGTCTTTTCGTTCACCATGCATGGTGTCGGCGCCACACGGTGCATGGTGTCAGCATGCACGGTGCAGGGTGTCCTACTCCACGGTGACACTCTTGGCCAGGTTGCGCGGGCGGTCCACATCCTTGCCCTTGCACACGGCGATGTGGTAGGCCAGCAGCTGGAGCGGTATGGAGGCTATGAGAGGCTGGAAACACTCCATCGTGTCGGGCAGGCAGATGATGTGGTCGGCCAGTTTGGCCATCTGCGTGTCGCCCTCGGTGACCAAGGCCACCACGCGTCCGCCTCGTGCACGCACCTCCTCAATGTTCGACACCACCTTGTCGTAGAGCTTGTCGCGCGTGGCGATGACGAATACAGGCATCTCCGAGTCTATCAGCGCGATGGGGCCGTGCTTCATCTCGGCCGCGGGATAGCCCTCGGCATGTATGTAGGAGATTTCCTTGAGCTTGAGAGCACCCTCGAGTGCCACGGGATAGTTGTAGCCACGGCCCAGGTAGAGGCAGTTGTGTGCATAGGTGAAGATGGGTGCCAGCCGCTCTATCTGCTCGTTGGCCTTGAGGGCGAGCTCCATCTTCTCGGGGATGCGCACGAGCTCCGCCACCATCTCCTTATATACGTCGCCGGCTATGGTGCGCCGCTCGTTGGCCAGGGTGAGAGCCAGCATGCAGAGCACCGTCACCTGGCCTGTGAAAGCCTTGGTGCTGGCCACGCCAATCTCGGGGCCTACGTGTATGTACACTCCCGTCTGGGTCTGGCGGGGGATTGATGCTCCGATGGCGTTGCAGATGCCGAAGACGAAGGCCCCCGCGCTGCGTGCCTGCTCGATGGCAGCCAGCGTGTCGGCGGTCTCGCCGCTCTGCGATATAGCTATGACGACGTCGTCTGGGTAGATGACAGGGTCGCGGTAGCGGAACTCCGAAGCATACTCCACTTCGACGGGAATGCGGCACAGGCTCTCTATGAGCTGCTTGCCGATGAGTCCGGCGTGCCACGATGTGCCGCAGGCCACGATAATCACCCGCCGCGCCGCCACCAGCTTGTCGCGGTAGTCGATGACGGCCGAGAGCGTGATGCGGTCGGCGTCCACGTTGATGCGGCCGCGCATGCAGTCGCGCAGGCACGCCGGCTGCTCGAAGATTTCCTTGAGCATGAAGTAGGGATAGCCGCCCTTCTCAAGTTGTCCGAGCGTGACGTCGATCTGCTTCACCTTGGGATGCCGGGCCTCTCCGCTAAGGTTCACCACATGCAGCTCGTCGCCCAGCCGGAGCAGGGCAATGTCGCCGTCGTTGAGATAGACCACACGGTCGGTGTACTCGGCGATGGGGCTGGCGTCGGAGGCCAGATAGAAGTCGCCCTCGGCACCGAGGCCCACCACGAGGGGCGAGCTCTGGCGTGCGCACACTATCTGCGACGGATGCTCGCGGTCGAGGATGGCGATGGCATAGGCCCCTATCACCTGGCGCAGGGCCACCTGCACAGCCTCGTAGAGCTCGAGCCCGTTGCTCACCATGATATATTCCACCAACTGCACGAGCACCTCCGAGTCCGTCACGGAGCGGAACGCGATGCCTCGCGCCACAAGGTTCTCCTTCAGCGTGGCATAGTTCTCGATGATGCCGTTGTGGATGAGTGCCAGGCGCCCCGAGGCAGAGTAGTGGGGGTGGGCATTCTGGCTCGACGGCTCACCGTGTGTGGCCCACCGCGTGTGGGCTATGCCCACGCTGCCGCCTGTGTCCTTGCCTTCGCAGTAGGCCTCCAGGTCGGCCACCTTGCCTTTTGCCTTGTATACATTCAGATGCTGTTGCTCATCAATCAGCGCCACGCCGGCACTGTCGTAGCCGCGATATTCCAGTCGTTGCAGACCCTTGATGAGAATGGGATAGGCCTTGCGCTGGCCTATGTAGCCTACTATTCCGCACATGGTTGTAGTCGTTTGATTGTTGTGTTGCTTGCGTTTGTTGTTGAAATCGGCGGCAAAAGTAGCAAAAGGTAAGCATACGTGGCATCAAGGCGGCATATTTCTGTCAAAATGTTTTCTGTCGCGACAACCTTCGGCGTGCAGGAAAAGACAGCCGCGGCTGCCATTTTTGCCCTCTAAAGTTGCAGGAATGGAGCTATGTCAATACCTTTGCACACGCAAAGAGGAGCCACAAGGCACTCTGGCATTGCTCGACATGAACGCTACTTCTACTTTTACTTTACCCAGTCAAGGTGAAGCGGTAGCGTGTGCAGCCAGTGCGTAAGTGCATCAACAGAGACAACAACATAACACACACATAGCTCAAGCCCCGCTTCCCGACACAGGAAGCGGGGCTTGGACATATCAGACAACACAACAGGCAATGAAGCGAATAGCCATACAAGGCATCGTCGGGAGCTACCACGACATAGCCGCCCACCAGTTCTTCGCACAGGAAGAGGTAGAGCTCATCTGCTGCGACACCTTCGAGGAGGTGTTCGACACCATGCGCTCCGACCCCACAGCCATCGGCATGGCTGCCATAGAGAACACCATAGCCGGCTCGCTGCTGCACAACTATGAGCTGCTGCGCGAGGCACCTGTCACCATAGTGGGTGAGCACAAGCTGCGCATACGCCACAGCATCATGTGCCTGCCCGAGGACAGCTGGGACGACCTCGTCGAAGTGCACTCACACCCCGTGGCACTCATGCAGTGCCGCGAGTTCCTCTCCCGCCACCCGCAGCTCAAGGTGGTGGAAGCCGACGACACCGCAGGCGCGGCAGCCGACATAGCCATGCAGCAACGCCACGGCGTAGCCGCCATCTGCTCCGCCTCGGCAGCCTCCATCTACGGCATGAAGGTGCTCGAGGAAGGCATCGAGACCAACAAGCACAACTTCACACGCTTCCTCGTGGTTGCCTCGCCGGCACGTGCCAACCTGCTGCGCGACATACGCCAGGCCGACAAGGCCAGCATAGTGTTCGCCCTGCCACACTCCGAGGGCTCGCTCTCGCAGGTGCTCTCCGTGCTCTCCTTCTACCGACTCAACTTGACCAAGATACAGTCGCTGCCCATCATAGGCCGTGAGTGGGAGTATCTCTTCTATGTGGACGTACAGTTCAACGACTACACACGCTACAGCCAGGGTATCGATGCCATACGCCCGCTCACCTCAGACCTCAAGATACTTGGAGAATACCAGCATGGAAAAGAAAGCATTTAAGCCCGCCGACCGCCTGGCGCAGGTGCAGGAATACTACTTCAGCCGCAAGCTCAAGGAGGTGGCGCGCCTCAATGCCGAAGGACGCGACATCATCAGCCTTGCCATAGGCAGCCCCGACCAGCCACCATCAGAGCGCACCATCGAGCGCCTCTGTGCCGAGGCACGCCGCCCCGAGGGGCATGGCTACCAGCCCACCGTGGGCACGCCCGAGCTGCGGCAGGCCATGGCCGTGTTCTACAAGCGGTGGTATGGCGTCACACTCGACCCTGCCACAGAGATACAGCCGCTCATAGGCTCCAAGGAGGGCATACTCCACACCACGCTGGCTCTCGTCAACCCTGGCGACCAAGTGCTCGTGCCTAACCCCGGATACCCCACCTACACATCGCTGAGCCGCCTGCTCGGAGCCGAGGTGGTATACTACGACCTCACGGCCGACGGTGCATGGCAGCCCGACTTCGACAGCATAGAGAAGATGGACCTCTCGCGCGTGAAAATAATGTGGACCAACTACCCGCACATGCCGACAGGTGCACCGGCGCGGCGTGCCACCTACGAGCACCTCGTGCGCTTTGCACAGGAACACGGCATCGTGGTGGTCAACGACAATCCATATTCCTTCATCCTCAACGAGGGCGAGCACCTGAGCCTGTTGCAGGTGGACGGAGCCAAGGACTGTTGCATCGAGTTCAACTCCATGTCAAAGAGCCACAATATGCCCGGATGGCGTGTAGGCATGCTGGCCACAAACGCGCAGTTCGTGCAGTGGGTGCTTAAAGTGAAGTCGAACATCGACAGCGGCACCTTCCGCGCCATCCAGCTGGCTGCCGCCGAAGCCCTTGTGGGCAACGACGACGAATGGCACCGCCAGGCTAACATAGCCACCTACCGTCAGCGCCGCCACACGGCAGAGCAGATAATGACAGCCTTGGGCTGCACCTTCGACCCGCAGCAGACAGGCCTCTTTCTCTGGGGACGCATCCCGGAAGCTTTTGCCGATGTGGAGCAACTCACGGAGCGAGTGCTGCATGAGGCACGTGTGTTCATCACGCCGGGATTTATCTTCGGCTCCAACGGAAGCCGCTACATACGCATCTCCCTCTGTGCCGCCGATGCCAAGATGCACGAGGCACTCGACCGAATCATTGCAGCAGGGCCTTTCGTGCCCTCCGGCACCCACGCCTGAACCAACAAGCCAATACACATAATAGATACTTATATGGACATCGAACTCACCATCTCACCACTTGCCCTCGAGGGCGTGCCCGAGCAGCGGCCACTCGTCATTGCCGGCCCGTGCTCGGCCGAGACCGAGGAGCAGGTGATGGCCACGGCCACGCAGTTAGCCAACAATGGCATACGCATCTTCCGTGCAGGCATCTGGAAACCGCGCACCAAGCCCGGAGGTTTCGAGGGCAAGGGTGTCGAGGCACTCCCTTGGATGCAGCGCGTCAAGGCCGAGACGGGCATGCTCACCGCCACCGAGGTGGCCACGCCGGAGCATGTATGTGCCGCCCTCAAGGCCGGCATTGACATACTTTGGGTGGGAGCCCGCACCAGTGCCAACCCCTTCTCCGTGCAAGCCATTGCCGACGCACTCAAGGGCGTGGATGTGCCCGTGCTCGTGAAGAACCCCGTGAACCCCGACATAGAGCTGTGGACAGGGGCACTCATGCGTATCAACGCTGCCGGAGTGACGCGCATAGGGGCCATACACCGCGGTTTCTCCAGTGTCGACCAGAAGCTCTACCGCAATCCGCCAATGTGGCATCTGCCCATAGAGCTCAAGCGACGCTTCCCGTCGCTGCCCATCATCACAGACCCCAGCCACATGGGTGGCCGCCGCGACCTCATTGCCCCGCTGTCACAGCAGGCCATGGATCTCGGCATGGACGGCCTCATCATTGAGAGCCACTGCAACCCCGACTGCGCCTGGAGCGATGCCAAGCAGCAGGTGCTGCCCGAGGTGCTCGACTTCATCCTCGACCGCCTCGTGGTGCGCGACAGCGTGGAGGCCACGGAGAGCATAAGCCAGCTGCGCAAGCAGATCGACGAGCTCGACAGCTCGCTGATGGACCTCCTTACGAAGCGAATGCGTGTCAGTCGCGAGATTGCAGCCTACAAGAAGCAGCACAACATGACCGTCGTGCAGACCACGCGCTACTCCGAGATACTCGACAAGCGCGGTGCACAGGGAGCGCTCTGCGGCATGAACCCCGAGTTCGTGAAGAAGGTCTACGAGGCTATCCACTCGGAGAGTGTACGCCAGCAGATTGATGTTATGAACAAGTGAGCCCGGGCCATGCGCATACTTATCCTTGGAGCTGGCAAGATGGGCTCCTTCTTCACCGACCTGCTGTCATTCGACCACGAGGTGGCTGTCTACGACATTGAACCCCGCCGTCTCCGTTTCCTCTATAACACGCAACGCTTCACGTCGCTCGATGAGGTGGACGCCTTTGCCCCCGAGTTCGTGATTAACGCCGTGTCGCTCAAGTACACGCTTCAGGTGTTCGACGAGCTGCTGCCCCATCTGGGCCGCGACTGCGTGCTCTCCGACATCAGCAGTGTCAAGACAGGCTTCCGTGAGTACTACGAGCAGACAGGCTTCCGCTACGTCAGCAGCCATCCCATGTTCGGCCCCACGTTTGCCAACCTGGGCGACCTCTCGCGTGAGAATGCCATCATCATCAGCGAGGGCGACTATATGGGGCGCATCTTCTTCCGCGACCTCTACTCGCGCCTTGGCCTCAATGTGAAGGAGCTCACCTTTGCCCAGCACGACGAGACCATGGCCTACTCGCTGTCTATCCCCTTCGTGTCGACTTTCGTGTTCTCGGCCGTGATGAAACACCAGGATACCCCGGGCACGACTTTCAAGCGGCACATGAAGATAGCCCGCGGCGTGCTCTCGGAGGACGATACACTCCTGCGCGAGATACTCTTCAACCCGCACACCAAGCAGAAGGTGGAAAGCATACGCACGGAACTGAAGGAGCTGCTCCACATCATTGAGGAGCGCGACGAAGAGGCCATGACCGCCTACCTCACCCGCATACGTGCCAACATAGAGAGCTGAACAGGCGTATACCTATATAGATATATGTAATGCAATCAACAAGCACTTCTCTCAACGCGACGGCCATGCCTCAGGCACGCCGTCACACTCTCAGGGAATGGGTCGTAGCCACCCGCCCCTGGTCGTTCCCCGCCTCGGCCATGCCTGTGGCTGTTGCCGTCACTTATCTCTGGGCTTGCGGCTTCGCTGTCAAGTGGTGGCTTGGGCTGCTCGCCCTGGTGGGCATCGTTGTCGTCCATGCCGCAGGCAATGTGTGGTCGGACTGTAGCGACTATCGCCGTGGTGTCGACGCTGCCGACACGTTTGGCGTGCGCACCCTCGTGGACGGAGTCTTCACCATGCGCCAGATGCTCACGCTGTCCATCGGCCTCCAGGCCGTAGCCATAGCTATCGGACTGACCTTGGTGTGGCTCACGGGGCTGCCGCTGCTGTGGATTGGCATGGCAGGCATTGCCCTCTCGCTGCTCTATCCGCCGCTCAAGTATCTGGCTCTCGGCGACGTGGTCATACTGCTGTGCTATGCCGTGCTCCCCATGCTGGGCACATCGTTCATAGCCACGGGCAGCATCCAGACATCCGTGCTGTGGCTTGCCGTGCCGGTGGGCAGCATCACGGTAGCCATACTCCATGTCAACAATGCCCGCGACATAGCCACCGACCGCCGTGCCGGCATACACACCTTCCCGTTGCTGACGGGAGCTGGCGTGGCTCGCTGGGTCTACGTGTTTGAGGTGCTGATGCCATACGCATGGATGGTGCTCATCGTCGTGCTTGGTCGTGCGCCATGGACCACCAGCCTGGCTCTCCTGTCGCTGCCTGTGGCATGGGGCAATGCGCGCACCATGCTGCGCAGCCGCCGCGAGGGCACAGGTGCCATTGCCACGCTCGACGAGGGTACGGCGCAGCTGCAGCTGCTCTTCAGCCTGCTTCTTGTGGTGGCATTCGTGGTGGCACGCTTCGTCTGATGTCCATGGCTACCTCAGCTTCGTCGCCTGCACGCAGCCTCCTGCGTCTGTGTCTGTCGCTGCTCACGGCAGCAGTGCTGTGGTTCATTATGTTCTCACCGTGGACATCGCCCATGGTGCCTTCGTTCTGGTGGGCCATGACCTGTGCTGCCGTTGTCCTGACCACGCTTTCCGCCACGGCAACCACAGGCTTCCGCTCGGCTCTGTGCCTGCCTGTCACGCTGCGAAGCCTTGCAGGCACACTGGTGCTTGGAGTGGGCATAGCTGTCGTGCTCTGGGCTGTGTTCTTCGTGGGCGACAAGCTCTCGCAGCTCATCTTCCCCTTTGCCCGCACACAGGTGGACGGCATCTACGGCATGAAGGGCGGCGAGCCACCTGTGCTCATCGCCGCATTGCTGTTGTGTGTCATCGGCCCTGCCGAGGAGCTCTTCTGGCGCGGTTATGTGCAGCACACTCTTGCCATGCACTTCTCTGCCAACACGGCCTTTGTCGTCACCACGCTGGTCTACACGCTGGTGCATCTGCCATCAGGCAATTTCATGCTCACGATGGCTGCCATGGTGTGCGGCATGGCATGGGGCGGTCTCTACCGCCTCATGCCCGACCGCCTGGCGGCCATCGTGCTGAGCCATGCGTTGTGGGACGCCGCCGCCTTCGTGTGGTTCCCCTTCTGACCACTTTGCAACAGAGTTGCACAGGCATCATCGTACCTTTGCAGGTGCAAACAGGAAACATTGTCGTCTGCAATCAAAACTAATGATATATGCCTACGCTACTCCAATGGATTGAAGCCTACTGGGATGCCCTCCTTGCCATGACTGCCGAGATGGCTCCCTACCTGCTGCTCGGTTTCCTCATAGCCGGACTGCTGCATGCCTTCGTGCCCCGCACGCTCTACTCGCGCCATCTCTCGAAGCCCACCATGGGCAGTGTGCTGAAGGCCGCCGCCCTCGGTGTGCCCCTGCCGCTGTGCTCGTGCGGTGTCATACCCACCACCGTGGGGCTGCGCCGTGAAGGGGCGAGCGAGGGAGCCTGCACCAGTTTCCTCATTGCTACGCCCCAGACGGGTGTGGACAGCATCGTGGCCACCTACTCCCTCATGGGTCCGGCCTTTGCCATCATACGCCCCGTAGCTGCTCTGTTCACGGCCCTCTTCGGTGGCTGGCTGGTCAACAGGCACGGACATGGCAGCTCTGCCGAGGCCACGGCCCACGCCCATGCCGGCGAGACGGAAGGTGAGTGTCACGACCACCACGATGGCGATGTCGACTCTTGTGCATGTCATCACCATCACGAGCATACGCCAGAGTCCTCGAATGTCAACCCGTGGCGGTCGGCCTTCAGCTATGCTTTTGTCGAGATGATGGAGGATGTCGGCAAATGGCTCGTGGTGGGCCTGCTCATAGCCGCCCTCATCACAGTGTCCATCCCCGACGGGTGGCTGGCATCGCTCCACGACTACAAGCTGCTCAACATGCTTCTTGTGCTGGCCATTGCCATACCCATGTATGTGTGTGCCACGGGTTCCATACCCATCGCCGTGTCGCTCATGGCCAAAGGTCTTACGCCCGGTGCCGCGCTGGTGTTCCTCATGGCAGGTCCGGCCGTCAACAGTGCGTCGATGCTTGTCGTGGGCAAGGTGTTCGGCCGCCGCACGCTGAAGCTCTACATCCTCTCGATAGTCATCGGTGCCGTTGCCTTCGGTCTGGGCATCGACTACCTCCTGCCGCAGGAGTGGTTTGCAGTGCAGAGCTCTATTGCAGGGCACGGTGCCCACTGCCACACTGCCCTTTCGCCATGGGAGTGGCTGTGGATAGCCGTCCTCGTGGTGCTGCTCGTCAATGCCTTTGTCCGCAGCCGCCTTGGCGGCGGACACCACCATGACCACGGCCACTGTTGCGGTGAAGGTAGCTGCGGCTGCCGCCATCATGGCCGCCACGACCACGGTCACGCCCACGCTGATGCCGAGGCAGAGACTGTCACCACCTATCATGTCGCTGGCATGAGCTGCGGTCACTGCCGTGCGAGTGTGAAGAGTGCCATTGCCGACGTGGCAGGCGTGGAGAGCGTGAGTGTCGACCTCAGCTCGGGGCGTGCCACGGTGCACGGCCGCCACGACCCTGCCGCCGTCGTTGCGGCTGTTGAGGCACGTGGCTACGACTGCACAGTGAGCGAAGAATGATATGCCGCTGTGCGCGAGTTGAGAATAAGGGTTACTTTTGTGGCAGAGTAACCCTTATCTGTTTTCCATGCACAGCTTCATACGCCACCTTGCCATAGCTTCCTTCCTGGCTTGCAGCCTCAATGCGCAAGCCCAGCAGCCAGTCAGCACACTGAGCCCCATAGCGTTGGTCGACGAGGTGCAAGTGTCAGCCCATGTTGGCACGGTGCCATGCCTGCCCTATCGCCTGTGGGTGCGCTATGCCGACGGCACGGGCGAATGGCGCACCGTGCGCTGGACCAACGCCGACATTGCCACCGAGCAGCGTCAGGCCAGCGCGGAGCTCATGCCGGCCGGTGCGGCCTACGACGTGGAAGGCTATATCGTGGGCGACGATGCCACGGCGGAGGGCTATCCCGTGGTGGCACATGTCAGCGTGACGGACGCCACCCCCTCGCTTCCTGCGCCGCAAGCCGCTGCCTCGTTCCTGCCACTGGGCGATGTGAGCCTCTGCCTGTCGCCCGACTCCACGGGTGCGCTCACTCAGCCTAACCGCCTCACCCTCAACCGCGACCTCGACATAGCCCACCTGCTCGCACTCGACGTCCGCCAGCAGCTCTACAACTACCGTGACACCTATGGTCTGCCCACCGAGGGCTATCCCGAGGCCGACGGATGGGACTCGCCCACTACCAAGCTCAAGGGACATGGCACTGGTCACTACATGAGTGCACTCGCACTGGCCTATGCCTCCACACGCGACAAGGCCGTGCGCCGCCAGCTGCTCGAGCGGATGCGCACCGTGGTCACTGAGCTGCGCCGCTGCCAGGCTATGACCTTCGTGCACGATGCCGCCCTGGGCCGCTACCGCGAGGCGCGCGACCTGGCCCCCGAGGCCGAGTTGCGTGAGCTGCAAGGCACATGGGACGCCTTCAACACCTACAAGGGCCACCCGGAGCACTTCGGCTACGGATACATCGGTGCCATACCGCCGCAGCACTGCGTCCTCATCGAGATGTACCGCCCTTACAACAACGAGCAGTGGGTATGGGCTCCCTACTACACCGTGCACAAGCTGTTGGCGGGGCTGACAGACATAGCCACGCTGGTCGACGACCGCAAGGTGTCGGCCATGGCATTGCTCATTGCCCGCGACATGGGGCTCTGGGTGTGGAACCGCA
Source organism: uncultured Bacteroidaceae bacterium (assembly GCA_905234605.1). Classification (GTDB taxonomy): domain Bacteria; phylum Bacteroidota; class Bacteroidia; order Bacteroidales; family Bacteroidaceae; genus Physcousia. Next base: position 36,400 of record CAJOIE010000002.1, on the reverse strand, counting down.
TGCACTACCGCACCTATGTCGATGCCTCGGGCACGCAGGCTTCACGCCGCAGCCGCCCTGGCAACCGCTATGAGATGTGGAACATGTACATCGCCGGCGAGGTGGGCGGCATGGCCGAGTCGCTGGCACGCATAGCCCAGATGGTCAGCTCGCCGACCGACCGCGACCGCCTTATAGAGGCTGCGCGGGCCTTCGACAGCCCGGCATTCTTCGACCCGCTGGCACAGGGCATCGATGCCCTGCGAGGCCGACATGCCAACCAGCACATACCCATGGCCGTGGGTGCGGCGCGCATCTACAGAGCCACCGGCGATGCCTACTACTACCGTGTGGCCCACGCCTTCTGGCACCACGTGCAGGGCCGCTACCGCTATGCAATGGGCGGCGTGGGCAACGGCGAGATGTTCCGCGAGCCATACACACAGATGCTGGCCATGGACACCAATACCTCGACCGACTGGCGCGACGGCTCCATGCAGCGAGAGCCTACGCTCAACGAGACCTGCTGCGCCTACAACATGGCCAAGCTGTCGCGTGAGCTGGCATGTCTCAGCCCCACGGAAGCTGCCTACATGGACTACCACGAGCGTGTGCTCTACAACCAGATAGTGGGCTCGCTGCACCCCGACAGCTATGCGGTGCTCTATCAGTATGCCGTGGGGCTCGATGCCTCAAAGCCATGGGGCAACGAGACTCCGCAGAGCACATGCTGCGGCGGCACCGGAGCCGAGAACCATGTGCGCTATCAGGAGGCGGCCTATCTCACACAGGCCGACACTCTCTACGTGGCTCTCTATATGCCCACACGCGCACGATGGCGCAGGAAGGGCGTGGAGCTGGTGCAGGAGTGCCAGTGGCCGGCCGAGCAGTCCACACTGCGCATCACGCACGGGCATGCACGTTTTGCCCTGCGGCTGCGTGTGCCGGAGTGGGCCACGAAGGGTTTCGACATACAGCTCAACGGCCGGAGCCTGGCACAGAGCTACCAGCCGTCGTCGTATGTCACCATTCCCTGCCGGCAGTGGAGCCGCGGGGACAGTGTCGTGGTCAGGATGCCTTTCCCCCTCCACATCGACTTCGCCCCCGACCGCCTGGGCGACATGGCCACAGGGCAGCAGTGGTGCGGCGCGCTGATGCGCGGCCCGCTGGTGCTGTGTGCACAGGGCATAGCCTCGTGGGACGATGCCACGCTGACGCGAGGCACCTTTCAACGGTGGGTGCAGCGTGCCACCGTGCCCGACTATGCTGCCGACGCTCATGTCACCCACTACTTTCGTCTCGCCGCCGATGCCGACGCCATTGCCGGTGCTGACTCGGGCGCGGCCATCGGCATGCTGGCAGGGCGCTGGAGTGCTGCCCGCCGTCAGGCCGAGAGCGCGCTGACGCTGGCCTCCGCGCGGCGACAGCAGCAGGAGGCATGGATGCAGATGGACGTGCGGGTGCCCGACTATGCGCCATGGGCTCCATACGCCTACGCGCGCATGTGCACAGCCATGGACAGCCTCGTGCACATGCTTGGCGCGGAGGCCGCCGTTGCTGCCGAGGCCGACGGCACTGTGCAGCGTGAGGCTCTGGCACGCCTCACGCGCACCGCAGCCACCCTGCGCTCAACACTCGCGGCCATGCGCCCCGGCAACCTGCCCGAGCCCGAGAACCTCACACTGCTGCAACAGCTGCTTCAGCAGGCACGCTCCGTGGCCGGCCCATCCGTGGCACAGCGCGAGGCCATGGACTATGGCGAGATGGTGGTGCGATATGTGAGCGACGGCAGCGGCACCCACGACATGATAGCCCGTGCGGTGCGCCAGCTGCAGGACGCCATGCGCTGAGGCCGCGGCCTGCACCGAGACAGGACAACACCTTGCACAGTGGAACGCAAACACCCTGCACTGTCATGAGCATGACGGTGCAGGGTGTTTGCGTTCACCATGCAGGGTGTGCGGCCCACACGGTGCAGGGTGTGCGGCCTTATCTCACCACCTTCTTGCCGCCGACGATGTAGACACCGTGGCTGCCGGGGTGCACGCGGCGGCCCGAGAGGTCGTAGACGGCGGCGGCTGTGCCCTGCGGCACTGTGGCGGCGGGTCTGCCTGCCGGTGTGCCGATGCCTGTGGGGTTGTCCTCTTCTATCAGGCGTATGCAGAAGTCGGTGATGCAGGCATACATTCTGTTGCTTGCGCCTAAGCTGGTCAGGGTGAAGGTGGCCGTGGGCTCATAGATGGCTTCCACGGTGAGCTTCTCAGGCGTGCCGCTGTTGAGGCAGATGTCGGCCGTCTGCGAGCCGTCGGCAGAGGTCAGACGGTACGTCTCGGTGGCGGTGTAGAAGAAGCCTCCTATGGTGTAGCTGTCAATGAGGTAGCCCGCGGGTGCTGTGATGGTGATGGCGTCGGTGGCACCTGCGTCGCTGGGCCTGAGAGCCACCACGCGTGTGTCGTAGACGGTGGCCACGCTGAGGGCATTGTGCTGCGTGCTAACTGTCAGACCCGCGATGCGTGCAGGCTGGGAGCATGTCCATTGGCTGCTCCACCCTGTGCCGGAGAAGGCTCCGGTGGCTGTGGGTCCTGCCGTGGAGCCCTGCTCTGCAAGCACGGCGGTGAGGCTGGCCGTGCGCGCTGCTGCGTAGCTCTCGACGAGCGCGTCGCGGCGGATGGTGATGTAGTTGATGGGATACTGGTAGCCGTCCACCGTCTGGTTGGCGGGCGTGCTCTGTCCTAACTGTCCGTCCTCAAAGAGCACGCCAAGGTCGCCGTTCCCGAGCTGGGTCATGGTGGCATAGCGTGCGCCGCCTGGCTGCAGCGTGGCAATCTCGGTCCACGACGCGCCATCGTCGATGCTCATGTAGAGGCGCAGGTTCTGGAAACCGGCTCCTGTGAGGGTGTGCAGCAGGATGGTCGGTGTGTCGTCGGTGCCCAGGTCGTAGCGTAGGATGTCGTGGTTGCAGGGCGAGCCGCCCTGTGCGAGGGTGCTGTTCTGCCACTGCTGGCCCCACGTGAAGGTCAGAGTGCCGTCGGCCTCGACGACGTAGCTGCCACGGTTGAAGCCACGGCCGCCACCCTGGCGGATGGAGGCAAGCAGCGTGCCGTCGGGCAGCTGGGTGAGCTTGGCCTCGTCGCCGCCGCTGTACACGGGGGTGCCGTCGATGTGCCACGTTGAGCCCCTGTCGGTGGAGTAGAGCACGTAGTTGGTGGTGGAGGAGGCGTGCGCGGTCTGCTCCTCGTCGGTGTAGGGCTGTCCGTTGAGCAGCAGCATCAGGATGCCGTCGTCGGTGCAGATGCCGCGGCCAGAGGTCACGAAGTAGTCGAAGAGCCCCGTGGCGGTGTGGTCGATGAGGCGTGCCTCGTCGAGCAGGTCGGCCGGCTCGGTCCATGTCAGCCCGTTGTCGTCGCTCATGCACAGGCCTATACGGTTGAGGCCGTAGAAGTAGCCTATGTTGCCTGCGGCAAAGAGGCAGTAAATGCGTCCGGCGGCATCCACCGTGAGCGATGGGTCGCCGTAGGCACACTTGGCGGGCGTGCCGCTGCCGAGCCCCTTTGCTATGGTCTGTGGCTCGGCCCACGTGGCTCCACCGTCGGTGCTGCGACGCACCACGATGTCTATCACGTGGCCTGTGGGCTGACCGATGTCGGTGTAGTTGTTGTAACGCTTGTCGGCGGCGGCGATGAGGCTGCCGTCGGGAGCCGCCACGAGGGCAGGGATGCGGTATATGTTGCTGCCGTAGGTGGTGGGCAGGAACGGGTAGCTCTGGGCGGCGTAGATGCGGGCTCCCTGCTGTCCTGTGGTGCCCACTGGCGTGAGGTCGATGCTCATGGGCTCGCCGTCGGCTGTAATCTCAAGGCTTACGACCGAGGCGTTGACCACGTCGCCCACGCTGGCATCGGCGGCAATGTGTGCCATGAGCCACAGTTGGTTGTAGCCGTCGGTCATCTGGGTGTCGCCTAAGGGGATGGTCACCACGTCGCTGTCGCCGACGCGGGCTGTGCCAAGGAGCTCGAGCTCATCCTGCGCATAGACCTCGGCCGAGGCGCAGCGGTACACCTCGAGGCTCTCGATGTTCGGGCGCGAGCCCTCGCTGAGGCACACCTGCAGGCCTGTCATCAGGCTCTCGCCCTCGGCGGGGGAGATGAGCTTGAGGCGTAGCAGCATGGCCTGCGTGGCTCCCACGGAGGTGGTCTGGTAGCCTTGAGCCACTATGCCCAACTGCTTGGCATGGATGGTGCAGGTGGAGGCATCGACGCTGATGACCCACCCCGCGGTGGAGCCGCTGATGGTGAAGTCGTCGGCCGTGGGGACAGTGCCTTCGGGCAAGAAGAGGGTGCCGCCGTCGTAGAGCGTGGTGAGGCCCTTGGCGTCGCTGCCAAGGTAGGTGACGGACGTGTTGTTGGCAGGCAGGGCGGCATCCTGCACGCCTCCGAGCATGTCCACCGTCCATGCCGTGAGGCCGAGTTGCGTCAGGCTCACGCGCTCCAGGGCGTAGCGTGCGCCGTCGGTGGCTGTCTCGCCCAGGGCATAGCCTCCGCCGAGCGACATGGGCTTGAAGTACTTGCCGCTGTTGAAGTAGAAGCCGTTATCGTCCTTGGCGATGGTCATCGTGGAGATGCCTATGAACGAGGTGGGCGATGCCTTGTTCACATCGTGGCCGTTGGGGAGCTTGAGGTAGAAGCCGTTGGAGGCGCGGGTGAAGCGGAAGAAGAAGCGCGCGTCGTCGTCGTCGGGTGTGGAGGCTTCAGTCTGCACGGCTATAGGGTAGTTCTTGCTGTTGTGCACCAACTCGGGCTCGGCCGTGTAGGCGTAGCGGCCGGCATCTGCATCGTGGGTGCAGCTCATGCGGTACCAACCTGTGGTGAGTTCCGCCAGGGTGGTGATGACAGGGTCGGCAGGTGTGAGCTCGGCAGCAAAGAGGCGGAAGCACTGTGCGCTGCTGTTGGAGGCTGTGTTGTTGAGGCTCGTGTAGGCATACATCTGGTTGTTGGTGCGGTCGATGCCGTAGGTGGTGCCGTCGGTCGTTGTGCGGAAGAGGACGTATCCCTCGCTGAACACGAGGCTGTAGGTGCCTGGTGTGGCTGCCGACGCCATGGTGCCGTTGGCCGTGGGGGCAGGCAGGTAGAGGCCGGAGGCTGTCTGGATGTGGTAGCCGCCGTCCGTCTGCGTGACCCGGAAGACGTAGCTGACGTCGCCGCCGCCGGCAGGGTCGCTGCCGCTGAGCTTGAGGGCATGGCCGGTGTCCTCGTTAGCCCAGATGTTGTTCTTTGGCTGATAGATGAGGTAGAGGCCGCCGTCCACGAGCTCGGAGGCTGTCGTCACCTGGTCGCCGCGGGCTATGGTGTAGAGGGCATCGCCCACAGGCCATGCTGTTTGTGCATGCATGCCAAAGGCCATGGCAATGGCTGTGAGGAGTGTGATTAGTCTGTTGTTCATATTGAGTATGGTTGTAGGTTGTTCATGCTGAAGCGGCACGGGCGGGATTATCTCACGACGAGCTTGCGCCCACCTCTTAGTATATATATGCCGTGACGGCTGGTGTCGCTCACGCGGCGGCCGGCAAGGTCGTAGCCGTCGTGGCGGCGGCTTGTCGGTGTGGTGCCCTGCGTGTCGCTGCCGTGCTCACCGTAGCTGATAGCCTCTATGCCTGTGAGCTTGCCGCCGAGAGCCACGTAGCTGTCGAGCAGCTGCTGGCGGGTGATGCGGATGAAGTTGACAGGGTATTCCTTGCCTTGGCCAAGGGAGTAGTCTTCGTAGAGGAGCCCCAAGTCGCCGTTGTCTAAACGTGCCATGGTTGCATAGCGCGCCCCGCCGGGCTGGATGGTCAAGGCTGCGCGCCAGGTGGTGCCTTTGTCGAGGCTCATGTAGAGCACGAGGTTGGCGTGGGAGCCGGTGGTCATCGTGTGCAGGACTATATCGGGCTCGTCGTCGGTCTCGCGGCTGTAGTAGAGTATGTCTTGATTGTTGGCACTCTGTTGGTACAGCTGTGCGTTGCGCCACTGGCTGCCCCATGTGAAGACGGGTGTGCCTGTGCCGTCAACACGGTATGTGCCACGGTTGAAGCCTCTGTTGCCTGCCTGCCGCACGGATGCTATGAGACGTCCGTTGTTGTCCATGGCCAGCTTTGCCTCGTCGCCGCCGGTGTAGGCTGCCGACGGGGCTATATGCCACGATGCCCCCTGGTCGGCGGAGTAGAGCATGTAGCAGTCGCTGCCTGAGGTGTGCGCGCTCTGGCCGGCATTGGTGTAGGGCTGGCAGCAAAGCAGGTACATCAGGATGCCCTCGGGCGTGCAGATGCCGTGGCCTGAGGTGACAAAGTAGTCGTAGAGTCCATACGCGGTGTGGTCGTTGAGCATGCCTGTCTCGTAGATGTCCACGGGCGCGGTCCACGTGCGGCCGTTGTCGTCGCTCGTGCAGAAGGCTATGCGGCGGAGGCCGTAGAAGTAGCCGGTATTGCCAGCTGCAAACAGGCAGTAGATGCGTCCGTCGCTGCCTGTGGTGAGCGACGGGTCGCCATATCCGCAGGTGGCATCGCTGCTGTTGTTGCCCTTGGCGACGGTAACGGGGTCGCTCCATGTGATGCCGCCGTCGGTGCTGCGGCGCACGACGATGTCTATGACATGGCCGCCCCCGATGTCGGACGCGCTGCTGTAGCGTTTGTCGGCAGCTGCCAGGAGCGAGCCGTCGGGTGCCACGCACAGGGCTGGGATGCGGTAGTGGTTGGAAGCGTAGGTGGTGGGCACGAACACGTGGCGTTGCACCTCGGTGACCATGGCCCCGCGTGCTGTCGGGTTGCCGTTCTGTATGGTCAGCTGCTGCCGTGTGCCGTTGCGTATGTATGTGACGGCATCCATGGCGGCGTCGAGGATGGTGCCCAAGGGTGCCGTGGGCAGCACCTTGGCGGTGAGCCACAGGTGGTGTGTGCCTTTGGTGAGGGCACCTGTTGCCAGACGGATGGTGTCGTTGGACGGCTCGGCGGTGGCAAGCACCTTGGGCGATGCCGCGGCGTGCAGCTCCACGCTGCTGCTCTCCACAAGGGCTATGCTCTGCAGACACTCGGCTGTGCCGTCGTGGAGGCGTATGTTGATGGTGGCTGTCTCAATGTCGTTGAAGGGGGAGAGTGTGATGTGGAGGAGCACGGCGTCGTCGCCTGCACGGCCTGCCGTCTGGTAGCCCTGGCCTACGCTTACGCCGTTCTCGAAGAGTGCTATGTCGGGGTCTATGGTGGCGGTGACGACGTGTGTGGCTGCATTGATGCTCACGCCGGCCAGCCCCTCGGCGGTGAAGTCGGTGGCGGTGGGTGGCTCGTCGGTGGGGAAGAAGAAGTAGCCGCCGGTGTAGACGCTGCGCAGGCCTGTCACGGTGTTGCGTGTGCATGTGAGCTGTGACGTGGCTGCCCCGCCGCTGATGCGCACGGTCCACGGTGTGAGCCCTGCCTCATCGAGTGGCACGCGGAAGAGTGTGAAGCGGGATGTTGATGCCGACGACGATTTGCCTATGATGCGCCCTCCGCTGTTGGAGAACGGTGTGAAGTAGCTGCCTATGCGGAAGCTGCCGTCGTAGGCCACGGCAAGCTGTGCGCCTGTGGCCGTGGCTTTGGCAAGGTCGGTGAGGTAGTGTCCGTTGGTGCTCTGTATCTGCACCGTGGAGCCTGAGCGCACGATGCGCACATAGTAGAGGGCGTCGGCTGCCTCGGGCTCGGCTGCCGTGGCTTGATATGAGAGGGGATAGGGGTCGGCGTTGTAGGCGTACTCGTTACTGGCGTTGAGGGCATATTTGCCGGCGTGCTCGGCGGGCACTGCTATGCGCATGCGGTACCAGCCTGTGGTGAGTGCGGCGAGCGATGACACCCAGTATGGGTCGGGCTCGATGGTGACAGGGTAGAAGGCCCAGTCGTTGTTGCCGCCGGTGGCGGAGGGTGGTGTCGTGCCCCATCCCACCACCGTGGCATCGCCCTTGCTGAGGTCGTTGGCATCGAGCACGATGCCTGTGGTGCCGGCTTGCAGGTAGAAATGTCCGTCGGTGCCGCCGATCTTGGCCACGGTGACAGGTTCCGTGGCCGTTGCCGTCACGCTCACGGCCTGCCCCTGGCGGAAGGGAGCGAAATAGTTGCCATAGCCTGTCTGTATGTAGTAGCGTCCGTCGCCGGCATCGCTCAGGCGCACGAGGAAGCGTCCGGCCACGGAGCCTTCGCCCTCGGGGCGTGTGGCGGTGTTGTAGAGTGTATGTGTCGTGGCGTTTTCGTAGAGGAAGCCGTGCGGGTGGCTGCCTGTGTAGCCGCGGTCGAACATGGCGTACCACGTGCCGGTCTGCACGTCGGCTGCCGGCTCGGCGGCCAGGCTCACGCGCTGTCCCTTCAGCTCGGTGAGTATGGTGGTGCTCTGGGCTGCTGCGGTGGCTGCGGTGAGCATGGTCAGGCATAGCAGGAGTAGTGGTGTGTGGCGCATAGTCGTAATGTCGTTGCTTGGCTCTTGCTGGCAAAAATATGTATATTTGCCGACTGTGCAACTTGCGGGCACCACATTTCGCCGTGTGCAGTCTCTTGTGGCTATGGTGTGGCATCGCCGGCCGTGGTGGCTGCTGCCGGCAGCGGCATGCGTGACAGGTGTATGTAGGAGGCGAGCACGCCCTGTTGCACAATCACCGGCGTGTCCACGCGCTGCCCTTTAGCGTCGCTGACGTCGGCGGCTGAGGGTGGCGTGGTGCCGGCATAGCGTGTGTAGTGGAACTCGTGGCCACGCATCTCCTCGCCATTGAGCACGAAGCGGCGGTAGCCCAGGTGGAGGCGGCGGTCGGCGGTGCGCGCCGTGATGTCGTAGGGCAGCACGCCGCACATCGTGTAGGTGCCGCTGTCGTCGGTTATGCTCCGGCAGAGGTACATCATGCCGCCGCACTCAGCCACCACGCGGCCTCCGGCCTCGGCATACCGGCGTATGCTCTCGCGCGCCGCGGTGGCTGCATGCAGCCCGGGCAGGTGGCGCTCGGGGTAGCCTCCGGGCAGGTAGAGGAAGTCGGTTTGTGGCGGCAGGGGTTCGTCGCGGAGTGGGTTGAAGAAGGTCACCTCGCCGCACTCCGCCAACTGGTCGAGCACTTCCTGATAGATGAACGAGAAGGCTTCAGCATCGCGGGCTACGGCAATGTGGCGGCATGCGGCGTGCAGTGAGGCGGTTTGCGGAGCGGCATCTTTGATGGGCAGGAGCGAGAAGTCAAGACCCAGATAGCGCTCGCCCACAGCCACCGATGGCTCCTTGGGCAGGCATCCCAGGCAGGGGATGCCCACGGCGCGGGCCACATCGTGGAGCATCTGGGCATGGCGGTCGCTGCCCACACGGTTGAACACCACTCCGGCCCACTCCAAGCCTTCCCAGAACGTGGTGAAGCCCTTGAGCAGGGCCGCCATGGAGTAGGCCGCCGAGCGGGCATCGACCACCATCACCACGGGCAGGCCCAGTGTGCGGGCCACCTCGGCCGTAGACCCCTCGGCCTCTCGGTAACCGTCGAAGAGGCCCATCATGCCCTCCACCACGGCGATGTCGGCATCCTCGGTGTAACGCTCATACAGGGCGCGCACATGCCCGCTGGTAGCCATGAAGAGGTCGAGGTTCACGCTCGGGCGGCCGCACACGGCAGTGTGGAACTTGGTGTCGATATAGTCGGGTCCGCATTTGAAAGGCTGCACACGCAGGCCTCTCCGCACCATTGCCGCCATGAGGCTGCGGGCCACCGTGGTCTTGCCGGCACCGCTCATGGGCGCGGCTATCACAATTCCGGGTTTCATGCAGCAAAGGTGCAAACTCCTGTCCACAACCCCACTGCCCACAACCCGCAAATTGTGATGCAGCACCCTGCATGGTCATCATAAACACCCTGCACGGTGTCGTGGCACCACCCTGCACGGTCTTTGCCATCACCCTGCAGGGTCATGGAAGGAGCCGTGCCGCCCCCTGTGCGTGCCTGAGCAGGCAAAAAAAGCGCACTATGCTTGCCATATCGCCGAATGTGGCTACTTTTGCCATGCCATACGAGGCAATCGGCAGCCAGAAGGATGCCGATGCAAGGGAATCCGGTGAGAGGCCGGAGCTGTACCTGCAGCTGTAACCCCCTCTGCTTCAAGCAGGGACATCCGCCGCCACGGCGGTGTTGTAGGCTCGTATAACGCCACTGACCAAAGGCAAGGCACACAGCCTGACGCCCCACGGTCGGGAAGGCAGAGCCGACAGGGAGAGCCAGAAGACCTGCCCCGTCATGCCGAGTGCACACGCTGCACTCCACACATCCATACGCCCAGGAACAGGCGTCAACGGAGCAATGAGACACTATCCCCACGTAGCAGCCATGCGTGCGGCGGTTCTGGCAGTGTGCCAGGTCATGCTGTGCACCATGGCAACGGCTCAGGACACTCTGCGGACGGGAGTCATGCATGAGGTCGTAGTCACCGGCACGGGCACACGCCACCTGCTGGCCAATGCCCCTGTGCAGACCGAGGTCATCACCGCGCAGCAGCTGCGCCAGGCAGGAGCATCGTCCATCGAGGACATACTGGCCACCCTCACCGCCTCCTTTGCCTTTGCCGAGGGCGACATGGGCAGCCAGATGCAGCTCGGAGGCCTGGGCAACAGCTATATCCTCATACTCATCGACGGCAAGCGCATGCACGGCGACGTGGGCGGAGAGAACGACCTGACCGTCATCGACCCGCATGCCATAGAGAAGATAGAGATAGTCAAGGGAGCCGCCTCTGCGCTCTATGGCTCCGATGCCATTGCAGGCGTGGTGAACATCATCACAAGGAAGGAACGCGGCGGCATCGCTGTAGAGGACGTGACGCGCGTAGCCTCCTACGCCGACCTGCGGCAGCACAACACCGTGGCCTTCACCACAGGCGACCTCACCTCGCAGACCAACTTCCACATGAGCCGCAACGATGGCTGGCAGAACACTGCCGTGGAGCACACACCATCGTCCACCACGCCCATCACCGACTCACACTCCAAAACCGTCAATGCCCACACCGCCTGGAGCCTCACGGAGCGTCTCAGCTACAGCCTCACGCCAGCTCTTGAACTCTATGCCGAGGGCATGCTCCACCATAAGGATATAACCCGTCCGCGAGGCAGGTACCCCAAGTACGACGTGAAGAACTTCGACCTCGCCTATGCCAATGCCTCCGCCTCGGCAGGAGCACGCTGGCAGACACGCCGCCACGATGTGGTCACCCTCGATGTGGACTGGGCACGCCATGCCTACAGCCATGTCTTCACCGCGACGACACTCGCCGAGGGCTTCGACGGCACAGGGCAGCTCATACTCGACTATCCCTACTTCGCCGGCGACCGCCTCATGCAGAGCGACCAGCGTCGCACCATAGTCCATCTCAAAGGTGTCTTCACCCTGCCGGCACGGCAGAGACTCAGTGCCGGTGCCGAAGGCCGCTTCGACTACCTCCGTGCCCCGACAAGTGTGGCCGCGGGCACTGCCACCGACGACACCGAGGCCCTCTACCTCCAGGACGAGCTGCGTGCCATCTCCACCGAGGCCACGTCGCTGCTGCTCACGGCAGGGGCGCGCCTGACACGCCACAGAGCCTTCGGCCTTCACGGCACCCCCAAGCTGTCGGCTCTATGGCGCATAGGCAACGTGCGGCTGCGCACCTCGTGGAGCAAAGGCTTCAAAAGCCCCACCCTCAAGGAGCAACACTACCGCTACATACGCGAGATGAACGCCATCTCGCTCTATCTCGGCAACAGGGACCTGCGCCCGCAGACGTCCACCTATTATAGTATAGGTGCAGAGTACACGCTCGGCCGCTGCAACATCTCGGCCACCGCCTACCGCAATGAACTCACCGACATGATAGCCCTCGTCACCGTCGACCGCACGGAGGCACCGGCCGCCTACCGTGAGAAATACGGTGAGATGCTCACCCACGTGCGCCGCTATGCCAACATGGAGGACGCACGCACCACGGGCATCGACGTCAATGCCTCCTACACCACAGACCGCTTCACGCTGGGAGCCTCCTATGCATATCTCGACACCGAGGCTCATGCCTACGACACCGGCACCGGCCGCCTGCACAAAGTGACCATCGACGGCATGGCCCACCACCGCTGGAACGCCTATGCCACGTGCCGCCTCATGCTCTCGCAAGCCTACGGTCTCGGACTCGGTCTCTACGCCCGCGGCTCCTCCCGTCGCTACTATCAGGTGGATGGCAACGGACGGGGATACACCCTCCTGCGCTTCACCACGACGCACGACATCATACACCGTGCACCTTTCGACCTGCGCATCGAGGCGGGCGTGGACAACATCCTCGACTATGTGGACCGCACACCCCACGGCCTGCATCTCGGCACCACGACACCAGGGCGCACCGTATATGCCGCCCTGAGGCTGCGCTTCAAGCACGGCAAGACCGCACGCATGGCACACACAAAAACCGACACCGTGCACGACGATGACGAATGACGTTCACCATTAACCACATAGCCATTAACCATTTAACGAATATCCCTTTATCATTAATCCCATAACCCTTTAACATTAACAACATCAACCTATGAAGAAGTTCAAACTCTTCCTCGTGGCTGCCATCGCAGCCATTGCAGCCGCCGGCTTCACCTCGTGCGCCGACGACGAGACCCTGAAACTGTCCAACATGGAACGCTACCAGCAGGAGGTGGACGGCGCAGTGGCAAAAGCCAAGAAACACAACCGTGCCATCCTGCTCGTGGCCTTCGGCTCCACATGGCAGCAGGCCTATGATGCCTTCGACCTCACCCGCAGCGAGTATGCCAGTGAGTTTACCGACTACGATGTGTTCCTCTCCTTCTCCTCGGCCATCTGCATCAACCGTGCACGTGCCGCAGAGAACACCGCCGCCCGCGACTTCTACGAGCCTAAGTACTGGCTCGAGGCACTGGGTCGCCAGCAGTATGAGGAAATCATAGTCCAGAGCATGCAGGTCATTCCCGGTGAGGAGTACGGCCGCGTGGTCAATGCCGTGAAGGACTTTGCCAACAACTCTAACGGCGACCTCGACGACGACTACCTCTCCCGTGTGCGCATCCGTATTGGTCTGCCCCTCATGGCCGGTGCCGAGGACGACGTGGAGGCACTGGCCTCGGCTCTCGACGCTAACTTCCGCAGCTACGCTGAGAGCGGTGCCATGCTCTTCATGGGGCACGGTAACCCCGATGAGTTCGACACCTACAAGGCCAATATCCGCTACACCCAGCTCGAGGCAGCCTTGCAGCAGAAGCATCCCAACTACTTCGTAGGCACCGTCGACATGGCAGACAACTTCAAGGTGCAGGTGCACGACCGCATGGTCGCTGCCGGCATCACGAGCGGCAATGTCTATTGCGCACCGCTCATGTCCATAGCAGGCGACCATGCCCACAAAGACATGGCCGGCGACGACGACGCATGGGACAGCGACACACAGTCCTTCGAGGAGAACGAGGACGGCGAGGTGGAGGACACCTCATGGAAGCAATACTTCTTCCATCTGGGTTACGACACCACAGCCACCGGCACGTACAAGGACAGCGGCGAGGGTGCACTCGTCAAGGGCCTCTTGGAGTATGCCAACGTGCGTGCCCTCTACAAGGGTCACACCCGCTCGGCCGAGGTGGTGGACTACTACCACTCCATGTATCCCGAGGAGTAACTGCGGACCATGAATAACACTATAGCTATCTGCATTGTGGCGGTGCTGCTCGTGATGAGTGGCACCGCCACTGCCCAAGTGCACCAGCGCTTGCAGCGTGACTCGGCCGGGCTGGCACCGCGCGAGCTCAACCCCGTCGTGGTCACGGGCACGGGCCACCACCAGCATCTCGCCCAGACCACTACGCCTGTGCATGTGCTCTCGCGCCGTCAGATTGACGAGCAAGGCATCGCCACCTTCGAGGATGCCATCGTGCGCATGATGCCCCAGCTGAGCATGACGCCCGGCAGCATGGGCTCTTTCCTGCGCATGAACGGCCTGGGCGGCAAATACATAGTGTTGCTCATCAATGGACAGCGTCTTACTGGCGACATCTCCTCCAACGTAGACCTCTCGCGTATCAACATGGCCCGCGTGCGCCGCATTGAGGTGCTCGACGGTGCTGCCTCCGCCCTCTACGGCTCCGATGCCATAGGCGGCGTCATAAACATCATCACCGACCAGGCTGCCACCGAGCTGCTATCGCTTCAGTCGGACACACGTGTCGCGGGTGAGGGACAGTTGTCGGAGAGTGTCATGGCCGACGTGCGCGTGGGTGCCATTGCATCGAGCACGTCGTTCAGGCACGACCGTGCCGACAGCTACCAGCTGTCGCCATATATGGAACAGGGTACGGCGGAGCCCAGCCTCCAGCGCACTCTCGCGCCGCTCTTCACGGGCTACCGCAGCACTACCTTCGGGCAGCGTTTCACGCTCACTCCATCGTCGGGCCTGTCGCTCTACGTGGGTAGCGACTGGGGCCGGCGTCTCACCGACCGTCCGGCCACATCGTCCGTGCTGCCTGGCGGCACGGACTACGAGATGCGCTACCGCTCGTGGCGCGGTGTGGCAGGAGGCATATACAAGTGGAGCCGCCAGGTGAGCACTTCTGTCGATGTCACCACCGACCTCTTCCGCTACGGCCGTGAGTATGATGTGGCTACAGCGGCGTATGCGGTGGGCGACTATGTCCAGAGCAAACGTCAGCACACGTGGCAGGCACAGGCCAAGACTATCTTTGCCCACTCTCGCGCGGTCAACACCATTGTTGGTGCCGACTGGCGGCGCGAGGCCCTCGAGGCCACGTCGGGCTCCATCGATGCCTCGGCGTCGGTGGCTGCCCTCTATGTCCAGCATGAGCGTAGCCTGTTGCGCGGTCTCACTGCCACCGCCGGCCTTCGCTACGACCACCACAGCGACCGCGGCGGGCACCTGTCGCCAAAGCTGGCTGTCATGTACAATCCCGGCCGCCTGCGCCTGCGTGCCAGTTACTCGGCAGGCTTCCGTGCTCCAGGCCTCGACGAGCTGCACTACCGCTACTATGCTGTCTCGCGCGGCAAGCCACAGGTCATCTTCGGCAACAGCGGCCTGCGTGCCGAGCAGAGCCACTATGTCAGCCTCGGCGGCGAGTATCGCACGGCGGGCTGGCTGTTTGGCGTGCAGGCTTGGCTCAACAACATCAGCCACATGGTGGTGCGGGAGAACATCGCCGTGGATGCCGCCTCGCTGGCCATGTTGCAGGCGGAGTTCCCCGAGATGACTGCCGATGCCGCCTCGCTCCTCCTGCACTATTCGCGTTATGTCAATGCACAGCGCGGCCGCACGCGCGGCATCAGTGTCGATGCCTCGCTGCGCATAGCCTCGGGTCTTAGTGTATCCGCCAGCTATGTGCTCACGCAGGCCCGTGCGCTCACCGGTGGCGAGTGGCGCGACATTGAGCGCAGCGTGCGCCATGCCGCCACGTTGTCTGCCACCTGCAACCATGCATGGCGCGGCTACCGTCTCAGCGTCAACATCAACGGGCGCGTGCAGTCGCGCACCTTCTATCCCGACTATGAGGATGCCCCGGGCTATGGCGTGTGGAACCTTGCCACGCGCCACACCTTCGAGCTGCGCCGCCAGCGTCTGCTGCTTGAGCCTGCACTCGGCGTGGACAATATCTTCGACCACACGGACCGGCGCCCCAACGCCTCGCTGCGCCGCTATGCGCTCTATTCGCCCGGACGCCGCATAGTGGCCGGCATGCGCCTGCGCTTCCGCTGAAAACACCCTGCATGGTGTTCAGCCTCCACCATACAGCCTCCCATCATTCACCGTTCAACCCTCCACCACACATGCTCCACGGCCACGGCGACGACGCTTGCCACTATCCGCACCTGCGCTACAACTTCAGCAGCAACATCTATGCCGCTCCCTGCCACGATGCCCTGCTGGCTCATCTGCGTGAGGCCTTGCCCTCCATTGCCGCCTATCCCGAGCCTGATGCTGCTGCCCTGACACGTGTGCTGGCCCGCCGCCACGGGGTGGACACGGATTGCGTGCTGGTCACGGCCGGTGTCACCGAAGCCATCTATGTCGTAGCGCAGGCGGCAGCGGCATCCGGCCTGCACCGCTACGGCTGCCTGAGTCCCACGTTTAGCGAATATGCCTCGGCCAGCGAGATGTTCGGGCTCAAGGCAGCCGGCAGCGACGCCGCTGCGGCCGACATCTTCTGGCTCTGCAACCCCAACAACCCCACGGGCGACGTCGCCAGTGCCGATGCCGTGATGGACATGTCGCGCAGCTGTCCGTGGCTCATCGTAGACCAGGCCTATGCCGGCTACACCCTCACGCCTGCGGTCACGGCGCAGCAGGCCATACGTGCGGGCAATGTAGTGCTGCTGCATTCACTCACCAAGAGCTATGCCATCCCAGGCCTGCGTGTGGGCTATGTCGTGGCAGCCCCGGAGCTCACAGCCAGGCTGCGGCGTTTCATGCGGCCGTGGTCGGTGGGCACGGTGGCCATGGCAGCAGCCAGATGGCTCGTGCAGCACGATGCCCGTGTGCTGCCCTGCAAAGATGCGCTCCTCGCCGAGAGCCAACGCCTCTACACGTCGCTTGCCGCGCTTTCCGCTGTCGATGTCCACCCCACAGCCACCACCTTCATGCTCCTGCGCCACCACAGCATCAAGGCAGCGGAGCTCAAGGAGCGTCTGGCACACGAGCACGGCCTGCTCATCCGCGATGCCTCCAACTTCGACGGCCTCTCGGCCTACCACTTCCGTGTGGCAGCACAGACACGCGCTGCCGACGACGCGCTCATCGCAGCCCTCTCAAGCCTATGAACGACACCCCACAGCTACGCCCCGTGATGCTCGCCGGCACCGGCAGCGACGTCGGCAAGAGCATCCTGGCCACCGCCCTGTGCCGCATCTTCGTGCAGGACGGCTACCACCCTGCGCCCTTCAAGGCACAGAACATGGCCCTCAACTCCTACGTCACGCCCGACGGCTTGGAGCTGGGTCGCGCGCAGGCCGTGCAGGCCGAGGCCGCCTGTGTGCCATGCCACACCGACATGAACCCCGTCCTGCTCAAGCCACAGAGCGACCACACGTCGCAGGTGGTTCTCTTCGGCCGCCCCATAGGCAGCATGAGCGCGCGCGCCTACTTCCGCTCCGAGGGGCGCGAGCGTCTGCGCACGGCGGCATGCGAGGCCTTCGACCGCCTTGCCGCCCGCTACTCTCCCGTAGTGATGGAAGGTGCCGGCAGCATCTCAGAACTCAACCTGCGCGACACCGACATAGTGAACCTGCCCATGGCACGCTATGCCCGCGCCGCCGTCATCCTCGTGGCCGACATCGACCGCGGCGGAGTGTTCGCCTCGGCCTACGGCAGCATAGCCCTCCAGACACCCGAGGACCGCGCCCTCATCCGTGGCATCATCGTCAACAAGTTCCGCGGCGACATAGGCCTCTTCAGCGAGGGACGCCGGCTGCTCGAACAGCTGTGTGGGGTGCCCGTCCTCGGGGTGGTGCCCTATATAGAAGGCTTGCACATCGATGCCGAGGACAGCGTGGCACTCGATGCCATGCCCTCGGAGCCCGCAAGCGAGCGCGTGTCGGTGGGCGTGGTGCGGCTGCCACATATCTCCAACTATACCGACTTCGACGCCCTCACGCAGCAGCATGGCCTGCATGTGTTCTACACCACGGATGCAGCCACGCTGCTACGTGCCGACATCATCCTCGTGCCCGGCAGCAAGGCCACCGTGGCCGACCTCGCCTGGCTGTATGCCACAGGCATAGCCGCTGCCGTGCAGCAGGCAGCCGCTGCGGGCACGCCGGTGGCAGGCATCTGTGGCGGCTACCAGATGATGGGCCGACAGGTGCTCGACCCCGAAGGTCTCGAGGGCTCCGGCACACAGCAACAGGGACTGGGACTGCTGCCCGTGGTGACCACCATCACGCGGAGCAAGCGCACGCGGCAGGTGCGCTTTGCCCTCTGCGACAGCGATGCTCCTGGCGGTGACGGTTCCTGCATGGGCTACGAGATACACCAGGGACGCACCGTCGCTGTCGACGGGGCCACGGCTCCGCCTTTCGCCACCCTCGACGACGGCACCCCCGACGGTTGCCGCCTCAGCCCGCGGCTGTGGGGCACCTACATCCACGGAGTCTTCGACAACCCACAGGTGGTCTCCATGCTGCTCACTGCTTTGCACAGCGACAAAATCAGTAGCTTTGCCGGCACCGGCTTGCCGGCCGTGCCATACGCCACCGTGCGCCAACGGCAATACGACCGCCTGGCGCAGCACGTGCGCCGGCATGTAGACATAGACCGCATCTATGATATATTACGCACTCCCTATAGCCTGGATGCTTGACCTCTGGCTCGGCGACCCCGCATGGTGCCCGCATATCGTGGTGCTCTTCGGCAGGTGCATAGCTGCCGGAGAGCACTGCCTCAACCGTGGGGCGTGGCGGCGCACGAAAGGTGCCCTGCTGGCCGTGACGCTCACTGCTGCTGCCTTTGCTGCCACGTGGTGGCTGCTGCACGGGCTGGCACTCGTGGCGGGCTGCACCGGCACCCTGCTGCTCAGCGGACTGCTCATCTGGCAGTGTCTGGCCGGCACCACGTTGGTGCGCGAGGTGAGGGCTGTGTTCAGAGCCCTTGAGGAGTCCACGGAGGCTGGTCGCCGTCAGGTGGCACGCATCGTGGGGCGCGACACAAGTGACCTCACGGCGCAGGAGGTGCGCACGGCAGCCTTGGAGACACTGGCCGAGAACCTCAACGACGGTGTCGTGGCCCCCCTCTTCTGGCTCGCGCTGCTGGGTGTGCCCGGCATGGTGGCCTACAAGATGGTCAACACGCTCGACTCCATGCTGGGCTACCGCACAGAGCGCTATGCCCGCTTCGGCACGTGGGCGGCTCGCATGGACGACGTGGCAGGCTTCGTGCCGGCGCGCCTCACGGCCCTGCTCATGGCCCTGTCGCACCCGCGCACGTCTCTTTCCACACTGCGCTTCGTGGGGCTCTACGGTGGTGCCCATGCCTCGCCCAACAGCGGACACCCAGAGGCGGCACTGGCAGGGATGCTCCATTGCCGCTTCGGCGGCATACACTCCTACTTCGGCCAGCAGGTGGACAAACCGTACATAGGCACCGAGGAGAGGGAGCTCACCGCGCAGGATGCATGCTTCGCCATCGGTGTCAACCGCCGGGTGGAGTGCATGATGGTGGTGCTCACCGTAGGACTGAGATATATGATGGAAACAGTGTGAACTACATGACTAAGGAAATGACAACAGGAAGTATAACGGTGGTGGGCATAGGTCCTGGCTCACGTGCCGACATGACCGCCGCAGCCGTGGAGGCCCTCGGGCAGGCCGATGTGGTGGTGGGCTACAAGGGCTATATCAAGCAGGTGGCGACGCTGGTGCGCCCCGGCTGTCAGCTTGTGGACACAGGCATGAAGCGGGAGCGTGAGCGTGCCGAGGAGGCTTTCACCCATGCCCGGCAGGGCAGGAGGGTGGCCGTCGTCTCATCGGGCGATGCCGGCATCTATGGCATGGCTCCCCTCATCTATGAGATGCAGCAGCAGACGGGCTCACACGACATCGTGGTGAACGTGGTGCCGGGCATATCGGCCTTCCAGAAAGCTGCCGCACTGCTCGGGGCACCCATAGGCCACGACCTGTGCCTGCTGTCGCTCTCCGACCTGCTCACGCCGTGGAGCCTGATAGAGCGCCGCATCCGCGCTGCCGCCATGGGCGACTTCGTCACGGCGGTCTATAACCCTCGCTCGCACGACCGCTACTGGCAACTGCACCGCCTGCGCGAGCTCTTCCTTGAGGAGGGGCGCAGTCCCGACACCCCCGTGGGCATAGTGCGTCAGGCAGGGCGCGAGGACGAGGCTGTGGGCATGGCCACCCTCGGCACACTGGATGCCGACAGCGTGGACATGTTCACCATCCTCATCATCGGCAACTCGCAGACACGCATGGCCGGCGGTGTGATGCTCACGCCGCGTGGCTACTACAATACGGCCGCACAGGATGCTGACACCAACACAGGAGCTGCCATCATGACGGAGAGCTTCCGCACGATATACGGCCTGATGAGCCGTCACGACTATCCGCTCGACCACCTGTGGGCTCTCCTCCACGCCATACACACCACGGCCGACTTCGACATGGAGAAGTTGCTGCGCAGCGACCCCGATGCCGTGACGCGTATATATAATAAGGTGAAGGATGGCACATGCACCACCATAGTGACCGATGTCACCATGGTGGTGAGCGGCGTGCGCAAGGGAGCCCTGTCGCGGCTCGGTGTCGTGGCCAAGTGCTATCTGGGCGACGAGCGTGCCGTGGCTCTGGCGGCACAGGAAGGCATCACGCGCTCGGCGGCCGGCATACGCATCGCCGTCACGGAGCATCCCGACGCACTGTTCGCCTTCGGCAATGCTCCCACGGCATTGATGGAGCTGTGTGCGCTCATGCGGCGCGGCGTGGCGCGTCCTGCCGGCATAGTGGCTGCTCCTGTGGGCTTTGTGCATGTGTGTGAGAGCAAGCACATGGTGAAGCCCTTCGCCGCGGTGCCCAAGCTCATCGTGGAAGGCCGCAAGGGTGGCAGCAACCTGGCAGCCACGCTGTGCAATGCCATCCTCACGCTCGATGATGCCCGTGGAATGCGTCCCGGCAGAGACGTCTGAGGATATGCAGGATGCAACATGCTGAGTGGATAAATGGTAAACGGCAAATGGAATACATATTGACAGTAATAGGCATGAGCGATGCTGCCGTGCCACGCTTCAGCCCCGAGGCCATGGAGGCGATAGGGCGCGGCCGTCTCTTTGCAGGCGGACGGCGACATCACGACATCGTGGCACGCCTCTTGCCCGAGGGTGCCAGGTGGGTGGACATCACGGCTCCCGTGGAGGCCTTCGTGGAGCGTGTAAAGAGCGTGGCGGCGCAGATGCTGCCAGATGCAGACGGTGTCTCATGGTCCACGCATCGCAGCGCAGGGCCCACTGCGCGGGGTGACGCAGCTGTGCACATCGTTGTCTTCGCCTCGGGCGACCCGCTCTTCTATGGCATTGCTGCCACGCTGCAGCGGCTGTGGCCAGAGGCGCAGCTCGGGGTGATAGCCGCGCCGCATTCTCTCCAGATGCTGGCCTGCCGCCTGCTGCTGCCCTACCACGACATGCGTGTGGTGTCGCTCACAGGCCGTCCCTGGCACGAGCTGGACAGGGCACTGATAGAGTGTGCCCCGCTCATAGGCGTGCTCACCGATGCCGTGCACACTCCTGCCGCCATCGCGGCACGCATGGCGGAGTATGGCTACACGGACTATGTCATGCACATTGGCGTGTCCCTGGGCAACGAGGCACGGGAGCAGGTGGTGACGCTGACGGTGGAGGAAGCGTGCGGCCGCACCTTCGCCCGTCCGTGCTGCCTGATACTCAAGGGCCACGCCGCACGCCGCATGTACATCCCCGACACGGAGTTTGCTCACCTCGTGGGGCGTGCCGGCATGATGACCAAACTCCCTTACCGCTGTCTCACCTTGGCGGCGATGGAGCTGCACCGGCGCGCTGTGATGTGGGACATAGGCTCATGCACTGGCAGCGTGGCCATCGAAGCCCGCCTGCAGCACCCCCATCTGCATGTCGTGGCCTTTGAGCAGCGTCGGGAGTGCGAGGGCATCATCGCCGACAATGCACGCCGGATGGGTGTGCCTGGCATGGATGTGCACATAGGCAACTTCATTGACATCGTGACGGAGCACAGGGAGAGCCTCGGGGCACAGCCGGATGCCATCTTCGTGGGTGGACATGGAGGCCGGTTGGGGGAGATAATGCGCCTGTGTCGCGACTGCATGGCTGCCGACGGCTGCATAGTGATGAACAGCGTGAGCGATGCCAGTCGCGAGGCGTGGCATGCAGCCTGTGCCGAGCTTGGCCTGCGAGAGAGCCACCCCATACATGTAAGCATAGATGCGTATAACCCTATCACCATAATGAAAGCAACCCTATGAAGCATATAGCAATAGTAGACATAGGCACACATGCCGACGGCCACGCCACTGCCACACCTGTTGCAGCCACCATAGCCGCCGAGGTGCAAGGCACAGTCATAGCACGGCGCGAGGTGGCGGCTGTGTGGGGCGACTATGATGCCTTCGTCTTCGTTGGTGCCATGGGAATATGCGTGCGCACCATAGCTCCGCTCATTGCCGACAAGTACAGCGATCCCGCCGTGGTGTGCATCGACAGCCTGGGCCGTCATGCCGTGGCAGTGCTTGCAGGACATGTGGGCGGTGCGGACGAGCTGGCATATATGGTGGCCGGTGCCGTGGGCGCACGACCTGTGGTGACGACCTACACCGACAATGCCGGTCTGTGGCCTCTCGACACGTTTGCGCGGCAGTGGGGATGGGAGGTGGAGTGCGACGATATGAATGCCTGCATCTTTGCCTTCGCCCGTGGCGAGTCCACGGTGCTGCTGGCCGATGTCGCCTGTGCCGGCACCGATGCGCTGCTGCGCACGCTGCCGCCGCATGTGACGGTAGCCAACAGCGAAGCCGACATCACCCCTGAGCGTTTTGCCCTGGCCATTGTGGTGTCGCATCGATGCATAGCCCTGCCTGCCGGCATGAAGGTGGTCCACTATGTGCCGCGCGTGCTCACGGTGGGTTACGGCTTGGCCCGTCAGGCCGCGCCTGTGGCCGACATCGTGGCGGGGATGCAGTCATGCCTGCATGAGCATGGACTGAAGGAAACCGCCATCCGCAACTGGTGCACCATCGACGTCAAGGCCGATGAGCCGTTCACACGCCACCTGCGTGAGCACGGGCAGCAGGTGTGTCTCTTCACCTCTGCACAGCTGGCTGTCGTGCCTGTGCCCAATCCTAACCAACAAGTGGCAGCCCATGTGGGCACCCCGTCCGTTGCCGAGGCTGCGGCTATAGCCGGTGCCGGCGGCGGAGTGCTGCTGATGGAGAAGCGCAAGGGTGCCAACTATACTATTGCCGTTGCCATGGACAGCGACAACATGGTGCAGCGTGACGGCGGACGGATAGACATCGTAGGTGCCGGACCTGGCGACCCCGAGCTCATCTCGGTGCGCGGCCAGAGGCTGATAGCTGAGGCCGACCTTATTCTCTACGCGGGCTCTCTCGTGCCACGGGCCATAACGGATGGGCACAAGGCAGGTGCTGTGGTGCGCTCGTCGGCTGGCATGCACTTGCAGGAGCAGTGCAGCCTCATGCACGATTTCTACCGCCGCGGGCTGCGTGTGGTGAGACTCCACACGGGCGACCCGTGCATCTTCGGTGCCATCGAGGAGCAGATGCGCTACTTCGATGCCCACGGCATGCGCTACCGCATCACGCCAGGCATCTCGTCGTTCCTTGCCGCTGCTGCCTGCCTGCGCTCGCAGTTCACCATCCCCGGGGGCACACAGACCATCGTGCTCACCCGTGGCGAGGGGCGCACACCCATGCCACCCACGGAGCAGCTGCATCTGCTGGCTCGCTCGCAGAGCACTATGTGCATCTTTCTCAGTGCAGCTGTCGTCGACGATGTGCAGCGGCAGCTACTGATGGAGTATCCTGCCGACACGCCTGTCGCTGCATGCTACCGTCTCACGTGGCCCGACCAGCGCATCCTGCGCGGGCGTCTCGACCACTTGGCTGCTATGGTGCACGATGCCGGCCTGACGCTCACCACGATGCTCGTGGTGGGAAAGGCTATCGACAACCGCGAGGGTGCATCGTTGCTCTATTCTCCCCACTTCTCACACCTATTCCGTAAAGGCGATGACAGCAACCCCCAAGCATAGCCTCATGGCCTGTCTCCTGCTCTTGGCGGCGGCAGCCGTGCTCTTTGTGCTCAACCTGCTGCTGGGCACTGTCGACATTCCCCTTCCATTCATTGTGTCGACCCTTCTGGGCCGTACTGCGGATGTTGATGCAGGGACACATGCTGTGGTGTGGACCAACATCATCATCCAGTCGCGCCTGCCGCAGACGCTCACTGCACTGCTGGCTGGTGCCGGTCTCTCGGTGAGCGGTTTGCAGATGCAGACAGTGTTCCGCAACCCTCTTGCCGGTCCGTCGGTGCTGGGCATCTCCAATGGTGCATCGCTGGGTGTAGCTCTCGTGGTGCTCCTGTCCGGTCAGATCGGAGGCGTCGTGCTGAGCCGCATGGGCCTGGCCGGCGATGCTGCCATCACCCTTGCCGCCGTGGCTGGAGCATTGGCTGTGATGGGGCTCATCGTGGCTGTGGCGCAGCGCGTGAGTGGCAATGCGGCGTTGCTCATCATCGGTGTGATGACGGGCTACATGGCAACGGCCGTCATCGGTGTTCTCAAGTTCTTCTCAGCCGAGGAGGATGTCAAGGCCTATGTAGTGTGGGGGTTAGGCAGTTTCTCCCGCGTGTCGGGCCAGCGGGTGGTGCTCTTTGCCGTGCTCATGGGTTTACTGCTGCCGCTATCCATGTTGCTCATCAAGCGCATGAACCTGCTGTTGCTCGGCGATGCCTATGCCCGCAACCTGGGTCTTGACATACGCCGTGCGCGCACGGAGGTTATAGCCGCGTCGGGCATACTCTCCGCCGTGGTGACGGCGTTCTGCGGCCCTATCATGTTCATGGGTCTGGCTGTGCCCCATCTGGCTCGCGCCCTCTTCCGCACCACCGACCACCGTGTGCTCATGCCTGCCACGCTGCTCATTGGTGCCAACTTCAGCCTGCTGTGCAACATCATTGCTCGTATGCCTGGTTTCGAGGGTGCCCTGCCGGTGAACTCGGTGACGGCTCTCGTGGGTGCACCCATCATTGCCATGGTGATATATTCGCGCTCATAGCGCAACAAGCCTCTTTCCAGATGTCTATGAACCACCATCTACGCATTCTCGGCACGGCCCTCAGCACCATTGCTGTGTGCATGGCGTGCCGTCCTGGCGTGCCGTCGGCCGCTGCGGCCGGTGCTGCCGCCGCCACTGCCGACAGCACACTCGCTGTCACCTATGCACACGGTTTCACTGTCAGCACCCGCGCCGACGGTGTGCGCCTCGTGGATATAAGTGATCCGCAGCGTGCTGCCGCCGATGTGCCCGACGGCGATGCCACGGCCTGCCACCTGGCCTTGGTGCCGCGCTCGGCAGCACCGATGCCGGCGTTGCCCGACGGCTACACGCCAGTGCGCGTGCCAGTGCAGCGCGCCATAGTCATGACCATGCTGCAACTGTCTAACTTTGTCGTGCTCGATGCCCTCGACGTGGTGCGCGGCATCACCGGCACCAAGAACCTCTTCAACGCGGAAGTGCGCCGCCGTGTCGGTGCAGGGCAGATAGTGAAAATCGGCATGGAGGGTAACTTCGACACGGAACTTATCCTCTCGGCGGAGCCGGAGGTAATCTTCATCTCCCCCTTCAAGCGCGGTGGCTACGACGCACTGCGCGAGACGGGCATCACGCTCATACCCCATCTGGGCTACAAGGAGCTGACGCCTTTGGGGCAGGCCGAGTGGCTGAAGCTCGTGGGCCTCTTCACCGGCAAGGAGCAGGAAGCCGCCCGCGTGTTTGCAGGCATTGAGCAGCGCTACAACAGTCTCCGCACCCGTGCCGCGCAGGTGGCACGGCGACCCACGGTGCTCAGTGGCGAGATGCACGGCACGGGGTGGTATGCCGTGGGCGGACGCAGCACCCTGGCACAGCTCTTTCGCGATGCCGGAGCCGAGTATGTTGTCAAGGACGACAACACAGGGGGTGTCAGCATCGACTTCGAGCAGCTCTATGCCATGGCGGCAGATGCCGACTACTGGCGCATACTCAACAGCTATCCGGGCCACTTCTCCTACGATGCCCTCCTCGCGGCCGATGCCCGCAACGGTCTCTTCCGTGCGGCACGCGAGCACAGGGTGATATACTGCAACATGCGGCAGTCGGCCTACTATGAGCGCACGCCCGTGGAGCCCGACGTGCTGCTCGCCGACCTGGTGGCTATCTTTCACCCCGAGCTCATGCCTGCCGACTATGAGCCCACATTCTACCGTCTGCTGGAGGACTGACTGCCGCATGCTACTCATTCTGGGCGGGACAACCGAGGGACGCCGTGCCGCGGAGGTGTGTGAGCAGGCGGCACAACCCTACTTCTACTCCACACTCACAGGCGAGCAGGACATCAACCTGGTGCACGGCACCCACGTGTCGGGCGGCATGGATGCCGACGCCCTCGCGGCGTTCTGCCGGCAGCATGGCGTGCGCCTGATAGTTGATGCCGCCCATCCCTTTGCCACGCAGCTGCATGCCACGGTGGCGGCTGTGGCCAGGAGACTGGCCGTCCCTGTGGTGCGCTATGAGCGGTGCTACCCTGCGCGACGTGCCGCTGTGCACTATGTGGATGGCATGGACGAGCTCGTGCGGGTGGCTGGCGAGCTGGGCAAGGGTGCAGTGGTGCTGTCCACCCTCGGCGTGAAGAGCATAGCAGCATTGCGCCGTCTTGATGCCGTGGCCACGGTGTACCACCGCATACTGCCGCGCCGGAGCTCCATAGAGATGGCAGCGAGGCAGGGTGCCGACAGCAGCCGCCTGTGTTTCTACCATGCCGACGAGCCTTTCGCCCCACTGTTAGAGAGCCTCAGACCTGCTGTGATGCTGCTCAAGGAGAGCGGCACCACGGGCGGCATGGAGGAGAAGGTTGCTGCGGCCTTGGAGCGCGGCGTGGCTGTGGTGGCCCTGTGCCGCCCTGTGATGCCTCATGCCGATGCCGAGGTCAATGGGCCGCACGGCCTGCGCCGCGCCATTGAGCACCTGTTGCCCGACTTCTTCCACCTGCGCAGCGGCCTCACCACGGGCACATGCGCCACGGCGGTGCTGGTGGCTGCCGTGCGGCGTGCGCTCATGTGCCGTGAGGACGGCAGTGTGCCGGTGCGCCTGCCCGACGGCGAGACCATAGAGGTGGCTGTGGGCTATGCTGAGGGCTACGCCTATGTGGAAAAGGAGCACAGCGACGACCCCGACGTGACGCGAGGCATAGAGCTGCGCGCTGCCGTAGTGGCGGAGCATGAGGCTGTGCCTGCGCCCGATGCCGGACGCCTGCTGCTGGCCGTGGAACGGCAGGAACCGTATCTTTGCATCAGCGTCTATGCCGGCGAGGGCATAGGACACTTCACCACGCAGGGCTTCGACTACCCGTCGCCGTCGCCTGCCGTGAACCGTGTGCCGCGGCAGATGATGCGCGACAACCTGAGCCTCCTCCTCGCGGCCTCGGCAGCAGGGCTGCAGGGAGGCCGGCGCACGTGGCCGTGGCGGAGCATGGACATCATCATCTCCATCCCTCAAGGTGCCGAGGTGGCACGCCGCACCTTCAATCCGCGCCTCGGCATAGAGGGAGGCCTGAGCATCATAGGCGTGAGCGGCATAGTGATGCCCTATTCGGAGGCGGCATTCGTGGACAGCATACGCCGCTGCGTGCAGGTGGCGCGCGAGGCGGCCGGACGTGCACACCTCGTGCTCGGCAGCGGGGCCAAGAGTGAGCGTGCACTGCGCGCCATGTTCCCACGCCTGCCCGCCACAGCCTTCGTGCAATATGGCAACTACGTCGGTGCCACGCTGCGCATGGCGGCCGAGGCAGGCTTTGAGCGCGTCACCATAGGCATCATGCTCGGCAAGGCCGTGAAGCTGGCCGCAGGGGAACTGGACACGCACAGCCGCCGCACGGTGATGGACAAGGCCTTCATCAGGCAGATGCTCGAAGAGGCACAGGTGGAAGTGTCGCCGGTAGCCGTGGAGGGCATGACGCTGGCGCGCCAGCTATGGGACATGGTGCCGCCGTCGCAGCTCGAAGCCTTCACCCGCGTGGTGGAGAGCCACTGCCTGCAGGCGTGCAGGCCGCTTGTGCCGCAGGCCAGACTCAGCATAGTGCTGATAAGGGAAGAGTAGCCTCATCACACGCCCCCTTGCAGCCTCACCCCGACACCACTCCTGTGTGATAGTGGAGTGGCAGTTTTCAACCGTGTGAACACCATGCAGGGTGATTGGCATGACCATGCAGGGTGATCGGCATGACCGTGCAGGGTGTTACAGCATGACCATGCAGGGTGATTGGCAGCAGGATGAAGGTGTTTTTTTGCTTTCTTGCATCATTTTTCTCTCTACTCGTACACTCCTTTACCTCCGACCAGCCTATCTTTGCGCCGTTTAATCCAAAAGGTAACGAAACACGACCTGCAATGAGACATGTTCTTCTTAGTATACTCCTGACATGCTGCGCCTTAGCAGCACACGCTCAAGGCTTCCGTGTTAAGAGCTGCAAAGCCAGTGACACCGACCTGATGGCCTCGGTGGTGCCGCATGTGGATGCCCAGGGACGCCCCTGCGCCATGGTGAAAGTGGTGACAAAGGTGCAAGGCATCAAGTTCGGCGGAGGCGTGGTGGGTCGCGTGGAGAACCGCTCGGGCGAGTACTGGGCATACATGCCAGCAGGCACACAGGAGCTTGTGCTCACGCGCCCCGACTACCTGCCCCTCGTGGTGCGCTTTGCCGACTTCGGCATCATGGAGCTGGAGCCCAAGCTCACCTACTCGCTTGTGCTCAAGGATGAGGCTCTACAGCCCGAGAAGTTCGGCGTCATGATTGTGGTGTCCCCCAAGGATGCCGACATCCGTGTGGACGGCTTCGACTTCAAGGCCGACTCCTTCGGGCGACTCAAGCTGCTGCTCTCCAAGGGCGACCATGCCGTAACCGTCTCGGCCTACGGCTTCGCGCCACAGTCGCGCACGCTCACCACAGGCCGCGAGTCGCAAAGCATCAACATACTCTTGGAGTCGATACTGGCCGACCTCACCGTCGTAGCCTCCGCCGAGGCTGCCCTGACCGTCAACGGCGAGAACCGTGGCAAGGGACGCTGGCAGGGCGAGGTGATGCCGGGGCAGTACGTGGTGACAGCCGAGGCCGAAGGCTACCTGCCCGCGCAGGAGACCATCGACCTCGAGGAGAAAGAGACACGCGTCTTCGAGTTCCCCGAGCTGACCCGCATAAAGGCACGCGTGGACGTACAGACACAACCCGCCGGATGCACCGTGGCCCTCGACGGGCACCCCTACGGACGGACGCCCGTGAGCATACCGCAGGTGGACTTCGGCAAGCATGAACTCACCGTGGAGGTGGACTCCAACGGACTGCGCCGTGTGTGCGAGTATGAGATAGAAGTGGCCGACACCGTCAGCCAGCAGGTGAGCTACGAAGTGGCCACAGAGGCCGAGCTGGCACTCCACGGACGTGCCCTCGAGTGGTTCCGCCAGGGCGTGCAGCTCGATGTCAAGGGCGAGAGCGCCAAGGGCTATTTCCCGCCGCGCGACCCGCAGGCTCTCTACGACAGCATAGTGGCCATTGCCGACTCACTCAGCCCCTCATTCTTCCAGCATCAGCTCTATCTGCCACAGTACGAAGGCAATGCCGACATTGCGGCCTGGCAGTGTGTGGGCGACCGCCTGTTCCTATATTACACTTATCTCGACGTGGAGGCCGACGAGCCCATACGCATGAAGAACGGCACACGCTACAGCTTCGTGCACCAGCCCTTCAAGGCTCTCAAGGTGGCACGCCGCATGGGCAAGGAACTCACCCACCACGAGCTGGCTTACGTGGCCATGAGCTACAACGCCCTGAAGCAGGACGAGAACAGCGTGGAGTGGTTCCGTAAATGGTGGGAGAAGGCAGCTGCCACCGAAGAGCCCTCCGACCATGCCTCCGGCCGCATGTGCTTCTTCTGCGCCGAGGCTCTGAAGCGGCTCGGTGTCACCGACGAGGCCCGCACATGGTATGAGCGCGCACTGCCCATACTGGAAAAGACGGAGAAGAACGCAGCCAAGCTGAAGCAGTACCGTCAGGCAGCAAAATAGCTATTGCAGTGACAGTAGCCTCTTGGCTGCGGCAAAGGGTGTGAGGCGGCCGGCGAGCACATTCTGCTCGGCAAGAGGCAGTGCCTCGGCCACGGCCGGCGTGTTGTAGAAGCGCGAACGCAACTGCTCGTGGATGCTCTCATACATCCAGTAGCGAGCCTGCTGGGAGCGACGGTGGTCGAAGTAGCCGTTGCTGCGGGCAAAGTCCACATACTCGAAGATCATGTCCCACACCTCCTTGATGCCTGTGCCGTAGAAACCGGAGTAGCACAGCACACGTGGCAGCCATCCGCTCTCGGGCATGGGGAAGAGGTGCAGGGCATTGGCAAACTGGCGCGCGGCAAGGTGGCACGCCTCGACATTGTCGCCGTCGCACTTGTTGATGACGATGCCGTCGGCCATCTCCATGATGCCCCGCTTGATGCCCTGGAGCTCGTCGCCCGTGCCGGCTAACTGTATGAGCAGGAAGAAATCCACCATCGAGTGGCAGGCCGTCTCGCTCTGGCCCACGCCCACGGTCTCAACAAATATCTTGTCGAAGCCTGCCGCCTCGCAGAGTATGATGGTCTCGCGGGTCTTGCGCGCCACGCCACCAAGCGAGCCGGCTGAAGGGCTGGGGCGGATGAACGAGTCGGGGTGCGTGGAGAGTTTCTCCATACGTGTCTTGTCGCCAAGTATGCTGCCCTTGGTCTTCTCCGAGCTGGGGTCGATGGCCAGCACCGCAAGGCGGCCGCCGCGCTCGCGCAGCACATGGATGCCGAACTCGTCGATGCTGGTGCTCTTGCCTGCACCGGGCACGCCGCTGATGCCTATGCGCACCGACTTGCCGCTGTAGGGCAGGCATCGCTCAATGACTTCCTGAGCTATAGCCTGGTGCGCGGGGTTGGTGCTCTCCACGAGGGTCACGGCCTGCCCGAGAATGGTCACATTGCCGGCCAGGATGCCTTCCACGTAGTCGGACGCGGTGAGGCGGCGGCGGGCAAAGCGGTTGCGGGTGAGGTAGGGGTTGACGATGGAGGGCTGCTCCACGCCGCTGTTCACGGTGAGGCCTTTGTAGTCGGCACTGTTCTCGGGGTGCTCCATAGGGCTATTATGGGTGGGCGGTATGACTATTATAGGTGTATGCTATAGCTGTTATAGCTGTGCGCTGGTGGACAGGAGGGTCTTGGTGTGGGCCGGGTCGTTAGTGATGATGAGAATGGCCGGCGGCACGGCGGCAGCGCGGTAGGCGTCGGCGTGCAGCGTGACCTTCAGGCGCACTTGCTTGCCGGGCTGCACGGTGCGGTTGGTGAGGCGGACGTCCAGGCCGCTGCCCGTCACTTGCACGCTCTGGATGGTCAGCGGCCGCTGCCCGTTGTTGGCGATGCTCACGGAGCGTGTGGCTGTTCGCTTCTTGCCTATAGGGCCGAAGTAGAGGCTGTCGGCATCGAGGGCAAGCACGGGAGCGGCAGCACGCTCGGCCTCGCTGAGATGCGCGAATGACGGCAGGAGCACGGAGCTGACGGCTATCTCATTGTCGTGGCCCACAGTGTCGCCCTGCCGGCGTGCAAGGTAGATGGTGGTTGTGTTGAGGCCGTAGTGCTTCATGCGCTCGCTGTTGAGGCGCAGGGTGATGCGTCCGGAGCGCCCGCCGGCCAGGGTCTCGGGGTGATAGGTGGCGGTGAGGTAGGGCGGCAGGTGCATGAGTGCGGGGTGGTAGGCATTGCGCGAGTCGTTGAGCACAGCAATCTCTACCTCAGCACGCTCGCCGATGGTGATGTCGCCGAAGTCTATCTGGCGGGCCGTGAGGCGCACGCTGCCAAGGTCGTAGGGGAAAGCGTCGGAGTAGTCGCTCACAGTGGTCACCACCCGCCCTTGCAATGTCAGGTAGACGGGCTCCTCGGAGGCATTGGTGCGTAGCTCCACTTCTTTCTGGAACGTGCCTAAGAGCTGCGCGTCGTAGGTCACGGCGATTTCTGTTGCAGTGCCTGGTGCTACGGGCTCCTTGCTCCAGCTCACGGCCGTGCATCCGCATGCTGCCTCCACCGAGAGGATGCGCAGGGGCTCTGTGCCGCTGTTGCGCAATGTGAAGGTGGCCGTGTGCGGCTGCTGATACATGATGTCGCCCGTGGCCACCACGTCGTTGTCCACGTCGGCCTTAGGCTGGGCGTGAATGGCGGTGGACGTGAGCAGTGCCGGCAGCAGGCACAGCAGGCGCAACTGTCTGAATGGGCTATGGGTGTGGCGTGCCGTCATCTGCCGTTCCCTTTCTTGCCCTTGGGCGATGTCTGTGCCGTGGTCGGCTGTGAGGCCTTCTTCTTGGGCAGACGCACCGTGACGGGGGCTATGCCTTTATTTGTAGGCTTCACGATGCGTATGCTGCCGTCCTTGGCAAACTCCATGCGGTCTATGCACACCTGACGGTGAAAGCCTGGGCCTTTCTCCCTGTCGAGGTATGCCTTGTTGATGCGGTGGTACACGATGTACCACTCGTCGCGTCCGGGCACCTGGATGACACTGTTGTGGGCCGTGCCGTAGATGCCGTTGTCAGGGTCTTGCCGGAGCACCACGGGGTCGGCTGCCACGGTGATGGGCCCGAGGGGAGAGCTTGACGTGCCATAGGCTACATGGTAGTTGGGCGAACCCGTGTCGTCGACGCTCCACATGAAGTAGTATATGCCCTTGCGGTAGAACACGTAGGGGGCTTCGCGATAGCGGTAGTCGCCAAGTGTGCCGCCTTGGGGTGTGAGCACCTTTATGGTGGTGGTGTCGATGGCGGTCATGGTGTCGTAGAGCCTGGCTCCTGCCATGTAGCCGTTGCCCCAGTAGAGGTAGTAGTCGCCGCTGACGGGGTCGCAGAACACATCCACGTCGATCTGCTGGCCGCGTGTGCCGGCCGGCGAGGCGGTCACTATAGGCTCGCCGAAGTCGTAGAAGGGACCCGTCGGCGTGTCGCCTATGGCCACGCCGATGGCCTTGCGGTCTTGCTCGGGGTAGTGGCCTGAATAGTAGAGGTAGTAGTGGTAGCGGCCGTTGGTCTCGCGCTCTATGATGGCCGGAGCCCAGGCGTTGCCTGTGGACCAGCGCACCTGGTCGGTGCCCAGGTCGAGCACTATGCCCTCATGCCTCCAGTCTACGAGGTTGGCCGAGGAGAAGGCTGTGAAGTAGTAGCCTCCCCACCCTGGGGCTCCGTCGGTGGTGGAGTAGATGTAGAAGCGGCGTGTCTGGTGGGAGTAGACAATCTCGGGGTCGGCGTGGAACTCGGGCAATATGGGGTTGCCGCTGTACTTCTTCTGGGCCGGTGCGCCTGCGGGCAGCAGTGCGAGCATGAGCAGTGGTAGGAGCCGGTGTGTCATGGTGTATGGTGTTTAGTTGTTGTCCTGTGGGGTGGCTTGTGTCAGCCTTCGCGGAAGAAGTCGAGCATCTCGCAGATGTCGTCCTTGGTGGCTGTCTGGTTGATGCGCACGTCGCCCACGCCGCCGAGCAGGGTGAAGTTGATGCATCCGGCGGTGTTCTTCTTGTCGTGGGTCATGAACTGGTAGAGGCGGTCGTAGTCCTTGCATTCGATGGCGAAGGTGCCATAGGTGTCGCGCACGTAGCTCACCACCTGGCGGAAGCGGTCGGTGGGGAAGCCGCAGCGTGTGGCGCTGAGGTAGAGCTCGCACACCAGGCCCCAGGCTACGGCATACCCGTGGAGCACCGTGCGTCCCTGTTCCAGGGCCAGGCTCTCGAAGGCGTGGCCTGCGGTGTGACCCAGGTTGAGGGCTTTGCGCAGCCCGTGCTCGTGTGGATCCACGCTGACCACATGCTCCTTGATGGCCACGCTCTTGGCCACGAGCTGCTGCATGGCGGCCAGGTCGGCATGGCTGAGGTCCACACGCAGCAGTTCGGCCAGGTGGTCGTCGGTGGAGATGAGGGCATGCTTGAGCATCTCTGCGAAGCCGCTGCGCAGGTTGTGCTGGTCGAGTGTAGCGAGGAAGCGTGTGTCGAGCAGTACTGTAGCTGCCGCGTTGAACACTCCTATCTCGTTCTTGAGGCCGCGGAAGTTGATGCCTGTCTTGCCTCCCACGCTGGCATCGACCATGGCCAGCAGTGTGGTGGGTATGTTGATGTATGCTATGCCGCGCTTGAATGTGGAGGCCGCGAAGCCTCCCAGGTCGGTCACCATGCCGCCTCCGAGGCATATCAGGGCCGAGTGGCGTGTGGCTCCGCCCTCGCCGAGTGCTGTCCACACGTCGGCCAGGCTATGCAGGTTCTTGGCTTCGTCGGTAGGGGCGATGGTGATGTGGTGTGCCTCGCCGAGGCAGGGGTAGCTGCCTATGAGCGGGAGGCACAGGCGGTGCGTGGTGGTGTCGGTGAGCACGAAGAGGCGGTCGGGTGCAAGCTTCCCCACGGCTGCTGCCAGCTCTCTGGCCAGGTCGGTGCAGACTATCACATCCTGCTGTGTCATGTATATCCTTAATTAGATACGCACGTGTGTGCGTGCGCGGCGTATGGGGCAAAGGTAGCCAAAGGGGGCAGAAAAGCAAGGGCGTGCCGCCGTTTTAGGCCAAAAAGGCTACCTTTGCTCTCAGTTATGACAGTATGTATTGCAGAAAAGCCCTCCGTGGCGCGCGACATAGCGGCCGTGCTCGGTGCCACGCACGACAGGGGTGGCTTCATCGAGGGCAACGGCTATCAGGTGACATGGACATTCGGTCACCTGTGCGAGCTCAAGGAGCCGGCCGAGTACAGCCCCCTGTGGCGCACATGGAGCCTGGCCCAGCTGCCCATGCTGCCGCCACGCTATGGCATAAAGCTTAAGGCCGACAAGGGCGTGGAGCGCCAGTTCGCCGTGATAGAGAAGCTGATGCAGGCTGCCGACGAGATAGTGAACTGCGGCGATGCCGGCCAGGAGGGAGAGCTCATACAGCGGTGGGTGATGCAGAAAGCCGGTGCCACATGCCCCGTGAAGCGGCTATGGATCAGCTCGCTCACCGAGGAGAGCATACGCGAGGGCTTCCGCAACCTGAAGGCTCAGGACCACTATCAGAGCCTCTACGAGGCAGGCCTCTGCCGCGCCATCGGCGACTGGACCCTGGGCATCAATGCCACCCGTCTCTACACTCTACGCTATGGCGTGAACCGTCAGGTGCTGAGCATAGGCCGTGTGCAGACACCCACGCTGGCACTCATCGTGCGCCGTCAGCAGGAGATAGACGACTTCCACCCCGAGACCTACTGGGTGCTCACCACCGTATACCGCGACACCACCTTCACCGCCGTGATGGACGATGACGAGCGTGGCTACCGCACTGCCGAGGCCGGGCAGAAGGCGTTGGAGGCCACGCGCGACCTGCCCTTCACCGTCGACGACGTGCAGAAGAAGGCCGGCCGCGAGGCACCGCCGAGGCTCTTCGACCTCACGTCGCTGCAAGTGGAGTGCAACCGTCGCTACGCCTACTCGGCCGACACCACCCTCAGCCTCATACAGAGCCTCTACGAGAAGAAGGTGACCACCTATCCGCGCGTTGACACCACCTTCCTGCCCGACGACGTGTTCCCCAAGTGTCCGCAGATACTCGCGGCGATGACGCCCTACCACAACTTCATCGCTCCGTTGCTCGCCGACGGCCGCAAGCTTACAAAGAGCAAGAAGGTGTTCGACAACGCGAAGGTCACCGACCACCACGCCATCATACCCACATCCGTGCCCGTGACCACGGCAGCCCTCACCGACATGGAGAAACGCGTGTACGACCTCATCGCGCGCCGCTTCATCGGAGCCTTCTACCCCGACAGCCGCTACGAGCAGACCACGGTGCTCGGCAGCGTGCAGGCTGCCGGCGGGACCATAGCGTTCCGCACCTCCGGGCGCCGCGTCACGGAGCCCGCATGGCGTGTGCTATGGGAGCGGCGCAAGACAGCCTCCGCCGTCGACACCGCCGCCGACGACGACGGCAAGTCTGGCGATGAAGAGCGCACGCTGCCGGCTTTCACCAAGGGCGAGAGCGGACCGCATGCACCA
The DNA here is from genome assembly GCA_905234605.1 of uncultured Bacteroidaceae bacterium. Taxonomy (GTDB): domain Bacteria; phylum Bacteroidota; class Bacteroidia; order Bacteroidales; family Bacteroidaceae; genus Physcousia. The sequence continues at coordinate 555 of CAJOIE010000002.1, read as the reverse complement.
TCTTTGGCCGAGCGGCAGACCACGCCGCCAAAGCCCTACACCGAGGCCACGCTGCTGCGCGCCATGGAGACGGCAGGGCGCTTCGTTGACGACGACGACCTGCGCGATGCCCTCAAGGAGAACGGCATAGGGCGCCCCTCCACACGCGCCGCCATCATCGAGACACTCTTCCGCCGCAACTACATCCGCCGCAACCGCAAGAACCTCGCGCCCACAGCCACCGGCACTGAGCTCATCGCACTCATACACGAGGAACTGCTCAAGAGCGCCGAGCTCACAGGCATCTGGGAGCGCAAGCTGCGCCAGATAGAGCGCAAGGAGTACGACGCCGCCACCTTCATCGCTGAACTCAAGCAGATGGTGACCGACATCGTCACAGCCGTCCTGCGCGACAACAGCAACCGCCACGTAGCTGTCTCATAAAGCCGTCGGCGCAGCCATGGCGCACGCCGGCAGCACCACCTCAGGCATCGTAGCGGCAGGCCCTCACACATCACCCTCAGAGAACACTCGCGCACCCCCTGCACCGTCTTCGTCAAGACCGTGCAGGGGGTG
>CAJOIE010000001.1 GCA_905234605.1 uncultured Bacteroidaceae bacterium | reverse complement strand
GTTGCTGCCGTTGTGCAGCTGGAGGAACACCACGGCACCGTCGCTCCATGTCCACTCGGTGCCGGAGCGAGTGGCGTCGAAGGTCGTGACGCGGGCGTGAAGCTGCATGCGCACGGGCTGCGGAGTGGCGGCCGGCTCGTCGTCGGCACAGGAGGTGAATAATTCAAGGGTGAGGCCGAAGGTCACGGTGAGCATTGCTGCCGCGCTGGCACACACTGTGCGCCATGAGAGATTGCTAATGGGAGACATCACGATAATGGTTTCTGCCTGTTATGCTGCATGGTGGTTGCTATGGTTGTGGGCTATCCGTCGTGGGACGGGGTGCGGACGGTGGCGGTTGGCCTAACGGACGCGCCGTGGCCTGACTACGCCGCAAAGGTAAGCTATAGGATCCAGCTTACTCCTCCCGAACCATTAAACTTAGTTAAGAGCGGCGAGATAAAAGCACATCCGTGCAGACATAAGCGGCATAAGCTCATTCTCAGGGCAAAGCGGTCGTTGCATGTACTGAAAAGGGGGGATGTACCTGTTTTGGCACATCCCCCCTTGGCGTTGTAGTTGAGCCTGTATGGCTGGGCTTTACTTCAGGCGGTTGTATGCGTATGCAGCCACGTCGCCGAGCTCTTCCTCAATGCGGATGAGCTGGTTGTACTTGGCCATACGGTCGGTGCGGCTCATGGAGCCTGTCTTGATTTGACCGCTGTTGGTGGCCACGGCGATGTCGGCGATGGTGGCGTCCTCGGTCTCGCCGGAGCGGTGGCTGGTCACGGTGGTGTAGCCGTGGCGGTGTGCCATCTCGATGGCCTCGAGTGTCTCGGTGAGCGAGCCAATCTGGTTCACCTTGATGAGGATGCTGTTGGCGGCACCCATCTTGATGCCTTTCTCGAGGAACTTGGTGTTGGTGACGAAGAGGTCGTCGCCCACGAGCTGGCACTTGTGGCCAACCTTCTGTGTGAGCTTAACCCAGTTCTCCCAGTCGTTCTCGTCGAGGCCGTCTTCGATGCTGTCGATGGGGTAGGTGTCGATGAGGTGCTCCAGGAAGGCAATCTGCTCGTCGGCACTGAGGCACTTGCCGTTGGGGTCCTTCTGCTTGCCGTTCTTGAGCTGCTTGTAGTTGTAGAACCAGTTGCCCTTCTCGTCCTGCACGGCGAACTCGCTGGCGGCGCAGTCCATGGCAATCTTCACGTCCTTGCCCGGCTCGTAGCCGGCAGCCTTGATGGCGTCGCAGATGATGGTGAGGGCATCCTCGATGCCGTCGAGTGCGGGAGCGAAACCACCCTCGTCGCCCACAGCTGTGCTCAGACCGCGAGCCTTGAGCAGCTTAGCCAGGTTGTGGAACACCTCGGCACCCATGCGGATGCTCTCCTTGATGTTGGGAGCAGAGACGGGGCGGATCATGAATTCCTGGAATGCGATGGGAGCATCGGAGTGTGCACCGCCGTTGATGATGTTCATCATGGGCACGGGCAGCACATAGGTGTTGGCACCGCCGATGTAGCGGTAGAGGGGCAGACCGAGGGCGTTGGCAGCAGCCTTGGCGGCAGCGAGGCTCACGCCGAGGATGGCATTGGCACCGAGCTTGCTCTTGGTGGGGGTGCCGTCGAGGGCAAGCATCTTGTAGTCGAGGGCACGCTGGTTGAGCACGCAGTCGCCCTTGAGGGCGGGAGCTATCACCTCGTTGACATTCTTCACGGCCTTCTGTACACCCTTGCCGAGGTAGCGGCCTTTGTCGCCGTCGCGGAGCTCGAGAGCTTCGTTCTCGCCGGTGCTGGCACCGGAGGGCACGGCAGCGCGGCCGAGGACACCGTTCTCAAGGATGACGTCTACCTCCACGGTAGGATTGCCGCGTGAGTCGAGGATTTCGCGAGCTACAATCTTTTCGATTTTCATTGTGTTGATGTTGGGGTTAAGGGGTTGTTGTATAGGGTTTATGTTTTCTTGCTGCAAACTTAATAAATAGTAGTCGGGCGGCGTAGCCTCGCCCGTAGTTTTTAGATAAATTAAGGTGTGGGGAGCATTGCGGCGATGGTTGCGGCCAGACTGGCGAAGGCTTGTGCTGTGGGCTCCGATGTGCCGTTGACGGCGGGCCGTCCGGCATCGGCCTCTTCGCTCATGCCTGCCACGAGGGGTATCTGTGCCAGCAGCGGAGTGTGCTCTTCGAGTGCCAGGGTGGTGGCTGCATCGCGGCCGAAGATGTAGTATCGCTCTGCGGGGTGCTCTGCGGGGGTGAACCATGCCATGTTCTCCACGATGCCCAGTATGGGTATGTTAATCTTCTCGTTGGTGTACATGTGCATGCCTTTGCGTGCGTCGGCCAGTGCCACCTGTTGGGGCGTGGTGACGATGAGTGCACCGGCGATGGGCAGTGTCTGCACCAGCGTGAGGTGTATGTCGGATGTGCCGGGCGGTGTGTCGAGCACAAAGTAGTCGAGCTCGCCCCAGGCAACCTCGCCGATGAGTTGCTTCAGTGCGCCTGTGGCCATGCCGCCGCGCCATAGCGTGGGCGTTGCCGTGTCCACGAAGAAACCTATCGAGATGACCTTGAGCCCGCAGGCTTCCACGGGCACGATGAGTGTCTTGCCGTCGCGCTCCTCACTGTAGGGCCGTGCGTCCTCAATGCCCAGCATCTTGGGCACCGACGGGCCGTAGATGTCGCAGTCCAACAGTCCCACACGGAAGCCCTGTGCTGCCAGGCTCACGGCCAGGTTGACGGCCACGGTGCTCTTGCCCACGCCGCCCTTGCCGCTCGACACGGCTATGATGCGACCCAGGTGCGAGTAGTCGGGTGCAGCGGGAGCCTCGGGGCTGCCGGCGGTGGCTGTGCGGGTGGCTATCTCCACGGTGATGTCGTGCGAGACATGGGCATGGATGGCTGCTTCGGCGGCCTTGACCAATGAGCGGAGGAAGGGGTCGGTGGGGCGGTCGAACACCATGGTGAACGACACGTGCAGACCTGCTATGCGCAGGTCGTCGGCCACGATGCCCATGTCCACGATGTTCTTGCCAGTGCCAGGATAGCGCACGGTGCGCAGGGCGTCGGTAATCAGTGAGGGGTAGAGTTCCATTGGCGATGGTTGCGTATTGGATGTGCAAAAGTAAGGCAAATCGGCATAAATGCAGGCAGATGCACATCTTTTCGTCAGGCAGTGCATTCGCGTAAGCACTAAAAGTGTTATGTTTGTGCATCAAACAAGGTGCATCATCCATTCACGACACAATCCCAGACTCCAAGTATTATGAAAAGAAACCATCTCCTTGCAGCCACCATGGTGCTTGCTGCCTCGTTGCTCACTTCTTCGTGCATCGGCTCCTTCAGCCTCTTAAATGGCTATGAGAAATGGCAGTGCAACATGACAAGCAGCAAGCTTGTCAACGGCATTGTGGGCCTGATACTCCAGCCCATCGTGGCCCCTATTTGCTTCACTGTCGATGCCATCGTGCTCAACACCATTGAGTTCTGGACAGGCAACAACCTGCTTGCCGAGACGGGCACACGCAAGGTGCTTGGCAGCGACGGCCGCTACTACACCGTCACCACCACACAGGAGGGCTACCAGATAGCCGATGCCGATGGCGCAGTCACTGTGCTGACCCACGACGCAGCCACCGACTCGTGGTCTATGACCCGCGACGGCGAGACACGCCAGCTCATCCAGTTCAATGCCGACGGCACCATCCTCGCTTTTCTGCGTAGCGGCAAGACCCTCAACGTAACCCGCGACCAGGCTGGTCTTGAGGCTCTGCGCACTGCCGTGTCCGACGCGTCAGCTTACGCCGTGGAGTAGTGACCAGCGCAGCCACGTCCGCACACGGAACACACGCACTGCATGCCGCGGCTTCATTGTAGCCGTGGCGCGCACCTTCACCCGAGGGCGTGTCTGGAGTTACCGATACGCCCTCCCATTTTTTTCTGTCTATGCATAGCACAAATACCCCCCCCATCACCCGCAAACGGCGGAGCGGCTGACCATCGACCGCGGTTTCAGTGACTGCCTCAAACTGCTCTCTGCGGTGCTCGTGGCACTGAGCCACTATAGCGGCAGCATCCTCACGCAGGCTCCAGAGCACAACATCCTTCACCAATTCTTTGCTGCCTTCGGTGGCTACACCGGCGTAGCCATCTTCTTCTTCCTCTCAGGCTATGGTCTTATGATGAGCGAGCTGCGCTGCCATTTGCAGCTGGCTCCGTTCGTGAAGCGGCGTCTGCTGCGGGTCTACGCGCCCGTCGTGATGGTGTCCGCCATTTGGGGCATAGTGCGGTGGCCCGAAGGCGGTGGTCTCGACCACGTGACGGCGTTCTTGCATACAGCACTATGGACATTCGGCGACGGCATCCTCTGGTTCATACGCGTCATAGCCCTGCTCTATGTCGCCTTCGCCGCCTACGCCTGCCTGCCGCACAACCCCCGTCTGCGTCTGCCCCTTCTTGCTGTAGCCACGGCTGCCATGTATGCCTACGTCTACGTTGCCTTTGCCAGTTGGTGTGCCATCTCTGTCCCTCTCTTCAGTCTCGGCATCGTCACTGCCGAGCACAGCCGCACGCTCTTACGCTTCTGTCGCTCCGCGTGGGTGGTGGTGTGGCTGGTGGCCATCACGGCACTCATGGCCGTGCTCTATGCTCGTCTTGGCAACCTCTACTTGCACACGCTCTGCAACTACTACGTGCTCACAGCCATCCTCCTCGCCGCGGCCTATCTGCATCCGCAGCTGAGTGTTGCGCCCATGGTTGGCTCAGCATCCTACGACCTCTACCTGACGCACAACAAAGTGCTCGTCTACTGCACACCCATCTACGGCTATGTCGCCTTCCACCACTTCTTTGTAGGTGCGCTCATCCTCACTCTTGCCAGCAACACATTGCGGCGGTTGCTGCACATTTAGCCGACACACACATAGCCCCGCGCCGCGACTATGGCGTGGGGCTCTGTGATTTGGCTTGACGGCTGATGATTGTGGGGTTAGCGGCTGGCACCGACATGCACGGCGGCTGATAGCGACGGGCTTAGCGGCTGGTGCAGAGCGAGCTGCGCTTCTCGCGGTTGTAGCTGCGATAGTCGTCGAGCTCTATCTCCACGTCGGGCTCGCTGAGGGTGCCTTCGTGGGGCAGGCGGAAGCGCAGGTACTTGATGGTGAGCCCGCGGGCCAGCCACTGCTGTTCGTAGTAGGTGCGTATCTCGGTCAGACTTGTGTCGCCCGCCTGGCTGGCATAGAGGTCGTCGGTGGCCATGTCGAGTGGCAGGCCGTTATGCTCCACTACATATTTGGTGTAGGTGTAGAGGAAACGGCTGTCGGTCTTGAGGTGTATGGTGCCGAGGTCGCGGAGGAAGCGGCGGTAGCGTGCGAGGAAATAGGTCGATGTGAGGCGCTTGGTGGCTTTCTTCATCTGCGGGTCGGAGAAGGTGAGCCAGAGAGTGTCCACCTCGTCGGGTGCAAAGAAACGGTCGATGAACTCTATGTTGGTGCGCAGGAAGGCCACGTTCTTCAGGCCTTCGCGCAGCGACTCCGTGGCTCCTGTCCACATGCGTGCGCCCTTGATGTCGACACCGATGAAGTTGCGTTCAGGGAAGCGGCGTGCCAGCCCCACGGTATATTCGCCGCGTCCGCAGCCAAGCTCCAGCGTTATGGGGTGCCGGTTGCCGAAGAACTCGTGCCAGCGGCCGCGCTGTGCAAAAGGAACGTCTTCGAGCACCGAGTGAGGGTGCTCGAAGACGTGGGGGTAGCCTGCCATGTCGGCAAACTTAGCTAACTTGCCTTTGCTCATAAGGGTGGCGGGCAGTGGTATAGTTGCCTACTCGGCTGCCTCGGCGGCACCCTGCGCGTTGAGGAAGAGGTTGCGGTAGATGACGGCGTAGAGGGAGAAGACGCATGAGATGCCGAGCACTGCCATGCCTATGAGCAGGATGAAGGTGATGAAGTCAACGTTGATGGCTTTGGCAATGGCAAGCACGATGGCGTAGACGATGCCGAAAGCGATGCAGAAGAGCAGTTCGATGGCGAAGATCTTCCACTTGAAGCCGTAGGTGGCCTTGTCGCTCAGGCGCAGGGCCTCGGTGGGCGTCACGTCGCAGTCGAGCATGATGTAGAGAGCGAGGCTGTACATCATGGAGAGCACGATGGCGGGTATGATGCCGAGGAAGAAGGCGGGTATCATCATCATTGTCATGAAGCCCTCAAGGAGGAAGAAGTTGCCCATCTTGCGGCGATACACGGAGTCGAAGATGAACATCGGGTTGATGATTTCGCCCTTGGCGAGCTTTCCGGGCAGTGTGGACATGGCTATGCAGGTGCCCACGTTGAGGTAGGGGATCCATGCGGTGATGACGAAGAGCAGCACGGCCAGCAGCAGTGAGGCCACGTTCTTGGTGCCGATGGCGATGGCATCGGTAATCGAGGGGATTACTTCGAGTTTTCTTTCCATAGTAGGATGACAGGTTTAGGGTTAATAATATAGGTTGGTATCGGTCGCCTTGTTGCAGGCACGGGCTGTGCCGCCTTACTTTTGTGACGGCTGGCTCATGCGTCGATGACTACGCGGGTCCAGCCGTGCACGTCGGGCTCTATGCCATACTGTATGTCGACGAGTTTCTTGTAGAGGCGTGTGCTGACGGGCCCCGGTTTGCCGTCGGGGGCAAACACGTAGCTGTGACCCGTCTCGGGGTCGTCGATGCGCTCTATGGGACTGATGACGGCTGCTGTGCCGCATGCACCTGCCTCCTCGAAGGTGGCGAGCTCCTCGATGGGTATCTGGCGGCGTTCCACCTTCAGCCCCATGTCTGCGGCCAGCTGCATGAGGCTCTTGTTGGTCACGGAGGGCAGGATGCTGGTGCTCAGGGGGGTGACGTAGGTGCCCTGCTTGATGCCGAAGAAGTTGGCGGCACCACATTCGTCGATATACTTCTTCTCTTTTGCGTCGAGGTAGAACTCGCAGCTGTAGCCTTGCTCGTGGGCCCACTTGTTGGCCTTGAGCGAGGCGGCGTAGTTGCCGCCCACCTTGTAGCAGCCTGTGCCGAGGGGTGCCGAACGGTCGTAGTCGCGGGTGATGACGTAGGGGTTGGTGCTGAAGCCGCCCTTGAAGTAGGGACCTACGGGGGTCACGAAGATGACCAGGAGGTACTCGCTTGCGGGGTGCACGCCCACTTGTGCCGTGGTGCCTATGAGCAGGGGGCGCACGTAGAGTGTGGCACCGCTCTCATAGGGGGGTATGAAGCTCTCGTTGAGGCGCACCACGCGCTCCACCATCTCGATGAAGAGCTCCGTGGGCACCTCGGGCATCACGAGGCCGCGGCAGGTGGCTTGCAGGCGCGCGGCATTCTCATCGGGGCGGAACACGCGCACCTTGCCGTCGGGGCAGCGGTATGCTTTCAGGCCCTCGAAGGCTTCCTGCCCGTAGTGCAGGCAGGTGGCAGCTATGCTGAGGCTTATGTTGGTGTCGGATGTTGTCTCAATCTCTCCCCATGCGCCGTCGCGGTACACGCAGCGCACGTTGTAGTCGGTGGGAATGTAGCCGAAGCCTATGCTCGACCAGTCTATTGCTTGCATTATTGTGGTGTTTGGTTTGCGTTATGCGGTGTTAGAACAATGCAAAAATATGTATTTTCCGTCGGGCGGTGGCAAGCAAAATCCTATAAATGTGTGGCATGCACGGCACTGTGTGGCGAAAAAGATAGCGCAGGGGGGTAAAAAACACCCTGCACGGTGTCGGGGCATGACCGTGCAGGGTGTTGCTGTGGATGGTGCAGGGTGTCGCTGGTGATGGTGCAGGGTGTCGCGGCTGTCTCAGCGCACGGTGAGCTGCAGGCCCTGCTGCACGATGGCAGCCTCGTGGCGCAGTGTCTGCTGCCAGACGGCATGGGTGGGCACGTCGTAGAGGCTCCAGGCGGAGCCGGTGTAGTAGGTGAATGGCGTGCCGGGGCGGTAGCGTGTGGCCACCACGGCGTGGCCTATGCCTCCGGAGCGTGGCTCGGACAGGGGTATGTACTTGGCTGTCACGGGCTTGGTGCCTGCGGGCAGGAACACGCCGAGGTAGTGCTCGCCGAGCATGGCCTCGGGATGGTCGAGGGCTTCGGCGTATGTGGCGCTGGCATTCTTGCGGTCGAGGGTGTAGGCGCGGGGTGCGCTGTCATGCACGACGATGCCTGCGCACACGTCCATCTCGTGGTCGAGACCCTCGTAGGTCACTTCCACGCGGGCGAAGTGGCTGCCGCAGTCCTGCGTGATGAGGCGTCGCTCCACCACTTGCACGCCGTCCACGTCGCGCGCCGGCAGCGTCTGCATCACGGTGAAGCGCAGCGGACCGTTGTCGATGATCTCGGCCGTCGCATACTGGATGGGCATGTAGAGTTCCGTGCCCTTCATCAGCGCGGGGGCGCCGGCACCGAGCGTGGCTCCCACGGTGTAGGCGTCCATGCCGGCACCGTGGTTGCGGTGGTAGGTGTAGCCGCGGTGCACACGGTTCCAGTCGAGAGCCGAGCGGTCGCGGGTCATGCGGTCGTGCACGCCGTAGCTTGTGAGTTCGTTGTGGTAGAGCTGGTCCTGCACGGGGTGTGGCGTGTTCTTCACAAAGGTATCGAAACCGTAGGCAGGGTTCTTCATGCGGCGGTGTGCCTCGGGGCCGTAAAGACGCCATGCAGAGCGGTCGTTCTCCCACACGAGGTCGTCCCAGCGGTTGGGGTATACGCGTCCGTTGGCTGTCAGTTCATAGTCGAGGGGCTGCCCCTTGACCATGGTGAGGGTCACGCTGCTGCCGGCGCGCACCGAGGCCATGACGAGCACGCGGCCGTCGCGGGTGATCTGGTAGGGCACCTCGTAGCCCTCGCTGTCCTGCACTATGAACTCGCGGGCCACGGCGATGCCTGCCTTGCGCAGGGCTTCCATCGTGGTGAGCTCCACCACCTGGCAGATGTTGTCGGCCGTGGGGTTGGCAATCTCGAATGTGCCGCAGTGCTCACGGCCACGCGCGCGGTCGGCCACGGTGGCTGCCGTGGGAGCCGAGGGCAGGGCGGTGTAGCTGCCGCCGGAGACGGGGAAGCCTACTGTGGTGGTGCCGGGGGTGTAGTGGTACACGCTTGTGGTGACGCGGTCGGGGTCGGGGGCAGGCATGTCGGGGGCATCATCGAGGTAGCGCACCATCTCGCAGGCTGCCAGCAGCCACGCTCCGGTGCCGAAGGGCGCCTGCGAGTGGGCGTCGACGGTCTTGGTGGGGTCGGGTTTCTCGCCTATGGGCTGCACGAAGCCTATGCTGCCGTCGGCCTGCAGGGCTGTCTCGCTGAGGTACTTCCATGCTTTCTGTATGACGGGCATGAAGCGGTTGCGGTCAAGATAGCCGTGGCGCACGCCCCAGAGCATGCCGTAGGTGAAGAAGGCCGTGCCGGAGGTCTCGGGGCCGGGGGCGTCGTCCTCGCACAGCATGGAGCGGCTCCAGTAGCCGTCGGGCCGCTGCACGCGAGCCACGCCCTCGGCCAGCTGGCGGAAGCGCTGCACGAAGATGTCGCGATGCGCATAGTCCTGTGGCATGTCGGCCAGCACCTTGGCCAGGCCGGCGAGCACCCAACCGTCGCCGCGTGCCCAGAAGCTCTTGCCTCCGTTGCAGGCGGTCTGCACCTTGGGGTAGATGTACTTGGCATCGCGGTAGTAGAGCTGCTCCTCGGGGTCGTACATCAGGCTGTCGCTCCAGAGGAAGTTGGCATGCAGCTTGTCGAGGTAGCGCACCTCACCCGTGAGCTTGTACATCTTGGTCATCACGGGCATCACCATGTAGAGAGCGTCGGCCCACCACCAGAAGTGGGTGTCCTCCATGTCGCACTCGTGGCTCATCACGTCAATGGCACGTGCCACCTTATATGGCGCAGGCACGAGGTTGTACATGTCGATGTATGTCTGGAAGCATATCTGCCAGTCGCCGAAGAGCACGAAGTCCTGGCCTTCGCCATAGGTCTTGTACTTCCATGACGCACGGTCGTCGCTGCGCGCACCCTTCCACTCGTTGTGGCGGCACCAGCGGTCGGTGTAGGCATACCAGTCGGCCCGACCGGTGAGACGGTAGGCCTCCATGTTGCCGGTGTGGTAGGCGGCGTGGTCCCAGAAGGAGCGCACATAGGGCGTGTTGTGCGTCTGCCAGTAGTCGTTCACGCGGCCAATCATCTCGAGCACCTGTGCAGCCTCGTCGGTGGAGGCGCGCAGGGGCAGTGCCGTCACTGCTGAGAGTGAGAGCACAAGGAGTAGTGAGAGTGTTCGTTTCATATAGCTGTAAGGTAGTAAGGCATCAGGGGTGGGTGTATAAGGTGTGGCGGCAAATGCTGAAACGGCCTACATGCTGCGGTGGGCACGGGCGTAGGCAAACATCTCTGCGGGCAGGTGGCAGTAGCCGTCGGGGTGCTTGTCGAGGTAGTCCTGGTGGCTCTCGTCGGCGGCATAGAAGGCGGTGAAGGGCAGCACCTCGACGCAGAGAGGCCGGCCGTAGGCCGCCTGCACGCTGTCGTAGACCTCGCGTATCACGGGCAGCTGCTCCTCGGAGGTGTAGAAGATGGCCGTGCGGTAGCGTGTGCCCTCGTCGTGGCCCTGCCTGTTGAGGCTCACGGGGTCTATGCTGTGGAAGTAGAGCTCGATGAGGTCGCGCAGTGGCAGCAGCTGTTCGTCGAAGCGCACATGCACCGTCTCGGCATGGCCTGTGGTGTCGGTGTACACCTGCTCGTAGGTGGGGGCCTTGATGGTGCCGCCGGCAAAACCCACTGTGGTCTCGGCCACGCCTCTTATCTGCTTCAGATAGTGCTCGGTGCCCCAGAAGCAGCCGCCGGCAAGGTAGATGTCTGTCATAATGCTGTGAGATTGAAGGTCAGGCACGGGCGCATGGATGCTGCCATGTAAGTTGGGCAAAACGCTTGCGGCGGCGCACGTAGTACTGCCACAGCAGGCTGCCGGGCATCATCTCGGCGATGGAGCCGGCGCACGCTGCGGCAAGGTTGTCGCGGCGGGCCTGCGCGTAGTCGGGGCGGATGCGGCGGAAGTCCGGGCACGCAGCACGGCGCGGAAGCTCTGCCACTCTCCCTTGAGCAGGAACACCGTGGCTGCCACAAGGTCGAGCCAGCAGCGCAGGCGCATGGTGCGTGACAGTCGGGCCTCGGGAAGGTTCTTGTAGAGCAGCAGGAGGTTGTTGCGGAAGTTGAGATAGGTCTTGCGCGGATTTTCTTTGGGCAGCGTGCCGCCGCCGAGGTGGTAGCATACGCTCTGCGGCACACATACAATGCGGTGGCCGCGCGAGCGCAGCCGCCAGCACAGGTCGATTTCTTCCTGATGGGCAAAGAAAGTGCCGTCGAGGCCGCCCACCTGCCAGTAGACATCGCTGCGGATGAGCAATGCAGCCCCCGTAGCCCAGAAGACATCGGCCACACGGTCGTATTGCCCGTGGTCGGGCTCGACATCGGCGAACAGGCGACCGCGGCAGAAGGGATAGCCCAGGCTGTCGATATATCCGCCGGCGGCTCCGGCGTACTCGAAGTGGGTCGGCGTGTGCTCGGCCAGCAGCTTGGGCTGGCAGGCGGCGACATCGGCATGGGCTGCCATGTAGTCAAGCATGGGAGTGAGCCAGCGGGCACCGACGCGGATGTCGGAGTTGAGCAGCAGGTAGAGGTCGTAGCGGGCGGGCAGGCGGCGCAGGGCCTGGTTGTAGCCCTCGGCAAAGCCGTAGTTGCGCTCCATGGCGATGACACCCACCTCGGGGAACTCATGCCGCAGCACCGTGAGCGACTCGTCGGTCGAACCGTTGTCGGCCACGATGATGTCGGCCTCGTCGGCAGGCGTGTGGGCCACCACCGACGGCAGGAAACGCCTCAGCATCGCGGCACCGTTCCAGTTGAGTATTACGATGGCTGTGGTCATGGGCTAAGAGGGGAGTGGGGCGGTGGTGGCACAGAGAGCCGTGTGGTCGGCGTTCCAGGCATTGAGTTGCAGCGGCACGATGGTGTTGTCGGCCACGGAGGGAGCCAAGGTCGTGTCTACGTCGACACGGATGTAGTTGTCGGTGAAGCCGCCCAGATGGCCGGCCGTGTGGGAGCGTTCAAGCAGCACGGGGCGGGTGTGCCCCATGTAGCTCTCATAGAAACGGCTGAGCTTCTGCTCGCTGAGAGCCAGCAGGCACTGGCTGCGCTCATGCTTCTCCTCCGCGCTGACGGAGTGCGGGATGTGCAGGGCTGCCGTGCCAGGACGCTCGCTGTAGCTGAACACGTGGAGCTGCGACACTGGCAGCGAGGCTATGAAGTGCTCGCCGGCAGCGAACAGCGGGGCTGTCTCGCCGCGTGTGCCCACAATCACGTCCACACCGATGAAGGCATCGGGCATGAGCTCGCGCACGCGCGTCACCTTATTATAGAAGAGCTCGGTGTCGTAGCGTCGGTGCATTAGGCGGAGCACTTCGTCCGACCCCGACTGGAGCGGGATGTGGAAGTGTGGCATGAAGGCTCGCGAGGAGGCACAGAACTGGAGGATGTCGTCGGTGAGCAGGTTGGGCTCGATGCTTGAGATGCGGTAGCGGCAGATGCCTGCCACGGTGTCGAGAGCCTCGAGCAGTTGGAGCAGCGTCTCGCCAGTGGTGCGACCGTAGTCGCCTATGTTGACACCTGTGATGACCACCTCCTTGCCACCGCGTGCGGCGGCATCGCGGGCCTGCTCCACGAGCGAGGCTATGCTGCCGTTGCGGCTGCGGCCGCGGGCGAAGGGGATGGTGCAGTAGGTGCAGTAGTAGTCGCAGCCATCCTGCACCTTGAGAAAAAAACGGGTGCGCTCGCCGCGCGCACAGCTGGGAACAAAGCGGGTGATGTCCTGCACGCGCTGCGCCGCGTGCTGCTCAGTGGCGAGCAGACGACGCTCCTCGGGCGGCAGGGCCATGCGCTGCTCGATGCGTGCCACGATGTCGGCCTTCTCGTTCTGCCCCAGCACCAGGTCGACTCCGTCGATGGAGGCCACGCGCCCGGGCTCAAGTTGTGCATAGCAGCCCGTCACCACCACCAAGGCATCGGGATGCTGGCGCGTGAGGCGATGGATGGCCTGGCGGCACTTATGGTCGGCCACCTCGGTGACGCTGCAAGTGTTGATGATGCAGATGTCAGCTCGTTCATCCCGGGCAACGCGGTGCACCCCGCGCAGCGACAGCTGGTTCTCTATGGCTGCTGTCTCAGCATAGTTGAGCTTGCAGCCCAAGGTAAAATAGGCTGCGGCCTTGCCTGAAAGAATGTCGGTGTCTGCCACGGGGATGGGTCTTGGCCTTGATGTGTGCGCAAATATAGTGCAAAGAGTGTTGAAAGCAGAGCGTTGCAGGTTGAAAGTTCCCTTTGCGCCGTCGCCTCTTAGCGTTCTGTAACAAATGCAGCCCTCAGCAACTCCACCGGCCGCCATGACCTTATCTGCTGATTATGAGTCTGTTGGTAGAGCACTCTCTTGAGCTATGTCAAAAAAATGTAAAAAAGTAGGTGTGCACGAGACTACCCAAATAGAAAACTGCATACCTTTGCAGCGTTTTAAGAAAGCACACTAATTGTTTTACAGTACTAAAAGCAAAAGGAAATGAAAAAGGTTGCATTTATGTTCGTAGCCGCTATGGCTATCTCTTTCGCATCTTGCGGTGGTCAGAACAAGGCTGCTGAGGAAGCTTGTGACAGCACATGCTGTGAGGCTGCTGAGGTAGTTGAGGAGGTTGTTGACAGCGCTGTTGCTGCTGTTGACAGCGTGGCCGAGGCTGCTGCTGAGGTCGTTGCTGAGTAATCCATAGCTCACGACATCAACACACAAGAGCTCACCCCAGGGGTGGGCTCTTTTTGTGTTGGCAGGTGGTGATGCCAATGGTGTGCTCTGGCTGAGTGGCTGCACGTTGTGCGTGCATGACATGATAGAGCCACGCTCTGCTTGAGTGCAGGCGTGGCTCTTATGTAGCGATACCCAATAAGCCTTCTCTCTGCAAGAGATGATGGCAAAGGGTGGCTCGTTCTGTTTATGCTTCAGCTTCGGTCTCGGCTTCTGCCTCGGCGGCAGGTGCTTCCTCGGTGGCTGCGGGCTGTGCTGCTTCGGCTTGTGTCTCGGGTGCAGCCAAGGGTGCATCGCCGACGACGGTAACGGGGATGACTACGCTGACTTCCTTGTGCAGACGCACGGTGGCTTTGTGCTCACCCACGGTCTTGACGTCCTTGATGGTGATGAGCTTGCGGTCGATGTCGAAGCCCAACGCTTTGAGCTCGTCGGCTATCATGAGGCTGTTCACGCTGCCGTAGATGGTGCCGCTGTTGCTGACCTTGGCAGTGATGGTGAGAGTCACCTGTGCGAGCTTGTCGCCCAGTGCCTGGGCTTCGGCCTTGATCTTCTCCAGTTTCTTGGCCTTCTGCCTGAGCTCTTCGGCGAGTTGCTTCTTGGCACTCTCGGAGGCGATGACGCCCTTGCCTTGTGGTATGAGGTAGTTGCGGCCGTAGCCCGCCTTGACGTTGACGATGTCGTGCTTGTAGCCCAAGCCGATGACATCTTCCTTGAGAATGATTTCCATATCTTGTGTCGTAACTTGGGTTATTTACTTCATCATGTCGGTCACGAAGGGCAGCAGGGCCAGATGGCGTGCGCGCTTCACGGCCTGTGCCACGCGGCGCTGATACTTGAGCGATGTGCCGGTGATGCGGCGGGGCAGGATGCGGCCTTGCTCGTTGAGGAACTTCTTGAGGAACTCGGGGTCCTTGTAGTCGATGTACTTGATGCCGAGCTTCTTGAAGCGGCAGTATTTTTTCTTCTTGACGTCGACGGTGGGCGGTGTGAGGTAACGGATTTCAGATTGTGCCATGGCTTAGTCCTCCTTTTTTGCTGTTTTGTTGCGGCGCTTCTCTGCATATTGTGCTGCATACTTGTCGAGCTTGACAGTGATGTAGCGCAGCACGCGCTCGTCGCGACGGTAGTTTACTTCGAGCTTGCTGATGAGTGTGGGCTCGGACTTGAACTCGACCAAAACGTAGAAGCCTGTGGACTTCTTCTCAATGGGGTATGCGAGTTTCTTCAGGCCCCAAAGCTCTTCGTTCAAGATTTCCGCACCGCCATCGGTGAGTATTGTCTTGAACTTCGCGACCGCTTCCTTCATCTGTTCGTCAGACAAAACGGGAGTCAAAATGAAAACGGTTTCGTACTGGTTCATAATAATTAGTTAATTGATAGATGTGTTTTGCACAAATGCGGCGCAAAGGTACGCCTTTATCGCGAGATATTGCAAGGCGGGGCCGTTGTTTTTTGTCGTAACTGCTTCTTCGGGGTGGCATGGCTGCCGCTGGCGATGGCAATGTGGCGGTCGGGCTTGTCCTCACTGTCTTTCTCACGGGTTGATGGAGGCATGCAGAGGGCATGGTGGCTGGTGTTGCAGTGTGGGAGTAGCGACGTGCGGTTTGCCTGGGTGCGACGACAGCGGGAGGCTATGGCATGGGTGAGTGGTGGGAGTGGGAGAAGTGTTTGCAGTGTGCCTGCATGAACAAAAAAAGTGCCTTAAGCTTTCGCGGCTCACTGAAAACAGCTTACTTTGTGCAGACTATGTAACAACAATACCACTTATACTATGAAACTCTATTCTGGCATCATCACCGCCCTTGTGGGTGCTCTGCTGCTCATCTTGAGCTATCTCTTTGACTGGGTGGACTACAATTGGGTCCAGTTCTTGGCTGTCGTGCTGGTAATCGCCGGCATTTGCACTCACATCTACGTCAACTATAAGAAGCCGGCCTACATGGAGAAGCCGGCCGGCAAAGAGTAGGGCTGTACTGCCCGCCGCTGGGGCGTGAAGCAATAAAGGCAACCCCCTGCATGGTCTCCATAAATACCGTGCAGGGGGTTGCCTTTGTGTGTGCAGGGTGTGGTGTGCAGAGGGTGCAGGGTGTCTGCTATGGTCTGTGCAGTTTGTTGCTATGGCCTGTTCCGTGTGTCGGTCAGTCTTCTTCCTGCATCGTGGCGAGCAGGCGGTAGCCTTTGCCGTGGACGTTGTTGATCTGGATGTCGGGGTCGTCCTTGAGATGTTTGCGCAGCTTCGTGATGTAGACGTCCATGGAGCGTGCGTTGAAGTAGTTGTCGTCGATCCAGATGGTCTTGAGTGCGAGCTCGCGCGCCAGCACGTCGTTGGCATGCGAGCAGAGCAGTGTGAGCAGTTCGCTTTCCTTTGTGGTGAGCTTGGTCTGCTTGTCGCCGATGGTGAGCAGCTGGCGTTTGGTGTCGAAGCGGAAGCGGCCTATGTGGTAGACGGCCACTTCCTTCTGTGGCTTGCCGCCGACGCGGCGCATGATGGCTTCCATGCGCAGCACGAGCTCTTCCATGGAGAAGGGCTTGGTGATGTAGTCGTCGGCTCCGAGCTTGAAGCCCTCGAAGATGTCTTCCTTGAGGTTCTTGGCTGTGAGGAAGATGATGGGCATGTCGGGGTTGTTCTGGCGTATCTCCTGGGCGAGGGTGAAGCCGTCCATCTTGGGCATCATCACGTCGAGGATGCACATGTCGTAGTCGCCGTGGAGGAAGGCTTTGAGGCCCACTTCGCCGTCGGGGTAGAGGTCGGCATCGTAGCCTTTGGCCTGTAGGTATTCGCGCAGGAGCATGCCGAGGCTCTCGTCGTCCTCGCAGAGGAGGATGTGCTTGGTAAGGAGTTCTTGTGTCATGGTTAAAAGGGGGATGGTTAAATGCTGATGGTTCTGATGTTTGTGGGCTTAGGGTGCCTGCGGTGCAGGCAGGAGTAAAGTGGTAAATGGCTAACAGGGCAGATGCAGATGTCGTGTCACTCTATCAGTGGCAGTGTGATGATGAAGCGTGTGCCCTGTCCGGGCTCGCTCTCGGCCTTGATGCTGCCGTGCATGAGTTCCACCATGGCGCGCACGTAGGCCAGGCCGAGGCCGAAGCCTTTGACGTTGTGGGTGTTGCCGGTGTGTACGCGGTAGAAGCGGTCGAAGATACGGCGCAGGTCGTCGTGGCGTATGCCTATGCCGTTGTCGGCCACTTCCACTATGAGCTGGCTGCCCTGGTTGCGGGTGCTGACGCTGATGTGCAGGGGCACATCGTCGCGACGGTACTTCACGGCGTTGTCTAAGAGGTTGAACACCACGTTGGTGAAGTGCATCTCGTCGACGTAGACGGCGGCGTCGAGGGCATCTAAGTGCGACTCTATGCGGCCGCCGCTCTGCTCCACCTTCAGTGCAAAGGTAGTGACCACGTCGTCGATGATTACGTTGGCATCGGCCTCGCGCTCGTTGAAGCGTATGTTGCCCTTCTCGTAGAGCGACATCTGCAACACTTTCTCCACCTGAAAGCGCAGGCGGCGGGTCTCGCTTACGATGACGCGGGAGAGGTTGTCGAGCATGGCGGGTGTCTTGCTGATGGAGGCATCGCCCAGCATCTGTGCCGCAAGGGAGATGCTGGAGATGGGTGTCTTGAACTCGTGCGTCATGTTGTTGATGAAGTCGTTCTTCATCTCGGTGTCGCGCTTCTGCCGCACTATGAGCCACACGGTGAAGCAGAAGGTCACGAAGAGTATGATGGTGAAGGCCAGCGCGGGGATTATCATGCGGGCCACGCCCATGATGTAGCTGTCCAGGTCGGGGAAGTGCACTTGCAGCGTGCCCATCTGCAGCGACGGGTCGTTGCGGAAGAGGGTCTGTGTGTAGGAGTACTCGGCTCCCTCGGCATCGTACTCGGCACAGCGGTAGACCTCGTTGCCCATGGCGTCGTAGACCACAAAGTGGTAGGGCAGCGTGATGCCGCTCGACTCCAGCTCCGAGCGCAGGTTGGAGTCGAGGATGCGGAAGTCGATGCGGTCGGCAAAGGGCTGGTCGCTGCCCTGATAGAGGATGGTGTAGATGACCTCGTCGAGCACACCCTTCTGATACAGGTAGGCGTTCTTCACGAACTCGAGGAACTGCTGGTTGGCGGCATCGAATGAGGACGTGGGGCGCAGCGTCAGTGCCTTGGGCAGGCTCGACGGGTGCTGCTGCCCGGCTTGCAGCTGAAACGGGGTCTGGAGCGAGTCGCCGATGTGCAGTGCCGAGGCTATGCTGCTCCGAGGCAGCATGTCTGCATCGAAGTCGCTGTGCTCGGCTATAGACTCAAGGTAGCGGAATGTCTCGTTGCGCTCCAGATCGCGGCTCGTCTGGTCGAGGGCGTGGAATACTGATTCGTCGAACTGCTCCTTGCGCATCTTCACCATGGCGTCGATGATGCGGCCCTGCAACAGCAGCAGGCCGAAGAACGAGATGCCGATGATGAGGCTGATGATGGTGATGGTGGAGCGTTTCATGCGGCAAATGTATCTCTTCCGGCATAACAGGCAAGCGACTCCGTGTTAACATCGTGCCGTAATTAACATTATTAAGACAAATACGGCAGCATTACAGGCAAATAGGCTTTTACGCGCATGACGCAACCAAAAAGGAAGCACGCACACACAAGGCAGACAGGAAAAGGTTTATATTTGCACAGCTATGAACAACATGTTAACCATCAACCTACATCACTCCCGCCTTATGAGAACATTCATCATGGCTCTGCTGGTGCTGGTGCCTTGTGCCGCATGCGCCCAAGGCGTAGACGACAGCCGCAAGCAGACCCTCTTCCAGACCTACGACGACTACCATGTGCCCTACCGCATTCCTGCCATTGCCACCACGCGCAAGGGGCAGCTCATTGCCGTGGCCGACCGTCGCTACTGCGGCTTCGACATCGGCTTCGGACGTATCGACATGGTGGCACGCACCAGCCGCGACAACGGCCGCACATGGAGCCCCGACACGGTGATACAGCGCGGCACGGGCGCTGAGGGGGCCTTCGACTGCGGCTATGGCGACGCGGCCCTCGTGGCCGACCGCACGTCGCAGCATGTGCTGTGCATGTCGGTCACAGGCAACGTGGCATATATTTATGGTACGCGCGAGAAACCCAACCGCGTGGCACGCTGGTACAGCCACGACGGCGGTCGCTCGTGGGGCAAGGCGGACGATGTCACTGATGCTTTCTACGCCCTCCTGCCCAACACGCGCACCATGTTCATCGGCTCGGGGCGCATCATGCAGAGCCGTGTCGTGAAGAAAGGCAAGTACTACCGTCTGTACTGCTCCGTGCTGACCCGCACACAGATGGGTGCCGACGATGTGGCCTGCAACTATGTGCTCTACAGCGACGACTTCGGTGGCCAGTGGCATGTGCTCGGCGGCTTCACACTCGACGGCTACGATAGCCCCTGTGTGGGCGGCGACGAGCCCAAGACCGAGGAGCTTCCCAATGGCGATGTCGTGCTCTCTTCGCGCAAGTGGTATGGCCGCTATTTCAACATCTACCACTTCGACGATGTACGCCGCGACCAGGAGCGTGGCACGTGGGGCACGTGTGTGGCGTCGCACGACGTGGAGGGCGGCATACGTGTCGGTGCCAACACCTGCAACGGGGAGATTATGCTCGTGGATGCCGTGGAGGCTGCCACGGGGCGCAAGGCCAAGCTCATGCTACAGTCGCTGCCCATGGGCGAGGGACGGTGCGACGTGGGCATCTGGTATAAGGAGATATTGCCCAATGGCATCTATTCGCCAAAGGCCTTTGCCCACAACTGGACAAGGGGCCTGCAAGTGAGCACCACCACGTCGGCCTACTCCACCATGAGCATGCAGCGTGACGGCCGCGTGGCTTTCTTCTATGAGGAACGACAGAACGAGAACGGCTACGACATGGTCTACGTGCCGCTCTCGATAGAGGAGATTACCTTGGGCACATATCGCTGAGGCTCGGTCCGGCGGTGTGCGTCAATGGCAATCCCTGCCTGCATAGCTATGTGGCTGTGCTGGCAGGGATTGGTGTTTGTCAGTGTGGCGGCGCGAGCAGCTCCTCGCTTTGCAGTGGCTCACTCCTCGCTTCTCATCGGCTCACTCCTCGCTCTTCCGGTCGTCGATGTTTGTGCCCTGTGTGGGGCGCAGTTTGCTGAAGTCGTCGAGACCTGCTCCGACGAGAATGTTGTACCACTGCACGAGTTTCTTCACATCGGCGGGATAGATGCGGTCGGCATCGTAGTCCTTGAGCACCTCGCCGAGGTAGGCAAAGAGCTCGTCGCGTGTGGCTTTCTTGTAGTCGAGCGGGCAGGGCTGATGCTGCTCCTTCTCTTGTATGGCGGTGAGGACGTCGGCCAGGGGCACCTCCTCCGTGTTGGTGTACATGGCAATGTCGGCAAGTGATATGACCTGATCCTTGGCGAACACGGGCATGCGGCGCTTCTGTGCGTCGATGCTCTCAACGATGAGGTTGTGGTTGCCCCGCGAGACGAGGCGGTAGAGGCCGGGCTTGCCGGCGATGGCTAAGATGGTGTCGAGCATGTTGGGTTGTGGTTTAGCTGTTGTGGTATGTGTGGGTGCATGTCGGCCGACATGCCAATCTCTTGCAGTAGTGTAGCTATCTGTGGCGCGAGCGGCTGCCCGTCGTTGTGTATCACGTAGTGGGCATGCTGCCGCAGGACCGTATGTGGTGTCTGCCGCTGCTGTCGCCGGGCTGTGGCTTCCATGGTGGCGGCATCGCGCTGGGCTGCTCGTTGCAGGCGCAGCTCTGGTGGTGCGTCGACGAGGACTATGTGGTCTACGTCTTCGTCCAGGTGCGACTCCATGAGCAGGGCTGTCTCGATGGCCACGATGGCGTGTCCCTGCTGTTCCTGTTCTTCTGCCCAGCGACGGAAGTCGCTCCTCACGGCGGGGTGTACGATGGCGTTCACGGCCTGGGCGTGGTCGGTGCCGCCGAAGAGGTAGGCAGCCACGGCGGCGCGGTCGAGCTGTCCGTCGGGAGTGTATGCGTGCTGTCCGATGAGGCGGGTGAGGGCCTTGCGCAGGGTGGCGTCGGTGGTCATCAGCCGGCGTGCACGCCGGTCGCTGTCGTAGACGGGTATGCCTGCCTGCTCATGCAGCATGCGTGCCACATGGCTCTTGCCGCTGCCTATGCCTCCTGTGATGCCTATGCGCATGTTGTAGCTACTGTCGGTGTGAGTGCCTGCCGTGATGGCTCCTAATTGCTTGTCTGCTCTATCATGAACTGCACTGTCTCGGGCTGTATGTGCACTTGCGACACTCCTTCGGGCAGCGAGCGCAGGCGCAGGCGGAACGTGGAGTCGGGCCGCAGGAGCAGTTCTTCGTAGGTGGCGGTGAGGGCGAAGTCGTCGGCAGTGGTGTTCTTGTAGTTCAGTGCTCCCACGCGGAATGTCACCGTGGCTGTCGAGGGGAAGGTGCGCAGCACGTGGCCGCTGGGGAAGTTGATGCCTATGATGGGCACTTCCACGCTCTTCTCGGTGTAGACATCGACGGTGGCGGTGATGTGCACTACGCCGGGCTCCATCTTCACGCCACGCAGTGGTGCCAGGGGCACATCCCATGCCGTGGTGGCGGTGAGGCCGTTGTGTACGACGGCTGTGGTGCTCACGCTGTGTAGCGAGTCGAGGGTGCTCTTGTTGGCCCAGATGGTGACGGAGTCGGGCTCGCAGGTGACTTGTGCGAGATAGTAGAGCGGGGCGGCCTCCACGTGGCCCTGGAGGAGCACGGCCACGCGCTTCTTCTCGCCGCGTGAGTAGTAGTACTCCAGTGTGTCGGGGCGTATGGCGGTGATGCGTGTCGTGGCCTCCAGCGACTGCTGCACGGCTTTGCTGACATCGGCCATGGGCACTATGACGCGGGCTGACGTGGTGCCTGCGTCATACTGGCTGAAACTGACGTTGATTGCCGGCAGGCGGTCGGGCAGGTGGTAGAGCCAGAGGGTCATGCCGCGGTCCTGCACGCTGACGTGGAGCTCCTCGGGCAGGTCGGTCGTGACCACGACGCCCTCGGGCACGTCGGTCAGGCGGAGGCGAAAGTGGAGCTCGCTCCGGTAGGTGTCGTTGAGTGTTAGCAGGAGCCAGAAACCTGCCGAGATGACTACGAAGAACGCGAAGATGAGCACCTCACGGCTCAGGTGCTGTGAGATGTAGGTGCGCACGGTGTCGGCGAGTCGCTGGAGCTCTATTCGGTCCATCGCTGCTGTTGGCGTGTGGCTGTGGCTGCGTCTTGGTGTCTGCCGTGGCCGTGGTGTGGCTTACTTGTTGGCGGCAGCCGTGTCGGAGGCTGATGCGAACACCGAGTTGCGGTCTACGCGGAGGCGCACGCCGGAGGCTACTTCCACGATGAGCACATTGCGCACGTCGTCGATGTCGCGCACGGTGCCGTAGATGCCGCCGGCCGTGATGACTTCCTGCCCGCGCTCAATGCTCTTGCGGAAGTTTTGCAGCTCTTTCTGCTTCTTCTGCTGGGGGCGTATCATGAAGAAGTACATGATGGCGAACATGACCACGAGCATGATTATCATGCTCATGCCGCCGTCTCCCTGGGCGGCTTGCAGTGGGGTGATGAGTGTATGCATAGTGGTGTTGTTGGGTATTTGTGCCGGTTGTCATGGTGTGCTGCCGTGGCGGGCAGTCCTGTCTCATGCCTCGGTGGCTGCCGTCTCGGCGGACGGTGGTGTCTCGCGGGCCGGCGTGTCGAGTGTCTTGCGCAGCTTGCCGTCGGCAATGAGGGCGCGGGCTATGGAGTCGAGCATGCCGTTGACATAGGCTCCGCTGCGCGGGGTGGAGTAGACCTTGGCTATGTTGACATACTCGTTGATGGTCACTTGCAATGGTATCTGGGGGAAGGTGAGCATCTCGGCGATGGCTATCTGCATGACGATGAGGTCCATGAGTGCCACGCGGCTGAGGTCCCATCCGCGCAGGAACTGGGCTATGATGTTGCGGTAGGAGTCGGCACTGAGCAGTGAGGCGCGGAACAGGCGTCGGGCAAACTCGCGGTCGTCTTCGTCGCGATACTCTGGCAGCAGTTCCTGATGTCGGCCCATGGTGGGCTCAATGTGGTTGATGGTCTTGAGCACGAAGGTGTCGATGATGAAGCGGTCGTCGTTCCAGTAGATGCTTTTGTCCTCGAGCACTTGCTCCAGCTCCTCGTCGGCAATGATGATGTTTTTGTATATACGCCGCCAGAGGTCGCGCTCCGCCTCGAAGGTGGGTGTGTCGGCAGATGCCATCCATTTGGCATAGATGTCGGATGCCTGAATGCGCTTGTACAGGCGGCGCACGAAGTCCACGTCGTCGGTCCATGAGAGCTTCTGTGCCGATGCCGCGTCTTGCAGCTCTTCGCTGTTGGAGAGCAGGGTGATGAAGCGGTTGTCAACGAAGCGTGAGCTGGGCATCTCGCTCAGGCCGAGGCGGTTGGCGCGGCTCACGGCCGTCTCGTAGGTGCGTTCTGCCATGCGGCCGAGTTCGACCACGAGCTGTAGCATGAGGAGATACAGGTCGTAGGCCTTGGCCAGACTCTTGAACAATTCCTTCTCTGCGGTGTCGACCATGCGGTCACCGTTCTGGTAGTGAGCATAGGTGAGTTGCACCACTTTAAGACGGATTAGCTCTCTGTTTATCATGTTCGTGTGTGATTGTTGCCTTGTGGCGACATGCTGGCAGCCGTTGCTGCGGTGCGCAAAAGTACGCTTTTTGGCAGAAAGGCCGGCGGTGGTGTGTAAGTTTTTATGCTTTTTTTTGGCCATGAGCTATATTATAGCGTATTTTGACGCTCTGGGGAAAAGCCTGATGGCTGCATCACCCATGCACACAAGTTGAGACTATACAGATGAGAGACAACAGCAATTCTTTCCACGGCAAGGAGATGGACATCCTCTTCTCGCGTTCCATCAAGGCCGGCAAGCGCCTTTACTACATCGATGTTAAGCAGAACAGCAAGGGCGAGCTCTATTTGGCCCTGACCGAGAGCAAGAAGGTGGTTGGCGGCGATGCCATGCTCCCTCAGGTGAACTACGAGAAGCATAAGTTGTTTGTGTATCCTGAGGATTTCGAGAAGTTCACCAGCAGCCTGGCCGATGCCATGCGCTATATCTATGAGCATCAAGGCGAGGTGCCGCAGCGGCAGGAGGAGGAGTCGCGCGACATAGAGATAGGCCCGCTCGATTTCTGAGTGCACGCCCGTGCCGGCCACCCTGCATGGTGTGGCACCTGCACCCTGCATGCATAACGCAAACACCCTGCATGGTCTCGTTGCAGACCATGCAGGGTGTTTGCGTGTCAGCGTGCAGGGCAGAGTGGCCTGCCGTGCAGGGTTATGCGGCTTCCTTCAGGCGGATGACGAGCTGCACGTGGTAGGTGTCGCTGCCGCTCTTGATGTCGGCCTCGAGGGTGAGCCAGCACTCACCGCTGTAGGCTCCTCCCTTGAACTCGATGGAGGCTGTGCCGTTCTCGTAGGAGCAGCCCATGGTCTCGCCGTCGGCCCACTCGTAGGTGAGGCGTCCTTCCTTGGTGCTGACCTCGTCCCAGGTGTACTGGCCCACGTAGTTCTTGCCGTTCTGGAAGTCGATGCAGAATGTGCCTGTGCGGGTGAGGAACACGTCCTTGACGATGTAGTCGTTGCCGAACTCGTCGTTGATGCGGCAGTCGCTCTCGTCCTCGGCCCACTGCTTCACTTCCTCGAAGCTGCAGCCGTTGAAGGCGGGCGATGTGAGCATGGTGCCGTAGGGCTGCTTCTGGAGGTACACGCGGGTGTGCTTGGGCTGCCATGTGCGGCACAGGTCGTCGAGCACGGAGCTGCTGCCCACGTTGTCTTCCTTGGTGGCCTCGGCCTGCTCCACCTGCTCGGAGCCTGTGGCATCCGTCGTGGTGATGGTGAGTGCATAGGCGTCAGCGGCTGTCTGTTCCACCTTGATGGTGCCCCAGAGGATGCTGTTGACATAGATGATGTAGGTGGCGTTGCTCTTGGTGTAGGTGCCTACGAGATACTTGATGGCCTCTGTGCCGGCGGCGCGGGTGGCCTTGACAGCTGCTGTGTCGGCCACACGGCCGATCACTACGCTGCCGCCTTCGCCGAAGACCACGCTGCGGGTGGTGTTGCCGCTGACGGTGAAGCTGGCGGCGTCGGCCTGGTGGGCTGGTGTGGCGTAGGTTGCAGGGGCTGTGTCGTCGTTGTCGTCGTCGCTGCTGCATGCGGCGAAGCCCATGGGCAGCATGGCTGCCGTCAGGGCAATGAGCAGATGGTTGCGTTTCATTGCTTGAAGTGCTTTGTCTGTATGGTTGTGCTACTTATTTGGATTGTGGGTGCACGGGCTCAGAAGATACGCCCTGTGAGGCGTATGTTGAGCACGGGCCACACGGTCACTTTCTTGATGATGTCCATGCCGTCGTCGAAGTCTTCCTTGAAGCTCTCGCCGAAGTCGTTGCCCAGGTCGTCGGCCTCTATGCGGAGCCAGCGGTCGACCTCTGGAGCATAGGCGCGCACGGTGGGTGTGCCGTGCAACTGCACGCCGAGGTCGCAGGCCACGGCCAGACGGTTGTTGCCCTTGGGCACCATGCGGCCGAAGCCCAGGCCTATGTAGGGCTTGACGCTGTTCACGGAGAGCTTGGCCTTGATGACACCGTTCTCGTCGGGCTCCACTACGTAGCGGTTGGGGTTGTGGCTCGTGGGCACGAAGCCGCCACGGATGGGCACGTCGGGGTCCTGAGTGAAGTCGGCCGTGACGATGTCAGCCGTGCCGAAGAAGAGGCCTGCCGTGACGTGGAACGAACTGCTGAGGCCGAAGGGATAGGCATCCACGAGCACTTTGCCGTCCACCTTCTTGAACTTGGCGTCTACCT
Source organism: uncultured Bacteroidaceae bacterium (assembly GCA_905234605.1). Classification (GTDB taxonomy): domain Bacteria; phylum Bacteroidota; class Bacteroidia; order Bacteroidales; family Bacteroidaceae; genus Physcousia. The sequence continues at coordinate 381,498 of CAJOIE010000001.1, read as the reverse complement.
GCCCCTGTCCGTTGCGGCCGTTGCGGCTGTAGCTCACGTCGTCGAAGCTGAGCGTGATGGCGGGGAAGAAGCTCAGGCCGGCGCGCAGGGCGGCGTAGTCGGTCATGGGCGTGCCCAGCTCGATGCTTATGCCGTCAAGGCCGATGCCGATACCTGCCGAGAGGTGGCAGAACATGTTGTTGCGCCTGAACCAGTAGAGCGGGCTGTGGCTGGCAGCCGGATGTGCGGCCACGGTGGGGAGTGCGGAGGCTCCGTCGGTGCCTGTCGTGTCCTGGGCGGACACGTCCTGCGCACTGGCGGGTGCTGCCACGGCCATGAGGCACAGCAGCGGGATGATGATGCGTTGCAGCATAGTCTGTTGGGGTATTACGTGTTGGATAATAGCTTGTGGGCAAGGTCATATCTGCGCTGCAAAGGTATGCCTTGCACCCGTATGGCCAAGCGTAACAAGGGCTAAATGTGCCTCGCTGCGAGCGAAAAGGGCGCGCCGCGCAGGCTTTTCGCCTCGTGTGTGCTATCTTTGCGGCCGCAGAGAAACACCCATACAGCAGACACCCTATGCCCATCTTCTTCTTCCGCACCGCCGCGTCGGTCATAGCCCTTCAGGCCGACCACACTCTGACTGCCGACGAGCGCAAGCGTCTGTGCTGGCTCTTCGCCGGTGCCACGCTCATCGAGGACGACCACGTCGAAGGCTATCACGTGGGACCGCGCCGCGAGATGATTACCCCATGGAGCACCAATGCCGTGGAGATAACGCAGAACATGGCCCTCACAGGCATCCGCCGCATCGAGGAGTACTTCCCCGTGGCCTCGGCCGATGCCGCGCACGACCCCATGCTCCAGCGCATGTATGAGCGCCTTGACCAAGACATCTTTACCGTCGACCTGCAGCCTGCTCCCATTGTCCATGTGGCCGACATCGAAGCCTACAACGAGCAGGAGGGCCTGGCACTCTCCGCCGAGGAGATAGCCTACCTGCACGACGTGGAGCACCAGCTCGGCAGGCAGCTCACCGACAGCGAGGTGTTCGGCTTCGCACAGATCAACAGTGAGCACTGCCGGCACAAGATATTCGGCGGCACATTCATTATAGATGGCGAGGAGCGCGAGAGCAGCCTCTTTGCCATGATCAAGCGCACCACCGAGGAGAACCCTCATGACATAATCTCGGCCTACAAGGACAATGTGGCCTTCGCCCAAGGCCCCGTGGTGGAGCAGTTTGCTCCCGCGGCCCACGACCGCAGCGACTTCTTCCGTGTGCACCCAATAGAGAGCGTCATCAGCATCAAGGCCGAGACGCACAACTTCCCCACGACAGTGGAGCCCTTCAACGGTGCCTCCACAGGCACGGGAGGCGAGATACGCGACCGCATGGGCGGCGGCGTGGGCTCATGGCCCATTGCGGGCACGGCCGTATACATGACATCCTATCGCGACAGCCACCGCCCCTGGCTCTACCAGACACCGGAGCAGATACTCATCAAGGCCAGCAATGGAGCCAGTGATTTCGGCAACAAGTTCGGCCAACCACTCATCACAGGTTCCGTGCTCACCTTCGAGCATCAGGAGGACGGCGTGCAGTATGGCTACGACAAGGTCATCATGCTGGCCGGCGGCGTGGGCTACGGCACGCGGCGCGACTGTCTCAAGGGCAAGCCCGAGGCCGGCGACAAGATTGTCGTGGTGGGTGGCGACAACTACCGCATCGGCCTGGGCGGAGGCTCCGTGTCGAGCGTAGACACAGGCCGCTACGCCTCCGGCATAGAACTCAACGCCGTGCAGCGTGCCAACCCGGAGATGCAGAAGCGTGCCTACAACCTCATACGCTCGCTCTGCGAGGAGGATGTCAACCCCGTGGTCAGCATCCACGACCACGGCTCGGCCGGACATGTCAACTGTCTGTCGGAACTCGTGGAGGACTGCGGCGGCGAGATAGACATGGCTGCTCTTCCCATAGGCGACCCCACGCTCTCGGCCAAGGAAATCATTGCCAACGAGAGCCAGGAGCGCATGGGCCTGCTCATACGCCAGCAGCACATAGACCACGTGCGCCGCATCGCCGAGCGAGAGCGTGCACCGCTATATGTAGTGGGGCAGACCACGGGCGATGCCCACTTCTCATTCCGCCAGGCCGACGGAGAGAAGCCCTTCGACCTCGATGTGGCGCAGATGTTCGGCCACTCACCCAAGACCGTGATGCGCGACGTCACGGTCGTGCACACGTATGCCGACGCTGCCTACGATGCCACCGGAGCCTCGATAGAAGCCTACCTGCAGCGCGTGCTTCGCCTTGAGGCCGTGGCATGTAAGGACTGGCTCACTAACAAGGTGGACCGCAGTGTCACGGGCAAGGTGGCACGCCAACAATGTCAGGGACCGCTGCAGCTGCCGCTGTCCGACTGCGGCGTGGTGGCTCTCGACTACCGTGGACGCAAGGGCATAGCCACAGCCCTGGGCCACGCTCCCGCCGTGGGGTTGGCCTCGGCCGAGGCGGGCTCGCAGATAGCTGTGGCAGAGAGCCTGACCAACATCGTGTGGGCACCTTTGTCTAAGGGCCTTGACAGCGTGTCGCTCTCTGCCAACTGGATGTGGCCGTGCCGGTCGCAGGAAGGCGAGGATGCCCGCTTGTATGCTGCCGTCAGGGCACTGTCAGAATTCTGTCTGCAACTGCGTATCAACGTGCCTACGGGCAAGGACTCGCTCTCCATGACGCAGAAATATCCTGACGGCACTAAGGTGATAGCCCCCGGCACCGTCATCGTGACGTCGGGCGGCGAGGTGAGTGATGTGCGCAAGGTGGTAAGCCCGGTGCTCAGCGACGACAGCCACTCGGCCCTCTACCATATCGACTTCAGCTTCGACGAGCTGCACCTCGGCGGCAGTGCCTTTGCACAGAGTTGCGGGTGTGTGGGCATGGAGGTGCCCCGCGTGGCAGACGCCGACTACTTCCGCGATGCCTTCGAGGCTGTGCAGGAGTGTGTGCGCCGTGGCCTGCTCCTGGCTGGTCACGACATATCGTCCGGCGGCCTCATCACCACGCTCCTCGAGATGTGCTTTGCCCGCACTGAGGGCGGTCTCAAGCTCAACCTTGCTAATTTCGAGACAACCGACATCACCCGCATTCTCTTTGCCGAGAACCCTGGCGTGGTGGTACAAGTGAGCACGCGCTGCGAGGCCGACTTCAAGCATGTCATGGACGCGTATGGCGTAGGCTATATATATATAGGTGTGCCGCAGCGGGAGCGCAAGGTGCTCATCCGTAAGGGCGACTATGCGTGCTCGTTGGATATAGACTCGCTGCGCGATGTGTGGATGCAGACGAGCACGGAGCTCGACCATTGTCAGACCACAACGGCATGTGCCGACGCCCGCGGCCGCAACTACTCGCGGCAGCCCGTGCGGATAGTCATGCCCAAGGGCTTCACGGGAAAGCTTGCTGCCTACGGGCTCGATGCCGACCGCTGGCAGGCCGACAATGCTGGCACGGCAACGGCCGCACCACGCCCCGTGGCGGCCATCATACGTGAGAAAGGCACCAACGGCGAGCGTGAGATGGCCTACTCGCTCTACCTCGCGGGCTTCGACGTGAAGGATGTCACTATGACCGACCTCGTGGCCGGCAGCGAGACGCTCGACGAGGTGCAGATGATTGTCTTCTGCGGCGGTTTCTCCAACAGCGATGTCCTCGGCTCTGCCAAGGGCTGGGCGGGAGCATTCCTCTATAATCCTAAAGCCCAGGAGGCGTTGCGCCGTTTCTATCAGCGCACCGACACGCTCTCCCTCGGCATCTGCAACGGCTGCCAGCTGATGATGGAGCTCAACCTGCTGGGTCACGGCGATGCCGTGCGCGGCCACATGGAGCACAACGACAGCCGCAAGTTCGAGTCGGCCTACGTGGCTGTCACCGTGCCCCGCAACGATAGTGTCATGCTTCGCTCGCTGGCCGGCTCGCAGCTCGGCATCTGGGTGGCCCACGGCGAGGGCAAGTTTGTCCTGCCTGCTGCTGAGGACCAGTATGCCGTCGTGGCCAAGTATGCCTATGCCGACTATCCTGCCAACCCCAACGGCTCGGCCTATGCTGTTGCGGGCCTGGCCTCGGCCGACGGCCGCCACATCGCCATGATGCCCCATCTGGAGCGTGCCGTCTTCCCGTGGCAGTGCGGCTACTATCCCGAGGAGCACCGTGCCGACGATGTCACGCCATGGATGGAAGCCTTCGTCAACGCCCGCCGCTGGTGTGAGGCTCATCGCGCTTAGCCTTCAGCCTCATGGACTCACGGCAGCAGACTGATGTGCGGCGGCATGCTGTGGCGCAGGTGCCTCTCAGCGTGCTCTTTGCCACCTTCTTCCGCATAGGTCTCTTCACCATTGGCGGGGGCTATGCCATGATTCCGCTCATAGAAGCCGAAGTGGTGGACCGCCGCGGATGGCTGTCGCGCGAGGACCTGCTCGACCTCATGGCCGTGGCGCAGTCGTGTCCTGGGGTGTTCGCGGTGAACATCGCCATCTTCATCGGCAACGCCCTGCGCGGCACACGTGGTGCACTGGCCAGCACGCTGGGCTGTGTCGTGCCCTCGTTTGTGATAATCCTTGCCATTGCCCTCTTCTTCCGCAGGTTTCAGGACAACGCCATCGTGGCACGTGCTTTCCGCGGCATACGCCCCTGTGTGGTGGCCCTCATAGCGGTTCCCACGTTCAAGATGGCACGCACGGCGCGCATCGCGTGGACCAATGTGTGGATACCCGTGCTCTCGGCCGCTGCGATATGGCTCATGGGTGTGTCGCCCATCTGGGTGATACTCGTGGCCGGAGCGGGAGGGTGGCTCTATGGCACATGCGTTGACTCTCATGCCGACAGCCCATGATCTACTTGCAGCTCTTCTACACCTTTTTTCTCATAGGCCTCTTCGGTTTCGGCGGAGGCTATGCCATGCTGTCCATGATACAGGGCGAGGTGGTGACGCGCCATGCGTGGATGTCGATGGGTGAGTTCACCGACATTGTGGCCATCTCGCAGATGACGCCCGGCCCCATAGGCATCAATTCGGCCACCTACGTGGGCTATACTGCCGTGGTCAACGCCGGAGGGTCGCACCTGATGGGTGTTGCCGGCAGTGCCGTGGCCACCTTTGCCGTGGTGTTGCCCTCGTTTGTGCTTATGCTGCTCATCAGCAAGTTCTTGCTACAGTACAAGCACCATCCTGCCGTGGAGCATGTGTTCAGCGGCCTGCGCCCTGCCGTGGTAGGCTTGCTGGCGGCGGCATGCCTGTTGCTGCTCACTCCCGACAACTTCTCAACGCCCTCTGCCAGCCCTTGGCAGTTTGGTTGCAGCGTGGCTATCTTTGCGGGGTCGGTGGTGGCATGCCATGTCTACAAGATCAACCCCATCCGCGTGCTGCTCTTCTGTGCCTTAGCGGGCATCCTGCTGCTGTAGCGATGCCGTGTGTGTATGCTGCGGCAGCAGGGGCATCCGCAGGGCTCCCTGCTCCATGATGTCGTGGTGGCGCCACCCGAGAGCCTCGCACTCCTCGTTCACCTGCCGGCGCACCCATGGTGCCAGGCTGGCGTCGGCCACAACCATCTGTGGCCGCACAAAGGCCGAGAGCGTGGTGAGATAGCCGTCGTAGTCGCAGGTGAGCCAGAGAATGTCCACGTCCTGCTGCTCCTGTCGTGGCAGCTCCATGGCGGCATGCGGGCTCACGGGTGCATCGAGCATGAGCACGCGGCAGGCACCCACGGCCATGTAGTGGCGGCCCACGGTTTGCGGCTCAGCCGTGAGGCGTCGCCGCCAGAAACTGTCGCGGATGCGGCGCAGCCCGCTGTCGGCAGCGTCGGGGCGCGGCAGCAGGAGATAGCTCTGCGAGGGTGCTACTATGATGTGTAGCGCGGGGCAGTGACGGTTGTTGTAGACCACGAGCTGCGGCCGCGCACGTGCCGACCAGAAATCATACACCACGGCACCTGGCAGGCTCACTTCCCAGCGCATCATTCCCATCTGGAAGCCTATCAGCCACGTGAGGACTGCGGCCACTGTCGATGCCGCTGCGGGCACGGTGGCCGACAGCAGCAACACGAGGATGGCACCGTAGACGAGCATGGTGGTCACGGGCACATAGATGAGGTTGAAGAGAGGGGCGTAGGTGGCGATGCGGTGGAAGTATAGAGCCACCAACGGGGTGGTGCACAGCTGGGCGCAGATGCTCATGGAGAGCAGGTGCAGCGGTGCCGTGAGCCTCTTGCGTGCCAGCCACAGCATGGCTGTGCGCCAGCGGCGGAAGGCGTAGGCCATGACCTGCGGGTGCAGGTGGAGTATGCCTGCCATGGCTGCAAAGGAGAGCTGCGCGCCCACGTCGATGAGTGCGAAAGGGCGTGCCGCCAGCATCACCAGGGCCGTGAGCACAAGCGTGTCGGAGGGTGTGTCCTGCCGGCGCAGCATTGCCGCCGCGACGGCCACGCTGGTCATGATGGCAGCGCGCAGCAGCGACGGCGGCAGCCCGGCCATCAGGCAGTATGCCCAGATGAGCACAATGGTGAGTGCGCCCGCGGGCAGCCGCCATGCCGACAGGGCCAGCCTGCCGCAGATGAGCCACAGCAGCATGCCCACGACGATGCCCAGGTGCATGCCCGAGAGAGCCAGCAGGTGGGCGGCACCGGCCTCGGCGTAGAGGTCGCGCACGGTGGGTGTCAGGGCCGAGCGGTCGCCGAGCGTCATGGCGGCGATGAGAGCGTAGGCATCGTCGGCGAGGCCTGCCGAGGCATAACGGCGCAGCAGCCTGTCGCGTAGGCCGAGGGCTGCCTGCCGCAGTCGCTGCGACCGTGCCGTGGCATCGGGCTCCACGCCCTGTGTCCAGCGGTAGGCACGGTAGTCCATCTCGTCGGGGTTGCCGCGGTTGACGGGCGGGTGTGCCATCTGCTGCCACGACAGCTGCACGCGGCGTGCCTCGGCCGTGTAGCGGGCGAAGCCCAGGGTGGCAGAGAGCATGCACAGCAGCACCGCAAAGGCGGTGTGCGGGGCGAAGAGCGGAGCGTGGCGGATGCGGCGGTGGGCAGCATAGAGGCCGGCAGCCAAGAGTGTGCTGGCAGCCAGGAGCACGGCGTCGGCCCACACGGGCACTGCCACGTGCATGCAGAAGAATAGCACGTGGGCTGCGGCTATGCCTGCGGCGAAGCATAGCGTGATGAGCGTGAGCGTCTTGGGCATGGCCAAAGGGTGCGGCAGCGATGCCGGCACGGTGCAACGGCGGCGTGAGGGTGGGGCGGCGGTGTCAGGCGTTGGTTGTCAGCGCCTTGAGCATGCGCACCTCCTCGGCAGGGTCGGCCTTGCCGAACACGGCACTGCCCGTGACCATGATGTCCACGCCGGCCCGCGCCAGACGGGGTGCCGTCGTGCGGTTCACGCCGCCGTCCACCTCTATCAAGGCATGCGAGCCTGTCGCGGCAATCATCTGGCGCAGACGCCGCACCTTGTCGAGGCTGTGCTCTATGAAGGGCTGGCCGCCGAAGCCTGGCTCCACGGTCATGAGCATCACCACGTCGACGTCGGCGAGCACATCCTCGAGCGTGCACAGCGGCGTGGCAGGACACAGCGACACGGCTGCCTTCATGCCGGCCTCGTGTATCTGCTGCACGGTGCGGTAGAGGTGCACACAGGCTTCCTGATGCACGTTCATCACGTGCGCACCGAGGTCGCGCACCTGTGTGATGAACTTCTCCGGCTGCACTATCATCAGGTGCACGTCGAGGGGCTTGGTGGTCAGTCGTGCCACGGCCTCCATCACGGGGAAGCCGAAGGATATGTTTGGCACGAACACTCCGTCCATCACGTCGAGATGCAGCCAGTCGGCCTCCGAGCGGTTGAACCACTCCATCTCGCGGGCTATGTGCCCGAAGTCGGCTGCAAGCAGCGAGGGGGCTATCATGCTCATAGCGGTCGGACGGCACGGGCGTAGGCACGTATGGCAGCCAGGGTGGCCATGCGCGGCACGCTGTTGATGGCAAGCGACGGGCGGTGGCCGTGCAGGGACGTCACTTGCAGGTTAACGTGTAGGAGTACAGGTTGTTGCATAGGCAATGCGTGTTGGATGGTGCGTGACAGACCGCGTCGGTGCGGCGTGGCGGCCATGGGTGGCCGTGTCTGTAAGAAGAACGCAGGCATGTTGTCTTTATTGTGGCTGCAGCCTCTTTCTTTCACTCTCTTCACCGCCACTCGCATCACCCTGCACGGTGCGGGCCAGATACCCTGCACGGTGATGCTTTTTACCCTGCACGGTGTGTGTCAGATACCCTGCACGGTGTGTGCCAGATACCCTGCACGGTGTTTTTCTTTACATTTTATTTCATTTTCTGCCAGCCTGCCGGCAAACAGTGACGTGAGGTGCATTCTTTTGTCAAAATGCAAGCAGGCCGCCGCCTTTTGCTTCCCAAATGTACTGCAAAGGGGGACTTGGGATGCAAAAAAGTGACTGTAAGGAGTTACATTCTTTAATACTTTTCATTGTCGTTAACAGATGTTTGCTTACCTTTGCACCGTCTTTTAGTAAAAATAAACACAAACCAAGGGTTACGGCGGGCAGAGGCATACCCCGTGCCGGTAAGGTAAGCCCGCTTAGTGCTACACCTGAAATATTATGTAGAGAGAAAAAGCAAGCAAGTTAATAACAACGTATGTTTAATTAAGAGAGTATTTATGGAAAAGAGAATTTTTGCTTTCCTGGGTAGCCTGCTCCTCTGTGTGGGGATGGCTATGGCTCAGACTCAGGTGCGAGGCACTATCATCAGTGCAGATGATGGTGAGCCGCTACCTGGTGCCGCAATCAAGGTTGTGGGCACGACGACGGGCACTACGACCAACATCAATGGCCAGTTCACCATCACTGTACCCAGTGCCGACAGCCGTCTGGAAATCTCCCACATGGGCATGCTGCCCCGTGTGGTGCGTGCACGCAACGGCATGCAGATAGCCCTTGACACAGACAACCGCATGCTCGACGAGGTGATGGTCATTGCCTACGGCACGGCCAAGCGTTCCACATTCACGGGCTCTGCCGTCGAAATCAAGTCGGAGGACATCACCAACCACGTCTCGGCCAGCGCCACAAGCGCCCTCATAGGCAAGGTGACAGGTCTGCAGGCACTCGGCGTAGGCGAAGGCCCCGGCAGCACACCGAGCTTCAAGATACGCGGTATCGGCAGCCTCGGTGCAAGCTCGGCACCACTCTACATCATCGACGGAGCTCCACTCGAGCAGTCGGCTTCCACCATCAACCCCAACGACATCGAGAGCATCTCAGTGCTGAAGGACGCCTCGGCATCCGCCATCTACGGTGCACGAGGCGCAAACGGTGTGATCATCATCACCACCAAGAAGGCCAAGGGCGTGCAGGACGCCGAGGTCACCTTCGACGCCAAGTGGGGTAGCAACAGCCGCCTCATCCCCAACTACGATGTCGTCACCGACCCCGCCGCACACTATGAGCTCTACTTCAAGAGCCTCTACAACAGCCGCCTCTACCACGGCTCCACACCCGACCAGGCCTACGACTATGCCAACAGCCACCTCTTCAGCGACCTGGGCTATCAGGTGTACACGCTGCCGCAGGGTGAGAACCTCATCGGCCGCAACTTCAAGATCAACCCCAACGCCACCCTCGGCTACTCCGACGGCGTCAACTACTTCACCCCCGACGACTGGTACGACGAGACATACCACAACTCGTTCCGTCAGGAGTACAACGTCAGCGTCAACGGCGGCACAGGCCGTCTGAGCTACTTCGCCAGCGCAGGCTACCTCAACGACGGTGGCTACGTCAGCAATAGCCGCTACCAGCGCTACACCAGCCGTGCCAACGTGGAGTATCAGGCCAAGAAGTGGCTCCGCCTATCCACCAACTTCTCGTTCACACATAGTGACAGCGAGACTCCCGAGTATTCCGACAACTGGGGCTCCAGCGGCAACCTGTTCTACATCACGAACATCATTGCCCCCATCTACCCACTCTATGTGCGTAATGCCGACGGCTCCATCCGCGTGGACAACGGCGTCACCATCTACGATACCAACCAGACAGGCTTCTCCCGTCCGGGCATCGTGGGCAATGCCGTGCGCGACAACGAGTACAACCGCAACCATGGCAACTCCGACATCTTCAACGGTAAGTGGGCTGCTGTCATCACACCCGTGAAGGGTCTCGAACTGAGTGCCATCATGAGTGCATCAGCCTACAACAACCGCTCCACGTCGCTCTCAAGCCGTTTCGCCAGCGGTTCCACCGTTGACGGTGCCGTGCAGGTGAGCCACTCACGCAACTTCTCCGTCAACCAGATCTATCAGGGCAACTACATTGCCAGCTTCGGCGACCACAACGTGAGCGCCCTCGCAGGCTACGAGCGCTATCGCCTGCGCTCCAGCAGCCTCTCCGGCTACAACGACCACCTCTACAACCCCTACATCGCCGAGCTCAACAATGCCTACGGCGTTGACTTCCGCAGTGCCGGCTCCGCCACCGACAACCTTGCACGTCAAGGCTACTTCGGCCGTCTGAGCTACGACTACGGCGAGCGCTACTTCGCCGACGTCACCGTGCGTCGTGAGGCTTCGTCCATCTTCGCTCCCGGCCACCGCTGGGGCACCTTCGGCAGCGCAGGTATCGGCTGGCAAATCAACAAGGAGGCATTCCTCAAGGATGTCACCTGGATAGACCTCTTGAAGCTCAAGGCAAGCTGGGGCTCTACCGGTAACGACAACCTCGGCTACTACGCATGGGCCGACCGCTACACTCCTTCCTACAACAACGAGACCGGCGAGTACTCCATCACACTCTCGTCGAAGGGTAACACCGAGCTCACATGGGAGAAGAAGAAGTCATGGAACTTCGGTCTCGACTTCTCACTCTTCAAGTATCGCCTGAACGGTAGCATCGAGGCTTACTTCGGCAACACCACCGACATGCTCTACTCACGCACCCTGCCTCTGTCGTCCGGCGTGAACGCCCGCACATACCCCGTCAACGTGGGACGCCTCTTCAACAGCGGTATCGAGTTCAGCCTGGATGCCGATGTGGTACGCACACGCGACTTCAAGTGGAACGTCAACCTCATGCTGGCTCACAACCACAACGAAATCAAGGAGCTCGACCCCACCATCCCTGCCGATGGCCTGAAATACTCCAACCAGATTCTCATCGTGGGCGGTTCCGCACGTGAGGCCTACATGAAGCAGTATGCCGGCACATACGGCGGCAGCTATACGGGCAGTGAGTATTCTCTGGATGCCTACAAATACGACTTCCAGCCCGGCCAGGCCCTCTTCTACAAGGACGAAGTGCAGCTGCGTGAGGTGCTCGAGGCCGTTGTCGACGACTCCGGCAACCCTGTCCTCGACGCTGATGGCAATCCCACCTATCAGACGGCTCACGATGCCAACGGCAACATCCGCTATGAGCAGGTCACCGATGAGAACGACAATCCCGTATACACCGGCCGCAAGGTCGTGACCAACGCCCTCGACGAGGCTACCTCCTACGACTGCGGCGACATGCTGCCCAAGGTCATCGGCGGCTTCGGCACAACCATCGAGGCCTTCGGCTTCGACCTGAGCGCACAGTTCAGCTTCCAGCTCGGCGGCAAGTACTACGACGGTGGCTACCAGAGCATCATGCGCAACGGTATCAGTGCTGCACAGGTGATGCACAAGGATCTCTACAACGCATGGAGCGAGGACAACCCCACCAGCGACATACCCCGCCTGAGCAACCTCGCTGCCGACGACCCCTGCGCACAGACCTCCATCGACCGCTTCCTCATCAGCAGCAACTACCTCTCGCTGAACAACCTCACTCTGGGCTACACCTTCCCCAAGAAGTGGATGACTCCGCTCACAGTGCGCAGCCTGCGTGTCTTCGTCGCCGGCGAGAACCTCTTCCTGCTCACCAAGCGTCAGGGTATCGACCCCCGCTTCACCGATGCCGTGGGCTCCATGACGACTGGCGGCGGTCTGGCAACAGGAATGTTCTCCACAATGCGCACCATCACTGCCGGTCTCACCGTGAAGTTCTGACAGCCATATTGCTCCACAACAGTATTCACACAACATAGAACATAATAAGGTATGAAACTATATAAGCTTTCCTACGTCTTGCTCGGCGCATCACTCCTGACCACCGCCTGCAACGACATCAACGAGATGGAGCCGGAAGGCAGTGCCCAGACCACCGAGCAGGTGCAGCGCACCAATGAGGCTGTACCCTCGATGACCAATGCCACATACGCTAACATGTACTCCATCCTTGGCACGCCGTGCCAGATATGGACCAACCGTGCCGACGACTTCTCCTTCATCATGATGGCTATCTCGGCCGACTTCGAGGGTGCCGACTTCATGATGGGCGACAACGACTACGACTGGTTCTCCATCTGCGGCGAATACTCTTCGCGCAATGCCAACTATGCCAACCCCTACATCCGCTACGTGATGCCCTACCGCACCGTGGGTGCTGCCAACGACGTCATCGCCATGTTCCCTGCCGACACCGATGTGCCCGACCAGATATACATGATGGCTCAGGCACATGTCATCCGTGCATTTGCCTACATGAACCTGGCTCCCTACTTCGCCGGCAACTATCAGACCAACCCCAACGACCGTTGCATACCTATCCTCAGCGAGGGCACCGACTATGCCAACAACCCTCGTGCCACCGTCAAGGAGGTGTGGGAGAGCATCAAGGCCGACCTCGACTATGCCATAGAGAAGCTCGACGGCTATGTGCGTCCCGACAAGAGCAAGGTCAACCAGCAGGTGGCCTATGCCCTGCGTGCCCGCGCCAACCTCACCATGGGCAACTGGGATGAGGCAGCCTCCGATGCCGAGAAGGCCATGGAGGGCTACTCTCCCGCTACTGCTCAGGAGGTGAGCGTGCCCACCTTCGTCAGCATCGACGAGCACAACTGGATCTGGGGTATCCTCATCACTCAGGACATGGTGCTCAGCGGCAATGCCAGCTATTGCAATGCCTCCTCTTGGATCAGCGCATTCTCCGGCGACGGCTATGCAGCTGCCACGGTCAACACACCTTGCATCAACAAGCTGCTCTACGACAAGATTGCAGCTACCGATGTGCGTAAGGGTTGGTGGCTCGATGCCGACAAGCACTCTCCCAACTGGGCTGCCATCACATGGGCAGGTGCCGCCGGCGATGCCATTGCCGACCTCGTGCTCGACGATGGTTCAAAGGATGTTTTCTTGCCCTACACCAACATCAAGTTCGGCCAGAAGAGCGGCATAGGCAATGTGCTCAACAATAACGACTTCCCCCTCGTGCGCGTGGAGGAGATGATACTTGTGCGTGCTGAGGCTCTGGCCCGCGGTGGTCACGAGGCAGAAGCCAAGGCTCTGCTGCAGGCCTTCGTAGCCGGCTATCGCGACATAGGCTACAATGTGGAGAGCACGGGCCGCTCGCTGCTCGATGAGATATGGTTCCAGCGTCGTGTGGAGCTCTGGGGCGAAGGCTTCTTCGTGCAGGATGCCCGCCGTCTGGGCAAGAACATCGTGCGCACCCATGGTGACGGCACCACCAACTGGCCCGACGACTGGGCCTTCAATGTGGCTTCCGACAATCCCTACCTGAACATGCGCTTCCCGCAGACGGAGAAGGACACCAACGCCGGCATCGTGGACAACGAGGGCGGCCGCCAGCCTGTGGCTTCGGAAGCTGAAGGCAGCTGGGACCTCACTGACGGCGTGACCGACTAATGCCTATATGGCGTGAACTATCCGTTAATCATTCATCATATCAACAGACACAAGTCACTATGAAAAAGATATTCAGCTATATGTGCATTGCCATGGCATCGTTGACGGCACTGTCGGTTGTCTCTTGCAACGACGACGACTACCGCGACATCCATGTCAATGTGGAGCAAGGCGGTGCTTTCCTCTACTCCGACACTGTTGCCCGCCTGCAGTATGCTCCCACCGACGATCAGACTGTGACCATCAAGATTGGCCGCACCGACTCCACCATCACCCAGACCTTTGCCCTGACCGGCGACAACGACAAGTTCCAGGTGCCAGCCACCGTCACCTTCGAGGTCGGCGAGAAGTACAAGGATGTCGCCATACCCTTCACCCTCGAGATTGGCGACGACGAGACCCTCACCGTGTCGCTGTCCGACGAGGATGCCTACACCTATGGCAACAAGACCGTATCGGTGAATGTCTGGATTGACTATACATGGGTCAACATCGGCACGGGCACCTTCAACTCTACATTCTTCGAAAGGGAGTGGGATCAGGTCGTCATCAAGGCAGCCGAGGCCAATGTCTACCGTCTGCCCGACCTCTATGCCGATGGCTATGAGATTACCTTCACTCTCACCGACGACGGCCAGCATCTGGCTGAGTCCATCGCTCTGCAGCCCACGGGCTATGTGCACTCCTCCTACGGAATGGTGTACATTGAGAACGGTTGGGACCGCAACTCTGAGGGTTATCCCGACTTCGACATCGAGCGCGAGGATAACACCATAACCATTCCTCTTGCTTTCCGTGTGTCAGCCGGCTACTTCGAGTTCGCATGCCCTGAGGTTCTGACATTGCCCGAGTGACGTAGCTATATTAAGGCATAAGGCACTGTCCTTATAGCCATAGCATGCAACAGGCCGCCTTGCCACATGTTGGCAGGGCGGCTTTCTTGTGCCTTGCTCTGTGTTAACGGCAGAAAGTGCTTATCTTTGAGGCTCCAATCCCATCCGATGTAGTAACGCAATGCGCGTTGGTCAGCCCCGCGTGCAGCCATTTGCAAGCCTATGAAACGTATACTTTTCACACTGTCACTTCTCCTTCAGGCACTTGCCGTCAGTGCCGACCGTGCCCAGCGTGTGGAGCAGCCGTCGCGGCAGCCCGACGGCAGTGTTGTCACCACCGTGCTCGCCGGCGACGAGCATCTGCACTACCATGCCACTACCGACGGCCATCCGCTCCTGCGGCAGCCCGACGGCTCGTGGGTCTATGCCTACGTGTCTGGCGGCGAGCTGTCACCCTCGTCGACCCTTGCACACGATGTCTCCCAGCGCAGCGCGCGTGAGCAACTCTTCCTGCAGCTCACCGATTCGCGTGCCGAGGTGTCCGCCGAGTGGAGCCGTCGCCTCTCTGCCGCCAATGCTCACCGTGCTGTCCGCGCGGCAGCCAATGTCCGCCGCATGCAGCAGCAGCCCACGCGCGCAGGGATGCTTGCCACGTCGGTCAAGAAGAAGGGGCTCATCATCCTTGTGCAGTATCCCGACCTCTCCATGCAGCCCACGTCCACCCTTGAGGTGTTCCAGCAGATGGCCAACGGCTTAGGTGCTCCCGTGGGCAACAATGTTGGCAGCATACGCGAGTACTTCCTTGCCCAGAGCTACGGACAGCTCGACCTGGAGTTCGATGTCGTGGGTCCATACACCTTGCCCCAGCCCATGGCCTACTATGGCAGCAACGCGGGTGGTCGCGACAGCAATGTGCGGCAGCAGGCGCTCGACGCCATCCAGATAGCCTCTAACGATGTTAACTTTGCCGACTACGACTGGGACGGCAACGGCGAGGTGGAGCAGGTCTACATCATCTACGCCGGCTTTGCCGAGAGCAATGGCGGTCCGGAGGACAGCGTGTGGCCCCACGAGTGGAAGCTGGCGTCGCCGGTGGTGTACAACGGTGTCACGCTGAGCACCTATGCCTGCAGCTCTGAGCTCACCGGCCGCATGGGCTCCGCCATCGGCGGCATCGGCACGGCGTGCCATGAGTTCTCCCACTGCCTGGGCCTGCCCGACTTCTACGACACTGCCGACAGCAACTCCTTTGCCATGGGCTCCTGGGACCTCATGAGCTCGGGCAACCACAACGGCAACGGCTATCATCCCGTGGGCTATACAGCCTATGAGCGCTGGTTTGCCGGATGGCTGACGCCCACGGAGCTCAGCACTGCCGCCAAGGTGCAGGACATGCCGGCCATAGAGGATGAGCCCGTGGCCTATGTGGTCTACAACGACGGCAACCGCAATGAGTACTACCTCCTGGCCAACCATCAGCAGCGTGGCTTCGATGCCTACAATCCCGCACACGGCATGATGGTGCTCCACGTCACCTACGACCGCGCCGCATGGAGCCGCAACACCGTGAACACCGACCCCGCCCTGCAGCGCATGACCATGGTGGCCTGCGATGCCTCCTTCAACAGTGGCACCGAGGCGGGCGACCTCTGGCCCGGTCCTGGCCGCCGCACCGCCCTCACCGACACCTCCATCCCGGCCGCTGTGCTCTATATGCCCAACACCGACGGTGCGCGCCTGATGCACAAGCCCATAGAGGAGATTTCAGAAGACGAGGGTTGCATCACATTCCAGTTCATGGGCGGCATACATCTGCCGGTGCCTGCACCCACAGCCACGGCCACCAGCAACAGCATCACCGTGACGTGGGAGCCTGTGGCCGACGCCGTCAGCTACGACCTGGAGTGTGTGCCGCAGGTGCTCGGTCCGCAGACACCGGCCGAGGCCTTGCTCCTCAGCGAGGACTTTGCGCTGTTCACCACCGGCACCGGCTCCGACGGCAGCAGCAACATCGATGCCACCATCGACAGCTACACCTCGGTGCCCGGATGGTTGCCCGAGTATGTCTACCCTGGAGCGTCGGGGGCCAAGGTGGGTCGCAGCACGGGAGGTTCGCTCGCCACGCCGCTGCTCTCGGCTCCTCTCAACGGAGCCGTGACACTCCGTTTCATGGCGTCACGCTATGCCTCCGACAGCAACCTGATGGATGTCTTCGTCCTCTCTGCCGAGGGACAGACGCTTGCCAGCACCACGCAGTCGGTGGCAGGACGCGCACTGGTGGTGCAGTTCGAAGGCATCAAGCAGGCCTTCCGCATCAAGTTCCAGCCCAAGAAGCGCGTCTATCTCAATGCCGTGGCAGTCTACGACGGCCTCTTCTCGCGCGAGGAGATAGAGCAGTCAGCGGCCGAGTGCAAGGCCTACGGCATGGCAGGCGGCATGGCCCGTGCACGCTTCAATGCGATACTCTCCACGTCGGCATGCAGCTACGATGTGAAGGGTCTCACCTATGGTGACACCTACATCTATCGCCTCCGTGCCGTCGACAGCAACGGCATCAGGTCCGACTGGAGCGACTGGCAGGCCGTCACCGTCAACGGCGAGGGCAATGGCGTTGCCGTCCCGCAGGCAGAAGCCGGCATGCACTCCGAGGCCTACGACCTCAGCGGCCGCGCCGTAGTCACTCGCCCCGCGCGCGGTGGCAGCATGCCGCGTGGCATCTACATCGTGGGCGGCCGCAAGGTCGTAGTCCGATGAGGCACACATAGCCTGCACGTCTTGCGGCAGGCCTGCTGCGAGGCACCCTCCACAACCATTCTAAATACCCTCCACAAGCTTTCTGAACACCCTGCACGGTCTGTATCGCCGACCCTGCAGGGTGTTCCTGTTTACCCTGCATGGTGTTTCCGTTCACCCTGCATGGTGTTTCCGTTCACCCTGCATGGTGTTATAGCTGTGCCATCTACCATGCTGCACGACACACAAGCCCTCGCCTTTCACCGTAGTGCAGGCTACACTCCGTCGGGCCATCAGGCATACGTCTCTGCAACTATATGACGACAATTAACACACTTTAAGTGGGGGTAACTTATGTTATGAGGGAAGTGGTTATATTTGCGCGGTATTTATCGCGGAAAGTACTAATGTAATACAAAAGACTTAACCAATGAAAAACCTCTACCCCCTCATCCTCGCCTCGCTCGCATGCGTGGCCTCCATGCAGCCTGCTGCGGCACAGGATCAGGCTCCCGTCAGGGAATTCACGCAAGCAGTGCAGCCCAACGGCTTGACTAACTACCAGTTTGCTGTCTACTACTACAATGGCGTTAAGACTCACAATATCAGTGGTATAGACATCGCCGACGGCACGCGCGTTAGTCAGATTAAGGCCGATCCGTCCGGGGGTGCCATAGCCGTGGCCGAGGAGTGGCGTGCCAGTCAGCGCCTGCGCCTGTTCGACCCTTTCGCACACAACAAAGTGCTGGCCAAGACGGCCTACACCACCCCTGAGGTGCTCGCTATGGCCTACAGTCCCGACGCGCGCAGCATAGCCGTCCTGAGCAGTGGCAAGGTGGACATCCTGTCTGCCCGCGACCTCACGCAGAAGCAACAGATAGAGACGCCTCTGGGCGAGGCTTCGGGCGTGGCCTACAGTTCCGGCGGGCGTCTGCTCGTGGTGTATGGAGGCTCGGAGGTGGAAGTGAGTAGCAGCCTCACTGGCACTCTTCGCCGCCGCCTGACGCTGCCTGCTGCCGTCCGCTCAGCATGCTTTGCCGACGATGACCAGAAACTGCTCGTCGGCACAGCCGACGGGACTCTTGCAGTGTATGACACCCGGACGTGGGAACAGACCTCTGCCGCCAGTAGCTTGGGTGGTGTGTGGAAGCTCTGTCCCACGCCCGATGGCAAATATGTAGCCGTGCTGAAGAACGACAGGACGGTGGAGCTCGTTAACTTGCTGAACACGCGTGACACACAGACCATAGCCATCAGCGGAGGCGGCTGCACCGACATCGCTTTCGTGGCCGATGCCGATGGGAAACTCTATCTGCTGCACAACACTGCCAATGCCATTGTCTACAGGCTGCTCACCACGCTCTCGCCCTACTACAGCAAGATGCTTGCCACTGAGCTCAACGAGCGTCTCGACCTGTGGCGGCAGCGGCAGGACGGCGAGACCGACGCTGCCTATGAGCAACGCGTCAACGAGACCACCATCGCCGAGCAGATACGCTTGCAGGAAGTGGAGATAGCCACGCGTCGGGCCGAGGAGCTGGGCGTGATGCGTCAGGGGGAGGTCACCGCGAGCGGCTATAGTGCCCAGGACGAGCACCTTGTGCTGGAGTTCACCAACCTGCCACCCATCACCCTCGATGTGCCGCAGGACGAGGTTACAGCCTTTGCCGACCCAGGCCAGCTCGAGTTCCGCAATGTGCAGTACGCCCTTGGCGCCGACGACCAGTTCGAGATTGTCCGCGCCGAGGTCTACAATGCCGCCACAGGCAAGACCTACACCTACGACAACACTGCGCAGCAGACGGCGTCGGTCGTCGCAGCCTCCGACATGATATCCCTTGCCTCCTACGCTGCGGCACAGCAGGAAGCGTCTGCCATTCGCGCCAATGCAGCTGAGGTCATGGGGCAGGCCACGGCACAGAGCCTCATCACCGAGAACACCGACATCGCCGTCGACACGCGCCCCGTGTCGGGCTACAACGCTGAGGGCGACCGCTCTACCGACTACCAGGCCACGTTCACCTACACGGTGCGCCCGGGCTTCGCTGCACGTGAGGACTTCGCCCCGGGCCACTACCACTTCAGTGAGTCGGGTGCCGCACAGGCCACAATCGACATCATCCGTCAGGCCGTCAGTGGCGAGCTGGCCAAGTATGTCAAGGCAGACCGTGTGCTGAAAATCAGAATAACCGGTGCCGCCGACGCACTGCCCGTCAACAGCACGATAGCCTACGACGAAGCCTACGGCACGCTGTCGCGTGAGCCTGTGATGCGCAACGGGCAGCTGGTGAGCCTCTCGCTCGACAAGGCTGCCGGCATATCGACTAACGAGCAGTTGGCACTGGCCCGCGCCATGGGCATGAAGGACGCCCTGCTCCGACAGTTGCCGGCACTTGGCAGCATGCACACCGAGGTGGAGTATGCTGTCGTCGTGAATGATACGCAGGTGGGTGGCGAGCACCGCCGCGTGTCCGTGCAGCTCACTTTCGTTGATGCCCTGACAAAATAAATACGTCTATGCTATGAAAACAACAGGATGGATGCACATAGCCTGCCGTGCAGGCGCATGCATGGCAATGGCGTGCGTGCTGACCACGGCAACGGCAACCCGTGCTGCCGACGGCACCACGCTGGCACACGGCGACTCATGCTTCCGCGAGTACCTCAAGCTCCTGGAAATATCGCATCTGGTGCTGGACGACACCGACCAGCCCGCCGACCGCTCGCCCATGTATGCTCTTCTCTATGAGAGCTATGCCTCCTATATGCAGGCTTACGTCAGTGCACCGCGTGGCGCGGAGGGCTATGTGCAGGCCCGGAAAGCCCTCACCGAGCTGCATCCGCACCTCCAGAACGGTGCCGCATGGTACTCCCGCAGCAATGACTCCGAAGCCACGCGCGAGGCCACACGCTTTGCACGTGCCTACGTGGAGCTCATTCTTGACCACGACATGCAGGACGTGCCCGACATGCGTGCCGAGGCGTGTGCCTATTTCCCCACGATGGTCTATTTCGCCGCCGCCAACACCTTCAATGCGGGCAACTACAAGGCTGCCGTGCGCTATTTCTCAGAGTATCTCAAGACCGGCGAGACATCGCGGCGCGACCATGCCATGCAGCTCCTGGCCACGGCACGCAACTTCCTGCGTGATGCCGTGAAGAGGAACGGCGTGCCGCCGGCCGACACCGCAGGCATCGCGCGTCCCGAATACATGGACTATCTCAATGCCTATGTCACCCCGCGCATGGAGCAGTGGAGGCAGAAGAACCAGTTCGAGTCGACACGCGACTACAACGCCCGCATGGACACGGCCACAGCACAGCTGCAGCATTTCTATCGCGATGGCACACAGGAGTATGCCGAGCGCTTCTCACAGCCCTTCACGCCTGAGGAGATGGTGCTTGAGGACTATGATGCCGACAATCAGGTGTTCCCCATAATGACGCCATACGGTGAGGTGTTCCTGCCAGTGCCTCGCACGAACAACGAGGCACAGGAGTTTGCCCAGCAATGGGGCGATGTGCGCATCAAGAACCCTGCCTACGGGATGGTGTTCGACAGCTTTGCACTCTCGCAGCTGACGTTCATGCTGCCTTCAGGCATGGAGTATAGATATGACGTGGCGCAGCTGCCTAAGCGCACGCCTGCCGCCGAGGTGCCTCGCGACACACCGCCACAGGCCGTCGGCAGCATGGCCACGGGCGATGCCCGCGAGCTCCTGTCGGCCAATGTGCAGGCTCCAGTGGCCACGGTGCCGCGCAGCGATGTGGACATGGGCATACCGCATGGGCGTGGCAAGAGCGACAACACCTTTGCCGTGATCATCTCCAATGAGGACTATAAATATGTGCCCAAGGTGGAGATGGCATCAAACGACGGTGCTGTCTTCGCCAAGTACTGCGAGCGCACCTTGGGCATAGACCCAGAGCACATACGCTCCTACACCAATGCTTCCTACGGCGAGATAAGCATGGCTGTCAGCGACATACAGCGCATAGCGCGCGGCATGGCCGGCGACATCAATATCCTCTTCTACTATGCCGGCCACGGACTGCCCAACCGTGCTTCGCAGGATGCCTATCTGCTGCCCATCGACTCCGACGGCAAGAACACCGATGCGTGCTATCCGCTCTCGCGCCTGTATGCCGAGTTGTCGGCAACCGATGCCAGACAGGTGGTGGTGATGCTCGACGCCTGCTTCAGCGGTGCAAGCCTGGAGGAGAAAGGGCGTGGCAAGATTATTGTCAAGCCCAAGGCAGAGAAGCCACAAGGCAACATGGTGGTGTTCAGTGCAGCATCGGGCGAGCAGATAGCACATCCCTACATGGAACAGTCGCATGGCCTCTTCACCTACTACTTGCTCAAGAAGCTGAAGGAGAGCAAGGGCAGGGTCAGCCTCAAGGAGCTGCAGGCGTATATAGAGAGCAAGGTGACCGCGCATGCCAGTGTGCGCCTCCATGAGGAGCAGACCCCGACGGTGAACGTCTCGCCGACCTGTCAGGCATCGTGGGAGCGCATGCGCCTCGTGCCATAACCGCATTAAGCTTTTACCATTGTCCATTTAACCCTAAACCTCATTCTCAATGAAACGACTACTTCTTTTTGTGGCCTTTGCCATAGCACTTAGTGCTGACATCATGGCACAGACAGCTGTGCAGGGAACCGTATGCAATGACAACGGCGCGCCAATGCCCGGAGTGCGTGTGCTGGTGCCGGAGACAGATCAGAGCACGACAACCGACATCAACGGACGCTTCACCATCGTCGTGCCTGAGGGAACATCGGCCCTCAAGCTGCAATATGCAGGCTTCCGCAACAGGGAGGTGCCTGTGAGCCCCGACATGAGCGTGACGCTCCAGCGTGACACCAGGTTCAACAATGCAGCGATGCGCCCGTTCATTGGCGTGAATGCCGTCGTGTCGGAGTCCTTGTACCGCCCGTCGCTGGGGCTCACGGCAGGGCTCTTCAACGCCGATATGCGGTATGGAGTATACTTGAGGACGCTCTTCTGCAACATACCTCACACAAAGACAACCGTAAGCTCTAACAGCATATTGAAGCAGGAGCATAGCTACTACTATGGCGGTGCAGGCGTGATGTTTGCCATCTGTCATCCGCTGTATATACATTTGGGCGTTGGCGTGTCGGTGCATGACAGTTCGGCGCGTGTAGAATATGAGTCCACCATGCCTGCAGCGGCCACGACAACATTCGACCGAGAGAATGTCACACGAGGATATATGAACATTGATTGGGGTCTCGGCTATGCATCGGGGCACATTATAGCCAATGTGGGCACATTGTATGAGTGCAACAAGTCATGGCAACAGGCATCGAAATGGTATCCTTACGCTTCCATCGGTTACGTGTTCTGAATGCCGTCGCTACGGTCCTCCTGCTGCTCTGCCCCGTGCTGGGCAGGGCGCAGGAGGGCATGATGGTCACGGCAGAATACAGGTATCTGTTCGGCTCCGACATCCCGCGCAGTCTCGCTCGTGAGACAGCTTACGAGCGTGCCAAACTGGAGGCTATCCAGAAGGCCTTTCCTGGCACTATCACGGCAGTGAGCGGCAGCCTCATCATCAACAGCGATGGCGAGGGCAGCTCGACATCGTTCTACTCCATCAGTGAGAGTGAGCTCAAGGGTGAATACCTGGGCGACGTGCTGGAACCAAAGTATGAGTTCCTCCCCTACGATGAGGAGCACGACATGGATGGCGTGGTGTGCCGCGTCACGGGCATGGTGCGCGAGATAGCCTGGAGCAAGCCCCAGTTTGAGTGGCAGCTGATGCGCAACCATGTTGCGGAGCGCGATGCCACCACCGACTTTGTTGAAGGCGACGACCTGTATCTCTCGTTCACCGCCCCCTGCAACGGCTATCTTGCTGTCTATTGCGTGGATGGCACGGCGGCCGTGGCTCAGTGTCTCATCCCGAGTGAGGAACAGCCTGAGGGTATCTACAAGGTGAAAGGCGGGCGTCGCTATGTGTTCTTCTCGCCGGAACACGATAATCAGGACAACATGCTGCCGCCCCTGCACGACGGCATCAGTCTCTACTGCGATGCCGCCATGGAGAGGATGCAGTTCTATGTGCTTTTCTCCCCGAACAAGTTCACGCGTGCAACGGCCGTGACACCTATTGACAAGCAGAAGGTGGGCGGCAGCTTCTTCAACCTGCCTCCCGAACTACCTTATAAGACATTCCAGAAGTGGCTCCTTGGCTTGCGCACACGGGACAAACAGCTCCAGTGTGAGAAGAAGATAATACAAGTGTCAAAGAGGTAGCTTACTTCTGCCGGATGAAGATGTTGATGGGTGTGCCGGTGAAGTTCCAGCGCTCGCGTATCTTGTTCTCAAGGAAGCGGCGGTATGGCTCCTTGACGTACTGCGGCAGGTTGGCGTAGAACACGAATGACGGCACGCGTGTGGCTGGCAGCTGTGAGCAGTACTTGATCTTGATGTACTTGCCCTTCATGGATGGCGGCGGATAGGCCTCAATGAGTGGCAGCATCTCCTGGTTGAGGCGTGTGGTGCCGACGCGGGCACGGCGGTGCTTGTCGACGGCATCGGCGGCCTCGAGTATGCGGAAGATGCGCTGCTTGGTGACAGCCGAGGAGAAGATTATCTCGAAGTCGGTGAAGGGGGCCATGCGCTCGCGTATGCTGTCCTCAAAGTATTTGATGGCCTTGGTGCTCTTGTCCTCCACGAGATCCCACTTGTTGACCACCACGACGAGGCCCTTCTGGTTGCGCTGTATGAGCTGGAAGATGCTGAGGTCCTGGGCTTCGATGCCGCGTGTGGCATCAAGCATGAGTATGCACACGTCGCTGTTCTCGATGGAGCGTATGCTTCGCATGACGCTGTAGAACTCGAGGTCTTCGCTGACACGGTTCTTGCGGCGTATGCCTGCGGTGTCGACGAGGAGAAAGTCGAAGCCGAACTTCTGGTAGTGTGTGTAGATGCTGTCGCGTGTGGTGCCGGCAAGGGGTGTCACGATGTGGCGGTCTTCGCCTATGAAGGCGTTGGTGAGGCTCGACTTGCCCACGTTGGGGCGCCCCACGACGGCTATGCGCGGCAGGTCGAGATGCTCGTCGACGGCATCGGTGGGCGGTAGCTTCTGCAACACGAGGTCGAGCAGGTCGCCAGTGCCGCTGCCTGTGGCTGCTGAGATACAGATGGGGTCGCCCAGGCCGAGGCGGTAGAAGTCGGCCGCCAGCCAATGCTGGTCGCTGTTGTCGGCTTTGTTGCTGACGAGCACTACGGGCTTCGTGCTGCGGCGCAGTATGTTGGCCACGGCTTCGTCGAGGTCGGTGATGCCGGTGTTTATGTCGACAAGGAAGAGGATGAGGTCGGCCTCCTCGGTGGCAAGGGTTACCTGTTTGCGTATCTCTTCCTCGAAGATGTCGTCGGAGCCTACTACCCAGCCGCCAGTGTCGACCACGGAGAACTCGCGGCCCACCCATTCGCACTTGCCGTACTGGCGGTCGCGGGTGGTGCCGGCCTCCTCGGAGACGATGGCATGACGGGTCTTGGTCAGACGGTTGAAAAGTGTTGACTTGCCCACGTTGGGGCGTCCTACGATTGCTACGAGCATTGCACGAGAGATTGAAAGATTAAGGCTTCACGGCAACGGCTATTCCAGCTGGTAGCCGAACTGCTTCATTGCCTTGTCGCTGCTGCGCCAGTCTTTGTCCACCTTGACAAAGCACTGCAGGAATATTTTCTTGTCGAAGAAGCGTTCCAGCTCGCGGCGGGCTTCGCTGCTTACGCGCTTGAGGGCTGTGCCCTGATGGCCTATGATGATGCCTTTCTGGCTGTCGCGCTCCACATATATGATGGCACTGATGCGTATGAGTGCTTCTGTCTCCTTGAAGCTTTCCACGGCCACTTCCACGGAGTAGGGTATCTCCTTGGTGTAGTATAGGAGTATCTTCTCACGTATAATCTCGGTGACGAAGAAGCGTGCAGGCTTGTCGGTCCAGGCATCTTTGTCGAAGTATGCCGGCGATGCAGGCAAGAGGGCCTTGATGCGCTCCAGCACCTGGTCTACACCGAAGCGGTGCAGGGCCGATATGGGGAACACTTCGGCCTGCGGCAGCACCGCGTGCCACTCATCGACTTTAGCCGTGAGTGCCTGCTGGTTGCTGAGGTCTATCTTGTTTATGAGCAGGAGGATGGGTTCTTTCAGGCGGCTCACCTTTTGCAGGAAGTCGGCATTCTTGTCGGGGGTCTCCACCATGTCTGTCACATAGAGCAACACGTCGGCATCCTGCAAGGCACTCTCGGAGAATTGCAGCATCTGCTCCTGCAGCTTATAGGATGGCTTGAGCACCCCAGGCGTGTCGGAGAAGCATATCTGCATCTCCGGCGTATTGAGGATGCCCATTATGCGGTGGCGCGTGGTCTGTGCCTTGAAAGTGGCTATGGATATGCGCTCACCCACGAGCAGGTTCATGAGCGTGGACTTGCCCACGTTGGGGTTGCCCACGATGTTGACGAAGCCTGATTTGTGCACTTGTGCAGATGTCTGCTCCATAGCTGTAGTGTTTATGCCCCTATGATTGCCACATGGCCATGGCTCCAATTCCCATGGGGCTCGCTGTAGCTCTCACGGTTCAATGTCTGGACCATGGGGATGCACAGGGCCTTATTTTCCGTCGTAGCCCCACTTCATGTAGGCTGCGCCCCATGTGAAGCCGGCACCAAAGGCTGTGAAGATGAGGTTGTCGCCCTTCTGCAGCTGCTTCTCGTAGTCCCATAGAGCGAGAGGCAGTGTCGCGCTTGATGTGTTGCCATACTTATGTATGTTGAGCATCACCTTGTCCATGGGCAGCTCCAGGCGTTGGGCCACAGCCTGGATGATGCGCACGTTGGCCTGGTGGGGGATGACCCACGCAATGTTGTCCTTGTTCAGGTTGTTGCGCTCGGCGATGATGGCACATGCATCCGACATGTTGGTAACGGCAAACTTATACACAGTCCGGCCGTCCTGATGCAGGTAGTGCATCTTGTGTTCTAAGGTGAAGTAGGATGGGGGAGCAACGGAACCTCCGCCTTGCAGGCATAGGAATGGCAGCCCCAGGCCGTCGGTGCGCAGATAGCTGTCCTGCCAGCCGAGGTCTTCTGTCGTAGGCTCCACGAGCACGGCAGCGGCACCGTCGCCGAAGATGGGGCATGTGGCTCGGTCGGTGTAGTCGACGATGCTTGACATCTTGTCGGCACCGATAACTACAATCTTCTTGTAGCGGCCGCTCTCTATCATGCATGCAGCCTGGTCCATGGCGTAGAGGAAGCCCGAACATGCAGCTGACAGCTCAAAAGCATGGGCGTTGCTCATGCCGCACTTGCCGAGCACGATGCTTGCTGTAGAGGGGAAGTGGTAGTCGGCTGTTGAGGTGGAGCATATCACGGCATCTACCGAGAGGGGGTCGCAGTCGGTGCGTTCCAGCAGTTGCTTCACAGCCTTGCGGGCCATGTAGCTCGGGCCGAGACCATCTTCGTTGAGTATGCGGCGCTCTTTCACTCCGATGCGTGTCATTATCCACTCGTCGGTGGTGTCCACCATGCGGCTTAGTTCTTCGTTGTTTAGTATGTAGTCGGGCACGTAGCCACCTATGCCTGTGATGACGGCATGTAGTCTTTCCATAGCTTCTGTGTTGGTGTGCAATAACGGTGATGTTATATGCCAAAATGCCTCACCCCCGACCCTTCGTGGAGTGAGTGGAAGTATATACCTCTCGGCGGGTGCACCCCGCGCGGTTATATAAAATAGGTACGTACTCCCTCTCCTCTGGGAGAAGGTCGGGGGTGAGGCTTAGATGTTCCTTAAGCTTCGGCTTTCTCTATAGCGACCTTGCCACGATAGTAGCCACAAGCAGGGCATACGGTGTGGTAGATGTGGAACTCGCCACAGTTGGGGCAGACAGCCAGTGCTGGTGCTACGGCCTTGTCGTGAGTCCGGCGCTTGAGAGTGCGTGTCTTGGATTGTCTTCTTTTAGGATGTGCCATTGTAGTATAGTTGTTGTTTGTTTATTTGTTGTCGTCTGTGGTGTTGCTGCCGAGCAGTGGCTTGAGGGCATCCCACCGTGTGTCGTGGCTGTCGTCGGCGTGTGGCGTGTGGCTGGCCAGCAGTTGCTGCATGGCTTCCTCACACTGGCCGTCGTCGTGCACGTGGTGGATAGGCAGGGCAAGTGCTATCAGCTCGAACATGTTCCATGCCACGTTGAGCGTCTTGGTGTCGGCTGCTACTTCGATGGTGTCTCCATCATCGTAGTATGCGTTGCCGAGCCTTGCTGTCAGCGTCTCATGGACTTCTATCTTCTGCTGCATGGGGCAGAGGCATCTGTCGCAAGGCACTTCCACATATCCTGCTATGTCGAAGTCAAGGTCATAGGCATCACCGCTCTGGGTCACCCGCAGCGTAGCGTTGAGTTGGCCGTGCTCTATGTCCTGCTCGTCAAGCAGGTGGAAGTAGTCGTCGCGCAGTGTCCAGTGATAGGTGCGTGTGTCGGCTTGTATGCCGTCTATACAAACATCGTATCTGCTCAGACTATCCATTCGGTCGGCAAAGGTAAGCCTATTTTTGTGAGCGGCAAAGTTTTCAGGTAAAATATGGGCTTTGACTGGTGTCGCTGCCGGCTGTCAACTGGTGCCGGCGGCTGTCGTCAGTGGCTGATGAGCTCTTCCAGTTCGCTCACTTGCCTTGAGAAGATGTTGTCGGTTGCCATGCGGTTGCTCACGCATTGGCACGAGTGTAGCACAGTTGTGTGTGCGCGCTGTCCGATGGCGTAGCCTATCTTTGTGGTGCTCAGTGAGGTGTGCTTCTGTGAGAGGTACATTGCCACTTGTCGGCCAATCACAATGTTGGCCTTGCGGCTTTTCGACATAATGTCTGCCGTGGTCAGGCCGAAGTAGTCGCATGTGCGCTCCACGATATACTCCAGGGTGACTTTGCTCTTTGCCGCTTGCAGGCCGATGGTCTTGCTTATCACCTGCTCTGCCATGTCCACGTCAATCTCCTTGTTGTGGACCACGCTGTATGCCATGAGTGAGTGTATGACGCCTTCGAGGTCGCGCACGCTCTTGTCCACTACTCGTGAGATGTAGTCAATCACGGCGTCGGTGAAACGCAGGCCGTCGTGGCGTATCTTGCTGCGCAGGATGTCGCGGCGCATCTCCTGCGAGGGGCGTTCCAGCTCGGCCAGCAGGCCCCACTTGAAGCGTGTGAGCAGGCGCTCCTCCATGCCTTGCAGTGCCACCGGCGGACGGTCGGAAGTGAGTATCAGCTGTTTGCCGTTTTGGTGCAGGTGGTTGAAGATGTGGAAGAAGGCAAGCTGTGTCTTCTGTAGTGTGGCGAACTCCTGCACATCGTCGATGATGAGGATGTCGATGCTCTGGTAGAAGCCGATGAAGTCGTTCTGCTTGTTCTGCCGCACGCTGTCGGTGTACTGCACCTGGAAGAGGTGGGCCGACACGTAGAGCACGCGCAGTTCAGGGTGCAGCTCTTTCAGTCGCAGTCCGATGGCGTTGACGAGGTGTGTCTTGCCAACGCCGGATGGGCCGTAGAGGAATAGCGGGTTGAATGTTGCTTGCCTGGGGTTCTTGGCAATGGCTTGCCCTACGGTTATGGGCAGGCGGTTGGCATCTCCTTCCACAAAGGTGTCGAAGGTGTATTCGGCCTTGAGCTGTGAGTCGAGCTGCTGTAGCGGCTGTGGGGCTGTGTTGGCCGGCGTGTGGGTTGGCTGTTGCTTCAGCGTGGTGCTGGTGCCGCCTTCCCATGTCTGTTCGCTGCCGGTGGTGGAGTCCACGGTCACCTTGTACATCAGCCTTACGCCTTCGCCGTACACTCTTGTCAGCACGAGGCGCAACAGCCTTGGGTAGTTGGCCTCGTAGTATTCATAGATGAATGAGGAGGGTACGCTGAGTGTCAGCTCGTGCTTGTCGTCGTCATACTCTGCCTTGCGTATGGGGCCGAACCATGTGTCAAACTGCTGCTGACCGATATTGCTTTCAATCAGTCGCAGGCATTGGCTCCACCGAGGGTCTTGTATGGTTGGGTTAGCTGGCATTAAGGAGTACTGTTCCTGTATGGCGAACAACGTTGCAAAGGTAGGTTTTCTTGCGCGTCTATGCAAATGTGAGCCATAGGGCACACATGGCTTGGTGTCTTCCCTAAAAGCCACGTTTTCAGCACTCTGCACGGACGCTTGCCGCTTTCGCTTAGTCTCAGTGCCTGTGGCAGTTCTTTGTGCTGATTATTAAAGCTTTGAGGCACCGCCATAGGCGATGCCTCAAAAAGTTTTTTGCTGTGTCTGCGGTGCTAAGTCTTAGCGAGTTATATTGCTCGTGGGTGCACCTCCATGCTGTGGTGTCCTAATTTATAATTGCTGCAAATAGCGGGCTGCTTCGTTGTCCCCGTGCATCACTCATTGCCACTCTTTTCTTTCTTGCCGAAGACTGAGAAGTGGATGTAGCGTTTGGGGTTGGCTTTCAGGTCTTCCACGAGTGTGGCTGCGCCCAGTGCTGTGCGGTTGATGTTGCCGTAGAGTGCAGTGTCGTTGAGCAGCAGTCCTACGTTGTTGTCTGTTGCGTTCAGGCGCTCGGTCATGGCTTGTACGTTGTCCATCGTGGCATCCACCTTGCCCATGGTTGCCTGTATGTCTAACTCGTTGAGGCGTGCTGTCAGCAGTGCCACGTTGTTGCCGGCTTCGGTGAACGTGTGTGTCATGGCAGGCAGGTCGCTGTGCACTATGCGGTTGATGTCGGCGGTGCTCTGGTTGAGCGATTCTGTGGCGGCATTCACGTTGGCCAGTATCTGCTTGATGTTGGGGTCGTTGGCCAGTGTGTTGAGGCTCATGAGCAGTGTGTCGACGCGTGCGAGCGTCACTTCCAGCTTGGGCATGAGCAGGGCTGCCTGGTCCATTAGTCCGCCGGCTGCTTGCGACGGCAGAGTGTCGCCCACGGCGTAGCGCTCCACGGGGCTGTTGCCCATGCGCAGGTTCAGTGTGCTGCCGCCGAGCATGGCCTCGTCGAGCATGGCTATGGTGCCTGCGGGTATGCGCATGCCGTGCTCCACGGCAATCTGCACCACCACGCCTTTGCCAGGGTTGGCGTAGTCGTAGTGCACGTCGGAGACTATGCCTACGTTGTAGCCGTCGGCATAGACGGGACTCGACTTTGCCAGTTGCTTGGCATCGGTGAATACTATATAATAGGTGTCGTTGGTGGTGAAGAGGCTGGCTCCTTTGAGGAAATTGATGGTTGAGAAGAGCAGCACGGTGGCAATGATGCCTGTGATGCCTATTTTTAGCTCCCTTGCGAATTTCATTTGGTATGGTGTGTTTCTTTATACTTCTTGATGGCGGCGTAGATGGCCTGTGCCAGCTGTGTGACGCCCGCGTTGCTGGTGAGAAATGTCTCCTCGGCTTGTGTGGTGATGTAGCCCAGTTCTATGAGGCACGACGGCATGCTCGTCTCGCGCAGCACGAGGAAGCCTGCCTGATGCACGCCTTTGTCGGGACGTCCGGCTGAGCGGAACTGCTGTTGCAGCATGGTGGCCATCTTCACGCTCTGCTCCATGTTGCGGTCCTGCATGAACTCGAAGATGATGTATGACTCGGCACTCTTGGGGTCGAAGCCCTCGTAGCGTTGCGCGTAGTTGCTCTCAAGCATGATGGCCGAGTTCTCGCGTTTGGCCACCTCGAGGTTATCGGCCGCGCGGTGCATGCCCAGCGTGTAGGTCTCCGTGCCGCGGTGCTGTGTCTTGCCGGCCACTGCGTTGGTGTGTATGCTCAGGAAGAGGTCGGCCTTGGCTTTGTTGGCAATGTTGGCACGCTCGTCGAGCTCGACGAAGATGTCGGTCTTGCGGGTGTACACGACGCTGACGTCGGCCATGTTTTGCTCGATGAGCCGCCCCACGGCGAGCGCCACGGCCAGGTTTATGTCTTTCTCCCGCCCTTTAGTGCCTAAGGCTCCGGGGTCCTTGCCGCCATGGCCGGCATCAAGGACGATGGTGAATTTGCGTGGTGCGGCAGCCATGCCGGTGCTTGGCGCGGCAAACATCAGCAGTAGCAAGAGTGTGCGTATGGCGGTCTTCATAATGTCAGTGCTGACAAAGGTACGCTAAATGGTGGCGGAGGGCAAAAAAGCAGGTACCTTTTTTTGTGTGCCCTACCTTTTGGGTTAACTTTGCCCACGTAAGGAGCAAAACAAAGTCATTATCACCATGATAGGCGACTACATAGAACGTGTGGAGATAGATGCCCTCTGGCACGGCACGCGCCACATAGTATGGCCGTTGCAGCCGGGAGTGAATGTGCTGAGCGGCATCAACGGGGTGGGCAAGAGCACCATCCTGCGCAAGACGGCACGCCGCTTGCAGGACACCATAGCGGCGAGCCCCGTGCTCAGCGGCGAGCCCTCGCAGGGGGTGCATCTCACCTTCCATCCGGCCGTGGCCACGGCCGTGCGCTTCGACTTCATTCGTGGCATAGACCGTCCCCTGGCCAGTGCGGAGCTGATTGAGAAGGTCACCGACTCGCATCTCACCACCGAGCTCGACTGGCAGCTCTACCAGCTACAGCGCCGCTATCTCGACTATCAGGTGAACCTCTCGCGCCGCATAGTGGAGCTCTTCACTTCTGCCGACCCTGAGGCGCAGGCCAAGGCATCGGCCATAGCGGCAGAGAAGAGCCACTTCCAGGACATCGTGGACGACCTCTTCGCCTCCACGGGCAAGACCATCGACCGCACCTCCAACGAGCTGCGCTTCCATCACATAGGGCAGACGCTGCAGCCCTATCTGCTCTCGTCGGGAGAGAAGCAGATGCTCATCATACTGCTCACTGTGCTGGTGCAGAACCGTCAGCCATGGGTGCTGCTCATGGATGAGCCCGAGATAAGCCTCCACATAGAGTGGCAGCAGCGTCTGCTCTCACTCATCGTTGACCTCAACCCGCACGTGCAGGTGCTGGTGACCACCCACTCGCCGGCCCTCGTGATGGACGGATGGACGGACTGCGTGACAGACGTGGAAGACATCATCCAGCAGTAACACCGTCTGGCACCTATGGCCAAGCGTCTGCTCCATAACATCTCGTCGGCCTACATCGAGGCTGCCAACCGCCTGCGTCCCAAGCGTGCGCCGCGCCGCATAGTGGCCTATGTGGAGAGCTTCGACGACGTGGCCTTCTGGCGGCAGGTGCTCGATGAGTTCGAGAGCCCGGCAGTCACCTTCGAGGTGTGTCTGCCCTCGCACGACAGCTTAGGCAAAGGCAAGCGGCAGGCACTGCTCAACCTGCTCTCGGCCAGGCAGCTGGGACAGACCATGATAGCCTGCGTCGATGCCGACTACGACTATCTCCTCTCCGATGCCACCGAGCTGAGCCGCCTTGTGCGCCATTCGCCCTACGTCATCCACACCTACGTCTACGCCATCGAGAACTACCAGTGCTACGCTCCGTCGTTGCGCAGGGCTGTGGTCACGGCCACGCTCAACGACCGCCCCACGCTCGACTATGAGGAGTTCATGCGCCAGTACAGTGTCATCGTCTGGCCGCTGCTCGTGTGGAGCATCTGGTGCTACCGCAACGATGCCTACCACGACTTCAAGCTCACCGACCTTGCCGCCATCGTGTCTGCCAAGGGCATCTCGGCCGGAAAGCCCGAGGAAGCCCTTGCAGCCATGCGCCGCCGTGTGAACCAGAAAGTGGCGTGGCTGCAGCACCGTTTCCCCGAAGCCAAGCGTTCGTGGGGCAGCGTCAGGCAGAGCCTGCTCGACCTGGGTGTCACGCCCGAGACCACATACCTCTACATTCACGGCCACACGCTCTTCGACAATGTGGTGGTGCCACTGCTCGAAGGCATCTGCACCACACTGCGCAAGGAACGCGAGCGCGAAATCACACGCCTGGCCATGCACGACAAGCAGCGGCAGTGTGAGCTCTCGTCCTACCAGCACAGCGTGATGCCCATAGAAACCGTCCTGAAGAAGGCCACAGCCTTCCGCGACGCACCGCCGTTTGCACGTGTGCGCCAGGACATCAGCCGTCTGCTGCTCTCTGCGGCGGCAGCGGGTGAGCCTGATGCCACCAAGCCATAAGTCTCTGCCTTTAACTCTTAATCACTGTAACCTACCCGTCTGATGAAACACTTCCTGCTCCCACTGATGCTGCTGGCCGCGCTCACCGCCGGTGCACAGACGGCCTACAATCTCGCCGCCATGCGTGGCGAGACGCTCGACCGCGGACTCGTGGCCGTGCGCATAAGCACCGACAGCGTGCTCCTCTCGTGGCGCTATCTGCCGTCGGATCCCATCGACGTGGAATTCCAGGTGCTGCGCGACGGCAAGGTGATAGGACACACCCCGGCACGACACTCCACCACCTTCGCCGACACCCTGCACTCTCCTGCCGGAGCACACTACAGGGTCATCGCAAAGAGCATGCAGGGTGGCCGCCTACACCATGCACGGGGCGACTGGACCCTCCCCGAGGGTGCTCCCGTGGGCTATGTGGAGCTTCCGCTCACACCCCCTGCCGACGTCGTGGACGAGCTTACGGGGAAGACCGTGTCCTACGTGGCAAACGATGCCACCATGGCCGACCTCACCGGCGACGGCCGCATGGAGGTGGTGCTAAAGTGGGATCCGACCAACTCGCGCGACAACTCGCATAGTGGTCTCACGGCACCCACATATCTCGAGGCCCTGACGCTTGAGGGCCGCAGCCTGTGGCGCGTGTGCCTCGGCCGCAACATACGCTCGGGGGCTCACTACACACCCTTCATCGTGGCTGACCTCAACGGCGACGGGCGTGCTGAGATGCTTGTGCGCACCAGCGACGGCACCGTGGACGGGCGCGGACATGTGCTGGGCGACCCCATGGCCGACCACCGCCGTCACCCTGACACCCTGGCCTATCAGGCCAACGGCAACCCCAGCGAGCAGTTCCGCGGTCCCGGCTGGCCCGACCGCATGGACCCCAAGGCACGTCGCGGTGGCTTCGTGGACCGTGGTCCCGAGTGGGTGACATGCTTCGACGGGCGCACCGGCAAGGCTGTTTCCACAGTCGATTACATACCCGAGCGCGGCCCACTGAGCGACTGGGGCGACAACTACGCCAACCGCTCCGACCGCTTCCTCGCTGCCTGCGCATACCTCGACGGCAAACGCCTGAGTGCCATCTTCTGCCGTGGCTACTACACACGCACCGTGCTGGCAGCCTACGACTTCGACGGACGCCGCCTCACCACACGCTGGGTGTTCGACACACGCGACGCCGGCAAACAGGCCTACGCAGGGCAGGGCAACCACAACCTGCGCGTGGCCGACGTGGACGGCGACGGCTGCGACGAGATCACCTATGGCTCCATGGCCGTGGACCACGACGGACAGCCGCTCTACAACACAGGCTTCGGACATGGTGATGCCATGCACCTCACTGCCTTCATGCCGCTCAACGATGCACTCTATGTGTGGGACTGCCACGAGAACCGCCGCGACGGCTCCGACTTCCGCGACGCCCGCACGGGGCTGGTGCTCTTCCAGCTGCCGTCGTCCAAGGATGTAGGCCGCTGCATGGCTGCCGACATCGACCCGCGCAACCCAGGGTTGGAGATGTGGTCGTCGGCGTCAGGCGGCATACGCAGCACAAGTGGCGAGGTGGTCGACAGCATGGCACGCGTGCCCATCAACTACGGCATCTGGTGGGACGGTGACCTCCTGCGCGAGCTGCTCGACCATGAGACCATATCCAAGTATGTGCCTGCCGCGGCTACTGCCGGCAACGCCGAGGCCGCATCGGAGGAGACACTCACAGGCACGCCCTACGACTTCACTGGCTCGCGCGCGTGTATTCCTTTAATTAAATTAGAAGGGGTGGCCTTCAACAACGGCACCAAGTCGAACCCATGCCTGGCGGCAGATGTCGTAGGCGACTGGCGTGAGGAGGTGCTGGCCCGCACGCCCGACAGCCGTGCACTGCGCCTCTACGTCTCGCCCCTGCCCACACCATACCGCTTCCACACCTTCCTTGCCGACCCTGTCTACCGCCACTCCCTCGTGATGCAGAACGTGGGCTACAACCAACCCACCAACGTGGGTTTCTACTTCGGAGCGGAGCTCCAGGGCAGCGGACGCCTGTTCCGCGGCTGGCAGTTCTGAGGGCTGCGTGACGGCTGGCTGCTGACATTAACCAATAACACCATATACTTATGCGTAAACTACCTGCTATTATCCTGTTATCATTGTGCACGGCCCTGACTCCGGCACTGGCAGAACCTGTCCGTGTGCTCTCGCCCGACGGCCTGACCTATGTGGATGTCGCAGTCGACAACGGGCGTGCCACCTACTCGGCTGGCTACCGTCGGGTGGCATCGGCTCCGGCAAAGAAAGGCAAGCGTGCCGCCGCCGTGCGCACGGACACCGTGGATGTGCCCATGCTCGAGGCTTCACCATTAGGTCTGAGCGCCACAGTGGCCGACTGGACCGAGAGCCTGACACTCACAGGCGTGGAGCGCGGTCACGCCAGCGACACCTACACGCTGCGCACCATCAAGCAGTCGGCCGTGAGCTATGAGGCCAACACCGCCGTGTTTCACCTCGTGGATGCCCATCGCCACAACCTTGACGTGGAGTTCCAGGTGAGCAACAGCAACATAGCCTTCCGCTACCGCGTGCCGCAGCAAGGCGAGACGGCAGCCATCGTGGTCGGCAGCGAAGCTACGGGCTTCCGCATGCCTGCCGGCACGACGGCTTTCATCTGCCCCCAAAGCGACCCCATGATAGGATGGAAACGCACAAAACCAAGCTATGAGGAGGAGTATGTGCTCGACGCCGCGCTGCCCATAGCCAGCAAATATGGCCACGGCTGGACATTCCCATGCCTCTTCCGCGAGGGCGACAAGGGCTGGATGCTCATCTCCGAGACGGGTGTGAGCAGCGACTACTGTGCATCCCACCTCTCCGACGTCACTGCCGACGGCCTCTTCACCATCGCCTTCCCCATGGAGGGAGAGAACAACGGCTTCGGCTCCACGGGCGCACAGATGGGCTTGCCCGCCGCCACACCATGGCGCACCATCACTCTCGGCACAACGCTAAAGCCCATTGTGGAGACCACCATAACGTGGGACGTAGTGCGCCCGCTCTACGAGCCGGTGCTGCCCTACACCACGGCACGCAACACGTGGTCGTGGATAGTGTGGCAGGATGCCAGCATAGTGTATGCCGACCAGATGACATTCATCGACCTGGCTGCCAAGCTGGGGTGGGAGGGATGCCTCATCGACGGCGGATGGCTCACCAACATAGGACGCGAGCGCATGGAGCTGCTCTTCCAGCACTGCCGCGAGGTGGGCGTAAGGCCGTGGGTGTGGTACAACAGCAACGGCGGCTGGAACGATGCACCGCAGTGTGCCAAGCAGTGCATGCACAACCCCATAGTGCGCAAGCGGGAGATGGCGTGGCTCATGGAGAACGGCGTGCAGGGCATCAAGGTGGACTTCTTTGCCGGCGACAAGCAGGAGACCATGCGTCTCTACGAGGCCATCCTCTCCGATGCCAACGACTATGGCTTGCAGGTGATATTCCATGGCTGCACACTGCCGCGTGGATGGGAACGCATGTACCCCAACTATGTCAGCTCGGAGGCGGTGCTGGCATCGGAGAACCTCATCTTCAGCCAGCACTTCTGCGACCTTGAGGCACAGAACGCATGCCTGCATCCATACGTGCGTAATGCCGTCGGCTCGATGGAGTTCGGCGGAACGCTCCTGCAACGACGCCTCAACCGCTCGGCCGACGGGGGTACCACGCGACGCACGTCGGATGTCTTCGAACTGGCCACTGCCGTGGCCTTCCAGAGCAGCGTGCAGAACTTTGCCCTCACGCCCCACGACCTGGAGCATCAGCCTTCGTTTGAAATAGACTTCATGCGTGGCGTGCCCACCATCTGGGATGAGACGCGCTACATCGATGGCTACCCTGGGCGCGACCTCGTGCTGGCACGTCGTCATGGCGACAACTGGTATGTCGTGGTGATGAATGCTGCTGCCACTGCCAAGACCTACAACCTGGAGCTGCCCATGTTCCAGCCGCAACAGCAACTGGTGTGCCTCAGCGATGGTGCCGACGGACGTATGCCCACGCAGACCATGGTGCGCCTGTCCAAGCACTCGGCCCTGACCGTCAGCGTGCAGCCGCAGTGTGCCGTCGTCCTGATGAAGTAGGCGATGCAGCATATATGGCATGCCCTGCACGAAGCGCGACTGTGGCTTCATGCAGGGCATGCTGCTATGATGCAGGCGGGACGCACGGCAGCGTTGTCGTCAGGCCACGGTAATCTCTCCGCAGAGGGCGCGGCTCATCTGGCGGCGCACGAAGTCGGTGTCGGTGGAATGGCCTTGCAGATGCATGAGCTTGGCCACGGCGCACTCCACGGTGCTGTCGTGGCCTGAGATGACGCCGGCGTGCTGAAGCAGGAAGCCTCCGCCGTAGCGTGCCATCTCGATGGTGCCTGCCGCACACTGCGTGATGTTCACCATCACGATGCCGCGACCGTTGGCCTCGGTGAGGGCGTCCAGCAGCCACGGCTGCTGCGGAGCGTTGCCGCTGCCGTAGGTGCGCAGCACCACCGACCTGAGTCCCGGCGTCTCGAGCAACGCACGCACCGTGGCCTCCTTGATGCCGGGGAAGAGGGTGAACACGGCCAGGTTGGTGTCCATGGCGAAATGTGGCGTGAGGGGACGCTCGAAGTCGGGCCGCAGGATGTGGTGGTCGTAGTAGGATATGTTGACGCCGGCATCGGCCAGGTGGTGGCAGTTGAAGCTCTCGAAGGCATCGAAGCCCTCGCTGTTGATTTTGGTGGAACGGTTGCCACGCAGCAGATGGCCGTTGAAGTAGATGCTCACCTCGGGCACACGCGGATGGCCGTGGCTGTCGGTGGCAGCGGCTATCTCGATGCTTGTGATGAGGTTCTCCTTGCCGTCGGTGCGCAGTTGGTTGATGGGCAGCTGCGAGCCGGTGAGCACCACGGGCTTGGTCAGGTTCTCCAGCATGAACGAGAGGGCGGCGGCGGTGAAAGCCATGGTGTCGGTGCCGTGGAGCACCACGAAGCCGTCGTAGTTGTCGTAGAGGCCGGTGATGATCTGCACTATCTGTGCCCATCGCTCGGGCGTCATGTCGGAACTGTCGATGGGCGCGTCAAAGGGATGCACGTCGATGCCTGTGGGGATGGCCGCGAACTCGGGCATCTGCGTGATGAGATGGGCGAAGTCGAGTGGCTCCAGTGCTCCCGTGGCGGGGCTGATGCCCATGCCTATGGTGCCGCCTGTGTATATGAGCAGCACGCGCCCTGTGCGCTTGTGGGTCATGGCTATGCTTACTTGACGAGCAACTTGCGTCCCTGCGTGATGCAGATGCCCTGTGCTGCCTTGCCGCTTATGGGGCGGCCGCTGAGGTCGTAGACATTGCCGTGGCCCGACGGCATTTGGCTAAAGGCTGTGTGGCCGATGCCCACGGGGGTGCTCTTCACGCGGAACAGGCGGAGATTGTCCACGTAGAGGCGCACTTGCTGTGCGGCGCCAAGGCTGGCTGTCGTGCTCATGCCGAGGCGAAAGGTGGCATCGGCGCCCTCCTCGTCGTCGATGCTGAAGGCTATCTGCCGTGTCTGCCACGACTCGGCTGCTGTGGGCAGGGTGTAGAGGTCGTTGCCGCCGAGGCTCACGCCGCACAGCACGCTGCACGTGTTGCCGCCGGTGGTGGCCACGATGTTGTCGCCTATGCGGCGTCCCTCGTTAGGGCAGCTGTAGCGCATGTCCATGGCCAGCACGTAGTCGCCTTTCGGCAGGTGCGTCGTCTGGCTGATGGCATTGGTGCCGTTGGTCCATGAGTTGAGCACGGAGAGGCAGCGTGTCTGCACTTCGTCGTCGCGTCCGGCGGGAGCGGCCATGATGCTGGTGCTGTTGCCCACGTTGGAGGGCGACACGCAGTATTGCGTGAAGCTGTAGGGCATGGAGTAGAGCAGTGCGAAGTTGCTGGCGGCGGTCAGCGTGTTCTCTGCTGTCCACCCTTCCACGGGCAGCACCTGTGGCCAGCGCGAGTCGGTGGCGGCCACGCTCTGTGTGTAGCAGGGGTTGTAGGTGGTGCTGCCGAGGGTGATGCTGCCCGTGGTGCCCCATGTGGCATCGTCCTCGAAGCCGGGGTTCGACAGGTACTGCGTGGTCACGTCGTCGTAGAGTGTCTGCGCCTCACCCTCTAATGCACTCACCAGCGTGCCGTCGTGGAACGATACTATGTATGTGCCGTCAATGCCTATGCTCACTTGCTGCTGTGCTACCACAGTGCCGTGCTGCACGTAGCTCAGGGTGATCTGCTGCGGCGTGCTGCCTGCTACGCGTATGGCTGCCTGGCTGTCGTCGTCGCGGTTGAAGGCTGTGGCGTAGACGCTGCCGCCGCTGACGAAGAGCGTCAGTTCCTGCAGCAGCGAGTGGTGCTCGTCGAGGGCTATGGTGGCCGACGCAGTGCCGTCGATGATGGCTGTCTCCTGGCGCAGCACGGGGCCGCCCAGGCCGTCCACGGTGAGCCCTGTCAGGGTGGCACGGTTGGTGCTGCCGCCCGACAGGTTGGCCACCAACAGGTAGCGGGAGCCGTCGGGGTCGGCGCATGTCACGCCGTCCCAGCCCTCTGGCAGTTGTGCGCCGAGGCTTGCGGCCTGCCCGTTGAGGCGGGCTGTGGTGGTGCTGTCCACGTTGCTATAATATATATAGGTGGTGCTGTCCACCATGTCGCCGGCAGACACCTGCTGTATGTCGGCCGAGTAGGAGGGGTAGAGCTTGGAGCAGAGGATGGAGTTGTTGTTGGCTTGCTCGCCGAAGGCCATTTGGCCTGTGCCGCCCTTGGTGACGATGCCCACGCTGTTGTCCACGCACACCCACGGCGAGGCTATATGGGCCATCTGCGTGCCGTCGGTCTGGATGCGCCCTGCGGCGTGGTAGAGTGTGCGCTGCGGGCGTGTGAAGGGGTCGGTGGTGATGGCCAGCATGCCGGCGCGCCGTCCGGTGATGGTGGCCGTGCCCTGAGCCTTCACGTTGCTCAGGTAGATGAGTGCATTGCCACGTGTGGCGGCAAGCACGAAGCGGTTCTCGAGCGTGCCGTCGTTGGTGGAGAGGCTGCCGTTCATGGTGAAGGCGTTGTCGTGCAGGTCGTAGATGCCGCTGACCACGGGTGTGGCGTTGGTGCCCTTGCCGCTCACGGTGTACCAGCCTATGATGTTGCCGGTGTTGTTGGCGCGGTAGGGACAGACAATCTTGTTGCGGTCGGCCGTGGTGTCGGTGAAGTAGCCGGTGTAGCTCTTCAGGCCTGTGCTCCACGAGAAGGTGGCGAAGCGGTCGTCGCTGCTGGCGCGCACTATGTTCTGCGAGGTGAACAGGTGGGCATCCTGGTAGCTGCGTGCAAAGTCCTCCCACGATGCCGGCGTCATGTCGGATGTCGGGGCTGCGGCGTGCATCAGATAGGTCATCATCACGCGGTGTGCCTCCACGCCCATGCGGCGCGAGCCCACGTCGGGGCGCAGCAGCCACGAGCCGTCGGTGGTGGTCTGCTGGCGTGCCTTGATGAACTTATATGCCATGTTCTCGAGCAGCAGCGCGTTGGCGTCGCGAAGGAAGCAGGCGGCAGTGCTGTAGCTCGTAATCTGGTCGAAGAGGAACAGGCTCCAGTCGTTGCCGTTGGGCATGGCAAGCTCCCCGTCGGCCAGTGCCAGCAGGTTGAGCACCTGGTCCATCACCTCCTGCTGGTTGTGCATCAGCGCGCGGGTTGTCCACTTGGGGCTGGCTCCCTGGAAGAGCTGCATGGCCAGATGGGCCTCGCCGAGCTCCTGCATGACCACGTTCTGGTAGGAAGTGTGGAAGAGGTTGTGGTTCTGCAAGGTGTAGTCGTCGTAGAGGTTGGGGCCGAGGTAGTAGTCGGCCACTGTCTTCTGGTCGTAGGCAGGGTCGATGATGGTGGCATCGTTAGCGTCGTCTGCCTGTGAGTAGCTGTTGATGGCGAAGGCACGCAGGCGGTCGAACCACTGCGGGGCCAGCGCGTCGTTGGGGTAGAGGCCGAGGGCGCAGGCCAGTATGTCGGCCTCCCAGCCGTTCTCCTCGGCCTTGGTGTCGCCGGCATAGCCGGTGGGTATGGAACGCTGGAGCTCATAGTTGCACTCGGCTTTCACCATATTATATATATAGGTGTGCTGCTGTGAGGTGAGCTCATCGTGGAGGAAGTGGGCCGCGTAGCAGAGCGACATGGCCCAGAGCGAGCTCTCCCATGTGTATTGGCTTGTCGACGTGCTGCCCCAGTAGGCGTTGCGGCTGGTCACCTTGAGGCTGTTGGCGCGGTGGCTGCTGTAGCCCCAGATGAGGCTCTTCAGGGCCCACTCGCGCACGTCGTCCCAGGTGATGCCGTCGGGCAGCGTGGTCGTGCCTTTGGCATACTTGTAGAGGAAGGCGCACACCATGGAGTAGTCGGCGTTGGGGCGCACCACCTGCTCGTCGTTGCCTGTCCCCTCGGTGTTGCGGAAGTAGCCGCACTCCTCGCCGGCGCTGGTGGGTGAGACGCAGGGTGTGTAGATGCTCTTGGCATAGACGAGGTGGTCGGTGAG
The DNA here is from genome assembly GCA_905234605.1 of uncultured Bacteroidaceae bacterium. Classification (GTDB taxonomy): domain Bacteria; phylum Bacteroidota; class Bacteroidia; order Bacteroidales; family Bacteroidaceae; genus Physcousia. Next base: position 339,536 of record CAJOIE010000001.1, on the reverse strand, counting down.
CATCTGGAGCAGGTCGTGCATCATGTCGGCCTCGGCAACGAAGTCGTGGGTGATGACGCCCTCGGTGGGCGAGGCCACGTCGGTCTCGCGCCCCCCCGTGATGGTGGGCTCATCGTCGTTGCCGGCCACGGCCATGAGGCGCACGTTGTCGATGGCTATCTGGCTGCCGCCCGAGACCCATGCTATGTTGAGGCTGAATGTCACGGCGGCTGCTTCATCCACCTTGAAGGACAGCGTGTGCTCGCTCCATGAGCCGGAGGCCATGCATCCTGCCGAGCCTTGCATGAAGGCGAAGCTGTTGCTGCCTAAGGTGGCAGAGGCTGTGCGTGCTGTCACCCCCACCGACGATGTGGCGCTGTTGGCATAGAACGCCTTGTAGCTGAAGTGCAGCTCGTAGCTGCCGGCGGGCAGGGCTGCCGTGGTGGTCTGGCTCACGGTGCTCTGGCCGTTGCTCCACCCGTTGCGCTGGAAGAGGGCGTAGGTGCCGTCGGCGATGGCGGTCTTGCCGAAGTTGTTGTCCGTGTAGCAGTCGGCGGTGATGAGCAGCTGCTTGTCGGGCCGCGTGGTGGTCCAGCCGGTGATGGCGGCCACGTCCCAGCCGCGCAGCCCGTCGGAGCTTTCGCTCTTGCGCACGGCATCGGTGCAGCCCGAGGCATCGGCCTCGAATGAAGGGTTGAGCAGATACTGTGCGGTGACGTCGGTCTGTGCCAGGGCCACGGAGGCCACTGTCAGGGCGAGCCATGTGGAGAGAAGCTTGCGTGTGAGCATGTCGTGTGGTTGTTTAGCGTGCAGTTAAATGCCTATGCGCAAAGATATGCATTTTGCAGGCCGCAGGCATTACGCGTGCGCTAAATGTAGTTTAGTGGGCAGGATATTTGGACGTTCTTACCCAAAAGCCTACTTTTGCAGCCGCTTCCGTAAGCATCACCTCGGCCAGAGGCCAAGGCTCGTGTGATGGCAGATGAAGCAACACAGAACACTTCATTCATAGTAACACAAAACCCAAACAGCAACATGAAGACAATCAGCATCAAGGGCACTGCCCGCATCCCTGGCGGCAAGAAGGCTGCCCGCCTGCTACGCAAGGAAGGCCTCGTGCCGTGCAACCTCTACGGTGAGCTCCGCGACGAGAAGGGTCTCCCCAAGGCCATCGCTTTCAGCACCACCGAGGGCGAGCTCCGCAAGCTCATCTACACTCCCGACATCTACACCGTCAACCTCGACATCGACGGCCAGCAGTGCATAGCTGTGCTCAAGGAGCTACAGTTCCATCCCGTGAAGGACAACGTGTTGCACGTCGACTTCTACCAGATTACCGACGAGAAGCCCATCGTCATGGAGGTGCCCATCCGTCTGAACGGCCTCGCAGAGGGCGTCAAGGCCGGTGGCAAGCTCGCCGCCAGCGTCCGCAAGCTCAAGGTGAAGGCTGTGCACACTGCCATCCCCGACCGTCTCGACATCGACGTGACCCGCCTCGAGCTGGGCAAGACCATCAAGGTCGGCGAACTCAGCTTCGAGGGCCTCGAGCTCGTCACACCAGCAAGCGTGGTCGTTTGCCAGGTCAAGATGACCCGCAACGCACGCAGTGCTGCAAGTGCTGCCGAGGAGTAAGCCGCTCGCATGCCCCGCGCCGCCTGCCCCGTGAGGGCGCGGCGTGCTGCATTCAGGATATGAAGACGCAAGGAACATTCACGGGCTTTGCGTCTTCATCATATCAATAGTACACCTACATCACGGCAAGGCCTCAACCCTCTGTCATGTTTGCATTCATCAGAAAGCTCTTCGCAAAGCAGACCCCACACATGGACAAATACCTCATAGTGGGCCTCGGCAACATAGGTCCAGAGTATGCCGGCACACGCCACAACGCAGGCTTCCGCATAGCCGACGCCTTCGCCGCCGCACAGGGCGCGACGTGGGACGACCGCCGCTACGGCTTCGTGGCCAAGACGTCGCTGCGCGGACGCCCCGTCGTCCTGCTCAAGCCATCCACCTACATGAACCTCTCAGGCAACGCCGTGCGCTACTGGATGCAGCAGGAGCACATCGACCTGCCACACGTGCTCGTCTGTGTCGACGACATCGCCCTCCCCTTCGGCCAGCTGCGCATGAAGCCCTCCGGCAGCGATGCCGGACACAACGGCCTCAAGCACATAGCACAGACACTCGGCACACAGGCCTATGCACGCCTGCGCTTCGGCATAGGCTCCGACTATGCCCGCGGACAGCAGATAGACTATGTGCTCGGCACCTTCCCGCCCGAACAGGAGGCACGCATGGCCGACCTCACGGCCATCACCACACAGGCCATCAAGACATTCTGCACACGTGGCATACAGGCGGCCATGAACGACTGCAACCGCCAGCCGGCATCCGCTGAGGTCTGACCCGTCGCTGTCACGCCAACCACCCTGCACCCACCGGCGCAACCACCCTGCACCGTAGCGCCCGGGACTCTGCACCATCATCGCCATCACCCTGCACCCCGTCGAGGCGGCACATGCAGGAGCCTCATCAACAGACAATTAGCACATTCCGCCGCCCCACCTTCCAGACATTATGACACGCAGGCATCCCGCCAGCGACAGCTAACCGCCTATGCCATCCACGAGCACACCATCATCACATCCTGCTGCCAAGCCCCTCGGCGGAGCAGCCGCACGCCTCGACAAGTGGCTCTGGGCGGCACGCATCTTCAAGACACGCACCCTCGCCGCAGCCGCATGCAAGCGCGGACAGGTGAGCATGGGCGGACAGCAGCTCAAGGCATCGCGCATGGTCAAGCCTGGCGACATCGTCGAGGTGCGCAAGCCACCCGTCACATACAGCTTCCGCATCATGCAGGCCATAGAGCACCGAGTGGGAGCGCGCCTGCTGCCCGACGTGCTCGCCAACGTCACACCGCCCGAGCAGTACGAGCTCCTCGAGATGCAGCGCATAAGCGGCTTCATCGACCGTGCACGGGGCACCGGACGCCCCACCAAGAAGGAGCGGCGCGCCCTCGACGACTACGCCGCCTCGGCCGACGACACACCCTCATTCTTCGCCGACTTCGACTTCGACCTCGGCGACTGAGCATAAATGACCTGTGGCCTGCCGCTGTGCAGGTCGCACTCCGGCGGCAAGTGGCGCATCGCTGTGCGGCCCTCATCACAGAGTCATGCAAAAATACCACTCCAGGCACTTGCAAATAGCAAAAGTTATTACCTTTGCAGCGATGCAAACAATAAACACAGCATCCCACTATTCGGAGAAACGCAACAAGGCTAAAGGGCGTAAGTCATTGGGCATATTGAGGTTATTCGTAAGGGAGACAAATGCCACTGAGCAGATAGTTGATGAGGCATTTATGTCACCCTTTGCCGATTTTGAGGATGCCACGCAGTCTTGTTCTGCTGTCGCAATGGGGGTAGACAGCATCATTACGAGAAATGGAAAAGATTTCATACACTCATCCTTGCCTGTCTTGACACCACACGAATATATACATTTAGCATAACACACCAATATTAACTAATTATTAACTAACATGAAGTTAAACAAACTCATTGCAGCTGCGCTGCTGCTCGTCAGTGGTGCAGCATCGGCACAGACGGACGTCACAAGCACGTACCTCATGAATGCCGACTTCTCTGAAGGCCCCGTTATCACTGCCGACATTTGCGGTTATGGTAAGGACATAGCCGCAGGTTCAGGTGATGTCTATGGTTTCCAGGATGTCACCGGATGGACATATGTAGTCACTAAAGGTGATAACAGCAAAGCCGACTATCCCAACTCTGCAATGGGTGGTGGCGTGCTCGCATACGGCTCCACCAACCAGCTGAAAGGTAGCAACGTAGCAGCTCCTGCTGCCGGTCCAGACGCAGGTTCCACCAATGGCCTTGGCTTCTTCGCCGTATGGGGCTGCGGTGGCTACTACTATCAGGATGTGACTCTTGCTGCAGGTAAGTACACCATTACCTTCCCCATCTACTGCATCAGTGGCACACAGGCCAATACCACCTACACGGGCTTCTTCCCCACAAGCGGAACAAACCGCACGGTGGCCATCAACACTACCGTCGGCTCTTGGGTAAATCAGACCGTAGAGTTCACCCTCGCTGCTGAAACGGCTGGTCAAATCCGTCTGGGCTACCAATCTACAGGCAGTGGCTCTGGTGCCAATCCTCACCTCGTATTCGATGGTGTGAAGATTGAGTACACGGCTACTGTGGTGAAGGACGTGCTGCAGAATGCTATCACAGCCGCTACAGCTGCCAACAACGTGCTTGAAGACAGCGGCCTGGCAACAGCTATTACCACTGCTCAGGGTGTCTACAACAACGACAGCGCAACGCAGGAGCAAGTGAACACCGCTGCCGCCGCCTTGAATGCCGCCGTCGAAGTGGCAATGGACGGTAAGGATGTCACGGCCATCTTCGTGGAGAATGCCGATTTCGCTTCTTTAGACGGCTGGACCCTCTTAGCTTCAGATGATTACCATGATCAAGGTTCTTATCCAATTGGTGGAGAGTCAAATGTACGTTTTGCATCGCCTACCGCAGACGATACACACTTATCTTCTGAGTATGCTCTCGGTTTTGAGTGCCGTTGGCAAACCAACTTCACTTCGTATTATCAGACAACAGAACCCGTTCCCGCTGGTGTCTATACTCTGACCTTTGATGTCGAGAACGTCAATGGTTCTACAAAAGGTCAAACTTATAATAATCTGTTCTACGCTCAAGTTGGCGATACAAAATATACCGATAGCTCAACAGAATGGATGAAAGGAAAGAGCAGCTGGACCACCCACACGATTACTGTAACCATCAATGAAGCAGCTCCTCTAACCATTAGCTTAGGTTATGGCACAGGCAATAATAACACAGGTGCAGACTTCACTCCCGCCATCTATGTCAGTCATCTGAGTCTGACCTACAGCAGCTTCCTTGCCGGCGCAATGCAGGCATGGCAGGAAGCAGGCACGGCTGCTGCTGCCGCTATGGCCGCTAACACCAACGTAACAGGTTCTGAGAAGGCCGCTCTCGTTGCTGCTTGCAGTGCCACTCCCGAGGCTACCGTGGAAGGCTACAACGCAGCTGCTGAGACTATCACCGCTGCCACCGCCGCCCTTGTTGCTGCCGCTCCGTCATACAATGCTCATGCAGCCGAGATTGCATACGCAAAGACTATTGGCGTAGACACCGAGGCTGCCGAAGCTGCCGCTGCAAACAGCGAGATGACTGCTGCCACTATTGTCGCTGCAACACAGGAACTCAAGGTGCTGGAGTACACTACAATCACTGCTGCCTACAGCAACGATGCATCCTCACTGCTCGGCACTTGGGGCAAGGGTAACTATGACACTACAAACGGTCAGGGCTATGTCAGTGACGAGTCCTACTTCGACAAGTGGAGCGGTTCAGCCACTGACCTGACATCTTCTGCTACCGTTACTCTTCCTGCCGGTAAGTATGTAGTGAAGGTTGCCGGACGCGGCGTTTCTACTACGACGATGAACCTGAGCGTGAAGGTCGGTGAGGCCGATGCCGTTAGCACTCCGTTCCTCCTGATCGGCGACACGGGTAAGGGTATCGATACCGCAGGTGACACCAACTTCAGCGAAGATGGCACCTACAGCAACGGTAATGCAGGCCGTGGCTGGCAGTATCGCTACATCACTTTCGAGACCACTGGCGAAGAAGTCACCATTGCCATCAGCGGCCATCTGAATGCCGGCACATGGCAGAGCTTCTATGCTCCCGTGCTCCTCTGCGACGACGACACATGGGCTCCTATTGCTCTCGATGCCGCTAAGGCCAAGCTACAGGCTGCCATAGACGCTGCTCCTGCCGCTATCACTGCAAATATCGGCGACGAGGTGTTCCAGCTGGAACAGACCGTCGTGGATGCCTATGCCGCAGCACTGGCAACTGCCCAGGATGCTCACGACGCTGAAGATGCAACTCTGACATCTATAGATGATGCCCTGACGGCTCTTGATGAGGCCATCACTACTTACAATGCCGCTGAGCTCAACGCTCCTGCCGACGGTCAGCTCTTCAACATCGTGCTCACCTACGAAGGTTGGACATACGACAAAAAGGCTGTGACCTACATTGCCGGTGGCCGCTCGGATGCTGGCTACTACAACATCCAGTACAAGGCCGAGGCCAACCAGAACCTGGCACAGGCATTTACCTTCACCAAGGTGGACGATGAGGTCAACACCTACTACCTCAGCCAGATTGATGCCGACGGCAATGTGCGCTACATTTCCACCGGTATTCCATACGACGGCAATACATCACAGATCCGCACCGTGACTGACGTGGCTAACGCTCTGAAGGTTGAGGTTCGCGCCACGAGCACCGAAGGTGTCTACAACCTCTACAACACTGAGGCAAGCCAGTACATCGGTTCGCAGGATGCAGGCTTCTTCACCGTGAACAGCCACATCGACTTCTTCATTCAGGAGACAGCCAAGCCTTCTGTTGAGGTCAATCCCACAGGTGCTGAGTACTCCACCATCATGCTGCCCTTCGCTGCCGCAGTGCCCGAAGGCCTGGAGGCATACAGCATTGAGAGCGTGAACGAGGACGGCAAGACTCTCGTGCTCACTGCTGTTGAGGACGGCCTCAAGGCCAACAAGCCTTATGTGCTCTATGGCACAGGTTCAGCCACCCTCGAGGGTGATGCCCAGGGCGTTGAGCTCACCTACACCGACGGCCTGCTCACCGGCACATACGCTGACATCACAGCTCCCGCTGCTTCCTATGTGCTCCAGAACCAGGACGACGTCATCGCCTTCTACGTTGTAGAGAAAGGTTCAGAGCCCGCCGTCAAGGCCAACCATGCCTACCTCACCGTTGCCAGCGCAAGCGTGAAGGCCTTCACCTTCGGCCAGCTCGCCACAGCTGTGGAGAGCGCACGCATCGCTGCCGCCGAGGCTCAGGGCACCATCTTCAACATTGCAGGCCAGCGCGTCAGCCGTGCCCAGAAGGGCATCTATGTCGTAGGCGGCAAGAAGGTAGTGCGCAAGTAACACCACAACCTGCCACATCTGACCCACGGGGCAGGAGGCGCGCCCCGCAGGCTGCCGCCTGCCCCACAGGTCAGAGGGCATTAACCTTAACAGACGCATCATTATGAAAAAGAAGTATATCATGCCAGCCACCGAGCTGCTTGCCACGGTGGCACAGAGCAGCATCATGCTCACTATCTCCAACCAGACACCTGCCGAACAGAGTCAGGATGCTCTCGTAGGCGAGGAGAAGGCCTGGGGCATCTTCGGCGAGTAAACACGCATCAGCCCATGTCGCCCCTCTGGCGGCAATACACACACAGACCCGTGCCCGCCCTTTGTGGCGTCGCACGGGTCGCCATAGTAATATCGGGGCAGGAGCTGCAATGGCTCCTGCCCCGATGCATTGATGCTGCCTGCCGTCAGACAGGGGTATGGCTGCTCCCCGCCAGCGCGCACCTGGGGCTTGCAGCAAAAACTCCCTGCAAGCGGGAGGCTTGCAGGGAGCGACAGTCAGTTTGTTAGAACCTATGGGCAGCTTACTCTGCCACGATGCGGCAGATGTTGACCACGGTGTGCATGGCTTTCTCCATCGACTGGATGGGCACGAACTCGTGGCGGCCGTGGAAGTTGAGGCCTCCGGCGAAGATGTTGGGGCATGGCAGTCCCTTGAAGGAGAGCTGTGCGCCGTCGGTGCCGCCGCGTATGGCCTTAACCACGCACGTCATGCCAGCCTGCTCTATGGCTCGGCGGGCTATGTCGATGATGTGCTCCTTGCCCTCGAGCTGCTGGCGCATGTTGTAGTACTGGTCGCGCACGTCGCACTCCACGCTCCCCTCGCCATAGCGCTCGCTGAAGCGTGCTGCCAGCTGCTCTATGTGCTGCTTGCGCTGCTCGAAGAGCTGACGGTCGTGGTCGCGTATGATGTATGACAGTGTGGCCTGCTCCACGGTGGCGTTGATGGCTGTGAGGTGGTAGAAGCCCTCGTAGCCCTCGGTGTGCTCCGGCACCTCTTGCCCTGGCATGGCCTGGGCGAACTCGGCAGCTATGCGTGCGGCGTTGCGCATCTTGCCTTTTGCGTAGCCTGGGTGCACGTTGAGGCCGTGTATGGTGATGCGTGCCGATGCGGCATTGAAGTTCTCATACTCCAGCTCGCCCACCTCGGAGCCGTCCATGGTGTAGGCCCAGTCGGCCCCGAACTTGTCCACGTCGAAGAGGTGTGCGCCTGCGCCTATCTCCTCGTCGGGGTTGAAGGCTATGCGTATGCGTCCGTGTGGCACCTCGGGGTGTGCCATGAGGTAGGCCATGGCCTCCACTATCTCGGCTATGCCGGCCTTGTCGTCGGCTCCGAGCAGTGTGTGCCCGTCGGTGACGATGAGGTCTTCGCCCACGTGGCGCAGCATCTCGGGGAAGAGGCGTGGGCTGGTCACGATGCCCTGCTCGGCATCGAGCACTATGTCGGTGCCGTCGTAGTTGCTTACGATGCGCGGTCGTATGCCTGCTCCCGAGCAGTCGGGGCTGGTGTCGTAGTGTGCTATGAAGCCCACGGTGGGCACGTCGGCGGGTATGTTGGACGGCAGCGTGGCATAGATATAGCCTTGTTCGTCGAGGGCGACATCCTCGAGCCCCATCTCCTCCAGCGTGTCGGCCAGATGTCGGGCGAAGGTGAGCTGCTTGGCTGTGCTCGGGCATCCCTCGGCATCCTCGGCCGACTGTGTGTCGTAGCCTACGTAGTCGAGGAAGCGTGCTACGAGGGCAGACTCTTCGCCCTCCCTCCCTGTCTGGGAGGGAGCAGAATGTGTCTGAGTTGTTGAGTTCATTGAGAGTGTGATACTATTTGTGACATGATGTTGTCAAGGCAGTGTCAGGGCATAGTCGTGCGTTGAGCCGAGGAAGATGCCGCCTGCCTGCTGCAAGGCCTGTTCGCGCGGGGCATTGTCCCACTGTTGCTGCCGTTCTGCATGATAGCCTCCATCCACCACGATGACGGGCTTTGCGCACGGAGGAACGTAATCCACCGGTAGCGCGTCAGTTCCTGTGGGTTGTTAAGGCAATGCTCCGGCACTTGCGGCAGTAGAGCCTTGTGGGCTGCTCCTGCGGTGAGCGGGATGGCGGGGGAGAGGCTTCTACTTCACCTCCCAGCCCAGTGCGCTGGCTCCGAGCACAGCAGCTGCTGCCCCGTCGAGCTCGCTGACGAGCATCTTGGCCTTGCCGCGGAATATCTGTAGCACGGAGGCGTCGTAGGCCCGCCTGATGGGGTCCATGATGAGGTCGCCGGCCTTGGTTAGTCCGCCGAAGAAGATGAATGCCTCGGGGCTGGAGAAGGCGGCGAAGTCGGCACATGCCTCGCCCAGTATGCGCCCTGTCTCCTCGAATATCTGCCGTGCCACCTCGTCGCCTTTGGCGGCAGCCATTGCCACGTCGCGCGACTCTATCTTGTCGAGGGGTATGTCGCGCAGCAGTGTCTGGCGGCTGCTCTTCTCGAGTATCTCGCGTGCCGTGCGTGCCACGCCTGTGGCCGAGCAGTATGTCTCGAGGCATCCGCGGCGGCCGCATCCGCACTGACGTCCTCCTCGCTCCACGATGACGTGGCCCAGTTCGCCGGCGAAGCCGTCGCAGCCATACACCACCTGTCCGTTGACCACTATGCCGGAACCCACGCCCGTGCCGAGGGTTATCATGATGAAGTTCTGCATGCCCTTGGCTGCGCCATACTGCATCTCGCCTATGGCAGCAGCGTTGGCGTCGTTGGTGAGGCGCACGGGAATGCCGAGACGTTGTGAGAAGAGCTGAGCCAGAGGTATCTGTCCCTTCCACGGCAGGTTGGGGGCGAACTCGATGGAGCCGGTGTAGTAGTTGCCGTTGGGAGCGCCTATGCCCATGGCGTGTATCTGGTCGATGCCTCCCACCTGGGCTATCACGGGCTGGAGTGCAGCCACGCAGGCGTCGACATACTGGTTGATGTCGCCGTGGCCCTGGGTCTTGATGCTGGTGGTGGCCACGACATTGGCGTTGGCGTCCACGATGCCGAACACTGAGTTTGTGCCTCCAAGGTCGAGGCCTATAACGTAGGGTTTCATAATGTTGAAATTATGGAATTAGGGATTTGGTAAGTCAGGAAAAACGGGACGGGCGGTGGCTGGTGCTTTGATGCATGGCGGATTGATGGGGCCTGCCGTGCAGTGCTGAAGGGCATGCAGGGTGTTGCTGCACTACGGTGCAGGGTGATGTTCGTCACGGTGCAGGGTGATGGCACACTACGGTGCAGGGTCTTTACCTACGGCCATGCAGGGTGTTGCCGCGGCCTGTGCCGTGCAGCGTGGCTGTCAGGGCAATGCCATGAGAGTTAGTGCGCCGTAAAAGTAGACAAACTTTTGAGACTGCCTGCATATTCCCGTCTAAAATGCAGTCGTGACGCTGTCGTCGTGTGCCCGTGTGGCGCAAATGTGATGGCGAAGTGGTGGTTTGTGGATTTATTTACCGACCTTTGTGCTCACGATGTGGTTTGAACACATACAGCTACTCGACCTCACGGTGAAGGGCCTCGTGATAGGCATTCTGTGCAGTGCCCCCATGGGGCCTGTGGGCGTGCTGTGCATCCAGCGCACGCTCAACAAGGGCCGTCACTTCGGCCTCGTCACGGGTCTGGGCGCAGCCCTGAGCGACATGCTCTATGCCATCATCACGGGCATGGGCATGAGCTTCGTGCTGGAGTTCATCGAGCAGCCCCGCACGATGTACATCCTCCAGCTGGTGGGCAGCGTGCTGCTCTTCGGCTTCGGGCTGTTCACCTACCGCAGCCGCCCGCAGCTGCGGCAGCCGTCGCGCAAGCGAGGCACGCTCTACTCCAACCTCGCCACCAGCTTCTTCGTCACGCTGAGCAACCCGCTCATCGTGTTCCTCTTCATGGCCCTCTTTGCCCGCTTCACCTTCATCGTGCCCGAGCATCCGTGGCATCAGGGACTGGGCTATGTGAGCATCTTCCTCGGGGCCATGCTGTGGTGGTACGGACTGACGTATGTCATCGACAAGGTGCGCACCTCCTTCGACATAGTCCGCCTGTGGCTCATCAACCGCATCATCGGCGTGATAGTGATGACCCTTGCCGTGCTCGGCCTGGTGTCCACGCTGCTGGGCCTGACGCTCTACTGACGCCTGCGCCCGCCTCCACATAGCCTACACCCCAACAGCCGTGAAGATAGCAAGACAACTCAAGGACAGCAACATAGTGGAGTATGTGCTCTACATGTGGCAGCTCGAAGACACGCTGCGCGCCTACCACTGCGACGCCGAGCGCGTGGCCTCGGACTATGTCGCGCGCTTTGCCTACCCGCCCGCCGAGCTGCAGGCCGAGGCCGAGTGGCTCGGACACCTGTGCCGCATGATGCGCGAGGAGCAAGTCGCAGAGAGCGGACATCTGCGCATCAACCAGGGCACCGTGGCACTCATGCACGACCTGCACCTGCAGCTCCTCGGCAGCGACCGACAGCCCGACTATGCCGCAGCCTACGCCCGCGCGCTGCCCTTCATCGTGGAGCTGCGCTCACGCAACGGGCACACCCACATGAGCGAGACCGAGAACTGCCTCGAGCTCCTCTACGGCATCATCGTGCTGCGCATGCAGAAGCGCGAGGTGAGCCCCGAGACAGCCGTGGCCGTGACCCACGTGTCGCGCCTCATGGCCCTCCTGGCCGACGCCTGGCACAAGGAACGCACCGGCGAGCTGGAGCTGTAGGGCCGAACACACTTGACACCAACAAAGCTACGATACATGAACCAAGAGATACAACGCCGCCGCACCTTCGCCATCATCTCACACCCCGATGCGGGCAAGACCACCCTGACCGAGAAACTCCTGCTCTTCGGCGGACAGATACAGGTGGCCGGCGCAGTGAAGAGCAACAAGATAAAGAAGACAGCCACCTCCGACTGGATGGAGATAGAGAAGCAACGCGGCATCTCGGTCACCACGTCCGTCATGGAGTTCGACTACAACGACTACAAGATCAACATCCTCGACACGCCAGGCCACCAGGACTTCGCCGAGGACACCTTCCGCACACTCACTGCCGTGGACGCTGCCATCATCGTGGTGGACGGAGCCAAGGGCGTGGAGGCACAGACGCGCAAGCTGATGACCGTGTGCCGCATGCGCAAGACTCCCGTGATAGTCTTCGTCAACAAAATGGACCGCGAAGGCAAGGACCCCTTCGACCTCCTCGACGAGCTCGAGGAAGAGCTGCAAATCAAGGTGCGCCCACTCTCCTGGCCCATCAATCAGGGTCAGCGCTTCAAAGGCGTATACAATATATATGAAAGCTCGCTCAACCTCTTCCAACCCGACAAACAGCGTGTCACCGAGACCGTGAGGATAAGCCTGGCCACAGGCTCCACATCCGTGGGAGAGGGACAGTCGGCGGATAGCCGCCAGCTGTTGGTGGATGCACTCCTCCCGCTTGGCGGAGGCAGGGAAGGAGCTGAAGACGATGCCGCCAAGCTCCTCGACGACCTCGAGATAATAGATGGCGTATACCCCGTGTTTGACCGACAGACATACCTCGACGCCGAAGTGGCACCCGTGTTCTTCGGTTCTGCACTCAACAACTTTGGCGTCAGGGAACTGCTCGACTGCTTCGTGGAGATAGCCCCCTCGCCGCGCCCCACACAGGCCGAGGAGCGGCAGGTGATGCCCGAGGAGGATAAGTTCACAGGCTTCATCTTCAAGATAACAGCCAACATAGACCCCAACCACCGCTCGTGCATAGCCTTCTGCAAGGTGTGCTCAGGACGCTTCAGCCGCGGCACACCCTATCTGCATGTGCGCTCCGGCAAGACGCTGCGCTTCTCCTCGCCCACGCAGTTCATGGCACAGCGCAAGAGCACCATCGATGAGGCCTGGCCTGGAGACATAGTGGGCCTGCCCGACAATGGCACCTTCAAGATCGGCGACACCCTGACCGAAGGCGAGCTGCTGCACTTCCGCGGCCTGCCGTCGTTCTCGCCCGAGATGTTCAAGTACATAGAGAATGCCGACCCCATGAAGACCAAGCAGCTGGAACGCGGCATAGCACAGCTCATGGACGAGGGCGTGGCACAGCTCTTCGTCAACCAGTTCAACGGCCGCAAGCTCATCGGCACGGTGGGACAGCTGCAGTTTGAGGTCATACAGTACCGCCTTGAGCACGAGTATGGCGCGCGCTGCCGCTGGGAGCCCGTGAGCCTCTACAAGGCCTGCTGGGTGGAGAGCGACGATGCCGCCGAACTCGATGCCTTCAAGAAGCGCAAGTACCAGTACATGGCCCTGGACCGCGAAGGACGCGATGTGTTCCTGGCCGACTCGGGCTATGTGCTCTCAATGGCGCAACAGGACTTCAAGCACATACGTTTCCACTTCACAAGCGAGTTCTGAACACGTTGCCATGCCGCTGCCATGATGTAGTGCAGATACTCGTCGGAAGCACTGTCATAGTGGCATGCTTTTGCTGGCGGTTTGGCCAAAGTGGTGTATATTTGCAGCAGACCTTAACATCTCCTGCAATGAGCAAAGAACGAGACGAAGACATACGCCGCGCAGTGGACGTGCTCCGCCAGGGCGGCACCATCATTTACCCCACCGACACCGTCTGGGGCATCGGCTGCGATGCCACCAACCCCGAGGCTGTGCGTAAGGTCTACGCAATCAAGCAGCGTGAGGACTCCAAGGCACTTATATGCCTCGTCGACAGCCAGGGACGCCTGCAACGCTATGTGCGCGGTGTGCCCGATGTGGCATGGGACATCTTCGACCTCGCCACACGCCCCACGACAATCATCCTCTCCAATGCTGTCAATCTTGCGCCCAACCTGCTGGCCGAGGACGGCAGCATCGGGCTGCGCGTCACCGCCGAGGTGTTCTCACAGACGCTGTGCTACCGCTTCCAGAAAGCCATCGTCAGCACCTCAGCCAATATCAGCGGGCAGCCTGCGCCGCAGACATTTGCCGACATTGACCCTGCGCTGCTGCGCGCCGTGGACTATGTGTGCACATCCCGCCAGCGCGACACCTCGCGCCACGAGCCGTCGGCCATCATCAAGCTCACGCCGTCGGGCGAGGTGACAGTGATACGGAAGTGAGCACCGCCACCCGTAGCATCAGGAGTGGAGCCGTACACCCCTGCCACTATTGCCCTACAGCCAATATCCAGCCACCCATTGTTCACCATGCACTTCACACAACTCCTTGAGCAGCGACGCTCGCACATATCCGACAAGCAGTTCATGCTGCTGCTGTCGTTGCTCATCGGCGTGCTCACTGCCATGGCCGGCTTGGTGCTGAAGTGGCTCATCGGCCAGATAGGGCACCTGCTCACGGCGCATTTCTCCATTGCTGGTGCCAACTGGCTGTACTTGGTGTATCCCGTCGTTGGCATCCTGCTCACGGGGCTCTTTGTGCGCTACGTGGTGCGCGACGACATAGGGCATGGCATCACCAAGATACTCTATGCCATTGCCCGCAAGCGAAGCTACCTGAAGGCACACAACACATGGTCGTCAGTAGTGGCATCGGGCATCACCATCGGTTTCGGCGGTTCGGTGGGAGCTGAGGCACCCATCGTGCTGACGGGCTCTGCCATCGGTTCCACGCTGGGTCGCCTGTTCGGTCTGAACTCCAAGCAGGTGATGCTGCTCGTAGGCTGTGGTGCGGCAGGAGCCGTCTCGGGCATCTTCAAGGCACCCATTGCAGGCCTGGTGTTCACGCTCGAGGTGCTGATGCTCGACTTCACGCTGGGCAGCCTCCTGCCGCTGTTGGTGAGTTGTGTGACGGCAGCCGCCGTGACCTTCGCCATCGCAGGCACAGGCACCCTCTTTGAATTCCACCTGACCAATGCCTTTGCCTTGGAGCGCCTGCCGGCCTATCTTTTCCTTGGCATCAGCTGCGGGCTGGTGGCTCTCTACTTCACCCGCGTGATGAACTGGCTTGAGGATCAGTTCCGCCGTCTTGGTGCACCATGGCGGCGCTTCCTTGTTGCGGCACCCATACTGAGTGTGCTCATCTTCGTGTTCCCTTCATTATATGGTGAGGGCTACGACATGATACGCCTGCTGCTGAATGGTCACGGCGAGGCCGACTGGCGCGAGGTCATGGCCGGCTCCTACTTCTACACGTCGCCCCATCTGCTCATGCTCTATCTGGCAGGCATCATCGTGTGCAAGGTGTTTGCCACCACGGCCACTAACAGCGGTGGCGGTTGCGGCGGCACCTTTGCCCCGACACTTTTCCTGGGCTGTGCCACAGGTTTCCTCTTCGCCTTGTTGTGGAACATGGTGTGGGGCGGCACCGTTGCCCTGCCAGAGAACAATTTCGCACTCTTGGGCATGGCGGGCCTGATGAGCGGCGTGATGCACGCTCCGCTCACAGGCATCTTCCTCATAGCCGAGCTCACGGGTGGCTACGGCCTCTTCCTGCCCCTGATGATTGTGGCTGTGTCGTCCTACCTGACTATCATTGCCTTTGAGCCCCACAGCATCTACACCATGCGCCTGGCCCGTAAGGGGCAGCTCGTGACTCACCACAAGGATCATGCCATACTGACGCTCATGTCGATGGACTCAGTGATTGAGCGCTACGAGGAGCACCTGCACCCTGCCGACGACCTTGGGGAGATAGTGCGGCAGGTGTCGGCATCCACCCGCGACGTGTTTCCCGTTGTCGACGATGCCGGCAAGCTGCTCGGGGTGCTCATCCTCGACAGCGTGCGCCACGTCATGTTCCGCACGGAGCTCTATCACCAGCTGCACGTGTCGCAGCTCATGAGTCGCCCCGCTGCACTGCTCACCACGCAGGATGCCATGGACATTGTCATGGACACCTTCGACCGCACCAAGGCATGGACGCTGCCGGTGGTGGACAGCAGTGGCATCTTCGTAGGCTTCATACGCCGCAGCCACCTCTTTGCCACCTACCGCCAGATGATGGCCGACCTCAGCGATGAGTGAGCCTCCCGCAGGCTCTGCCTCATGCTTTTGCGGCTTCCTGGTGCAAGGACCAACTGTAATACCTTCTAACTGAATGAAGCATCTTCTTCGCCTGATGCATGCCATGATGTGCTGTGCCGGCCAAGTCTGTGCCGAGGCCGACGGCATGTTGTGCACATGGGCTCCCGTGCCTCACCTGTGCCGTCGCTCATGTGCTGCTACGACCTCACGGGTCGTCCGGCAGCAGCCACGGCACCGGGTCTCTATGTGCAACGCGGCCGCAAGATGCTTGTGAAATGAAAGATATGCGCATAGTATTCATGGGCACCCCCGAGTTTGCCCTCATCAGCCTTCAACGCCTCGTGGAACGGGGCTACAACGTGGTGGGCGTGGTCACCATGCCCGACAAGCCTGTGGGCCGCCACCACGACACGCTCTCCAGCTCGCCCGTCAAGCAATATGCCGTGGCCCACGGCCTGCCGGTGCTACAGCCGGAGCGGCTGCGCGATGAAGCCTTCCTCAGCCAGCTGCGCCAGCTGCAAGCCGATGTGCAGGTGGTGGTGGCCTTCCGCATGTTGCCCGAGGTGGTGTGGGCCATGCCGCCGCGCGGCACCTTCAACCTGCATGCCGCTCTCCTGCCCAAGTACCGTGGCGCGGCACCTATCAACTGGGCCGTGATCAACGGAGAGCAGGAGACGGGTGTGACCACTTTCTTCCTCGACCATGACATCGACACGGGTGCCATCATCCATCAGCAGCGTGTGCCCATAGGCGATGCCGACTGTGTGGGCGATGTCTACGACCGTCTTGCTCTGGTGGGTGCCGACCTCGTGTGCCGCACCCTCGACGATATTGCCGCAGGCACCGTGCGGCCCATTCCGCAGGAGCAGCTGCCGCAGCCCACGCCGCAGAGCAGCACTGCCCCGAAACTCTTCAAGGACACCTGCCGCATAGAGTGGGCTTGGCACACGGCTCGCACAGCCCGCAACTTCATTCGCGGCCTCTCGCCTTATCCCGGGGCATGGACCACGCTGCGCTACCCCGATGGCCGCGAGGTGGTGCTCAAGGTGTTTGCCGCCGAGGTTGCGGCAGACACCGATGTCCCTGCCTCCTTGCGTGAGGTCGTGGGGAGTCCTCTCGCTGTCCGCTTTGCCGACGGCCTGCTGTGCCTGACCGACATACAGGTGGCGGGCAAACGGCGCATGGCGGCGGCCGACTTCCTGCGTGGTGCCCGTCTGGAGGGAGCTACGCTGGGATAGCCTGCGTGCATGGGGCACAAAATGAGGGTGCAGGGACTTCGTGTTCTCCCTGCACCCTCTTGCGTTTTACCCTGCATGGTGATGTGGCGATACCCTGCATGGTGATGTGCCATTACCCTGCGTGGGGCTCAGCGGCCGCCTGTGGCTGGTGTGGCAACGAGATGCGTTGGCTCCCGCTGTCGCGTGCGGCCTCAGCGCACGGCCTTGCCGTGGGCCGGACGGATGTAGATGCCGTGTGCGGCGGGGCGGGTGACGCGCCGTCCGGCGAGGTCGTAGACGGCATCGGCGCTGGTGGCTGCCCGTGGTGCGGTAACGGCGGTGCCCTCACGCGTGGTGACGGCTACGTTGTCCCAGCCTATGATCTTCTCGCTGCCGGCCGAGTTGTGGGCGGCTATGAGCTGTATGGTGGTCGAGGCATCGCCGTCACTGGCGAAGTCGAGGCTCAGGTGCTGCCACTCGGTGAGGTTGGGCATGGTCGCGGTGGTGAGCGTGAGGCCGCTCTCGCTGGTGACGGCCACTGTGGCATCGCCGCCGAGACCGCTCTTCCAGAGGTCGGCACTGAGCGTGTAGAGGCCGGCAGGCAGGCGCAGCTCCTGTGCGAGGGTGAGGGTGGGTGTGCCCCAGTTCTGGCGTATCCAGTAGGTCTGTGTGCTGGCAGCGTCGGGGGCCGGCAGTGAGGCGAAGAAGTTGGAGTAGTATTTGTCGCCTGCGCGCAGGGCCGTGATGTCGTTCTGGTCGGGCGAGGTGCGTGTCACGGTCCACCCTTCGGGCACGTAGATGGCGCGGTCGGAGCTCACGCCGCTTCCGGCCTGCACGGAGTAGGTGCCCTCGAAGTCGCCGTTCAGGAGCTGCGAAGGTAGCTCCTTTTGCTCAAAAGGGAGGTTCTGAAGCCCGCATATCTCACGGCGTGAGAGGCACACGTCGTAGAGGGTGAGAGCCTCCACGGTGCCCCGCAGGTCGACATTGTCGGCCTTGTAGTTTGTGTCCCACCACTGTGTGCGGCCTATGTAGTTGCGGGTGTCGCGTGCCACCTCGTAGAGTTGGTAGGGCTCGGCCGTATTGTCCTGGCCTGCGGCCACCTCCTCGCCGTCGAGATAGATGCGTGTGGTGTGGGTGGCGGCGTTGTAGCTCACGGCAATCTGGTAGCTGCGTCCTGCCTGCAGGGCTGTTGATGAGGTCACCATCGTGGTGGTGCCGCCGTTCAGCTTGATGCCTGCCGAGAGTGGCTGTGCACGCAGGAAGAGGCTGTTGCCCGATGCCGAGCCGAAGTCGTAGAACCGCGGGCTTGAGGCCAGGTCGGCGGCGGTGGCGGTGAGCAGCACCGTATATGAGCGGAGGCCTTGCAGCAGCCCTTCGGGCGCGAGGCCGTAGGTGTTGGTGGCGAAGCCTGCAGCGGTGTTGGCACTCAGGTCGAGGGCTTCGGGCAAGGAGTAGCGAGCGTTCTGCTCTATGTCGCGAGCCTTGGCCACGATGTCGAAGGAGCGGCTCTCGCCGCCCGTGCTGGCCGTGAGCGTGACGACGGCATCCTGCGTCAGCGGAGCCAGCGTGCCTGTGGCTGAGATGATGCTGGCGTCGCTCGTGGTCCACGTGATGGCCTGGCTGAGTTTCTGCGATGGCAGCACGATGTCGGTGCGTGTCTGTGCCGGCAGTGATAGCATGGCGAGGGCGTGGGCAGCGGCATCCTTGGCCATCTGCTCTGCGGCCTCGGCGGCGAGCTTCTGCACTGTGAACGGCGTGGTGGCCACGTCCATCGATGCGAGCGAGAGGCACGTGTGGGGCGAGGGTGTGCCATCGGCTGCCGTGACCGAAGCCTCGCCGCCCTGCAGCGAGGTGGTCTCTATGACCTGGTCCGCCAGCCCGTTGCGATAGCTGATGAGGCGTTGCCCGTCGTAGGTCAGTGTGAGCACCCACGTGGTAACCTTCGTGGGGTGGTTGTCGCCGCTGGTGCCCGTGCTCATGGTGGCCCAGTCGTCGGAGGTGAGCAGGCGGTTGGTGCTCATGTAGGACGTCGTGCCAATGGTGATGACGGGGCATTGCGTGGCGGCATCAAGGCTGTAGGTGAAGTCGTCGCCGGCGCGCAGCAGTGTGCCCGAGTAGTTGGCCTCGTCCATGGCAAAGGTGGCTGTCAGTGTGGTGCCGGCGCGCAGCTCGCGTGCGGTGGAGTAGCTCTCAAGCGGCTGCTCGTCCCACGCAGCATCCATGCGTATGCCTGTGGGGTAGCCCTTGGGATAGCCCTGCTTGACAATCCAGTAGTAGTAGTCGCCGCTCATCCATGCCAGGCGGATGGGGCTGCCCGTGGAACCAGGCAGGACGAAGGGGCGCACGTTGTTCTTGGCCGAGCTGCGGGTAATCTGGGTGGAGGCGGTCACGGTGCCGTTGTCGTCGATGGTGTAGCGCCATATCTCGTAGACACCGTCCTTGTTGTAGGCACCGTTGATGGTGGGGATGGAGAGGTAGAGCTGGTGGATGTCGTCGGGGTCGAGGGCCATGCCGCCGGAGTAGCACAGCTCAGTGCTGTTCCAGTTCTGGTGGAAGGCATGGCCTCCGTACTGCACCCAAGTGCGACGCCACTGTGTGCCTGTCCAGCGGGCGTACCAGTACACGTGTGTGGTCTTGGCACTGTCGATGTGCGGATAGGCGATGACGGGGTTCCCGCTGCTGTCGAGGGCTATCTGCCACACCCAGTTGCGGATGTTGTCGGTGTTGTCCACGATGGTGGCAGGGTAGGCGGAGGCATAGCTGCTCTGCTTGCTCACGTTGAACACACCATTGGCCACCACGGACAGCTGCATGCCTGTGATGTCGCGCAGGATGGGGCCGTTGCCGTGGTTGATGTCGATGACGTTGAAGTAGAGCCAGTCGGGCATCTCGTTGTCGGGGTGCCCTGTGGTGTAGGCCACATATATCTTGTCCTTGCCGTTGCTCTGGTACTTGGCGTAGGGCCTGGCTCCGGTGCTCTGCACCAGCTGCTTCGGGCCGAAGTCGAAGTGGCAGTCGTCGTTCTCGTCGGGCATGGTGAGGCGTGCCAGCGTGGGATGCCAGTTGATGCCTCGCCAGCACAGATAGATGTGCTCGGGGTCGTCGCTGAGGATGAACGGCGAGGGGTAGGTAGTGTTGTTTGCTGTCGACAGGTACTTCTCCTCGCCCAGTGCGGTGATGTCGCCCGGACGGCGTGAGATGCGGTACCATATCTTGGGCTCGTCGGTGTGGCGGGTGTAGAAGATCATCACACGACGGTCCGGCAGGACCACGAAGGTGGGGTTGTTGTGGTCGTCTGGCTGGAAGTAGGAACGTATGAGCACGTCAGTCTTATGGCCTGTGATGTGGTCGTACTGTGTGGCCTTGACGTTGCCGTGCACATCGATATAACCTAAATAGGTGGCATCGATGCCAGCGTCGGCATCGGCATAGTGGATGGCGCGAGGGTCGGCAAACCAGCACCAGGCTCCTTCGTCGGCCACCACGGTGCCGCTGTAGCTGGTCTGTGCACTCGCGGGCACCGCGGCGGCAACGGCCAGAAGGGCGGAAAGCAGGTGTTTAAGCATGTGTGTGGAGGTGTTGATGTGTGCGGAAAGCTTCAGCCCCGAGCCACAAGGCAGTGACACGGGGCTGGCGGTATGGAGCTATGCTCGCGGCATGGTTCAGAAAAGCGGCGAGGGGTACACGCCCTCGTCGACGAGAGCCTTGATGCGGGCCACGGTGTCGGGACGGTCGGCAGCATAGGTCACGCCGAACCACTTCGACGTGGTGTCGAGCACCTTGACGGTGGCTGTGCCGTCGGCAATGAGCTTGTCCACCATGAGCGGGATGAAGAACTCGGCCTTGAGGTTGCTCATGTTCTTGGGGTCGGAGAGGAAGGCACGGAAGAAATCCTCGGAATGGCGGAAGTAGTCGGGAGTGAAGCCCCACATGTTCATCGACACAGGCACGTTGTCGCCGCCCACAGGCTGCCATGTGCCATGCTCGTCCTTGTAGGAGATGACACCGTCGATGCGCTCAATCTCGGTGCGCTCCACGATGGTCTGCAAGTTGTCGTTGGCATCCTTGGCGCACACGCCACGGGCCACCGAGCCATTCTCCGACAGGGTGTTGCCCACGCGGAAGCCCACCATGGCATAGCGACCCTCGCTGCCCTCGGGCAGCTCGCTGAGGAACTTGCCGATGGTCATGAAAGCGTCGCGGTTGTAGAAGTCGTCGCAGTTGATGACGCAGAAGGGCTCCTTGATGACATCCTTGCCCATGAGCACGGCATGATTGGTGCCCCAGGGCTTGACGCGCCCTTCGGGAACACTGAAGCCATCGGGCAGGTCGTCGAGAGCCTGGAAGCACAGCTCGCAGGGTATGTGTCCCTCATACTTGGAGAGCACCTGTGTGCGGAACTGCTCCTCGAAGTCGCGCCGGATAACCCACACTATCTTGCCGAAGCCAGCCTGGATGGCATCGTAGATGGAGTAGTCCATGATGGTCTCGCCGTTGGGGCCGAGGGTGTCGAGCTGCTTCAGGCCGCC
Organism: uncultured Bacteroidaceae bacterium; assembly: GCA_905234605.1. Classification (GTDB taxonomy): domain Bacteria; phylum Bacteroidota; class Bacteroidia; order Bacteroidales; family Bacteroidaceae; genus Physcousia. Next base: position 317,805 of record CAJOIE010000001.1, on the reverse strand, counting down.
ATAGCGGCTGCCCATGCCTGCTGCAAGGAGGAAGAGAGTAGGTTTCATGTGTGTTGAGTTTATAAGGGGTTGTGTTGATGGATATGAGCGCACATGCTGCGGAGTGCATGTTGCCGGCACTCAGAGTAGCTGTAGGCAAAGGTAACGCACTTAGCCATACGGCGGCAAACAAAAGGGAGTGTTTTTTTTGACTGGCGGCAAGCTTTTCAGTAGCTTTGCACCGATTTTTATGTGACTGCAGGCCCGCTCCAGACACCCCTTGTGTCACCGACCATGCACCTGCAGCCGCGGCATGCTTAAACCACAACCATTAAACATATTAACTAAAGCTTCAAGATGAGCAAGCAGACAGAGAAAATCCAAGAGCTTATAGAGCTTCGCGCCAAGGCTCGGTTGGGAGGCGGCCAGAAGGCCATAGACAAGCAGCATGAGCGTGGCAAGTACACAGCCCGCGAGCGCATAGCCATGCTGCTCGATGAAGGCAGCTTCGAAGAGATGGACATGTTCGTCACACACCGTTGTCACAACTTCGGTATGGAGAAGAAACAGTATGCAGGCGACGGCGTGGTGACAGGCTACGGCACGATAGCTGGTCGCCTTGTCTATGTCTTCGCGCAGGACTTCACCGTCAACGCAGGCTCTCTCTCCGAGACCATGGCCCAGAAGATATGCAAGGTGATGGACGCTGCCATGAAGGTGGGCGCACCCGTCATCGGTCTCAACGACTCGGGCGGAGCACGCATCCAGGAGGGCATCAACGCCCTGGCTGGATATAGCGAGATATTCCAGCGCAACATCATGGCCTCGGGCGTGATACCACAAATCAGCGGCATCTTCGGCCCATGCGCAGGTGGTGCCGTCTACAGCCCCGCCCTCACCGACTTCACCCTTATGATGGAGGGCACGAGCTACATGTTCCTCACGGGGCCTGCCGTGGTCAAGACTGTGCTTGGCGAGGTGGTCACACAGGAGGAGCTCGGCGGCGCAAGCGTACATTCCACCAAGAGCGGCGTGACCCACTTCACAGCCTCCACCGAGGAGGAGGCCATGGCCATGCTCAAGCAGCTGCTCAGCTACATACCGCAGAACAATCTTGAGAAGACACCCCGTGTGGAATGCACCGACCCCATCGACCGCACCGACGACTACCTCAATGAGATTATCCCCGATAATCCCAACATGCCTTATGACATGTATGAGGTCATCGCAAGCATAGTCGACGGCGGAGAGTTCTTTGAGGTGCAGCCCAACTTCGCCAAGAACATCATCGTGGGCTTTGCCCGTTTCAACGGCGAGAGCGTAGGCATCGTGGCCAACCAGCCCAAGCAGCTTGCCGGCGTGCTCGACTGCAACGCCTCGCGCAAGGCAGCCCGTTTCGTGCGCTTCTGCGATGCCTTCAACATCCCCTTGGTGACCCTCGTCGACGTCCCCGGCTTCCTGCCTGGCACGGGGCAGGAGTACAATGCCGTCATCCTGCACGGTGCCAAGCTCCTCTATGCCTACGGCGAATGCACTGTGCCCAAGGTCACCGTCACCCTCCGCAAGAGCTATGGCGGCTCACACATCGTGATGAGCTGCAAGCAGCTGCGCGGCGACATGAACTATGCATGGCCTTCGGCCGAGATTGCCGTGATGGGTGCTGCCGGCGCTGCTGCTGTGCTCTATGCCAAGGAAGCCAAGTCCATCAAGGAGGAGAAGGGTCCCGAAGCCTCGAAGGAGTTCATTGCAGAGAAGGAGGAGGAGTACACCAACCTCTTCGCCAACCCCTACAACGCCGCCAAGTATGGCTATGTCGACGATGTCATAGAGCCACGCAACACCCGCTTCCGCATCATACGTGCTCTCTCGCAGCTTGCCGACAAGCGCCAGACCAACCCTGCCAAGAAGCATGGCAACATACCTCTCTAATCCAGATGCCCTATGGTTACATTACTGACAACTAATTGGTCCACCGTGTGGCTCATGACGGGCTTAGGCATAGGGACAGTATTTGTGATACTCATTGTGCTGTTCTTTGTCCTGTCCATCTTCAGCACCGTCACACGCACGACACGCGACACGGTCAAGGCCGGAGTTGAGGCCGTGAAGGATGTCATCGACAAGGAGGAGATTGCCGAGAACACGGCCTATGCTGCCGTGGCCGCAGCCGTCTATCTTTATATGCAGAGCCGTCACGACGACGAGAGCGGCGTGCTCACCATCCACCATTCAGACCATCCGGCATGGCATGCCGAGCTGAACAAAACCCTTTAACCTACCCCACAACTCACAATGAAAGCATTCACATTCAGTATAGACGGCAAGGAAATGAAGGCTACCGTCGTGCCTCAGGAAGATGGCAAGCTGGCAGTCACCGTCAACGATAACACCTATACAGTCGAAGTCCCCGAGCTGACCCGGCAGGCCCCGCGCCCCGTCGTCAGCCACGCAGCAGCTCCTGCTGCTGTTGCCACCAAGCCCATAGCCGCGGCTCCCGTGGCTCCGAACATCATTGCCGCACCTCTGCCTGGCACCATCACCAAGGTGCTTGTCAAGGAGGGCGACAAGGTGAAGAAGGGCGACACCCTCGTCACCATGGAGGCCATGAAGATGGAGAACAGCATCACTGCCGAGGCCGACGGCATCGTGCGCAAGGTGTATGCCACAGTGGGCGCAAGCGTCAATCAGGGTGATGCCCTGGTGGAGTTTGAGGGTCTGTCGGTGCCTAAGACGGCTCCTGCCGGTGCGCCGGCACCTAAGCCCGCAGCTCCGGCTGCTGCTCCTGCCGCTCCTGCTGCCGTGGAATCGAGCGTGCAGGCCCCTCTGCCCGGCACCATCAAGCAGGTGCTGGTGGCTGTCGGCCAGGATGTAGCTGCCGGCGACACCGTGGTGGTCATGGAGGCCATGAAGATGGAGAACAATATCACAGCCGAGTTTGCAGGCAAGGTGAAGTCCGTGCTCGTGAAGGTCGGCGACCAAGTGCAGAGCGGCCAGGCAATGGTAGAGCTTGGCTGATGTGCATGCCCGCATTCCTCCCTTACGTGGGAGGAGTGGTCACCATTGAATAACAGTAAAACCATGTACGATGAATAGTATACTTAACAACCTGCGGGTTCACCTCCTCCAGTCCTTCAGCGGGAAAGGCAGGGGGCTGGCTCTGTTGCTCCTCTTCATGCTGCTGCCCGTGGCAGCGAGTGCGCAGGACTTCGACTTTGCCACGGCCATGACCAAGTTCTGGAACGACATGGCCCTGACATCGTTCTTCGTGGGCGATGGCTGGAAGAATGCCGTGATGATAGCGATAGCCTCGCTGCTGCTCTACTTGGCCATCAAGAAGGAGTATGAGCCACTGCTGCTGCTGCCTATAGCCTTCGGCATGCTGCTCTCCAACATTCCCGATGCCGGCCTGTTCCACACCTCAATGTGGAACGATGAGTTCCTCAATCCCTCCAGCCCCTACTTCCACAGCTACAGGCATGTGGTTGCCGAAGGCGGCCTGCTCGACATTCTGTATATAGGTGTCAAGATGGGCGTCTATCCGTGCCTCATCTTCCTTGGTGTGGGTGCCATGACCGACTTCGGGCCGCTGATTGCCAACCCCAAGAGTCTGCTCCTTGGTGCTGCCGCCCAGCTGGGCATCTTCGTCACCTTTATTGTTGCCCACCTGATGGGCTTCACCAGCCCCGAGGCTGCCAGCATAGGCATCATCGGCGGTGCCGACGGTCCCACGGCCATCTTCCTCACATCCAAGCTGGCACCCCATCTGCTGGGTCCCATAGCCGTGGCTGCCTACAGCTACATGGCTCTGGTGCCGGTGATACAGCCGCCCATCATGCGTGCGCTCACCACCAAGAAGGAGCGTGAGATACAGATGAAGCAGCTGCGCGAGGTGTCGAAGCGCGAGAAGATCCTTTTCCCCATCATCGTGACCATCATCGTGAGCCTCATCCTCCCGAGTGCCGCCACGCTGATAGGCTGCCTCATGCTTGGCAACCTGATGAAGGAGAGCGGCGTCGTGGATCGCCTGAGCAAGGCAGCCCAGAACGAGCTTAACAACATCGTGGTCATCTTCCTCGGCACCACTGTCGGTGCCACGGCCTCGGCCGAGGCTTTCCTCAACTGGCAGACCATAGGCATCCTCATTGTGGGCATTGTGGCCTTCAGCTTCGGCAGTGCCGGCGGTGTGCTGCTTGCCAAGCTGATGAACCTGTTCGTGAAGGATAAGATTAACCCGCTCATAGGGTCGGCCGGTGTCAGTGCCGTGCCCATGGCAGCCCGCGTGTCGCAGATGGAAGGTGCCAAGGCCAACCCGCGCAACTTCCTGCTGATGCATGCCATGGGTCCCAACGTGGCCGGCGTCATCGGCTCGGCTGTGGCAGCCGGCATACTGCTCAGTTTTCTTGGCTAAGGACGCATCTGTCGTCTGACAGCCCTGCAATGTCGTGCACCCGCCACCCTCGCATGCTGAGGATGGCGGGTGCACTGTAGTGTGGCGGCACTGTGCAGGGTGGCGGCCATTCACCCTGCACTGTAATGCGCAACACCGTGCAGGGTGTTGCGCGAAGACCCTGCACGGTGTTGTCGTGTTGTCTATGGTTGTCTGACGGGCTGCCTGTGTCGCCATGACCAGGCGAGTAGCCTCACCATTGCGTGAAGAACAGGCGCGGGCTGATGTTGAGCTGCAGCCATGCCCAGTCCTGCCAGGAGGTGTGGCTGCCGCCGCACACGGCGTCGAGGCTGCGCAGCCCCAGCATCGTGGAGTAGCCGCCGCTGATGGTGATGTCGGTGGCCGGGGAGCACGAGAACTGCAGGTCTATCTCGTGGCCAAGGCCTCTGCTGATGCCGGCATAGCTCTCTGCGGCCAGGATGTAGTGGTAGTCGAGGCTGACGCTGACAGGCAGTGCGAGTTGCCACTCGGGAGTGAGCCGGTGCACGGTAGCGGTGGTGCCGATGTGCACGTCTTGCAGTCCACACTCCACGCGGCCGCGGAAGTAGTCCATGGCCCCGAAGAAGCGGTGCGATGTGCCATAGAGCGGGTCGAAGGCGTGCTCGTTGATGTTGCGGCCGTCGTTGCCGCTCATGTAGTCGTAGGATGCACGCAGCGAGGTCGTTGCGTTGAGCCTGTAGGTGCCGCCGGCACTGACCATGAATGCGTTGGTGCTCACGTTGAGCGTGTTGCGCCCTGTCTGCACGTATGCTGCGAGGTGTGCGTCCCAGTCCGTGCTGTTGTAGCCGAGGTGTGTGCCCCATGTCTGCATGTAGCGCGTGTGCGGGGCCAGCACCGAACCGCCCTCGCGGCCGAGGTTGATGGCCATGAGCGAAGCGTGCAGCGGCAGGCTCCCGAAGGCGTGATGCAGCCATAGTGCCTGCATCGACTTGTAGGGCATGGCACCTGCATAGTAGGCCATGCGTGTATGCTCGCGGGAGCGGTTCTGTGCCAGAATGGCGTGCACACGTGTGGCACCGCCCTCATAGCCGACACGCAGTGCATCGTGCGACGCGCCTGTCTGGCTCCAGTCGGAAGCACCGAGCAGCCGCTCGTCGTCGTAGGAGAGCACCTGCCGCCCCACCTGCACGAAGGCATGCCGGCCCATCGCTATGCGCGCCCAGGCCTCACTGAGCGTCACCTGCTCGGCAGTGCCGTCCAGGCCTCCCTGCCCCCACATGCCCGTGTGCTGGGCTGCGGCGTGCAGCTGCATGCGGTCCTGACGGTAGTCCAGGCTCAGGCGAGTGCGCTCTCCCGCGCCAATCACCGCGCTCTCATGCTTGGCGCGCGGCGTGTAGACACCGTTGTCGTATTCGGCGCGGGTGCGTAGCTGGGCATCGATGGCGAAATTGCGTGGTGCCTCCTGGGCTGCTGCCGCAAGGGCGCACACGGTGAGGCAGATGGCTGCTATGTGGCGGAGTGGCATGTGGGTTCTTATAGGTGAGAGTGCCAGCGGCACGGTGATAAGCAAGGCAAAGGTAAGAAGCATTTGGCAAGAACACTCAACTTTCACCTCAACAATGTCACCTGCCAATAGTCATTGTTCATTATCTTTGCCTTAGCTTCCGACAGCACCCCGTGTCGCAGCCACCATCACCTCTAACCGCATAACAGTGCCGCAGGCACTATCACCTCACCCCTTGGACCGCACCTTTACCCTCTACGACATCAACAGCGGCATCCGCCAGTACCTCGAGGACGTGTTTGCCACGCCCGTGTGGGTGCAGGCCGAGATTGCCGAGTGCTCGGTAGCCACCAACGGCCACTGCTACATGGAGCTCGTGCAGAAGGACCTCGACGGCCACAGCTTCGTGGCACGCGCCCGTGCCACCATCTGGGCCAACCGCTACCGCAACGTGGCGGCAACCTTTGCCAAAGCCACCGGCGAGCGTCTGCGCGCCGGCCTGCAAGTGCGCCTCAAGGCACGTGTGACCTTCCATGAGGTGTATGGCTACTCGCTCAACGTCACCGACATAGACCCTGCCTACACTCTCGGCGACATGGCGCAGCGCCGTCGCCAGATACTCGGCCGTCTGGAGCGCGAGGGGGTGCTGGCCGACAATAAAGGTCTCCCGCTGCCCACGCTGCTCAAGCGCATTGCCGTGGTGTCGTCGGGCACGGCAGCAGGCTACGGCGACTTCTGCGACCAGCTGCTGCACAACGGCTATGGGCTGGCCTTCACCGTAGAGCTCTTCCAGGCATATATGCAGGGCGAGCAGACGGGACCGAGCGTGGCACGCGCACTGGCCGACATCATCGAGTGCGGCCGCGACTGGGACTGTGTGGTCATCATTCGCGGCGGCGGTGCCACCAGCGACCTCTCCGACTTCGACGACTACACCCTGGCCTACACCATCACACAGATGCCACTGCCCGTCATAGTGGGCATAGGCCACGAGCGCGACCAGACAGCCCTCGACTTTGTGGCGCACACATCTGTCAAGACTCCCACGGCAGCAGCCGCCTTCATACTACAGCACCAGGTGGAGCAGCTGGCCCGTGTGGAAGCCGTTGCCGACCTGCTGCCGCGTGCCGTGGCTGCCATCTGCCAGCAGCATCGACATCGCCTCGACGTGCTTGCCAGCCAGATGGCCATGCTGCCGCAACGACGCCTCAATGCGGGCCTCAATGCCCTGGACCGCACCGAGCAGCGGCTGCACACCGCGCTCCGCCAATTGCTCATGCAGCACGACTTCCGCCTGCGCATGCTTGCCCAGCGGCTCGCTGCCCTCGACCCGCAGCGTCAGTTGGAGCGAGGCTACTCGCTCACATATACGGCCGACGGCCGACTGCTCCGCACGGCCGGCTGCGTGCGCCTTGGCGATGTGCTCACCACGCGCCTTGCCACCGGCACACTGCGTTCCACGGTGACAGAAAACGGATAATAAAGGGACAACAGCGCAGAAACATGCAAGAAGCGAATGAGACAATGAAAACGGAACAGACCTACGACAAGGCCATCCTGCGCTTAGAGCAGATAGCCAAGAGCATGGAGGACGGCGACGTGACCATCGACCGCCTGACGGCCGACCTCAAGGAAGCACAGCAGTTGCTGGCCTTCTGCCGCGACAAGCTCACTAAGGCTGAGGCAGAGGTGCAGAAGCTTCTGCAGCCGGAGTAGCATTGACCGATGCCACAGGTGCCGTCGGTGTGCCGGCCGCAGTGGCATCGATGGCAGCAACCTCGTCCACGTCGAGCAGTGCGGGGATGGGGTTGCGTGTGCTCTCCCTGGCACCAAGCTGCAGGAGCTTTTTAGCTGTCTGGATGATGCTCTGCCCTGAGGGCAGGAGCTTGCGCTGAGCGGTGTCGTAGGCCGTGCGGGCTTTGGTCAGTGCCTCGCCGATAATTACATACTGCTTGGCAAACTGGCCCACACGGTCGAGCATCTCGTTGGCCAGCTCAAACACCTTGAGGTTGTTCTGCTCCTGATGTATCTGTGTCCAAGTGAGTTGGATGATGCGCAAGGCGGCAAACAGCGTCTGCTCGTCGGCGATGTATACGCCTTGCTCCATGGCCTTGCGCCACAGGTCGGGCTGGGCACGCAAGGCTGTCCACAGGGCCCCTGTGTTGGGCACGAACATTATCACATAGTCCATGCGCACCTTGGGCGGCTGGATGTAGCGGCTATAGTCCTTGCGCGACAGCTCACGGACATGCTCTTGCAGCGACGCCACATGCTCCTTGAGGGCACGTTGGCGCGCAGGCTCATCGTTGGCATTGACAAAGTCCATGAAGGCAGACAGCGAAACCTTTGAGTCGATGATTACCTCGCGGCGCTGGTCAAGGTGGAGTATCACGTCGGGGCGCATGGCATTGCCGTCGTCGCCAGCCACGCGCTTGCCGTCGGGGGTGCGCAGATAGGCCTGCGTGTCATAGTGAACACCGCGTGTGAGCCCCTGTCCCTCTAATAGCTCATCGAGCACCGTCTCGCCCCACGACCCTTGCACGCTGTTGCTGTGGCGGAACACGCGTGCCAGCTCATCGGTGCTGCGGCGTGCCTGGTCGCTGTGTTGCATCATCTCGGTGATGATGGTGGTGAGGGCACCATGGTGCTGGCTCTCGCGCTGCGTGGAGTCGCTGATGTGGCGGTTGAGCTCGGCCATCTTCTCGCGCATGGGTGCCATGAGCTGGTCTATGCTCTGGCGCGATGCCTGGCCGAACTCCTCGCTGCGCTGGCGTAGCATGGCCTCGGTGGCCGTCTGCATCTCTGCCTTCACCTTGGCCACGATGTGGTCGAACTGCTGGCGGAGGGCTGCCTGTGCCTCGGTGTGACGGCGTTCCTGCTCGCTGAGGGCGGCCGCGTGGGCCTGCTCGCTCGTGGCTATGTGTTGGCGTGCCACCTGGGCATCAATGCGTGCCTGCTGCAGTGCGGCCTGTGTGGCCGTGTGCTCGGCATGAAGGGCAGACAGGCGTTCTTCAGTCTGATGCAGTTGTGCCGTGAGCAGCTCGTGGCGTGTGGCAAGGGCGGACAGCTGGTTGCGCATGAGCAGCCACATAATGATGGCAGCTACGATGGCAGCTGTGATGGCAATGACGACGGTTGTCATGATAGCTATATTTTATTATTATATGGAATATGGAGAACGACTCACAAAGGTGCTGTTTTATTCCTTATGCGCTGGCCTGATAGCCGCGTTTCGGGGCTAATGGGGCTCGCTTTCACGTAGTCTATGCTCCGATGAGGAAGATGGCAGGCGTCTTGGAGAGGTCGGGCAGTGTGGCCCGCTGCCATGCCGCCACAGTGCGGGTGGCTATCCACTCGTCGGCGGTGGTGATGCCGGCGGCGATGCATAGGCGTGTTTGCGGGCGGAGAGTGTGCAGGAGGGTGGCGAGCAGCTTGTGGTTGCGGAAGGGCGTCTCTATGAAGAGCTGTGTCTGCTGTTCCTGCATGGCGCGTGCCTCAAGGGCCTTGAGGCGGCGTGTTCGCTCATCGGGGGCGATGGGCAGGTAGCCGTTGAAGGCGAAACTCTGTCCGTTGAGCCCCGATGCCATGACGGAGAGTATGATGCTCGACGGTCCCACGAGTGGCACCACATGCAGGCCGCGTCGCTGTGCTATGGCCACTATGTCGGCTCCAGGGTCGGCCACGGCGGGGCAGCCGGCCTCGGAGAGCACGCCCATGCTCTCGCCGGCGGAGAGCGGCTGCAGGTAGGAAGCATAGAGGTCGGCATCGGAGTGTTTGCCCATGGGGTAGAAGGTGAGGGCATCGATGTCTATGTCGCGGTCCACACGCTTGAGGAAGCGGCGGGCTGAGCGCAGGTCCTCTACGATGAAATGACGCAGCGAGCGCACCACGTCGCGGTTGGCTGCGGGGAGTATCTGGTCGTGGGGCGTATCGCCGAGCTCCACGGGTATGAGGTAGAGTGTCGGGGTCATGGCTGGCGCAGGTGTTGCAGGTAGGCTGCAACGGCATCGTCGACAATGTGCCGGCGGGTCATTTGCTGCCGCTGCTCGGGGGTGTAGAAGTGTGAATAGAGAGGGAAGTCGCTGCCGAGGTACTTGTCGAGGCTTATGCCGATGAGTGTGTCGGTGACGACGATGCTCTCATGTAGGCATGAGATGAAGGTGAACACGCGAGGCAGACGGATGGAAGGGTCTGTGGCTTGCAGCTCACTGAAGCGTTGCTGCAGCTCGCGCTCGATGTCGCTCATGTCGGCATACTGCTCGCGGGTGGCGTGGAGGAGTGTCTGGACCGTGGAGTCGAGATAATAGTGACGCAGGCGCATCTCGATGTCGGGCTCTGTCACGCGGCCCAGTTCCAGAATGTTCTCTATCAGCACCTTGGTCTCGGCAGGGAAGTTGGTGTTCATGCGGTGCAGGGCTGTGTAGCTGCCGAGCGTGACATACTCGTCGAGCACGCGGTCGTAGCGCATGATGCTCAGGCCGGCTGAAGGTCTGTGCTCTGCTGTCGCCCGCCAACTCCACATGCCGAAGCCGCATAGCAACACGGTGAGGCAAGCGAAAATGAGGCTTGCCACCTTGCGCGAGATATGGATGTGTGGAAAAGACAAAGTCTTTACGTTTGTTAATAGATGCTGCAATATTAGTGAAAACATGTTTAACGGCCAACGCTAATGCTAAATAGCTTAACATGTGTGTGCCTTTTTGCTGTATGAGTAGGAAAATAATGCGACCTTTGTGCTGACAGCATTAACCATTAGCGATATGAAGACAGCTAACCTCATTGTTGCCATGCTGCTGACTTCGGTCGGCATGTTTGCACAGAGCGTGCAAGGCACAAAGCCGCTTGAGGGCAAGACCATCAATGTGATTGGCGACAGCTATGCGCGCAACCACCGGCGTCCGTACACCGAGACATGGCACTACAAGGCTGCCGTGGCTCTCGGCATGAGCTGCAACAACTATGGGCGCAACGGCGGGTGCATAGCCTTCGACCGCACACGTGAGGGCTTCGGGCCGTCGTTGTTGCAGCGCTACAAGGAGATGACCGACACGGCCGACTATGTGCTTGTCATTGCAGGGCACAACGATGCCGACCGTGTGCATGCCAACGCTGACTCGCTGCGCATGGTGCGTGACAGCCTGGATGCCTTATGCCAGGGTCTCATACATAAGTACCCACGGGCCAAGATTGCTTTCGTCACGCCGTGGGCTGTGCCGCGTCCAGGTTTCAAGGAGGTGACAGCCATAATCAAAGAGGTGTGTGCCGAGCACTCCATTCCTGTGCTCGACGCAGCAGCCACGAGTGGCATCCATGTGCGCGACGAGCAGTTTCGCCGCCTATACTTTCAGGCACCAGGCGACACGGCCCACCTCAATGATGCCGGTCACGACCTGCTCGTGCGGTGGGGCATGGCCTTCATTCTTGGCCTTTGAGCAGGGGCAGGTATTTCTGCACGGCCTTGCGCACAAGGGCAACAGCTTCGTCCATGGTGCCCCATATCTCTCCGCCGGCGGCGTTCTTGTGACCTCCGCCGGAGAAGTAGTCAGCTGCCATCGTGTTGCATGGGAAGTCGTCGACAGAGCGCAGCGAGACACGTATGCAGGGTTGTTCGGTGTCCTCGCGGAGGAATACGGAGAGCTTGATGCCCATAATCTGCAACGGCATATTCACTATGCCCTCGGTGTCGCCGTTGAGGATGCCTAATCGGCGGCGCTCGGCATTGGTGAGGGTTAGGATGGCAACGTGGCTTTTCTTCATGATGTCGAGCTTGGCATAGAGCATGTAGCCCATGAAGCGCATGCGGGCAGGGCTGTAGGTGAAGAACACGTTGCGATAGATCTTGTCCTTGTCAATGCCGCAGGCGAGCAGCAGGCTGATGAGCTGGTATATCTCGGGGCGTGTGCTGGCGTAGGTGAAGGCACCTGTGTCGGTCATCATGCCGGTGTATATGCACACGGCCTCATCGTGGGTGAGCCCGCTGCCGAGCTGCAGCAGTACACGCAGCAGCACCTCGCATGTCGACGACAGCTCGGGGTGGGAGATGGTGAGGGCGGCTATGCCCTGCTCGGGGTCGAGGTGGTGGTCGAGCATGATGCGCGGACACTCATGGCTGCGCACAGCATCGCCGAGTGTCCACATGCGCGACAGCTCGCCGTGGTCGCACATGATGATGAGGTCGGCCGCGTCAACCACGGGGCGCACGTCAGCCTCGTGCTTGTCGTAGATGAGTATGTCGGTTGCTCCAGGCATCCAGCGCAGGAAGTCGGGGAAGATGTTGGGCGCAACGACATGCACCGTGCTGCCAGGCTTATGCCGCCGCAGCCATGAGCATAGGGCCAGAGTGGAACCTAAGGCATCGCCGTCGGGTCCCCTGTGGCAAGTGATGACGATGTTGCCGGCAGCGGATATGAGGTCGTTCCAGAGGGCTATGTCGGAGGCACTAAGGATGGGGCCAACAACCACCCCTCTCTCAGGCAGGAGAGAAGAAGTGGTTGCTTGTGGTGCTGATGGTGGATTAGTTGATGTGAGATGGCTGTTTTCCATATATATATATCAATCAGACAAGAGTATCTGTTCCCTCTTGCCCATTAGCGAAGTGCTATTGGTTGAGGCTGTTCCATGCCGGCGGTTCTATGCCGAGAAGATGCTTGACGAAGAAGTCGTAGCGCTTGTGTTCGCCAAAGGCCTCACCGACAGTGTGCCGGGCACCGGGGATGACCACGAGGTCGAAGTCCTTGCCGGCCTTGATGAGGGCATTGGCCACCTGCATGGTGCTGGCGGGGTCGACATTGTCGTCGAGCTCGCCCACGACGAGCATCAGCGGGCGTGTCAGTCGCCATGCATTGTCGACATTGGAGCATTCGGAGTATGACTCATCGACAGGGTAGCCCATCCACTGCTCGTTCCACCATATCTTGTCCATGCGGTTGTCGTGACAGCCGCAGGCACTGTAGGCAGCCTTGTAGAAGTCGCCATGGAAGAGCACTGCGGCCGTGCTCTCCTGTCCGCCGGCCGAGCAGCCGTAGATGCCCACGCGGTCAATGTCAATATATGGGTATCTGGCGGCAGCGGCACGTAGCCATGCCATGCGGTCGGGGAACCCCGCATCGCGCAAGTTCTTGTAGCATACTTCCTCGAAAGCCTTGCCACGGTTGCTGGTGCCCATGGCATCGAGCTGCACCACGATGAAGCCGAGCTCGGCTAAGGGCGTGAGGTAGTAGTTCCACGGAGCGAAGGACTTGGGTGTGTAGCTGTCGCCTGGGCCGGCATAGATGTACTCAATGACGGGGTAGCGCTTGTTTGGGTCGAAGTTGGACGGCCGCTGTATGAGCCCCCACAGGGGTGTCTTGCCGTCGCGTCCGGGTGCAACAAAGACCTCAGGTGACTGCCATCCGGCTGCCTTGAGGGCTGTGAGGTCGCCGCGTGAGAGTATGATGGCCGACGGGTTGTTGCCGGCAGTCTTGGCGCGAGAGGCGGGCAGGCCATCAGGCGTGCTGTTGTCGGCAGGTCGCAGTTGCAGTTTGTGACCGTCGATGCTGCGCAATACTGCTATGGGAGCCATCGTGGCTGTGGAGTAGACGTCGACAAGAGCAGTGTAGCCTGTGTTGAAGCGTGCGCTGTGGTTGGCTACTTCGGGGGTGAGGTCGGTGAGCTGAGTGCCGTCAAGGCGGATGCTGTAGTAGTGTATGTGGTAGGGGTCTTCGCCGACGTTGCGACCATTGGCTGTGAAGATGATGCGGCCTTTCTCTTCATCAATGTGGACTACTCGACGCACGCACCATGCTCCCGATGTGAGCTGTCGCAGGCTGCCAGACATTGGAGCCGCGGTGGCAGGCAGTGGCTTATTGCCTTTATTCTTGACGGCTTTGCCGGCAGGTGCCTCACTCCACAGGTACAGGTGTGGATAGCCATCGCGCTCTGAGAGCCAGAGGATGAGGCTGTCGCCGTGCAGGTTATGGCGCGAATAGTTGGAGTAGCGCACATAGGTCTGTGCGCTCTCCTCGATAAGGGTCGAGACTACTCCGGTGGTGTCCATCTCGTAGATGCGGTAGAGCTTGTGCCCGCGCTGGTTGTAGTCGAAGCGTATGCCGCGGGAGTCCGTACGCCATTCCAGCTGTGAGAGGTCATACTGGTTGCTGATAAGGTCATGTGCCGGCGTGTGGCTCTCGCCTGTGGCTACGTTGAAGATGTGTGGTGTTTTCTGTGCCAGCTCATCGCCGGGCTTGGCGTACTCCTGTTTGTGAAGGATGGGTTGGAGCTGGTCGGAAGGTGACGACTCGACGTAGTATACGTAGCGCTTGTCGATTGGGCGGATGCGGTTGGCTGCGACGTAGCGTCCGTCGGGGCTCCAGCGGATGTAGGAGCTGAAATAGTGGCTCAGTGTGCCGGTACGGCTCAGCTGGCGTGCCTCGGAACCGTCGGGACGTGCTATCCAGATGTTGTCCTGGCGGATGAAGGCCACGAGTGAGCTGTCGGGCGACGGCACAGGGGCTGCATGACGCTCGTCGTCGGTCTCCATCCAGTGGCGCCGGTGCTCACGCCTGTTGGTAAATATGGCAGGGCGTTGATTGCCGGTGAAGGCATTGGAGTCGCGTGGGGTGAGGCTCGACGGACAGAGTGTCACCATGCCGTCGGAACTGATGGAGCCTTGCCACAACTGTTGGCGGCTGTCAGTCGTGAGCCGATAGGTGAAGGAGTTGCTGTCAGTCCAATGCACCTCGTCGACATAGCCTTCGACGAGACTTGTGGTGAAGGTCTGGCGGCTGGCAAAAGCACGTCGGTAGTCGTCGGGTGTGCCCTGTGCATGGAGGCATGTGAACGGCGACAGGGAGAAAAGAAGGCCGGTGCAGGCACAGAGACGGGTGATGCTGTGGCGCGTCATGGCATGCTGAGAGTGGCGTTGGTGGCTTCGTCCTTGATGGTGGCGGCAAATTCCTGCGGACGTATCGTGACGGGTCCGAGCATGAACTCTGGTATGTTGTAGCTTCGGAGGAAGTGGCGATGGTACTCCGGCTCCTGCTGTGGCAGCTCAAAGGGTCGGCTGAAGTGGCCGTTGCCGTCGTGGTGGGCAATGAACGGACGGGTGAAGTTGCCGTCGGTGCGGCGCGAGGAGAACACGACCCACTTGCCATCGTGCGACCAAGAGTGGTAGCTCTCCACATCGGCTGAGTTGAGCTCCGCGATGGGATAGATGCTCTCAGGCAGCGGATGCTGTGCGCCGAGTGCTTCGCGCAGGCTGTCGGCAGCTGCCTCGCGCTCCACATTGTTGGCTGTCTCTGGCAGGAGGCCGGCAGGCAGATGGTCGGCATCGTAGAGCACGGGATGCGGCCCCTCGGCCATGGGCTGGGCTTTGGTGAGGTCCATCATGTAGAGGTCGGCATCGTTGTGCCATATATGGAAGACGCCGAACTTGCCTTCGGTGAACATCAGCCAGCGGCCGTCGGGAGATATGCGCGGCAGTGTCACACTGCGGTTGCGCGAGGCGGCATCGTAGAGCAACTCGCGTGGCCCGAAGGTGCGCGTGCTTGCGTCGAAGGCCATGCGATAGAGGTTGTAGTGGAGCTGCTTGTAGTGGGTGATGAGCTCATAGTCGAGGGCTGTCGTGTCGAGGCGTTCCCAGTGTGCACTGACGTAGTAGACGTAGCGGCCGTCGGGGCTCCAGTGTGGGAAGCAGTCGAGCTCGGTGCTGTCGCGGGTGACGGGTGTCACGGTGTTGGTCTCGATGTCGTAGAAGATGAGGTTGCTCTTGGTGTCCTGCACCTCAATCTTCTGCACGTCGCGTGTGTGGAAGCTTTGGCCTGTGAGATTGGTGGAGTATACAATCCACGGCTGTGTGGGATGCCATGCGGGATAGACGCCGGCCGAGAGTGTGCTGTCTGTCTTGAGGTTCACCTTGCGCACCTTGCCGTCGTAGGCAATGACGGTGCCGCCTCGATACTGGCGCACGTGGAACTGTATGCGGTCGGGGTTGCCATACTGCGAGTGGTGGCAGTTGATGCACTGGCCGTTGGCCTCGTCGGAGTTTATCATGTTGCCATAGATGAGGCTCTCGTCGAAGTTCTCAAGGCACCGCTGGTTGATGGTGAGGTCTTCGTATGTGACGTATGACGGCGAGATGAGGCGGTATGAGATGTAGGGGTCAATGCTGTCTGTGCTCACGGTGATGCCGAAGCAGCGGTAGCGCAGCCATGTGCCGGAGCGTTTGGCATAGACCTGCACCTGAATGCACCCGTCGGCGGTTAGTGCTGCCTGCTTCATGGCTTCCCATGCCTTGCTGCCGGGACAGACAGCCTCGCCGCCGAATGTCCATTCCTCGCTGCCGGCACCGAAGTGGGTCACAAAGTCGGTGGCGGCACCGTCGTGGTCGATGTGGAAATGCAGCGGGGCTATGTTGACGGGCACGGTCACGTCCGCATAGTCGGGGTAGATGACGGGCAGGCTGTCGCTGTCGTCAAAGGTGTCAGGCACTTTGGCCGAGCCGCCGAAGATGGCGAGGCCTGTGCCGGCAAAGACGAAGATGTGGAAGATTATGAGTGCCGCCACAGCCCATAGTGGCCAACGTCGTTTCTTGTTGCTTGTCATGGCGTATTAGTTTGTCTTCTGGTTGCGCACGAGGAAGTAGAAGTAGTAGAACGTGTCGCCGAACTGGGGGTAGAAGGCCACTGCTTTCTGCTCCTCGGTCATGGGGCCGCACTGGGTGTTGAAGCGCATGAAACGCTCGTAGCTGTCGCGCACCGACTGGTCGAAGGGCATGTGGGAGATGTCAACCTTGTCCTCAAGATGTCCGTAGAGATAGGCTGCCTCCTGATAGTGGCGAGGCATGTGGATGTCGGGATGCATGGAAGCATACTTCATGAAGCGTGGCCAGAAGAGGGGTATGTCCTTCATGTAGAGTGCGCAGATGAGGGTCATCTCCTGGAAGAGCGGGTCGTCGCCGTTGCCGCGTGCGAAGGTCTGGAGCAGATACATCTCCACGAGTGTGTTGTCGCCGTCGAGGCGGTCGGGGTAGGTCATCAGGTGCATGATGGGTGCGAACTCCTTCATGGCGTCGTCGTTCATCAGGGGCTTGCCCGCCTGGACCGATGCCTCAAGAGCCGGAAGGTCGAAGGCTTCGGGCGTGCGGAGCAGTGCTGCATAGCGTGCGGCCCAGCGGCGGTGGAAGGTGGTCTTGGCAAGCAGGTCGAGGTATTTCTTTGCCACGACCCATTCTTTGTTGAGCAGGCTCGTGCGTGCCATGAACTTGAGTGTCTCGGCCTTCCAGCCGAACTCCACGCCGTCTTCCATGCACCAGCGGTAGCAGAAGTTCTCCTTGCCATAGTGGTAATAGATTAGCTTGCCGCCTACTTGCGTCATGTGGACACGCCATGGCACATTCTGCTGCATGGCACCTTCGGGGTAGGTGAACATCTCGTCGCCGGCACGACCCATACGGAAGAGTGCAAGGTTCTTGTAGAGCACCATCTGGCGCGTGGGCTTCACTGTGCTGCTGCCGTCGCGGGCTATGCGCAGCACGCGCTCCCAGTCGAGCTCCTCGATGGCGCGGTTCATGGCCAGTTCCTTGGTGAAGTTGATGTCGCGGTACCACGCGCTCTTCACTCCGACAGCGGCACAGACCAGCAGCAGGCCTGTGAGCACTGCTTGCACGGCCGGTTTCATGCGCAACGCCAGACGCTTGGGCCAGAAGGTGACGGCCAACGTGATGGTGAAGGCTGCGATGATAGCGTAATAGGGCAGACGGTATGTCGCGTAGCTGTCCTGTCCGTAGCGGAAGGATGGCATGGCGGCAACATAGACCAGGTTGCGCTGGGTCATCTCGAACACTTGCTGGTAGTACACCTGCGGCACGGCCGCTATGAGCAGGGCTGCCGTCACGGCGAGCAGCATGGCCTCGCTGCGTGATGATAGCGCGGCACGGCCGGAAGCATTGGTGTCGCGTCGTAGGGCGGTGCCCATGTCGTAGAGAGCCAGCATGCCCGTGGCCGCCAGTGCCCATGCGCCGCATAGGGGGTAGCCGCCGATGCAGACTATGGCTATCCACGCTGCACGTGTGCACACGGCCATGTTGCCGCGCATGATGCTGTCCATAAGACGCTGTGCCACCAGGACGAGCATGGCTATGGTCACGCCAACGGTGGGCACGAACAGGTGGCCTTGCAGTTTCTGGTAGAATATCCAGTAGCCTGTCTGTGTGAGGCATGCCAGCAGGGCGGCCGGCACCAGAAGCGTGAGCAGCAGCTTGACGCCGCGCAGACGGAAGACATAGGCCATCATGCCACAGATGGCCAGCCACAGTGTGCACAGGATGCCGACGCCGAGCCACGGATAGTAGAAGTACTGTGTGAGATAGGTGCCCAGCCAGGAGACACCGCCGCCAGGGTATTGCATCAGGGTCTTCCAGTACACCCCTGTGGGCAGCCACAGGTTGAGCTCCTGGGCTCGCAGCAGGAACTCTGTCTCGAGGCTGATGAGGGTGATGCCTGCGGCAGTGATAATGGCGATGACGGCGAGCCACCATATTGGCTCACCCCCCGCTCTCCCGATGAGGGAGTGTATGGTTACTTCTGAATGTGTTGTTGCTTTCATATATGAGTGAAGTCCGTATTTAGTAACCACACCCTCGCTTTGAGGGCGAGCGGGGGAGGGGCTGTATTTATCTGTTTGGTGCTACGATATAGGTGAAGGTGTGGTCGGCATACTTTGGCACGAAGCGGCTCTGCGGCCATGCTCCCCAGCTGTTGACGCAGCCGAGGCCCATCTGGAAGGCTCGTAGCTGGAGCACGGTGTACGGTCGGGCGATGAGGTCGCCGCTGTGGCTCTGGTGGCGTCCCTTGTCGGCACCGTCGTCGAGGTCGCTGATTTCATAGGGCAGGGCAGACACCTCCATTGGGCCCGTGGCCTCGAAGGTGATGTCGGGGTGCTGTGCATCGCCTTCCATGCGCCACCAGAGTATGTCGGTGTGGTTACCGCTCTCCTGCGGACGCACATAACCGTCCCAGTATTGTTGGCTGACGGAGCCGCCATAGAGACCTATGAAGGCATTGTCCTTGCGGTCGGAGTAGTTCTCCACGGGGCCGCGCCCGATATAGCACACGCTGTCGTAGGCCTTGGCCAGACGCCATGTCATGCCCATGGCATACATCTGCCAGTCGGGGTGGTTGCCTGCCTTCAGGGTCTCGCTTACGATGAGTTCGCCCTTGGGCGTGAGCACGTATGTCATTATGAGGTCGGCATCGACGGCATCGCAGTGGTATGTGACGGCGACCTGCTTGCCTTGTCCTTCGAGCTGTGTGCACTCCATGCTGGTCTTGCGCCACTGCGGGTTGCGCCATGCGGCGAAGTTGCCTTGCAGGCCGGCACCGTAGTCGTTGTCGGTGGGTGCACGCCAGAAGGATGGTTCCACGCTCTGGCGGTCTTCGAGCGCGGCCTGTCCGTTGACGTCGTAGTAGTCGATGTTGCCTGTCCACTTGTTCCATGTCACGCTCACGCCGTTTGCCGAGAGGGTGAGCCATGCCTTGGCCTCATCCTTCTGCACGGCCTCGGGCTGTGTGGACAGGGGCTTGCCTTTCTTGTCCACGGCGGGCTTGGGCGTTGCGGCGGCAAGCACTTCTTCGACGCTGGCATAGGGGTAGCTGGTGAGCTCCAGCTGTGTCTTGGCGATGACCTCGCCCTTGCGGAGCAGCCCACGGTCGGCCTTGAGGCGGAACTCGAGGTTGACAGCTGCCCACCGGCTCTCTGTGACAATCTGTTTCAGGCCGTTGAGCAACTGGGCCGGCATGGTGAGGTGTTTACGCTCCTGTGGTGCCAGCTGGAGGGGTGCGGCGGGGCCTGCGGGCCGGCTGGTGAGTGTGGCACCGTCGTAGGTGAGCAGTGTGCACACTACTTCCACGTCGTCTGTGTTGCGGAAGAAGCTCTCGTTGTAGAGCTCTATGTCGCCGTCGAGGAGAGTCTTGCCTTCGGGCACGCTGGCCCAGATGTCCTGGTAGTGGTACTGCACCTCGTAGGCATGCGGGTGGAGGCGTCGGTCGGCGGCTATGACTCCGTTGCAGTTGAAGTTGTGGTCGGTTGCGGGATAGCGTCCGAAGTCGCCGCCGTAGGCCATAATTTCGCGCCCTGTGACGCGGCTCTTGGCTCGCATGCCCTGGTCGACGAAGTCCCAGATGAAGCCGCCCT
The DNA here is from genome assembly GCA_905234605.1 of uncultured Bacteroidaceae bacterium. Classification (GTDB taxonomy): domain Bacteria; phylum Bacteroidota; class Bacteroidia; order Bacteroidales; family Bacteroidaceae; genus Physcousia. The sequence goes on along the minus strand of CAJOIE010000001.1, from coordinate 297,766 downwards.
GGTACTTGGGATATTTGCGTATGATGCGCCAGTATTCGGCAAAACCGCCCATGCTGTTGCCCATGGCGTGGGCATATTCGCACTGGATGAGCGGGCGTGGGTTGTCGTTCTGGGCGTAGCGCTCGCAGTTGTCGTAGCCGTAGTACATGGGGCAGAAGATGTCGGTCTTGCCGTTCTGGCCTGCCTGCTCATACTGCACGGGGCGTGTGGGGTCGATGGCCTTGACGGCATCGTATGCGTCTTCGAAGTTGCGGCCGTAGCCGGCTTCGTTGCCGAGACTCCAGATGATGACGGACGGGTGGTTCTTCTGCACGTGCACGTTGTGGCGGTTGCGCTCCACGTGTGCCTTGTGGTAGATGGGGTTCTTGGCCAGCGTGCGGTCGCCGTAGCCCATGCCGTGGCTCTCTATGTTGGTCTCGGCCACGACGTAGAGGCCGTACTCGTCGCACAGGTCGTACCAGCGCGGGTCGTCGCTGTAGTGGCATGTGCGCACGGCATTCATGTTGAGTTGTTTCATGATGCGTATGTCCTCTGTCATGCGTTCCATGCTGACGATGTAGCCGCCGTCGGGGTCGAGTTCGTGGCGGTCGGCACCCTTGATGAGTATGGGCTGTCCGTTGACGAGCAACTGTCCGCCCTCGATGTGGATGTTGCGGAAGCCCACGCGTTGGCGTATGGTCTCGAGGGCTGTGCCCTTCTTGTCCTTGAGTGTGAGCGTCAGGGTGTAGAGATTGGGCAGCTCGGCACTCCACGCTTGTGCGGCAGGCACGCTGATGTCGAGCTTTGAGGTCTGTGCGTTAAGGGTTATGGCTGTGCTGCCGCCCACGGGCTTGCCTGAGGGGGCGGTTAGGGTGGCCTCCAGGGTGCAGCCTTTGGCTGCCGGGGCTGTGACGGCCACGGTGAGTTGTCCGTCGCGGTAGCCGTTGACGAGGTCCTGTGTGACGAAGATGTCCTGGATGTGTGCCTTGGGACGGGCATAGAGGTAGACCTCGCGCGCTATGCCTGTGAAGCGCCAGAAGTCCTGATCCTCGAGGTAGGAGCCGTCGCACCAGCGCATGACGCGCATGGCTATGAGGTTGTCCTTGCCGGGGGTGAGGTACTTGGTGAGGTCGAACTCAGCCTCCATCTTGGAGTCCTCGGAGTAGCCCACCTCGCGGCCGTTGACCCACACTTGCAGGTTGCTGGTGGCCGAGCCCACGTGGAGGTAGATGTCCTGCCCCTTCCATGCTGCCGGCACGCTGACGACGCGGCGGTATGAGCCTGTGTAGTTGTTGCGTTCCTCCACGAGGGGTGGGTTGGAATTGAACTGTGTGTCCCAGGAGTAGCCTACGTTCTTGTAGATCTTGTCGCCGTAGCCTTCTATCTCGAAGAGGCCGGGCACGGGGAAGTCGACCCACGAGGCATCGTCGTACTTCACGGCATAGAAGCCCTCAGGGGCCTCGTTATGGTTGAGGGCGAAGTGGAAGCGCCACGTGCCTTCGAGCGAGAGGTAGCGCGCGGACTGAGCCTTGACGCCGCGTGCGGCGAGCTCGGCGGTCTCATAGGCGAAGAAGGAGGCGCGCGGTGCCTCGGTGTTGACGCGGGTGATGTCGGGGTTGAGCCAGGGCTCCTTCTGGGTCTGGGCTGTGGCGGGCACGAGTGCGAGGGCAGTCAGTGCCAGCGTCAGTAGTTGTCTCATCATGGCGTGAGGGGTTGGTTTTATGAGGTTTGTAATATGGTGCGAAGATATGTATTTCGGTGGCTCCTGCAAAACTTTATCTTGCATAGTCTTTGCAAACACCCTGCATGGTGCCTCGCATCACCCTGCATGGTGTCTCGCATCACCCTGCATGGTGTCTCGCACCACCCTGCATGGTGTCTCGCACCACCCTGCATGGTGTCTCGCACCACCCTGCATGGTGTCTCGCAAACGCCCTGCATAGCGATGGCGCGTGGTTCAGAGTGTGTAGTGCGGCTGCCATGCGGCCAATACGCATCAAGGGGGCAGCCTCAGTGGCCGTCCCCTTGATGCGGTTGTCGTTGCGCGTTCATGCCATGGCGTGTGGCCTCGGCATGGACTGTGGCGCGAGCCTTAATGTTGCGGCAGGCTGTAGTACCAGTTGTTCTCGTTCTGGAGGTAGGAGCGCAGCTGTGTGTCCTCGGCTCCGGAGCGAGCGGCCACGCGGCGTGCCAGCTGGTCGTTGCTGCCACGGTAGCGGGCAAAGCGCACGAGGTCGAAGAAGCGGTTGCCCTCGAAGCTGGTCTCGAGTGCCATCTCGTCGAGGATGAGGTCGGCAATGGCGTCCTGCACGAGCTGCTTGTTGGCAGCATCGTAGATGGCCTCCTTGGTCAGTTCCTCGTGGTTCTCGTAGGTGGTGAGCATGCGGTTGATCTGGTCAACATAGTTGAACGAGGTGGTGCGGTCGTTGTAGCGTATGAGGCCGCAGCCGCGTGCGTGTATGCCCATGGTGACAGGCTCGTTGGTGGTGTAGCGCGTGAGGCTGTACCCCATGGAGTATTGGTCGAGAGCATAGGCAATCATGGCTGTTGAGGAGTAGCCGCGCAGGTAGAGCGTCTGGAAGTTGAGGAAACCTGTGGACGGAGCTGCCTGTATCTCGTTGAGCGGTATGTGGTAGCACACCAGGCCAGAGTTGGCCATGCTGGGTGCCTCGGCATAGGTGGCGACTTGGTACATCAGGTTATGCTCACCGTAGCATGAGTACAGCTCGTCTCGGAAGAGCTGGAAGGCAGCTAACTCCTCTTCGTTGGAAAGGTAGTCGGCTATGCTGTCGGCATGCTCAATGAAGAAGCGTGCCTGCTCGTCGGTGGCGGTGAATGTTGAGTCGGCCGCGAGGGCTGCCTCATAGGCGTGGAGCAGGGCTTCAGCGAGGCTGTCATACCATGTGCGTGTGGTGACGCTCTCGCCCGTCGCATCGTCAACGGTGGTCACGTCGTCCTTCACGAAGCAGTAGCGGTAGCTTGCCGGCGTGAAGTCGTCGGGGAAGACGGGCAGCCAGTTGCTGTTGCCGCAGAGTCCGCTCTTGAGGATGGCAAAGGCGTAGCCAGGGAAGCCTGCGCCGTTGAGGGCCTCGGCGTAGCGCAGCCACACGCTGGCACGGCGGTAGATGACGGGGTAGACGGTGGAGAAGCGCGTCAGCGGGTTCTGCTTCTGCACGAAGTTGACGGCCTCGCCGTCGCTGTCAGCATCGCGCACGTCGATGGTGGCCATCTTGTAGCGGGCGTCGAAGCTCTCGCTGATGGCTGTGACACGCTCGGTGCTGGCGATGTAGGCCTCGTAGGTCTGTGCCTTGTTGAGGGCTACGTAGGCCTTGGAGGCATCCAGCTCATGCTCGAAGTTGAAGCCGAGGCTGATGTCGGCTGTCGTGGTGGTGTCCTGCTCGGAGGTGCGCACGGAAATCTCGGTGCTGTAGCCGAAGAGCTCGTTGATGCCGCGGTTGACGGTGCCCCACAGCTTGTTCTTGGAGCTGGGTATGACGGTGAAAACCTCGTTGGTGCTGTTCTCTGCCACGTAGGAGACGTTGCTGAAGATTTGTGTCCACGAGTTGAGGCTGCAATAGAGCTCCTCGGTGTCCTCGTTGCGGTTGAGCAGGCCATAGTAGGTGGTGGCAGAGATGCAGCCGCCCTGGGGCGAGTTGAGGAAGTCGTAGTAGCGTTGGGCGGCACGGCTGTAGATGGCCACGTCGCCACGGCGTGCCTGGAGCAGATAGATGTCGCCGAGCACGAGGTTCTGCGGGAAGAGGCACTCACGGGCCGAGGCCACGATGGTGGTGCGGCCATAGGAGCCGTAGTCGGGAGCCTCCACGCTGCGCACGTTCTCTAACTCCTTGACCACATCCTTGTCGGCAAGGTCGTCGGCAGTGACCCAGTCGGGAGCCTGCCAGAAGGCCTCCATCTCTGCCGTGGAGAGCATGGGCTTGGTGAAGTAGGGCACGCGGCCATAGGTGAGCACGAGCTGCATGTAGACCCATGCGCGGATGCTCTGCACCTGGGCATACTCCTTGAGCATGACGCTGTGGTTGGTGCCTGTCACCTTGAGGGTGTCGCAGTTGGCCAGGAAGGCGTTGCAGGAGTTGATGACCTGATAGTAGTCGCTGGCCTGGAGGTAGCGGCAGTCGCCGTCGTTGGCGGTGTTGCCCTGACCGAAGTTGAGTATGGCATGGATGCTGTCGCTGACATACTGTGAGCCGTCGACAAGGTCGCCACGGCATTCGCCAAGGATGACATAGCGCTCAGCGAGCCCCTGAAGGCTGCGCAGGATGCCCCAGTAGGAGTAGAGGGTGTCGGTGGCAAGCTCGTCGACCTCGTTGTGACGGTCCATGTCTGGAGTGAGCATGTCCTCGCACGAGGTGAAGCCTATGCTCAGTGCCAGCATCAGCATGAGTGAGCGGATGATATTCTTTTTCATGTCTGTCGGGATGTCTGGGTGGGTTAGAGGTTAATGGTCACGCCGAAGTTGACACTGCGGCTGAGGGGCAGCAGGCCTGTGTCGATGCCTTGATAGAGCACGCTGTTGCGAGCCGATGTCTCGGGGTCGGTGCCATAGTACTTGGTGAGCATGAAGAGGTTGTTGCCCTCGCCCCATATCTTGAGGCCCTGGAGGAAGTCGTTGCGGAAGGGCACGGTGTAGGTGAGGCGCACATTCTTCAGCTTGAGGTAGCTGCCATCCTCAATCCAGCGGTCGGACATGCGCTCGTTGTAGCGCCAGTCGTCGCTCAAGGGCGAGCATGCACGCGGCACGTCGGTCTGCTGGCCTTCGTAGGTCCAGCGGTTCTGCATGGCTGTGGTCTGGTTGTAGGTGGTGTTGCCGCCTTCGAGAATGGAGCGCTGGTAGTTGTAGACGTCGTTGCCGAGCGAATACTTGAAGTTGACATCTAAGCGCAGGTTCTTCCACGTCACGTTGGTGAAGATGTTGCCATAGAGCGTGGGGTTGGGGTTGCCGATGGCCACCTTGTCGTTGTCGTCGATGACGCCGTCGCCGTTCTGGTCGACAAAGCGCACATCGCCGGCCTGGAAGTTGCGATAGGGTGTCTCGCGCAAGCCTGTGGGGTACTTCAGGTAGCCCTGTGCGCCGGCCGTGCTGGCTGCTGCGTCGTCGGCCAGCACGCCTGCTGTCTGCCATCCGAAGAAGGTGCCTGCGGCATAGCCCACGGCTGTCAGCACATTGTCGGTGCCATAGATGCTGGAAGTGTATCCGTGGATGCGGTTGGTGACGTTGCCCGAGGCGTCGGTCTGTGTGATGATGTCGGTGGATGGCAGTTCGGTAATCTCGTTGCTGTAGTGACCTGCACTCAGGCCTATCTCCCATTTGATGGTGGGACGGTTGATGGCAGCGGCTGCCAGACGGAACTCCAAACCCTTGTTCTTGAGCTGTCCGTCGTTGGTCCAGTACTTGTGCACACCGGCGATGTAGTCGAGGTCCTTCATGGTAAGCAGGTTGTCGGTGACGCTGTAGAAGACGTCGACACCGGCATTGACACGGTTGTGGAAGAAGGAGCCCTCAAGGCCGATGTTGAAGCGCGTGGTGGTCTCCCACTGTATGCTGGAATTCTCTATGTTCTTCAGCACCAGGCCCACGGTGTTCTCTGTCACCTGCTGGCTCTCCCAGTAGGTGCGGGCGGCGTAGTAGTCGAGGCCGTCGTTGCCGCTCTGGTCGATGCCGGCGGTGAGCTTCAGGTGTTGCACGGCATGCCCTGTGTGGAACCAGGGCTCGCTGGATATGAGCCATCCCAGCTGGAGGCTGGGGAAGACGCCCCAGCTGACGCCGCCGAGCTTGATGCCGCCGTCGGTCTCCTTGCCGAAACGGCTGGAGGCCTGGGCTGAAGCCGTGAGCTGTGCGAAGTAGCGGTTGCGGTAGTTGTAGTCGACATTGGCATAGTAGGCCATGTCGATCCAGTTGTCCTTGGTGCCGCCATAGTTGACGTACTGCATGTTCTCGGAGATGTTGGGCAGCTTGTCGTTCTCATTGTTATAGCCACGCATGAAGGAGTAGCTATAGCTGTAGTTGTTGTAGCGCCAGCCTCCGAAGGCATTGATGGTGTGGGCACCATAGGTGTTGTGCCACTGGATGCGGAAGTCGTTGTTGATGGTGGTCTCCTTGGTGAACTGCGACTTGAGCACTGAACTGATCTCGCCCAGGTCGGAGAGCATGTACATTGTGGTGCCGTTGATGGGCAGGAAATACTTCTCGTTGTTGCGGTTGAGTGTGTAGTTGAAGCGGTCGCTGATGGTGAGGTGTGGCGTCACTTCATAGCGTGGCGAGAAGTTGATGTTGATCTGTGTGAGTTCTGCATGGTTCTTGTTGCTGCCCTTGCCGTTCTCAAGTATCCAATATGGGTTGCGCAGGCTCTCTGTGGTGATGCCAAGCTGACGTGAAAAGGCGAAGGGGTTCTGGATCCAGTGCTGGTTGTCGGAGTTGGTGCTGGCGTATTTGCCGGCATAGTCGTGGGACAGCGACAGGCGGCCGGTGTCCTCATTGAGGTACCATGAATAAGGAGAGAGGAATGATGCCTGTATGAGTCCGAGCACATTGGTGGACCCGATGTTCTGCATGTCGTAGTTCTCGCTCCAACCATTGTCGAGCACCTGATAGGCTGTCTGGTTGTAGGCTATGTCGACACCTGCGTGCACTTTCTCGAACACCTTAAGGTCGGTGTTGAAACGCAGGTTCAGACGGCTGAAATCGTTGCCTTTGAGGGTCGACTCTCCTGTGGTGTAGCCTAAGGAGAGGGCATACATACCGATGTCGTCGCCACCTTCGACGCTCACCTTGTAGTTCTGCGTGAAGGCGGTGTGGTACATCTCTTTCTGCCAGTCGGTGTTGTTGCTGAAAATGGGGGTGTAGAAGGCTTCGGGGTTGCTGTTGAGGAAGTCGTAGCGGTCGATGCCTCCACGCCTGGACTCACGCACATCCTGGATGGTGCCGGCGAAGTCGCCCAGATAGCTCTTGTAGGCAGACCCGCTCATCATGCTCAGCCGGCTGGGGGCGAACTCAAAGCCTCCGTAGATGCGCGCATTGATTTTGGTGGCCATGCTGTGGCCGCGTTTGGTGGTGATGATGACTACGCCGTTTGCTCCCTTGGCACCATAGAGGGCCGTGCCGTTCTTGAGCACCTGGATGCTCTCCACATTCTCTGGGTCGAGGCCTGCGAGAAGGTTGTTGAAGTAGCCTTGGTGGAGGCTGGTGCGCTCTTCCTCAAGGTCGACCATGTTGCCGTCGATGATGAAGAGCGGCTGCGCGTTGGCATTCAGGGAGTTGATGCCGCGGATGGTGAAGTAGGCTCCCTGACCTAAGAGACCGCTGCGGCTGGCGGAGTGGATGTCGGCAGCCAACAGGTTCTGCATGTCGGTCTCAATGCTGATGGAGCTTGTCTCGTCGAGCACGGCGGTGCGCTGGGCAAGGATGCTGATGTCGTCGGAATAGAAACGACTGAAGGCGGTGCTGATGAGGGCACCATCCTGCCGCTTGGTTCCCTTGACGGCAATCTGGAGGAGGTTGTAGTCCGGAGCATCCACGATGAGCACATCGCAGAAGGTGGGTATGCTGATGCTGTAGGTGCCGTCTTCTTCGGTCAGTGTGGAGTATTGCGGCAGCTGGAGTGCCTGCACGCGCACACCATTCATGGCTTTGCCGGTGGCAGCGTCGGTGATGGTGCCTGTCACGGTGCGCATGGGATATTCGCGCTGTGGCTTCTTGACGGCGGCACGTCGTGGAGCATCGGGCTCCTTGCCGGCTGTCTGGGCCATGACAGACACACTACCCATGCAGGCCAGCAGAGCTACACAGAGGCTCGAGCGTATGGCTTTGTCTAAAAGCGCGTGGTAAGTTCTCTTTCTCATGTTGCTTGATATCTTATTTGGTCAACACAGGTTTTTAGTTACTCGCTGTCTCGCTTGGCACGCAGGATGATGCGGTCAATGGAGAAGGCATGCTGGTAGTTGGAGCGTAGGTTGGCGTTGGAGGCATTCGAGGTGATGCTCATCGTGGGATAGCTCCGTGTGATGTTCTTGTAGGAATAGGGGAACTTGATGGTCATGGGTGCACCTTTGGTGTTGACCCATATAGTGTCCACACGTGTGCCGCTGTAGGTGAAGTCGAAGGTGGAGGAGAGTCCACGGTCGGCATTGGCATCGGACAGCGCACCGTTGTTGAAGAAGATGCGTGCTCGCAGCACATTCTGCTGCACGGCATCACGGTTGCGCGTCGCGGGCACGATGCTGTCGGGGTCGGCACGGTAGAAGTCGGGCACCATGACAAAGCCTATCTCATACTCCAAGTTGCTCATCACCTGACGGTTGTGCTCTGTGTCGATAAGCTTGAAGTTGACGGTGGGCTTACCGTTGCCGTTGCTGATGTAGTAGAAATAGTCGCGATAGACACTGCCGAGGAGACTGTCGGTGACAAGGGCACTGGTGGCATTGGTGAAGAACACTTGCTCACAGCTGGTTGTGCCGAGTTGGTCGTACTGGAAGATGGAGTTGTGTGTAATCTTAATCTCCAGGTCGAGGGCATTGTAGGTCTTGTCGAAGTTCCAGTTGCTGATGGGATAGATGAGACCGTTGGAGGCAATAACAGGACTGCTGTTGTTGTCGAAGATGAAGGGCTTCACGTCGCTCACGGCTTCCTTCTCAAGAATGATGGTGTCGTTGCGCGTGTTGAACATCTTGGGCATAGGGGTGGCCTGGAATGTCTCGGCATTCCAGAAGCTGGTGTTCTCTCCCTGGCGAGGCTGCAGACGGGCGTTGAAGACAAGGCATGACGCGAGGTCCATGCGCAGCGACAGGCTTTGGAGGGAGTCGCCGTCGGCCTGCTCGCCATCGAATGTCTCACCGGTGTTGCCTGTGTCCTCGCGGTATTTGTTGACATAGGTGGAAGCGTAGTTGTAGTGGTCTTTCATCGCGTCGTAGGCGGCATGCCATGCGGCATCAGTAGGCAGTGCTATAGCCCACAGGCTGTCTTCGGCCTCGAGGTTGGCACCGAACACTTTGTGGCGGATGAGCCAATCTTGGTTGGCTGCCTCGTAGTCGGAGCCGTAGTAGGTGGTGAAGAGGGTGTTGGTGCGATAGTAGACGCTGTCCACATAGATGGGGTTACCGTCGCGGTCCGACCCGCCTTCAACACTGGCATTGGCGTTGAAGTAGATGGTGTCGTGCTCCATAATCCACTTGCGGAGCTCGCCATAGACATCGCCGTTCACCTTAATATACTCATAGATGTTATACTCAAACGGTGATAGTGTGGCGATGGTGTGCAGCACGCCGTTGGTGGCTGGGATATTGCTCTCGGCCAGGGCTATGCCGCGGAAGGTCTTGGCTGCGCGGTCGAAGGTGGCGCTTTTGCCGTTCACGGTGACGAACTCTTCTTCGCCTGTACCGGTGGCGTTATACCGATGTGAGGCGATATGGTTGGCCACGAGGCTGAGGTAGACATCGTAGGGGGCGGCTTCGAGCTGTTCGAGCATGCGGTCACGCTGGGCGTCGGTGAAGGCTTCGTTGGTGGGAGCAAAGACGGTGAACACCTGTGTGCCATTGAGCACATCCTTCAGGGTGTAGGTGCTGCTGGGGTGGCTCTCATCCTTGAAATAGGGCGTGCGCTCCACGACAGCCGCGAAGTTCGACAGGTTGTCGCGCTGGCTGAGCTGTTGCCACAGTGTGAGTGTGGCATTGCCGCCTGCTCCACCGCCGTCGTTGACGTCGAAGTGGTCATCAGAGCAGGAGGGCAGGAGCACAGACATGCACAGACCTGCCATACTGGTCATGATGACACGGAAGAAATGCTTTTGTGACATATTGTTGATGTTTTTATTGTTTTAATTACCAGATGTCTTCGCTCATTTCGGGATTGTCGTAGACCTCCTTGGCGCAGTATTCGATGTAGTCGATGAAGAACTGCTTCGTGGCATCTTCAAGCACCGACTTGAACTTGATGTAGTAGACCTCGTTTGGCGACATATAGGCACTGACCATGATGCGACGTGTGTGGTCGGACACGGTGCGGGCTGTGGTCGTCTGGTTGGCGGGATTGGGGCAGAAGTGCTCCGGCCCCTTCATGAAGCCGTTGTTGCGCATCTTCTTGTCGATTTCGTCGTTGTGCTCGGCATCGTCGGTGTCGGCCTCCCAACCCACGATGGAGGGCTGGTCGCTGCCGCTGCTCAGACGGCGCCACTCGCCGCCCATGCGCATGTCGAGGGGTATGCCCACGGCTGGCAGGTTGTTGCGGTCGGCTCCCCAGTATACCTGACACATGCCACGCAGGTGGGAGTTGCTCTGTACGGCCAGACGCAGTTCGTAGTGTCCTTCCTTGGGAACCGGCGGGAGCTTGATGACGAACTCATAGCGGCCTATGATGTTGAACTCGTCGCCCTGCCAGTTATACCAGTTGCGGCCCAAGCCATTCAGGTAGTAGAAGCGGGTACCTTCCTTGAGCTCAATATTGTCGAAGTATTGATAGCTGGTTGGGAAACCGCGATAGGAGGCATGGAGGGTGGGGTAGTTGGTGAGCGGGCGGCGAATGTCGTTGCTCATCATCTCAGACAGGATGGATGCCATGTCGAAGCGAATGCGCTGGCGCATAAGCTGGGTCTGGACATTGGTGGAGTATATGAGCAGCTTCTTGATGGGGAAGATGTTGCCGTTGAGGGGAGAGGCCTGAAGGGCACCGGGCTCCGTGCCGGCTTCAACCAGAATGCCTTCGTTGTCTGAGTTGTCATCCTCGATGGGATCGTTGACGGCATAGAAGAAGCCGCTCTCGTGGTAGTCGTTGATGTTGAGGTTCTCGGGAGAATAGTTGCCACGTCCGTTGCGCAGGATGGGGAAACGGTTGAGATAGATGCCGTGGCTCTCGTAGCTCTCGTAGACCTTGAGCAGGCGCGGCCGGCCTAATGTGGTATAGTACTCAGCCGTGGCCACCGTGGGGTTGCGTGAGGAACTGTAGTTGTAGCCTTTCTCGTTGTAGTGCACCACCAGCTTGTCGCGGCTGATGCGCATGGGAAGTATGTGGTAGGTGACGAAGAGGTTGAGCAGGTTGTTGACATTGTGGTAGTCGTTCTCGGCTGCATGGTCGTAGTTCGGGTCAATGCCTTGCTTGTCCCTCAGGTAGTTGTAGACATCGTCGGGGGTTATCTCACTGGCACTCTTGCCAGGGAAAATGCGTTCCCACACCTCGTCGGTCTCGGCAAAGATGGTGAAGCCATACTTGCGGTGCTCGGGGGCTAAGCCGGATTGCGGGTTGGAGCTGTCGAAGTCACCGATGTCCTCAATCTGGCCACGGATGTAGAGGTTCTCCCACACTTCGTCGCGCACCTTGTTCAAGGTGTCGTCGAGGCCACATGCCAGCAACAGCTTCGACATGACGATGAAGTTGCCTTCGTTGGCCTCAATCCATTTGAGCAGCAAGTCGCGCATGGTGTCGTTGCTTGGGGCTATGACGGCGGCCATCTGATGTATGCGTCCGTTGATGGCTTCGATGTCGCGGTTCTTGAGGTCTATGGGGTAGATGCCGTTGATATAGATGCTGTCGCTGTTCACCTTGCCGCGAACCACACTGAGCTTGCGGTCGTTCATGTTGGCAATGAAGAATTCGTCGTTGTCGTTCTTGGGGAACGTGGCTGTCTCGTAGTATTCCACGTCGCCACCGTCAATGATGCTGTTGTAGACGATGACCTTGTAGATGCTGTCGCGCTCTTGGTCGTCCTTGAAGCCATCGAGCGTGGGGGCGGTCATGATGCCGTCGCCGTCGTTGTAGAGCTCTTCAAGATAGGCCTGGATGGCATCGTTGGTGGGAGCAAAGCAAGTGAAATGGCCACGCGCCGACAGCAGCTGAGCAACGGTGGACTCAGACATGCTGCTGATGTTTACCTTGTGCAGAAGGTCGACATAGTCGCTGTATTCTTCATTGTCTTCAAGGTAGCTGAGCACAGTGTATTCGGTGAACGTATAACGGTTGCTCATGTCAATGTCTTCAGTGCAGGAACTGACGGCTCCTGTCAGGAAAGCTGCCAACATGAAGGCATGACCAATGTGCTTTAACAGATGGTTGTTCATTGTTATATCAGGCTGTTCTATATCTGTAGATGTTAGTTGTTGCATACGCTACCAGATGTCTTCGGCTTCTTCGGGGTTGTCGTAGACTTCCTTGGCGCAGTATTCTATATAGTCCATGAAGAACTCTTTCTTAGTGTCTTCAAGCACCGATTTGAACTTGATGTAGTAGCTTGTGTTGGGCTCCATGTCGGCACTCACCAGGATACGGCGGGTGATGTACTCATAGCCACGCACAGTCTCACTTGTGCCGAGACGTGCCGTCCACGACTCAGGGGCTTTCATGAAGCCGTTGTTGCGCATCTTCTTGTCTATCTCGTCGTTAGTCTCCTGGTCGTCGGTGTCTTCTTCCCATCCCACGGTTGATGGCTGCTGGATGTTGGGAGGCAGGCGGCGGAACTTGCCGCCGACGCGCAAGTCCATAGGTATGCCGACGGCTGGCAGGTTCTGCTTGTCCTTGCCCCAGTAGACCTGACACATGCCGCGCACGTATGACCCTGTGGCCACGCCGAAACGTAACTCATAGTGTCCGGCGCGTGGCACGGGTGGAAGCTTCATGGTGAACTCATAGTGACCAATGACGTTGAACTCGTCGGCCTCCATGTTGCACCATCCCTGATTGAGGCCTGGCAAATAGTAGAAGTTGGTGCCTTCTTTAATATCTACGTCGGCCAGATAGGGGTATGACGACGGAATGCCGCGGCAGTTGCTGGCACCCTCGGTGTAGTATTGCTTGATGCCGCGCAGGTCGTTGCTCATGAACTCGGGGAACATGGTTGAGGCGTCAATGCGTATGCGCTGGTTCTGCATCTGGATGCGTGTGTTCTGAGTGCAGAAGAGCAGGCGGTTGATGGGGTATACTATGCCGTTGACGGGTGACTCGCTGGTGACATTGACATCAGAGGGCTTGAGCACCTCCACGCCCCAGTTGTCGTTGTATTCGGGCTGGGTGGCGTCAACATAATAGTTACCGCGCAGACGTTGGAACGTGCCGCTCTCGTGATAGTCGTTCTTGTTGAGCTTCTCTGGCGAGTAGTCGCCGCGTCCGTTGCGCAGGATGGGGAAACGGTTGAGGTAGATGCCGTTGCTCTCACGACTCTCGTATACCTTAATCAGGCGTGGCTCGCCCATGGTGGTGTAGAAGTCGGAGATAGCTATCGTGTACTGGAGGCTGTTGGCATAGTCGTAGCCTTTCTCGTTGTAGTGCACGACAAGCTTGTCGCGGCTGATGCGCTCAGGCAGCACATGATAGGTCACGAAGAGATTAAGGAGGTTACGCCTGTCGGTGTAGTTGTCATCTGTCGTGATGCCTGTCTCTTCGAACAGGCTTATGCGCTCTTCCAGATAGCCCATCACGTCGGCCACGGTGATTTCCGTTGCAGGCTTGTTCAGCACACGAGCCCATGTGGCATCGGTCTCGGCGAAGATGGTGAAGCCGTACTTGCGGTGCGCCGGCATGGAGCCCACTTGCCCGAAGGAACTGTGTGCGGGCAGGTCTGCAACGGCTTTCGTCTGGTAGAGGTGCTCCCACACCTCGTCGCGCACGGCGGTCAGCGTATCGCCCAGTCCACAGGCCAGCAGCAACTTGGCCATGACCATATATCCGCTTGTGGCATCCTGACTCCAGCGTTCCACCATGTCGAACATCGTGTCGTTGCTTGGCGCGATGACGAGGCTCACCTCGTGCACACGGCCGTTGATGGTCTCAATGTCGCGGTTGACAAGAGACACTGGAGCCTCATCATTGATATAGATGCTGTCGGTGTTCACGGTGCCGTAGACCACACTGAGCTTGCGGTCGTTCATGTTGGCAATGCTGAACTCATCGTTGCTGTTCTTGGGGAAGGAGGCAATGTCGTATGTCTGGAAGTCGCCGCCGTCAATGATGCTGTTGTACACTATTACCCGGCGTATGGAGTCGGTGGTAGCTTCGGAGTGGAAGCCTTCCCATGACGGCTCGCTGATGATGCCTTTGCGGAACAGAGTGTCAAGATACAGCTGTATGGCATCGTTGGTTGGTGCGAAACAGGTGTAATGGCCTCTGGCCGAAAGGAGCTGGGCCACAGACGATTCCGAAACATCGCTCACTGGCACCTGATAGAGCAGCGACACATACTGGCTGTATTGCTCATGTTTCTCAAGGTAGCTCAACACCGTCTCGTCGGTGAAGGTGTAGCGGTTGGAGGTGTCAATCTCTTCGGAGCACGACACCATGGCAACAGCACACAGGGCTGCAAGCAGCAGTGTGGAGCCTTGTCTTATGATGGTTCTCGTGTTCATATCTTAGGGCAGTATAGCTGCGTGTGGCAGCGGTGAGGCTTGGTTATTTCTCGCGGTTCCAGACGGGGTTCTGCTGCATCTGTCCGTCGCTGGCCTTGAGCTCCATGTAGTAGATGGGACAGTAGAGGCCGTAGCGGTTCTTGATGCGGTTCTTCAGGGCTGACTCAAGGTCGGAATAGCTCTTCGTGAGATAGTCTGTGACAACCTGCTCCACGCCGGCAGCTCCGTCAAGATACTGTGGCTCGCGCGGGTCGGGATTCTTGCCGCCGCCGATGCGCTCGGCATAGCGCACGAGGTCGAACCAGCGCTTGCCTTCGCCAAGCAGTTCCACCTGTCGTTCTGCCATGACGAGTTTGATGGCGTTCTCGCGGGTGTCGGATGCCCCGCTGGCAGCCACCTCATCCACGGTGGAACGCTTGTGCACGGCGTCCACGATATCCTTGCATGCGTTCAGGTCGCCGGCGTTGTTGCGTACGGCAAGAGCCTCGGCTATCATAAGCATGACATCGGTCTTGCGGTAGATAATCCAGTTGTTGTATTCCGATGCCGCGATGCCTGCCACAATAGCCCCGCCATTATTATAGAAAGTGCAGTTGGCCCATTTGAAGTTGTAAGAGCCTGTCAGTGGCGTCGTGCTTGAGAGTATGCGGTTGTTGCAGCTGTACCATGTGCGGCAGTCTTCGCCCATCTGGGTGTCGTTGGTGTAGGCGTTCAGGAATGCGTCGGGACTGATGGAGAAGTGTGAGCCGTTGTTGTTGTTGACCGACCAGAAGTGGTTGCCTATGCCATTCTTGCGTTGGTCGGAGGCAGAGAATTGCACCTCG
The DNA here is from genome assembly GCA_905234605.1 of uncultured Bacteroidaceae bacterium. Taxonomy (GTDB): domain Bacteria; phylum Bacteroidota; class Bacteroidia; order Bacteroidales; family Bacteroidaceae; genus Physcousia. Next base: position 282,626 of record CAJOIE010000001.1, on the reverse strand, counting down.
AACATGCTCTCAATGCTGTTGCCCACGTAGAAAATGGCATCGTAGCTGGCTACGGTCGGCGAGGTCTTGTTCTTATATGCGCTTGTGATGTCCTCGTTCTCGATGAGCTCGGCATTGTCGATGCCTGCCTTGTAGTCCTTGGTGCGGCTGACGATACGGCCGTATGAACTGGTGGCAGACATGGTGTTCTGACGGGCAAGGGCATTGAGTGATAGCTGTCCGTAGTAGATGACACTGTCGCAGTCGGCCTTCACTTGCTCCATGGTGAAGCCTACGGCCTGTGCCGTGGTGTCTGCATCCTCGGCATCGGCCGAGGCTATGATGTTGCTGCCGCTGCGGCCTTCGCGCAGGGCTGCGCGCCAGAGGTACATGTCGGCCAGGAGGGCATAGATGCTTGTGTTGGTCATCAGACCATGTGTGTCGATGGTTCCTGATGTGCCCTCAAAGCGGTTGCGGCCCTGTCCGGCGATGCTACGCACATCGGCAATGAGCGTGTCGAGCACGGCGAGGCCGTTGGACAGCGGGAAGTCGGTCACCTGCATGTCGTTGTTGATGACGCGAGTGGTGTAGGGGATGTCCTTGAAGGCACGGATGAGGTAGAAGTAGTTGAGGGCGCGCAGGGCTGTCACCTCAGCACGTATCTCCTGCCACTCCAGAGTCGTGAACTGTGGGTCGCGTGCCAGCACTTCAGGGCCGTGCTGTAGCACTTTGTTGCAGAAGTTGATGGTCGTGTAGACATTGCTCCAGTCGTAGATGCCCATGGTGGAATCGAGCTGTGCCTCCACTACTTTCTTGTACATGTCGTGGCGCTCCTTTGCGGCTTTGCCGTCAGCGTCGCTGCCGTAGGTGAAGGAGTTGTTGAGCTGATAGCTGTCGGAACGTATGTCGCCCCAGATAATGAACTGGTTCAGCGAACCTGTCAGCTGGCTGTATGCCGCATAGCGCACGCCCTCCAGGTCGTTCTTGTCCTCCCAGAAGTTCTCCTCCACCACGCGGTCCTGCGGGTAAAGGGTCAGCCAGTCTTCGCACGACGTGGCAGTGACGGCCACGAGGATGGCCAGTGCTATATTCTTTATTATATGTATGCGTTTCATGTCCTGTCGGTGTGAGAGAGGTTAGAAGCCAAGGTTGATACTTGCGGTGAAGGAGCGTGTACGCGGGGTGCGGTTGTTGTCGGTGCAGACGGCATATCCCTGTGGGCTCACGTCGGGGTCGACACCGGTATACTTCGACCATACCCAGAGGTTGTTGATGGAACCGTAGAGCTTGAGTTGGCGTATGCCATAGCGCTTGAGTATCTTTGGGTCTATGTCGTAGCTTATCTGCACGTATTGCAGGCGCAGGTAGTCGCCGTCCTCTACGTAGCGGTCGCTGGGCAGTGAGTTGTAGCTGCTGGTGGCACTGCTGTTGAGGGCGCGCGGTATGGTGGTCTCATCGCCGTTCTTGCGCCAGCGCCAAGTAGTGGCGTAGCTCTGGTTGACATTGGCCTGCATGCTCTCGGCATTCATGCGGGCGAGGTTCACAATCTGGTTGCCAACGCGGAAGTTGAAGCCAGTGGTGAGTTGCAGACGCTCATATTTGAGCGTGAAGCCGAAGCCGCCATACCACTTGGGGTTGGAGTTGCCGAGATAGACCATGTCGTAGCGGTCGATTTGTCCGTCGTGATTGATGTCCTCATAGATGGCATCACCGCCCTGGAACTGGTAGTGGTATGTCTCGTTGTAGCAGTAGTACATGGGCAGCGGGTTGCCTTGCTTGTCGGTGAGCATGTTGCCCTCGGCATCGTAGGCGACAGGGCAGGTGGCTATCTCGCCGCGTCGTGCGGCAGCTGCGGCTGTGTTGATGGCATTGCCGGCTGCATCGTAGCCCGTGTTGCCGTCCTCGGCATAGCCGTAGGCTGCGATGGACGCTGTGGTGTAGCCGTTGTGGTCATAGTCGTATTTGTAGACACCTTTGTAGCGCAGGCCGTAGATGGAGCCCAGGGCGTTGCCTATCTGCACGCGCTGGTTGTATGCCAGGTTGCTGGGCTGGTAGGTGTCGGGACCGTTGAGGTTCTCGAGCAGCAGCGGATCCATCTCCTCCACCTCATTGAAGTTCTGGTTGATGTTGCCGCGCAGCTTCATCTGGAACTTGCCCACCTTGGCAAACCATCCTGTGTGGGCGTTGAGTTCCCAACCTTTGTTGCGCAGTGTGCCGGCGTTGACCTTGGCCAGATGGCTGTAGCCGTTGGCCGATGGTATGCGCAGGTTGTCCATGAGCAGGTCGGTGGTCTTGTGGTCGTAGATGTCGAGCTCGAAGCCGATGAGTTCATCGAGGAAGCCGATGTTGAAGCCGAGGTTTATCTTGCGGGTCTTCTGCCAGCGTATCTCGGTCAGTGAGAGGTTCTCGGGACGCACAACGGTGTGGCCGTTGTAGACGCCGCTCTGGGCGTAGCGGTTATACTGGTTGAAGCTGCCGGTGCTGTAGCCTGTCATACCCCATGTGGGACGGAAGGCGAGCATGCTGAGCACATTGTGCGACCACTTCATCCAGGGCTCGTCGATGATGTTCCAGCGTGCACCGAAGAATGGGAATGTGCCGAACTTGTGGCCCTTGCCAAAGTTGGTGTTGCCGTCGGAGCGGACGGAGACGTCGAGGTTGTACTTGCTCTTATAGGAGAAGTGTGCCTGTGCGAAGAGGCTCATGTTGCGCCATTCGTTGTTGCTGGCACTCGCGCTGTTGAGCAGGGCTGTCACGGTGGGGTCGGTGATGCCGTTGGGCACGTTCCACAGGCCTGTGCCCTGACGGCTTGATGAGCCTGAGGCCAGCTCCCAGCGCAACAGTGCCGAGACGCTGAAGTCTTCGTTCTTGAACTTGGGGTAGAACTGAAGGTCGTGGCGTGTTGTGAACTCGAGGCTCTTGTACTCTGAGTTGCCCACCTCGTTGCGCATGTTGCTGCCGATGTTGAGCGAGTTCTTGCCGCCGTACTGCCATGGTATGTTGCGTATCTCTGATGGCATGTAGGTGTCGTTGCTCGTGTTGTACACGTTGAGCTGCACGTCGCCCTTGTAGTTGAGCTGTGTGCCGTCGTCGTCGGTGGCAAGGAGCTTATAGTCGATGGAGAACTGCGGGGTGAGGTTGTACTGGCGTTCCTTGTTCCATGCGTTGTTGGCGATGGACACGGGGTTGCCGTTCATGAATAGGTCGCGCAGCTGCCACGAGGTGTGTTGGCCGTCGTTGGTGATGCCCGAGGCTGTGGTGCCGCCCACAATCATGGCCAGCGGGAGGAAGTTGAAGTAGTTGCCGGTGGCTATGCCCTGAGCGTTGTACTCATAGATGCTCATGTTGGGCATGGCGTTGTAGGCACGGGCCAGTATGTCGTTGGGGTTGTTCTTGTAGTTGGTGGTGAAGGTCAGGTTGATGTTGGAGCTGAACTTGATGCGCTCGCTCACCCAGTAGTCGAGGGCTGTCTGTGTGGTGAAGCGGTCCATCTTCTGTGCTATGATGGAGCCTTTGCTCTTGTCGTAGCCAGCCGAGATGCGGAAGGTGGCTTTCTCACCGCCGCCGGAGAGGGTGACGTAGTACTTGTGCTCCTGTCCGAACTGCTTCACGGCATCTATCCAGTCGGTGTTGTGGCTGAAGTGGTTGTAGATGTAGGGGTACTCGGTGTTGTAGTCCAGCTCAAGCATCGAGGTGGCTATCATCTGTGGGTTGAAGTAGGCTTCCTTGAGCATCATGGTGTAGCCGTCGCCATCGAGCATGTTGTAGCCGTCGGGCTGCCATGTGCCGTTGAAGCGGTAGGAGAAGGTCACATTGGTGGGTCCGCGGTGACCGCGCTTGAGCTTAATCTCGATGACACCGTTGGCACCGCGTGAGCCCCACTTGGCCGTGGATGCGTCCTTGAGCACCTCGATGCTCTCGATGTCCTCGGGGTTGACGTTGAGCAGCGTGGAGAACTGCTCCTCGTTGTCCATTGTCTCGAAGTTGATGTCCTGGGCGTCCTCGGGCAGCTCGAAGATGTGGTCGTTGACCACGATGAGGGGGTTGGCATTACCGTTGATGGTCGATGTGCCGCGCAGGCGCATGGTGGTGCCGGAGCCCAGGTTGCCGGAGTTCTGCACGATGTCCAGACCGGCAATCTGGCCTTGCAGTGCCTGGTCCACCGACTCGAAGGCCATGCCTTCCATCTCTTCCATGCTGAAGGTCTGTGTGGCACCGGCCAGCTCGCGCACGGGGATGCTCAGGCCGCCGCTCTGCTGCTTTTTCTTGGCAGTGACGTTGACCACGTTCATCACCTTGGTGTTGTCGGCCATGTGGATGTCCCACTTCACGCGCGTGCCTATTTTCTGAGCCCAGGGCTTGAGACCCATGTAGGTGACGGCCAGGGTGTTGTTGGGGTCCTTGATGGCGAGGGTGAAGTTGCCGTTCATGTCGGTGACGGTGGCACTGACGATACGGTTGTTCTTGTCGCGCTCAACGACGTTGGCACCAGGCACCACGTCGAAGTCGTCGGAGACGGTGCCGGAGATGCGTCGTTGCTGTGCTGAAACTGTCGTGGAGAGCAGGCAGACGGTGCACAGCAGTATGAGTCTGAGGAGCTTATTCATAGTCATGGGGTTTCAGTGGCATTTGGTCGGGGATGGAGTATGCGCGGATATAGGCTTTGGCCTCTGCCTCGTTGCCTTTGTAGCTGGGGTAGAGCCATTCTTGGCCTTCGTTGTCGGTCCAGGGCGTGAGCTGGGTGTGGTTGAGCACGCCGTTGATCTGGTGTATCACGGCGAAGCTGGAACCCTGTATGATGATGTTGTTCATCGTGACGGCGTTGGTGGGTGTCACTTCGTTGCCGTTGCGGGAGCAGATGAGGTCGCGTGCCATGATGTTGCTGTTGTCGGTCTGTACGGCTGTCCATACTGTGGCATCGGTGGGATGGCCGTCGCTGTCGTCGTGGGTGGCGTCGCTGGCGTAGAGTGTCGTCACGCCGCCTTCCTTGACTCGCTTGCAGTGCACCTTGACGAAGACGCCGAGCTCGGAGTTGTAGCTTGACGTGACGAAGTCGGTGGCGTCGACCTCCGACTTGTCGGCAAAGATGCTGTTGTCGAGGAAGTGGCCGCGGATGAAGTTGTTCAGGTAGATGATGGAATACTGGAAGTAGGTGCTGTCGGCTGCTGTCAGCATCTTGTAGCCGAGTGAGTCTTCGGGGAGGTTGTCGTAGTATTCACGCATCTCCTCCCATGTCTGCAGGCCGTGTGCGCGGGCGTCGCGTATGGCTTCGTTGGTGGGTACGAACACGGTGTAGCGGTAGTTGTTGAAGAACTGCACGTTGTTGTCGATGCCGCCGCTCTTGAAGATGTGGTATTTCTCGAGCTTCTTCTTGAGGTCGGTGGCTTTGGTCGAGCTGGGCACGAGACCGCAGGCCTGGATGAGCTCGTCGTCGGGGATGGTGAGCTCATAGAAGTCGCGGTAGGGGTTGTCGTCGCCCAGACCGCTCTCTGTCAGTATGGTGTAGACGCTCTTGGAGGCCGGTATGATGGGGGCGTCGGCGATGACGTATGTGCGTCCGTTCTGCATCTGGTTGGTGTTGGCGGTGGTGATGGTGATGCCTGTGGAGCCCTGTGCGCCGCCGGTGATGCCGGCGCGCTCGTTCTCCAGCTGGTAGCCGCCTTGCACGCGGACGATGGCGTTGTCGTCTCCGCGTGTCACCTTCACGGCAGCACCGTTCTTGGTGATGTAGTATTCGTCTTCGCTGTCGATGGGGTTGGTGCCGTCGTGCACGATGGTGTGGCTCTCAAGGATGTCCTTGAGGCGGTTCACCACTTCGTCCTGACCAATCGTCTCGCCTTCGTCGGGAACTTGGATGGTGGCGGTGGCGGGGTCGTAGGTCATGAGGCGCGTGGAGATGGGCCATGTGCCTCGTCCCGTGTATGTGAGGGCGAGCACACGTTTCTTCTGTGAGGTGAAGCTCACGGGGTCGAAGTAGCGCTGCATGGCCGAGTCGTTGGGGAGGAAGAAGGTGAACTGCGACTTCATGGCCTTGAGGTAGGCGTAGTAGTTGAGCTTCATGACGTCGGCACTCTCTTTCTCTCCGTTGTAGATGGCCCACTGCATGATGCGGCTCTCCTTGCTGATGAATGCGGGTGCTGCCACGGAGGTGAAGTCGGCGGGGCCGTAGACCTTGTTCATCACGTAGACGGCTCCGTTGCAGGCCAGCAGGCAGGTGTCTATGTTGTTGACGTCCTCGGGCGAGAAGAGCTCTTCCTGTGCGTCGTCGAGCACGGCGGTCATCTTGCTGGGCACGTAGTCGGTGAAGGAGAGGCTCATGATGACGTTGACCAGACGCTGCAGTTTGGAGAAGGGTATGTCGTCGATCTTGCGGAAGAGGGCGTCGTAGTCGCCGTCGGCCACCTCGGCATAGGGGTCGCTGGAGAAGGTGCGCACGAGCTGCCAGCCGGCCTCGCCTTCTTTGAAGTAGTTGAACATGGCTTCGTCGGAGGGCACGAACATGGCGGCCATGTCGGTGCGCAGGTCGGACGACATGTAGTAGCCGTTCCACCCTGGGTCGAACTTGAGGCCGGCCTCACCGTCGCTGTCCTGGAAGCGCTCGCCGTCGGGGCCTATGAGGCCGGGGGAGGTGTTGGTGCCTGAGGTGGTGCCGCGCGGGCTCACCTCGGAGAAGTAGTGCTTGGTGAAGATGGAGTCGATGGGTGCTTCGGGGTGCAGCGTGTTCCACGCCTCGGTGACGGCGGGGTTGTAGTAGGGGTAGGAGAAACGGTCGAGTATGTGGCTGAAGATGTTTGTCCTGCCGTTGGTGCGGATGACCTCGGCCATGTTGGGCAGCGGGGCTATCACTTTCTGGGTGACGTTGACGTAGCCGTTCTCTGCCACGCCGTCTTTCTCGAGTAGCAGGGCGTCGTAGATGTGCACGTCGCCTGTCTGGCGCGGCGTGCCCATGAATATGGCAAAGTCTTCGTCGGTTATCTTGTGGTTGGTCATGTGCTCGGCAGTGAAATGGAGCATCATGTTGGCGGTGCTGTCGGTCACGACATAGATGCCTTTGCTGCCTGGGGCACGGAAGCGGCGCCAGTAGTTCATCTCCGTCGCGTTGTGGGTGTAGGGCACCTGCTCAGGCGGGAGATAGGTGACGGTGTCGGTGAGCATCACGTCGGTGTAGCGGCGCATGTACTGTCCGCGCACGGGCGACGAGGTGCTGGTGCCCTGGCTGCTGGCCAGGTTCTCCATCACGATGGCGTTGTTGAGCATGCTGGAGTGTATGAGCAGCTTCTTCTGCGAGGGGGACAGAAGCTCGTAGCTCGTGGCGTTGTGCCATGGGTTGTCGGCGGGGAGGGTGGCGTTGTGGCTGAAGAATTGCTGCCAGGCTGCGTCGTTGGCCACGAAGACGGTCTTGGAGCCGGTGCGGCTCAGCACCTCGGTCAGGGGGCGGGCATTGGCGGGGTTGACGTCGGGGTCGGCAAGCAGGCGCAGATAGGTCTCAAACTCGCCGCGTTCGTCCAGATAGGAGTATATGCTGGACTTCAGCCAACCTGGTTTCTCGTCGTCAAGCACGTAGTCGTCTTTGCAGGACCACATCAGTCCGCACAAGGCGAGAACACACAACGCCCGCGGCGCGTGTTTGCTCAAAGCGCTTAATCGGTTTCTCATACACATTGAAATTGAGTTTATTATAGTTGTCTTAGTTAGCGAGTGTGCACATACAGCCATGCCTAATGGAGGCACGTTGTATGGTGTCGGAGGTTAGTTTTGGCCAAAATTAAGCCTTTTTTTCACCTTGCTTTTGCTGTGCGACTGCATTGTAATGCAGTTTAAGATACTTTAACAGGCGAGTGCTTATATTTCTTAAATGCGTTGCGCCTTGATTTGTGTCTTGGCGCGGGTGCCGCGTGTCTGTTTCGCATTGTCGCTGGTCCGTGGGTTGCTTGTGTGTGTGGCGCACGGCTGCTATGTGGCGGCTTACAGGGGGGATGGCTGTTGCCGTGTAAGGGCATGTCGCGTTATAGAGTTGTGCCGTAATGGTGGGATGTGGGTGCATGGTCTTCTGGCTATGGGAACTGGCCCTGTCGGATGTGGGTGCAGGCTCTTTGGTGTGTGGGTGCATGGTGATGCGAAAGACCCTGCACGGAGGCTGTTCGCCCCCATGCAGGGTCTTGCTGATGTGTGTGCCGTGCTGGCCGGTGTGGTGTGCTTACGGGATAAGCACCTTGATGCTCTCGCGCCCGTCGCTGACTATGTACAGTCCGGCGGGCAGCTGTGAGCCTGAGGGTACCTCGGTGCCACCTATATTATATATGTGTGCGCGTGGCGAGCTGGTCACGATGCGGCGTCCCACCACGCTCACTGCCAGTCGCGAGGCACTGCTGTAGGGGTGGAGCACGGCGTCGTAGGTGGGGTCGGTGTCGATGACCACCCAGCCTATGAGGTCGCCGGTGCGGGCGGCGGTGTTCTGGCCTGTGGGTATGGTGGACGTGGCGTCCACCTGGCGGCGCACGCGCATGCCGGTCACGCGCGACTGTGTCGTGCCGTCGTCGCCGGCTGCTGACACGGTGACGTTGCTGGCCTTGCGGAAGATGGCGGGCACCTCGAGCAGGTCGGTCTGTGCGGCGGCCACGATGTATGGGGCTTCAAACTGCAGCGTGTCGCCCGCGGCGTCGCGGAAGGTCACGGCCACGTTGGCTGCTCCGCCGACGGGTTCCTCGGCCAGGCCGGCGCAGATGCGCTTGCCCGATGTGCCTATGGCTGCCTGTCCGGGCGTGACGGCGAGGTAGAAGGTGTACTGGTTGGCTATGTTGCCGCTCTGTTCGGCCTGCTTGGTGAGCTTCATGCTGAAGCCGGTGTTGGTGATGTCGAACACACGTGGCGACGTGGGTACCTTGTTGGTGGAGGTGTACAGGTTCTGCACTATCACCACGGGCTGTACGTTGTCGGGGAAGGGCTGCGGGAAGGTGACGCTGATGACGTCGCCGCGGCTCATCTTCGAGGTGCTGCCGGAGGTGTTGGTGTATATGCATGTGTCGACGATGGCCATCATGTCGCCCCATTGGTGTATGCCCTGATGGAGCACGAGGAAGTCGGCGGTCTCGGTGCGGGTGACGGTCATGGCGGTGCCGGCCGTCCACGGGTCGAAGGCGAACTTGAAGTTGTCGCGCCCGATGGCGGAGAGGTGGTTCACGATGGCGTTGGTGCTGTTGGCGTTGCTGGGCATGCCTGTGAATACGAGCGGCGACTTGTCCTGGCGCGTGAAGTTGATGGTGGACACGTCGCTGTTGGATGCCTCGATGCGGCCGAACATGATGTCGCCTGCCTCCTGTGTGCCGCCAACGAAGACCGAGGCGGTGTTGCTGGTGCGGCGCCGGTTGTCGTAGTCCACGTTGATGATGCGGTACTCGTGAAGGCCGTAGGCGGCTGAGCCCTCGAGGGTGAACTCATACTTCATGTCGTAGACGTCGGTGGCGGCGATGGTGTCGATGGCTGTCCATGCAGAGCCGTTGCGCTTCTGGAGGATGGACATCGTGGTGAGGTCGTAGTTGTTGTTGGTCCAGGTGAGCTCGCCCTTGAAGGTGCGTGTGTTGATGCTCACGGCAAGGTCGGTGACGGTGGCCAGGCGCGGTGCCTTGGGGATGTAGCGGCCGTAGTCGCAGTAGCCCAAACCGGTGTTCATCTGCGCATAGTACTCGCCGGTCGTGGTGAGGGCGTTGTTCTTGTAGATGCGCGATGGATCGCGCTCGCTGTTCCAGTAGTAGTAGCGCTCAATGCAGTCCCAGCTGTTGAGGTTGGCGGTGATGCGCTTGATGGCTTCGCAGTTCTGAGCCTCGGTCACGCCGCTGGCAAAGGCTCCGTTGCTGTTCCACGATGCGCCCCACACCCACTCGGAAATCCAGATGGGACGCCCGTAGCGGTTGGCCCACTGGTCGTAGAAGCTCCAGGTGTTGAAACTGCTCTCGGCCCAGTAGCAGTGCAGGTCGATGATGTCGCAGCGCCAGCCGCGTGCGTCGATGGAGTCCATGAACTCGCGCAGGTGGGCCAGGCTGCCGTCGTGCGACGAGGGCGAACACAGGCGCATGCCTGTGCGCATCAGGTTCTCCCAGTTGGCGAGTATCTGCGCCACGGTCTGCGGATGGTCGTCGGCCGAGTTGCCCGGCTCGTTGTTGGTCTTCATGTGGGGTGAGTAGTTCACTCCACCGCAAGCGGCGGCCGAGGGCCAGTCCTCATAGATATGGTGGGGCACACACTCGGCGTCGGGCAGGCGTGTCTCGCCAAGGCTGAAGCTGTAGCAGCTGGTGACGTTGAGCGCATCGACGATAGCTGCGCCGGTGGCATTGGCCAGACCGGCCTTGCTGGTGTTGTACCAGCGGAACACACGGTAGGAGGAGATGCGGCCGTCGAGCAAGGCAGGCAGGCTGTTGACGACAAGGTCTTCCTTGTCGGCAATGAAGCAGCGGCTGTAGCCACGGCCTTCGGGGCGGACTGAGAAGGTCACCATGTAGCCACGCTTGAGGCGGAAGCTACGTATGCGGTTGTTGAGCTTGGCGGCAGAGAGGGTGTTCATGTAGCCGCCGCTGTTCTCTAAGGCAAAGGCACTGACGGAGTCGCCTTGACAGGAGGGCTCGCTGTATACGGTGAGTGGATGGAAACCGGTGGCCGACTGCGACTCTTTGCCATAGGGGTAGACGATGGAGCCGCGGTTGTAGAGGCGCACCTGGCAGTTGACGTCGTTGCGGGCGGGCTCGCCATTGATGAGTATGTTGCCGAGGAGTGGCAGCAGCTTGGAGGGCTTCACGGCATCGAAGATGAGCACGGCGTGCTCCGTGTTGATGACATCGATGAAGACGTCGTCGTAGGGGAACGGCGTGGCCGATGTGATGTGCAGGTCGATGGCTGTGCGGACTTCCGTGGGGTCGTTCACCTGGTCGATGGTGTGGCTCTGGTTGGCAGCCAGAGCCTGTGCAAGGCACAGCGCGGCTGCCGTGAGCAGGGTGATGACACGTTTCATGGCTGGCGTGTGTTTGTGGTGTTACTTGTTGGGGAAGGCCTTGAGCAGTCGCTTGAGCTCTTTCTTCGTGATGGCTATCACGGTGCCGTGGCGCGGGGTGAAGGCCCCTTCGGTGCGGGTGTCCTGCACGCGGGTGAAGTGGCGCAGGTCGGTGCTCTTGCAGAACTGGTAGTGTCCGCTGGTGTAGCAGTCATACATGAGCACCCATGTGCCGTCGTGAAGGCGGAACACGCCGGAGCCCTCCACCTGCTTGTCGGTGTCCTGGCACCAGCCATCCTGCAACTCCCATGTGCGGCCGTCGTAGAAGTCGCGGGCGATGAACTGCTTGATGCCTTTCTGGCGGCTGCCCTCGGTCTTGAAGAAGATGTGCAGCAGGCCGTCGTCGTCGCGCACGATGTCGGTGTCGATGCTTGCCGAGTGCATGTCGAAGAGCAGCTGGGGCTCCGAGGCCAGGTCGCTGAAGTCGCTGTTGGCGTATGCCCAGTAGACACGGTCGTAGGGGCACGAGCCGTCGTCGGTCAGTATGGAGAAGTACACGATGTAGCGCTTGGTGAGACGGTCGAAGATGGTCTGCGGTGCCCACACACGTGTCACGTGCTCAAACATGGTTCCCTTGAAGCGGTCGGGGAAGTGGACGGTGTGATGCTCCCAGTTGACGAGGTCGCGTGAGCGCATGAGCACCATGCCGCGATTGCTCGACCAGCCCAATGACGACTTCATGTCGGTCACGACCATGTAGAACCACCCTTTCTCGCCGCGCAGGATGTGGGGGTCGCGCACGCAGCCTGTAAGGGCAATTTCCGGCGAAGCTATGATGGGCTGCCCGTTGTTGAGGGGTGTGTAGTTCCAGCCATCCTCGGAGATGGCGTAGCATATCTGCTCCTTCTCGGGAGCGTTGCCGGTGAAGTAGGTGAAGAGATAGGCGGAGGTCTTCTTGGCCATTGCTGTGGCTGAGGCAAGGAGCACCAGCCCGAGGGTGAGTGTCTTGTGTGAAACCATAAAGCTTATTGTGGTTAGTTAATGTGCAGGTCAGTACGTTTTAGCCTTCAAAAATAGGGATATAATCAGTAGCACGTGGGTGTGCGCAGGCTTATTAAGGTTATTTAACGGCTGTGTGCCTGTCAGCTTAGGGGCATGTGTCTATTGGTGCTTGCGCTTCTTGCGGAGGCTGTCGGCGACGGCCCATTCGGCCTGTGCCGCCTCGTGCTGCCCGTCGCGGTCCAGACAGTCGCCAAGGCGGCGGTGGGCGGCTTCCAGCTCGGGGCACAGCTGTGTGGCCTTGCGGTAGTTGCGCAGGGCAGCTGCGTTGTTGCGATATTCCGTCCAGCTGTCGTTGCCTAAGCTGTAATACTCCATGGCGAACTCACGCATGGTCTTCTTGCGCTGCTGCAACTGTCGCTTGAGGTTGTCGCGCTCCTCGCGCAAGGCTGTGATGGTGTGCAGCTTTCGCCGCAGCAGGCGTTGTGCCGATGGGCTTTCTATGTCGTAGCGGGCATGTATGGCACGGAAGAAATGCAGCAGGGTGTCGTCCCACTGCTCATTGGCAAAGGCACGTGCGGCGGCGTCATACTCTATGTCGGCCTGTGCGGCGTGCATGGCGCGCTCCAATGCCTGCGGGTTGTTGAATGTAGCGGCAAACTGGCATATCTCGGGCCGCACGAAGACGTCGGAGCGGTTGAGCGGCCGTCGCAGTGTCAGCCCCTCGAGTGATCGGCAGCGGCTGAGGGCAACGTAGGCCTGTCCGCCGGCAAAGGTGCCTGTGCCAAGGTCGATGGTGCAGTGGTCGAAGGTGAGGCCTTGACTCTTGTGTATGGTGATGGCCCATGCCAGCCGCACGGGAAACTGGCGGAACACTCCCAGCTGTTCCTCTTCTATCTTCTTCTCCTCCTCGTTGTAGCTATAGCGGATGTTCTCCCACTGTGCGTGCTCCACCATCACCTCGTCGCCGGCGTCGGTGACTACTATCAGTGCGAATGGCTGTTCGCTGATGCCGGTGATGGTGCCGAGTGTGCCGTTGACCCAGCGGTGCTCCTGGTCGTTCTTGACGAAGATAACCTGTGCGCCCACCTTAAGCTCCAGATTGAGCAGCGTAGGCAGCGACGTGGCTGGGAAATCGCCATCTATCGTGCCATGGAATGTGAGCATGTCGCCGTCAATCCGTTCCAACTCGCGGGCGTTGATGTGGTCTACGTCGTCGCGGCGTGTGCATAGCGTGATGTCGAGCTGTGAGCGGGACGGAGCCTCAGTGAAGCGTGTGTTCAGGGCTGTGAGGTCGGGCTGCGTGAGCTGGTTGGTGCGTATGTTGTCGAGCAGGCGGATGAATGTGGGGTCGCTCTGGCGGTACACTTTCTTAAGCTCAATGCTCACGAGCTCCATGTAGCGGAACACGTTGGCAGCGAAGAAGAAGGGGGCTGGATAGAAGCGTGCGAGGATGTCGCGCTCGTCAGCCTTGACCACGGGCTCCAACTGGTAGACATCGCCGATGAGGAGCATCTGCTTGCCGCCGAAGGGCTGACGGCTGTTGCCCGAGTAGGTGCGGAGTATGCGGTCGATGAAGTCGATGACATCGGCACGTACCATTGAGATCTCGTCGATGATGATGAGCTCCAGGCTGCGCAGGAGTGCTATGTGCTCCTTGTTGTAGCGCAGGAAGTCGCGTATGCGTCGGCCGGCATATCGGGGATCGTCGGGCACGAGTGGGTGGAAGGGCAGCTTGAAGAAGCTGTGTAGCGTGGTGCCGCCGGCGTTGATGGCCGCTATGCCTGTCGGTGCGAGCACCACGCACTTCTTCTTGGTGTGGTCGCGCACGTAGCGCAGGAACGTGCTCTTGCCTGTGCCGGCACGTCCTGTGAGGAACACCGACTGGTGCGTGAAGCGCAGCATGGAGAGTGCCGACTGGAACTCGGGTGTGCTGGTGTCTGTCTGTTGCTGTGTGGCGGCCATGCTGTGTGGTGATGCGTGTAGCGCGTGGTGGGGTGGGGAGTGGTGTGCCTTGAATGAGTTTATATGCCGATGGTGGCGTGCAGCCATGTGTCGATGCCTTGGCTGTCGTCGGGGTGGAACCATGCTATGCCCTTGTCGCGTGTGAACCATGTCATCTGCTTCTTGGCATAGACACGTGTGTTTTTCTTCATGCGCTCTGCGGCAAAGGGCAGTGTCCACTTGCCGTCGAGCACGGCAAACATCTCCTTGTAGCCCACGGTGTTCAATGCGTTGAGGTTACGGTATGGCAGCAACGCGCGTGCCTCGTCGAGCAGGCCTTCCTGCAGCATCATGTCCACGCGCCTGTTGATGCGGTCGAAGAGCTCTGCGCGCTCGCGTCGCAGTCCCAGCTTGACTATTCGGAAGGGGCGTTGCTTGGCTGTCGCGGTGCGGAAGCTGGTGAAGGTGCGCCCTGTCTGATAGCATATCTCAAGGGCATGCACGATGCGCTGCGTGTTGTGCGGGTCGCACACGGCGTGGTATTCAGGGTCGAGCAGGCGTAGCTCTGCCCGCAGGGTGTCGAGCCCCTCGGCTTCGAGCCGCTGGCGTATGTGGCTGCGCACCTCGGGCTCCACGGTGGGTATGTCGTCGATGCCTTTGCACACGGCGTCTATGTACAGCATGGAGCCGCCGGTGAGCAGCAGTGTGTCGTGTGTTGCGAACAGGCTGTTGAGCAGGCTCATGGCTTCCTGCTCATAGCGCGCGGCACTGTAGTAGGCCTCGAGCGGGAGGGTGCCCACAAAATAGTGTCGCACCCGTTGCAGCTGGGCTGCGGTGGGTGCGGCGGTGCCTATGCGCAGGTCGCGGTATAGCTGCCGGCTGTCGGCGTTGATGACAGGGCTTCCCATGCGCTCGGCCAGGCGGATGGCCAGGTCGGTCTTGCCCACGGCTGTGGGGCCGGGTAGCACGAGGAGTGTCTTCATGTCCTTACTGCTCGCTGAAGTCGAAGCCCTCCATGTCGAGCTCGCTCATGTCGAAGAGGTCGTCGTCGGCAGGCTCCATGTCGTCGTCATTGTCGGCCTGTGCTGCTTGCAGGGCTGCCAGCAGCTGCTCCTGTGTCAGGGGAGCGGGCTTGGCCGGTGTCTCGATGATGAGGGCCGGTGCCTCGCCGTGACGGCGGCTGCAGTGCGGCAGCGCGATGCTCTGTCCGTAGGCTATGTGCGACAGCTCCATGAGCAGTCCGCGCTCGGCAGCCTCGTCGAAGACATACTGCATGCGCTGTCCCTCGTCGTCGAGCACGTCGCCGAGTTCCACGTCGTCCATCGTGTCGTCCTCCAGGCCGTGCTCGCGTATGGTGCGCTCGGGATGCCAGCGGTGGTCGCACACGTAGAACGCCGACTCCTTGTGGCGTCCCCATCCGCATGTCTCGCGTATGAGGTCGTGCAGGTCGCGGAAGGTGGCGTCGGAGTTGAGCTTGAGCTCAAGCACGAAGTCGTCCACCTCGGGGCTGGCTACGGTGAATGTCAGTACCATGGTGCCTGTGTGTCAGCGCACGAAGCCACGCTTCTTGGTGTCCTCGATGAAGCCGAGTATGTAGCGTATCTCTTCGGTGTCGGGCAGTTCACGCTGTATGGTGTCGAGCGACTCGGCGAGCGTCATGCCGCCCTGGAATATGATGCGGTAGGCTTCGTGGATGGTGTTGATGACTTCGCGCTCGAAGCCCCTCCGGCGCAGTCCCACAATGTTGAGGCCGCAGTACGTCGCGGGGTGGCGTGCGCAGATGGTGTAGGGCAGCACGCTCTGTGGTGTGCCAGTGCCGCCGCCCACCATGGTGTAGCCGCCGATGCGGCAGAACTGGTGTACGAGCACGCAGGCGGAGAGAATGGCGTGGTCGTCGATGACCACCTCGCCGGCCAGCTTCGATGTGTTGCCTATGATGACGTCGTCGCCTACGATGACGTCGTGGCCTATGTGGCAGCCCTCCATGAGCAGGTTGCCGGAGCCCACCACGGTCTGTCCCTTGGCTGCTGTGCCGCGGTTGATGGTGACGTTCTCGCGTATCTTGTTGTTGTCGCCGATGATGGCGAGCGACTCTTCGCCACGGAACTTGAGGTCTTGCGGGATGGCTCCTATCACGGCACCTGGGAAGAAGATGTTGCCGCTGCCGATGCGCGAACCGTAGAGCACGGTGACGGAGTTCATCAGGGTGTTGTTGTCGCCGATCTCCACACCTTTGTCGATGTAGCAGAAGGGGCCTATCTCGACGTTGTCGCCTATCTTGGCTGCCGGGTCGATGTATGCTAACGGGCTTATCTTGCTCATGGTGGCGTATGTTGTGCCTTGGGGCTGTTGTGGGTTTACTTGTTGTGTATCACCTGGGCCGTGAGTTGTGCCTCGGCCACGATGTTCTCGCCTACGAAGGCATAGCCGTGCATCTGTGCTATGCTGTGGCGGAGGGGGGCGGTGAAGAAGGCTTTGAAGATGAGTGTGTCGCCTGGCACCACTTTCTGTGAGAACTTGGCATTGTCGATTTTGAGGAAGTAGGTGCTGTATGCCTCGGGCTTCTCCAGCTGGCTCAGCACGAGCAGGCCTCCGGTCTGTGCCAGTGCTTCAATGAGCAGCACTCCCGGCACCACGGGCTCGCCGGGGAAGTGCCCGGGGAAGAAGGGCTCGTTGCCTGTCACGTTCTTCACGGCCACGATGCTGTTGGCGTCCATCTCGATGGCTTTGTCCACGAAGAGCATGGGGTAGCGGTGCGGCAGCAGCTCCTTGATGCGGTTGATGTCCATCAGCGGCGTGCGGTTGGGGTCGTAGGCCGGGGCTTGCACGCGGTGGGCGCGTATCTCCTTGCGCATGAGGCGGGCAAAGCGGTTGTTGATGGTGTGGCCGGGGCGTGTGGCTATGATGCGTCCTTTTATGGGGCGGCCTATGAGGGCCATGTCGCCAATGATGTCGAGTAGCTTGTGGCGTGCGGGCTCGTTGTCCCACATCAGCGGCTTGGTCTGTAGGAAGCCAAGCTCGGCGGCGTCGTGGCGCGGGGCTCCGATGCTCTGGGCCAGCTGGTCGAGCTCTGCCTGTGTCTTCTGCTGCTCGTAGATGACGATGGCGTTGTCCAGGTCGCCGCCCTTGATGAGGCCTGCGGCCAGCATCATCTCTATCTCGCGCACGAAACAGAAGGTGCGTGCAGGGGCTATCTCCTGCTCAAAGAGCTCCATGTTGTCGAGGGTGGCAAACTGGCTGCTGAGCACCTTGCTCTTGAAGGCTATCATGGCCGTGATGCTGAACTGCTCGTCGGGGAGTATGGTGATGACGGAGCCTGTGGCTTCGTCGCGCACCTCTACCTTGTGGTGCACCACATAGTAGTCTTTCGGGGCGTTCTGCGCCACGATGCCCACTTGGCGTATGTTGCGCACGTAGATTTCGGCCGAGCCGTCGAGGATGGGCACCTCCGGGCCGTCCACCTTGAGCAGGCAGTTGTCCACGCCGAGGGCATAGAGGGCGGCCAGCGCGTGCTCCACCGTGGAGCAGCGGGCTTCGCCTTTTTGCAGCACGGTACCGCGCGTGGTCTCCACCACGTTCTCGGCAATGGCGTCGATGACGGGCTCGCCTGGCAGGTCGGTGCGTTGTATCTTGTATCCGTGGTTCTCTGGGGCGGGGCAGAAGGTCACGTTGAGCTTCAGGCCTGTGTGCAGGCCTTTGCCTTGCAGCGTGAAGGTGCCGCCCAGTGTGTTTTGCTTTGCAGACATAGGCGTGTTGTTATGGCTTGACTTGTGAGCGGAGGGCCTCCACTTCGCGTCGCAGCGCACGGAGCTCGGCTGCCATGTCGGGCAGGTTTTTGAACATGGCCGAGGCTCGCATGAATGTTCTGGGGTCTATGGCGGGCGAGCCGAGCAGTGTCTGGCCGGGCTTGCGTATGTTGCCGGCCACGCCGCTCTGCGCGCCGAGGGTGGTGTGGTCGGCGATGGCGATGTGTCCGGCTATGCCCACTTGCCCTGTGAAGGTGCACCACTGGCCCACCTTGGTGCTGCCGGCTATGCCCACCTGCGCACAGAGCACGGTGTGGCTGTCCACCTCCACATTGTGGCCCACCTGCACGAGATTGTCGATCTTCACGCCGCGGCGGATGATGGTGGCTCCCATCGTTGCGCGGTCCACGCAGGCATTGGCACCGAGTTCGACGTCGTCCTCAAGCACGGCGATGCCTATCTGGGGTATCTTCTCGTAGCCGTCGGCCGTGGGGGCGAAGCCGAAGCCGTCGGCTCCCACCACGCTGCCCGAGTGCAGTATGCAGCGGTCGCCTACGCGGCAGTCGTGGTAGACCGTGGCACCGGCATAGAGCACGCATTCGCTGCCTACCGTGGCCCCTGTGCCCACCACGGCATGAGGGTGAAGCTGTGTGCCGTCGCCCACCGTGGCACCGGCCTCGACCACGGCGAAGGGACCGATGTAGACGTCGCTGCCCACATGGGCTGTGGGGGCGACGTAGGCCTGCGGACTGATGCCTGTGGGGCGCGGGCGCATGCTGTCGTAGAGAGCCAGCAGGCGGCCGAGGGCCATGCGCGGCTCGGCCACACGCACCAGCGTGGCGCGCAGCGGATGCGCGGGCTGGAACGACTCGGGCACGAGCACCACCGACGAGCGTGTCTCGTAGATGAATGGCTCATACTTGAGGTCGGAGAGGAACGAGAGTGCTCCCTCCACGCCTTCCTCTATCTTGGCGAATGTGGTGACACACGCCTCGGCGTTGCCTTCCACCTTGCCGCCTACGTGGTCGGCTATCTGTTGGGCTGTGAATTGCATAGCTGTAGTTTACCGCTAATGTCAGTATATTGTCAGGCAAAGGTAGCTCTTGTGGGGCATATCACCTACTTTTAGACCAATGAAAATCCCTTGCCACCCCATTCTGCGGCCATGATTAAGGAATTTTAGGGCAAACCTGCATGTTCCTTGCATACCCTTTGCACAGCCTTTCTCGAAGTCCCTGCACGGTCTGCCGGACTCCCTGCGTTGCTTGCGCGGACACCCTGCACGGTCTTCGCAAACATCCTGCATCGTAGGTAACGGTCAGGGTGCATGGTGCTTGCGAACACCATGCAGGGTCTTTGTGTCTTGCCATGCACGCTCTTTCAGAACGGATTAGCACGAGCCGCACGAGAGGCTGCATGCCGGTTCGTGCAATTCGTGGTAATCTGTGGTGACAACGGATGCCTGTCTGTGGCGCGCTACACGGCAGCGTGCGAGCGCAGTATTGCTGCCATCTGCTGTTGCACATCGCGTGCCTGCACTGCGGCAGCTACGGCAAAGTGCTCCGTAGGGTCGGCATAAATGATGGCGCGGCTGCTGTTGACGATGAGGCCGCATTGCGCGTTCCACCCATAGCGGCACACCTCCTCAAGCGAGCCTCCTTGTGCGCCGATGCCGGGGACGAGCAGGAAGTGGTCGGGCGCGATGCGGCGTATGTCGGCAAAAGCTGCACCCTGCGTGGCACCCACCACGTACATCATCTGCGAGGCATCTGCCCACTGACCGCTCACCCGGAGCACTCGCTCAAAGAGTCTTTCTCCGTCGGGCGAGGCCGTGAGTTGGAAGTCCGCGCTGCCCTTGTTGCTGGTCAGGGCAAGGAGGATGACCCATTTGCCCTCGTAACCCAGGAAGGGCGTCACCGAGTCCTCGCCCATGTATGGAGCCACGGTCAGCGCGTCCACGTCCATCTCCTCAAAGAAGGTGCGCGCGTAGAGCTTCGAGGTGTTGCCGATGTCGCCGCGCTTGGCATCGGCGATGATGAACTGGTCGGGATGGCGCTCGCGGATGTAGCGGACAGTCTTCTCGAAGGCCATCCACCCGCGCACGCCATGTGCCTCGTAGAAGGCCAGGTTGGGCTTGAAGGCTATGCAGTAGGGTGCCGTGGCGTCGATGATGGCCTTGTTGAACTCGAAGATGGGGTCGAAGGCCGCGTCGCGTGCAGCCTCGGCCAGCAGGTGCTGCGGCACCTTGTGCAGGTCGGTGTCCAATCCCACGCAGAGGAAGCTTTCCTTGCGGCAGATGTTCTCGTAGAGTTGTTGGCGTGTCATTAGGTAGATGGTGTTATTTGTTTTCCCAGTAGGAGCGGATGTTTTGGAACACGGATTTGCGTTCGCCAACCTTCCCTATTTCCTCATCATAGAAGAGCTGAAGATTATCACATAGCTTCAACATCCATTCTTTGCGGCTGGGGTTCTCTTCAAAGAGTAGAGAGTTAGCGTTTGCTATCTGGATTTGTCCCCACCCTAATGCGCCAATGGTGAGGCAGTCCCATGCGAAAGCTTCAATAGGTTTGAAGTGGCAGCTGTGGTAGACGATATGGTCTTCCTCAACATCATAGGCAACGAGCAGTATGCAGAAATAGTTGTTGTCGTTTTTGGTAAAAGTTGGCAAGCTTGCGAACAGAAATAAGGTTTGGCATGCTGAAAGCCGTGGACAGATTGTGAGTCTTGACGTCTACTGCGTAGTATATGCCTTGAGTGTCTTCGAAGGCCATGTCCTCCATTGACCTGCGTGTAAACTCACTCTCGAAGGACTGAATGGCAGATTCAGGTAAACATGTTTTCAGGCCGCCGTTTTCTGACAGGAATTCTTGCACCGCATCACCAACAGCTCGTGTGGATTGTAGAGAACGGTCTCCTTGTTGTACGTCGCGTGCATGCAGTAGTCTTTGGCTGAGCACTGCAATCTCGTCTGGGGCTGTGGTCAACGTACGGTTACGTGGTGCCTTTGATATGTTGCTCATTGTGTGGGCGGGAGTGATATGTTCGTACTACAGTGCAGCCTCTTTCAGGCGCTCGGCGTTCTCGGCCACGATGAGGTGGTCGATGCAGTCCTGTATGTCGCCGTCCATGAAGGCGGCGAGGTTGTAGACGGTGTAGCCTATGCGGTGGTCGGTGATGCGCCCCTGGGGGTAGTTGTATGTGCGTATCTTGGCCGAGCGGTCGCCGGTGCTGACCATGGTCTTGCGTCGTGAGGCGATGTCGTCAATATACTTCTGGTGTTCTTTGTCATAGATAAATGTGCGCAGGCGTGCCAGTGCGCGCTCCTTGTTCTTGGGCTGGTCGCGCGTCTCGGTGCACTCCACGAGTATCTCCTCTGTCTCGCCTGTGTTGGGGTTGGTCCACATATAGCGGGCGCGCACGCCGCTCTCTACCTTGTTCACGTTCTGCCCGCCGGCACCTGAGCTGCGGAAGGTGTCCCACTTGATGGCACCCTCGTTGATCTCCACATCGAACTCCTCGGCTTCGGGCAGCACGGCCACGGTGGCTGCCGAGGTGTGCACACGTCCCTGGGTCTCTGTGGCCGGCACGCGCTGCACGCGGTGCACGCCGCTCTCATACTTGAGAGTGCCGTAGACTTTGTCGGCACCTGTGGCACCACCGGCCGCCGAGGGGTTGGCCGAGACGGCGAAGATTATCTCCTTGTAACCTCCGGCAGCTCCCTCGGTGAAACTGCTGACAGCCACGCGCCATCCTTTTGTCTCGCAGTATTTGGAGTACATGCGGAAGAGGTCGCCGGCGAAGAGGGCTGCCTCGTCGCCGCCCGTGCCGCCGCGTATCTCCATGATGACGTTCTTGTCGTCCTCGGGGTCGGCGGGGATGAGCAGCAGTTTGATGTCGTCCTCTATCCTGGGCAACTGCTCCTGGGCGGCGGCAAGCTCCTCGCGCGCCATCTCGCGCAACTCGGGGTCGTCGTCGGAGGCAAGCATCTCGCGGGCTTCGTCGATGGTGGTCAGGGCCTGCACATACTCGGCACGCTTCCTGACAATGGCTCCGAGTTCCTTGTACTCCTTGGTGAGACGGACGTAGCGGCGTTGGTCGGCGATGACCGAGGGGTCGGTGATGAGCGTGCCCACCTCCTCGTAGCGGCTCACGAGGCCCTCCAGGCGTTGCAGCAGTTGGTTGTTCTCCATTGTGGTGTGGCTTTCTTGTGCTGCAAAGGTAAGGTGGAGAGTTGAAAGTGGAAAGCGGAGACGTTAAAAGGTGAGAGTGCCAGCAGTGCAGTGAGCCGTGATAGTGCCTGCGGCTCGGAGCGGGGTGATAGTGCCTGCTGCATGGCGAGAGGGTGGAATGCCTGAGGCACGGTTATGGGCCTGGCGGTGGCCTTGGCAGGTGGGATGGGCGACTATGGGCAATATGAAAGCATCGTGGCGGACTTCCCTGTGTGGAATGCCCGCCACGATGGCTGCGGTGGTAGGAACGATCGGGCTCGAACCGATGACCTCTTCAATGTGACTGAAGCGCTCTGAACCAACTGAGCTACGCTCCTGTGTTTGCCTTAGCGGATGCAAAAGTACAGCTTTCTGTGTTCCGTGCAAGCGGCAGGGCCTCTTTTTTTCAGTCCTGTTAGTATAAAGGCTCATCGCCGTACAGATAGAGTCATGGCTAAGGCGTGTTTCCGTAGTCTTGGTGACATGGTTGTCACAGCCTTGCATATTGTTGGTTTCTTCCAATCTTTGCAAAGGCCAGCCATTAGGATGGTGCCTGGTGCGTAGCTGCTAAATGTTCACTAACACTAAGAGGAGAAATGCTTCTGCGTTTGCCCACAGTGCACAGGGCGTAGTGAAACAGCGCGAGAAACCAGCTGCGTGCAGTGGCGCGTGCGGTGCTTCCGACAGATGCTCTTCAGTGTGCAGTTCTGGGCAGTGGCAGAGAACTCCTTTTAGTAGCAGAACTCGCCGAACTCGCTGCGAATGGTCAGCGAGCGCGGACCTTCTTCGATGTGGCCGACGACCTGGGCATCGATGTTGAAGCTTCGGGAGATGCCGATAACGGCCTGTGCATCGTCGGGACTGACGTAGACCTCCAGGCGGTGGCCGCAGTTGAACACCTTATACATCTCTTCCCAGCTGGCACCGCTCTCCTCGGCGATGATGCGGAAGAGTGGTGGCACGGTGAACATGTTGTCCTTGACGATGCGACAGTTGTCACCCACGAAGTGCAGCACCTTGGTCTGGGCTCCGCCTGTGCAATGCACCATGCCATGGATGCGGGGACGGAGCTGGTCAAGCAGCTGCTTGACCACTGGCGCGTAGGTGCGGGTTGGGGAGAGGACGAGCTTCCCGACTGTGAGGGCAGAGAGATAGCCTGGAACGGTAATAGGGGCATCTAATCTATAGTGTCCGCTATAGACAAGCTCCTCGGGCACGGCGTGGTCGTAGGTCTCGGGATAGCGCGTGGCGAGGTACTTGCTGAAGACATCGTGGCGAGCTGAGGTGAGGCCGTTGCTGCCCATGCCGCCGTTGTACTCGTGCTCATAGGTGGCCTGTCCGTAGCTGGCGAGGCCCACGATGACGTCGCCAGGGCGTATGTTGGCATTGTCGATGACATCGGCACGCCGCATGCGGCATGTGACGGTGCTGTCCACGATGATGGTGCGGACGAGGTCGCCCACGTCGGCTGTCTCACCGCCGGTAGCGTAGATGCCGATGCCCATTGCGCGCAGCTCGGCCAGCAGTTCATCGGTGCCATTGATGATGGCACTGATGACTTCACCAGGGATGAGCATCTTGTTGCGTCCGATGGTGGAGGAGACGAGGATGTTGTCCACGGCACCAACGCAGAGCAGGTCGTCGGTGTTCATGATGAGGGCGTCCTGCGCAATGCCTTTCCACACCGAGAGGTCGCCCGTCTCGCGCCAGTAGGCATAGGCCAGACTGGACTTGGTGCCGGCACCGTCGGCATGCATGATGTTGCAGTATTCAGGGTCGCCGCCCAGTATGTCGGGGATAATTTTGCAGAAGGCTTGCGGGAAGATGCCCTTGTCGATGTTGCGGATGGCGGCGTGGACATCCTCCTTGGCGGCTGAGACGCCGCGGGCCATATAACGTTGCTTGCTGTCCATCAGAACTCTACTGTTGGTGCCTTCTCTGCGCCTGCCTCGGCGGCAAAGGGTGTCTTCTTGTCGAAACCGAATATCATGGCCCAGATATTGTTGGGGAAGCGGCGCACGCTGACGTTGTATGTCTGTACGGCCTCATTGTATATGCGCCGCGACTCGGCTATGCGGTTCTCGGTGCCTTCGAGTTGTGCCTGCAGCTCGGAGAACTGCTCGTTGGCCTTGAGGTCTGGGTATGCCTCGGTGATGGCCAGCAGGCGGCCTAAGGCTTGGCTCACTTCGCCCTGGGCAGCCTGATATTCGGCCAGCCGCTCTGGCGTGAGGTCGTCGGCGTTGACGGTAACCTGTGTGGCCTTTGTGCGGGCGGCAACTACGGCCTCGAGGGTCTCGCTCTCATGGGCGGCATAGCCCTTGACGGTGTTCACGAGGTTGGGGATGAGGTCGGCGCGGCGCTGATACTGCGTCTGCACGTCGGCCCATGTCTGTGCTACGGTTTCTTCTTGCTCCACGAGCTTGTTGTAGGTGCAGCTGGTGAGGGAGATGGTTGCCACAATGGCAAGCATGATTGCTTTGATAGGTTTCATCTGTTGAAAAGTTAAGTGTGTTCTGGAATATCAGGATATTGTGTCAGGGAATGGACAGAGGTGCTATTGTCAGAACCGGCCTCCTGCGCCGCCGCCCCCGAATGAGCCGCCTCCGAATGAGCCCCCACTGAAGCCTCCTCCGAAGGAACGGCCTCCGCCATGGCCGAAGATGCTGCCAGCCATGGCACCGCCGCCAGCTGCACAGCCGCCTGAGTTCATGCTCTCGTCCCAGTGACGCTCCTTGACAAAGAAGCAGTTGGTGCAGCGATAGGTGTCGTGGTGCACGATTATGCCGAGGCGTTGGTCGCGCGTAGTGTAGGCCGACACTTTGCGCATCTTGTGCTTATGGCAGCTCGGACAGTAGCTCTTGCGCCGCTCGTCGTACCACAGCCCGAACACTATCAGCCCCAGGCCGAGAGCCATGAAGAGCGTAATCACCAGCAGGGCTATGCGGTCGTCTTCGTCGAAGTCGGTCGTGCCTACGAGCGAGTCGTCGCCGTCCACGTAGCGTGTGATGGCACGCACGGTGGCGAGCATGGCCTCGTCCCAGTCGCCCTCACGCAGTGCGGGCAGCATCTGGTGGTTCTCAATGCGTTTGCAGATGGCATCGGGCAGTGTGCCTTCCAGGCCGCGGCCTATGAGGATGTAGTAGGCGCGGTCGCCAGTAGAGAGCAGTATGATGAGTCCCGTGTTCTGCTCCTTGGAGCCTATGCCATACTTGCGTCCGAGAGCCATGCAGAAGTCGTAGGTGTCGCCGCCCTTGATATGCTCCACTACGGCAAGCACTGTCTGCACGCCGTGCGATGCCTCCATCTGTCCGAGCCACATGTTGAGCGAGTCTACAGCTGTCTGCGACAGGATGCCGTCGGGGTTGGAGACGTATTGTGTCTTGTCATGCAGGTAGGGGATAGGCAGGTCGTCGGGCGTGTAGGTGGCGGCGTGTGCTATGGCTGCTGCCATTAATGTGAGCAAGAAGGAGAGCATTCGTTTCATCGTTTCAGCTTGTTCCTTAGTTTCTTGAAGAGTGTGTGCACGATGATCCTCGTGTTCACGCCGAAGAGCTTCTGGTTGGCGAGGATGCGGAAGAAAGCCTTGTTGTCCGCTTCGAGGATATGGGCTACCTGTGCGCGCCGTTGGTAGTTGTCTATGAATGGCAGCAACTGTGCTTGACAGGTGAAACTGTTCTCCTGGATGATGTCACGTGTGGCTTGCATGTAGCTGTTGAAAGCCAATAATTTATCATCCATGTTCTTCTGGTCGGACGATATGTTGAGGCCGCTGTCGCGAAAGGTGGTCAAGCGTGCTGTCGTCGAGGCGATGCCGTGTTCAAGTGCAAGGCGGTAGATGGTCAAGTAGTCAGACCCCCATGCGTAGGCCAGTCGGACGTAGCCTCCCATCGTTTCCAATGCCTCGCGGCGGAGCATAAACTCGCTGATGGTCTGCCGGCGTATGCTGCGGTATACGTGCCACATGTATTCCTCAACGCTTTCCCATTCGGGTGAGGAGGGGAAGCGGTCGCGCTCGTTGCCATCCGCGTCGATGATGCGTACACCTGAGCGGAAGACGTCGCACTCGGGATGTTGTGTTGTCAACTGAAGTAGTTCCTCCACGAATGTAGGTGCATATATGTCGTCGTCACAAAGAAGACAGAAGTATTTGCCCTGTGCGTGGTGCAGGCATTCGTTCCAGTTGGCCGCGGGATCCTCGGCACCAAGGTTATGCTCGTTGACGAAATAATGGATGCGATTGTCAGAGTATTGGTTGACGATGCCGTCAATATCCTCGGGAGAATGGTCGTTGACGATGACGACCTCAATGTTGGTATGTGTCTGCGCCAGAGCCGATGCTATGCTCTCGCGCAGATAGGTGGCCTTGTAGGCCGGTATGGCTATGGTGACGAGTGGCTCCATCGTTAGTTTGCTAATGATTCATGCATCGAGTGTCACGGCCTCAGTCTTTCCCGTGCCAGAACTGCCAGCTTGCCTCGGCCTGCCGATGCAGCATCTCCAGGCCTCCCTTGGTGGTGGCTCCCTGTGCAGCTCCGCGTTGCATGAAGAGTGTTGGCTCGGGGTTGTAGACGAGGTCGTAGAGCAGATGGTCGGGTGTGAGTCGGTTGTATGGTATGTCGGGACATGTGCCTACGTTAGGGAACATGCCGAGGGGTGTGCAGTTGACGATGAGGGTGTGGCTGTGCATCACCTCGTCGGTGAGGTCGGCGTATGTCAGCTGTCCGCTGGTGGCATGACGGCTGACGTATGTCCATCCTATGCCCAGCTGCTCCAGTCCGCAGCACACGGCTTTTGACGCACCGCCGGTGCCGAGCACTAATGCCTGTCGGTGGCTCGCCTTGAGCATGGGGCGCAGGCTGTCGCAGAAGCCTATGATGTCGGAGTTGTAGCCATTCAGGTGTACGTCCTGCCCCTGACGTGTCACTCTCACCACATTCACTGCGCCAATCTCCCGAGCTTCTGGAGTGATGTCGTCGAGGTAGGCTATTACGGCCTGCTTGTATGGTATTGTCACATTGAAGCCCTGCAGCTGTGGGTGTGTGGCGAGCACCTGTGGCAGCTGCTCTATCGCTGGTAGCTCGAAGTTGACGTATTCGGCATTGATGCCTTCCTGTGCAAACTTATTATTAAAGTACGTGCGCGAGAACGAGTGGCCTAATGGGTAGCCGAGGAGCCCGTATAAGGCTTCTCTCCCGACCTCCAGGTCCGGATGAGTGTGATTGCTGTCGGTGCGCGCTGTCTTTTCCATATATTCCTTCTGTTGCGAGGCGACTGCTCCCTGCCAGGCAGGATGAAGTCATCTATTTAGTGGCCAGATACATGGTGCTGAGACCGAAGGTGAAGCGTCGGTATGTCACCTCGGCAAAGCCGCATTCGCGCATTAGCGGTGCCAGCTCTTCGGCTTGCGGGAATGCTGCCATGCTCTGTGGCAGATAGGTGTAGGCACTGTCGTCGTGGCTAATGAGCCGGCCTACCACGGGCATGCACACGTGTGCGTATATCCAGAAGAGTTGCTTCATAGGGAAACGTGGCGGTGTGGTCAGTTCCACGAGCATGAGGTGGCCGCCACGGCGCAGCACACGTGCTGTCTCGCACAGGGCTGTGTGCAGGTCGGCGAAGTTGCGTGCGCCATAGGCTATGGTCACGGCATCCACGCTCGCGTCGGGCATGGTGAGGGCCGTGCAGTCGCCGGTGGCAAAGTGAACAATATTCTGCAGCCCTCGCTGTGCCACTTTCTTGCGGGCCACATCCATCATGCCCTGACTGATGTCGATGCCCATCACGGAGGCCGGTTGCAGCCGCTCGGCAGCCAGTATGGCGAAGTCGCCCGTGCCGGTGGCTATGTCGAGCACATGCTGCGGACGGAACGGCTTGAGGGCGTCGATGGCACGGCTGCGCCAGCGTCGGTCTATGCCTAAGGCCAGTGTGTGGTTTAGGCGGTCGTAGGTTGGAGCAATGCTGTCGAACATCTTCTCCACCTGCTCGCGCTTGGGGCCTTGCTTGTCGTAGGGCATAATCTCTTCGTGGCGCATGGCGGGGTGTCGGGCTGTGCTTGTCAACGGCTGGCGAGCCACTTGGTGATGTTGCGCTCTATGCGTGCTGCCACGTTGCCCTCTGCGGGGGCTGGCTCGAATGCATGGCCTGTGATGTGCTCATAGAGCTCGATGTAGCGGTCGCTGATGCTGCTGACGAAAGCGTCGGTAAGTTCGGGCATGCGGTCGCCGGGGCGGTTCATGAAGTCGTGGTCTATGAGCCACTGTCGCACGAATTCTTTGGAGAGTTGCCGTTGCGGCTGCCCTGCGGCAAAGCGCTCCTCGTAGCCGTCGGCATAGAAGTAGCGGCTGGAGTCGGGCGTGTGGATCTCATCGATGAGGATAACCTTTCCGTCGCGGCGGCCGAACTCATACTTGGTGTCGACGAGCAGGAGGCCTTTCTGTGCGGCAATCTCGGTGCCGCGCTTGAAGAGGGCCCGCGTGTAGGCTTCCATCACGGCGTAGTCGTCGGCACCGACGATGCCTTGGCGGATTATCTCTTCGCGCGAGATGTTCTCGTCGTGCCCCTCATCGGCTTTGGTGGTGGGGGTGATGATGGGCTCGGGGAAGCGCTCGTTCTCGCGCATGCCGTCGGGCAGGCGCACGCCGCAGAGCTCGCGGCATCCGGCCTTGTACTCGCGCCATGCCGAGCCGGTGAGGTAGCCTCGTATGATCATCTCCACGCGGAAGCCTTCGGCCTTGAGGCCCACGGTGACCATGGGGTCGGGCGTGGCCAGCTTCCAGTTGGGCACGATGTCGGCCGTGGCATCGAGGAAGGAGGCGGCTATCTGGTTGAGCACCTGGCCCTTGAAGGGTATGCCCTTGGGCAGCACTACGTCGAAGGCCGAGATGCGGTCGGTGGCTACCATGACGAGCAGATCGTTGCCGATGTCGTAGACGTCGCGCACCTTGCCGTGGTAGACGCTCTTCTGCCCGTCAAGGCAAAAGTCGGTGCGGGTGAGGGACTCTCCTCCCAGCCCTTTCTCCGAGGAGCGGGGCTGAGTCGTTGCTTGTGTGGATTGGTCGTTCATTTATATGTTGGCGTTAGTGTTTGTTATGCTTGATTACGTGTTGGCCGATTACTCTCCATCGCCTTTCGGTGAGGGTGTCATGGGTTGATGCTGACGTTTCTCGTATGCCTCCACAATCCGTGTCACCAGCTTATGGCGCACTATGTCCTTCTGCGTCATCTCGATGTGGGCGATGCCTTCCACGCTGGCCAGTGTCTCCGCGGCATCGCGCAGGCCTGAGCGTTGCGATGGCGGCAGGTCAATCTGTGTGAGGTCGCCCGTGACAATCATCTTGGTGTTGGTGCCCATGCGTGTGAGGAACATCTTGATTTGCGCCGGCGTGGTGTTCTGTGCTTCGTCGAGTATCACCACGGCATCGTTGAGGGTGCGGCCGCGCATGAATGCCAGAGGGGCAATCTGGATGACGTTCTGCTCCATCAGTTCGTTGAGCTTGAGGCGTGGCAGCATGTCCTCGAGAGCGTCGTAGAGCGGCTGCAGGTAGGGGTCAATCTTGTCCTTCATGTCGCCAGGCAGGAAGCCCAGCTTCTCTCCGGCCTCCACGGCGGGGCGCGATAGAATGATGCGGCGCACGGCCTTGCTCTTGAGGGCGCGCACGGCAAGGGCTATGCTGGTATATGTCTTGCCCGTGCCGGCCGGCCCGATGGCAAACACCAGGTCGTGGGTGTCGAAGGCCTGAACGAGGCGTTGCTGGTTCTCGCTGCGGGCCGTGATGGGCTTGCCTGTGACGCTGAACACAATCACTCCCGAGGGGTGGCTGCGCCCCGTGGCCTCGCCCTTGACCACGTTTACAATGTCCTCCTCGCTCAGCCTGTTATAGCGTGCGCACAAAGCTTGCAGCTGCATCACGCGGTGCTCGAAGGTGGACAGCTCCTCCTCCTCGCCAATGGCCTTGATGACGTTGCCGCGACCCACGATGCGCAGCTTGGGGTGCAGGGCTTTGAGCATCTGCATGTTGGCGTTGGCCACGCCGTAGAAGAGCTGCGGGTCGGCATCGTCGAGGATGATGTGCTTTTCTGTCATGGGCTTCTTTTGGCGGCAAAAATAGTGCATTCCTGCGTGAATGTGGGCGGCACACACATTAATTTGTTGTAGCTTTGCGCCATTGTTCAACCCTCACGGCGGCAGCGTTGCCGCCAGCTATGTAGATGGCTCGCCTGCGCAAGAAAGTATTCGTCGACACCGTATGTTGCATCGTGGCTGTGCTGGCCGTGGTGCGATGGTGCTGCGGCGATGCTCTCATGCCCGCTCCTGTGCAGGGCGAGGCTCCGGAGGTCACGGCAGCTGGTGGCACGGTGGCCGTGCATGACGGTGCGGCCGCCGGTGGCGGTGCCGGTGCACGTCGCCGCTATCACCCCATCCGCGGGGTGCACTCATACGCTGAATGCTTCCCCGACGTGCAGGATGTGCACTACGCTTCGGCGCAGCGTCACGGCGTGGCTCCTGTGCGCAACCGTGCCGAGGCCGAGCAGCGCAAGCAGGAGTTGCTCTACGTGGGACTCAATCCCTACTACCGCATAGACCCTGCCATGAACCGCAGCATACCCTATCTCGTGCCGCGTGCCAGCTGGCTGTTGCAGCATATAGGCAGGGCGTTTGCCGACTCACTGGCGGCAAAGGGAGTGCCGCCGCACGCTATTATCGTCACCTCAGTGATGCGCACCGAAGAGGATGTGGCACGCCTCCGCCGCGTCAATGGCAACGCCTCCGAGCAGAGCTGCCACCGCTTCGGCACCACATTCGACATAGCCTACAACCGCTACCACACCGTGCAGCCGCCGGCCGCAGAAGCACGCCGCGCCGTGCGTTCCGACACCCTCAAGTACATACTCTCCGAGGTGCTGCGCGACGCACGTGCCGAAGGCCTGTGCCACGTCAAGCACGAGGTGCGGCAGGGATGCTTCCACATCACCGTGCGCTGACAGCACACGGCAGCCGCACGACACGCACCCGCTCCATGACACAGATGCACCCCCGTGAACGACACCCTGCATGGTGACGTCCGCGGGGGTGCATGGTGTTTGCCCTTCACCATGCACCCACATCGCCGACACACTGCATGGTGTCTGGAGTACACCTACAGTTAAAGGATATTAAAAAGCACGGTGTGATTAAACTTCCTCTGCACGAGGCTGTCATAAAGACGTGCACCCCAACAGCGGAGCTCCTGCTTCAACCAACACAGCAACCCACAAACTAAAGGACGACATGAGACACACACTTTTCATCATCACACTGGCTGCCGCTCTGTCAGGTGCCACATACAACACAAACGCTCAAGATAACAGCGGCCGCACACAGCGCCGCACCGAAATGCAGGCACGCCAGGTGGAGCGCATGGCGAAAGAGCTGAACCTGGACGACAGCCAGCGCGCAAAGTTCGACCCCATCTACAAGGCCTATCTCGCAGAGCTCGCGGCAACACGCAATGACGAAGCACGCCAACATGGCGACAGTCGCGAGAAGGATCCCAAGAGCCTCACCGATGAGGAAGCCGCAGCACGCCTCGCCACACTCTTCGACCGTCAGGAACAGCAGTTGCAGCAGCAACAGCAACGCCTTGCCATCCAGCGCAAGTATGCCTCAGAGCTCGTCGCAGTGCTCACACCCAGGCAGCTGCTCAAGGTGTTCACCCCCAAACCCCAAAACCGTCAGGGTGCAGGCCAGATGCGTCCGCGTCAGGGCGGCGGGGCGCGTCAGGGCTTCGGCGGTCAGCGAGGAGGCTTCGGCGGCGGCGAGGAATAGATGCACAGACACAATCGTACCAATGAAAAGCACTAATCGACAGGATTACGACGGAAGAGAACACCGTTTTATAGATTGATTAGTTGATTGCGTTAGCGCCAGCGATGGCGCGACCGTAGCTGAGCACAGCCTGCGAAGGTAGTGCTCAGTATGCGTTTCTATAGAGCCAGTCGTCTTGCGCCGGCAACAATGCGTACAGCACATGCACCTGGCAGCTTTTTTCCATGCCGCAAGAGAGTGCAGTAAGCCTAATTGAACTATCTTTGCACAACAGCAACCGGTGCCGGCATCCTCGAGCCGGAAGCATTCTCACAGCCTACACATTAATCTTATAGCAATGCGCCCTGCACACCTGCGTCACGCCGTCTGCCTTGCCACCATGCTTTCCATAGTGGCAAGCGCAGTAGCCATAGACCTCAAGACATACTACTCAAAGACTAACGGCAAGAAGGCTGCCGACCTCAAGACGGCACTCTACAACACCATATCCAGCCACACCAACATCGGCTACGACGGCCTGCTCGATGCTTACCGTACCACCGACCGCCGTGCCGATGGCTATCTGCGCGACTGGTACTCCAACGCTACGAACTATGTCATCGGAGGGTCGGCCGAAGGCAGCACCTACAAGGCCGAAGGCGACAGCTACAATCGCGAGCATCTCGTGCCGCAGAGCTGGTTCGGCAGCGGCCTGATGAAGAGCGACCTCATGCAGGTGGTGCCCACCGACGGCTACGTCAACAACCGCCGAGGCAACTACCCCCTCGGCGAGAACAACGGAGGAACCTACAAGTCGGCCAACAGCTACAGCAAGCTGGGCACATGCACCGTGAGCGGCTACAGCGGACAGTGCTTCGAGCCCAACGACGAGGTGAAAGGCGACATAGCACGCATCTATTTCTATGTCCTGGCATGCTACCAGAACTTGCATCCCAGCTGGAACGGCGGCACGGCGTCGTCGGTCTTCGACGGCAAGGCATACCCCGGCCTGCAGGACTGGACACTGAAGATGTTCCTCCGCTGGGCAAAGCAAGATCCTGTCGACGACGTGGAGCGCGCACGCAACGAGGCTGTCTACGGCATACAGGGCAACCGCAACCCCTTTGTGGACTACCCCTCGCTGTGTGAGTATGTATGGGGCGACAGCATATCCTACGCCTTCGACCCCTCGCTCCCGCACGGACAGACGACCGACAACGGCGGTGGCGACAATGGCGATGGCGGGGAGAATGGCGGCAGCAGCGGCGGTGATGACAATGGCGGTGGCGACGACAGCCCGCAGGACAACCCCGACGCGACGTCAGGAACCGTGGACTTCAGCCAGGTGACGTGGACGGCCGCAACTCACCCGACCTATGGCGCAGGCTTCACCACTACGGCTCTCGGGTTGACCATCAGCTACTACACATATAACTCCTCCAACGCCGAAGTCACCCGTGACAGCGAAGTGCGGCTCTATGGCGGTGCCGTGATGCTGATAGAGGGTGCCGAGGTGACAGGCGTAGTCTTTCATGCCTCCGACACCAAACTCAGCGATGTGACCATCGATGGCACCGTATACAGTTGGGTCAACAAGAGCACCATCACGTGGGAGGGCTCAATGCAACCTTTCATGGTGACTGCATCAGGCGGCCAGAGTCGCATTAAGTCGCTCGACATTACCGTCAAGCAAGAGCAAGGGGAAGTAGTAGGCATCAGCCAGCCACGGTGCAACACGCAAGAGAGCAACATGCCTGGCGGCAGCCATCCGCATGCAGGCATCTACGACATCAACGGCAAATACATCGGGCCGACGCTGCCCTTGAAGAAAGGCACCTATGTCGTGCGTCGTGACGGGCGCGGCAGGAAAGTCCTTGTGAAATAGCACCATCAGAGAGCATCCCATTCACCTACAGCAGCCTATGCAAATAACATGTCGGTCAGGCCTCGTGCTGTTACTGCTGCAACTACTTGCGCCTTCGCTTGCCGCGCAAGCCACGCAGACGGACTATCTGAGCCGTGTGCAGGGCCTGTCGGGTGCAGCCCTGAAGACAGCTGTTCACGACCTCGTGCAGCCACACACGGTGCTCAGTTATGGCGGAGGTGAGGGCCACACATGGGCCGGCTTCGCACAAGCCGACGATATGGGCGACGGCACTGTGCGCGACCGCTACAGCATGCAGGAACGCCGCTTCAACGGGGCGAAGGCCGTGGAAGGCATGAACATCGAGCATATCTGGG
Organism: uncultured Bacteroidaceae bacterium; assembly: GCA_905234605.1. GTDB lineage: Bacteria > Bacteroidota > Bacteroidia > Bacteroidales > Bacteroidaceae > Physcousia. The sequence continues at coordinate 248,744 of CAJOIE010000001.1, read as the reverse complement.
CCAACTCATGGTGGGGGCATACGGTGAACAACGCATATTGTGACCTCTTCAACCTCTACCCCGCCGACCGTGATGCCAACGGGCGCAAGAGCAACAACCCCATAGGCGTGGTGACAGGCACCACGGCTTTCGACAACGGGATGACACGGGTGGGGCTGTCCGACAGCTATAGTGCCGACTCCCTCATCGTCGTCTGGGAGCCTGCCGACGAGTGGAAGGGCGACTTCGCACGCACATATTTCTACATGGCCACGGCCTACGGGCACATGGCCGGCGAGTGGACGACCGCAGAGGGGCTGCTCACTGTCGACCCCTCGTCGTGGCAGACCATGCGCCCATGGGTGTATGACCTTATGATGGAATGGGCCGAGGCCGACCCTGTCAGCGACACGGAGTGTGCACGCAACGAGGTGATAGCCTCCATCCAGGGCAACCGCAACCCCTTTGTCGACATGCCTGAGCTTGCCGACTATCTGTGGGGCGGGCGCGTGGGCGACATCTTCTTCATCGACCCTGCGAGCACGGAGCCTGAACTCTTCGTGCCAGCGGCAGGCATGGACATAGACTTCGGCATGCAGTCGCTCCAGCGCGGGCTGGCACGCACCGTGGCCGTGCGTGGCCGCAACATGTCAGACGGCATCCATGTCGGCATTGAGGGCGATGGCTTTGCCACCGGTGTGTCCTTCATCAGCGCGGCCGACCTCCTTGCTGGCGGCACTCTGCCCATCACAGGCACGGCCGTTGCTGCCGGCACCTACGATGCCACTCTCGTGCTGACCTCTGGCCAGGCCTTTGAGCAGCGTGTGCCGCTGCACATGACAGTCGTCGACGGCATACCTGCCTTTGCGCCGCGCGACATCGTGTGCACACAGTATGTGAAACGCTTCACTGCCTCGTGGCTGGACATGCAGCTTGCCGAGGGACAGACCTACACGGTCGAGGTGTACTCCCTCAACAAGAACGGCACGAAGAAAGCTGTCAGCGGTTCGCCCTTCGAGGTGGCCGACACGTTCCTCGTCGTGAGCAGCGGGCTCGCAGCCAGCAAGACCTATTATTATGAGGTGTCGGCCTCCGGCGGCACCCTCAGCAGCGAGGCCGTTCAGGTGGACATGCCTGCCCTGTCGCCTTCCATGCAGCTGCCGAGCAACTACCTGCTCTTTTCTTCCATGCCCGATGTGGCCTCCACGGCTCTGCCGCAGACACTCTCGGTCAAGTATCTGCCAGCCAAGGAGAACGAGGTGGTGCTCTCGTGCTCGGCTCCCTTCGAGGTGAGTGCCGACGGCGAGCACTGGGCGCAGGAGCTCACCATGAGCCTCAAGGCAACTGTCGACACCCTTCTGCTGGTGCGCCTTGGCGCGGTGCCTGCTGAGGGGCACTATGAGGGCGGGCTCACGGTGTCTGCTTCCGGCGTGAGCGATGTGGAAGTGACGCTCTCGGCCGACGTGGACTACACTCGGGGCTTCTTTGAGAGCTTCGAGCTCACTGCCAAGAGTGCCTACGCTGCGGCCGACGTGCAGTGCTCGGCCGCGCTGTGGCACATGGCCGATGCTATCATCGCTTCCGACAATCGCCGCAACGACAGCCGTGCCGTGCGCCTGAAGGTGGGCGGCACGGCCACTATGCTTGCCGACAAGCCCTGCGGGTGCGACTCGCTGTGGTTCTATGCCGGTCCCTATAATACCGACAAGGGCACGCGTCTCAGTGTGGACATCTCTTCAGACGGTGGCGCAACGTGGGTGCCCGTCGTCAGCGACCTCAGCATCCCCGAGGCTACATGGTGCCGCTACGCTTTCCCCGTCTTCGTGGACGGCGAGGTGCGCCTGCGTCTCACGGCCTCGGGCACCAGCGGCAAGCGCATCAACATCGACGACGTGCAGATGAGCCACTTCAACCTCCTTGCCGTGGGCATGGGCGAGATGCCTGCCGTGCAGCGTGTGAGCGTCTACACTGCCGACGGCCGCTATGTGGGCACGTCGCTGCCGTCGCGCCACGGTCTGTATGTCGTGCGGCAGGGCGGCACGGTGACCAAGCGGCTTGTGCGCTGACCAGTTCGTAACCCTGTTATCATCAACCGAGACACCAGCGTGCGCTACTTCATCTACCTCTCATACTGCGGAACAGCCTACCACGGGTGGCAGGTGCAACCCAACGGCGCGAGTGTGCAGGCCACATTGCAGGATGCGCTCGGCCTCCTGCTGCGTCGCGCTGTGGCGGTGACGGGTGCGGGACGCACGGATGCCGGCGTGCATGCCCACATGATGGTGGCTCATTTCGATGCCGATGCCAGCGAGCTGCCGGCCTCGCAGCGGGTAGGGCAGTCGCCGACCGACTTCCTCTGCTTCCGCCTCAACGGGGTGTTGCCGCCCGACGTTGCCGTGGAGCGCATCGTGCCCGTGCAGGCTGACGCTCATGCCCGTTTCTCTGCCACGGCACGGACGTACTACTACTATGTCCACACCTGCAAGTCGCCGTTTCTGTGCGATGCCTCGTGGCGACTGCTCTCCGTGCCCGACTTCGAGGCCATGAACCGTGCTGCTGCGCACTTGCTCCGCTACTCCGACTTCACCAGCTTCTCAAAGGTGAACACTGATGCCAAGACCAACATCTGTCGTGTCACGCGGGCACGGTGGGTGCCGCTTGGCAACAACCGGTGGCGTTTCGAGGTTACTGCCGACCGTTTCCTGCGCAACATGGTGCGTGCCATCGTGGGTACACTCATGGAGGTGGGCCGTGGTGCGCTCACGGAGGAGGGCTTCTGCCGTGTCGTGGAGCAGCAGAGCCGTGCTGCGGCAGGCGACAGTGTGCCGGCACGGGGGCTCTACCTGGAGCATATCGAGTATCCATCCTCTATCTTCGCATAGCCTATGTGGTTGCTGTTGGCCTTCTGCTCGGCAGCCCTCTTAGGCTGCTACGACGTCTGCAAGAAGCAGGCGTTGCGCAACAATGCCGTGGTGCCTGTGCTGACGCTCAACACCTTGTTCTGCACGCTCATCTTCATGCCCTGCGTGGTGGCCTCGCGCATGGGGATGTTCGACGTGGGGCACCTGCTCTACGTGCCCCATTGCAGCCTGCGTGAGCATGCCTTCATAGTGCTCAAGGCAGTGATTGTGCTCTCCTCGTGGCTCTGCGGCTATCTCGGCATCAAGCATCTGCCGCTCACCATCGTGGGACCCATCAATGCCACACGCCCCGTGATGGTGCTTGTGGGCGCACTCCTTGTGTTCGGCGAGCACCTGAACCTGTACCAGTGGATGGGTGTGACCCTGGCCGTGGTGAGCTTCTTCATGCTCAGCCGCAGCGGCAGGCGCGAAGGCATCGACTTCCGCCACAACCGCTGGATAGCCCTCGTGGTGCTGGCTGCCGCGCTCGGGGCCGTGAGTGGTCTCTACGACAAGCACATCATGGCACCTGTAGGCGAGGGCGGGGTGGGGCTCAACCGTATGGCCGTGCAGAGCTACTACAACGCCTACCAGTTCGTGCTCATGGCGGCGGTGATGCTCGTGATGCGCCGTGTGCAGGCACGCCGCGTGCGGCAGGCTGCCGCTCAAGGTGCACCTTTGCCTGCGGCGACAGCCTTCCGCTGGCACTGGGCCATACCGCTCATCTCGGTGTTCCTCTCCGTGGCCGACTTTGCCTACTTCTATGCCCTCAGCCTGCCCGGGGCACTCATCTCTGTGGTCTCCATGGTGCGGCGCAGCAGTGTGCTCGTGTCGTTCACCGTGGGAGCCATCATCTTCCACGAGAAGAACCTGCGCGCCAAGGCCTTCGACCTCTTCCTCGTGATGCTCGGGATGCTGTTCCTGTATCTCGGCAGCCGTTAATACTAACCGACTATGACACAGCGACTAACGATGCTCCTCACGGCACTCTGTGCCACACTCCTCCTGCATGCCCAGCAGCCACGCATGCGCGACCTCTTTGCTACGATGCCCGACAGTGTGCTGCCACAGCTCACACGCAACAACCGCCTGGACTGCATCGACTTCATCGAGAACGGCATGGAGGCACGTGTGCGCGACCGCATGGAGAATGCCGTTGTCCTGGAGGTTCTGACAGCGGCCTATATGCGTCTGCGCACCACGGAGCACACCATCTTCGAGGCCCGGCTGCTGCCTCTGTCCGGCGGTGGCTGCGTCGTGGCCATCGTCTCCACCGTAGAGCTCGGCAGCGAGGACGCACCCGCCAGCCTGCGCGACTCCCACCTCAGTCTGGCCGACACGGCATGGCACGAGCTTTCGCCTGGCATCGCTGCGCGTCATGACGCTGCTGCCGCAGCCTCCGGCTCTGCACCTGCCGTGCCTTTTGCCCTGCCGCCTGTGCAGGCGTTCCTTGCCCCCTCGGCCGTGATGACTCCCGATGTGGAAGCCGCCGTGGCAGCACTGACCGACGTCACCTCGGTGCATATAGCCCTCGACCCCGACGTCACCGATGTCACTCTGACCGTGCAGACAGCCTTCCTTGATAGCGCACAGCGGCGCGCCGTCGAAGGCATCTTGCAGCCTGTCACCCTCCACTGGGACGGCAGCTCCTTCACACCCTGAGCACGCTCGTCCTTCACCCATGTGCGCAACACCCTGCATGGTGAAGCGCAACACCCTGCACCCACAAATGCGACACCCTGCACGGTCAAGACAGATGACCATGCAGGGTGTCGCATTTGTGGGTGCACAAAAAAGACCGGACTGGGTGTCCGGCCTTGCGGGTATGCCTGTGGCGCCTGGCCTGCACGGAAGCAGGCTGAGAGTGCTGCGGTGCGCGCTTACTTGCGCGACTTGGCGTAGCGGCTCATGAACTTGTCCACACGTCCTGCCGTGTCGACCAGCTTGCTCTTGCCGGTGTAGAAGGGGTGTGAGCTGCTTGAAATCTCAAGCTTGACCACGGGGTATTCCTCGCCCTCGAACTCCACCGTCTCGGTGGTCTTGGCGGTGGAACGGCTCAGGAACATATCGCCATTGCTCATGTCCTTGAAGACCACTGGGCGATAGTTGTCGGGATGGATGCCTTTTTTCATAGGTGTGATGGTAGGTGTTGTGCCGGGCTTGTGTACCGGCGGTGGTTAATGGCAGCTGCCGCGTGACGGCCACGCTGCGTTGTCAAAGTCGGCGCAAAAGTACGGCCTTCGGATGTAACAGCAAAACTCTCGGCTTCAAAAAAGCAGCCATGAAGAGCATATTCTGCACTCTAAAGCAAAAATAGGCACGGGCCGAGAGGGCATCTAATCCTTTTAGCTATATTTGTGGCGATAAACCTTACATAAACTTCCACTAACCTTTATTGTTTCCCGCAACATGCATAGAAGGGTAATGTTAGTAGTCGCAGCAATGTCGGTTGCCGCGACTGTCTGCGCACAAAAGCCGCAGAGCACTGCCGCAACCAAGACTGCCGACGACGACAATGCCGACTTCGCCTTCACCGAGTCGCAGCTCGACGAGGACAACGAGACGGCGCAGACAGTGTCGGCACTCGTAGCCACGAAGGCCGACCCCTACCTGTCGGAGGTGGGCTACCTGTTCAGCCCCATGCGTTTCCGTGTGCGTGCTTTCGACAACCAGTACAACCAGACCTACCTGAACGGCGTCATGTTCAACGACCTGGAGCGCGGGCGTTTCAGCTACAGCATGATAGGAGGCCTGAATGCCATCGTCAACCCCAACCGCGAGGGCACGGCCCCTTTTGAGGCCACCACCTACGGTCTGCCCACGCTGGGCGGTGCCACAAGCATCAACATGCGTGCAGGCTCGCAGCGGCAAGGCCACCAGCTGACACTCTCGGGCTGCAACCGCAACTACGTGGCACGCGCGGCCTACAGCTATGCCTCCGGCTTCAACACACACGGCTGGGCGTTTGCCGGAGCCGTGGCATACCGGTGGGCCAAGGAAGGCGTCATACCTGGCACGTTCTACAACTCACTGAGCTACTACCTCGGAGTCGAGAAGAAGTTCGGCGAGCGCCATTCACTCTCGCTGGTCACCTTCGGCTCGCCCACGGAGCGCGGACAGCAGACAGCATCGACCGAGGAGGCATACTGGCTGGCCAACTCACACTACTACAACCCCAACTGGGGCTACCAGAACGGTGAGAAACGCAACTCCCGCATCGTCAACGACTTTGAGCCAACAGCCATTCTCACCTGGGACTTCAACATCAACGAGCGCACCAAGTGGACCACGTCGGCAGGCTTCCGCTACTCCATGTACAGCTCCACGGCACTCGGATGGAACGGCAACGCCTACGACCCGCGGCCGGACTACTACAAGAACCTGCCGTCGAGCGTCTTCGACGTCTACGACCCAACGAAGAACAACGGCACATATCTTGAGGAACACCCCTACTTCCTCGACCAGTGGCAGACACTCTATGACTACTGGACAGCCTGCACCGCCAACCGCCAGGTGAACTGGGATCGCATGTACTACGTCAACCGTCAGAATGCCGGCGGCGAGGCCCTCTACTACCAGGAACGCCGCCACAACGACCAGATGGTGCTCGCCCTCAACACGGTGCTCAACCAGACCGTCAACAAACACAGCAAGTACAGCCTCGGCCTCCAGCTCAACTCCACCAAGGGCATGCACTACAAGACCATGGCCGACCTGCTCGGAGCCACAGACTACGTCGACTACGACAAGTTCGCTGCCAACGACTACGGCCGTTGGAGCGACGAGGCACAGAACGACCTGCGCCACCGCGACCGCCACATCGGCGTGGGCGACCGTTTCGGCTATGACTATAACATCTATGTGGAACAGGCCAAGGCCTGGGGACAGTACCTCTATGACATAGGCAAATGGAACCTTGGCGTGGGTGCACACGCTGACGCCACCATCTTCGAGCGCGACGGACGGATGCAGAACGGACGCGCACCAGAGCACTCCTACGGCACATCGGGCTGGGCACGCTTCCTCGGTGGCGGCGGCAAACTCCGCATAGCCTTCAACCCCACGGCCAACCACCGCATCTCCCTCGGTGCCAGCTACGACCGTCAGGCTCCGCTGCCCGCCAACAGCTTCGTGGCACCCCGCATGCAGAACAACTTTGTGGACAACCTCACACTCGAGAACATCTACAATGCCGAGCTCGCCTACGACTTCCGCTTCGGCCCACTCACCGGACGTGTGGCCGGATATGCCGCCAAGTTCGAGAACGGCGTGGAGCAGACAGCATTCTACAACGACTCGGAGGAACGCTTCACCTACCTCACCATGAGCGACATCGACCGCCTGCACTATGGCGTGGAAGCCGCGTTCAACCTGCGTGTCAACCAGCACTTGAGCTTCAACCTCATAGGCACCATCAGCGATGCCAAGTACGACAACAACCCGCTGGCACAGCTGGCCTACGAAGGCTCAAACGAAGCCACCATACAGCAGATTAACACATGGACGAACCCCGTCACGGGCGAGGCCATGCCACTGCAAGTCATTGCCGACGGCATGAAGGTGAACGGCACGCCGCTCACAGCAGCAAGCATAGGCCTCGACTACAACATACGCGGATGGTTCTTCGAGCTAAAGCTCAACTACTACGACCGCGTCTACGTGGGCTTCTCGCAGTACCGCCGCCTGAGCAACGTGCTCACCAACTACGTCAGCGAGCAGGCCACCGACGCCGCCGGCAACCAGCGCTGGCAGTATATGGTGACACGTGCCGAGCTCAACGAGAACGGTGGCGTGCTCTTCAACGGCCAGACAGGCGAGAAGGAGTATACATATTCGCCCGAGCAGGAGAAGTTCGACGGAGGATTCATGCTGGACGCATCCATCGGCCGCTTCATGCGCTTCCGCAACGGACACTCCCTGAGCATCAACCTCAGCGTGAACAACATACTCAACAACCGCGACATGCGCACCGGCGGCTATGAGCAGAACCGCGACGACCACTATTCCACCGGCGAGCTGCGCCCGTACAAGTTCTCCAAGAACTCCAAGTACTACTACGCCAACGCCTTCAACGCCTTCCTCAACCTGGGCTACCGCTTCTGAGCCACACCACAGGCAACACCGGCAGCCACAGCTTGAACGGCCAACGACCATCACAACGTAGACTCATAACAGTAACACCATTATGAACAAGATACTAAGCAGCATCAAGGCAGGCCTGTTGCTCTCAGCCATAGCCTTCACTGCATGCGCCGACCCAGAGGAGGCTCCCCTGCTGACCGACGGAGCCGAAGCAGGCATCACCAGCACCACCTCAGTGGGCGTGCCCAACACCACCATAACCGACCTCAAGAGCACCTACAGCTCCGTCATGACCAACAACAACCAGTTCGTCCGTGTGGACGACGACCTCGTCTTCGACGGCATTGTGGTGGCCAACGATGTGTCGGGCAACCTCTACCAGACACTCCTCCTGCGTCAGGCGGACACCGACCAGTTCATACAGCTCGGCATCAAGAACACGCACCTCTGCCCCTACTTCCCGCTCGGGCAGAACGTGCGCGTCAACCTCAAAGACCTCTACATAGGCAACTACAGCTATGTGCCTAAGATAGGTCAGCCATACTACACCAGCGCAGGCAACCTGCGCCTCGGCCCCATGCTCCTCGAGCTGTGCCGCACGCAGGTGGAGCTCATCGCAAGCCCCGGCGACGACAAGGTGGCTGCCGCACTCACTCCCATTCAGGCCGACGACACGTGGCTCCGCAACAACCGCGACGTGAACCACACGCCAGTGCTTGCCACCGTGGAGGGAACGCTCACTGCTGCCGACGGCAAGCTGACCTTTGCACCCTACGATGAGCACGATCAAGGCTACGGCGTGAACCGCGCCATGAAGGTAGGCTCGCAGACCATACAAGTGCGCACCAGCACACGCAACGAAGTGTCCTTTACCATCATGCCCACAGGGCGCGTGAGCATCACAGGCATGCTCACCTACTACGGCAGTGACTGGCAGCTCACCATGCGCGACCTTGCCGACCTCCGCGTCATGGACTGACAGCACACCACCATATACCTTATATATATTAAGCTAACACAACAACCTCAATACAACAATGAAAAAGTATCTCTCCCCCGTGATGATGGCTCTTGCAGCCTTCGCCTTCACCGCTTGTGAGGACGTGCCCGAGCCATATCGCGTCAACACCGAACCCGAAGCTACAGAGCCCAACTATGAGCAACCCATCAATGAGTCGTTCCAGACATCGCTCGGTTCCTTCGAGAGCAAGGCTGTCGTGGGCTCATACGACTGGGCGAATAGCTACAGCTGTGCCCAGATTACCGCATATGTTGACGGTACTAACCACGATGCCGAGGCATATCTTGTCAGCAAGAAGCCCGTTACGTTATTGGATGAGGCCTACCATGTCACATTCGAGTACATCCTGCGTTATGTCCAGGATGCCACGATGAAAGCCAACCACAGCGTGCTTATTTCTGCCGACTATGCCGGCGACCCATCGACAGCCACATGGACAACTCTGGATTTCACCCCCACGCAAGGCACCGACTGGAACACATGGTATGAGGCAGACCTCAACGTGCCTGCCGAATTCCAAGGGAAGGAAGTTTCCCTTGCACTGTGCTACAAGGCAACCACAGATAAGGCTGCCACATGGGAAGTACGCAACCTCGTTATGAAGAAAGGCACAGCAGGCGGCGAGACACCTCAACCCATTGAAGGCGAAGGCGACGGCACACTCGAGAGCCCCTACAACGTGGCTGCTGCAATTGCTGTGGCAGAGGCACTTGATGATAACGCCAAGACTGATGTAGTATACATCAAGGGTAAGGTGTCATCCATCAAAGAGCAGTATAATACCCAATATGGTAACGGCACGTTCTATATCTCTGATGATGGCACAACAGCCAATCAATTCTATATCTACCGCGCCCTTTATCTTGGCAATGTAAGCTATGCCGGCGGCACCGAGATTGCAGAGGGTGACGACGTCGTCATTTGTGGTAAGCTGACTAAGTATGTCGGCAATAGTGGCAGTGCCACCTTAGAGACCTTACAGAAGGAGGCATATCTATATTCTCTCAACGGGGTGACTGGCGGCGAGACACCTACACCCGAGCCCTCTGGCGAGGCCAAGGGTGACGGCACGTTGGCCAACCCCTTCAACAGTGTCAAGGCAAATCAGGTGGCCTCCGCCCTTGCTGACGGCGAGCAGACCGCAGAGTCCTATTACATAGCCGGTAAGGTGGTGAGCGTCAAGGAACAGTATTCCACCCAGTACGGCAACGCCACCTTCTTCATCAGCGACGATGGCACCACGACCGACCAGTTCTTGGTCTATCGTGCCCTCTATCTTGACAATCAGCCCTATGCCGAGGGAACCACTCTCCAGCCTGGCGATGACGTGGTAGTCTATGGCAAGCTCACCAACTATAAGGGCAATACACCCGAGACAGTTGCGGGCGAGGCCTACCTCGTCTCGCTCGTAAGCAATGGCACTCCAGGCCCCGAGCCCCCCGTTGACCCGCAGGGCGACGGCGTGGTGACCTTCACCGCAGGCACCGATGTGGGCACTCAGACCAATGCTGGTGCAGGTGCCGACACGATGAGTAAGAACGGCGTCACCATCAGTGTCACCAAGGGTGCCCTCGCTGCTGCCCAGTACCGCACTGCCAAGGGCGAGACCATGACCATCACCACTACCTCGGGCACCATCACCGGTGTTAGGTTCGAGTGCACGGTCGACGACGATGCAGAGTTCGGCCCTGGCTGTTTCGACGCGCCGACCGGCTACAGCTACAGCGGCAACGTAGGTACGTGGACGGGCTCAGCCAAGAGCGTGTCGTTCAAGGCATCCAAGGCGCAGGTGCGTGCAACCAAGATTGTGGTGACCCTCGACGGAGCCGATCTGCCCGGTGACGAGCCCGGTGACGAGCCCGGTGACGAGCCCGGCGATGAGCCCTCTCTGCCCGAGGGTCTGGTCGGTGCCGGCACCTTGGCATCGCCCTTCACCGCAGCTGATGCCGTCGCAGTGGTCACAGCCCTTGGTGCTGACGTCGAGACATCTGTCGACTACTATGTCAAGGGCAAGATTAGCTCCATCAAGTACACATTCAGTGCCCAGTATGGCACTGCCACCTTCAACATTGCCGACGACAACGACGTCGAGTTCACGGCCTACAGCACTTACTACCTCGGCAACCGCGCATGGCAGGAAGGCGACAAGCAAGTGGCCGTCGGCGATGAAGTGGTGCTCTGCGGCCGCCTCGTCTACTACAAGGGCAACACCCCCGAGACTGCATCCAAGAAGAGCTACATCTATTCGCTCAACGGGGCAACAGAGTAGAGCCTTTATACAGGTTGCTACATGTGGCCGCAACCATAATCCATGCACGTGATTATCAGTCACCGCAACCCCTGCACTTTGCTGGCGATGACCGCACTTGTTGCGGTCGTCGCTTGCGGCAAGGACAGCGACGAGCCGTTCCTCCTGTCTGGTGGCGGCTCCTCGCCATCGTCCCCTCCCACGCTGGAGCCTGACGAGAAGGGCGTTGCGGCGCGTCTTGAGGTGCCTGCACTGAAGAGCGGCAACACATTTGTCTACCACACGACAACTGAAGGAGGGCGCAAGGTGATGAGCTACTGCCTTGAGTTCGACCCCGCCAAGATGCATTCCCGCTGGGTGGCCTTCCGCTTCGACGGGCTCACGCGGCCACGCTCCAACGTGGGTCGCACTGAGGCCTGGAGCGACGACCCCGCGCTGCCCCTCTCCATGCACATCGGCACCAACTACTTCGGCTCCCCCTACAACCGTGGCCATCTCTGCGCCAGCTACGACCGGCAGTATAGCTTCGCTGCCAACGCGCAGACGTTCTACATGAGCAACATGAGCCCGCAGGTGGGCGACTTCAATGCCTACTACTGGACCACCCTCGAGCAGCTTGTGCAGGACTGCGGCCGCAGTGCCTCATTTGCCGACACGCTTTATGTGGTCAAGGGTGGCTACATCGACGACACCTCCGACCTGAAGCGCTCCACGGCCTATCCTGACGGCTACCTGTCACGTCCCAACGGCAAGCGCATGGCCATTCCCAGCCACTACTTCATGGCACTCCTGCGCGTCAAGGGCGGCAGCTATACCAGCATAGCATTCTGGACCACCAACGACAGTCATGGCTACAGCAACGGCAACTATGCTCCACGCTCAGTGGTGAGGCAGGATGCCATTTCAGTGCGTCAGTTGGAGGAACTTACCGGCATCGATTTCTTCCACAACCTGCCCGATAATATAGAAAAATCCGTCGAAGCCACCTTCGACTTCAACACATGGAATATATGAGAACCCGCTTCCTTCCTCTCTGCCTCGTGCTTGCCTGCGCCCTTGGCCTTCGTGCACAGGAGCGTCGCATAGGCATGTATGCCATTGGCTTCTACAACCTTGAGAACCTCTTCGACACGGAGCACGACATCGACCCCTCCACAGGCGAGGACAAGAACGACTATGAGTATCTGCCCGACGGGGCCAACCGTTGGACTCAGCTCAAGTATGAGCACAAGCTGCGCAACATGGCCTATGCCCTTGCCGACATGGCCACCGACCGCCTCAAGAGCGGGTGCGCCATCATTGGCGTCAGCGAGGTGGAGAACGCACGCTGCCTCTCCGACCTCTGCCAGCAGGAGCCTTTAGCGCAGCGTGGCTTTCGCTTCTGCCATATCGAGGGTCCCGACAAGCGCGGCGTGGACTGCGGCCTGCTCTACAACCCACGCTTCTTCACCCCTGCCAAGCTGTGGCTCCAGCCATACGTGATGAAAAAAGGTGTCAACGACCGTCCCACACGCGGTTTCCTCACCGTGCAAGGCTCATTGGCCGGCGACAGCGTCACCGTCATCGTGTGCCACTGGCCCAGCCGCTTTGGCGGCTCGCCGCTGCGTGAGTGGGCCGGCGAGCAGGTGCGGGCGGAGAAGGACAGCATCGTGGCTGCCAACCCCGACATGAAGGTGCTCATCATGGGCGACATGAACGACGACCCCTTCGATGCTTCCATGTCCAGGGCTCTCGGTGCGCGCCGCAAGATGAAGGACGTGAAGCCCACGGAGCTCTTCAACCCTTGGTGGCAGATACTGCTCGACGGGCGTGGCACCCTCAAGTACGACGGCAAGTGGAACCTTTTCGACCAGATAGTGATGACGCCCAACTGTCTGCCCGCAGGCAAGGAGAAGCACTACCCGACGCTCACCTTCAACCGTGCCGAGATACAGTATCGCGACTACCTCATGCAGGACTCTGGCAAGTATAAGGGCAACCCCAAGCGTACACATGCCGGCGGCGTGTGGCTCGACGGCTACAGCGACCACCTGCCCGTCGTTGCCTACTTCCTCCGCAACCTCTGAAGCAGATTATTGCTATAATTCAGGATACAGTCGCAAGCCTTATGTAAACAGAGGCTGTTCATAGGATTGAGAGGACAGGGTTACTAACTGGCAACGGTTCGCTTTCTTAAATCATGCCACTTTCAATCCAAGGTGAATGATGAAGGTAAGTACGACGGGTTACCGGCAGAAGAACCAAAAGCCGAGACGGTCACCCGAATGTACTCCAGCGTCAAGGGCGCGGGCATAAGAAAGGGCGTGACACGGCGCAATACTCCATAGCCAGCGGAACTAACTACTGCGGAAGAGGCAATCGTGAGATAGTCGCGACATACCTGTTTGCCAGTCATTCCATAGCTCCAGCTCAACGGGAGCAGATATATCCCGAAGAATGGCAGGGTCTATGGCGTGGGCAGAAGTCTGAAAGACACTTTACGTCAGACCATCTCCTAAAGGATTTGAAGAAAAGCGATGTGATGGACGAAGACAAGATACTCACAGCGGAGGATGGCACTTGCGTCGTCATTGGCAATCAATGGGGGAAGTTCCACCTTCCATCACATCCGGCCAATGGGGATGGAGCGTATGGGCATTTTCTTCAATAGTGCGACATAATGATAGTCGTTATGGACTAACGAAAAGCCATAATCCTGTGACAATGCCCGTGGCTTCTATGTCCCTTGCTGTAGTATCATTCTTTTTAAGGTCTTTATGTTATAAATTGCTTATATTTGCACCCGCATAGGCACAGACATAACTCACATTCCATAACCCTTTTTTCATAAATCAACACACAAATGACAAGTTACAAAGAACTGGGTCTGGTCAATACCCGCGAGATGTTCAAGAAGGCTGTCGCCGGTGGCTATGCCATCCCCGCCTTCAACTTCAACACAATGGAGCAGATGCAGGCCATCGTGCAGGCAGCTGTCGAGACCAAGTCGCCCGTCATCATGCAGGTGTCCAAGGGTGCGCGCAACTATGCCAACGGCACCATCCTGCGCTACATGGCACAGGGTGCTGTGGAGTATGCCAAGGAGCTTGGCTGCCCCAACCCGCAGATAGCCCTCCATCTGGACCATGGCGACAGCTTCGAGCTCTGCAAGGACTGCATTGACAACGGCTTCTCCAGCGTCATGTTCGACGGCAGCTCCCTGCCCTACGAGGAGAACATACGCATCACCAAGCAGGTGGTGGAGTATGCCCACAAGTACGATGTCACCGTCGAGGCCGAGCTCGGTGTGCTCGCAGGTGTCGAGGACGAGGTGGCCTCCGAGGTGAGCCACTACACCAAGCCCGAAGAGGTCATCGACTTCTCCACCCGTAGCGGTTGCGACAGCCTGGCCATCTCCATCGGCACCAGCCACGGCGCCTACAAGTTCACCCCCGAGCAGTGCACACGCGACCCCAAGACAGGCAAGCTCGTGCCTCCTCCCTTGGCTTTCGACATCCTCCATGCCATCGAGGAGAAGCTCCCCGGCTTCCCCATCGTGCTCCACGGTTCCAGCTCCGTGCCTCAGGATGAGGTGGACACCATCAACAAGTACGGCGGCAAGCTGCCCGATGCCGTAGGCATACCCGAGGAGCAGCTGCGCGAAGCCTCCAAGAGCGCTGTGTGCAAGATCAACATCGACAGCGACAGCCGCCTTGCCATGACAGCAGCCATCCGCAAGTATCTTGCAGAGAACCCTGGCCACTTCGACCCGCGTCAGTACCTCAAGCCTGCGCGTGAGAACATGAAGAAGATGTACATCCACAAGATTGTGGACGTGCTCGGCAGCAACGACAAGCTCTAAGCCTAACCCGCACACCTTACGACCCCGGGAGCGCATGGCGGCATGCAGCCGCATCGGTGCTTCCGGGGTCATTTGTCTCAGCCTGTGGCGGGCAGGCCTTGTCCGCGGCACTCATTCGCGCTGATGTGTGTAATTAGTGCCGGAGATGCCAGCAGATGCGCTGCCGGCAAATTTTAGGCAGTGGGCATGATGCCAGCAGATGCGCTGCCGGCGAGCTGTAGGCACATTAGCTTGTCGTGGCAGAGAAAATGAAAACACCCTGCATAGTCACTGTTGAGGACTATGCAGGGTGTTTCTGTTTACGGTGCATGGTGTTGCCGCTGACGGTGCAGGGTGTTTCACTGCTTCCCTTTGTGCCGGTTGGCTCGTGCGCGGCGTATGTCGGCTTTCTTCTTGGCTGAAGCCGAGCCGTGTGCCCCCGTGATGTAGGCTTTCTTCTTGGCCTTGGTGCGTACGGTGTCTTTAGCCTTGTCGCTGGTGTGGCTGGCTCCGCCGCGGAAGGTGATGCCTTCCATGATGACTTTGTCTATGTCGTCGCCTCCGAAGTGTCTGCTGCTCATGTGTCGCGGTGGCTGAAGGTGTCAGTGGTGGAAGAGGCGCACTCCGGTGAATGCCATTGCTATGCCGTAGCGGTCGCAGGTGGCTATGACATGGTCGTCGCGCACGCTGCCTCCGGCCTGTGCCACGTAGCGCACGCCGCTGCGGTGTGCACGCTCGATGTTGTCACCGAAGGGGAAGAAGGCATCGGAGGCCAGGCTCACGTCGGTGAGCTGCTGCAGCCACTGCTGTTTCTGCTCGCGCGAGAGTGGTTCGGGACGTGTGGTGAAGAAGCGCTGCCACTCGCCGTCGCGCAGCACGTCGTCGGCATCGTCGGAGATGTATATGTCGATGGTGTTGTCGCGGTCGGCGCGCCGTATGCCATCGGCGAAGGGCAGAGCCATCACCTGCGGGTGCTGCCGCAGCCACCAGATGTCGGCTTTCTGTCCGGCCAGCCGCGTGCAGTGTATGCGGCTCTGCTGCCCGGCGCCTATGCCTATGGCCTGCCCGTCCTTGGCGTAGCACACGCTGTTGCTCTGCGTGTACTTCAGTGTGATGAGGGCTATGAGCAGGTCGCGGCGCGCCTCTGCCGTGAATGTCTTGGCGCGTGTGGGCACGTTGTCGAAGAGCGCGGGGTCGTCGAGGCGCACCTCGTTGCGTCCCTGCTCGAAGGTGATGCCATACACCTGCTTGTGCTCTGTCGGAGCAGGGCGGTAGTCAGGGTCTATGCGCAGCACCACGTATGTGCCCTTGCGCTTCTGCCGCAGTATCTGGAGCGCCTCGTCGGTGTAGGCGGGAGCAATGACGCCGTCCGACACCTCGCGCTTGATGAGCAGTGCCGTGGCGCGGTCGCAGGTGTCAGAGAGCGCGATGAAGTCGCCGTAGGAGCTCATGCGGTCGGCCCCGCGTGCACGGGCGTAGGCCGTGGCAATGGGCGAGAGCTCGAAGTCCACGTCGTCCACCCAGTATATGTGGCGCAGCGTGGGGCTCATGGGGAGACCCACGGCCGCTCCTGCGGGCGACACGTGCTTGAACGAGGCGGCGGCGGCCATCCCCGTGGCGGCGCGCAGCTCGCTCACGAGCTGCCATGCGTTGAGGGCATCGAGGAAGTTGATGTATCCGGGTCGTCCGCCCAGCACCTCTATCGGCAGGTCGCTGCCGTTGTCCATGTAGATGCGCGCGGGTTTCTGGTTGGGGTTGCACCCATACTTTAGCTGTAGCTCTGTCATAATCGTGGTAGTCGAAGGTCGGATGTGTGTCCTTTACGGTGCAAATATAGTGTTAAAAAGGGCTCGCAGACGTGCGATAAGGCAGAAATGTATATCTTTGCCACAAATGGTGCCGTCGCACCGCGCGGCCTCTGCCGGCAGCATGCTTTGCGTCATATACCTTAATATTATAAACGTTATATTATCAACTTTATGAGAAAACTTCTACTCGCTATGAGCCTCGTGCTGGGTGCCAGCGTGCCCGCCATGGCTCAGTCGGCTGGCGACGATGTGACCGACCTCTACATCGTCAATGCCGGTTTCGACGAGGACCTCACGTTCCAACCCGACGGCACGATGAAGGACATCGTCAGCACCACAACCTCGCTCTCTGACCGCAGTTGGGCCTACATAGCTGCCGACAGCACCCTCTATGCACGTCCCAAGAGCACCAGCAACATGAGCCGCCCCGACGGCCGCAAGATGGACGCCGTGAACGGCTTCGTGGCACGCATCAAGGGATGGACCGTGGTGCCCAAGACCGCTTTCCCCGCATGCGAATGGGTCTACTTCGGTGCCGTGCCCTACGACCTTGAGCCCACTGCCGTGCCCAAGAGCGACAACACCAACGGCTTCCTCACCGTGCCCGAGCGTCCTGCCGACTTCGACACGGAGGACAACGTCGGCTTCATGTTCCTCTCCTGCGGATGGACCAACGCCTGCTCCTACAAGCAGGAAGTGCAGTTGCCCACGGCACAGTACCGCCTTGAGTACTGGACAAAGAACTTCAACCCCAACGGTACGGCTACTGCCACCGACCTCTCCAACGTCAAGTTCCGCAGCATCGTGGTGCGCGACGAGAGCGGACAGGGCCTCACCTCGCAGGAGTGGATCAAGCATGAGATAGAGTTCGTGCCCATAGGCTCCGTGACCATGGAGTTCGGTTACGAGTCGGCCAACAGCGGCTCCAACAGCAACCCCTTCGTGGCTATCGACGGCATACGCCTCATCTATATGGGCGAGGCCGACGAGCTCGAAGTGCTCAAGGGCGACTTCTACGAGTTGTACCAGCAGGTGGAAGAGACAGTCAACAATGACCTCGGCGACTACTACGGCGTCAACGACGAGCTGCTCGCGCAGCTTCAGAACCTCTCCTACGATGTTGACGATGCCACCACCGTGGAGCAACTCCAGACAGCCATAGCACAGCTCACCACCCTGCGCGACAACACCGCCACCATCAAGGCTCAGGCAGAGGCCGTGGCAGCACTGTTGGTCAAGGCTCACAACATTGCCGACAACGGCGTGGAGTACCCAGGCTACCTCGCATTCACCGATGCCCTGGGCGAGTTCGACAACGTGCTGCAAGACGGCACCGTGGCAGAGATAGAGGCAGCGGCTGCTGCCATCAACGCCGCCATCGAGGCCTACTTCCAGTCGCAGGAGGCAACGCTTGAGACCCCTGCCAACTACACCTATCTCGTGCAGCACCCATGGTTCTGCACCGACGGCCGCGAGCCTTTCAGCGCTGATGCCGCCGATGTGAGTGCCGCCGCCCTGCAGGACAGCGACAAGGATGCCACAGGATGGACGGACGGCTCCACAGCCTCCAACCGCACCACAGGCGCATGGTTCAACGTAGGCCGCACCTGCTATCAGCTCTGGGCTACCAACTTCACCGGCTACCTCGACGTGCATCAGGAACTCACAGGCCTGCCCAACGGCATCTACAGTGTCCAGGCCGACCTCATCACCAACGCCAACTCGCTCAACGACCAGCACGTGTATGCCACCTCATCGCTCGGCAATACCGAAGGCTATATGACCAGTGCCGGCGTGCTCGAGGAGTGGCCCAGCGGAGCATACGCAGGCAGCTATCCCGGCGATGGCACCGAGCCTTGGGAGACCGTCGTTGCTGAAGGCACAGTGATTGTCGTGGACGGCAAACTCACCATCGGTGCACGCTCCACACACTCCGACAGCGAGTATGACGTGAGCGTCGGCGGCCGTGGCGGCTGCTTCTGGGTGACCAACTTCGTGCTGCGCTACCACGGCGAGGCCACGCCCGAGCAGATAGCCGAGGCCACCAAGGCCATCGAAGGCCGCGCACAGGAGCTCATGGCCGGCATGCACTTCGCTGCCGACAAGGCTCAGGTGGCCGACTCCATAGCAGCCTACAACTCCACAGCCAACCTCGATGTGCTCAATGCCGCAATAGCCCTGGCCGAGACCTCCGAGGCCAAGTATGCCGAGGTCTACGAGCCCGGCAAGACCCTGCCCACCGTGGCCGACTCACTCGCAAACTATGGCTCTGATGCCTATGGCGTGGCACACGAGATAGTGGCTCATGCCAACGCCGTGACACAGGCATGGCTCACCTCGAAGGAAGCCACATACACTAAGATCGACTCCCTGCTCTCTGTGATGAAGGGCTACACCGTGACCTATGCAGATGCACTCGTGGATGTCAACGGGCAGCTCGCCACCATCCGCAGTGAGAAAGCCATGGACCTCGTCCTTGGCATCATCACCGCACAAGAGACGGCTCTCATCGTCGACCCGCTGCTGGCTCCTGCCAAGGTCGACTCCCTCGTGGAGCAGCTCAACCGTGCAATGGCCGTGGCCGTGGCACAGAACCGCTACGAGCAGAACCCCGAAGCTGTCGACTACACCGACTACATCATCAATCCCGATGCCGCAGCCGAAGACGGCTGGGTGCTTGAGAAAGGCAAGGGCGACAAGAACACCACAGCCGGACAGCACTACTCGGGCGACAGCGCACGCCGCTACTTCGACTCCTACAACAGCACCGACAGCGTGCTCAACTTCTATGGCTATCAGCGCATAGACAACCTGCCCAACGGCACATACATCGTGCGTGCCGCCGTGCGCACCAATGCCATGGGCGCATTCCTCTTCACCAGCAATGGCGGCGAGGCCAAGGCCGACACCGTGTTCACCGAGATACCCATGCAGTACTTCACCGAGAAGCTGCAGGATAACACCGATACTGTTGTCGTGGCATCTGACATATACGGTGCCATCTGGGAGGACGCCATGGCAGCCTACAACTCGGGCATCTACACTGACGACGATTACAACTATGCCTTTGCCAACGGTGGTGTAGGCCGTGGTTGGATGTGGCTCACACTGCCCGCACAGGTGGTTGACAACCATAGCATTGTCATCGGTATGACCACCGATGTGGCTCGCACAGGCGTGCAGTTCGAAGGCAAGTGGTTCTCCGTCACCGACTGGAGCCTCACCCTCGAGTCGCTCGGTGACAACAGCGGTTGGGACGGCCCCATCTCGGGCGTCAGCAGCGTGCCTGCAGCCAAGCTTGCCGGTAATGCCGTCTACGACCTCCAGGGTCGTCGCGTCAGTGCCGCCGGCCGCGGTGTATTCATCATCGTGAACAACGGCGTGGCCCGCAAGGTGGTGCGTTAAGCGTGCCGCTATTGCTGAAGGACACGAGCTTACATACTTCCCCCCCCTGCAAGCCCGTCCAGGTTTGCAGGGGGGTGCTTTAGAACACCCTTTCACTAATCTATTAACTAATCTAATCTATTATCGGTATGCGACTATTCTCAAAGCAAAGCCTGTCGCTCATGGCTCTGTGCGGTGCCCTCGCATTGCCACAGGCAGCTGTGGCAGGCACTGAGGAGTGGGACTTCTCATTGTTTGCCTACAACAACCTTGGCCTGCGTGGCAACGGACCGTCAGCGACTCTCACACTGGGTGCCGAGGTGGAAGGCACCAACCCAAAGCTCTACGTGGTGCAAGACTACAACGGCGGCGAGGGTAAGCAGATGGCTTTCAACGGCCGTTTCGCCATCCAGGATGCCGGCAACCAGCTCTTCCGTAGCGGCTCGCGCACAGCAACACTCTACGACTGCGTAGGCATTCAGGCTAAGGCAGTACGTAACTTTGCCATCCTCAACCTCGTTGCCGGCGATGTGGTGACGCTCAATGTGGGTGCAGAGCAAATCAAGTTCGTGAGCACCAATGCTGAGGTCGATGGCGATGGTGTCGAGGCCGGCAGCTGGGTCACGTCCGACACCGAGTATGTCATCACTGAGGACGGACGCCTGGAACTGACCATGAACCAGTGGGCCTACATCTATGGCATCACCATCGAGTCGTTCTCCGAGGTGGTGTCGCAGCCATCATTCACGCTTGCCGGTGCCAACGGCGTGACACGCACAGTGACCATCAAGGCAGGTGCGTCCACCGAGGGTAATGCCGTGACCACTTACTACACCACCGACGGCAGCGAGCCCACCGCAGAGAGTGCCTCTTTCGAGGGGGCATCCGAGGACATAGTCATCGGCGAAGGTGCAACCGAGGAGACCAGCGTCACCGTGCGTGCCATCACCGTCAGCAGCGAAGGCACAGAGTCCGAAATCAGCACAGAGACCTTTGCCGTGGGCACTACCTTGCAGCTTGCTCCCGTGAACATCGTCCTCACAGCCATTGAGCAGGATGGCGTCACCTTCCATCCCGTATATAAGGTGACCAACGACAACAGCGGCATCATAGGCGCTCCAGTAGCAAGCATAGAGGTGACACTCAACGGTGTGCCTGTTGAGCTTGACGCTGACGGTAAGCTTGTGGCCACAGAGGCTGGCACTCTCATTGCTACAGCTACGACCGAGGGCTATGCCGCCAGCGAAGGTGCTGTCGCTATTGACGAGTGCAACTATCATCTGGTGCAGTATATCGACTTCACCGCCATCACAGGCGACGACATCAGCGAGGAGCCTGATGGTTCCAATTGGAGCGGTGCCTTTGTGTCAGGACAGCAGCTGCGCAGCTATTCGCTGACCGACTCCAAGTCAACCGTCGTACCCGGCTTCACCTTCAACAACATGCGCCTCGTCACCAGCTTAGACGGTAGTGTGGGCTATGGCATAGGTGTGCGCAGTGCCACCAATGCCAGCATCGACTTCACCCTTGAGGAAGGTCAGGTGGCATGGTTCGTGACGGCTAAGCCTGCCAACAACCCCCACATCTTCCACGCGTATACGACAGGCGAGGAGAGTGCAGCCATCGACAACTGGAACATCCTCTCTGGTGTAGGCATCTATGCTCCAGGCATACAGGTGACTGCCGACGAGAACGTGGCCTACACACAGGTGGAAGGCACAGCGTCAGTGAAGTTCACCCGCACTATAGCCGAAGGCTTCAACACCATCGTCCTGCCATTCGCACTCACTGCAGCTGAAGTGACCGAGGTGCTCGGCGAGGGCACTCTCTATGAGCTCACCGCAGCCTCAGCCACGACCCTTGACTTCGCCACGGCCGCAGCTTTGGAGGCACACACGCCTTATCTCTTCAATGCCGCTGCCGCCAAGGTCATCGACGGCGTGGTGATAGCCGACCGCGAGCTGACAGTTGCCACCAACGGCCTCATCGCAGCAGGCACCGACTACTGCCTTGTGGGCATCTATGCTCCTGCAGCCCAAGATGCCGACGACAACCCCATCGTGGTTGGCTTCGACTATGTGCTTGGCAACGACAACGCCTTCCACAAGGCTACCGTCAAGAACGCTGCCAAGGCCTTCCGTGCATACATCCGTCCTGTTGAGAAGGATGCCGACGTGAAGACACTTGGCATCAGCCTCGACGGGGTGCTCACGGCTGTGGAGCGCATCAACGGTGAGCGCGTGGCAGCAGCTGCCATCTACAATGTAGCAGGCCAGCGTGTGGCACAGCCGCGCAAGGGTATCAACATTATAGCAGGCCGGAAGGTCGTGAGGTGAAATGCCGCACGTGGCTACACCTATTATATATATGTCAATCATAACCAATAAACAGCATCAGCTATGAAGACAAAAGCATATAACGCTCCGGAGCTGGAGCCGCTCGGCATCATGGGGCAGGAGAGCATGGCAAACTTCTCCATCAAGGGTGCCGGCACCCTCGGCGTCTCTAATGAAAACTATGAGGAAGAGATACAGGTGAAAGACAACATCTTCACCGACTCCTTCATGTTCTAAGAACCTCATGCCTCGGTTCGAGGCACAACACTCCCGCAGACCTCGCTGTGCTCACTGGCATGGCGGGGTCTGCCGCCTTTAGGGGAAAAAGGCTTGCCTGCTCTGATTTATTGCCCTACCTTTGCAATAAATTAAGGCTTGGAGAGTTATTTTAACATGGCAGCACCAGCTACATTAGCTCGCCAGCCTCATTCTTTATGCTTACACAGACCACAATAGAAACCACTATAACCGACGGGATGAATTCAGTAGAGCGTTGCATCAAGCGTATGTTCGACTGCTTCTTTGCTTTCATAGCCCTGCTCTTCCTTTCTCCCCTCATGGCGGTTATAGCCATACTCATCCGCAGGCAGGACGGTGGCCCTGTGTTCTTCCGGCAGGAACGAATAGGGCTCGGCGGCAAGGCTTTCCGCATACTCAAGTTTCGCACGATGACACCCGAGGCCACGGAAGAGGCCATCCCCCATCTGGCCACCTCCGAGGACAGCCGTGTCACCCCCGTTGGGCACAGGCTGCGCGACCATCATCTTGATGAGCTGCCCCAGCTCATCAATGTGCTCTGTGGCGACATGAGCCTTGTGGGGCCGCGGCCGGAGCGTCAGTTCTACATTGACCAGATAATGGAGCGCAACAGCGACTACCGCTACATCTATCGCATGCGCCCAGGTTGCACGTCAATGGCCACACTCTACAATGGCTACACGGACACGATGGAGAAGATGCTGATACGTCTGCAAATGGATCTTGACTACTACCGTCGTCGTTCTCTCTGGCTTGACGCCAAGATAATGTTCACCACAACTCAGTATTTAGTGTTCGGCAAGCAGTTCTGACAGACATAATTCTTCACCCCAATGGGCAAAAACTCCATACGCCGCATCCTGGTTTGTGTCGCCCTCGTGCTTCTCACGGCAGGAGGCGCATCGGCTCAGTCAATGACCGACGACCAGATTATCCGCTATGTGCTTCAGGAGAAGGAACGTGGCACCGACCGCGAGACCATAGTGCGCCATCTCACCCAGCGAGGGGTCAGCATCGACCAGTTGCAACGCATCTACCGTAAGGTAGAGGCCGAGCAGCGCCGCATGGGAGCTGTCGACCTCACTCAGGGCACACAGCCTCAGGGTTCCAACCGCCTGCGCACACGTCAGCAGGTGGCCGACGATGAGCGTCAGCAGCGCCAGAACCACATGGTTCGCTCGCAGCGTGAGGAGCAGGAGTGGCGCTACATGACACGTGAGCAGCGCCAGCAGGCCATAGATGGTGAAGTCGACTTCTTCGACATCGACTCCTTGGCCTACTATGCCAGTCAGGTGCCACGCGAGCAGCAGGTCTTTGGCCGCAACATCTTCAGCCAGGAGAACCTCTCCTTTGAGCCTAACAGCAATATGGCTACTCCGGCCAACTACCGGCTCGGTGCCGGCGACGTGGTAATCATCGACATTTGGGGAGCTGCCCAGGAGTCTATCGAGGCTACAGTGTCGCCCGATGGGGCTGTGGTCATCGAGGGCGTGGGTCCCGTCAGCCTTGCCGGCCTCTCTGTTGCCGAGGCCACGCGCCGGCTCAAGACCCGCCTGTCGGCCTACTACAGCGACTGCAATGTCAGCCTGAGCCTCGGTCAGACGCGCAGCATACAGGTGCAGGTGGCAGGCGAGGTCGTCATGCCCGGCACCTACACCATCAGCTCGCTGGCCACAGCTTTCAATGCCCTGTATGCCGCAGGAGGTATCTCTGATGTGGGCACCCTGCGCGACATCAAGGTCTACCGCAGCGGCCGTGTCATAGCCACCATCGATGTCTACGACTACCTCCTCAATGGCAATGCCAAGGGCGACATACGCTTGCAGGACAATGACATAGTGCTTGTCGGGCCCTACGACTGCCTCGTTGAGGTGCGCGGCAAGGTGCGTCGCCCCATGTTCTACGAGATGCGCCCGTCGGAGAGTGTGCGCCAGGTGATCGACATGGCCGGCGGCTTCACCGGCGATGCCTTCACGCGCAACGTGCGCCTTGTGCGCAAGTCAGGAGCAGAGTATTCCATCCACACCGTCGACGAGTTTGCCATGGGAGCCTTCATGCTCACTGATGGCGACAGCATCTTCGTGGACAGTGTCATGCCCCGTTTCAGCAATATGGTCGAGGTGCAGGGCGCGGTGATGCATCCAGGTCAGTTCCAGATGGACGGCTCGGTGCATAGCGTGCGCGACCTCATCAAGGTAGCTGAGGGCCTGCGCGAGGATGCCTTCACGCAGCGGGCTGTGATGCACCGCCAGAAGGCCGACCTCACGCTCGAGATGATAAGCATCGACCTTCAGGGCATCATCAACGGTACGGCTCCCGACATACCTCTCCAGAAGAACGACTACCTCTTTGTGCCGAGTGCCATCGACATGACCGGCGAGCAGACGCTCCGCATCAATGGCGAAGTGAACTTCCCAGGCACTTACATGTATGCCGATGGCACCACGGTGCAGGACCTCATCATTCTGGCAGGCGGTCTCACACGTGCGGCCTCCACGGCCAAGATCGACGTGTTCCGCCGCAGCTACAAGCCTGGGGCAAAGGCTTCCGACCTGACCCTCTCAGAGGTGTTCTCCTTCGACCTCGACCACGGCTTCATGCCCCAGGACACCGCGTTTGTGCTCTTGCCCTTCGACGAGGTGCAAGTGCGCAAGAGCCCTGTCTACAATGAGCAGCAGAATGTCGTGGT
This sequence comes from uncultured Bacteroidaceae bacterium, assembly GCA_905234605.1. Taxonomy (GTDB): domain Bacteria; phylum Bacteroidota; class Bacteroidia; order Bacteroidales; family Bacteroidaceae; genus Physcousia. The sequence continues at coordinate 223,219 of CAJOIE010000001.1, read as the reverse complement.
GTCGGGATGCATCAACTTTGAGGGTGAGTATGCCATGACCAACCGTGAGTTCCGCCTGAGCGACCTCGTGCGCATGGCCGGCGGGCTGAGCCAACTGGCCTACGCCAAGGGTGCCCGTCTGGTGCGACAGATGACACAGGAAGAGCTCGACCAGCGTGAGGCCTCGCTGCGCCAGTCGCAGATAGCCCTCTACGAACAGGCTCTACAGGCCAACAAGGAGTACGACCGGCAGCTTGCCGACACGCTCCTCGATATGAAGATGAACCTCGGCAACACCTATAATGTGGCCATCGACCTTGAAGCCGCTCTCGCTGCGCCTGGCGGGACCGACGACATCGTGCTGCGTGCCAACGACCAGCTCTATATCCCCCAGTTCTCCAACACGGTGAAGATCTCGGGCGAGGTGATGTACCCCATCAGCATCAACTATAAGAAGGGAGCCTCCCTGAGCTACTACATCAAGCGTGCCGGCGGCTATAGCGCCCGTGCCCACAAGAGCAAGACCTACACCATCTACATGAACGGCTCGGTGGATAAGCTGGGACGTCGTGCACGCGGCAGCCATCTTGCACCGGGCTGCGAGATAGTGGTGCCCACCAAGCCCAAGCGCGAGGGCATGTCCACTGCCGAGATTATGGTGATAGGCACGTCCACTGTGAGCCTCTCCTCAATGATTATATCGCTCATCAACCTGTTGAAATAGCCATGAAGCCTACCGAGCTGCGTCTGTCGGAGCATATAGCCAGGGTCTGGAGCCACCGCTGGCTGTTCGTGTGTGTGGGCGTGGTGACATTCATCCTCTCTGCCGCCTACATCCTCTGTTTCCCGCGCTACTACAGGGCGTCGGTCAAGCTCGTGCCCGAGACTGAGGGCGCGATGAACCTCGGCGGCCTGGCTTCTATAGCCTCGCTGGCCTCAAGCTTTGGCGTCGACATCGGTGCCGGCCAGTCATACGATGCCATATCGCCTGAGATATATCCCGACCTGTTCATGTCCACCGACTTCGTTGTGGAGCTGCTGCCCATAGGCATTACCACATACGACGGCGAGCTCACGACCGACTATGGCAGCTACTTGCGTTTCCACCAGAAGGGCACGCCATGGGCTCCCGCCGTGCGCCGCATACGCCGTCTGCTCAAGCCTGCATCGAAGCGTCCTGCCGCAGCCATCGCGCAGATGGGCGCAACGGATGGTGGCATCAATGCTTTCATGCCGTCGGAGGATGAGTTCATGCTCCTTGAGGGCATCAAGGAAAACATCACATGCTCCATCGACAAGAAGAGCGGAGTCATCACCATCCAGGTGCAGGATCAGGACCGTCTTGTAGCCGCCACGATGGCCGACAGTGTGCGCACCCACTTGCAGGAGTTCATCATCCGCTACCGCACAGGCAAGGCACGAGTCGACGCCGACCACTATGCCAGCCTCTGTGCCTCGGCCGAGCGCGACTATGAGGCCGCCATCGAGCGCTACGGCCAATATGCCGACACGCATAGCGGCTCGCTGCGCCAGTCCTTCCAGTCGCGGCGCGAGGCCCTGGAGACCGAGATGCAGCTGCAGCTAACCACCCTCAATGCCCTGCGGCAGCAGTTGCAGGCCGCTCAGGCCAAGGTGCAGGAGCGCACGCCGGCTTTCACCGTGCTTGAGGGTGCCTCGGTGCCGGTCAAGGCAGCCGGCCCCAAGCGTGTCATCTTCGTGCTTGCCATGCTCATCCTTGCCATGTGTGCCACCTATGCATGGCTCCTGCGCGATGTCATCAGGCAGCAGTTAGGCCTTCAGGGTGCATCAGCCAAACAGCCTGCCCATGACGAATAGACCGGCACCTCCCGACATCACCCTGCCGCTGATGCTGTCGCTCATCAGTCACCATGGCCGCCGGCTTGTCGCGGTCACGGCGGTGGCTGCTGTCGTGAGCTTTGTCGCCACGCTTTTCATGCCCCGCATGTTCCGCAGCGACGAGCATGTAGGCTATGAGGAGCAGACATCCACCGTGGCCGAGGGGCTGCATCGTGTGGGGGCTCTCTCGGGCTTCAATCTCGGCGACACGCCCACCAACACCGATGCCATCTACCCGCCACATTTCCAGCTGCTCATCAATAGTCCGGACTTCCTCGTGCGCCTGATGGACATCCGCGTGACGGACAGCGATGGCCGGCTACTCACCTACCGCGACCATATCACGGCTCTCCACGATGCCTCATGGTGGAGCCGTGTGCAGCAGCGTTTGCAGACCGACGCGGAAGCCGAGGAAGCCCTGCGCGACTATGCCCGCCGCCACATACTCTGCACGGCCAACCTGATGACCCACCTTGTGAGCATCTCCGTGCTCGACCGCGATGCTCTGGTGGCTGCCTGCATGGCCGACAGCGTGCGTGCCCACATACAGGCTTTCATGACCGATTACCGCCGCTCGAAGCACGAGGCCGAGGTGGCCACGCTGCAGCCTCTTGTGGCTCAGGCCGAGGCCGACTACGAGCGTGCCGCCATGGCCTACGGCACTCTTGTCGATGCCAACACGGCGGCGCAGCGTCCATCGCACATGGCCCGTCGCCAACGCCTGCTGTCGGAGATGTATGTCAGGCGCCAGCAACTCGACTTCCTGCGGGCACACTTGCGTCAGGCTCAGGCCAAGGCTGCCGACCGCACCGCCATCTTCACCCCCGTGCAGCATGCCTTTGTTCCGGCGGAGCCCATCGGGCCTCGCCGAGGCTACATCGTGGGAGTGTCGTGCCTGCTGGTGTTGGCCATAGGCATTCTCGTAGTGATGCGCCGTCCCCTGTGGTCGCATCTCACCGCATAGACATCCTCATCAACACTTCCGCCGCAATCACACTGCAATCATGCTCTCGATAGACCTACTCATACAGAGGCTCCACCTGCCGCCCACCCGCGAGCGCATCGTGCGCAATCTGGCTTGGTCCGTGCTGGGCAAGGTGGTGACACTCATGGGCAGCCTGTTCGTGGGCATACTTGTGGCGCGCTACCTCGGACCTGAGCAGTATGGACTGATGAACTATGTCGTTAGCTTTGTGTTCCTCTTCCAGGTGCTCTCCGCCTTCGGCCTCAACAGCATCGAGGTGCGCGAGGAGGCCAAGGCCGCCAGCACGCCGGTAGCGGTCATAGGCTCGGCATTCGGCCTGCGTGTGGTTCTGGCCGTGCTCACCATCGCGCTCTGCATAGGCACGGCCTATGCCTTTGAGGCCGACGCCTCCACGTTCATCCTTGTCAGCGTCTACTCAGTTGCCATACTGGCCAACACCTTCGTCGTCGTGCGCAACTACTTCATGGCCATCGTGCAGAACGAGTATGTCGTGAAGAGTGAGATATGGCGCACGCTGGTGGGCATCGTCGTCAAGGTGCTCCTCGTGGCTGCCCACGCCCCGCTGCTGCTCTTCGTCTGCGCCCTGGTGCTTGATGCCGTGCTGCTGTCCAGCGGCTACATCATTGCCTACCACCGCCATGTGGGCCGTATGCGTGACTGGCGTTTCAGCCGCCGCATAGCCCTCCACCTGATGCACGAAGGCTTCCCGCTGCTGCTCACGGGCGGTGCAGTGATCCTCTATCAGCGCATCGACCAGCTCATGATAGGCAACCTCGTGGACAAGACCTCGCTGGGCTACTTCTCCACGGCATCGCGCTTTGTGGAAGTGCTCATCTTCGTGCCCATGATGCTCTCGCAGACAATCACCCCCGTGCTCGTGGGCATACGCAAGCACGATGAGGCGGCCTACCGCGAGCGTTCACAGCTGTTCATGAACGTGACCATCTGGGCCAGTCTGGCCATCGCCGTGCTCGTGTCGCTGTGTGCCTATCCGCTGGTGCGCTACACCTTCGGGACGCCATATCTGCCTGCCGTGGCCGTGCTCCAGGTGCTGGCCTTCAAGGCTCCCAGCGTGGCCCTCTCCACCACGGCTGGCAGCATGCTCGTGGTGGAAGGCTTGCAGAAGTGGGCAGTGTGCCGCGACATGCTGGGCTGCATCGTGTGCATAGGCCTCAACTGGTTGCTCCTGCCGCGCTACGGCATGATGGCCGCCGCCGTGGTAGCCATAGCGAGCAACGTCGTGGCAGGCTATGTGGCCGATGCCCTCGTGCCGCCCTACAGGCATCTGTTCGTGCAGCAGACACGTGCTCTCTTCTGTGGCTGGCGCGACATGCTGCACCTGCGACGGCTGCTCACTGCAACATGACAAACCGGCACCCTGCACCCTCCTTGCCAACTACCCTGCACCCTCCCTGCCATCACCCTGCACCCTCCCTGAATGCTACTCCTGCCCCCTCTCTTCTTCCTCGCCCTGACCGCTTTCTGGTGGCATCGCCACCGGCGGCTCGATGTGTGCATCTACATGTCGGGCCTCTATGCCTTGGTCACGTTGCTGGCCGTGGTGCTGGTGAACGGCGAGATGCTGGGCGACGGCGGCATACTCTTTGAGAACAGCAACGTGCACATAGGCGTGGCACCCACGGTGCTCTTCTGCCTCGCCGTGGGCATGTGCATCGCACCCTTCGGCATGATATACGGCCGCGACATTGAGCGCATCACCATCCACTCGCCATGGCTCATCGACGCCTTTAGCCTGTTGCTGCTGGCGGTGTCGCTGCTCAACCTCTACCTTGTGGCCGACTCCACGCTCGACATCCTGCAGGGCGATCTGGGGCAGGTGCGCATAGACCACTATGGCGGTGCCGAGTCGCCGGCCCAGCTGAAGGCCGACAGCATGAACCGCCTGCTCAAGATGCTCTACTACGCCAATGTCTCAACCATACTCTGCCTGCCCATCTTCTTCTACAACGTGAGCGAGCACCGCCATGTGTGGTGGTGGAACGGAGCCTTGCTCTTCGCCTCGCTGAGCTGCCCCATCGTGGGCGTGCAGGTGGCCGACCGCACCGAGATAGTCTACTGGGGCTTGATGTTGCTCTTCTGCATCATCTTCTTCTATGGCCGTCTCTCGAGAGGTCAGCGCTGGATGCTGGCAGCCTTGGGGGTGCCCGTCGTGGCCGTGGCCGTGGTCTACCTCGTGGCCGTGTCGCAGTCACGCTTCGACCGCGGCGGAGCGTCGGACTCGGGTGCACGCACCGTGCAGTATGCAGGGCAGGGCTTCATCAACTTCTGCTACTTCTACGACCATGCCAACACGAACTACGTCTCGGCCGAGCGCGAGTTCCCGCTGCTGCACCATTATGTCTACCATGTGGACTCCGGTGCGGAGCGGCGCGCCGAGCGGTCGGCCCAGCAAGGCTTCTTCATCAGTGTCTTTGCCGGCTTCGTGGGCGACATCATGGTCGACATAGGCATCGTGGGGCTCGCCCTGTGGGTGGTGGTCTACTTCATGGCTGCCATGCTGCTCATACGCTGCAGCCATCGCACGGAGTGGGACATATCGGAGGTGCTGCTGCTCTTCCTGCTGGCTGTGGTGCCACTCTTCGGCATATTCTACTACCGCTTTATGGCTTTCACCTACACCTTTTCGCTTATCTTTGTGGTCGCGCTTGTCATTGCCTCGCGCGTCAGACTCAGAATATGACAAAGGTAGCTGCCATCATAGTCACCTACAATGCCATGCGGCGCTCATGGGCCGACCGCTGCCTGCAGAGCCTCAGCGCAGGGAGTGGGGTAGAGGTGGTGCCGGTGGTGGTGGACAACGGCTCCACCGACGGCACACGCGACTACATACCGGCCCACTACCCCTCTGCCGTTTGGCTGCCGCAGGAGCACAACCTCGGCTTCGGACAGGCCAACAATGTGGGCATCCGCTATGCGCTGGACAATGGTTTCGATGCCTGCCTGCTGCTCAACCAGGATGCCTGCCTGGCCGCAGGAGCGCTGGAAGAGATTGTCCGTGTGGCACAGGCCGACGCTCTCTACACGCCGGTGCATCTCAATGGCGACGGCACGGCCTTCGACTGTATGTTCCGTCTCGCCCTGCTCCGGCATCCCGACACGTATGTCGACGACCTATGCCTGTGCAACACGCTGAAAGCCACATACAGCGTGGGGGAGATATGTGCGGCCTGCTGGTACCTGCCCGCCGGCGTCGTCAGGGCCGTGGGAGGCTTTAATCCTATCTTCTTCCACTATGGCGAGGACAACAACTACTATCAGCGGCTAATATACCACGGCTATGACACACGCCTTGTTCCACGGGCGCGCATGATGCACGACCGCAACCAATATGGTGACGAGGCCGTCTACAACCACAAGTTGCTGCGGCGCGAGGCACTGCTGGTGTGCTGCAACATCAACTCAGGGCTGCACCAGATGCTCAAGGGCTGTCTGCGGGCATTCCGCAGATACCGGCCACGACATTGGCTGGCCCTGGCAGGCGAGATGTGCTGGTGTGCGCTCCATGCGCGTGCCATCTGCCGCTCGCGCCGGTGCGAGAAAAGCCGCGGACAGACGTGGCTATGATGAAAGGACATGGCGATGAGAGTGCTCTACATATTGCATACGAACAGCCTCACCGACGGCTCCACAAAGTCGTTTCTCGCCCTTGTCGACGGGATGGCGGCTGCCGGAGCCGGCGTGGAGCCCTACATAGTGCTGCCCGGCGATGGTGCCCTGAGCTCCCTGCTGCGCAGCAAGGGCATGAGGGTGTTCGCGCTCAACTATCGCTTCAGCATCTACCCGCACCTGCGCCGCTGGCAGGACTGGCTCCTGTTTCTGCCTCGCCTGGCCTACTGGCAGTGGTTGGAGCATCGTGCCGTGCGGCATGTGACAGCAATATGCAGGGACAACGGCGTGGATCTGATACACAGCAACGTGAGCGTAGTGGCTATAGGCATGAAGGTGGCGCACAGGCTGCATCTGCCATGCGTGTACCATCTCCGTGAATATGGCGGACAGACCTGGGGGATGCACTATTTCCCCTCACACCGCAGTTACCTGGCAGCCATGCAGCGAGCCGGAGCATACACCGTGTGCATCACACGCGATGTGCAGCGTTACTATGGCCTCTGCGACGACGGCCGCTCAAGGGTGATATACAACGGCCTCTTCCCTGCGGCCTACAGGCCTGCGCCATCGAGCACAGATGGCAACTACTTCCTCTTTGCCGGCCGCATCGAAGCTGCCAAGGGAGTGCAGATGCTGCTGGAGGCATATAGGCTGTATGCCGCTTCGTGCAAGGATGCCCTCCCGCTGTGGCTTGCCGGCAGGGAGCCCGACGCATCAGCCTATGTGAGAAGCCTGCATGCCTATGTGGAGCAGCACGGGCTCGAGGGCAAGGTCATATTTCTGGGTGAACGCACCGACATATACATCTTGATGCAGCAGGCGCGGGCCATTGTGGTGGCCTCGCCGTTAGAAGGCTTCGGCAGGTGCACCGCCGAGGCCATGTACAACGGTTGTCTCGTCGTAGGGCGCGACACGTGCGGCACCAAGGAGCAGATGGACAACGGAGTGAGCCTGACGGGCGACGAGATAGCCCTTCGCTTCACCACCACGCAGCAGCTGGCAGCGCACCTGAAGGAGTGTGCATCAGCACCACGCGACGCTTACGATGCCATGCGGCAGCGGGCGGCTACTACCGTGCGACGCCTCTACTCGACAGAGGCCAATGTGCGGGGAGTGCACCGGCTGTATTGCGACATACTGTCTACAACAAAATCCAATGCACGATGAAGGCACGAGTCATTGCCCACTATCTGCCTCAGTTCCACCCCATCCCGGAAAACGATGCCGTGTGGGGACGGGGCTTCACGGAATGGACCAACGTGGCCAAGGCACGACCGCTCTTTCGCGGACACTACCAACCACGCATACCTGCCGACCTCGGCTTCTACGACCTGCGCCTGCCTGAGGTGCGGCAGCAACAGGCTGCCATGGCACGCGAGGCCGGCGTGGAGGGCTTCTGCTATTGGCACTACTGGTTTGGTCATGGCAGGATGCTGCTCGAGCGCCCGTTTGCCGAGGTGCTGCGCAGCGGACAGCCCGACTTCCCCTTCTGTCTGGCGTGGGCCAATCACGATTGGACAACAGGCACCTGGCAGAATGGCGGCGATGCCACTGTCATAGCCAGGCAGGAATATCCTGGCACCGATGACTATCGTGCCCATTTCGACTACGTGCTGCCGGCCTTTCGCGACCATCGCTATATCACTATTGACGGCCGTCCGCTGTTTGCCGTCTTCGACCCATATAGGATACCCGACGTGGAGCACTTCATCAGGCTCTGGCAGCAGCTGGCAAAGGAGAATGGACTGCCGGGTGTCTGCTTCTTGGCACAGACAAACAACACATCGACCATACGACGCAGCAAGGATGGAGGCATTGAGCGTGTGATGCCAGACCTGAAGAGCAGTGCATGCGTGTTCCAGCCGCTGCTTGATGCAGGCTTCGACGGGATTATCTCCTACGGCAAGCCACGAGGCGAGATGCTCTATTGGGGCAAGGTGCGCAAGGTGATTACACGCTTCATGCACGACCATCTGGCTTGGCTGCCGGCATCAACGTTTGACTACCCCAAGGTGGTGCGCCACTTCTTTGCACCCGAGGATGCATGGGAGAATGTGTTCCCCGTGGTCATGCCGCAGTGGGACCGCTCGCCAAGGATAGGCACGTGCGACGGCATCTATGTCAATGCTACGCCGGAGGCGTTCAGACAGCATCTCAGGCGTGCACTGGATGTCGTCAAGGACAAACAGCCGGAGCATCGCATTCTCTTCCTGCGGTCGTGGAACGAGTGGGCGGAAGGCAACTATGTGGAGCCCGACCTGAAATATGGTCATGGCTTCCTGGATGCCTTGAAGGAGGTAATTGCTGATTAGGAACGTGGCAGCACCAGCGTGCAAGCATGGATGTCTCGGTCATCATACCAACCTACAGGCCTGGACCTTACTTGAAGGAATGCCTGGCCTCGCTGGCACGGCAGACACTGTCGGCGCATAGGTTTGAGGTCATCATTGTGCTGAATGGCTGCGACGAGCCCTACCGTGCGATGGTTGCAGAATATGCCGGAGAGATGCCGCGCGCATGCACCGTCAGACTGTTGCACACATTGCAAGCTGGCGTGTCAAATGCCCGCAACATGGGCATGGACATGGCTGCCGGCGACTATCTGTGCTTCATCGACGACGACGACTGGGTGTCGCCAACATTTCTGGAGCGTCTGCTGGCAATGGCTGGCGAAGGCGTGGTAGCGGTAAGCAATGTGCTGTGTGTGGACGAGCGGTCAGGGCAGGTAGGGTCGGACTATCTGTCTGTAGCATATCAGCAGCTCTGCTCTGCCGGCGACGTGTCGGTGCTACGGGCACGCAGGATGCTGTCTACTGTATGGTGCAAGTTGATGCCGCGTGAGATGGTGGCTGGCAGGACTTTCGACAAGCAATGCGCGCTGGGTGAGGATGCCCTCTTCATGGCATCGCTGACAGACAGGATACGAGCCTTGCGCTGCACACAGGCAGATGCCATATACTACCGCAGGCTGAGTGCAGGCTCGGCTTCGCGACGGCATCGCTCACTGAGAGAGAAAGCAGCCAATTGCTGCATGCTCTATGCAAGATACGTGAAAGTGTATCTGTCAAATCCTTGTGGCTACAGCACTCCGTTCTTCATCAACAGGCTGGCAGCTGTCAGCAAGTGGTGGTTTCGCTGACACTGCTTGATGGCGGGGCCGAGTGTCTGGTGTTCCACAGATGACGGTAGCGGTACTTGTCGATGACGCTCTGCATGCACTTGCTGAAATAGGTAGGCATGAAGATGCTGAACAAGTAGGCATAGGAGTGAAGGCATGAGTAGCCGAACACTTCACGATAGACCTGTGCGTTGTACTTGATAAGGGAGAACTTGGAGCTCGATACTGAGAAGTCGCGTACACGATAGACGGCCATTGGCAGATGTATGCCGTAGGCCACAGGATGCGTCTTCATTATGGTGAGGAAGAAAGCCCAGTCCTGACGCTTGCGCATGGTTGGCATGAGCACACGGCCGCACTTGCAGGTGTCGTAGATGGCTGTGAGGCAACCTATCTTGTTGTCGTGCTTGATGTCGGTCAGGGTGAGCCTTGGCGGAGCCATGATGATGCCATTGAGCTCGCCTGTCTCGGAGCAGGTGAAGTAGGAGGTGTAGGAGAGGGCGCAGTCCTTCTCGCGCATGATCTGAAGCTGTTTCTCGAGCTTGGCAGGCAGCCAGCAGTCGTCGCTGTCGCAGAAGGCGATGTAGCGGCCACGGGCACGCTCGATGGCATAGTTGCGGGCTGAGCCTGTGCCGCTGTTCTCCTTCAGCGTGAAGAGCTGTATGCGGACATCGCGTGAGGCATAGGATGCCACCACCTGCTGTGTGCCATCGGTGGAGTTGTCGTCGACAATGAGCAACTCCCAGTGAGGATAGGTCTGCGACATGATGCTCTCAATGCTGCGCGCTATGAAGCGGGCGACATTGTAGGAGGGCATGACAATGGAGACCAAATTCTCTGCTGTTGCTGAGGCTTCGGTGCCGTCGTGCTGTCCGGGAGGAGTCTGTATGCTCACAATGGTGTTTGCAGGTGGGTGCTAATATATGGTGGGCGGCGTTACTTGGCGTAGCTCACAGCACGGGTCTCGCGAATAACGGTAATCTTCACCTGTCCAGGATAGGTCATCTCATTCTGTATCTTGGTGGCGATGTCCGACGACAGGCTCTCAATCTGTGAGTCGTCGATCTTGTCGGCACCGACAATGACACGTAGCTCGCGGCCGGCCTGGATGGCGTAGGTCTTGACGACGCCAGGGTAGCTCATGGCGATGTCTTCCAAGTCCTTGAGACGCTTGATATAGGCCTCGGCTATCTCGCGGCGTGCACCCGGGCGTGCACCGCTGATGGCGTCGCACACTTGCACTATGGGGGCAATGAGCGATGTCATCTCCATCTCCTCGTGGTGGGCACCGATGGCGTTGCAGATGTCGGGCTTCTCCTTGTACTTCTCGGCAAGCTTGGCACCATACAGTGCGTGGGGCATCTCGGGCTCCTCGTCGGGCACCTTGCCTATGTCGTGCAGCAGTCCGGCACGCTTGGCCTTCTTGGCGTTGAGACCGAGCTCACTGGCCATCACGGCGCAGAGATTGGCTGTCTCGCGTGCGTGTTGCAGCAGGTTCTGCCCGTAGCTGGAGCGATACTTCATCTTGCCCACAATGCGTATGAGCTCGGGGTGAAGGCCGTGTATGCCCAGGTCGATGGTGGTGCGCTTGCCTGTCTCGAGGATTTCCTCGTCCACCTGCTTCTTCACCTTGGCCACGACTTCCTCAATGCGTGCGGGGTGGATGCGGCCGTCGGCCACCAGCTGGTGCAGTGCCAGGCGGGCTATCTCGCGACGGACGGGGTCGAAGCCTGAGATGACGATGGCTTCGGGCGTGTCGTCGACAACAATCTCCACTCCGGCTGCGGCTTCGAGGGCGCGTATGTTGCGACCTTCGCGGCCGATGATACGCCCCTTGACATCATCGTTGTCTATGTGGAACACGGTCACGGAGTTCTCTACGGCTGTCTCGGTGGCTACGCGCTGAATAGTCTGTATGATGATGCGCTTGGCTTCCTTGTTGGCTGTCATCTTGGCATCGTCCATGATTTCGTTCACGTAGCTGGCGGCGGCGGTCTTGGCCTCGTCCTTGAGCGTCTCAACAAGGCGTTCCTTGGCTTCCTCGGCAGTGAGACCGCTAATCTTCTCCAGCTGTGTGCGCTCCTGATTGATGAGGTCGTCAAGGCGGGCGGCAAGCTCTTCGTCGCGCTTCTGCAGCAAGGCTTGCTGCTGCTCTAAGCGCTTGCGCTCAGCCTCCTGCTCGTTCTTCTTGCGGTTGAGCTCGTCCTGTCGCTGGTTGAGACTTATCTCACGCTGCTTGAGGCGGTTCTCGTTCTGCTGGATCTGCTGATTGCGCTGCTGCACTTCCTTTTCCAGTTCGGCTTTCTTGTTGAGGAACTTCTCCTTTACCTCAAGGAGCTTCTTCTGTTTGATGACTTCGGCCTCTTTCTTAGCCTCTTCATGCATCTGCTTGATTTTGGCGGGGCGGGAATGCCTATACCAGATTAGCTGGTAGATGCACATGGCGAGGGCTATGACGATGGAGGCAATGGTAATAATCAATCCTAATGTAGACATAGTGGTGTCGGGTGGTTATAATAGATAATAGGTGTGGTGTGCCAGGTTCGTTTGGTTGATTGTTGCAGCAGGATGGGCTTGCTGCGTCAGTTGTTGACCTGTATATATACAGAACGACGCTCCTTTCTCTCGTGTGACTCACACATGCTTGTCCGGCACTTGGGGCATGCATGTGAGTGCACGAAGGGAGGTGCGTCTTGTCGTAGATAATGGTTGTGCAGAGCTCTCAGGCAGAGCCGCATCGGTTTGCGGCTGCCTGGCATTGCTGGCTGCAGATGCCGGTTTTGGGCTTATCCTTTTAGCGCTGCACTGATGTCGTTGACTATCCCATTGATGGTGGCCAGCACTGGCTTAAGGCTTCCGTTGGTCTGTGCGCGCTGCAAGTCAACGGCTATTTCCAGTATGGTCATCAGCAGGTAGGTGGTCTGCGTCTGACCCGGGTAGCTGTTAGCATAGAAGCTATAGCGCTGATTGATATGCTTCTCTGCATCGCGGTAGTACTGCTCATCATCTCGCTTGATGTTGACTGAGAAGTTCTGTCCGCCCAGCTTCAGGGTTATCTTGAATACATCGCTTATCTCCATGCCGCTTGTCGACTGATGGTATTGTCGTTGTTAGAGGGTTGAGCTAATGTTACTGCTCGTTGCCCATGGCCTTGAGCAGTGCGATGCACTTATCTACGTTACGCACCAGATGGTTTATGCGCTGCTTTGCGGCGGCGACATCCGTGTCGCTCACTTCCAGCATCCGTGCCATCTTCAGGTGTGTATAGTCGGCCTCTATCTGCTGACGCTTCTGCTTTGCTGCTTGCAGCTCGCTGTCTTTATTCACGAGCTCTTCGAGCAGTTCCTCATTGTCATCCTTGAGCTGTTGATAGCGGAAGATGAGTTGCTGCACCAAGCTCTGGAGCGTCCGGATGGTTTTCTCTTCTTCTGCGGTCATTAGGGTTGAGGCCTTGTGCCTGCATGCCTTGTGGCTTTTGCCTTAGGGCGTGCGTTATGGCTACTTGCGACAAAGATAGCTGTTGTTTTCTGCCTGCGCAAGTTTGGTGTGCTATTTTTGCTGTGCGTCGTCGATATTGGCACGCTTCTCGCGCTTGGCCAGCATGACGGTGGTGAAGACATAATCGCTCATCCATTTCTCGCTGAAGCCGAGGTGTTGCTGATAGCGGCGCACCTGTGCTGCTGTGCGCCTGACGCCGTCGTCATTCCAGTCAATCTTGGTGAGTATGTCGTGCACGGTTTTCTCGGTCATGCTGCGTAGTGTGTTGCGCATGAACGAAGGCAGGCGGAATTTCCACTGCATGATGTTGCCCATGAGCATCATGAGGTCTTGCGAGAACCCCTGGAACTGAATCATGTAGGGCTGCACATCCTGCAGGTGGCGGCAGCGGTGCTTGATGCTCTGGTCTATCTCTGAGGTGAAGGCTGTGTCAAGCGCGTAGACGTCGTTCAGCATTTGTGCACAACGTTTCTTCTCGCCAATGCCGAGCTTGTTGTTTACGGTTGGCACTTTGAGTGTCTGCTTGAAGACACGCAGGTCGGGCAGGGCTGCCAGATTGGAGATGCCCACCTGGGCTGCCATCGCGGCCTGAAGGTAGACGCGTATCAGCGTCATGAAGTCTTCCATGCCGCCGACCGTGGCCTTTGTGGTTGAGGTCTTGCGGCTGAAGAGTTTGTTGAGTATGCTCATCTGTGTTGCTGCTTTAATAGCGTTATTGTACGTGGTGTGCAAAGATAGGCCATAATCCATGTGTAGCAAAGGTTTTATAGCCCTTTTAGGTTGATTTGTGCACATGTGCATCGGCGTTTAGGAAAACAATCCATACCTTTGCCGCGCTATGCGCATCGCCTGTTGGTGTGGTGCGGATATAGATACATCGCTTGCACTTCGATAGAGCAGAAATATCACATTATTATATATACAGATGGCAGAATATATAGACAACCAGGTTCAGGGGACAGAAGAGTCGCCGTCAATAGACTACCGTAAGCTATGGTCGATGGTGGTGATGAACTGGTATTGGTTCATCTTCTCAGCATTCTTCTTTGTTGCCATTGGCTACACTTACCTACGCTATCAGCATCCTGTTTATCGAGTGTCGTCGAAGGTGCTGATTAAGGACGACAATCCACGTGCCTACAACCAGTCGATGGCAATGGAGCAGTTTGGCATGATTACCAATACCAATGGTTTCGACAATGAGATAGAGATACTATCTTCGACAAGTGTGGCGACACGTGCCGTCAAGGCCTTGAAGCTCTACACTACTTACATTGTCGACGGTCGGTTCAATGACAGCCAGATATATAAGACATCGCCAATCCTGGTTGATATGGACGAGGCACGTCTGGATGAGCTGGCTCTGCCCGTCACTATAGAGTTCACCCGCATAGACGGTGGTGCACATGCACATGTGGTGGTGCCGCTCGGTGGCGTGGAAACCGAGGTGTTGGAGCGCGACCTGACCACCTTCCCTACCACCATTCAGACGCGTGTGGGTGAGCTTATCCTGTCGCAGAATGCAGGTTATGAACTCACCGACAGGAAGCTGACAGCCATCATCACGCCGCCGGTGCTGATGGGGCGTCGCTATTCCGGAGCTTTGATGGTGGCTCCAACGTCGAAGATGACCACTGTGGCAGAGCTCTCCTTGCAGGACATAATTGTGGAGCGGGCCATGGACTACCTCACACAGGTGGTGATAGCTTATAACGAGGATGCCAACGAGGACAAGAATGAGGTGGCTCTCAAAACCGAGGAGTTCATCAAGGAGCGTATAGACGTGATACGCAATGAACTCGACGAGACAGAGCAGAGCATTGAGGGCTTTAAGCGTCGCAACGACCTCATCAACCTTCCTACCGATGCCTCGCAGGCTCTCTCGCAGACCACTGAGCTGCAGAAGCGCCAGGTGGAGATACAGACACAGATGAGTCTTGTGAATTCGCTCATCGACTATACCCGCAACCCTGCCAACACGTATACCATCATACCTGCCAATATTGGTATCACCAATGCCAGCACCAACAAGATGCTTGAGGAGTACAACACGCTTGTGCTCAACCGTAACCGCCTGTTGCGCAGCTCGTCGGAGGACTCACCAGTAGTGAAGCAGATGACGGAGCGCATCATGGCCATGTGGGAAGCCATCAAGCAGCATCTGGGTGCAATCTATAGCGACTTGCAGATACAGAAGAAGAGTGTAGACCAGCAGTATGCCCTCTTCTCAGGTAAGGTGAACAGCACGCCTACGCAGGAACGAGCCATGAACAACATGGGTCGTCAGCAGGAGATCAAGGCTGGCATCTATCTCATGCTGTTGCAGAAACGTGAGGAGAACTATATCTCGCAGGCATCAAACGCCACCAAGGCGCGTGTCATAGACCAGCCCCAGTTCAGAGGCAAGGTGAGCCCCCGCAGTCCACTCATCATGCTGGGTGCCCTCGTCATAGGGCTGCTGTTGCCTATGGTGCTGCTCTATCTGAACGACCTCTTGCACTATCGGCTCAATGGCCGTGAGGATCTGACCCGTCGGAGTAAGCTCTCGGTGTTGGGTGACATACCTTTGGCTTTCGAGTTGAAGAAGCACCCCGACCAATGCATTGTGGTGCATGAGAACAGCAATGACATCATGGAAGAGTCTTTCCGCACTCTGCGCACCAACCTGCGTTTTGTGCTGGAGGGCGACGAGAAGGTAATAGCTGTCACGTCGTGTGTACCCTCGGAGGGTAAGACTTTCATTGGCTCCAACTTGGCCATGTCTATTGCCCTGTTGGGCAAGCGTGTGCTGCTCGTCGGGCTCGACATCCGCAAGCCGCGTCTGGTGCGCCTGTTCAAGCTGCCGCCCACAGAGCAGGGCCTCACCAGCTACCTGTCGGCGGGCAAGGCCGACTTCGCCCTGTTAGATAAGCAGATTATACATGGTGTGATGAACGAACACCTCGATGTGTTGCCGGCTGGCGTCATCCCGCCCAACCCCGCGGAGCTCATCTCGCGCCAGATACTCGACGAAGCTTTTGTACACCTCAGGGAGAACTACGACTACATCATTGTCGACACGCCCCCTGTGGGTCTCGTCAGTGATACATACGAGCTGGGACGCTTGTTCGACGCTACATTCTTTGTCGTGCGTGCCGATGTCACCGTCAAGAGCGACATAGATGTCGTCAACGATGTGTCCGAGAGCAGACGCTTGCCCAAGGTGAACTTCGTGCTCAACGGCGTGGATCTCACGAAGCGTCGCTATGGCTTCTACTACGGTTATGGCAAGTATTCCAGCTATTCCCGCTATGGCACCTACTATGGTCGCTACGGTCACTATGGCTCCTATGGCCATTATGGCGATCACAGCAAGCATATAGAGAAGTAGCTCTGGCTGAGTAATTCGCAAAGCGAGACGCTTGCGCACCATGCTTTCGTGCCTCGGTCATGCCTGCCTGCTTGTGGCGGCATGAGGAAACAGGAAGTATGGCAGGCAAGCGTCTCGCTTGTCTGTTGTTCTTATTCTTATGCTGTTCTGATGTCGCCCCCGCAGGGCTTGACGGTGGGATTGCATCATGTGCAAAGCAAGAGACGCTTGCGCACTATGCTTTCGTGCCTCTGTCATGCCTGCGCGTTTGTGGCGGCATGAAGAAACAGGAAGGATGGCAGGCAAGCGTCTTGCTGGCTGTTAAGCTTGGATGTGCCTTACTTGGACAGTGCTATGACTAAGGCAACTATGCTCGAGATGACACCCAGGATGCTGGCACCTGTGCTGAGGAAGGTGCTGAAGGCTGAGCTCTTCACGTTCTGGCTCTTGTTGGGCTGCACGTAGATGAGGTCGTTCTGCTGCACGTAGAAGGCGGGATTGTCGAAGATGTCGGCTTGCGTCAGGTCGAGGTGGTACTTGGTGCGCATGCCGTTGTTCTCCCGATAGAGGGTAACTTCCTTGCGCAGGGCTTGATCGCTGACGTCGCCGCATTGCGACAGCACGTCGAGCACGGTGTTGCGCTCCGATGTCAGGCTGACCACATGCGGTGTCTGCACTGCGCCCAGCACTGTGACACGGGCGTTGAGCATACGCACGGTTACCTGCGGGTCCTTGATGATGTTCTTGGCAATGATGACCTGCTCGATGGTCTTGGCTGCCTCCTCGCATGTCATGTCGCTGACCTTGATGCGCTCTATGATGGGCAGCGTCACGTAGCCTTCGTTGTCCACGGTGTAGGCGTAGATGGAGCCCATTGAGCCTGTGACGGCACTGCTCATCGAGCCGCCGTTGCGGGAACCGGAGCCCATGACGACATCGAGGTTGAACACCTCGAGCAGCTCGGGCTCGGAGCATGTCACCTTGACCATTATCTGGTCGGCACTCTTGAGGCGCATCTCGTATTTCTGGGCTATGGCTTGCGCGTCGGCGAATTTCTCGTCGGAGCCTTGGAAGTAGATTATTTTCTTGGAGCTGACGCACGACGTTAGTGCTGCGGCAGCGAGGCCTATGGCCACAATGGAGCGGAGGGTACGCATGTGTGTGGATGTGTGTGAAATGGTGATAGGGTGTGACGGTCGTTGTCTGACCGTGTGCTTACGACGAGGCAAAGGTATGCATTTTTTACGCCTGAGGCAAAGCAAACACATGAAAAAGCCTGCGCCCGTGTTGGTCGGGGCGCAGGCTGTGCGGGGTGTGGCATCAGGGGCGGAGGCTGTCCACCCCTGTGCCTTGTGTTTCGGATGTGTGTGGCGGAGCTTACTTCACGAGCACCTTCTGGATGGTGCCGTTGCCGAGGCGCACTATGTTGATGCCGCGGCGCAGGCTGGCTGCGCGTGTGCCGTCGATGCCGAAGAAGGCTGCGGGCGCGTTGGTGCCGGCCACGATGCCGCTCACTGCCAGGGCGTCGTCAGAGTTCATGCCTGTCTTGCCCAGATAGTGGAGTGTCCAGTTGGTGAAGATGGTCCAGTCGCCATTGTTGTGTGCCACCTTGGCAACACCGATGGTGAGCTTGCCGTCTTCGCCCACCTTGACAAGCACAGAGTTGTGGTACTTGTCGATGGAGAAGTAGGCCTGTGCTGCCTCCATGTTGTTGGGGATGAGGATGTTCTCTGTTGTGAAGCTTTCACCCAGCTGGCTGACGGTGATTTCGCTCTCCGTGCCAACGCCTATTGAGCCTTCTGTAGTGGCCTTCTGGCCATCCTGCACGGCGTTGAGCATGTGGGCTGTCATCTCGTGCACGCTGCTGGTGGCATAGATGTAGGCGTTCTGCACTGTTGCCAGGCTGTCGGTGTACTGTTCAGGGAAGCATGGGCGGTAGAAGCCCTGCACGCCTACGCGGTAGTAGCCCTCTTTCAGGCCGCTGAGTGTCTGCGAGACGTTGATGCTGTCGTTGTTGTAGCACTCGAGCTCGGAGTAGCTGGCGGCATAGTTGTTGCCACCCACGTTCTGGATGGTCCAGTAGTCGGCGGAGCCGGTGACGGTGCCCCACAGGGTGTAGTTGGGGTTGAAGATGACGCCGGTGACGTCGGCCTCCTCGACAGGTTCTTCATCCACGTCGGCAAAGATGTAGCCAGGCCATGCGGCATAGATAGCCTCGTTGGCAGCGGTGAAGGCCTCGTTGTTGGCAGCGAGACTGCCGTCGAATGTGAGGTTCTCTGCTTCGGAGAGCACTTCCATGAAGTGGTCGTCGCTGGAGTTGTATTCCAGCAGGATGACGGAGTTGTAAAGGTCGACGGTGGCTTTCAGGGTCTGTGCGAGCTTGATGCCTTCGGTGATGTAGGTCTCCACGTCGCGCATCTCGGCCAGCAGGTTCAGGGCTTCGTTGTGGTCCACGATGTTGTCCTTGTCGTCGATCTTAGTCTGTACGGCACTGAGCATGGTGTTGCCCTGCTCGCTGATGGCACCTTCGGCACGTGCCACGATGTCCTGGAGCACTTCGTTCTCCTCGTCAATCATCCGGAGATAGATGTCAAGGTCCTGACCTTCGTATTTGATGGTGAAGTTATCCCAGAGTATCCAGAGGTTGCCGGCGTCGCAGCGCACACCAATAGTGAGGTCGCCGCCTCGGTGCACTATCTTCACGTTGTTGTAGTAGAAGGGCAGGCCTGTGAGCGGGTTGGTGGTATCGAAGTAGGCCTTGGCACCCTCCATGGAGTTGGGCACGTAGACGGTGCTGCCGATGACGATGTCGTTGTGTGGTGTGTCGTAGGGCCATGCGCCGCCAGAGGTGCCGTCGCCGGCGTCAGAGAGCAGTGCTGTCTCGGAGTATTCCTCGGTGAGGAGCTTGAAGCGGTTGGTGCTTTCGCCGGCGTAGAGCACCATGTTGTTCTGGTCGCCCACGTTGGGGTAGGAGGCGTTGTCGGCACTGTTGTCCACGCGCACAAAGCCCTGCACGCCGATGCTGTAGATGCCGGCAGGCATGTCCTTGACGGTCTGTGAGAAGTCGAAGTAGCGGTGGAAGGCCTCGATATTGTGGTAGGAGGCGGAGAGCTCGGTGAGCTGGCCGCTGTTGATGGTCCAGCCGGGGATGTCGGTGGCACCGCTGCCCTCGGAGAAGTCGGCGTTGACGAGCAGGAGCGTCAGGTCGTTGCCGGGCTCGATGTTGTCGATGGTGATGTAGTCGCGTATGAGCTGTGGCACGGAGGCTATGGCCTGGTCTATCTCGTCGGAGGTGATGGAGCCTTCCTGATACTGTGCGCTGAGGGTTTCCTGCAGCTCCTCGAGCTGGGCGGAGAGCTCGTCCCAGTTGGTGTTCACGGCGATGATGTCGAGGTAGTGGGTGAGGTCGCCGCTGTTCTCGTCGATGAACTGGCCCAGGCGCTGGTAGGCTGCGATGCTGGCGTTGAGGTCGGCTATGGCCTGGTTGACGGCTGTGCGTGCGTTGCCGAGCTCTGTCTCGTCGTCGGTGCCTGAGGCAAGAGTCTTGCTGGCTGCGCTGATGGCATCGAGCAGGGCCTGCTTGGTCTCGGCATAGGCTTTGATGTCGTCGAAGGTGGCGGCCAGCTCCTCGGCACTCTTGATGGTCTCGGCGAGTGCGGCCTGGGCTATGGTCTGGTTGGTCTTTCCGTAGTAGCGGATGGTGAAGTTGTCGGCGGCAATCCAGTTGGCGGTGGCACTCTCGGTCTTGAGGCCGAAGGTGACGCTTGCGCTGCCGTCGTGTATGTAGGTCACGCTGAAGTGTTCGGGCAGGCCGTTGCCGGAGGACACTTCGGCCTTGGCTTCAACGTCGCCGGCCTGGATGTAGAGGTATACGCCCTTCACTGGGTTGCTGCCGGCCTCGTTTGTCCACTGGTAGACGGCATTGACGTCGGCTTCGAGCACGTATTTGCCTTCGGGCAGGCCGTAGACGGTCTGACGGAGGAAACCGTCGCCAACCACGTATGGTGAGGTATTGCTCTGCCATGCCTCGATGAAGTGGCTGATGGTGACGTCGCCATTGGTGTAGCTGGAGCCCTGATAGCCTATGTTGGTGGCGGAGACACCGATCTGGTAGGTGCACTCCCAGCCGCTGATGTTGCCGTCCTCAAAGGCGGGGTTCACAAGGCAGTACTCGGTTACGTCGAGCGGTGCGTCGTCGGTGGCGTTGGCCCAGTCGGCCTCCCACTGCGCGCGATGGATGGCAGCGGCCACTGCGGCCACGGCTTCATTGAGCATCTCAACGGTGGCTTCGGGGTCTTCATAGACGTAGGTGGCCTCCTTGGTGTCGATGGTGAAGGACAGGTCGAGGGTGGCCGTGAGTGCCTGATAGAGCTCCACACGGGCGTTGTACACCTCGAGCTGTGCCTGATAGGCCTCCAGCTTGGGCAGGCACTCGGCCACGTAGTCGCGGATGGCGAGCGAGTCGTCGACGCTGACGAGCTGCCACACTATCCAGGGCAGGATGGTGCTCCCTTCGGCCTGCTCCACGGCGAGGTCGGTCCAGGTGTGTGCCCAGGTGATGCCGGCAAGGTTGTTGCCGTCAACGCCGAGGGCTACGCCGGTCTGAATGATGTTGGCTATCTGGTAGCCGCCCTCTACAGGGGTGATTTCCCACATGCCGAAACTGGCCTGTCGGCCGGCATCGCCGTCAATCCATGCCTGTGCACCGTTCTCGCCCACGAACCATTCGTTTCCGGAGCTGGCTTTCGAGGTGTTGAGGTGCTTGATGTACCATGCCGTTTGGTCTTCGGTCTGTGTGAGCTCGAAGGGCAGGATGTAGTTGGCCGTGGTGTTGCTGCTTACGGTGTTGATTTGTGCTGTTGGCTGGTCGAGCGTCACGAGGGAGTCGAGCAGCACGATGCCGCGTGTGCCCCATGTCTGGCCGCCGCCGAGGAACTGGCCTGCGCCTACGTTGTAGAGGTAGTAGCGGCCGCCGTTCTCCAGCTCAGTGGTTGCGCCTTCGTAGGACAGGACGGGGCGGGTTGGAGCCTCGGGCTCGGCCCACTGTGCCTGTGCTGTGATGCTGCTGAGCAACGAGGTTGCCAGAGCCGCAACAAGGAGGTAGTTGTGTTTCATAAGAAAACGGTTAAGGGTTAGGGTTAATAATGTTCGTGTTGAGTCGCACTTTGTGGCAGCAAAATTATCATTATTTGCGATACTCGTGTTATGCGACGTGGCAAAAGTGTAATCTGACCACTAATTATTTTCTGATAGCGGTTGTGATGCATGGCGGCGTGAACCGGTGTGCAGCCTGTTGCGGAGCTTGCGCAATGCTGTTGCCGCTTGCCCTGCAATGCTGCTGCCGGTTGCCCTGCACTGTCTCTCGTTTCACCCTGCATGGTGAGCGGCGTGTACGGTGCAGGGTGTTCTGTCGTCATGGTGCAGGGTGTCTCCCTTATATAACGCAAGCGAGTGCGCTCCTGAATGGGCGCACTCGCTATTGTGGTGACTAAGAGTGTGTTCTCTTGTCGGTGTTACTTGACGAGCACTTTCTGCACACGTCCGTCGGCACGGCGCACGATGTTGATGCCACGGCTGAGGGCATTCACGCGGCGGCCGTCGATGGTGAAGATGGCGTCGATGCCTGCTGTGCGGCTGTCGGCGGCGAGGTTGCTCACGGCGGATGGTGCCTCTGTGCCGAGGTAGCTCAGACGGAAGTTGTCGATGGGCAGCCAGTCGTTGGCCACGGCTACTTGCTTCATGATACCGATGCGCACTGGGCCGTCTTCTTTATTGTACACGAAGTCGACGGTGTTGTGGTAGCGCTCCATGCCGATGAAGCTTTGGAACTGTGTCTTGTTGTTGGGGGCATCGAAGGTGACACCGCCGCCTGTGTATGTGCCGGCGATGGCCTCATAGGTGCTGTCGGCTGCCTCGAATGCGCCACGCTCGATGTCGCTCCACTGCACGAGTTTCACGGACATCAGGTGTGTGCCGTTCTGGGCATAGAGGTAGGCTGCATTGACGAGGGCGGTGTCCTGACCTGCTGCTATCTGGTCGAGCACGAGGCACTCGTTGTTGGTGGCACCGGCACGATAGAAGGCATCGACCTCCAGACGCCAGTAGCCGTCGCGCAGGGTGGGCAGCTCCTGATAGAAGTTGAAGGTGCTGCTCTGCCAGAACTCTACGCAACCGTCGCCGCCGCTGCCGCCTACGGTCTCGGCCTCGGTGATCCAGCCGTCCTTGGTGCTGTTGTCGAAGGTGGCGTTGGTGATGATGCCGCTGGCATCGACGGGAGCGTCGAGGCTGGCATCGGCGAAGTCGGTGTTGGAGAGCACATAGGCCAGGAAGCCGTCGTTGAGGGTTTCTATCCACTGCTCAATCTCTTCGTTGCTGGTGTAGGTGCTTGCGCCTATGGCGTTGCCCACGTTCTGGAAGAGCTCGGCGTAGGCTTCATCCTCGAAGGAGGGAGAGAGGAAGAGGTTGTTGATGCGGTCCTCGATGTCGATGTAGAGATCCATTAGCTTCGACACGAGCTCGCCGGAACCCGTGAGGTAGTCGATGGCTTCGTTGAGGGCGTCGTAGGCTGCAGTCTTGTCCTCCTCGTTGTCGCTGGTGATGGCTTCGGTAGCTTTGTCGAGGGCATCGGCCTGTAGGGCCTCGGCCTGCTCCACGCCATAGGTGACCATATTGCTGAGCTCGGCCATCAGGTTCTCGATGTCCTCGTTGAGGGCTTCAGCGCTGATGCCATTGTAGTAGATGCGGAAGTCTTCCCACACAGTCCACTGGTTGGCTTCGAGACCTTCGCCGCCCTTTACGCCGATGCGTAGTGTGCCGCCGTCGGTGGTGATGTAGGCACTCACTGCGTTGAGCACGATGTCGGCAAGCTCGGAGTCGTTGAAGGCCATGTGGGCTGCCTGCTGGCCGTTGGGGATGTAGATGGGCTCTTCATCGGTGCCGGCGTTGTAGTCGTTGCCTTCCACGAAGGGCACGCTGCGTGTCACGAGGGCGGCGTTGGTCAGGTTGGTCTGCTGACGGTTGGCATAGAGGTAGGCAAATGTCTCCTCGTCGCCGCTGGTGAAGGCTGCGTAGTTGTCTGCGTGTGAGGCACGGCGACTGAAGCCTTTGACGGTGATGGTGTATTTGCCCTTAGGCAGCTCCGTGAGCTCGCGGTAGATGTCGAAGGATGTGTCGTTCCACACCTCGGCGGTGCTGTAGTTGACCTTGAAGTTGCCTGTTGATGTGGCGTTCTGCCATGCAGGCTCCTCGGCGGGATAGCCGTTGGCATAGGCTGTCTGGGTGGTGCCATTGGCGAATGCCATGTGCTCGAAGAGAGCGGTAATGTCGAGACCGTCGGCACCGTCGCCAATCTCTGCGAGAGCCTTGCCCTTGTTGGCTTCGAACACCTTGGTCACGGCATCGCGTATCTGGGTACTGTAGTTGGCAATGGCCTCGGTGGCCTGCTCGGCGGTGTATGCGCCATCCTCCCATGCTGTCTGGTACTGCGAGTAGAGCTCGTCGACAAGGTCGGCCACGTCGTCGTAGCCCTTCATGTCGGCATAGTGCTCAGAGTCGGAGTAGAGCTGGTCGAGGAAGAGCTCGAGCTGGGTGTAGGCATCGACCGTCTCTACGAGAGTCCTGCGGGCAGCCTCGAGTGTGTTGTAGGCGTTCTCATAGGCTGCGGCGAGTTCACTGTCGCTCTGCTCGGCTATGAGGTCCTCGGCGTTCTCGAAGGCAGTCTTGAAGGCTTCGGTGGCAGCTGCGCTGGCTTTGGGCTCGTCATCGTAGTAGCTGCGTGTGCTGTTGACAAGGGCTATCAGAGCCTGATAGGCTGGCGGGTCGAGACAGGGACCGATGGCATAGAGCTTGAAGTTGTCCAGACCCATCCAGTTGCAGTTGGTGCCCTGCGACATGAGGCCAATCTCCATCTCCTCGGCACCGGCGAAGTCGAAGTCGAACTTGTAGTGGTTGGGCTTGCCGTTGGCTGTGGAGAGGTCGCCGGAGTGGATGGTGTAGACACCGTTGTTGTAGTAGAGGTAGATGCCATGCTGGAGGTCGAGACCGTCTTCGCCATAGCCATCCTCCTGACGCACGGCCATCACGTCGGCCTCAATGCGATAGCGGCCTTCGGGCAGGTTCTTCACCACCTGGCGGATGGAGCCGTCCTTGAGGGCACCTGTAGAAAGAGGATACCATGCCTCGATGAACTGGTTGAGGGAGGCGTGAACGTCGTTGCCGTCGTCGTCGACATAGTCGTTGGTGTAGGCACTGTTGGCCTGATAGCCAAGGTTCTGACCTATCTGGTCGACAATCCAGCCATCGATGTTGCCGCTTGAGAAGTCGGTGTTGACGAGCACGTAGGATGTGATGTCGTAGGGCTCATCGAGGGTGGAGTGGACAATGGCGTAGTCCAGGCCGGCCTTGTTGACAGCGGGGCGCAGTGCCTCGGTGGCTGCCTCAAGCTGTGCCACGGTGGCTTCGTCGTTGTTGTACACGACGAGGGCATCGTCTGTGGCCACGTCATAGAGGATGGCCTCCTGAGCAAGGTCGTAGAGGGTCTTGCGTGCGGCATACACCTTCATGAGGTCGGCATAGGCGGCATAGACAGAGAGGTCGATGCCTTCGGCAGGCACGAATTGCCACTCGATGTTGGTGTCATCGAAGGTGGCGTCGAATGCCACGGCAGCTCCGGCAGCCACGCCGCGGGCATACTGCTCGCTGCTGTTGGGGAACTTGTTGTCGCCCATGCCTGGAGCCGACTGCCAGTAGTAGTTGCCGCTCTCGGCCTTGGTGAACTGCCAGTACCATACGGCTTGTGTGTTGCGGTCGATGAAGCCGCTGGTCTCGCTGTCACGGAAGAGGTACTTGTTGCCAGTGCTATAGCCGTTCTCACGACCGTTGCTACCATAGGTGGTGTACGTGCCGTGGACGAAGATCTTCACGCACTCGGGATAGGTGTCTGCATCCGTGCTGACGAGGTTCTCAATCTGAAGTTTCAGATAGGGCACACCGTCGGAGGTGAGGCTGATCTGGGTTGCCCAGCTGTTGGCACCGGTGACGAACTGGCCTGCACCTACGTTGTAGAGGTAGTAGTCTGGGCCTGGTTCATCGCTGTAGCCAGCCTGGTAGTCCTCTGCGGAAACCGCTGGCGCAGTGGGAGCCACGGGTGCTTCCCACGTCTGGGCCATGACGCTGATGGTCATAGTGCACATGGCCAGAACAGAGAGTAAACGATGTTTCATGTAGCTGTTAGTATTGGTTAATAATAAGGTGTATTTCTCAGCTTGTGTGTGGGCACACTATGTGTGTGCCCTTTGCCTTGCAAAGATAAAGTTTATTGGGAGATTCAAGCACTTGAGGCAGAATATTTGGTCTCTGACGTGTGCCAGGGTGGTGTCCTCAGGGTCATTTGGCAGCCTCTGTGAGTCGTGAGAGCTGGCGGACGCTGCCCGTGTGCTGGTATAGGGTGACGACTGTGTCGAAGTGCTTGTTGAAGAGCACGGCGGAGAGCAGCTCTGTCGTGCCGAGCTGGCACACGGGTGTGTCGATGGTGCAGAACGTCTGCTTTGCGGTGGCTATGGTTAGCCGTGCGCGCAACGGTTGCGCCACATACACGCCTTGCTCCTGCTGGGCGCGCTTGCCTTTCGCCAATAGTGCGTGTCTGCCTTGCTTGCCTTCGTCGGCAGACGGGGCAGGTTCGGGCAGGTTGTCGAGCGGGGTGATGGTGAGCCACACGGGCTCGCCGCTGAGGTCGTCCTTGTCCACCAGCCCTAAGCGTCGTGAGAAGCGGCACAGCATTGTGCGCTGTCCCTGTGGGTCGATGGTGGCCGGCGGCTCGTAGTCGAGTGTGAGCACCTCGGTGTTGCTCAGTGTCTGCCCCACGAAGAGTGCCTCGAGGGCAGCCACCTGCCGGTCGAGGTTGTCGAGCATGAGGCCGAGTTGCACGCCGTCCTTCGGCGTGTTGTCGGCTTCGCCGCGGATGAGGGCGTTGCGGCTTTCCTTGAGGTCGTATATCTCCTCAGCCGTGAGCTGTGCCATCTTGGCTGTGCTGGAGGCGGCCAGTATGTCGCGTGTCAAGTACTGCCGCCCGTCGGTGGGCTGGGGTGCTGCTGTGCCCTGTGGCACCACGAAGGGTGGCTCGGGGGCTACGGCGGCGTTGATGCCGAGTAGCAGCCCGTCGTCGGTGAGGCTAACGAGTGGTGCCGATGTCTTGGGGTTGAGGCGTATGGCGTAGGCTCGTGTGCTGTCGGGCACGCCATAAGGGTGCATCTCTATGGCTTGCAGTGTCCATTCGGTGCTCTCGGAGCGTGGCGCGTCGTTGCGCCGCAGGTAGCGCTCGGCATACGATGCGAACTCGCCTGGCACTATATAGCTCTTCTGTGCTGTGAGCACCACCTTGATGCGTGTCTTGGGCAGGAAGTAGCACACGCCCTCGTCGGTCACTCCGTGGCGGAAGGGCTGCACGTCGGTCTGTGCCGTTGCGTCAGGGCAGCAGCACAGGGCTATGGTCAGTGTGGCCAGCAGGTGGCGGATAGGCGTTTGCATGTGTGGTGTGTCAGGCGTTCTGGCGTTCTATCTCGCCGAAGATGGCTTGCAGCATGCCTTCCTTGGTCTTGCATACGCCCCAGTCGAAGACGTTGCGTATGCCTTCTTTCTCGAACCATCCGCGCAGGGGCTCGGTCTGTGTGTGATATACGGCGAAGCGCTTGCGTATGGTCTCTTCGTTGTCGTCGGCGCGCCCTTCGAGCTCAGCCCGTCGCAGCAGTCGCGACATGAGGGTGTCCTCGTCCACCTCGAGCTCTATCATCATGCCCATCTGGTGGCCGCGCTGTGCCAGCATGTCCTTGAGTGCCTCGGCCTGGGCTATGGTGCGGGGGAATCCGTCGAAGATTACTCCCTTGCCGTTGGGGTGTGAGTCATACTGTTGTGCCAGTATGTCAATCATCAGCTGGTCGGGAATGAGCTGTCCGTTGTCGATGTAGCCTTTGGCTATGGTGCCCAGCTCGGTGCCCTGTCGGATTTCGGCGCGCAGCACGTCGCCGGTGCTTATGTGACCCATGCCGTAACGCTGTGCTATCTCCTGACTGTAGGTGCCCTTGCCGGAGCCTGGCGCTCCAAAGATGATGATGTTCTTCATCGTGACGTATTCTTTTTAAGGTGTATGTATGCTATTTGAGCAGTGTGTATATGTCGCGTGTGTTGCGGCCGAAGCCGTCGTAGTCGAGCCCGTAGCCCACGATGAAGTCGTTTGGTATGCGCATGCAGCAGTAGTTGATGGGCACCTCCACCTTCAGGGCGTCGGGCTTCACGAGCAGTGTGCATACAGATATGCTTGCCGGGTTCTGTTTCTCGAGGGTGTCGATCATGTGTGCCATGGTCAGACCCGAGTCGATGATGTCCTCCACTATGACCACGTGGCGGCCGGTGATGTCCTTTGCCAGGCCTATCACCTCGCGTATCTCACCTGTGGAGTTGGTGCCTGAGTAGCTGGCGAGCTTTATGAAGCTCACTTCGCAGGGGATGTTGACTTCGCGTAGCAGGTCGGCGGCGAAGACAAACGAACCGTTGAGCACTGGCAGGAAGAGAGGCTCGCGTCCGGCCAGGTCGCGTGAAATCTCGGCGGCCACACGGCGCACCTCCTGCTGTATGTCGCTCTCGTGTATGCTCACCACGAAAGTCTTGTCTTTCACTTGAAGCTGTTGCATGCTGGGCTGGGATATGGTTTTGCTGTGGCGCAAAAGTAGTGAAAAGTTTTGTGCAGCGGGCACAATCCCATAATTTTGCACGTGAATATTATTTCCCTTGTAGCCCTGTCCCATGAAGATACTCACCGGCGG
Organism: uncultured Bacteroidaceae bacterium; assembly: GCA_905234605.1. Classification (GTDB taxonomy): domain Bacteria; phylum Bacteroidota; class Bacteroidia; order Bacteroidales; family Bacteroidaceae; genus Physcousia. The sequence continues at coordinate 194,987 of CAJOIE010000001.1, read as the reverse complement.
CCAGTTCCGCGAGCTCGACTTGTACACCATCACGCATGAGCCTGTCGCTTCTGTCGACCTTATGGAGCGTGCGGCACGTGCGCTCACGGCGGCTCTCATGCGGCGGTGGCCGGAGCGTGAGCGTCGTTTCTTTGTCTTTGCCGGTCCGGGCGGCAATGGCGGCGACGGCCTTGCCGTGGCGCGGATGCTCACAGATGCAGGCTACGTCGTGACGTCCTACCTCTTCTGCGTCGGCGGCCGGCTGAGTGCCGACTGTGCCGAGATGCGTTCCCGCCTTCAGGCCACAGATGCTGCCCAGCTCGTGGAGATAACCACAGAGCTGGTGTTCCCCAAGCTGCAGGCCGACGACATCGTCATCGACGCTCTCTTCGGCACAGGGCTGAGCAAGCCTCTCAGCGGCGGTTTTGCCGTGGTGGCCAAGCGCATCAACATGAGCCCTGCCACCGTCGTTGCTCTCGACATGCCGTCGGGCCTGATGGCGGAGAACAATGCCTACAACGACACCTCGGCGATAATCCAGGCCGCCCTCACGCTCACCATCCAGCTGCCCAAGCTCGCTTTCCTCTTTGCCGAGAACCAACGCTACGTTGGCGATGTGGAGTGTGTCGACATCGGTCTCAGCCAGGCAGGTCTCGACAGCATAAAGACACACATCTGGCTCACTGAGCATGGCGAGATGCGCTCGCTGCTGCGCCGCCGTCCGCGCTTTGCCCATAAGGGCACCATGGGGCATGCACTGCTCGTGGCAGGCTCGCGTGGCATGGCCGGAGCTGCCATCCTGGCCACTCGTGCCGCCCTGCGTGCCGGTGCCGGCAAGGTGAGCCTCCACACGCCGCATTCCTGCCTCGACGTGGTGCAGGGTGCGGTGCCCGAGGCCATCGTGCGCATGGATGTGGACCCCGACGTGCTGTCGCAGGCCTACGACGCCACATCCTATCAGGCCATAGCCATCGGCCCCGGCATAGGGCGCAACAAGCTCACCGCGCAGGTGCTCCACAGCTACCTCAGCCAGCAGGTTGGCCCCATGCTGCTTGACGCTGACGCCCTCAACATCTTGTCCGACAACCGCGACTGGCTCTCCCTACTGCCTGCCGACACCATACTCACGCCCCATCCGCTCGAGCTGGAGCGACTCGTGGGCCACAGCCCCAACAGCTATGAGCAGATGAACCGCGCCCGCCAGTTAGCCATGGCGCACCATGTCTTCGTCGTGGTGAAAGGGCGTTACACCGAGGTGTGCACGCCCACTGGCAGCGTGCTCGTCAACCCCACGGGCAATCCCGGCATGGCCACTGCCGGCAGCGGCGACGTGCTCACGGGCATCATCGTGGGCCTCCTCGCGCAGGGCTACCTGCCCGCCGAGGCCGTGCAGCTCGGAGTCTACCTTCACGGCCTGGCCGGCGACATCGCTGCCGGCGAGCTCAGCGAGGAGGCACTCATAGCCTCCGACATCGTGGCCCACCTGCCGCACGCCTTCCGTCGCCTGCGCCAAGGCTGAGGCGCGGCAGCCACCCATCATCCCACCATCTCACCTCACATGGAAACCAACTTCATCGACTATGTCAAGATAGTGTGCCGTTCAGGCAAAGGCGGTCGCGGCTCAATGCACATGCACCGCGCCAAGTATGTGCCCACGGGCGGCCCCGACGGCGGCGACGGCGGCCGTGGCGGCAACGTCTACCTGCGTGGCAACCGCAACTACTGGACACTGCTCCACTTGCGCTACGAGCGTCACGTCTTTGCAGGACACGGCGGCAACGGCGGCAAGAGCGGCAGCCATGGAGCCGACGGACACGACCGCTACATCGACGTGCCCTGCGGCACCGTGGTCTATGATGCCGAGACAGGCCGTTTCGTGGCCGACGTCACCGACGACGGCCAGGTGGTGCTCCTGCTCCGTGGCGGCCGCGGCGGCCTGGGCAACAAGCACTTCGCCACAGCCACCAACCAGGCACCGCGCTATGCACAGCCCGGCGAGCCCATGCAGGAGATGACCGTCATCATGGAGCTCAAGATGCTGGCCGACGTGGGCCTCGTGGGCTTCCCCAACGCTGGCAAGAGCACCCTCGTGGGTGCCATCAGCTCGGCTCACCCCAAGATTGCCGGCTATCCCTTCACCACACTGGAGCCATCCGTGGGCGTCGTGAGCTACCACGACAACCGCTCATTCGTCATAGCCGACATACCGGGCATCATCGAAGGCGCCAGCGAGGGCAAGGGGCTCGGGCTGCGTTTCCTGCGCCACATAGAGCGCAACGCCTTGTTGCTCTTCATGATACCCGGCGACACGGACAACATACGCCACGACTACGAGGTGCTGCTCCGCGAGCTCACCACCTACAACCCCGACATGGCCTCCAAGCAACGTCTGCTGGCCATCACCAAGGCCGACCTCCTCGACGACGAGCTCATGCAGATGCTTGAAGCCGACCTGCCAGCCGACGTGCCCCACGTGTTCATCTCGGCCGTCACCGGCTTCCACACGGCAGAGCTCAAGGACATGCTCTGGCAGGCTCTCTCCACCGAGGCACGCATGGAGAGCCATGCCTCTGCCATCGTACACCGCGACAAGGACATGGACCGCCTGCACAACGAGCTCCAGGCCGAGGGCGAGGATGAGGACATCGTCGTCGTGGACGACGAGGACCTCGGCGACATCGACGACCTCGACGACTTCGAGCTCGTGGACCTCGACGAATAGCCACGCACGCAGACACTCAGCCACCCTGCACGCTCACGGCCGCCACCCTGCACTGTGAACGCCGCCACCCTGCACGCTCAACCGCCTTGAGCGTGCAGGGTGTTTGTTGTGCCACCGGCAGTCCGACGGACAAAAATTTGCACCATTGCGCCGATGTTCCTACCTTTGCCCGACGCAGACAAGCGCAACGACATCGGGGCTGACATGGATTTGACAGCAGGATGCGGTGCTCGCGTAAGCACGCAGAGAGGCGCTGATCACTCTCTATAATAGCAGGTCAGAGACAATTATCTGGCGAAAACACTTACGCTCTCGCTGCTTGATTGAAGCACAGTAAATCAACGCGTTATCTCGGCACAAGGTGCTGAGACGAGACATCACTCAGAGGCTAATTGCCCCAAGACGCTCTGGCTAAGTGGTGCAGCTAAGTTGGGGATAGCCACCAGCGGCCTCGCGCTGACGGCGAAACCTTTCAGAGGATAAGGCTCCGGCATGGCTGCCCATACCCCGGCTGGAGCACGAAAAACCAGGATTGGGATAAGCGTGTAGAAAGCGCAGGTATCCCCTGTTTGGACGAGGGTTCAATTCCCTCCAGCTCCACAAAGTGGACCCGTCGGGAACTTCACCCTCGTGAGGGTTCTTCGCAAAGCGAAGCGAGCAAGCTCGAGCGCAATTCCCTCCAGCTCCACAAAGTGGACCCGTCGGGAATTTCACCCTCGTGAGGGTTCTTCGCAAAGCGAAGCGAGCAAGCTCGAGCGCAATTCCCTCCAGCGCAGCATCCGCAAGGGCGCGCTCCTGCGGATGTATGATGTATGAATAGGACCGTGTCGTGCATAATGCCGGCAACACACAAGCAGTCAAGCGGCTCGGCGCAACGGTTCTACATTAAACATCAGACATTCGACATTAAACATTTTACATTCTACTATCCTCCAGAAACCATGACCATAGCAGTAGACTTCGACGGCACTATAGTGCGCGACCGTTACCCCGAGATAGGAGCCGAGCGGCCCTTTGCCACGAAGACCTTGCGGATGCTCATAGAGGAGCGTCACCGCCTGATCCTGTGGACGGTGCGTGAGGGCGACCTCCTGCAAGAGGCCGTGGACTGGTGTCGCGAGAGGGGCGTGGAGTTCTATGCCGTGAACCGCGACTATCCCGAGGAGGATATTGAGCGCAACAAGCACTACAGTCGCAAGATCAAGGCCGACGTGTGGATCGACGACCGCAATATAGGCGGTCTGCCAGACTGGGGCACCATCTACCAGATAATACACGAGCATAAGACCTACGAACAGGTGCTGCTCGATGCTCCTGCCAACTCCGGTCGCGAGGAAAGCAGCAAGAAAAAGAAGTGGTGGCAGTTCTGAGCACAGCCCCACAAGGGCTGATTGTGCCGTGCCGCGTGCGGTAGCGGGTCTTGTGGCCACGTCTTCAATGTGTCGGGCGAACAGCCTCGTGCTTTCCAGGCCGGCAGCGGTTCGTCCGTTATGGCGTATTCTTGACAGGCACAAACGGCGATGCCGCGTGTGCATCACCCATTAGTATATTCTTCTGGCAGTTCCACGTAGTAGCTGTCGCCCAGCGTGAGGTAGTAGTCGAGCACCTCGCCCCACAGGTCGTCGGACAACGGGCGCGCAGGCTGGTAGCAGCTCTGGTCGGGCCGTCCGCGCAACACCTCGCTCACGAGCGGGGTCTGCTTGGTAGCATTCATCTCGCTCAGTATGGTGTTGACGAGCGACAGGGGCAGGTGGGTCTGCTTGGCTATCTGCTGAGGGGTGAGTGCCTTGGCATCCTCGTAGGCCGTCACGAGGGCGAGCAGCACGGCGACGGCCGCGCGGTCGTGGGCACGGCGGCTGAGGTGTGGGGCACGCTTCTCAAAAGCAAAGTCGGCCTCCATCTGGTTGGCATACGACAGCTGTGCACCGAACAGGCAGACGGTCCACGACAGCTGCATCCATAGCATGAAAAGGGGTATGGCTGCAAAGGAGCCGTAGATGGCATTGTAGCTCGAAATCCATATCTGCGAGTGGATGTAGAACCACTGCAGCCACTGGAATGCTGTGCCGGCCACGAGGCCGGGCACGATGACTGCGCTCCACGACACGCGCGTGTAGGGCATCATCTTGTAGAGCAACACGAAGGCCAGGCCTGTGAGCATGTAGGGCGTTGCCTGGACGAGCAGCTCGATGCCATCGCTCACGAAGGTGAACGCAGGCAGGAAGTGGCCCACGCCGGCGAGGAAGAGCTGCAAGCCTGACGTGATGATGATGATGATTGGCAGGAGGAAGAACACGCTTATATAGTCCACGGCACGGCGGTAAAAGTTGCGCGACGACTCCACCTTCCAGATGGTGTTGAAGGCATTCTCGATGTTGGAGGTGAGGGAGATGAGCGTGTAGAACAGCATCACCAAGCCGACGCCGATGAAGACACCGCCCTTGGCCCGTTCAAGGTAGGAATTGACAAACTCCAGCAGCGCGGATGTCATCTCGGGGGTGAAGCGCACATTCTCCGTGACCTTCTCTTCAACCAGCTGCCCGAAGCCGAAGCCGCGGGCCACGGCAAAGACGATGGCCAGTATGGGCACTGCGCCGAGTATGCTGGAGTAGGTGAGTGCCGAGGCGTGACTGCTCAGGTTGCGGCTTACGAAGAGCTCCACGGCCATGATGAGGCGGCGCAACAGGTGGATGCCGAGACGCTGCAGACGCGGCAGCTGGCTGGCGTCGACAGCCCAGAGCAAGCCTTGGCGGAAGAAGTCTGTTATGCGGCGAATGAAAGCCATGGGCACGATGCAGGTGAAACAGGGATGACACTCAGCGAAAGCGAAAAGGACAGCAGTGAACCTGTAAGCCGGGTTCTGTGGCTACACACTGCTGCAAACGAGTAGTTTATGAATAATGAAGTGTGTAGTGCTTGTCATTTATCTACGGCGCTGCTCACACAGCGTCTCTATCGTTCTACCCTCCAGCTCGGGCGAGCAACCCTTTCACGTGGCCTGCCACAAGGCAAGCCACACGGCGCTGGTTTACGCGAACTTTCCACCTCCGGTGTGCACAGCCCGCATGTCGCCATACGGCTGGTGAGCTCTTACCTCACCTTCTCACCCTTGCCGCTGTCTGCCATGCGCAAACCGCCAGACTGTCAGCCTGAGGGCACACGGCACGCCAACGCGGCGGTCGTTCTCTTCTGCACGAGCAAACCCTCGCGGGCTTCTATCCGTTAGGTAGCGGAGTGCTCTCTGTGGCCCGGACTTTCCTCTCACAGCCTGCCACCACTCGGATGGCTGCACTGCCAGCGACAAGCCGGCTCACTGCTGTCCTGTAGCTATTCGCATGGCAAAAGTAGGGATTATGTCAATATGTGGCCGCATGAGTGACACTATTTTCACGTTTCTGTCATGGCTGGAGACGCATAAGGAGCCTCCGACGTAAATAATGTAAAATTGTCAGCCCTGAAGTTTAACCACAGTTAAGGTTGGCGCACACTCCGTTAAAAGAAAGCAAAAGACACTGACATAACGACACAGGCTTAAACTTTCGCACTACTTTTGTTGTCACAAAGACAAACATCACCGGCATACAGCCATAACACATCAACAATATGACACAACAGACGAAACAATGGTTAGGGGCAGCAGCCTTGGTGCTGACCTCAAGCGTGCTCACAGGAGCCCTTATGACAGATCGCATCAGCGTGGCAACGACAGCCAATGCGGCAGACACACCGGTCGTTAGCATGGCGACAGCCGCTGCGGCACAGGGATATGTGGACCTCACGACAGCCGCCGAGCGCACAGTCAATTCCGTGGTATACATTAAGGTGACGCAGAACGCCCGCCGCCAGACGGTTACCGTGCGCGACCCCTTCGAGGAGTTCTTCGGCGACATCTTCGGCTATGGCAGCCGTGGCCGCAGCTCGGGACGCCAGCAGGAGGTGGAGACACAGCCGCGGCGTCAAGGTGCCGGCAGCGGAGTCATCATCTCGGAAGACGGCTACATCGTGACTAACAACCACGTAGTGGAAGGGGCCGACGAGATACTCGTCAAACTCAACGACAACACCGAGTACAAGGGGCGCATCATAGGTCTGGATGCCACCACCGACCTCGCCCTCATCAAGGTCGAGGCCAAGGGACTGCCGGCAATCGCTATCGGCAACTCCGACAATCTCAAGATAGGCCAGTGGGTGCTTGCCGTGGGCAACCCTTTCAACCTCACGTCGACCGTCACGGCAGGCATCGTGTCGGCAAAGGCACGCACGCTCGGAGCTAACGGCGTGGAGAGCTTCATTCAGACCGATGCAGCCATCAATGCAGGCAACTCGGGCGGCGCACTCGTCAACGAGAGTGGCGAGCTCGTGGGCATCAACGCCATGCTCTACAGCCAGACAGGCAGCTACAGCGGATATGGCTTTGCCATACCGACTACAATCATGAACAAAGTGGTGGCCGACCTCAAGGAGTTCGGAGTAGTGCAGCGTGCAGTGCTCGGCGTGAGAGGCATGGACGTGACCAACTACATCGACTCAGAGAAAGAGAAAGGCAACGAGGTGGACCTCGGCACCACGAAGGGCATATACGTAGGCGAGGTGGACGACAACTCCAGCGCGGCTGAGATAGGCTTGCAGAGGGGCGATGTCATCATAGCCATCGACGGCAAGGAAGTGACCAAGTTCGCACAGCTCTCCGAGGCCATGGCACAGCACCGCCCGGGCGACAAGGTGAGCATCACCTACCTGCGTAGCAAGAAACAGCACAAGGCCAGCGTCACACTGCGCAATGCACAAGGCAACACCGAGCTGATGGAAGAGGTGGACTTCAACACCTTTGGCGCACAACTCAAGCCCCTCAGCGACGACGTCAAGCGTCAGCTCTCGCTCAGCTATGGACTCGAGGTGACGGCTATCAAGAAAGGTAAGATGATGGACGAGGGAGTGCAGAAAGGAGTCATCATTCTCCAGGTGAACGACAAGCCCATGCGCACCGTGGAGGACTTCGAGGAAGCCGTGCGCGCTGCCAACCAGACCAGCGACCGCACACTCTGGATACGAGCCATCACACCTTCGGGCCGCAAGCAGAGCTACGTCATCGACCTGAATTCCGAGACGAAAGGCAAGCGCAAATAAGGCCGGCATAGCAGTTCCGCATAGCAGCAAACAGCAGGCCAGGAGCCTGCCCGAGACATGGAGGCACAAAGAAAACTCAATCTTTGTGCCTCCGTGTCTCGCTTCAACCTAAATTAACCTATATATGTTTGCGCGCGTAAGCAATAAATGCCTACTTTTGCACGCTTCAACAGCCTACATGTAAAGACTAATGAGACAACTTAAGATTACCAAGAGCATCACCAACCGCGAGAGTGCATCGCTCGACAAATACCTTCAGGAGATTGGCCGCGAGGACCTCATCACCGTGGAGGAAGAGGTGGAGCTCGCACAGCGCATCCGCAAAGGCGACCGTGCGGCATTGGAGAAGCTGACGCGTGCCAACCTGCGCTTCGTGGTCAGCGTGGCCAAGCAGTACCAGAACCAGGGACTGAGCCTGCCCGACCTTATCAACGAGGGCAACCTCGGCCTCATCAAGGCTGCCGAGAAATTCGATGAGACACGAGGCTTCAAGTTCATCTCCTACGCTGTGTGGTGGATACGCCAAAGCATTTTGCAGGCACTCGCCGAGCAGAGCCGCATCGTGCGCCTGCCCCTCAATCAGGTGGGCTCACTCAACAAGATAAGCAAGGCACTCTCCAAGTTCGAGCAGGAGAACGAGCGCCGGCCGAGTCCCGACGAGCTGGCCGAGGAACTCGACATTCCCGTCGACAAGATTAGCGACACGCTCAAGGTCAGCGGGCGGCACATCTCAGTGGACGCTCCCTTCGTGGAGGGTGAAGACAACACACTGCTCGACGTGATAGTCAACGACGACAGCCCTATGGCCGACAGGGGACTGGTCAATGAGAGCCTCAGCCGCGAGATAGACCGTGCGCTGTCCACTCTCAGCGACCGCGAGAAGCAGATTGTGGAGATGTTCTTCGGCATCAACCATCAGGAGATGACCCTTGAGGAGATAGGCGACAAGTTCAACCTCACACGCGAGCGTGTGCGTCAGATTAAGGAGAAAGCCATACGCCGCCTGCGCACCAACTCCAAGAGCAAACTCCTCAAGTCCTATCTCGGCTGACATGCGTCTTGTATATTGTCGGCATTTGGCCTGTTTCCAGTCACCCCATAGCACCCTCCTCGCGATGAAAAGCTTCTTCCGCCCGTTCCTCCTCGTCGTTGTGCTGCTCTGTGCCGTTGCAGCTCAGGCAGCCGACCAGACGCCCAAGGTGCAGCGGGTGTACATCTTCGGTGTGGCCACTTCGCTCACCGACCACCGCACCTGCATCACCCCCGTGCAGGAGCTCGACAGTGCATGGGTCGACTCCCACAAGATGCTCTGCGAGCGTGCGCTATACAGCCTTCAGCTGCAGTACTACATGGAAAACATACACCATGTGAGCAACCCCGTGTGTGCCGTCGTCTTCGCCAAGAGCCAGAAGCGTGCCGAGCGCATGTGGCGTGCAGTGCAGAAGAAGCAGGCCAAGCTTTCCGACATGCAGGTGGAGCTCTTGGAGGCCACCCAGTTCACGTTCACCCCTGAGGCATGGCAGCCGCCTGTCATGCTCGATGATGCCGTGCCAGCTGCTCCCGCTCCTGCTGACATGCATCAACCTGCCCCGGCAGCGGCCGATGCCGATGCACAGGGCGGCACCTCATACCAATAGTACTTACTCACAGATGACCACCGAACACTACGAAGTGGCACGCCACCATCTCACGTTCCACTTCGCCGACGGGCTGGATGGAGCCACCATCCTGCCTTCTTTCCAGCCTTTCATTGCCGATGCCTGTGCCGATGCTCTTGTCGATATGACTGTGGAGCGTGGCACGGCACCCGATTTCAGCGACATGGAAGAGATTGGCCAGTTCGACTGCGGCGGAGCCAACCATGGTGTCTACCGCACGGCCGACATGCAGACCTATGCCTTCGAGATAAGCCTCCCTACGTGCGACGGTGGCGAGATGTGCTGCTGCCTCATTGCCGAGAAGGCCTTCAGTCGCTGCCGTGCCGTGCTGCTCTCCGATGCTGTGCATAGGCAGACCTTTGGCCTCAACAATGGCATGATGATGGCTTATGCCTTCGCCGCAGCCCAGACCGACACGTTGCTCATGCACGCCTCTGTGATACGCCACAAAGGCTATGGCTACCTCTTCACCGCACCCTCGGGCACAGGCAAGAGCACACATACATATTTATGGTATAAGAACATACCAGGCTGCGACCTGATGAACGATGACAACCCCGTCGTGCGCATCATTGATGGCAAGACCATCATCTTCGGCTCGCCATGGAGCGGCAAGACACCTTGCTATCGCAACATCAATGCTCCCGTGGGGGCCGTCACCCGCATTGAGCAGAAGCCAGTGAACACCATCCGCCCCATGAAGCCCCTTGAGGCGTTTGCCATGCTCTTGCCTGCCGTTAGCTCGATGAAGTGGGACGGGCGAGTCTATACCGGCATCTGTGCCGCCATCTCGCGTCTGCTTGGCAACACACCCGTCTACCTGTTGGGCTGCCGTCCTGACGCCGAGGCTGCGCACGTGTGCCACGATGCCATTGCAGTAAGCTGATGCTCATGCCAGTGAAAGCATTCATAAAACGCACCGCCCGCTGGCTTGGCACCCCGTGGCGCCGAGCCAATGAGCGTCGCTATGCCGATGCCGAGGCTGCCACGCTCCGGCGTGTGGAGCTGCCCAACGACAAGCTGTTGCCAATAGTGCGCCGTGTGGTGGCTGGCGGGGAACGCGCCGTCATCTCGGTGAAGGGCTACAGCATGCGCCCCTTTCTGGAGCACCTGCGCGACAAGGTGGAGCTCGCACCCTGGCAGGAACTGCACGTGGGCGATGCCATCCTTGCAGAAATCTCCGAGGGGCAGTTCGTGCTGCACCGCATAACAGACATCACGCCCGACGGCTCCATCACCCTCATGGGCGACGGCAACCTGCGTGGCACCGAGCACTGCACCACGGCCGATGTCTGCGGCATCGTGACCAAGTACATACGTCCGGGCGGACATGTCGTTGAGGCCTCCGACCCGTGTCTGTGTCGCCGCATACGCCTGTGGCGGCACCTGTTGCCGGTGCGGCGTGTGCTCCTATTCATATACAAACAGACGGTATAAATACTCATCCTAACATGCAAATCAAGAAAGGTTTTGAGCTCATGGACGTCTGCGGCGAGGCCGTAGTCGTTGCCCATGGCAAGGAGAACATCGACTTCTCCAAGGTGATAAGTCTCAACGAGAGTGCCGCCTACCTGTGGCGCAAAGTGGCCGGCACTGAGTTCGATGCGCCACAGATGGCCCGCCTCCTCACCGACGAGTATGAGGTCGATGAGGCTACGGCCCTTGCCGATGTCAAGCGCATGCTTGGCGACTGGGTGGCCAACGGTTTGGCTGAGTAGCCTCACACATAAACCCAGTGTCTGTCCGCCTCCTCGCCCTGCTCTGGCTCGTGGCTGTTCCTGGCTGTGCCCAGCTCACGCGCAGCCTCATGCCCGACGTTCACACTGTGCGCGTCGTGGCAGGCGACGATGTGCTGGCCATGCCTGTGGTGCGTGTGGGCAAGCCCGTGGAAATCAGCTTCGACCACTTCACACATGCCTACACTCGCTTCGTCTACCATGTAGAACTATGCAATGCCGACTGGACACCGGCCACACAGGTGTTTGAGAGCGAATGGCTCGAGGGCTTCAACGACCAACCCATCGACGACTACGAGAACAGCTTCAACACCTCAGTCCTCTACACCCACTACAACCTGCGCCTCCCCAACGACGATGTGCGGCTGCTCCTCCCAGGCAACTATCGTGTTAGCATCTATGCCGAAGCCTACAGCTCTGAGGCTATGCCTGTAGCCGAGGCCTGCTTCATGCTCCTGCGCCCCGAGATGAGCGTAGCGGCCACTGTCAGCACCAACACCGACATCGACTTCCAGCAGCACCACCAGCAGGTGACGTTCAGCGTCGGCTACGGCAACTGCCGTGTGGTCGACCCGCAGCGTGAACTCTACACGGTGGTGATGCAGAACCGTCGTGCCGACAATGCCGTCAGCCATCTGCCGCCCAGCAAGCAGAATGCCGCAGGAGCCGTGTGGGACCACCGGCGTGAGCTCATCTTCACCGCCGGGGCCGAGTTCCACAAGTGCGAGGTGCTCGACATGCATGTCGCAGGTCTGGGTGTCGACCGCATGGCGTGGGCCGACCCTTACTATGAGGCCTGGCTCTTCGGCGTGCAGCCTGCCCGCAGCTACACCTACGACCAGGATGTCAACGGAGCCTACGTGGTCCGCCATTCCAGCGACGAGGACAACGACACGCAGACAGAGTACGTCATGACACACTTTGCCCTGGAGAGCCCTCTCCTTGCCGGAGGCGATGTCTATGTGTGCGGACTGTGGGACAATGGCTTCCCCGACCCCCGCTGCCGCATGAGCTACGATGAGGCGGCAGGCGTATACCGCTGTGCAGTACTGCTCAAGCAGGGCTACTACAACTACCAGTTCCGCCAGCTCTCGCCAGAGGGTCGTGGCGTCACCGCCCGCACCGAGGGCGACCACTATCAGACAGAGAACGAATACACCATCCTCGTCTACTACCGCCCCCAGGGTGCACGCTACGATGCCCTCGTGGGCTACAGCCAGGTGAGCACCATGACCCACTAACCGTGCCCAGGCACCATATCTTCTTCCTCCATGTTCGACTACATCTATTCCTTCTGCCTCGAGCTCGGCGAAGCCATACGTATCCCAGCCTTCTTCGTCTTCCTTGAGTGTATTGCCACCATTGCAGGTGCCGTGTCGGGCGTCCGCCTCTCCGCCGCCAAGCAGTTCGATGTCTTCGGGGCCTTCATCGTGGGCACAGGCACAGCCATGGGCGGCGGCACCATGCGCGACATCATTCTCGGCCTGACACCCTTCTGGATGACCAACCCCATCTACCTCGGCTGCTGCATCTTCGGCCTCGTGTGGGTGATACTCTTCCGCAAGTGGCTCGTCAAGCAGAACAACACGTGGTTCCTCTTCGACTGCATAGGCCTGTCCCTGTTCAACGCCATAGGCATAGAGAAGACCCTTGCCCTCGGTTTGCCCTACTGGGCTGCCATTTGCATGGGCTGCGTCACAGGAGCCGGCGGCGGTGTAGTGCGCGATGTGCTGATGAACGAGGTGCCCCTCATCTTCCGCAAGGAGATATATGCCCTTGCCGCCCTTGCCGGAGGCGTGGTCTACGTGGCCTGCCACAGCGCGGGGTGGAAGGTGGAGGCTTGTGCCATCATCTCCTCCTTCGTGGTCATTGCCATACGCATGCTCTCTGTGCACTACCACTGGAGCATGCCCAAGATGCGGGCCGAGGACTGAGAGCATCCGCATTAGTCAATGCAAGAAAATGGATGGTCATGCGCCTCTTGGGTAACATCCACAAGGTTAACACAGTTTAACTAAATCGAAAGAGGCGGCAAAGCGCAAGGTGCTACATTTGCATCCATGAAACGCTTAGTCTTTCTCTTTCTTGCCGTCGTTGCGGGCATGTATGCCATTGCTGCCCCCAAGCCCCGCTGGGTCAGTCGGGGAGAGGGCCATCTCAATGCCCAGCGCACCAACCATAGTTACTATTTTGCCATCGTGCGCTCCGACGGTGCCGATTTGGATGCCTTGCGACAGCACCGTGTCGAGCGTCTGGCCGAGCGCATAGGACAGACCAATAACCTGCGCAGCACGGCCACCACCGAGATGACCAACACTCAGACGGGCGAGACGGCACTTACCGCCGTGCAGTTCCGCATCGTGTTCACCGGCGAGGCCAGTACGCCCGTGTTCCACGCCCAGCAGGTCGACGACTACTGGGAGTTCCGCGCGGGCACCTACACTTATTATGCCCTCTTTGCTGTCAGCGACCAGGGCGAGGCGGCCGTCTTCGACCGTTTCGATGTGACCCGCTCCTATGGTGTCCTGCCTGCCGTGATGTCCGTCGTGCCCGGTGCTGGCCAGCTATATAAGGGCAGCAAGGCCAAGGGCATAGGCATGCTGGCCGGTGCAGCAGTGGGTGTGGGAGCCATCGTCTACTGCGAGAACGAGCGGTCGAGCTACGTGGCCAAGATGCACGAGCAACCGCGTCATGCCACGACCTACAAGACCCGTGCCGACAACTTCGAGACAGCGCGTAACGTGGCCATCGGCGTGACAGGTGCCTTGATGGTGTGGAGCGTGGTCGATGCCGCAGTGGCTCCGGGTGCCACGCAGATACGTGTGCGCCGCGACGAGCAGCTACGCGTCAGTCCCACGGCTATGCTCACACCCTCCGGTGCCACGGCAGGCATCTCCTTTCGGCTAACCTTCTAATGCAAAGACACATGACCAACCGACTCCTTTCAGCAGGTGCGCTTGTGGTGTGCTGTCTCAGTCTGCTCATCGCGTGTGCCAAGGACGAGCTTGACACTGTGGGCAACGTGGCAGGCATCATCACCGACGCCACCACGGGCCGTGCCCTCGCGGGTGTTAGCGTGAGCCTCACCCCCTCGGGCAAGAGCTTCACCACCTCGACCGACGGCCGCTACACCTTCGCCGACATCGACATGGGCTCCTACACCGTGCAGGCCACCAAGCAAGGCTATGAGCACACACAGAAGACTGTCGAGGTGCGGGGCGGCAAGACTTCCACGCTCGACCTCCAGCTTACTCCCTCAGCACCGCAGCTCTATCTCTCTGCCACATCGCTCGACTTCGGCTCCACGGCCACCACGCTCACCCTCGACATACGCAACACGGGGGCTGCCGCCCTCACGTGGCAGGTGAGCGAGGATGTGGCGTGGCTCGACTGCCAGCCTAAGTCCGGCACCACAGGGGTGGGACAGCAGGCCAGTGTCGTGGTCACCGTGGACCGCTCGCACCTCAGCCGTGGCAGCTACTCGCAGACAATAGCCGTGGCCAGCAATGGCGGCAGCCAGACCGTGAGGGTCACGATGACGGTCGACGAGGGTCTGCCCATTGAGGTGACACCCGAAGCCCTCGACTTCGGCAGCACAACGACAGCCTTGCAGGTGCAGCTCACCAATCCAGATGCCAGCCGGACACTCGTGGCCTACACCCTCACACCATCCAACGACTGGATACACCCTGACAAACAGAGAGGCCAATTCACTTATGCCGAGACTATAACCGTAGCTGTAGACCGCGCCTCACTCGCTGAGGGCAGCTATCAGGGCTACGTCACCGTAGGCGTCGACGGACAGGAGAAGCAGATACCTGTGACCATGACTGTCGTGGCAGAAAGCGAGCCCACTGTAGCCCTGACAGGCATAGACGACATCTCTGCCTCGAGCGCACAGCTGATGGGTGCCGTCGTGGCCATAGGCAGTTCGCGCATCACCCACCACGGTTTCGTGTGGGGCACGGAACCTAATCCCACCACTGCGAGCACCTTGCGCTGCGACCTGGGCGATGTTGCTCGTCCCGCCGACTACACCTACGTGGCCACCTCGCTGCAACCTGCCACCACCTACTATGTACGTGCCTATGCCACCAACGACGTGGGCACTGCCTACAGCGCACAGCAACGCTTCACCACTGAGCGTGCTCCCGGTCAGCCCACCGTGGAGACAGGCGAGGTGAAGGCTGTGACCGCTGCCAGTGCTGAAGCCACAGGCAACCTCACCGACCTGGGCGTAAGCACGGGAGTGACGGCCTACGGTCATGTGTGGAGCACCGAGCCCCAGCCCACCATTGCCGCAGCCAGGACCGACCTTGGCGCACGCACCTCCAAGGGCACCTTCAGCAGTATGCTCACAGGCCTGGAGCCACATACTATATATTATGTACGCGCCTACGCGCGCAACCAGTATGGCGTCAGCTACGGCGATGCCGTACAGTTCACCACGGCCTACGGCGACGTGGAGCTCAGCACGCAGGCAGCCACCGGTGTGACTGCCACCTCGGCCATGTCGGGCGGCACCATTGTGGCCCTCGGCGGCAACGAGGTGGAGGAGAGTGGTGTATGCTGGAGCACCAGCCCTTCGCCGTTGCGGACGGGAGCACATGCCACCGCAACCGCCGTTGGCAACACCTTCACCGTTCAGCTGACGGCCCTCAGCGAGAACACCACCTACCATGTCCGTGCCTACGTGGTGGCCTCCACGGGCAAGACCTACTACGGGCAGGACATCACTTTCACCACACCTTTCGAGGTGAAGCCACCCTCACTCTCGGCAGTGAGCCTCTCCGCCCTTACGCATCAGTCGGCCACCATTGCGGCAACTGTCAGCAGCGACGGTCACGGCACTATCTCGCAGGCGGGCTTTGTCTGGGCCACCACTGCCGAGCCCACACTCAGCGACAGCCACACCAGCTGCGGCACAGCGCGTGAACTCACAGCCAAGCTCACGGGCTTGCAGCCCGAGACCACCTACTATGTGCGTGCCTTCGCCATCAATGAGATGGGCACAGCCTATGGCCCCGTGCTGCACTTCACCACGAAAGCGACGCCTGCCACTCCCAACATTGAGGGCGAGGGCTATCCCGACGACCAGCAGTGGGACAAGAGCAACGCTGCACGTGGCGTCGAGGCTACCGACTACCCCGACGACCAGCAGTGGGACTCATCAACCGCTGCACGTGGCGTCGAGGCCGACGATTACGACACCGACCAGCCTTGGGGCACGAAGGGTCAATGAACTCTTCCCACCGACACTTACTTATCTACCGCCGACATAACATCATTACTGATATGAAACATAAAGTATTAACACTCCTCTCACTCGTGGCTGCATTGACGTGGTTCGCCTCGTGTACCGACGACGAGATGCCTGCCATCGTGCAGCAACCGCTGCAAGTGCGCCTCAATGTAAGCCTCGATGGCTACGAGGGCACGGCCACCAGGGCAGGCTCACTGACCTTCGCCGATGCCGCCCGTGTCTATATCCTGCTGCAGCAAGATGCGCAGCAGGTGCCAGCCGTGGCCGTATATGACGCTAAGGACAAGGCGTGGTCGCTGACAGCTGACGGCACACTGGCCGACACCGACAGCGGCACCTGCCAGTTGGCCTACTTCGACGGCAACAGCAGCGTGGGCTCGCAGACCGTGACGCTTACAGCCCAGACAGGTGTGTACACCACGTCGGCTGCCACCTACCAGCTCTCCGACGGACTGCTCACCGTGAGCGGACGCATGACACCCCTCCTTGGCCGCATCCGCTTTGCCGGCGAGGCAGGACAGGCAGCCTCGTTCACGGGCATGCAGGTGCCAGCCACGTTCAGCCTTGCCACGCACGAACTGACACTGAGCGCGCAGGCTGTCTCCACAACGGTGGCAGCTGACGGCTTCACGCCTTACACCTATGGCGCCTTTGCCAATGCCACGGAGCGACGTCTGCGGTTTGCCGTCGATGAGGCTACATCGCTCGTGCGGTCGTTTGGCACGGAGGTGCTTGCGGCAGGGCAGAGTGGCTACATGAACCTTCCTGCTGTTGGGTCGCAAGGGTGGACACTTGTTGACAACACCACGGGGCAGGAAGTGGTCAGGGCTGCACTCAGCGCGGTGACCATCAGCGACGTGGCATCGACCGAGGCTACGGCGACATGCACCATAGTGAGCAACGGCAACGCCGTGACCGACGCGGGTTTCGTGTACAGCACTGCACGTGACGTGCAGCTGACCGACAACAAGATAAGCCTCGGAGCGCAGGCACAAAGCATCACGACCCGTTTCGCAGGACTGCAACCTGGCACCACCTACTACGTGAGAGCCTACGCCACTACCGCTTCGGGCACCACGATGAGTGCCGTGGCCGACTTCACCACGCGGCCTGACATGGTGGGCCGCGCACTGGTGGCCTACTACACCTTCGACAACCAGACATGTGACAATGTGCGGTCGGACAACTATCACGGCGTGCTCGTGGGCAACGGTTCTTACATCACCGACACGCCCAACAAGCAAGGAAGGTCGCTGTCACTCCTGCAACAACAGTACGTCAACATCCCTTACATGCCAGTGACAGGTAATGCTTGGACTATCTCCATGTGGGTGAAGGACTTCGGCACAGGCATCCTGCTGACAGGCATCAAGGATGGCCAGTATATCAACTGTCCGTCGCTTTTCGTTAGCGCCTCTGGCATACCTCAGACCACCTTCAACTCCAGCAGCAGTCTGGTGAGCCTTAATCTGTCTCTCTCCAGTTATCAGACGGGAGTATGGACACATCTCGCCCTGTCTATGAATAACGGCCTGGCAACCCTGTATGTCAATGGCAAGCGGTTTGCCACCAAGCAAATTGGTCAGGGCGCGGCAGCTGGTCAGAGCATCATAGTCGGCGGTCGACCGAGCACCAGCTGGGCGTGGTCCGACCCGATGATAGTGGACAATGTGCGCCTGCATGGCGCGGTGCTCACCGACGACGAGGTGGCCTCCATCTACCAGTATGAGAAGTAAGACGGCAGCAGGCTGACGCACAGCAGCCTGCCATCCCCGAGTCTCACCACGCGCCTCCTGAGACCTTTTCACCGACGCTCCCTACGGGTAGGGAGCGGATGCCATAGGGAGGAGTGTGTGTAACATAGCAAAAAAACACCCTGCACTCAGACACGAAAGTGAGTGCAGGGTGTTCTGTGATGTGGGTGCAGGGTTATTGCAATGCGGGTGCAGGTAGATTTGAGCCAGAGTGCATATACCTTTTGGCAGATAGTATAGCCGCTGTTCTCAAAGGTAGCTGCTCCCTCCCTCGCGGGATGGCCGGAGGGAGGGGACGTGACTGCATGGCGTGTGAGCCGCGAAAGGCTGTGTAACGCGCCTTGCCTTAGTTCAGCGTGCCAGCCTGTGCGGCCTCAATCATGGCGTCGCTGGCATAGAGGTACACCTCCACGCGGCGGTTCTCCTGCTTACCGGCGGCTGTGCTGTTGTCGGCCACAGGGTTCTGTTCGCCAAGGCCTGCCACCTCCTGAATCTGGGTGGTGGCCACGCCCTGCTTGAGCAGGAATGCGCTCACGGCCTGTGCGCGCTGCAGGGAGAGCTGCTGGTTGGCAGCCACGCTCTGCTCGGCGGTCTTGCCCTTCCAGGGGTCGTTGTCGGTGTAGCCCACGATGCCCACGTTCATGTCGGGGTTAGCCTTGAGCACATCGTTGGCAAACTTGGTCAGTGAGCTCTGGGCTGCTGCGTTGAGCACAGCCTTGCCCGACTGGAAGAGGATGCCGCTGTCGAAGGTCACCTTCACGGCCTGATAGCCGTTGGCATCGGTGGTGCTCTCCACCTTGGCGTTGGCCACGGCCTGAGCGGCTGCCTTGGCCTTGTCCATCTTCTTGCCGATGAGGATGCCGGCTGTGGTGCCGATGGCTGCACCGGCAGCACCGCCGATGGCGGCACCCTTGCCGTTGCCGATGAGGGCACCCAGAGCTGCACCGATAGCTGCACCGCCGCCGCCGCCGATGAGGCCGCCCTTGGCGGTGTTCGACATGCCGCATGAGCTCATCAGGAGAGCTGCGCAGAGGCCACATGCATAGTACTTCAGTCCTTTCATGTTGATTGTTGTTTTGAGGTTTATAAATGAGTGAATTGTGGTCACTTCTTGTTATTCGGCAGGCAAAAGTAAGCTTTCTTGCACTTACGGCGGCCATTGTGGAAATGGAAAATGTGGGGAGAAGGGAAAATAGGGAAAAGCAAAATGTGGAAATGCGGAAAAGAGGAGCTACTTTTGCGTGCCTTTAAGATATGTAGCATGGCAAAAGAACTAAAGAACCTGACCAAGCGAGCCGACAACTACTCGCAGTGGTATAACGAGCTGGTGGTAAAGGCCGACTTGGCCGAGCAGAGCGATGTGCGCGGATGCATGGTCATCAAGCCCTACGGATATGCCATCTGGGAGAAGATGCAGCGCACACTCGACGACATGTTCAAGCAGACGGGCGTGCAGAATGCCTACTTCCCCCTGCTCATCCCCAAGAGCTTCCTCTCGCGTGAGGCAGAGCATGTTGAGGGCTTCGCCAAGGAGTGCGCCGTGGTGACGCACTACCGCCTCAAGACCAACGACACGCACGACGGTGTGGTGGTAGACCCTGAGGCTAAACTGGAGGAAGAGCTCATCATTCGTCCCACCTCGGAGACCATCATCTGGAACACGTTCAAGAACTGGATACACTCCTATCGCGACCTGCCGCTGCTCGTGAACCAGTGGTGCAACGTCATGCGATGGGAGATGCGCACACGCCTCTTCCTGCGCACGGCCGAGTTCCTCTGGCAAGAGGGGCACACGGCACACGCCACGCGCGAGGAGGCCGAGGAGCGGGCACGCCAGATGCTGCGCATTTATGCCGACTTTGCCGAGCAAATCATGTCTGTGCCCGTGGTGCAGGGCGTGAAGAGCGAGACCGAGCGCTTTGCCGGAGCACTCGACACCTATACCATCGAGGCCATGATGCAGGACGGCAAGGCTCTGCAGAGCGGCACGAGCCACTTCCTCGGGCAGAACTTCGGCAAGGCCTTCGAGGTGCAGTTCCTCAACAAGGACAACCAGCCCGAGTATGCCTGGGCAACATCGTGGGGCGTGAGCACGCGTCTCATGGGAGCCCTCATCATGACGCACTCCGACGACAACGGCCTCGTGCTGCCGCCTGCGCTTGCTCCCATACAAGTGGTGCTTATACCTATATATAAGACACCGGAGCAGCTGGCCGACATCACTGCCCGCCTGGGTGCCATAGCCTCGGAGCTACAAGCCAGGGGGGTCAGCGTGAAGGTCGACGATAACGACCAGAAGCGACCGGGCTTCAAGTTTGCCGACTATGAGCTCAAGGGCATACCTGTGCGCCTCGTCATGGGCGGACGCGACCTGGAGGAGGGTACCATCGAGGTGATGCGTCGCGACACTCTTGAGAAGGAGACACGCTCACAGGAAGGCATTGCCGGCTATGTGGAGCAGTTACTCAGTGATATTCAGAGCAACATATATGAGAAGGCACGTGCCTTCCGTGACGCACACATCTATGAGTGCGACGACTATGAGGACTTCAAACGTCGCATCAAGGACGGTGGCTTCTTCCTCTGTCATTGGGACGGCACGGCCGAGACCGAGGCACGCATCAAGGAGGAGACACAGGCCACCATACGCTGTGTGCCCTTCGGTGTGGAGCAGACGCCCGGCACGGATATGGTAAGTGGCAAGCCCGCCAAGTGTCGTGTGCTGATAGCCCGCAGCTATTAACCCTGTCAATGACATGCCAAGCAATGCTCTGGTTGTACGCCACCTTTGCTGCTGAGTCTATAGCCAGTGCCACGACCATGTTCGTGGCACTGTTGCTGTTTTTGCAGCTTGGCTTGGCGTGGCCGGCAGCTACACTCCTTGCGGCCTCATTGCTTGGCGTGCGTATAGTCAAGCCTTTGATGGCACGGCAACATCCAAGCCCGTGTGCCCTGTGTGCCTGTCTGGCTATGGCAGAGTGGGGCATGGCTCTGGCCATGGCCGCGTTGGGCGTGGCTCTCGTCCGTGGGCGGGGGTGCATGCCTGTTGCAGCAGCGATGCTGATGGCTGTGTCGCTGCTTTGCTCCTGGCATGAGACACTGTCGCAGGTGCTCTATGCTCGGTGCCTGTCGCCCTCGCGCCAACGCTACTGGCGCATGGCTGTCTATGTGTGCAGCATGGGAGCCATGGTGGCAACCTATGGCCTCACACTCTTGGGCGTTGGCTCGCTGCAGGTGCTCCATCACCAGAGTGCTCATGCCGTGACTGACGCATGGGGCACTGCCATGTTGATAGTGGCATCGCTGATGGCGTTGCTGGCATTGGGCTCTACGGCATCATGGCTGCGAACCAATACGTGGCCTGATGTATGCTCAAACCAGACGCTCAAGGTGTCAAGCCAAAGAGCAGGCAGTAGGACAGTGTCGGCCAGTGTGCTGTCGCTCTTGCTGCTGTTGCCACAGTCGCTGCTCTTCTTCAGCCGCGTGCTTTTCCTGTGGGCACCTGTAGCGCAAGGCGGGCTTGGATGTCCGCTGCCCTGGATAGGCATGGCTCAGGGCACAATAGGCGTTGTGGCGTTTGCTGCAGGGCTCTATGCAGGGCAGTGGCAGACCTCGCATCTTGGCCGCCGCAGGTGGCTGAGTGGGCGTCGTGCTGAAAGGCGCATCCTTATGGCTATGGTGGCGGCAACGGCCGTGTCGCCCGCAGTGTATCTCGTGATGACGTGCCATCCGCCTGCCAGCCTCGTCCTGCTATGTTGTGCCACGAGTGTGGCGCAGTTGTCGTTTGGCTATAGCCTCAATGTTGTGTCGATGCTGTGGCCAGGACTTTCAGACGCACCGTTAATGTCGGCATCACGCTGTCTCGGTAGACCCGCCATAGCAGCAGCCGTTGCCATGCCGGCAGCACTCTCGGGCTGGGCCGTGCAGCTGTTGGGCTTCCGGCATTTCTTTGTTGCCGACACACTGTCAGCGTTGGTGACGTGCGTGGCGGCATGGACAGCATGGCGGGCATATACTCCTAAAATACAGATACAATGAAAACCTATAAACCATACGCCTGGGTGCCATCGCTCTACGTGGCCGAGGCATTGCCCTATGTGGCAGTGATGGTCATCTCTACCACAATGTATAAACGCATGGGGCTGAGCAACACCGAGCTGGCTCTCTACACGTCGTGGCTCTATCTGCCATGGGTGATTAAGCCGCTGTGGAGCCCCTTCGTTGCGGCTTGGCGCACGGAGCGCTGGTGGGTGCTGGCCATGCAACTGCTCATCGGTGGCGGTTTTGCTGCCATTGCTCTCTCGCTGCCCACATCGCTGTGGCTACAGGCATCGTTGGCAGGCTTCTGGCTCCTGGCGTTTGCCAGTGCCACACACGACATAGCAGCCGACGGACTCTATATCGTGTCTCTCAACACTCACGACCAAAGCCTCTATGTGGGTGTGCGCAGCACATTCTACCGCATTGGCAACATCGTGGGGCAGGGCTTGCTGGTGATGCTGGCCGGATGGTTAGAGAAGCGTCAGAGCGTGCCTATGGCTTGGTCGGTGGCGTTCCTTGTGCTGGCCGGTTGCTTCATTGCCATGTGGCTATGGCACAGTGTGGCGTTGCCCAAGGACACGCCCAACTCTATCCCTGTCAGGGAGGACGGTGGAGAGCCTATAGCGGCGGAAGAGTCTGCCTTCTGGCTCGCCCTGCGCACCTTCTTCACCAAACCGCACATCGTGTCAGCCCTCTTCTTCATGCTCCTGTTCAGGTTTCCCGAGGCGCAGTTGGTGAAAATAGCTAACCCGTTTCTCATAGACACGGTAGAGCAAGGCGGTTTGGCATTGAGCACAGAGGCTGTAGGCTTTGCCTATGGCACTGTCGGCATAGTGGGCCTCACCATAGGCGGGCTCTTGGGCGGTTGGCTCGTGTCGCGCTACGGGCTTAAGCGTTGTCTTTGGCCCATGGTGCTGAGCATATCGCTGCCCGACCTTGTGTATGTGTATATGGCTGTGGCGATGCCGCCCTTCTGGGTTGTCAATGTGTGCGTGTTCGTGGAGCAATTAGGCTATGGTGTAGGTTTCACAGCCTATATGCTCTATATGGTGTATTTCGCCCAAGGCGCGCGTTCCACTGCCGTGTTCAGCATCTGCACTGCCATTCAGGCACTGGGCATGATGCTTCCAGGCATGGTGGCCGGATGGCTTGCCGACAGTCTGGGCTACGTGGGCTTCTTTTGGTGGGTGGTGCTGTGCTGTGCTGTAACCGTCGGCGTATCGGCTTTCATCAAGATTGATGATGCCTACGGGAAGAAATGATGCCGGCAGCGACCTTTGTGTTCAGAACATCATTGCCTCAACGTCCGTGGCTGCGGCATAGCGCATGAGCAGTGTCAGTAGCATCTGTGCACAGGCATACACCGACTGCTGGTTGCCGTCGTAGCCATTGACAATGGCGAGCAGGTGCGTCGTGCCGAGGGTTAGCTTGGTGCGCTCGTGATCGCTTGTAGGAGTGCCTATGCCGCCTATGGCATCGCGATATACGGGCAGCCCTGCTATGTTGAGCACACCTCGGCCTATGCCTTCGTATGGTTCGCCCTCCTGCCCTATGCCAAGTGTGAGGCGGATGGTGTCGTCGCTTCCGCTGCGGCCAATCAGGTCGGCATCGAAACCGCCTATGCTGTAGCCATAGGCGATGGATGCCAGGTTGATGAGGTCCACCAGCGTGCTGACATGATAGAGGTCCATGCCGCGGAGAGTGCGCCGCACTAATGCCTCACCGCTCGGGCGGTAGCGGCTGGGGTCTTTGCCACAGAGCTTGTAGGCCTCGCGTGTGGCGAGGATGGCTGGCATCTGCTTAAGGCTCTCGGTGGTGTAACGCTGCCGGTAGTCGGCTATGAAGGCATCTATCTCCTGCCATAATGCAGGGTCGCTCTCGCTGTTGTGTACATGCGAAACGACAGCGGCACCCACGAAGGATGGGCACCGCTGGCGTATTTGGTCGGAGACACGTATGTCTACGTTCATGGTTCAGTGCAGGATATGCTTGCGTATGCTGCCGTCGCTCATGCGGCTGATGGTCACGCCCTTGTGTCTGGCGGAGACACGGCGGCCACTGAGGTCGAAGCGCATGGCTGTCGCGGGCACATCGGCAGGCAGGCCGTTCACGGCTGTGAGGCTGTAGTAGCTGATGTCGGAACGGCGTTCCTCGCCACCGCCACGGTAGATGCTCTGCACTCCGATACGGTCGAAGCCGCTCTGGAAGAGATAGATGGCGTATGCTCCCTCCAGGATATAGCGGTTGCCGTCGTTGAAGCGGAAGGGTATCTCCTCCATGTCTTCATTCAGTGTCGGGTACTCATCGGCATAGAGAGGATATGGCTCGTCATCGTCGACATATATCTGATAGGAGAGCAGGTCGGGGTCGATGAAGTTGCCGTCCACGTCGCTGAGAGGCACGTTGAACATCACAATGTTGAAGCCGGCACGCTCGAAATATGTGTCAATGAAGGCCACGACACTCGGTGTGGCCGGTGTGGCCGCAACTTCCTTGTACGGGCGGAACAGCGGTGAGCGAAACGCTTCGCCGCGACCGAGGCCTGTGTCGGAGTTGTTCACCCACAGTGTCTGTGTCGATGAGAAGGAGCGTGTGCGCTGGTCGAAGTCGAAGGTTATGCTGCCGTCGCTCCAGTAGTATTTCCATGTCTGATAGCCGTCTTCGTCGGTCTCTATGCGTGCGTCGGTGCCGCAGAAGTAGAGCAGGTAGCTCTGTATGGCACCGGCAAACTGTAGCGGGAACACTATCTTGTTGCCTGTGATGGTGCCTTTCATCCATGCCTCGGGCACATTGTTGCGCGAGATGCCCTGGATGTAGACGTCGGCACCGTCAAAGCCAACGTTCACGATATGGCCGTCGCTCTCGGAGAGTAGCGAGTAGGTCTCCACCTCAAGGTCGGCGGGGGGCACCACTGCCTCCACTTCCTTGGGAGTCATCACGGTGGCATAGTCGAGGTAGTAGCTCCATTTGCCCTCATACTCGTTGGTGTAGACGAGTCCCAGGCCGTTGAAGATGTTCACGTCGGGCTCGCCGCTGGTGCCAAGGAGGGAGAGCACGCCGTTGTCGCCAATCTCGAAGGTGACGCTGCCTGTGCTGGTCACGGTGTAGTTCTCGATGCTGCCTTTCACGTCAACGCGGGCCAGGCGCATGCCGTAGTTGTCGGAGTCCCACCAGTAGACCATCTGTCCGAGTGGCACGCTGATGGTGTTGCCGTCCACGTTGCCTTCCACCCATGTGTCGGTGGCTGCGTGTGAGATGATGTTCTTGAAGTAGGCCTTGGTGCCGTCGGCAGAGAATACCACTTCCGACATGATGCCGTCTTGCGTCACCTTCTGGAAGTAGAGTGGGGCATAGGTGGAGCCGCCGGTGCGGGTGTAGTAGCGCGATGTGCCGTCGGGCCGCTCGCTGATGATGCCGTGTGCATCGGCCTGTGCGGGAGCAAGGCGGGTGAAGGCCTTGGCGCGGTCGGGGCCTTGGGCTGTGGCCATGGTTGCACAGAGCAGCGTGGTCAGGAGTAGGGATAGGTGTTTCATGTGGTATGTGTTAAGAGTTGTGTTCGTCTATTGCTTGTTGGCCACCTTGGTGGATGTCGTGGTGCCGTCGGCGTAGTGCGTGGTGCGGATGTATATGCCTTGGCCGAGCGATGTCACTGTGCGGCCGGAGAGGTCGGTGTATGCCACTGTCGTGACGTGTGCTGCGGGTGCAGTCACGGCGGAGGTCTGCCCGACTGTGGCTTTTTCGCTGTTAGCCACCTCGCCTGTCGTGGTGTTGATGAGCACGGCCACGGCATGCAGCTTGTCGGTCTTTGTGCGCAGGCGGTTGCTGCTGAGGTCGAAGGTGTAGCTGTGGGTGTAGGCCACGTTGCCTTCCACCTGCTCCGGCAGGCTCTCTGCTATGCTGCTCTGTCCGGCCGAGGATATTGCCATGGCCACCTCCTGGAACTTGTAGCCCTCGATGACGGCGGGCATGCGTGTGAAGGCACCGAGGTAGGGGTCGTTGGCATTGGCACTGCTGCCGGCGTATGCGTTATGCTGGTTCCAGCCCTCGCCCTGCCCGGATATGTCGTCACCTATTATTATATAGGAGAAGCGGAAGGGGTTGTTGCTGAAGTCGCGGATGAAGGTGGCCGAGGCGGTGAGCTCCACTGCCGTGTGGCTGTCGTCGGTCCACTGTGCGCTCAGTCCCAGCTTGGCAGGGGCTACGATGGCCTTGCGTGCTGCCCAGTCGGAGTTGATGCCGAGGCTGCTGCCTGATGTGCCGAAGAAGGGGTCGGTGTCCACCACGCGGTCTATGTAGGCATGCGGGTAGCCGCTTGGCGAGTTGGGCAGGACGGCCTCGGAGTAGACTTGCATGGAGTCGCCGGTGTGGTAGGCCACGCCTACGAACTCGTCGCCGTGCAGGCGGTTGAGGGCTTCCATGGCTGCCATGCCGCGGGTGCAGTATTGGCACCAGGTGCCGGTGTACTCTTCCAGCAAGGGCTTGTGTGGGGGCAGTTCGGCCAGGCATGCCAGGTTGATGGCTGCGGCAGGTTGCGGATCCTGATTGGGCTCGCCGTTGAGCTTGGTGATGTTCACCGTGATGGGCCGTGTGCCTGGCTCTGTGGCGGCAGGGATGGCGATGCGCATGGCTGTCTGGCGGCCGAAGTATGTGCCGCGCAGGTTGACCGTGGCATGACGCTCCACGGTCTGGCCGTCGAAGCTGAGCTCGTAGTCGATGCCGGTGATGTCGGCTGTGCCGTGGTTCACGATGGTGTAGGTGAGTGTCTGCTGCTGACCGACGAGCGCATAGGCCGAGAGCTCATCGGGGGCAACGATGGAGGCGGCATGTGTGAGCACGCGCTCACCGCCGAGCACCACTGTCAGCGCGTAGGCTCCCTGCCCGGCCAGTGTGCTGCGCGACAGTTCGGTCCACTTGCGGAAGGTGCGCGCGGCGTGTATATAGAGCGAGCCAATATCATCGCTGGCCACGGTCTGGACGGGCTTGCGGTTGGGGTCGGAGGCATCGTCGCTGCTGACGCTGCCCACGCTGAACGAGTAGCCCACGTAGATGCCGCCTTCGGGGATTACCACTGGCTCTGCCAGTGTCACCTCGTTCCATGCCGCTGTGGGCTCGAAGGCGATGCTGGTCACGTTGGGCACGTTGACGTTCTTCTCAACGGCAAGCTCTGTGGAGAGCCATGCGCTGTAGCCGCTCGTGTTGGTGGCCGACATGTTGACAGGCACGCGGATGGCACGTATCTCCATGCCCACAAGGGCCGGGTCGTTGAGGTGCATGGCCACGTCGTAGGCTTCGGCCTTGCCTGTGCCTATGCCCGTGATGCTGCCGGTGCCTTTGTAGATGCCGTAGTAGAGGTCGTCGGCATGGACGTTGCCGGCAGTGATGATGGCTGCCAGCATCAGGAGTAGTGTTTTCTTCATACGGTTGTGTGTGAGGTTAAAGGTTAAGGCATCGGACGCCTACATGCCGCGTGAGCGGAACACGATGTCCTTGGCTTCGTTGATTTGCTGCATCTTCTGTTCGGCAGCCGCGCGTATGTCGTCGCCGAGGGTGGCCACGCGGTCGGGATGATGCTTCACCACGAGGCGCTTGTAGGCTGCACGCACCTCGTCGTCGGTGGCTGTGGGTGCCACTTCGAGCACGGCGTAGGCATCGGCGAGACTGGTGGAGCCCAGGCCGAGCATGCTGTGCAGCTCTGTCTCGGAGAGACCCAGATGATGTGCGATGAACTGCATGGCCTGCACCTCGTCGGGTGCCACATGGCCGTCGGCCTTGCACAGCATCACGAGCATGGAGAGCAGTTGCAGACGTTGCTCCTGAGGCAGTATGCTGCCGAGCTGCCGGCACACGTCGGCGATGGTGGCAGCGTAGGAGCCTGGCTGCTGCTCTTCCATCTGCCGCTGCCGCTCAAAGAGGCGCAGTACGATGGCGTTGGCTTCGTCCACGGCGTTCTCGCCGAAGGTGTGACGCACCCAGTTGCGCATGGCTTCCATCTCGCTGTGCATGATGCGTCCGTCGGCGCGTATGACGTAGCTGGCCAGTGTCAGCAGCGAGAAGAGGAAACCGTTGCGGGTGCCGCTGTCTGTTGCGTTGGAGTATGCCTGCCGGGCGCCGGCATCATCGGCGGCTATGGCACCGTCGTCGCCCAGAAGGGCGTCGAAGAGTGAGCCGAGCACGAAGCCGGCCAGTGCGCCTATGGGGCCGCCAGAGAGCAGGCCGAGGAAGCCGCCTATCCATTTTGAACGTGACATGGTGTGTGTGATGTTTAGTGCAGAGGGTTAATGTTTAATGCATGCTGTGGCATGAGGCCAGCCCTGTAGCCGATGCAGATGTAGCCCTTGGTAGCCAAAGGAACATCGCCCTGTTGTCAAGGCTCAATGTCGACGCTGAAGCCTAAGAGGGTGCCGTTGGCATCGCCGGCAGGTAGGTAGCGGGTGTGATGTCATCGCACAGACGCCCGCCAGGCAGCTACGGCGAGAGTGTGGCTTCTGTGCATGGCTGTAGCCTACGGCTTGCTTCTGCGCGCAGGCGTATGTGAACGCGCGTGCATATACACTTGCAAAATTACGTCTTTTCATCCGCGCGTGTACATTTATTGGCCTAAAACGTGGCAAAATGTTCCCTGCTCCCACGCTTTCGCTGTCTGCCTCAGGGCTGGTAAGGCTCCTGGCAGATGCTCGGTGCACAAGCTGCATGCTGTATGCCAACATTCTGCATGATGCCTTCCTGACAGGTTACAGAGTGCCTTCCGGACAGGGTGCAGGGTGTCTTATAGACAGGGTGCATGGTGAACGCCTGCACACTGCACCCTCTTGCGGGAGGAGGGTGCAGGGTGTTGGTGTCGTGGCGGTGAGCTGATTGTTCAAGGCATGCGTGTGTGTGGACAAAGGGGTCGTAGAGTGCTTTTGCCCGTGGTGCCGGGGCTCTTCTGTCTGGCGGCAAGCAAGTGAGCATCTGCCTGTAGGCAAGTCTACATGATGCCTCACCCTGTGCTACGTCATCGCTTTGTCAGTGTTGGAACCTGACGGCATATCCGATGCCGGCTCATGGCTGTTTGGCATAGGGTCGGATGTATGGTGCAAGAGAGGATAACGATGAAGAGACCTCTCGATACGATGTCTTTACCTTGGCCCGAGGAACCTGTCACCATTTAGGTGTATCATGTGGTCTGGTGTGTCTGCCAACCACACTTCGGTCTCCCATGCAAGTAGGTGGGAGAATTTCTTGTAGGTCTTAAAGTCGGGAAATGCAGTGATAAAAATCTTGCCAGCATTCACCCCTTGCGTCATGTCTGTGATTTCATGGATGCGCTTCGGTTCTATTGGGTTCACAGAGGTTACGCCCTCAATGAAATAAATCCAGTTGACATCGGGTCGGTAGAGTACAACATCGGGCATCTTGTCATGCAGTGTCATATGCATACCAAGCCGACGTAGCCGCTCTTCGTTCTTGACAGGGTCTTTCTGTATGGTGTCACCCACGTAGAGGCATTCTGCACCTGGGGCGAAGCGCGGGGCAAACTCCTCAATGATGGCTTTCTGGAGTTGATTATGTTTGCCTGGGCTGAATGTGAAGTCCGCACCATTGATGTGGACGGGCATCTTAGTCATTCTCTTCTTCGATGCATACAACTCTACGAGGCTTTAGCGTCTTCGTCTGAAGGCTGCAAGCTGCGGGCCGGGGTGTCCGCCTTGACGTAGAACGTCCAGAAAATCCATTGTCAGTCGCCATCGATAATTGGGACTGTTTGTAGCCTTCCCGTTATCCTCGGCAATGGCTGCCGTGCGGAAGTGGTGAAGGGCTTGCTTTCGGAAAGCCTCGCGCGAGTTCTCGGCGTAGTCCTTGCCATATCTTTCGTTGGTAAATCGGATGATGTCGTGTATTCTTACCCACTCGTTAGTGGCTTTTATCCACGGTGTTTTTGTGTCAAGCCCGGCCAAGGCGAGTATGGTAAAAGCACAGACGTCGGTCTGTTGGCGGGGCGGCATCCCAATTCTGGGCAACAAGGTTTTCGTTAGTTCTATCTTATCCATTTGTCAACAATCTTGTTGCAGTTCTGCTCCGTAAGTTCCTGTCCGATGAGTTCCTGCCCGTCGGCCAGATTGCGGATGCCCATGGCAAAGAAGAGAAAGTAGAGGTTTGGGGCACCATGGCAGACGCTGGGCATAGCCTTGGCCTCGGGCGCATCCTTGGAGATTTTCAGGTATGGGGGATTCCCGATAATCATGTCGTAGGTGTCTACGCCGTTGGCAAAGAGACCCTTTGACTCGAACTCCTGTGAGAGAATGTAGCTTTCGCAGCGGATGGTGTACTGGATGCCGGCATCTGACTTCAGCCGTTCAAGGTTGGAAACGAGAATGTCCATGACCTTCATGTCGTTCTCGTAGCATGTCACGCTTATTTTCCCTGTGTAACCGTCTCGTCTTAGTCGTCCTACTAAGGCGGACACAAGTATGCCTGTTCCAGCTCCTGCATCCAGAATACGAATCTCATGCTTACTGAGGTCGGGAACAAACATCTTAGCCATGAACTCTGCTGTCCCTCGTTAGGTAAAGAACTGCCCATAGCTCTTGCGTTCCTTTTTGGGACGGGATGCTACAAATTGACGTGTAGCATCGCATGTATGCTGAAGCACGTCATTCTGAATGTGTGTTGCTTCTATCCGACAGCGTCACTTCTATCACACGACAAACTTAAACAGAGGATGTGCCAAGAATGACACATCCCCTTAAGAGTATTGACAATACGTTGTGGCGTGCTGGTTATGCCATACCAGGGCACTGCTATCCGTGGAGCAGCCATCTGTCGGCTTCTTCGTAGAGACGCTCGATGGTCTCTGGACGGTCGAAGCCGGGAAGATCCTCATAGATTGTCTTGCCGTTGCGCTTCTGCACGTAGGCCAGACACTGGCAGGCTGTGCGGTTCTTGGCTATCTCCTCCTGCGGCAGTTGCAGCTGGCCGGTGGGTGAGTTGGTTGACAGGTTGTCCTGCTCGTAGATGGTTGTCCAGCCGGCGATGTACCACTCTCCGTTGATGCGCTTGAGGCGGTAGAGAATTTGGGCGTCGGCCGTGAGGTCGACGGTGATGCCGTCTATGATGTGGCGACCCTTGAGGGTGGTCTCCATGATGGACACGGCGCGGTTGCCATGCATCCATACCAGAGTGGAGTGGACATGGTGGGGCGCACGGCCCGGGCGGCGTGACAGGGCGTCGATATACTCTGGGCCTGTGCCCTTAAACCATGATGACTCCACGATGGAGTCGTCAAGGTAGCATGTGCGCATGTCGTCCCATAGATTGCTGTCGCGGGCAAAGCGTTCATAGGTTAGTAGAAGGCGCACGGCTTCTTTCTCTAAGCGTGCTTCGTGGCTCACGTGCACCGGGCGGCGAAGGAGAATCTTGGTGTTCATAGACATGGGTGTGGTAAATGATTGTAGCTTCTGCAAAGGCAAATATAGCGAAAAGTTGAAACGTGGAAGTGCTGGACACAAAAATGCGGGCTAAAAAGGGCTTTGCAGGGCTGATAAAGGGTGCTGCGACGGTGTCGTGGGTTGTTCCTGACGGGCTGATGGCTTCAGACAGCGGCAACGCTGCACGCACATGGCCGTGGCGGCGATGTGTGCGTGCAGCGTTGCTGTGCTTGGTGTGCCTTGAGCTGCGCTACCCTTTGCTGTCGTTGCTGCGGGGTGGTGCAGGCCTGACGGCGTATTAGTAGAAGAGGTAGCGCTGGTCGGTGACGCGGCCGCGCTGATAGAGCACGTTCATGAACGACTGGGCGGCACGGAAGGCTGTGGCGTTGAGCTGTGCCTTGGCTGCCTGACGTGCACTGTCCTCGGTCTTGGCGGCAGGGGCTTTCTCGCCAATGACCTGGAAGGCGTAGACGGCGGCATTGCCCTTCACGCCGGCGACGAATGCACCGTTGGCGGCATGTGCCACTGCGCCTGAGAGGGCTGGCTCGCGGCTGCCGATGGCGGAGACGAAGACGGGCGAGGAGAAGGTTATGTGGCGCACGGTGTCGGCACTGATGGCTCCTTCGAGCTTGGCTGCTGCCGCAAGGTTGGCCACGTCGGCCATGCGGGTCTGGAGCATGGCGGCTTTCTTGTCGCGGAGTGCCTCGCCCTCGACATAGTCGCGCACGCTCTCAAGGGTGCGGTAGTGGCCGTCGTTCTTGGCTGTGAGCATGACCACGAGCAGGTGGTCGTTGTTGCCGCAGGTATAGATGTCGGAGACGTCGCCCACGTGGGTGTCGTCGGCAAATGTCCAACGGAAGGCCTCACGCGTGGAACTCAGTCCTGCAATGTTGTGCTCGCTGCCGGAGATGGACTGGCGCTGCTGCACCATGTAGCCGGCTTTCATGGCCTGTGCCTCGATTTCATCAATGGTGCGGGCTGATGCTATGAACTGGGAGAAGTCGTTGTAGGTGCGGTTGTAGGTGTCGTCGGAGAAGTCGATGGTGCGCTTCACGATGGCGACGTCGTACTTCTCGACCATATTCCTGCGGTCGAGCACGCGCACGATGTTGATTTGGTTGCCGAAGCTCACCTGCTGTGTGGTGCCAGCGGGTTGGTTGGTGATGTGCAGGATGAACTTGCGGTTGTTGTCGTCGAGCAACTGGCCTTCATATTGTGCGGATGAGAGCCATGTGGCAGTGCCTGTCTGGTTGAGGTGCACGGCCACGCTGTCGAAGGGCTCTCCTCCGGCCAGCACGCTCATGATGCTGTCGGCACTCTTCTTGGTGGCTGCTTCGTTGGCTCCGCTGACGATAATCTGTGCGAGCTGCACGGAATCGGGCAGCAGGCTCTTGGCCATGAGGCGGACGATGTTCTGGGTGTTGTCGGGGGCATTGAGGAAGGGGCCTGCCTGGCTGCCTACTGCCATGGAGTCGACACGCTGTGCGATGTCGGCGGGCAGGGCGGAGCGGCGCACTGGGATGCCGGCATAGGAGATGGTGCTGCCGCTCTTGCGGATGATGTTGGCCACGTCGTCGGCACTGGCGGTGGCAAGCAGATGGCCTGTCTCGGCCATCTCTGCGTCCAGCTGCTGGCGGTCGGCCTGGCTGGCTTTTATGGCTACGTCTATATATTTGATGTCGCGTGTGGGCTCGCTGATGCGGAAGGCTTCTTGCAGCTCCTTGTACTTGGCGGCCACCTCGCTGTCGTCGACGGTCACGTCGCCTTCCTTCAGTGCGCTGTAGGGCAGAGCCACGAGCACGATGTCCTTCTCGGCCTGACGTGCTGCCACTGCGGCGTCCACGCTTGTGGGGTTGGCAATGAATGACTTGGAGAGCAGGGCCTGGAACTTGCCTGTCAGTGTCTGCTGGCGTATGGTCTTCTCAATGAATTTCCAGTAGTTGTAGATGGAGGTGTAGTAGTTGACGACCTCGGCCGGCTGCCCGGGCTGCGTGGTCACGCTGTTGTACTGGGTGAGGAACTGGTTGAGGGCTTCAACGTCGAAGGCACCTGTCTGCGTGTTGGTGAATGGTGTCTGGGCGAGCAGCGGGCTGTTGCCTGTGCGGATAATCTCCTGCATCTCGGCGTCGGTGACGGTGAGCCCGAGGGCTTCGGCTTCGTGGGCTATGAGGCGGCTCTCGACATAGTTGCGCCACACGATGTCGCGGATGGACTGCATCTGCTCTTCGGCAAGATTGTCCTGGCCGGAGGTGAGCTTGATGACGTCGGAGTACTCGTCGACCAGGTCGTTGTACTCTTGGATGTTGATGCTCTGGCCATACACTTTGCCTATGCGCTGGTGGCTTTCGGCGCGTGATGAGGAGAGCGAGCGCACGCCTTCTTCTGCGATGAAGGCGAAGAGGGCCAAGCCGACAAAGAGGATGAGCAAGGCACCTTTGCTCCTGATTTTCTGTAGTGTTGCCATAAACGGGTTGGTGTTATATTTGTTTTTATGTTATACCTTAAAAAGCGCACAAAGGTAAGCTCTTTTCCATATCCTGCCTCGGTTTTGGGTGGAAAAATGGCGGCAGGTGTGTGTCGGTGTGCATGTCCTGCGTGGTGGAGGGGCGTTGGTCGGTGTGCCTACGAGGCACCGACATGCAGGCGCACGAGCTCTATCTTGGTGTTTGTGTTCTTGAGAATCTTGAATTCATAGTGCCCTACCCGCACCACCTCGCCGGGCTTAGGGAAGCGTCCCACCTCGGCAAGTATGAGGCCGCCGATGGTGAGGTAGGCGTCGCTCTCGGGCAGTTGCAGGTCGAACTGCTGGTTGGCTTTGTCCACTTCCATGCGTGCCGACAGCTCGATGTCGGTGGCACTGATGCGCCGTGCTATGAGGGAGTGCTGGTCGTGCTCGTCCTCTATGTCGCCGAAGATTTCTTCCACGAGGTCCTCAAGGGTGCAGATGCCGCTCGTGCCTCCGAACTCGTCGACGACGACAGCCAGCGACTTCTTCTGCGACATGAGCATCTGCATCAGCCGTTGTGCTGTCATGCTCTCGGGCACTATCGGCACGGTGCGTATGTGGCTTTGCCATTCGTCGTCGGGTCCAAGGCGGAACATTTCTGACGAGTGGATGAAGCCCAGAATGTCGTCGATGTCGTCCTTGTAGACGATGATCTTCGACTGGCCGCTCTCGATGAAGCGTGCCAGCAGGCTGCTGAGGCTTTCCTCTGTGCTGGCTGCTATTATCTCTGTGCGTGGCACGATGCAGTCGCGCACCTTGCATGTGGCGAAGTCGAGTGCGCGCTGGAATATGCGCACTTCCTCGACGGCGCCGCCAGCATCGTCGTCGGTGGCGGCCGACTGCTGTAGCAGATAGTCGAGGTCCACTCGGGTGAAGGCACGCTCCGTGGCTCGCGGCGGCACTTTCTGGCCTAACAGGCGGAGCAGCATGCGGCTCAGACTGCTGGTCAGGCGTGATATGGGGAACAGGATGATGTAGAATATGTAGGCCAGCGGGGCGAAGAACAGCAGCATCCCGTTGGGATTGAGGCGGAAGATGGTTTTGGGCAGGAACTCGCCTGTGACGAGCACCACCAGCGTGGAGATTACAGTCTGGAGCAACAGCAGCAGCCACTCCTGTGTGATGCCGCAGTGTTCTGTCAGCAGCGGGTTGAGCAGGTCGGCGAAGATGATGCCGTATACGACCAGGGCTATGTTGTTGCCCACGAGCATGGTGGCGATGAAGTCGTTGGGGTGGTCGTAGAATGTCGATGCTATGCGCGAGCTGGGGCTGCTCTGTGCCTTGTCCATCTCCATGCGCAGCTTGTTGCTTGAGACGAAGGCTATCTCCATGCCTGAGAAGAAGGCCGACAGGCAGAGGGCTATGATGAGTGATGCGTACACGTTGGTGCTGGTGTGTGTGTTGCTGTTAGTGGTTTTCGGGTGCGTCCTGTGGTGTGGGGCTTTCGGTGATGAAAGTGCCGGGTGTGTAGCCCACGGACGATGTCACGTGGTAGTCGGTCATCTGCTCGTTGGAGCGAAAGCGTGTGCCTTCGAGTTGTTGGTCGGAGTCGGGCTTGGTGATGCGCATGAACATGTCGGACCATATCTGGTGTGTCTGCATGTCCCAGAAGAGTTCTTCCGAGGCGAAGTGTGTGCCTTCGCGGTTGAGCACGTTGACGCGACCCCGCAGCTCCCACGTGCGGTTGTCGTGGCAGTAGGCGGTGTCGGCTTGCAGATACCACTCCACGTGGTATGTGGTGTCGAATTTCTCGAGGAAGAGGCCTTTGGGGAATGTCCACCTCTGGCGTGGGGTGGTGTAGATGTTCCAGTCCTCGGCTACAATCTTGTAGCTGATTAGTCCGGAGTCTGATATGAGGTTGCTCACTCCGTGCGACGTCATCATTGGGAGCGAGTCGGCGTCGCTCACGGCTGGTGCCACATGTTCGTGGCTGCCGCCGCACGCGGCTATGGCTGTGAGCATGAGCAGTGTGCCCAGGCTTCGTGTGCCTGGGCGGCGTCTACTTCGTGGATGGTCGGCGGCGTCGGTGTTGAGCATGTGTCAGCGGAATTGCCACTTCATGAACCATCGCTCGCTGAAGGTGAGCCCGATGTTTATGCGTAGCATGTCTTCGTCCATGAGTGTGGCTGCCGAGGCGGTGCGGTGTAGCCACTCGGCGCTTATGTTGAGCGTGGAGCGGTTGTTGAAGCGGTTGGCCACGGGTATGCCGAGTCCGGCCGAGAGGCCTATCTGTGCGGGCCCGTCGTGGCCGTCGAGCTTGAGGTATGAGGTGGCGTAGGTCACGCCCATGCGGTATGTGGTGCGCTTGATGAGCGAGCGGTCGTAGCGGTCGGGGGTTATGGCGGCTCCTGCGCGCAGGCCGTAGCTGTCGGCATACTGGCCTCGCTGTGGCGTGTAGGTGGCTGTGCCGTTGTTCATGGCGAGTGCGGGCGTGGTACACCGGCTCCATTGCTCGGCAAAGGCGTCGGCGGCCAGGGTGAGTTTGTCGCCATGCTGATATGCTGCGCCGATGCTCAGTGTCCATGGCAGCGAGTAGGCCTTGGGGCATTCGTAGGAGATGGTGTCGCCGCTCTGTGCGGTGCGCAGCAGGGTGGCTGTGCTGCCTATGGTGTGTCCAATGCCTATGGTGGCTCCTAAGGTGAGGCTGTTGGCTCCGGCCATGGTCGCTTCGTACTGGGCTCCGATGCTTGCATGCCATGTCTGGAGGGTGGCGTCGTAGTAGGAGGAGAGGCTGCTGTAGCTGGTGGTCACGGCCTGCCCGTTGGAGAGGAATGTCTGCACCATCTGGTGGCTCACCTTGCCCCATAGGAAGCCGGCGTTGGCTCCCACCGAGAGGTGCTGCATTGGCTTCCAGCCTATGCCTATGTATGCCTCGTGCAGTCCGCCGGTGCCCGTGTAGGCATATTGGCTGGAGATGCGCTCCATGGTGTAGGGGTCGGTGATGGTGGCTGCTGACTGTTGCTGGAAGTCGTAGCCGATGCTGGTGTATGGCATGAAGCCGATGCTCATGCCCAGTCCGCGGCGCAGGCGGAAGCCGGCGTTGATGTTCTCGAAGCCTGTGGCATCGGCACTCTCGGTGGTGCCGCCGAGGTGTGTCCATGTGCGCTGCGCGCTCATGGCCAGGTCGAGGATGAATGTCAGCGAGTCGATGGCCGAGTAGGATGCTGGGTTGAGCACGTTGACACGGTTGCCTGCGCGCAGACCCTGTGCCACGCCGCCCATGGCGCGGTTGTAGCTCTGGCTCTGCTCGTGCGGCATGCCTATGCCGAAGCGTGAGTATGACGAGCTGGAGCTGCTGGTCTGTGCCTGCGTCTGTGCGGCCACGGTGGCAATGGCAATGGCTATGAGGGTGCGTATGCTGGGTTGCATGTGTCGTTGTTGTTGGGTGCGTGGCGGCGGCGTTGTTGGTGCGTCAGGGCGTAGTTGAGGCCGCGCGGCACGAGCAAAGGGTCTGCAAAGATGTTACTTTTCTCTGCTATGGCAAAATGATTTGCGTCGCCGCCCGTTAAAAAAACACAAAGACCTGGCTCGGCGGCCTGATGGTGGCAGATGTAGCCCTCTATCTCGTGGCGCATGCCTGTCACGGCACCGGCGCGTATGGCTGTCGGCGTGTCGTGGCCCACCTCGGGTGCCTCGCCTTCGGCTTCCACGTGCGGCAGGCGTGGAAAGTAGTCTCCGATGGCGC
Source organism: uncultured Bacteroidaceae bacterium (assembly GCA_905234605.1). GTDB lineage: Bacteria > Bacteroidota > Bacteroidia > Bacteroidales > Bacteroidaceae > Physcousia. The sequence continues at coordinate 157,109 of CAJOIE010000001.1, read as the reverse complement.
GCAGCCGTGCTTGCAGCCCGGGGGCTATGTTGCCGCCGAGGTATGTGCCGTCGGCCGTCACGCGGTCGAAGGTGATGCAGCTGCCGGCATCCACGATGAGCAGCGGCCGTCCTGGCTTCTGGGCCCATGCCCCGAGGGCTGCCGCTACACGGTCGGAGCCGAGAGTGTGTGGGGTGTCGTAGGCTATGGTGAGGGGTGTGGGTGTCAGGGCTGTGAAGTGTAGCAGCGGCACGCCGAGTCTGGAGAGCATGGCGGTGGCGTGTGCAGGCATGTCCACTACGGAGCTCACCACCGCAGCCTCCACCTCTGCCGTGCCGCCGTTGCCGTGTGCGTGCATCGCGGCTGCTGCCTCGGCCACAAAGGAGTGCATCTGCGAGAGGAAGAGCAGCGTGTGCCCTGCCTCATGCCGTTGTGCCAGGAGCGTGTCGCCCTCGAAGAGGTAAGCCTTCACGCTGCTGTTGCCTATGTCTGCCACTAAGTTCATCCGGGCGGCAAAGGTAGGCAAATAGCCACGGATGCATGCTGTGAGGTGCCTCTTTTTTGGCATGTCGGCGGTCGGGTCGGTGCACGGATGCTGCCTTGAGGGTGCGGCGGCGGTGCTGACTCCCTGCATGGTGATGCCGCACGAGGGTGCATGGTGTTGGCGCATGAGGGTGCAGGGTGACGGCGATGAGGGTGCAGGGTGACGGCGTGCATGGTGCGCTCCCGTATACCTATAAATATAAAAGAAAGGTGCACGCGGGTGCGCCATGTGAAGAGTTATCCTTACATTTGCGGCCGCATTAGCCAGCACTATGAGAACGTTACGCCTGCTTGCCGCTGCCATCGTGGCAGCATTCGCCACCTGCGTCAGGGCGCAGGAGTCTGAGCAGTTCCCTGCTGCCGACAGCTCCGGCGTGCGCGTGGAGATAAGCCTGCTCACGTGCTCCCCCGGGGCCGAGGTCTACGAGCTCTATGGGCACACGGCGTTGCTCGTGGACACTGTCGATGCCGGTCGCGCTACGGTCTACAACTATGGCGTGTTCGACTTTGAGACACCCCATTTCGTGTGGCGCTTCGTGCTCGGGCAGACCGACTACCTGCTGGCTCCGCAGCCCCTCGGCCGTTTTCTCTACGCCTACGCGGTGCGAGGCTCCTCGGTGGTGAGGCAGACCATCAACGCCACTCCCGCCGAGGCGCGCGCCATAGCTGCCGCCCTGCAGGAGGAGGCACGCCCCGAGAACCGTGTGTACCGCTACGACATCTTCAGCAACAACTGCACCACACGGGCGCGCGACATGCTGGAGTCGCATCTGGCTGGCGTGGTGGTCTATCCCGCACGGCCGCCCCGCTACACGTTGCGCTCACTGCTGCGCCGCTACACGGGTGCCGGCACCTGGGCCACCGAGGGCAACGACCTGCTCCTCGGCGTGGAGGCCGACACGCTGCTCTCCGAGCGTGGCGAGATGTTTGCCCCCATGATGATGATGGCCTACGCCGACAGTGCCATGATAGACCGCGGTCGCGGTCGCTTCGTGCCCCTTGTGGTGCGGCGCGACACCATGCTGCGTGCCGATGCCGCTCTCCATGAGTCCGACGTGGCAGCCCAGCCGTCGTTCCCGCTCCCGCCTGCCGCGGTGGGGTGGGGCGCGCTGCTCATAGGCTTGCTCATAGCTATGGCGGAATGGCGGCGGCGCAGCTGCTTCGCCGCCGTCGACGGCCTGCTGCTCACGGCGCAGGGCCTGGCCGGATGCATAGTGTGCGTGCTGCTGCTCTTCTCCGAGCATCCCACCGTGGGCTCCAACTGGCAGGCCTGGCTGCTCAACCCCCTGCCGCTGCTCTTCGTGGTGCCCGTGGTGGCGGGCGACATTCGCCGCAGGGAGCACGTCTACCACTATGTGGCCGCTCCGCTGACAGCCCTCTTCGTGGCCGCCATGACCGTGATGCCGCAGCATTTTGCCACGCTGACCCTGCCCCTGGCACTCCTTTTGCTCTCACGTGCCGTAGTGCACCTGCTCGTGTACAGGGCATGGCACAGGGCACAAATATAACTGCTCCATAAGAACAACCACCCGTGGTCAACACAACACACGCAACAACACTCCACCGCGCACGCCTCATGGCGTCGCTCGCCCTCGTGCTTGCCGCAGCAGGCACGCAGGCGCAGACGGCCCCCGAGGTGCCGCGCCTTGTGGTGCACATACTCATCGACCAGTTGCGCACCGACTACATGGAGGCTTTCGCGCCGCTCTATGGCGACGGCGGTTTCCGCCGCCTCATGCAGCAAGGCGGCTACTATGCCGATGCGCAGCCGCCGTTTGCCACCCCCGACCGTGCCAGCGGAGCAGCCTGCACCAGCACGGGTGCCGTGCCCTACGACAACGGCATACCATCCATAGCATGGCTCTCGCGCCAGACACTGCGCCCAGTATACTGTGTCGACGACGACACACAGGCCGGCCACAACACCGACGAGCGCACCTCGGCGGCCTCACTGCTCACCACCACGCTCTCCGATGAGCTCAAGATAGCCACCGGCGGGCAGGCGATAGTGTACAGCATAGCCCCAGAGCGCGAGGTGGCAGTGCTCATGGCAGGCCACGCCGCCGATGCCGCCGTGTGGATCAACGACCAGACGGGACATTGGTGCGGCACGGCAGCCTACGGAGCCTTCCCCAGCTGGGCCGCCGCCTTCGAGCGTGCCGAGCCCTTGGCCAGCCGTCTGCGCAAACTTGTGTGGGAGCCTATGTACAGCGGCGGCCTCCAGGAGTTCCACTACTTCCACAGCGTGGCCAACACCGCAAAGCTCGACTTCCGTCACCGCTTCGAGGGCGAGCGCCGTGTGCGGCAGTTCAAAGCCAGCGGCATGGGCAACGAAGAGGTGCAGAACCTTGTGGACTACTGCCTCAAGACATCCTACATAGGGCGCGACCAGACGCCCGACGTGCTTGCCATAGGTCTCTACGCCGGCAACTACGACCACCAGAACGTGGTGCGCTACCCCTCGGAGATGCAGGACACATACGTGCGCCTCGACCGTGTGCTGGAGCACATCTTCAAGCAGACGGAGCACTACGTGGGAGCCGAGCGCGTGCTCTTCGTGGTCTCGTCGACCGGCTATGCCGACCATCCTGCCGACGACATCGACTTCGCTGCCATGCACATCCCCACCGGCAGCTACTCCATGGCGCGTGCCACCATGCTGCTCAACATGTACCTCAGCGCCGTCTTCGGGCAGGCACAATGGGTGGAGGGTACACACGGATGCCAGTTCTACCTCAACCACAAGCTCATAGAGCAGCGGCAGCTGCAGCTGGCCTCAGTGCTGGAACGCGCCGAGGAGTGCCTCTCGCAGATGGCCGGCGTGCGCGACGTGTACACCTCGCAGAGGCTGGCCCTCGGACAGTGGAGCCGGGGCCTCGACCTTGTGCGTGCCGGCTGGAACATCAACCGCTCCGGCGACATCATCGTCGACGTCAACCCAGGCTGGCGCATAGTAGGCGACGACGGCAGCGAGCACGTCGACGGCGGCAACCCCTATATCGCCTATCCGCTATTCTTCCTCGGGCCACTCGTGGAGCCGCGGCACACGGCGACACCCGTGTCGATGGCGGCAATAGCCCCAACACTGGCACGGTGCCTGCGCATACGTGCCCCCAACGGCTGCCGCGAGGCTCCGCTCGGCCTATGAGCCTCGCCCGCACACCATAGCTGCCAGTCGTGCAGCCAACAGCAAACCTACACAACAGACATCACACCAACAAATATATGGACTTCATCAAGATAATGCGCGCACTCTTCGGCAACAAGAGCGACCGCGACCTGAAACAGATACAGCCACTCGTGGATCAGGTGACAGCCATCTATCCACAAATTGACGCCCTCTCCAACGACGACCTGCGTGCCCGCACACGTGCCCTGCAACAACGGCTGCGCGAGGCCGGTCAGCCACTGCGCAAGCAGATAGACGCGCTCAAGGCACAGATTGAGACCACCGACATACAGGACCGCAAGCCCATCTTCGACAAGATAGACAAGCTGGAGAAGGACGTGCTCGAGGTGTACGAGCATGTGCTCGACGAGATACGCCCCGAGGCATTTGCCATCGTGAAGAGCACCGCCGAGCGTTTCACCCACAACGCCGACGTGGTGGTCACCGCCACCGACTTCGACCGCGAGCTGGCCGCGCGCCACGACTTCGTGGACATCGACGGCGACCGTGCCGTATACCACAACCACTGGGTGGCCGGAGGCAACGATATGCAGTGGAACATGATACACTACGACGTGCAGCTCTTCGGCGGCACGGTGCTCCACCAAGGCAAGATAGCCGAGATGGCCACGGGCGAAGGCAAGACCCTCGTGGCAACGCTGCCCGTGTTCCTCAACGCCCTCACAGGCAACGGCGTGCACGTGGTCACCGTCAACGACTACCTTGCCAAGCGCGACTCCGAGTGGATGGGGCCGCTCTACATGTTCCATGGCCTGTCGGTCGACTGCATCGACAAACATCAGCCCAACTCCGAGGCACGCCGCAGGGCCTATCAGGCCGACATCACCTTCGGCACCAACAACGAGTTTGGCTTCGACTACCTGCGCGACAACATGGCAACCTCGCCCGAGGACCTCGTGCAGCGTCGTCACAACTACGCTATCGTCGACGAGGTGGACTCCGTGCTCATCGACGATGCACGCACGCCGCTCATCATCTCCGGACCCGTGCCCAAGGGCGACGACCAGATGTATGAGCAATACCAGCCTCTCGTGGAGCAGCTCGTGGGTGTGCAGCGTCAGCTGGCCACGCAATACCTGTCCGAAGCCAGACGACTCATAGATGAAGGGCGCAAGACCGACGACAAGCAGAAAACTGAGGCCGGCTTCCTGTCGCTCTTCCGTTCATACAAGGCTCTGCCGAAGAACAAGCCCCTCATCAAGTTCCTCTCCGAACCTGGCATCAAGAGCGGTATGCTCGCCACAGAGGAGGTGTACATGGAGAACAACAACAAACGCATGCCCGAGGCTGTGGAGCCCCTTTACTTCGTCATCGACGAGAAACTCAACAGTGCCGACCTCACCGACAAAGGCAACGAATGGCTGGCCAAGCAGACCGGCGACGTGGACCTCTTCGTGCTGCCTGATATAGCAGCACAGCTCAGTGCGCTGGAAGGCGACACCTCGCTCACCCACGAGGAGCGTGTGGCACGCAAGGACCAGCTCTACACCGACTATGCCGTGAAGAGCGAGCGTGTGCACACCCTGCAGCAGCTGCTCAAGGCGTATGCCATGTTCAACCTCAACGAGGAATATATCATCGTCGACGGGGAAATCAAGATAGTGGACGAGCAGACAGGCCGTGTCATGGAAGGACGACGCTGGAGCGACGGCCTGCATCAGGCTGTCGAGGCCAAGGAACACGTCAAGGTGCAGGCCGCCACGCAGACCTTCGCCACCATCACGCTCCAGAACTATTTCCGCATGTACCACAAGCTGGCCGGCATGACGGGTACGGCCATCACCGAGGCCGGCGAGTTCTGGGACATATACAAGCTCGATGTGGTCGAGATACCCACCAACCGCCCCGTGGTGCGCAACGACATGAACGACCGTGTCTACAAGACACAGCGTGAGAAGTACAACGCTGTCATCGCCGAGGTGGAGAAGATGCGCAACAGCGGACGCCCCACGCTCGTGGGCACCACGTCGGTGGAAATCTCCGAGCTGCTGTCGCGTATGCTCTCCATGCGCAAGATACCGCATCAGGTGCTTAATGCCAAGCTCCACCAGAAGGAGGCCGACATCGTGGCACTGGCAGGCCAGTCGTCGCCAGGCAAGGTGACCGTCACCGATGCCGACGGCAACAAGCGTGAGGAGGAGCGCATGCTCGGCGCAGTGACCATAGCCACCAACATGGCAGGCCGCGGCACCGACATCAAGCTCTCGCCAGAGGTGAAAGAGGCCGGCGGTCTGGCCATCATCGGCACGGAGCGCCACGAGAGCCGCCGTGTGGACCGTCAGCTGCGTGGACGCTCAGGCCGTCAGGGCGACCCCGGCAGCAGCGTCTTCTTCGTCTCGCTCGAGGATAAGCTCATGCGCCTGTTCGCATCCGAGCGCATAGCCAAGGTCATGGACCGTCTGGGCTTTGAGGAAGGCGAGGTGATAGAGCACTCCATGATAAACAGCAGCATAGAGCGCGCACAGAAGAAGGTGGAAGAGAACCATTTCGGTGTGCGCAAGCGCCTGCTGGAATATGACGACGTGATGAACAAGCAGCGCACCGTCATCTACGAGAAGCGACGCCACGCCCTCATGGGCGAGCGTCTCGGCATGGACATTGCCGACATGCTCTTCGACCGCGTCTGTGCCATACTCGAGAACTGCGCCACCTTCGACCAGATGAAGGAACAGTACATTGAGCTCTTTGCCATGGAGGTGCCCTACACGGAGGACGAACTTACCGCGATGCGCCGCCCCGAACTGGAGGAGAAAGCCTACCAGGCTGTGCTCGCACGCTTCAAGCAGAAGACGGAGCTCATTGCTGCCGATGCCTACAAGGTGTTCAAGCCCATCTACGACGGTCCTAACGGGCAGGAGTGGGCAGAGCGTCCGGTTATGGTGCCCATACTCGACGGGCGGCGTGTATATAATATAGGTGGCGTGAGCCTGCGTCAGACATGCGACAGCGAAGGCCGCGCCATAGTGACAGCCTTTGAGAAGGCTATCATGCTCCATGTAATCGACGAGGCATGGAAGGAGAACCTGCGTGCACTCGACGAGCTGCGCCACTCCGTGCAGAATGCATCCTACGAGCAGAAAGACCCGTTGCTTATCTTCAAGCTTGAGAGCGTGAAGCTCTTCGATGACATGGTGACACGGATCAACAACCAGACGATAAGCATACTGATGCGCGGACAAGTGCCAGAGCAGCAGGCCGCGGCTCCCGACGATGCCCAGCAGCGGGCCGCAGAGCAGGAGGCACGTCAGCGCGCACGTGCCACTGCACAGCAGCGGGCCCAGTACCAGACAGGACGTGGCACCACGACAGCTGCACCGCAGTATAGTCGTCCCGACTATGCGCAGGGCACACCGTCCGACCTCACCGACCCAGCCCAGCGTGCCGCCGCTGCCCACGACACACGCGAGCAGCAACCGCGCACGCCCTATCAGGCCGAGAAGATGCCCAACCGCAACGACCCGTGTCCGTGCGGCAGCGGCAAGAAGTTCAAGCAGTGCCACGGCAGAGGGCTGTAGGCCACAGCGTGCACTGCGCATCACCACCATGTCAACACGCAGATGAAGATATTCGGTATAGGCATGAACTATGCCCAGCACAATAAAGAACTGGGCGTGGCGTTATATATTCAGGAAGAGCCGGTGGTGTTCACCAAGGCCGACTCAGCCCTGCTCACACACGGACGCCCATTCTTCATTCCCGACTTCACGCAGCGGTGTGACTATGAGACGGAGCTTGTGGTGCGCATATGCCGTCTCGGGCGCAGCATACCCGAGTGCTTTGCACACCGCTACTACGATGCCGTCACGGTGGGCATCGACTTCACGGCCCGCGACTTGCAGGCAGTAGCCCGTGAGAAAGGTCTGCCGTGGGATTGCTGCAAGGGCTTCGACGGCAGCGCGGCGGTGGGCGAGTTCGTGCCTGTGACCGAGTTGGGACACGACATTCAGGACTTGCACTTCCACTTAGATGTCAACGGGCAGACTGTGCAGCAAGGCCACACGGCCGACATGCTCCATCCCGTGGACAAGCTGGTGGCATACATCAGCCGCTTTTTCACTCTCAAGATGGGCGACCTCATCTTCACTGGCACGCCTGTCGGTGTCGGTCTGGTGCACGAGAACGACCATCTTGCTGGGTGGCTGGAAGACAAGAAACTACTCGAATTCAATGTGAAATGAGACATCCTCTGCATAGACTCCTATTGGCTTTGTTGCTGTTTCCGGCAGCAGGGCTGCATGCGCAGACGCAGTTCACCTATCTGAATTGGGACGAGCTGCCGATAGACTCCATACTGCCGTCGTACACCGAGACGGTGCCTTTGGAGTCGGACTATCGCAGCTACGACTATCATGTGAGCATACAATATCCTGAGTGGGCACCTCTCTCTGTCGCAGAGGCTCTGGCCGTGCAGCGCAGTGGTGTGCTGCTGGTCGACACGCTCGAGGTGCTGTCGTGCGTGGCTCTGTCGCGTGGCGAGGCTTCGCTCGACTATTCGTTTGTTCCCATGGTGTGTCGCAGCGGACAGTTGTTCAAGCTCCTCAGTGCCAAGATAGACATCGTGCCGACGCTCAAGGCATCGCGGCTCCGTCGCGCCCCCAGTCGCGCTGTTGCCGACACACGCTATGCCAGCCACAGCGTGCTGGCCACCGGCGTATGGCGCAAGATACAGCTCACCACCGATGGCATGTACTATCTCTCCAAGCGGGCACTGCGTGCTATGGGCTTTGCCAATCCGGAGAACATACGGGTCTATGGCTATGGCGGCCACCTGCAGCGCGAACTCATCGATGCTGATGCCGACTGGGACGACCTGGAGCCTGTGGCTCTGATTCCGGCTGCCGACGGCTACCTCTTCCATGCCTATGGCCTCAGCTATTGGCAGGGCAACTCACCCGTTGTGAACTTTTATGCCAATGCCGCATCATATTTCATCACCGAGGATGCATCAGCCGTCGAAGAGGCCGAGTGCATGGTGCCCGACATTCCGGTGGGAGCCAAGGACACCATCGTCAGCGTCGTAGATGCTCATGTGGCATATAACCCTGAGGAGTATGCATGGTATCAGGGAGGACGTCAGCTGTATGAAGCCTACAACTTTGCATCCAACCCTACGAAAACCTATACCCTGCAACTGCCCACGCATGTAGCTCCTGAGCGGGCATCGCTCACGGTGTCATTCTCTGCCTCCAACTATAGTGCCACCACCGTGTCCACATCATATTCAGGCAACGCCCTCACGCCAGCCTTGAGCGTCAGCATGGTGGGCGACAACCAGTTGGCCACGCAGAACGCGGCAACGTACATTGTGGGGGCTCCTGAGCGCAGCACCGAGATTACCATATCCACCGCGCCGCGTGGCAACTATGCGCGCCTCAACTATCTGGCACTAACATATCGTGCAGCCTTGAAACTGGATGCCGATGTGCCATACATACAGTTTGACTATCAGGCAGGGCTGCCCGAGGCTGGCGAAGTAGTGCAGACATACCTTAATATAGAATACGCGCAAGGACAGCAGCCCATGCTCATGCGTCTCTCGTCGCCAGGGCAGCCTGCCGTGGAGATTAAGGGGCAGTGTGTAGACAGCACCGACACCGATGGCAAGACATGCCACTTCTACCGTGTGCCCATTCCTGTGGCCGACTACGCGCAGCATGGGTACATAGTCTTCGACGCATCGGTTGCAGCCAGCTATCCTGCACCCGCTGCTGCCGGAGCTATCGACAATCAGGACCTTCACGCCACAGAGCCGGCAGAGATGGTCATCATCACGCCGGCATCGGGCATCTTCGACAGCGAGGCGGAGCGTCTGGCTCAAGCCCACCGTGAGCTTGATGACATGTCGGTGGTTGTGGTGCGTGCCGACCGCATCTACAATGAGTACTCCAGCGGGACGGCGGATGCCACTGCCTACCGTCGCTTCATCAAGATGCTCTACGACCGTGCCGATGGCGGTGCCAATGCGCCACGCTATCTGCTACTCTTCGGCGACGGAGCGTGGGACAACCGTATGCTCACCTCGGCATGGCGAGGCTATAAGCCCGACAATTTCCTGCTTTGCTACGAGAGTGTCAACAGCTATAGCGAAACATCGTGCTACGTCATGGAAGACTATTTCGGCCTCCTTGATGATGGCGAAGGAGCCAGCTTAGACAGTGAGAAGACCGACCTCGGCGTGGGTCGCTTCCCTGTCCGCACTGTCGACGAGGCACGTGTGATGGTCGACAAGACAATAGCCTTCATGCGCGGCGAGAATGCCGGGGCATGGAAGAACGTGTTGGCCTTCATGGGCGACGACGGCGATGCCAACCAGCACCTCAAATACTGCAACTATGTGGCTCAACAGGTGGAGCAACGTAATCCGGAGTTGGAAGTGCGCAAAATCCTATGGGATGCCTACAAGCGACAAAGCACAGCATCAGGCTATCGCTATCCTGCCGTGCGTCAGACGGTGCTCAACCAGATGGATGAGGGTGCCCTTATGATGAACTACACCGGCCATGCCGCAACCTACACCATATCTCATGAACAGGTGCTGCGTCTGGAGGACTTCGCGTCGGTATCGTTGCCACGCGTGGGGCTGTGGGTGGCCGCGGCATGCGACGTGCAACCTTTCGACGGGCAGGCCGACAACATAGGCGAGGCTGCTGTGCTCAATGCCAGTGGCGGTGCCGTGGCTTTCTACTCCACGGCGCGCACCGTGTATGCTCCGCCCAACTACACCATCAACCGTGGCTTCTGCAATTTTCTCTTTGCCACCGATGCTTCAGGGCGGCACAATCGTCTGGGCGACGCCGTGCGCCTGAGCAAGGCCTTCAGCCTCGACCAGCGCGACTCGTTCCGCACCAACAAGCTGCACTTCGTGCTGCTTGGCGACCCTGCGTTGCAGTTCATACTCTCGGACCAGCGAGCCATAGTCATCGATAGTATCAATGGTCAGGCTCTGGCCGACATCACAGAGGACATAACCCTGAGAGCCGGCACCCGGGCCCGCGTGGCCGGACATGTCGAGTCAGCCGACGGTGCCGTGTCGACCGACTTCAACGGGGTACTCTCATTGCGCCTGTATGACAGCCGCAGCACCGTCACCTGCCTGAACAATACAGGTGCCGACTCGACATACGTCTACGAGGTTTATGACAAGCTCCTCTACGACGGCACCGACAGCATACGTGCCGGCCAGTTTGCGCTCACGTGTCCTTTGCCAATCGACATTGCATATAGCGATGCACCGGCGCGCATGGTGATGTATGCCGTGGGTGAAGGGAGGCGTGAAGCCAACGGCTATCTCAACGGCATCTCCATGCAGGCATCCGACGATGTCAACGACGATGTCGAAGGCCCCGAGATTACAGCATGGCTCGACAGTGAAGACTTCACCGACGGTTCGGCCGTGTGCGAGACTCCCTATTTCGTGGCAACGCTGTACGACCCGAGCGGCATCAACACATCTACATCCGGCCTTGGCCACGATTTGGAGCTGATAATAGACAACAAGGCAGCAACCACCTATGTGCTCAACGACTACTATGTAGGTCAGTTCGGCGACTACAGCCGCGGCACCGTGGCCTTCACTATCCCCGCTCTTGAGGCGGGCGAGCACACATTGCGCTTCCTGGCATGGGACATGCTTGGCAATCCCTCACAGACTACCATGCGCTTCGTGGTAGACCCGTCCATCAAGGCAGGCATCCTCGAGCTCGCAGCCACCGAGAGCCCGGCCTCGCAGTCCACCACGTTCCTCGTCCGTACCGACCGCATAGGTTCGCCCTGCCAGCTCACCCTCGAGGTGTTCGACTTCACCGGCCGTGCCGTGTGGCAGTACACGTCGACCGTGTCGACATCCACCGGCATCATAGCCGTGCCCTGGAGCCTGACCACTAACAACGGCAGTGCCTTGCCAACGGGTGTCTACCTCTATCGGGCACGCATCAGCACCGACGGCTCCAAGGCAGAGTCGCTGACACGTAAGCTCATCGTTAACCGCAAACATTAACCACACGGCATCTGCCGCACCACTATTCCATTATGCAACTGCGCCACAGCCTGCTCCTCTTCTCGCTTGCAGCCTTCGCATGCACAGCCAAGGCCGAGGACAAGAAGAATATGTTCAACCCCGTGACCACCAGTGTCACCTCCATGAGCATTGCCCCCGATGCGCGTGCCGGCGGCATGGGCGATGTGGGTGGTGCCACCGAGGCCGATGTCAACTCGCAGTACTGGAACCCGGCCAAGTATCCCTTTGCCGTGGCGCGTGCGGGGGCAGCACTCAGCTATACGCCGTGGCTGCGCAAGCTGGTCAACGACATCAACCTTGCCAACCTGGCCGGTTTCTACCGCATCGGCGACTACTCGGCCATCAGCGGCTCCCTGCGCTACTTCTCCTTAGGCGAGGTGTCGCTCGACTGGGAGTCGGCCATGAGCGGCGGAGCGTCGGAGGGCATGACCATCAACCCCTACGAGATGGCTCTCGACGTGGCCTATTCGCGCATGCTCTCCGAGACATTCTCGGCAGCCATCGGCATGCGCTTCATATACTCCGACATCACCTACGACTACACCTCTGAGACGAGTGCCGGCAAGGCGTTTGCTGCCGACATTGCTTTCTACTACAACAACTATGCCATCATGGCAGGGCGTGAGTGTGGCATCGGTGTGGGCCTCAACCTGAGCAACATAGGCTCCAAGATAAGCTATGGCGGCGACGACAATGCCGAGTTCATTCCAACGAACCTGCGCCTTGGTCTCAACCTCACCATACCCTTCGACGACTACAACCGCCTGTCGCTGGCGGTGGATGCCAACAAGATGCTCGTGCCCACCTACCCGATGCAGGAGGAAGGGGAGTCGGACAACGACTTCATATCGCGCACACAGCGTGAGTACTACGATGTCTCGCCCATCTCGGGCATCTTCAAGAGCTTTCACGATGCGCCTGGAGGCTTCAAGGAGGAGCTGCAGGAGGTGCAGCTCAGTCTGGGTGCCGAGTACAGCTACAACGACCGCTTCTTCCTGCGTGCGGGCTACCATGAGGAGGCTGCCAACAAGGGCAACCGCAAGTATGTCACCGTCGGTGCGGGCTTCAAGATGAATGTGTTCAGCCTCGATGCTGCCTACGTCATCTCAACGGCCCAGACCAACCCGCTCGACCAGACCATGCGCTTCACCCTGGGCTTCGACCTCGACGGTATCAGCGACCTCTTCAACACCCGCCGCCGTTAGCGGCTGTCATTACCCATTTGCCTAATTTCCCTAATCCCTCATTACCTCATGCGAGTAGGTTTCGGCTATGATGTCCACCAACTGGTGGAAGGGCGTGCCCTGTGGATGGGCGGCATACAGATAGAGCACACCCATGGTCTGTTGGGTCACTCTGATGCCGATGTGCTCATACATGCCATCTGCGACGCCCTGCTGGGTGCGGCGGCATTGCGCGACATTGGCTACCACTTCCCCGACACGGATGCCTCCATTGAGGGCATCGACAGCAAGGTCATATTGCGCAAGACCGTGGACCTGCTCCGTGAGCGCGGATATAGCGTGGGCAATATCGATGCCACCGTGTGTGCACAGCGTCCTAAACTCAATCCTCACATTCCTGCCATGCAGCAGTGTCTGGCCGACGTGATGGGCATTGAGCCCGGGCAGATAAGCATCAAGGCCACCACCACCGAGCATCTGGGCTTCACGGGGCGCGAAGAGGGCATATCGGCCTACGCCGTGGCACTGATCGACACGCTGCTCACTCCCGCCCAATCTTGAGCCGTATGCCGGCGTAGCCTGTGGAACCATGTGTGGGAGCCCACACGAGTGTGGGGTCGAAGGTGGGGCTTTCTGGCTGCGTGGCATCTATCACTGTCTGTTGCTGGTGATAGCCTGTGATGTTCTCGCAGCCAATGTATATGGAGAAATGGCGGAACCAGCGTGTCACCTGGGCATAGAGCTGCACGTAGGCCGGTGTGCGGCTGGAGGGGTGCAGCGTGTAGGCACTGTCGTCTGACCCGCTGCCTTCTGTGCCGTCGGGGAGTGACCGGTAGGGCGGCATGCGTGTGCTCCCGTTGAGTGCACACGTCACGTCGGCCTGCCAGAGCTCGAGGGGAGTCTTGTAGGATAGTGTCAGCAGAGCCTTGCAGCGGTGTGAGAGCGGCCGCTCCAGCATGCGCCCGCCGTAGGTGGTGCGCACGTCCGTCAGGCGGTAGGCCGCGCTGATGTCGAGCCCTGGAGCCACGTCGCATGAGGCTTCCACCTGCATGGCGTGTGAGCGCGAGGTGCCGTCGAGGTCGTAGATGCTTATGCCTGCAGGGTCGCTGTCGTAGTCGGTCACGGCCTGATGGATGAAGCGTGTGTGGTAGTACTCCGCGTTGAGCTTGAGCTGTCGCTTGCCGAGGGGCAGGGAGAAGGCTGCCGAGACACCGGCGTTCCATGCTTCCTCCTGATGCAGGGGGCTGATGCGCAGCTGGCGTCCGCTGCCAAGCAGATAGTGCTGTTCGGCCAGGGCGTGCGGCGTGCGGTAGCCTTTGCCGGCCGATGCCCGCAGCGTGACCCAGGTGGCGGGGCTGTATTTGGCGTGCAGGCGTGGTGTGACGAATGTGCCGTGGAGCGAGCTGTGGTCCACACGCAGGCCTGCCATGGCGATGAGTGCCGTCGCCAGGGTGTAGGTGTACTGCGCGTAGGTGCCTGTGGTTGTCTCCTGCGTGCGTCGGGGCGAGCCGTAGGGCAGGATAGTGCTTTCTTCGCGCAGGTAGTCGTGGCTGAGGCTCGCGCCTACGGCGATGTTGTGGTGCTCCGTGGCGTTGGTCTCGAAGAGCAGTTGGGCGTAGGCCTCACGCTGTGTGGCGTCGTAGCTGCGGCTGCCGTAGCGGGCATCGGTGGCATGGTGTGCCACGGAGCCCATGATGGCTATGTTGGTGGCGTGCTCGGTGTTGAGCACGAAGGCGTGCTTCATGTAGGCCTCGTAGTGCTCGTTGCCGATGCTCGTCGTGTAGGGGTGGGCGGCATGTGCCAGCATGTGAGGCGTGTGGCCGCCGCGGCGTGTGTCCCTCAATGCCCCTATGCCGCCGTGGAAGATGTAGTGCCGTCCCAGATAGTCCCACCGCGTCTGCACGTTCTTCTGCTCCGTCTGTGGCTGGTCGAGCATGCCGTCGTGGTTGATGTCGTGGTGGCTGCCGTCGTCGGCATAGTGGGCAAGTATGCTGGCATTGAGGCGCGGGTTGAGGTGCACGTTGGCATCGGCGTTGAGCTCGTAGCGTCCCATGGTGTTAGTGTATGCATTGACACCGGCACCCTCGTCGTCCTCGGGCTTGAGGTATTCTATGTCGATCTGTCCGGTGATGCTCTCGTAGCCGTTGCGCACGGAGGCGGTGCCCTTCGACACCTGTATCGACTTCATCCACGGCCCCGGCACGTAGTCGAGGGCGTAGGGCATGGCCAGGCCACGCAGTGCGGGCATGTTCTCTGCGAGCATCTGCACGTAGGTGCCGGCCAGCCCCAGCAGGCGTATCTGCCTGGCTCCGGTGGTGGCATCGGCATAGCTCACGTCGATGCTCGGGTTGGTGGTGAAGCTCTCGCCGAGGTTGCAGCATGCGGCGCGGAACAGCTCCTGCTGGTTGATGCTGATGCCGTTGTCCACGCCTGCAAGGCGCGACACCGGTGGCCTCCGTGCGCTGAAGGTGAGCCCCGTGAGCTCCACGGTGCGCAGGCTGTCGGCCTCGGTGTCCTGAGCGTGCAGGGCGGTGGCTGCCATGGTGGAGGCGAGGAATAGGGCTGTGCAGAGGCGTGTCATGCTTTCCTGATGTCTGTGAGACATGCTTGTGAGGCGCAAAGATAGTGCTTTGTGGCCATTTGCCACCATGCAGGGTGTGCCGTAGTCACCCTGCATGGTGATGGCGTTCACCCTGCACGGTGATGGCTGCCATCCTGCATGGTGATGCTCGTCTCCTGAAGGCGTTGTCGCAAATGGGCCGGCATGTGTGCTGGACGTAGGCTGGAAGTGCCTATCTTTGCCGCAGCAAATGTGTGACACTATGCGCCGCTTGATAACCATCTTCTTCCTTGCCGTCGCGCTCGGAGCGGAGGCCAAGGATTTGCACACCCTCGTGGTGAAAGCTACCATGCACTGTGAGAACTGCACAAAACGCATCCGCGAGCGTGTGCGCTTTGTGCGTGGAGTGAAAAGCATCAAGGCCGACTGGCAGACGGGGCTGGTGACTGTTGTCTATGATGCCGACAAGGGCGAGGCTGTGCCCATTGTGAAGGCTATCGCCGACCTGGGCTACGACGCCACCGTGGTCTCCGACCGCCGTGTGGAGGAGGCAGTACAGCCTGTGCAGAAGCCCGTCAGGAAGTAGGCGCGCCGTCTGCCGTCTGCCGGCTCTTGCGCAAGAGCTCTGTCATCGCGCGTGCCGCATGTGCTGGTGCTCCGGGCTCGCCAAGGCGGCGTGCCATGTCGTCGTAGCCCTGCAGCATAGCCTCACGACGGTTGCCACCGGGCATGATGGTGGCGAGGTGGCGGCGTGCGGCCTGCGGTGTCATCTGCTCGCAGATGAGCTCCGGCACCACGTCACTGTCGGCGATGAGGTTCACCAGGCTCACCCAGCGCACCTTGATGGCTATGCGGCGTGCCAGCGAGGCCAGCCAGCGCAGCTGCATGAAGAAGCACACCACCTGCGGCACCCTCAGCAGTGCCGTCTCTAAGGTGGCTGTGCCCGATGTTACCAGGGCTGCCGTGGAGCGCGACAGCAGGTCGTAGGTCTGGCCGAACACTATCTCGGGCGTGGCCACCTCGGGGTGGCGACGCTGCACACGGCCCACTATGCGGCGATAGTGGTCGGCATCGAAGCTCGGAGCTCCGGCGATGACGATGCGGTAGTCCATCGCCCACGGCACCACGGCGCGCAGCATGCGGCTCAGGTTGTCGCTGATCTCATTCTTGCGGCTGCCGGCAAGCAGGGCTATGACGGGGCGCGTGTCGCGGGCTGGGTCGTAGCTTGCACTCTCACGGCCCAGAAGCTGTGTGCGCAGAGCACGTGGCGTGGAGGGATCGGAGCGGTAGGCGGCAATCTCGTCGACGGTGGGGTTGCCCACGTAGTGGATGGGATAGCCATGCTTGCCCTCAAAGAAAGCCACCTCAAAAGGCAGTATCGAGAACAGCTCGTCGACATACTTGCGGATGTCCTTGATGCGCCATTCCTTCCACGCCCACAGTTTCGGCGAGATGTAGTAGTACACGGGGCAGAGGCCGCGGCGACCTGTCTGCGGATCCACGTAGTCGTGGGCGAAGCGTGCCATCTTGAGGTTGAAGCCTGGGTAGTCCACCAGGATGAGCACATCGGGGCGCCATGCTGCTATGTCGGCCTTGCATTGCGCCATGCCCTGCAGGATGGTGTGTGCATGGAAGAGCACGGGGAAGAGGCCCATGTAGGCCAGGTCGCGGTAGTGGCGCACAAGGGTGGCTCCCTGGGCAGCCATGAGGTCGCCGCCGAAGCAGCGGAACCGGGCGTCGGAGTCTTCCCTGCGGAGAGCGGCCATGAGGTGCGAGGCGTGCAGGTCGCCGCTGGCTTCGCCTGCTATGAGGTAGTACTTCATGCTGTAAGGATGTTAGGATGTGGGGTGAAGGATGTAGGAGGCGTGGATAGCAGCATCCGCCGGCCTACAGGACGAGGCTGCGCAGTGCCTCGTGGGCAGTCATGTCGACACTGATGGGCACTACCGATGCCGCTCCGTCGCGCAGCGCGGCAAAGTCGGTGTCGGTGGCGTCGGGCTCCAGGTTGGTGAAGGTGCCCGTGAGCCAGTAATGACGGCCGCCGAAGGGGTGGTGGGCATCGGCCCACTCGGCACTCCAGCTGCCGCGTGCCTGCCTGCACAGACGCCAGCCTGTCAGCAACTCGCGCGGCGGCAGGTTGATGTTGAGGCATGTGTCCTGCGGCAGACCTTGAGCCACCACACGGCGCAGCAGGCAGCCGAGGGCCTCAATGGTGGCATCGCTCACGGGGTGGTCGGCGTAGGTCTCGCCGCGACGCAGGTAGAGCGACACGCCCACGGCCGTGATACCCTTCATGCATGCTTCCAGCACAGCGCCCATCGTGCCGCTGTAGTGTATGCTTATGCTGGCGTTGTCGCCGTGGTTGATGCCGCTCAGCACAAGGACAGGCCGGCGCGGCACCACATGCTCCAGGGCAAGCTTCACGCAGTCGACAGGCGTGCCCGTGCAGGCATGGATGTGCGCCTCGGCGTCGACTGTGCGCAGAGCCACGGTGCCTGTGCTCGAGATGCTGCATGCCGCTCCCGAGCGTGCTCCCTCGGGAGCCACGACCCATGTCTCGCCCACCATCTGTGCAGCACGCCGCAGCGCCTGTAGTCCGGCGGCATCGTAGCCATCGTCGTTGGTCAGCAGGATGAGTGGCCTGTCGCTGCCATGTGGCGTGGCATCATGATGCCCGTCGTAGGCCGATGAGGTGGTTATCTGATCTCTCTGTACATTCATTATCTTATTCTTCATTCTCTGCTCTCCACCGTGTCGGCTGCTGTGGTGGCTCCGAAGTCGGGAGCATAGACGCAGTGCAAGCGGGTGAGACCTGTGGTGTAGGTGCCTTCGCGATCCACGTAGGCTGTCTCCTCGAGCACGTATGTGCCCTTTGGCAGGTGCTCGATGAAGTAGTCGGTATGGGCATCGCGCACAGCTACATAATATGCCAGACCACCTTGATAGCGGTAGCCCGAGCGCACGCCGGAAGGCTCGGCGCAGGCGGCACGCGAGGCACGCAGGCATACGTAGTCGTAGTCGCGGTCGGCGGTGATGATGTAGCGTGTGGTGAGGCGGTCGCCCACCCGCACGTTGTGTGCCGACAGCTGTGTGCGCACGGTCAGGCCTTCGCCATGTGCCGTGGCTGCTGCCACAGGTGTGAGGTATTGTGCATAGACGGCTCCCCAGGCCTCGCCCTCATTGCTGCGCACCACGGTGATGGCGCGTGGCGCACGGCCGTCGGTGTAGGTGGCACTGACATGACCGAGGCCTGCCAGTTGCTGGTCAGGGGTGACGGCGGTGCCGCTGCGCGAGGGTGTGGCCGTCACAGCCACCTTGCGGCGGTTGCCATAGTCGATGGTGATACGGTCGGCGGCTGTCTGCCGCAGCTCGGCGTGTGAGGTGGTGAGCAGTGCGTAGATGGCATCGATGGTGGCCGCGCTCGTCTCCCACATCTGTGTGCGCTTCTGCTGTAGCAGCCACCGGCGCATGCCGCTGAAGCATGATGCCTTGGCATCCACGGTGCTTACGGCTTCCATGGCCAGTGCATGGCGGGCCACCTTGTGCGCTGTCGGGGTGAAGGAGCCGCCGGCATAGTCGAAGTAGGTGCCGTGGGCTGATGTCGTGGTGAGGTGCTCCAGCATCGAGGTGTAGTAGGTCATGGCCTCGCTGTTGCGGCCTGCTGCCTTGAGCACTATGGCGGCGAGTGCGCGCTCGGTGTTGGTCATCGTGCCCACGTTGCCTGCCAGATGGTTGAGCAGATAGGCTATGTCGGTCTGCTGCTGGCGTGTGAGGCCGATGCCGGCGTGCTGGGCTGTGTAGACATAGCTGAGGTAGGTCTCGCTGGCGGTGCTCACCTTGGTGCCTTGCTTCTCCTGACGCTGGAGCTGCTCGATGGTGCGGTGCATGTCGGCAGCCACATAGGCCAGGGCACGCAGCATGACGGCATGGGCCTGACGCTGCACGTCGCGGTCGAGATGTGCGTAGCCGGCAGTGAGCTGTTGCAGGCGTGACAGATGGAGGGCCACGATGCTGGTCATGTATGTGCTGGAGGGCATGGCGGGGAACCATGCGAAGCCGCCGTCGGCCTGCTGCCGCTCAGCGAGTTTGGCTACGGACTGCTGCAAGCGTGTCGCCACGAGGCTGCTGTCGAAGAGGTCGCACAGCAGGGCGCGCCGCTCGCTGTCGGTGGTGGCATCGCGCAGCCATGGTGTCTCGTCGAGGGCTATCTGTGCCAGCTCCACGGCGGTTGCCAACGGGCTCTTCAGCGCGTCGGCCTGTCCGCCGGCAGCCTGTTGCTGCCAGAGGGCTACCATGTCGCGCAGCCGTGGCGTGGTGGCTGCAATGTGGGCTGCAAGCGTGTGGGCATAGAATGCTGTGGTGAGCGAGAGCACATCGTCGCGTTCTGGCTGGCGCAGCGACGGCAGTGCCTGAACCACAGTCCAGATGGGGTGGGTGGTGTAGTCTATGGTGAGGCGTCGCTGGGTGGCACTGCTGCTGTCGTGGTTGAAGAGGGGCGTGAGGTCGGTGGTGAAGGTGCCGGTGCTGTCGGCGCGTATCTCGATGCTCTCAGTCACCCATTCCTCTGCCGGCAGGATGGGAAGGTAGCGCTGCTCGCCGTCGGCAATGGTGACCTTCCTGCGACCTTTGCCCTGGGTGCTCTCGGCACTCAGACGCACCACCACTATGGGCACGTCCTTCTGCGGAGTGTAGGCAAAGCACAGGCTGGTGTCGCCGTCGGCATCGGTGGTGAAGTCGGCTTGCTGGTGCAGGAGCACGCGCTGCGTCTCGGGGTCTATAATATATAGGTGTGCCTTGCCTGCCAGCGGGGTCTGCGTGAGGTTCTGGACGGTGGCGCGGATGGTGCCCTGATCGCCTGCACGAAGGAAACGGGGCAGGTGCAGTTGCGCCATGAGCTCCCGCTGTGTGATGGCCTCGGCCGTGATGCTGGCCGTGAGCATATCCTGCGTGTGGGCGATGCCGAGCATGCGCCATGTGGTGAGGCTCTCGGGTAATGTGAAGGTGAGACTCACGGCTCCTGTGGCTGTGTCGGTGTGCAGGCGTGGCATGAAGGCAGCAGTCTCATTGAAGCCGGACCGCACGTAGGCAGCAGCCTCCGTGGCGGTCTCCGTGCTTGTGGCTGCATCCTCCGCAGCGGCCTCTGCCTCATCGCTTCCGGCGTCCATGTTGGCTGCCGTGGGCATGGCCGAGGTGTTCTCCACGGAGTAGTACACAGCATCGTCCATGGCATCCTCGGCCACGGCACCTCCCTTGGCACGGCTGAACATGCGTCGCGGTCCGGCCGAGGCGAGCATCACCTGCTCCACTGAGCCGAAGGCTGTGCCGGCAAGCCAGCGTGGGGCTATGGCGTCGTAGGTGAGGGCCGGCACACGGCGGCTCTTGGTGCCGAAGTAGAGCGGCATGCTTGCTGTGCCGATGCGGTAATAGTCCTGATGTGTCCACGACAACCAGTTCAACCTGTGGTGGCGACCCACAAGCAGTTGCCAGACGTGGGGCTCCAGCGGGTCGAGCGAGGCATCGTAGATTGCGGCCATGAGGTTGGCATCGGCTGGCGTGCCGTCGGGGCGGGTGAGACGCAGGGTCCATGTCTCCTGTTGGCCCGGACGCAGTTTGTCGCGGAACGATGTCCACTCCCATCGCAGCTGTGTGTCGGGCAGGGGGCGGCGCAGGGCCTGCCGTGCCACTTCCACCTGTCCGTCGTGCACGATGGCGAAGTGTGCGGTGATGCCGTCGCCGTAGCTGTCGGTATAAGGTATGGTGATTGTGCGCAACTCGCCGGACACATGCATCAGGCTGTCGGCGACGCTGCCGTCGGAGCCCACGAGTGAGCAGTAGATGACGGCATCCGTGAGCGAGGTGCCCACCAGCAGACGTGCAGTGCCGTCGGCGGCGAAGGTGTCGGCAGGACAGTATAGCCATAGGCGTGTCTGTCGTGGCACCTGTTTGTCGTTCATGGCAAAGGTGCAGAAACGGCCTTCGGCTCGTGCGCTGTCAGCACCAGCCGTTGCCATGGCGCACAGTGTGTAGCTGCCTGTGGGCAGGCTGCTGATGACTCGCTCAAACATGGCATCGAGCTCCTTGCCTGTCTGTTCGAACTTGCCCGAGGCTATGGGCTTTGTTGGGGCATTGCCTGCCTCCTGCCTGTCGGCCACGATGCTCCAGCTGACCGTGGCCTGCGCGGGCTGGCCAGTGGATGAGAGCAGACTGAACTGTGGTGACTTGGGACGCTCACGGTCTTGCAACTCATTGATGCTTAGCGTGAAGCGCAGGGGCGTGCTGCACAGCGGCACGGCATGCACGGCCTCGCGTGTCTCGCCCGCGGGGCTTGTCACGGCCACCTGCACGCGCATCACCAGCCCGCTGCGCATCACTTCGTCGGTGAGCGTGGTGAGTGGTATGCACAGGCTGTAGCACCCGTCGGTGTCGGTCTCCACGGTGTCGGCCTCGGTCACGGGGGAGTCGTTGCGGAAAGACAGCCAGCGGTATGGGTAGGTGAACTGGTAGGTGGCGGCCACACGTCCGCCCCGCACGGGCACTCCGTTGTAGCCCATGGCGCGACCGCTGACGGTGATGCTGTCCTGTGGCCAGCGTATGGCGGGTGCCTCGTCGGTGGTGACCTCGAAGGTGGGACGCTTGTACTCTTCAACACGGAAGGAGACGGTTGTCTTTGCTGAGCGCACGGTGTAGATGCCGGTGAGGCCGCCGGCGGGCAGCGTGAACTGTGCCTCTATGACACCGAGGCTGTCGGCACTCACCTGCTGTCGGGCCACTTCCTTGCCGTTGACGTCGCGCAGTGTCAGCTCCACCTCTGTGCCTGCCACGGTGTGGGCATCCCAATGGTCTTGCTCATAGGCTATGCCTGAGATGTGCACGGTCTGCCCGGGGCGGTAGATGGCGCGGTCGGTGTAGAGGCGCAGGACAGTGCTGCGGTCGGCCGAGGGCTGCCAGTGCGAGCCCCATAGGTTGCTCTCCGGCAGCCAGCAGTCTGTGGCGAGCGCGAAGCGCAGTGTGTAGCGTGAGTGGCGGCTGCCGGCTTGTGGTGCGAAGCGCAGGTGCCCGTGCTCGTCGGTGTGGCCTGCGGCGATGCGCTGATGCCCGTCGTGGCTGTAGTCCACACGGAAGAGTGTCACCTCCACGCCGGGCAGCGGATGGCCGGTCTCGGCATCGGCGGCAATGACGTCTATGCTGCCGTCGGGCAGGGAGCGCAACAGCGGCTGTATGGCTGAGACGTAGCAGAACCGGTAGCTTGGTGGCAGTGTGCGCTGCGTGGCCTGCTGCTCGGAGGTCGTGGCGGTGTAGACGAGGGCATAGCGTCCGGCCTGCGGGGCCTGCCATGCGATGCTGTCGGCAGTTTCAGCGTAGGCATCGGTGGCACGGAGTTCCTGTCGCAGTGTCTGCACGAGGCGGCCGTGGCGGGCAATATATTCGGCAGGCTTCTGCGAGCTCTGCTGCATGGCATCCTCGCTGAAGGTGGCGGGCAGGCTGTAGACCTTCACGGTGACGGATGTGGCATTGCGGAAACTCAGTGGCAGCCGATACTCCTTGCCGGGATAGTAGACATTGCTGCCTGACAGCGACACATGCGGCTGGCGCAGGCTCGTGAGCACATTGTGCACGGCAGCGGTGCGGGCATAGCGCGGATGCAGGCTTATGGCTTCGTTGGCCAGTGCCACCTTCGTGCTGTCGGGCACGTTGCGGCCGAGCAGTCGCAGGTAGGCTTCCACCACGATGGGACGTTCCTTGTAGGCTTCCTTGAGCAGGAGCAGGCAGCGTGTGGCATCGTCGGCCTCGTAGGCCGTCGTTGGCAGCTGTCGGCCCAGGCGGCGTGTGAGGCTGTCGGCCACGATGGCTGGCATTGCTTCCACCATGTCTGTCCACACCAGCATCTGCGCGTCGGCATTGCCGCGCCGGCCGTATTCGTCAGCGATGGCTGTGCCGGCTTCCAGCAGCTCGCGGTCGGTGGCAAGCCATGTAGGGTGATGCTGCTGTATGGCGCGTTGCCACAGCAGGTGCAGCAGGTCGTGGTTGAAGGTGGCCGATGCCGCGCCTGTCTCTACGAATGGCAGCCACACCTTGGTGGAGGCGTCGGCCAAGGCATGAACATCCTTGAGCGATGCCTGCCAGCAGGCGTGGGCTGCGCTGTCATATTGCTCCCTTGTCCACTCCTGCATGCTCTCTGCCGTCAGCGTCATGCCTGTCGCCTGACTGCGATAGCGGTTGGCCTCGTAGACCTCGGCGAGGATGGAGGCGTAGATGGCACGTGCCTCGGGCTCTGTCTGTTTGGCGCGTTCCTGCTCCAGGCGTGGTATGTCGGCAAAGAAGCTGTCGGGTGCCCATTCCTGACGGAGGCCTATGGCGCGCATCGTGGCACTCAGTTGCTGACCACGCTGGCCTTCGGCTGTGGCTTTGTGCAGGATGGCCTGCACGATGGCGTATGCACTCTGTGGCTTGCCTTGCTGCTCTTGCTGCTGCACACGCCGCCACAGCGCATCGTAGCTTTGGGCAGTGAGGGCGAGGTGGCACATCATGGCTATGAGCAGGAGGCAGCAGCGCCGCATGGCGACTGCATGGCGGGAGAGTGGCGGGAGTGTGGCGCTCATGCTTCGGGTATCTCGGCGAGAAGGGTCTTGAGGAACTCCCAGAAGCGACCTACGCTGGGTATGTTGCAGCGCTCGTTGGGAGTGTGGGGTGAGCGCAGTGTGGGGCCGAATGAGATGAGGTCCATCTTGGGATACACCTGCCCGATGAGGCTGCACTCGAGGCCTGCATGCACCACCTCGACCTTTGCCGGCCGCTGGTACATGCGCTCATAGAGGGCTGCCATCTGGGCTGCTATGGGCGAGTCGAAGTTGGGCTGCCAGGCACCGTACTGGCCGCCGTATTCCACCTTCATGCCGGCCATGCCGAAGACGCTCTCGAACATCTCCTGTTCCAGCTCCAGCTGCGTGTCGCAGCTGGAGCGTGCGAGGATGAGCACTTCGGCCTTGCCCTGTCCGATGTGTATGATGGCCATGTTGGACGATGTCTCCACAATGTGCGGGATGGATGGGATGTTGCGCAGCACTCCGTCGTGGCAGGCCAGTATGGCACTCACGAGGTTGTCCTGCACCTCTTCCGGCACCTGCATGGCTGGCAGTGCGACGGGCTCTACGGCGATGTCCACAGTGTCCTCCACGCCTCGATACTCGTCGCGGAATGTCTGTTGGCAGTATGCGGCCAGTTCGCGCAGGTCGTCGGCGTTGTCGGCGGGTATGGTGACAACGATCTCGGCGGTGCGTGGTATGGCGTTGCGCATATTGCCTCCTTGCCACGAGCACAGGCGGGCGTCGTCGTCGGCAATGGCCTGACGCAGCAGGCGTGCCATGAGCTTGTTGGCGTTGGCGCGTCCCTGATTGATTTCGAGACCGCTGTGTCCGCCCTTGAGGCCGCTGATGGTGATGCTGAAGGCTGCGTCGGTGGCATCGGTCTCCACCTCCTTGTAGCCCAGTGTGGCTGTGACGTTGACTCCGCCTGCCGAGCCTATGCAGAACTCGCCCTCGCTCTCGTGGTCGATGTTGAGCAGTATGTCGCCGTGCAGGGTGTCGGCAGCGAGGTGGTTCACGCCATACATGCATGTCTCCTCGTCGCTGGTGATGAGTGCCTCGAGGGGGCCGTGCCGGAGCGTATTGTCCTCAAAGACTGCCATGATGCATGCCACGCCGATGCCGTCGTCGCTGCCCAAGGTGGTGCCCTTGGCCTTGAGCCATTCGCCGTCGACCCATGTCTCTATGGGGTCGGTCTCGAAGTTGTGGGTGCTCTCGTCGGTCTTCTGTGGTACCATGTCCATGTGTGCCTGCATGGTGCAGAGCTTGCGGTGCTCAAAGCCCGGTGTGGCGGGCTTGCGCATGACGATGTTCTCGCCGCCGTCCTTGTAGGCTTCGATGCCGCGCTCGGCGGCCCATGAGAGCAGGAACTGCTGTATCTTCTCCAGATGGCCGCTGGGGCGTGGCACCTGTGTGAGTTTGTGGAAGTTGCCGAAGATGGCCTGGGGCTGTAGGTCGTGGATAGTCATGAGGGTGATTATGTTTAGGGGGTTAATGTTGAGTTCTTGAGTGCTATGGTTGTGTGTCTGTCGGTGAGGGTGATGGCGGCTGCGCGGTGCCTCGCTTGCTTGTGAAGGTCAGGGCCACGGCGGCTTCTATGCCGAGGGCGGCCACGAGCAGCGTCTGGAGGGTGTGCACGATGAGTGCGAAGATGGCACCATCGTCGGAGGCTACACCGAAGAGCATGCACACCGTCTTCACGGCGAAGTGCCACGGCCCTGCGCCGTTGGGCGTGGGCACGAGCACGGCAAACGTTCCCACCACGAAGGCTATGGCTGCCACGGAGATGCCCAACTGTGCGGTGCTGTCGAAGCAGAAGAAGGTGAGGTAGAAGTGAAGGAAGTAGCATGCCCAGATGCCGGCGCTGTATGCCATGAAGAGCAGTGGCCGCTGCACATGCGTGACGGAGAGCAGGCCCTGGCGCAGGTCGCTCAGTATGGCCTTGGTGCGGGTCAGCAGCTGCAAGCGGCGCAGCAGCACGAGTGTGGTGGCGATGATGAGGGCTATGCTCACGATGGTGACCACCCATCCTGCCGTGGTGAAGCGGCCTGCGAGCATGTGGGTGCCGATGCCTGTCTGGCGGGCAAACAGCACAAAGGCTGGCACCTGCCAGAGGAACACTCCGAGGGAGAAGAGCATAATCATGGCCATGTCCACCACGCGCTCGGTCACCACGGTGCCTATGCTGCGTGTCATGCCCACGCCGTCGTAGCGGCGCAGCACGCCGCAGCGCAGCACCTCGCCCACGCGGGGCACGACGAGCGAACTGGCATAGCTGGCAAACACGGCATGCACGCACGTGCTGCGGCGGGCTCGCTCGCCCATGGGTGCCAGCAGTTGCCGCCAGCGCAGCCCGCGCAGCACCTGGGCCATGATGCCGAAGGGGAAACTCAGCCACATCCACTCCCAGCGCATGCCCGAGGAGAGAGCCGTGCGCAGCGTGCCCCATTCGAAACCACGGTACATCCACCACAGGATGGCTCCGCCAAGGGCGAAGGGAAGGGCTATTTTGAGGGCTGAACGCAGATAGTGCATGTCGGGCAGGTGCGGGTGAGCGTTTATTGAGTTATCTTTGCAGAGGCAAAAATATAACAATACTAAGAGCCATGCGGACGGTAAGGCCCAAAAAGTTTCTCGGGCAACACTTCTTAACGGACTTGACAATAGCGGAGCGCATCGCCGACACGGTGGATGCCGTTCCAGAGCTGCCTGTGCTGGAGGTGGGGCCGGGCATGGGGGTGATGACACAGTTTCTGATGCGCAAGCCGCGCCCTCTCAAGGTGGTGGAGCTCGACACGGAGTCGGTGGCCTACCTGCGCCGCACGTGGCCGGAGATGGAGGACAGCATTATTGAGGACGACTTCCTCAAGATGCACCTCGACCGCACCTTCGGCGGACAGTCTTTCGTGCTGACGGGCAACTATCCCTACAATATCTCGTCGCAGATATTCTTCCGCCTGCTCGACCACCGTCAGCTCATCCCCTGCTGCACGGGCATGGTGCAGAAGGAGGTGGCCGACCGCATCGTGGCGCATCCGGGCACCAAGGCCTACGGCATTCTCTCGGTGCTGCTGCAGGCGTGGTATAAGGCCGAGTATCTGTTCACCGTGGAGCCCACGGTGTTCAACCCGCCGCCTAAGGTGCGCAGTGCCGTGGTGCGCCTCGTGCGCAACGATGTGCAGGCCTTGGGCTGCGATGAAGCTCTCTTCCGCCGTGTGGTGAAGACCACCTTCAACCAGCGGCGCAAGACCTTGCGCAACAACCTGCGGCCGCTGCTCGCCGAGCTGGCACCTGAAGCCGACACCACGGCTTTCCTTGCCGACGACCTCTTCTGCCTGCGGCCCGAGCAGCTCTCGGTGGCTCAGTTTGTGGAGCTCACCAACAGCGTGGCGCGCTTTGCCGGCATGGCGTGAACACCCTGCACTCTCTGCGCCATCACCATGCACCGTGGTTGGCCACCGCCATGCACGGTGATGGCGTGTGCCATGCAGGGTGTTTCAGTGCGAGACGTGGAGTGGTTGACCGCAGATTGCAAGGATGGACACGATGGGGTGCATGCTGCCGGTCTTGCATCCGTGCTGACATGTGCCTTTTGGCGGTAAGAAGAGGCTGGTTCTGTAGTGAGGCCGGTCAGTCGTTCCATGCGCCGCAGCGCGGGCAGCGTCCCTTGTCGTGGAGGCCTGTGCCGCAGCGGCCGCAGATGTAGCGTGCACGTGTGTGGCTCATGTAGTGGCGGGCTATGCCTGCAATGGCTGCCAGGCCTGTGGCAGCGGCGAGCAGGGGTATGGCTTGCAGCATGGTGATGGCTTCGGTGAGGATGGTGGCCATGGCAGCGAGCGAGAGCAGGTAGACCGGTGCCTGACGCAAGGGCAGCAGCGTGAAGGCTGCCTCTGCGCTGGCCACGCTTGCTGCCACCATGCCCCACACGGCGATGATGAAGGCGCGGAGTGCCGGCGGCTGTGTTAAGGGGTTGATGGATGGGTGGAAGTAGAAGCGCACCCACTCCTGCGGCACGGCGTGCATGATGTAGGTGTGCAGGAGTGCTGCTGCCACGGCGCATGACAGCAGCAGCGACGGCGCGGCGGCGGTGATGTCGTCGGCGCAGATGAGTGGCGTGCGCGGGTGGCGGTGCCTGTAGAGGAGGCAGAGGGCGAGTGTAGCTGCGCCTAAGAGCATGAGCACGAGGTTCGGACGGCGCGCGATGTAGTGCATGAGGGTGCTGATGGGGTCGTCGGGCGAGGTGCCTTGCAGCAGCGTGCCCTGGTGGGTCCACCCCATGGTCTGCTGGTCGCGTGCCACCTGCACCCAGATGCTGTCGGTAGTGTCCTCGGGGATGACCACGATGGAGGCCACCACGATGCGGTCGCCGGCGTGCAGCATGACGGTGCCGCTCTCGCTGCTCACGCCCTCGCTCCAGTGCATGGGACGCTCATCCATGAGCATGAGGCTGTCGGCACGGACGGTGAAGTTGTAGCCCACGTCGTAGGCCGTGAGGGCGTAGGCCTGTGCGCTGTCGACGGCTGTGGAGTCGAAGGCCACCACGCTGTGCCGGCTGTGCATGCCGTCGCAGGCTCCGAGTGCTGCGGAGAGAGCCAGCATGAGGATGGCAATGAGCGTCAGCGTGGACGCTCCACGGTCATTAGGCATCGTTGGCAGTCGAAGTGAAGGGGAAACGTGCGGCCGTCGGCCAGTGCGAGATGCAGTGTGCCGCCCCATTGGCGTGCGGCGGCAGGGTCGGGTGTCTGGTGGCGCGGGCACTGGCCGTAGGCATAGCGCAGGCAGTGACGGCACGTCATCAGCGGCCACGTGCGGCCGTCGGCATCGTCGGGCGTGACATCGGCTTCCGTGACAGCTGTCTGTGGCCGTTGCGGCAGGGCGGCTGCCATGGTGGCGGTGAGCTGTGCGCACACCTGACGGCGCCACTCGCCGAGCACGGAGGCCGGAATGAACCACTCGCGGCTCATCGCGATGGTGATGTCGGCCTCTGTGCATGCAAAGATGGTGTCGCCGAGACGCAGGAGCTGCCGGCGGAGAGCACCGTCTTGCGGAGTGCGGGCCGTCTCGTGCGGGTAGTCGAAGCGCATGGTGGCTGTGTGGCCCGTGGATGCCCTGAGCGTGAGGGTGAAGCCGTCGGCGTCGGTGAGGTGCCAGCTGGCGGGCACGCGTCGCTCGGCAGTGGGGCGGGCGAGAGCTGCCTCGAAGGCCGCGTCGACGTTGCGGAAGAGGGGCGTGCCTGCCGTCAGCCCGTCGGGCATCGTGGCGGGATGCAGGCGTCCGGCGGCATCGATGCTGTTGACACGGAAGCCCTGCAGGTGGCCCTCCCTGTCGAAGTAGCACAGGCCGTCGCCGGCATGGAACACCGCCTGGCTGCTGACAGCGACGGCATAGTGACGCACGGCTTCGACGCGCCCCACGCCCTCGCCGATGGCCTTGGGTGTAAGGGGCTGGAACACAGTCTGCGGCGTGCGTCCGTGCAAGTAGTAGTCGGTGAAGCCACGGTTGAAGCTCTTGGCCACGTCGGGATGGAAACTGATAGTGCTCACGCCGCAGGAGGCGCGGGCATAGTCGGCGGGGCGGCGGGCTATGATCTGGTCGATGCGGCGGCGGTAGTAGGCTGTGGTGTTCTTGACGTAGGCAGCATCCTTCAGCCGGCCCTCTATCTTGAAACTGCTGACGCCTGCATCCATCAGCTCCTCGAGGTGGGCGGAGCGGTTCATGTCCTTGAGCGACAGCAGGTGACGCTGGTGCAGGGGCAGGCCCGTGCGGGGGTCGGTCAGGGTGTGACCCTGTGCATCGGTGAGCGTGAATGGCAGGCGGCAGAACTGTGCGCACTCGCCGCGGTTGGCACTGCGGCCGAAGCAGTACTGGCTGGCATAGCAGCGGCCGCTGAGGCTCACGCACAGGGCTCCGTGGACGAACACCTCAAGGGGCATCTGCGGCACAGCACTGTGTATGGCGCGTATGTCGGCCACCGCGAGCTCGCGGGCAAGCACCGTCTGCTCGTAGCCGGCACGGAGGCGTGCCTGCACATCGGCAGGCGTGCGGTTGTCCATCTGCGTGGATGAGTGCAGTGCAATGCCGGAGCGCACGCAGGCCATGCCGCGGGGCACCGTGGCCGATGCCGGCACGATGCGCTTGTCTTGCGTGATGAGCGCGTCGACGCCTGCTGCCGCCAGCTCGTCCACCAGCAGTTGCACGGCTGTGAGCTCGTCGTCGCGCAGCAAGGTGTTGAGTGTCACATAGATGCGCACGCCGTAGGGGTGGGCATAGGCCACGAGCGAGGCTATGTCGGCCACACTGTTGCCGGCCGCCGCGCGGGCACCGAAGCGTGGCGCGCCGATGTACACGGCATCGGCACCATGGCGTATGGCCTCAATGCCGCAGGCAAGGTCGCGGGCAGGTGACAGGAGCTCAATGTGTCGCACGGTGGGTGGCAGGGTCGGTGGTGGCTGTGTGCCGGCAGGCCTGCGCCGGCTGGCACGCGGCGCGGTCAGTGGATGGTGCTGATGTCGTAGGGCGTCTGCTGGTAGACGTAGTAGTTGAGCCAGTTGGTGAAGAGCAGGTTGGCATGTGCACGCCACGTCACCAACGGCTTCTTCGTTGGGTCGTCGTCGGTGTAGTAGTGGCGGGGCAGGGCTATCGGCAGGCCCTTGTCGAGGTCGCGGCGGTACTCCGTGTGGAGTGTCAGGGGCGAATACTCCATGTGGCCGGTGATGAATATCTCGCGACCGTCGCGCGCCATGACTATGCTTATGCCCGACTCCTCGCCCTCGGCCACTATCTCCACCCCAGGCTCGCCGGCCAAGGCCAGCCGCTCGTTGGCTGCGACGATGTCCTCACG
The DNA here is from genome assembly GCA_905234605.1 of uncultured Bacteroidaceae bacterium. Taxonomy (GTDB): domain Bacteria; phylum Bacteroidota; class Bacteroidia; order Bacteroidales; family Bacteroidaceae; genus Physcousia. The sequence goes on along the minus strand of CAJOIE010000001.1, from coordinate 126,213 downwards.
CCGTACCTCGGTGTGGCGGCTGTGGGGCATCTGGAACACGTCGTCGAAGCCGCGGAACAGCGGCAGCTCGGGTCGCAGCGTGTGCTGGGCGAAGATACCAAACATCTTTGCCCCGAGCTTATGCTTGACCACACCGTAGTGATAGAACAGGCCTGCCTGGGCCGCCCAGCAGATGTAGAGCGTCGAGGTGACGTGGGTGCGCGCCCATTGGAATATCTCCTGCATCTCGCCCCAGTAGGTCACGTCCTCAAAGTGGAGGTGCTCCACCGGTGCACCGGTGATGATCATGCCGTCGAACTTCTGCTCCCTAAGCGTCTCGAAGTCGTGGTAGAAGGCACGCATGTGTTCGATGGGCGTGTTCTTCGACGTGTGGCTCTTTATCTTCATGAAGGAGAGCTCGAGCTGCAGGGGCGTGTTCGACAGCACACGCACCAGGTCGGTCTCGGTGGTGATCTTGAGGGGCATCAGGTTGAGCACCACGATGCGCAGCGGGCGTATGTCCTGCGACAAGGCCCTGGTGGTGTTGATGACGAATATGTTCTCCCGCTTCAGCAGCTCAATGGCCGGCAGGCGGTCGGGCAGTGTGATGGGCACGGGTCAGGCGTAGTGATGTAGGGTGTGGAATGTGTGATGCTGTGTCTACCAGATGGTGACGCGCTGGCTCTTTGGCACGAACATGGGGTCGGCCTCGGTGATGCCAAAGGCGTCGTACCACGCGTCGATGTGGGGCAGTGCGCCGTTGACGCGCCAGCGGCCGAGCGAGTGGGGGTCGCTCTTGGTGCGCTTGCGTATCTCCTCATCGCGTATGTTGCCCGCCCAGACACCGGCGTAGGCGAGGAAGAAACGCTGTTCGGGCGTGAAGCCGTCGCGCTCGGCCAGCGGGGCGGCAGCCGTGGCGTTGCGGAAGGCCTGGAAGGCCACCTGCAGGCCGCCGTGGTCGGCCATGTTCTCACCCAGTGTGAGCTGTCCGTTGCCATAGAGGCCGGGCAGCACCTCGATGGCGGAGAAGAAGTCGCGCATGACGTGGGTGCGCTGCTCGAAACGGCGTGTGTCCTCCTCTGTCCACCATTGGCGCAGGTTGCCTTCTTTGTCGTACTTGGCACCCTGGTCGTCGAAGCCGTGGGTCATCTCATGGCCTATCACTACGCCTATGGCACCGTAGTTGAAGGCGTCGTCGGCTGTCATGTCGAAGAAGGGAGGCTGTAGTATGCCTGCGGGGAAGCATATCTCGTTGGTGGTGGGGTTGTAGTAGGCATTCACGGTCTGGGGCGTCATGTACCACTCGGTGTTGTCGACGGGCTTGTTGAGCTTGCGCTGCACTTCGTCGTGGTTGACCCATGTGTGTGTGGCCTGTATGTTCTCCCAGTAGTTGCGTCCGATGGTGAGCCCTGTGTAGTCCTTCCATGTGTCGGGGTAGCCCACCTTGACGATGAATGCCTCGAGTTTCTCGTGGGCCACGGCCTTGGTGGAGTCGCTCATCCAGTCTTGGGCATCGATGCGCTGCCCGAGGGCTGTCTGCAGGTTGCGCACGAGTTGCTGCATGCGTTCCTTGGCTTGGGCGGGGAAGTACTTCTCCACATACAGCTGTCCGACGGCTTCGCCCAGTGCGGCTTCGGTGGCAGCCACGGCGCGCTTCCATCGCGGACGGTCCTCCTGACGGCCGCTCATGGCTGTGCCGTAGAAGGCAAACGAGGCGGCGCGCATGTCGTCGTCGAGATAGCTTGCTGCGGCATCGATGAGCTGCCAGCGCACATAGTCCTGCAGGGTGGCAAGGGGTGTGTCTTCCCACAGCTGCTCCACGGCGTGGAAGAACTCGGGCTGGCCCACGCTCACTTCGCGCACCTTGCCGGCTTCGTGTATGCTGAAGTAGTATTTCCAGTTGATGCCGGGGTAGTCGTGGAGCAGGGTGTTGACGGACATCTTGTTGTAGTTGCGCTCTTCGTCGCGCAGCTCGGTGCGTGTGCGTGAGGCGGCTGCGAGGCGTGTCTCCATGGCGAGCACGGCGTCCACTCGCTGTTGCACGTCGGCCTCGGTGGCTGCCTTGGTGCGCAGCAGCAGCTGTGCCATGTAGTGCTTGTAGGCATCGCGTATGGCAAGTGTCGCCGAGTCGTTGTCGAGGTAGTACTCGCGCTGTCCCATGTGGAGTCCGCTCTGCACGAGTTGCAGCAGGTTGTTCTTGCTGTCCTTGATGTCGGCTCCGATGTAGAAGCCGAAGAGGCCTCCCACGCCTTTCACCTGGAGGGATGAGTAGAGGCGGAAGAGCTCGTCCTTGGTCATGGTGGATGCTATGCGGTGCAGGTCCTCGCGCAGTGGCTCGATGCCTTGTGCGTTGAGGCTCACGGAGTCCATGGCGCTTTGGTACATCTGTGCTATCATGTCGGCCACGGAGCCTGGCTCGTTGTCCTGTGTGGCCACGGTCTCGATGAGTTCGCGCAGTTGTGTGTTGTTGTTCTCGGCCAGCTGGTCGAAGCTGCCGAAGCGTGCGTACTCGCCTGTGAGGGGGTTGGCTTTCATCCATCCGCCGCAGGCATACTCGTAGAAGTCGGTGCCTGGTGCTGCTGTGGTGTCGAGGTTGGCCAGGTCGATGCCTGTCCGGAGGGGTGTCTGACTGCCTCCGCAGGCTGCCATGACTGCTGCTGCCATGATGGGTAGTGTGTTGCGTAGTTTCATGCTGTATGGTTGCTTGTTGTGGATTATTTTCTGGGTGGGTGTGTGGCTATGGCTGTTGTGCGAGCTGCTCTTGTGCCTGCATCCACTCGTCTTCGGCGCGGGCGAGCTGTGAGCGCAGGCGTGCATGCCGGTCGTAGAGGGCGGTGTCGGCGGCTCCTTCGGGTGTCGCCATCTGTGCTTCGAGTATGTGTATGGCGGCTTCTGTCTGGGCTATGGTCTGTTCGGCATCGGCTATGGTGCGCTCGAGTTTGCGGCGTGCCTTGGCGGCGGCTTTCTGTTCCTCGTAGGAGAGTCGGGCCGTGGAGCGTTCTGGCTGCTGTGGTGCCATGGCTTTTGTCGTGGCGGTGCGTGTGGGTGTGGCTCCTGCTGCCGTGATGTCGGCTTGTCGCTGTGTGGCGAGCCAGTCGTAGATGCCTCCGAGGTGTTCGCGCACCTTGCCTCCGCCGAAGGCGTAGACCTTGCTCACGAGGCCGTCGAGGAACTCGCGGTCGTGGCTCACCACGATGACTGTCCCGTCGAAGGCTGCTATGGCTTCCTTGAGCACGTCCTTGGAGCGCAGGTCGAGGTGGTTGGTGGGCTCGTCGAGGATGAGGAAGTTGACGGGTTCGAGCAGCAGCTTGATCATGGCCAGGCGGGAGCGTTCGCCGCCGGAGAGCACTTTGACTTTCTTGTCGGATGCCTCTCCGCCGAACATGAAGGCTCCGAGTATGTCGCGGATGCGTGTGCGTATGTCGCCTGTGGCCACGCGGTCGATGGTGTCGTAGACGGTGAGCTCCGGGTCGAGCAGCTGTGCCTGGTTCTGTGCGAAGTAGCCTATCTGTGCGTTGTGGCCTACTTTGAGGTGTCCGTCGAAGGGTATCTCGCCGAGTATGCACTTGACGAGTGTCGACTTGCCCTCTCCGTTGCGGCCTACGAAGGCCACCTTCTCGCCGCGGCGTATGGTGAGGCTGACGTGTTGTATGACGGGATGGTCGTAGCTCTTCGACAGGTCGTCGACGATTAGGGGGAAGTCGCCGCTGCGCTGGCAGGGCGGGAACTTGAGGTGCAGCTGCGACTGGTCCACGTCGTCGACCTCGATGGGTGTGATGCGTGCGAGTTGCTTTATGCGTTCCTGCACCTGCACGGCTTTGGTGGGCTTGTAGCGGAAGCGTTCTATGAAGTCCTTGAGGTCGGCAATCTCGCGCTGCTGGTTCTCGTATGCCCGCAGCTGCTGCTCGCGTCGCTCGGCGCGCAGGCGGACGTAGTCGTCGTAGCGCACACGGTAGTCCCATACCTTGCCGCACGAGATTTCGAGGGTGCGGGTGGTGACGTTGTTGATGAAGGCTCGGTCGTGGCTGACGAGCACCACGGCTCCTGCTCTCTGCGCGAGGTATTGCTCGAGCCACTGTATGCTCTCTATGTCGAGGTGGTTGGTGGGCTCGTCGAGGAGCAGCAGGTCGGGCTGTCGCAGCAGCAGCTTGGCAAGCTCGATGCGCATGCGCCATCCGCCGGAGAGCTCGCGTGTGGGGCGCTGCAGGTCGGAGTGGCTGAAGCCCAGGCCGAGCAGTGTGCGCTCCACCTCGGCATGGAAGTTGAGGCCTCCGAGCATGCGGAAGCGTTCCTCGGCATGTGTGTAGTGGTCCACGAGGGCCATGTAGCCGTCGCTCTCGTAGTCGGTGCGGCGTGCTATCTCGGCCTGTGTGCGCTCTATCTCGTCCTGGAGCTGGCGTATGTGGTCGAAGGCCAGCAGGGCCTCGTCCACGACCGTGCGCTCGTCGGCCAGCTGCATCACCTGCGGCAGATAGCCTATGGTGGTGCCGCGTGCTGCCACGACGGTGCCTGCCGTGGGTGCCTGCTGTCCGGCTATTATCTTGAGCAGCGTGCTCTTGCCCGCGCCGTTCTTGCCGGTGAGGGCTATGCGGTCGCGGTCGCCTATGACGAAACTCACGTCGCTGAACAGCGGCCGTGCGCCGAATTCCACGGTGAGATGCTCTGTTGTTACCATGCCTTGTCTTGCTCTTGTGCCTGTGTCTGTCAGGGCCTGAGGGTGCGAATGCGGCCGCAAAGGTAGGCAGACGTGGCAATAATCCCAAATCTTCCGTGCGTGTAAACATTAGGGAGTGGTACTGCGAGCCGTGTGGCGGCTGCGGCAGAGGGGGTGCAGGGTGGACGGCCGTGACTCTGCACTGTGGCGTCATGCCACACTGCATGGCTACGGCGATGAGGGTGCAGGGTGGTCCGGAGGGGTGGGGCAGGCATGGCGGCGCGTGATAAAATGGCGTTGTGGCTGAATTTGTATGGCGAAAACTTGCACGGGCGGCAAAAAAGACTATATCTTTGTAAACATGAAGCAGACCACGAACCTCACAGCGCAGCTCAAGAAGTACTTCGGCTTCGACAGCTTCAAGGGCGACCAGGAAGCCATCATACACAACGTGCTTGCAGGTCGCGACACCTTTGTGCTCATGCCCACGGGCGGCGGCAAGTCGTTGTGCTACCAGCTGCCGGCACTGCTGATGGACGGCGTGGCTATAGTCATCTCGCCCCTCATTGCGCTGATGAAGAACCAGGTGGACGCCATCCGCCAGGTGAGCTCTTCCGACAGCATAGCCCACTTCATGAACTCGTCGCTCTCGCGCGCCGCCCTCGAGGAGGTGCGCGCCGACGTCGTGGCCGGCCGCACCAAGCTGCTCTACGTGGCCCCCGAGTCGCTGACCAAGGATGAGAACGTGCTCTTCCTGCGCGGCGTGAAGATCTCCTTCTATGCCGTCGACGAGGCACACTGCATCTCGGAGTGGGGCCACGACTTCCGCCCCGAGTACCGCCGCATACGCCCCATCATCAACCAGATAGGCGTGGCACCCGTGATAGCCCTCACGGCAACGGCCACCGACAAGGTGCGCGGCGACATCAAGAAGAACCTGGGCATGACGGACTGCGTGGAGTTCCGCAGCTCCTTCAACCGCCCCAACCTGTACTACGAGGTGCGCCCCAAGACCAAGGACGTGGACAAGGAGATAATCAAGTTCCTGCGCCTCAATGCCGGCAAGAGCGGCATCATCTACTGCCTCTCGCGCAAGAAAGTGGAAGAGCTGGCCGAGGTGCTGCGGGCCAACGACATCAACGCCCGCGCCTACCACGCCGGCATGGACTCGGCCACACGCAGCAAGACGCAGGACGACTTCATCATGGAGAAGATCGACATCATCGTGGCCACCATAGCCTTCGGCATGGGTATCGACAAGCCCGATGTGCGCTTCGTCATACACTACGACATACCCAAGAGCCTCGAGGGCTACTACCAGGAGACAGGCCGCGCAGGCCGCGACGGCGGCGAGGGCCGCTGCATCACCTTCTACTCCTACAAGGACATACAGAAGCTGGAGAAGTTCATGGAAGGCAAGCCCGTGTCGGAGCAGGACATCGGACGCCAGCTGCTGCAAGAGACCGCCGCCTACGCCGAGACCAGCGTGTGCCGCCGCCGCGTGCTGCTCCACTATTTCGGTGAGACCTACACACAGGACAACTGCCACAACTGCGACAACTGCCTGCGCCCCAAGAACCGCATAGAGGCCGGCGCGGAGCTCGTCAAGGCACTCACCGTGATACAGGACGTGAAGGAGAACTTCAAGGCGCAGCACGTGGTGAACGTCGTCACCGGCAACGCCACCGACGAGGTGGTGGCCCACAAGCACGACGACCTGCCATCCTTCGGCTGCGGCGACGACCACGAGGCCCGCTTCTGGCACACCGTGCTCCGGCAGGCAGGTCTCGACGGTTATCTGCACAAGGACGTGGAGAACTACGGCCTGCTCAAGCTCACCGACGAGGGTCGTGCCTTCATCAGGAAGCCCACAACGTTCCTCATCTCCGAGGACAACGACTTCGACAGCGACTATGTCGACACCGACGGCCCGGGCTCCACAGCCCTCGACGAGGAACTGCTGGCCATACTGCGCGACCTGCGCCGCAAGGTGGCACACCGCAAGGAGATACCCCCCTACGTGGTGTTCCAGGACCAGAGCCTCGACGCCATGGCCACCGTCTACCCCATCACCCTCGAGGAGCTGTGCAACATACCCGGGGTGGGAGAGGGCAAGGCCAAGCGCTACGGGCAGGAGTTCTGCGACGTGATACGCAAGCACGTGGAGGACAACGAGATACAACGCCCCGAAGACCTGCGCGTGCGCACCGTGGCCAACAAGAGCAAGGCCAAGGTGAGCATCATACAGGCCGTGGACCGCAAGGTGGACCTTGAGGTGCTGGCCAAGTCGAAAGGCATGGACTTCGACGAGCTGCTCGACGAGCTCGACGCCATCGTGGACAGCGGCACGCGCATCGACATCAGCTACTACATCAGCACCGTCCTCGACGCGGAGCAGGTGGATGAGATCTACGACTACTTCTGCGAGAGCGAGACCGACGACATCGACGATGCCCTCGATGAGCTCGGAGCCGAATATACCGACAAGCAGATACGCCTCGTGCGCATCAAGTTCATATCGGAGATGGCCAACTGACACTGGCCCTCCTTGCCGCAGGCTGTCCATGCAGCCGCACCGTGGCAGGCACCCTGCCGGACGCTTCCCGCCATCGCCGCGGAGGCTGCCGGCAGGGTGCCTGCACTGCGAATGACACCGGCCGCAACAAGGCCTGTGCTGCAATAGGTTAATTGGGCGTGGAGGTTTTGCCATGTCGCGTCAATCAGCTATTTTTGCGCGCAATATATATTAACCGAGCACTTATACTTATTCACATGGCAGATTTCACAGCAGACCGCATCGTCATGGACGGCCTCACTTTCGACGACGTCCTCCTGGTGCCCGCCTACTCCGAGGTACTTCCTCGCATGACAAACCTCTCCACCCGTTTCTCGCGCCACATTGAGCTGCAAATACCCTTCGTCACCGCAGCCATGGACACCGTCACCGAGGCCACCATGGCCATCGCCATAGCGCGCGAAGGCGGCATAGGCGTGATACACAAGAACATGAGCATCGACGAACAGGCACGCCAGGTGGCCATCGTCAAGCGCGCAGAGAACGGCATGATCTATCACCCCGTGACCATCCCCTCCGAGGCCACCGTGGCCGACGCCCTCGACCTGATGGCCGAGTACCACATCGGCGGCATACCCGTAGTGGACGGCGGCAACCACCTGGTAGGCATCGTCACCAACCGCGACCTGCGCTTTGAGCGCAACACCGAGCGCCCCATCTCGGAGGTGATGACCAAGGACAACCTCGTGACCACACACCAGCACACCAACCTCTCCGACGCCTCGCAGATACTGCAACGCAACAAGATAGAGAAACTGCCCGTGGTGGACGAGGAAAACCACCTCATAGGCCTCATCACATACAAGGACATCACCAAGGCCAAGGACAAGCCCATGGCGTGCAAGGACGACAAGGGCCGCCTGCGCGTTGCCGCCGGCGTGGGTGTCACCGACGACACCATGCTGCGCATACGTGCCCTCGTGGAGGCCGGTGCCGACGCCATAGTCATCGACACGGCCCACGGCCACAGCCGCGGCGTCATCGAGAAACTGCGCGAGGCCAAGGCAGCCTATCCCGACATCGACATCGTGGTGGGCAACGTGGCCACGGGCGAGGCCGCACGCGCCCTCGTCGATGCCGGTGCCGACGGCATCAAGGTGGGCATAGGCCCGGGCAGCATTTGCACCACACGCGTGGTGGCCGGCGTCGGCGTGCCGCAGCTCTCGGCCGTGTACGACGTGGCCAGCGCACTGGCCGGCACCGGCGTGCCCCTCATTGCCGACGGCGGTCTGCGCTACTCGGGCGACATCGTCAAGGCCCTGGCCGCCGGCGGCTCGTGCGTCATGATAGGCTCCCTCGTGGCAGGCACCGAGGAGTCGCCGGGCGACACCATCATCTTCAACGGCCGTAAGTTCAAGAGCTACCGAGGCATGGGCTCGCTCGAGGCCATGGAGAACGGCAGCAAGGACCGCTACTTCCAGGCCGGCGAGCGCGACACCAAGAAGCTCGTGCCCGAGGGCATAGCCGGACGCGTGCCATACAAGGGCACCGTGCAGGAGGTGATATACCAGCTCGTGGGCGGCCTGCGCTCGGGCATGGGCTACTGCGGGGCTGCCACCATTGCCGACCTGCATCATGCCAAGTTCGTGCGCATCACCAACGCCGGTGTGCAGGAGAGCCACCCGCACGACATCACCATCACCTCCGAGGCTCCCAACTACAGCCGTCCGCAGTGACGGCAGCCAACCACGCTACTAACACATTCACGCCATAGCAATGAAGACCACATTGACAACGCTGCTGCTCGCCATGGCATCGCTCACAGCCACCGCCCAGACGGACGACCCCATAGTGATGCGCATCAACGGGCAGCCCATCACCCGCTCCGAGTTCGAGTACAACTACAACAAGAACAACACCGACGGCGTCATCGACCGCAAGACCGTCGAGGAGTATGCACAGCTCTTCATCAACTACAAGCTCAAGGTGTGTGCCGCCATCGACGCACATCTCGACACACTCACATCCTACAACAGCGAGTTCCGCACCTACCGCGACGCCCAGCTCTACCCGCTTCTCGTGACCGACGAGGCCATGGAGCGTGAGGTGCACGACTACTACGACAAGTGGGTAGCCTCCTTCGAGGGCAAGCCCGCCTTGCAGCCGGCACACATCTTCCTGCCGCTGCGCCAGCAGGCCACGGCCGAAGAGCAGGCACGGGCCCGGCAGCGCATCGACTCCATCTACACTGCCCTCCGGCAGGGTGCCGACTTCGCCCAGCTCGTGGCGCAGTGCTCGCAGGACCCACAGACAGCCCAGCGCGGCGGCGTCATAGGCTGGATACGTCCGCACCAGCTGCTCAAGGAGATAGAGGACGTGGCCTACTCCATGCAAGTGGGCGAGGTGGCACCGCCGCTGCTCTCGCCTGCCGGGTGGCACATCCTCAAGCTCATGGCACAGCGTGAGCCGGAGCCCTTCGACAGCGTGGCCCCCAACATACGCACCTACTTCGAGCGTGTGGACATGCGCAGCAAGATGGGCCAGGCTCTCGCCGACAGCCTCGCAGCACAGGGCGGGCAGAGCGTGGAGCAACTGATGGATGAAGCCTCGGTGCGCTTCTCGGCACAGGACGATGAGCTCAAGTATCTCATCCAGGAGTACCACGACGGCCTGCTGCTCTTCGAGGTGCTGCAGCGCGACGTGTGGGAGCCTGCCGCCAAGGACAGCACAGGCATGGCCGCCTACTTCAAGGCCCACAAGAAGAGCTATGCCTTCGACCGTCCGCACTTCATGGGAGCACTCCTTGAGGCACGCACGCCCGAGCTGCTCCGTCAGGTGCAGCGCGCCCTCAAGGGCAAGCCCGAGGCGCAGTGGGCCGGCATCGTCAAGACGCAGTTCAACACCGACAGCGTGCAGGTGCGCATGGAGCAGCGGCTCTTTGCACAGGGCGACAATGCCGCCGTCGACTCCCTCGTCTTCGGCATACGTGGCGGCAAAGCCAAGGTCAATGCCAAGTACCCCGCCGCAGGCTACGTAGGCCGCAAGCTCAAGAAGGCACCCAAGCTCTGGACCGACGTGGCCCCGCAGGTCACGGCCGACTTCCAGGCTGCCCGCGAGCAGGAGTTCGTCGACGAGCTGCGCCGCCGCTACGAGGTGGAAGTCTACGACGACGTGCTCCGCACCGTCAACAGCCACTGAGCCGCAACGCACCGACATTGTCCATAAACACCATAGCCATACAACCAGCACGATGAGACACTCCTTCATCACAACCCTCATGCTCTGCGCTCTGGGCAACGTGACCACATGGGCCCAGCAGGGCAATGTGGTCGACGAGGTGATATGGGTGGTAGGCGACGAGGCCATACTGCGCAGCGATGTGGAGCGCGCACGCCAGCAGATGAGCCGCGTCACAGGCAACCCCTACTGCATCATACCCGAGAACCTGGCCATACAGAAGCTCTTCCTGCACCAGGCACAGATAGACAGCATCACCATCCCCGACGAGAGCGTCAACCGCTACGTGGAGCTCTACATCAACGAGTGGGTGCAGACGGCAGGCTCGCGCGAGAAGCTCGAGGAGTACCGCGGCATGACCATGAGCCAGATACGCGAGGAGACCTTCGACATGGTGCGCGACAACGAAATCATGAAGCAGGTGCGCCGCCAGCTCACTGCCGACATCAAGATAACGCCGGCCGAGGTGCGCCACTACTTCCGCGGCATGCCTGCCGACTCGCTGCCCATCATACCCACACAGGTGGAGGTGGAGCTGCTGGCCGAGCATCCGCGCATACGCCCCGAGGAGATAGACCGCATCAAGGCCGAGCTGCGCGACTACACCGAGCGCATCATGGCCGGCACGTCCACCTTCTCGGCCCTGGCCAAGCTCTTCAGCGAGGACCCTGGCTCGGCACGTCAGGGCGGCGAGATGGACTATGTCAGCCGCATGGAGCTCGACCCCGCCTTTGCCAACGTGGCATGGAGCCTCACCGACCCCACGCGTGTGTCGAAGATTGTGGAGTCGCAGTTCGGCTACCACATCATACAGCTCATTGACAAGCGCGGCGACAAGCTCAAGCTGCGCCACATCCTCAAGCGGGCACGTGTCGACGATGCCGATGTGCAGGCATCGCTGGCGCGCCTCGACTCCATAGCTGCCGACATCCGTGCCGGCAAGTTCACCTTCGAGGATGCCGCCATCACCCTCTCCGACGACCAGGACTCGCGCAACAACCACGGCCTGATGTTCAACGTGGTCTTCGACGAGGAGAGCGAGGACAACGTGCGCACCTCGCGCTTCAACATGGCCGACCTGCCCACCGAGATAGCACGTGTGGTGGAGACGCTCGACGTGGGCGAGGTGTCGCGGCCCTTCACCATGATCGACAAGGCCGGCAAGACGCAGTGTGTCATCATCAAGCTCAAGAGCAGGGTCAAGGCGCATCCCGCCACCATCACCGAGGACTACCCCGTGCTCAAGCAGATAGTGCGTGCACGCCGCAGTGAGGACTTCCTCAACGAGTGGATACGCCGCAAGCAGCGTTCAACCTACATACGTATCAATCCCGACTGGGTGAACTGCGAGTTCCAGTACCCCGGATGGGTGCAGCAGTGATGTCGTCGCCACGTGCCATAACCCTTGCCGCTGCCGCCATGTGCCTCTCCGCAGTGGCCGCCGTGCTCACGGCCCCGCCCCGTCCGAGGGCCGACGGCCGCGTGCACCTGCTTCATGCCGACGAGCTATACTACAACCAGCGCGTCAACCGCGAGGCGCAGATACTCGTGGGCAACGTCCGCTTCCGCCACGACGATGTCATCCTCACCTGCGACAGCGCCCTCTTCTTCCAGGCCGACAACACCTTCGATGCCTTCGGGCATGTGCGCATGAACCAGGCCGACACGCTCACCCTCGTCAGCGACGTGCTCTACTACGACGGCACGCAGCAGCTGGCACAGGCCCGCTACAACGTGGTGATGAGCCACCACGACAGCCGCCTCTACTGCGACTCGCTCAACTACGACCGCATCGACAACCTGGGCTACTTCTTCAACGGCGGGCGCCTTGTGGACAAGGAGAACACACTCACCTCGGAGTGGGGGCAGTACAGCCCCGCCACGCGCGAGGCCATATTCAATTACAATGTCTACCTGCGCAACCCGCAGTTCACCCTCGTCTCCGACACGCTCCACTACAACACGGCCACAGGATGGGCGCGCATCGTGGGGCCATCCAACATCGACAGCGGCGACAACCACATCTACAGCGAGAACGGCCACTACGACACGCGTGCCGGCCGTGCCTACCTGCTCGACCGCTCCATCGTCAGCAACCAGGGAGCCAGCATCGAGGCCGACAGCCTCTGCTACCAGGCCGACAGCACCCTCTCCAAGGCTTTCGGCAATGTGGTATACATCGACCGCGACAACCGCAACGAGTTCCGCGGCAACTATGTGCTCTACTCCGACTCCCTCGGCTATGCCGAGGCTGCCGACAGTGCCGTGTGCATCGACTACTCGCAGCCCGACACCTTCTACATACATGCCGACAGCTTCCGCGTGCGTACCTATTATATAGATACCGACACCATGTGGCGCGAGCTGCGTGCCTACCGCCATGTGCGTGCCTTCCGCCGCGATGTCCAGGCCGTGTGCGACTCCCTCGTGTTCCACTCCCTCGACTCGTGCATCACCATGTACAAGGACCCCATCCTCTGGCAACAGGGGCAGCAGCTGCTCGGCGAGGAGATCAAGGCGTGGCTCAACGACTCCACCATCGACTCCACCCACGTGCTGCGGCAGGCTCTCTCCGTGGAGCGCATCGACAGCATGTGCTACAACCAGGTGGCAGGCCACGTCATGCGCTCCTACTTCAGCGGCGGCGAGATGCACACCACCGTGGTCGACGACAATGTCAGGGTCAACTATTTCCCCTTCGACTCCGACAGCCTCATGATAGGCATGGTGCACGCCGAGGGCTCGCTGCTCACGCTCTACATGGCGGAGCGGCGAGTGCGCAAGATCATCTTCGACGGCTCCACCGAGGGGCGCATGCACCCTCTGGCCCTCATCCCGCCTGCGGAGCGCTACCTGGACAACTTCCACTGGTTCGACTACATACGTCCGCTCTCCAAGGACGACATCTTCGTGTGGCGGCCCAAGCGCGAGGGCACGGCTCTCAAGCCCAGCGTGCAGCACACGCCGCGCCGCGCCGCCCCGCCGGCAGCTCTCGGCACGCCTGTCGGAGCCGACCCGCGTGGCAATCCCTCAGCGGCCACCTCGCCGGCCACCGCCACGCGCGGTTCAGCCTCAGCATCCAAGGGGCCGCGTCAGGCTGCCCGCCACTGACATGCCCCCAGCACTCCATTCCCAACTCACACTTCCCTCCATGTCACTCTTCTCCACACGGCAGCCACGCCGTTTCCGTGGCGTACACATCTACACGTCCGAGCGTCAGGACAAGCTCGACCGTCTCGTTGCCCAGGCACGCCGCGAGGAGCAGGAGTCGCGCGGCGAGCATGTGGACTACCGTCCCGACATCGAGAGCTACCGCGGCCGCTTCCAGCAGAACCTGCGGCATGCCGACCCCGAGCGGCGGCGCATACACCCCGGGCTGGCCATAGCACTCATCGTGGTGCTCATCATCGTCTGGCACTGGCTGCTGACGGGATCCTTCCGCTTCTGACCATTTCACACACCATTTATCCCCCCCATTCCCACTGTGGACATCATCCAGCTCCTGCCCGACTCCGTGGCTAACCAGATAGCTGCCGGCGAGGTGATACAGCGCCCCGCCTCGGTGGTGAAGGAACTCGTGGAGAACGCCGTCGACGCCGGTGCGCGCCGCATCGACGTGGCGGTGGTCGATGCAGGGCGCACCAGCGTGCAGGTGGCCGACGACGGCTGCGGCATGACCGAGACCGACGCACGTCTGGCCTTTGAGCGGCATGCCACGAGCAAGATACGCCAGGCCGCCGACCTCTTCACGCTCACCACCATGGGCTTCCGTGGCGAGGCACTGCCATCCATAGCCGCCGTGGCGCAGGTGGAGCTGTGCACACGCACCGCCGGGCACGACCTCGGCACGCGCATCATCATCGAGGGCTCGCGTGTGCTCTCGCAGGAGCCCGAGGCCTGCCACGCCGGCTCTGTGTTCACCGTCAAGAACCTCTTCTACAACGTGCCGGCACGCCGCAAGTTCCTCAAGAGCAACCAGACAGAGCTCTCCAACATCACCACCGAGATGGAGCGCATAGTGCTCGTGCATCCCGACATTGCCTTCACCCTCACCTCCAACGGCATGCCGCTGCTCACGCTCGCACCGGCGTCGCTCAAGCAGCGCATAGGAGCCGTGTGCGGGCAGCGCATGGCCGAGCGGCTCCTCAACGTGGATGTCGAGACATCCATGGTGAGCATACACGGCTTCGTGGGCACACCCGAGCAGGCACGTCGGCGCGGCGCGCAGCAGTTCTTCTTCGTCAACGGCCGCTACATGCGTCACCCCTACTTCCACCGAGCCGTGCAGGAAGCCTTCCAGCAGCTCGTGCCGGCCGAGACACAGGTGCCCTATTTTGTCTATTTCACCGTGCCGCCAGCCGAGCTCGACGTCAACATACACCCCACCAAGACCGAGATCAAGTTTGAGAACGAGCAGGCCGTATGGCAGATACTCCTCGCTGCGCTGCGCGAGGCCCTCGGCCGCTTCAATGCCATACCCACCATCGACTTCGACACCGTAGGGCGGCCCGACAATATGCCCGTCTACCGCGCAGGAGCCACCGACGTGCCCGCACCGCCGCAGGTGAGCCTCGACCCCGCCTTCAACCCATTCACCGCTCAAGACACAGTCGCACAGGCCACTGCGCACCATGCAGCCGCCACTGCGCCGCACCGCTGGGAGAGCCTCTACGAAGGCATGCAGGGTGATGCCGCGGCAGGCAGCAGGGAGCGCGCCGTCACCGTGCCGTCGCTCGCCCTCGACCCTGCACCCCTCCTGGCCGGTGCCTCCATGCAGCGCAGTGCCGAGCTGTTGCAGTATCGCGGCGAGTATGTGCTCGCCGCCGTGCCCGACGGACTCCTGCTCGTGCATCAGCACCGCGCACATGTGCGCATACTCTACGACCGCTACCTCGCACTCCTCGCCACCGCCGCGCCGGTCACACAGAGGCTCCTGTTCCCCGCCGTGCTCACCTTCGGGGCAGCCGAGGCAGCCACCATAGCGACACTCCTCGAGCCACTGCGAGCCATGGGCATGGACATCAGCCAGACAGCACCCACGGTGTTCGCCGTGGCAGGCATGCCGGCAGGCATGGAGGGAGTGGACCCGCAGCGGCTGCTCGCCGACCTCGCGGCCACGGCAGCGGCAGACACACCCACGCCCGCCGCCATGCACCACAGCATAGCCATGGCCATGGCGCGCGCCGCGGCAATACCCACGGGACAGGTGCTTGCGCCGCTCGAGATGTCCGACCTCATGGACCAGCTCTTCGCCTCCGCCGACCCCAACCACACACCCACCGGAGCAGCCATCACGGCCCTCATCCCGCAATCCGCCATCGACCGCATGTTCAGCTGAAAAGAGATAATAGGAACTATAGGAACTATAGGAACTATAGTCACTATAGGAACTATAATAACTATAAGCACTATCGAAATCCCCCCCACACTACTATGAACACACACTATAGCACCACAAACCCCTCTCCCACGGGCGAGAGGGCAGGAGTGAGGCTTTTACTCCTGCTCATCCTCTGCATCCTCCCACACATCGCCATGGCACAGCCGGCCATGCGCATGGCCTCCTTTCAGGCCGTGCCCACCGACCTCTCGGCACAAGGCTCGGCGCGCCGCAACGATGTCAACGGCAACGCCTATGCCCTCGTCAAGGTGACGTCCGCCTCGCCAACCGACGACCTGCGCGCCTACCGCTTCGACTTCGGCCTGCTGGCGCACGAGGTGGATGCCGTCGACCACCCCGACGGCCTCTACGTATATGTCCAGAAAGGAGCCAAGCACGTCAGCATCAGCCGTCAGGGCTACGCCCCCATCATGAAGCAGTCGCTGGGCATGACCCTCGAGGCCGGCGGCAACTACGCCATGCAGATGGCCCTCAGCGGGCCGGTAGAGCAGGTGCAACTCGTGCACTTCGAGCTCCGTCCCGCCACGCAGGCCACCGTCATGGTGCGCGCCGACGGCGGCAGCGAGGAGCTCTTCGGCATGACCGACAGTGATGGCGGCGTGGCCAAGGCACTGCCCCTCGGCACATACACCTACCGCGTGCTCACCACCGACTACGAAGCCGTGGAGGGCCGTTTCACCCTCCAGGCCACAGCCGTGCCCGAGACACACAAGGAGACGCTGACGCTCACGCCCACCTTTGCCGAGGTCACCCTGCGCGCAGCGGCAGGAGCCGAGATCTACGTGGACGAGCAGCTCGTGGGGCGCGGCACGTGGACGGGACGGTTCAGCGACGCGCGCCAGCACTACGTGGTGTGCCGCCTCGAGGGTCACGAGCCCTCCGAGACCAACATCAGCGTGCGCCGCGGAGAGAAGCGCACCGTCGACCTGCCGTCGCCCACGCCCATCACGGGACTCCTGTCGGTGACGTCGCGCCCCCTCGGAGCCACCATCGTGGTCGACGGCACGGAGTGCGGCACCACACCCGCCTACGTGCGCGACCTGCTCATAGGCTCACACCAGGTCACGCTGCGCCGCAGCGGCCACCGCGACCACACTCAGAGCGTCGACATACGCCGCGGCGAGACCACGCAGCTCGACGTGGAGCTGGTGAAGGTGGCGGCACAGAGCAACCAGGGCTCTCCGAATGCTCAGAGAACCCCGACCGCCTCTTCGCCCGACCCGCTCGGCCTCTGCCCCGATGCCCACCACCCTCACGCCATCGACATGGGCACCGGCGTGAAGTTCGCCTGCTGCAACGTTGGTGCCTCTACTCCGGCAGACTATGGTGACTACTTTGCCTGGGGCGAGACCTCACCCAAGAGCGACTATAGCTGGAGCACCTACAAGTGGTGCAACGGCAGAAGCACTACCATGACCAAATACTGCACCTCCAGCTCCTTCGGCACCGTTGATAACCTCAGGCAGTTGGAGCTCAGCGACGACGCAGCCCGTGCCGTCATGGGCGGCACGTGGCGCATGCCCACCATTACTGAACTTTCCGCTCTCAGCAGCAACTGCACCTGGTCATGGACCAGCAATGGCGGCCACTACGGCTATCTTGTCACCGCCTCCAACGGCAACAAGCTGTTCCTGCCCGCTGCGGGCTTTCGCAATGAGACGAGCCTCTACGGCGAGGGCTCCGGCGGCAGCTATTGGTCGTCGACGCTCGACACGTCCGGCTCCAGCTACGGCCGGAGCCTCGGCTTCTATAGCGGCAGCCACGGCACGAGCAGCTACAGCTACCGCTACTACGGTCACAGAATAACCCTTCATTCAATATATTCAATTCATTCAACCAATTCAATTTATTCCCCGCGGAGCGGGGAGGCACCCTCGAGACATCCTGGCCTGCAGCCGTGGCACCCTTGAGACACGCAGCCCTCGCGGCACCCATGCGTCAAGCCGGAGGCAAGAAGACCGGCCTGTGGCCGGTCGCTCACGGGCTGCCGCCAGAAGGACACACCCCGGCAGCGTGGCATGACATGCAGACGTATACATTAATATAATAATCCCCCTACACATGACACCGAGAGAGAAAATCATCCTCACAGGCGACCGCCCCACGGGGCCGCTGCACATTGGCCACTATGTGGGCTCGCTGCGCCGGCGAGTGGAGCTGCAAGACTCAGGAGCCTACGACCGCATCTTCGTGTTTGAGGCCGACGCCCAGGCCCTCACCGACAATGCCGACAACCCCGAGCGGGTGCGGCAGAACGTCATCGAGGTGGCCCTCGACTACCTCTCCGTGGGCCTCGACCCGCAGAAGAGCACGCTCTTCGTGCAGAGCCAGATACCCGAGCTGGCGGAGCTCACGTTCTACTTCATGAACATGGTCAGCGTGGCACGCCTGCAACGCAACCCAACGGTGAAGACCGAGATACAGATGCGCGGCTTCTCGGGAGAGAGCATACCCGTGGGCTTCTTCACATATCCCATCTCGCAGGCCGCCGACATAACACTCTTCCGCGCCACCACGGTGCCCGTGGGCGAGGACCAGGAACCCATGCTCGAGCAGTGCCGCGAGATAGTGCGCCGCTTCAACAACATATACGGCGAGACACTCGTGGAGCCCGACATTCTCCTGCCCGACAATGCCGCATGCATGCGCCTGCCGGGCACCGACGGCAAGGCCAAGATGAGCAAGAGCCTCGGCAACTGCATCTACCTCAAGGACACGGCCGACGAGGTGGAGCGCAAGGTGAAGAGCATGTTCACCGACCCCGACCACCTGCGCGTCAGCGACCCGGGCCGCGTGGAGGGCAACACGGTGTTCACCTACCTCGACGCCTTCTGCCGCCCTGAGCACTTCGGCCGCTACCTGCCCGAATACCCCGACCTCGACGAGCTCAAGGCACACTACCGCCGCGGCGGACTCGGCGACATGAAGGTGAAGCGCTTCCTCGCAGCCATACTGCAGGAGACGCTCGAGCCCATACGCCAGCGCAGGGCCGAGCTGCAAAAGGACATACCAGCCGTGCTCGACACGCTGCGACGCGGCACCGAGGCCGCCCGCGAGGTGGGAGCACGCACCATGGACGACGTGCGCCGCGCCATGCATCTCGACTACTTCACCGACGCCTCATTCGCCGCCGAGCAGGCCGCACGCTTCGCCTGAGGAGGCTCACCGGCCGTAGCTACGCCTGCCCACTATTATATACATATTAATGTAAATAAGGATTAATATAAATAAGGAGTCAGTATCAATGCAAGCAGCTATCTTTGTGTCGGGTTCCGGCACCAACTGTGAGAACATCATACGCCACTTTACGGCATCGGAGCGCCACAGCATAGCCCTCGTGGTGAGCAACCGCAGCGACGCCTATGCCCTGGAGCGCGCGCGACGGCTGGGGGTGCCCACGGCCGTGGTGCCTAAGGCCCAGCTTGCCGACGCGGCGGTGGTGCTGCCGCTGCTGGAGAGCCATGGCGTGGACTTCATCGTGCTGGCAGGTTTCCTGCCCATGGTGCCCGAGATGCTCATCGATGCCTTCCCGCGCAGGATAGTGAACATACACCCATCGCTGCTGCCGCGCCACGGCGGCAAGGGCATGTGGGGGCACCATGTGCACGAGGCCGTGCGCGCTGCCGGCGACACGGAGACAGGCATAAGCATACACTATGTCACTCCCGTGTGTGACGGCGGCGACATCATAGCACAGTTCTCCTGTGCCGTGGCACCGACCGACACGCCCGACGACATCGCCGCCCACGTCCATGAGCTCGAGATGGAGCATTTCCCAGAGGTGCTCGAGCAGCTGTGGGACGGCATGCAGGCTGGCTGACTGCAATAGTTCCTATAGTTCCTATAGTACCTATAGTACCTATAGTTCCTATAACCCGCTAATCTTTTCCCTATATGCATCTACACACACCAATGCGCCTGCTTATGGCCTTGCTGCTCGTGGCCGCAGGCACGACTCTCCACGCCGAAGACTGGAGCACCATCACCAACTCGGGCAACTACTATTATGGCATAGGCCATGGTGCCACCATCGACGAGGCGTCGCAGCGTGCCCTGTCCGACCTGATGAGTCAGATAGCCACCTATGTGCAGAGCGACTATCACCAGACCATAACCCACACGCAGCAGGGCAACGACGTCACCGACGTGGTGCACGCCCAGCACTGCCTGAACACCTTCACCTACGGCAAACTCACCAAAGTGGAGACATGGACGGTGCGCGACAAGCCCGGCGACTGCGAGGTGCGCCGCTACATGCTCCGCACCGAGCTGGACAAGATATACCAGGCCCGTGTGGACCGGGCACTCGACATGCTGCAGCAGGCCGAGGAGGCCATAGCCATGCGCGACCTCTATTACGGGCTCTACTATTACTACTGGGCCTACTCGCTGGTGATGACTGTGCAGCATCCGGCCAACGTCAGGGACAGCCGCGGCAACGTGCTCATCAACTACCTGCCCATGCAGATGGAGCGTGTGATGAGCGACGTGGCGTTCTTCGTGGAGCGGTGCGAGGGCACGGATGTGGACCTCGGCGTGACCTATCAGGGGCAGCCTGTGTCAAGCCTCGCCTTCACCTACAACGACGGCAACTCCTCGGTCAGCGAGGGACGTGCCAAGGACGGACACGGATATATGGAGATGGCCGACGGCTATAGCCCTGAATACTACCACATCAACATCGACTACGTGAACCGCTCGCAGGCCAACCCCGACCCCGAGATGCGGAGCGTGCTCGAGGCTGTGCCCATGCGCCCGCTGCGCTCCGCCGCCTTCACCGTCAAGGCTGCCACGGGGCCTGCTGCCACGGGCGACCCTGTGGCCCAGCGCATTCAAGGCTATCAGAACGGCCACAATGCCAACGGCAGCAATAGCATGCAGACACCGCCGCCGGCACCGTGGCAGCAAGGAGCTCCCGGCGGGCCTGGCGGACAGGCTGCTCCAGGTGGTCTGGCTGTTCCAGGTGGGCCTGATGCTCCAGGTGGTCCTGGTGCTCCCGACGTTAACCGTCCGGGCATACACCTTCAGCCCAGCATGTCGCAGCTGGCAGCCAACACCGAGGCCTGTGAGCGCGTGATGAGGGAGGTGATAAGTGCCATACGCTCGCGCCAGTATACCGCCGTGACGGGTCACTTCACCTACAGAGGCCTGAAAGCCTACAGCGACCTCATCTCCTACGGCTCGGGCCGTGTGCTTGGCGAGCCCGAGATACACTATTTCCGCAGCGCGAAGGGCACCATCGTGGCCCGCGGCATGCAGATGTCGTTCTCCTTCAAGCGAGGCACCAAGACCACCTTCGTGGAGGATGTGGTGTTCACCTTCAATGCCGAAGGCAAGATAGATGCCGTGTGCTTCGGCCTGGGACAGGTGGCGGAAAACGACATCCTATGTCGTCAGGGGTCAGCCTGGACCGACGAGGTGCGCGAGTATATTATGGAGTTCATGGAGAAGTACAAGACAGCCTACTGCCTCAAGGATATGCCCTATATTGAAAACGTGTTTGCCGACGACGCCCGCATCATCGTGGGCAATCTGGCTCCTGCCGGCAACAATGCCTCCACCGATGCCCTGCGTGTGTCGCTGGCCGGTCAGCAGCGCATAACCTACAACCGCTACACCAAGGACGAGTATCTGCGCAATCTGCGCCGCGCGTTTGCCTCCAACGAATTCATCAACATTGGCTTCTCCCACAACGAGGTGCAGTTCCTCAACAAGATCAGCGGCCGCGAGTGCTTCGCCATCAACATCGCCCAGGAGTACAACTCATCGCGCTATGCCGACAAGGGCTACCTCTTCCTCATCGTCGACATGACCGACCATGATGCACCTCTCATCAAGGTGCGTACGTGGCAGCCCAACGAAGTGCCCCTCGACCAGCTATATGGTGCCGGCGACTTCTTCGAATGAGTATTGAGAGAGCCGCTTCAGCCTCTCATTCTGGCCCTTCTCCTGCGGGAGTGGGGCCTTTTCTTGTTCTCTCACTCCAGTATCGTGCGGCCTACGGCGCGGCGTATCTCGCGCATGTACATGAGGCATGAGAGCAGGAAGTAGATGGCAGCGAGGAGCCACAGTGCGAAGAGCTCGGTGCGCATGTCGCCGAGTGATGCTCCCATGGTGGATATGCGCACGTAGGCGTTGAGCCCCCAGGTGGAGGGGAACACCATTGCCACATAGTGCCAGAAGGGTGGCACGGCGGCTCCTGGCCACGACACTCCGGAGAGGAACAGCAGCGGAATGGACATGAACACGAAGAGCAGTATGCAGTCCTCGCGCCGGTAGATGAAGCTGGAGTAGAATATGGCCATGTAGACGCATGCCAGCAGGTAGGGCACGAAGAAGCCCAGGAGAGTCGCAGTGTGGGCCAGCTGCGGCAGTCCGAACCAGCGTGTGACGCACACGGCCATGTAGAAGGCCATGAGCATGAAGAGGAGGAAGTGCACGAGACCCTTGCCGAGCACTATGGCCAGTGTGTTCTTGTAGTGGCGCGTGGGTGGTATGACGAGGCCGCGGAAGCGCTCTCGCGAGCGTCCCATGCTCATGCCCACGCCGAGACACAGTGCCTGCTGGAGTATGAGCATCAGCACGGGCGGGATGAGGAATGCTGCGAAGCCGCCCTGCGGGTTGTAGAGGTGCACCTCGCTGAAGCGTATGGGCCAGCGTGCGAGCTCTTCCTCGTGTGCCGTGGATGGCCGCTGGCTGCGCTCGCTGACCTTGATGTTGCGGTTGAGTTCCTGCACCACGTTGATGACGCCGAGGTAGAGCACCTTGTAGTAGAGCATGGAGGTGAGGTCGGAGTAGATGCCGAGGGTGGCCTGCTGTCCGCGTGCGAGGCGCAGGTCGAAGTCGCGTGGCACCTCGATGATGCCGAAGGCCTGGCGCCGGCGCAGCAGCTCGCGTGCCTCGCCCATGGTGGCGCAGTGTGCGGCTATGCACACCTCGGGTGTGGCGTCGATGCGGCGCAGCATGTCGCGTGTGCGCTGGCTGTGGCATTCGTCGACCACGCACACGGGCAGTTCGCGCTGCGTCTCCGTGTTGTAGATCATGGCGTAGAGCAGCGGGTAGGCTATGGGCAGGAGTATGATGAAGATGAGTATGCCCTCGTCCTTGACGATGTCGCACAGCTCGTCCCACCAGACGTGGAGTATGGGGAATGATGGCTTCTTCATGCGCTGTATTCTGTATGGAGGAAGGCGTCGCGCAGGCGGTGTGTGAGCAGCAGGGGTGCCACGATGAATGCCGCGAGCGCCACCACGTGTGGCCAGGCGTAGGCTATGGAGTAGCCGTTGAGTGCCTGGTTGACGTATATGAGGAAGTAGTGGTGCAGAGGGAATATGTTGGCTATCCACTGGAAGGGCACGTCCATGGCTGTGACTGGGAAGGAGAAGCCTGCCAGTGAGAACTGCATCACGCCGAGCAGTGAGCATGCCGACATGGCCATGCGCATGTGTCCGGGGAAGCACTGGTAGAGTATCAGCCCGAAGCCCTGCGATGCCATCACGGCGAGTGCTCCCCAGAGCATCATTCGCGGTATGCCGCATGCGCATGGGAACTGCAGGTAGGAGTAGAACACGAGGTCGATGAGCCAGATGATGAGGCAGTAGAGCTGTGTCTGCGGCAGCAGCTTGCCCACGATGGCCACCCACGTGCGCCGGCCGGCCATGTTGTAGAGTTTGCGCTGTTGCCCGCGCTTCCACTCGTTGCCGAGTGAGTAGCTCGTGGTGAGCATGATGACGAGCATGAGTAGTCCGGGCACGATGAGGTTGCTCAGCACCACGGAGTAGTTCAGGTGCGGGTTGCCCAGGGGGTGGCTCTCCACCGTGATGGGCTGTATGGCACCCATGATCTGGTCGTCGGTGTAGCCTCGGGCTCGCATGGTCTCGCGTGTGATGGCCAGTCCGGCCATCTCGGCCATCTTGCGCATGTCCTTCATCAGGAGCGAGGCGGCGATGAAGTAGGTGTCGTTGGTGTAGAAGGCCACTGTTGGCTGCCGCTGTGTCAGGGCAGCCTCGGTGGTGCCGCGTGGTATGTGGAATATGGCGTAGACCTGGCCTCGCTGCATGGCCTGACGTGCCTCGGTGAAGCTCATGGCTTGCAGCTCGAAGCGTGTCTCCTCCATGGTGCCGAGTATGCGTGTGAGCTGGCGTGTGACGTGGGTGTTGTCCTCGTCGACGAGTGCTGCCGGCAGCTTGGTAGGGAGACCTGCCTGCATCAGGCTGGTGAACATCCACAGGAAGCCCAGCGGCGCCACTATCATGATGACGAGGAAGATGGGCCGCTTGGAGAATGTGCGCAGCTCACGCCGTGTTATGTGCCAGATGGCTTTCAGCATGTCAGTGAAGTGGGGGAGTGGGTGTTACTCTATGACTACGGTCATGCCGGCCAGCACGTCGTCGGTGTCGGCAGTGTCGATGGCGCGTGCCGTGACCTCGAAGGTCTTGAGGTCGTAGCTGTCGAGTGCCTTGGTGGCGCGCCATGCGGCATAGCTGCCCATGACGTTGATGCTTGTCACGCGCAGTCGCAGGTGGCGGTCAAGGGCCGGAATGTAGGCGTCTACCTCGGCATCGCGGCGCAGTGTGGGCAGGTAGTCCTCGCGCACGTTGAAGATGAAGCGCACGTCGTCCGTGCGTGCTATGTTCATGATGGGTGCGCCAGTGCCCACGAGCTCTCCCACCTCGGGGAATATCTCGGTCACGGTGCCGTCGGCCGTGGCGGTGAGCACGGTCTCGCGCATGTAGCCTTCCACCTCGCTGACGGCTCCGCGTGCGCGTGCCACCTGTGCGGCGGCAGCCTCCTTGTCCTCGCGGCGTGCGCCCTCGCGTGCCATCTCATACTGGCTGCGTGCGGCGGCCTCGGTGGCGCGCATGGCTTTGAGCTGTGCCTCGGCCTCGTCGCGCTTCTGTGCGGGTATGACGCCCTCGTCGAAGAGGCGCGAGACGCGTGCGTAGGTCTTCTCGGCCACTTCGAGGCCGGCCTGTGCCTTCTGCCACAGCTCGAAGGCGGCCTGCACTTCCTGTGGCCGTGCGCCGGCCTGTGCCTTGCTCGACACGGCCATGGCGGCAGCCTCGGCAGCCTCGGCCTGCTGCATCTTGGCTGCCACCTCGGGCGAGTCCATGATGGCCAGGGTGTCGCCGGCATGCACGCGGTCGCCGGTGTGCACACGCAGTTCCTTGACGCGGCTGGGCACCTTGCTCGACACTCTGTAGTCCGACGTCTCGGCCTGTCCCTGCAGCACCTCCTTGGGCTTGGGCAGGAATATGCCCACCAGGATTACTGCCACCATCACGCTCACGAGCACGAGTGCTATGATGAGCAGGTTGTTTAGTCTTGTTCGCTTTGCCATTATGCTTAGGGGTTATAGGGTTTTTATAGGAGTTCTTTAATAGGAATTATAGGAACTATAGGAACTATATGCAACTATGGAGTGGTGTGCCCTCTCAGTTGGCCAGCGTCCCCGTGGCGCGTTGCAGATGGAGTGCGGCGAGGCGCACGTCGATGGATGCCTCCACGAGGGTGGAGTGTGCTGAGAGCCATGCTGTCTGTGCGGCGAGCACGTCGCTGACGGGTATCACTCCCTCGCGCATGCCCAGGTTGGCAATGCGCAGGTTCTCGTCGGCATGGCTCTGGCTGCGTGCGGCGGCGGCATAGCGTTGGTGCGCCTCCTGCACGCGCTGGCGGCACTGGCTCACCTGGAGGCTTATCTTCTCGCGGGCCTCGTCGAGACGGTCGGCGGCGATGGCTGCCTCGGCCTTGGCCTGGCGCACCTTGTAGACGCGGTCGCCCCAGGTGAGGATGGGCACCTTGACGCTGACGCCGATGTTCCACATGCCGCCGAAGCGTCGCCGGAAGCCGTCGTAGAGGTTGGGGTTGGTGACGAGGTAGCCGGCGGTGAGAGCCACGTTGGGCATGAACTCGGAGCGTGCCACGCGCACCTGCTGCTGACTCACCTGTGCGGCGATGTCGAGGGCTCGCAGCTCGGGTCGCCGTGCCTCCCATCCGTCGGTGGCGGGGTCGCTCTGCAGGGCCACGTCGTCGGCCAGCGGGTCGGCAATCTCGAAGTCGGCGTCGAGGGGCAGGCCGCAGAGCTGTGCCAGGGCCATGCGCGAGAGCGTCAGCCCGTTGTCCACCTGTATCACGGCCACCTCGGCCTCGTTCACCTTGACCTTGACGGAGAGACCGTCGGCCTTGGTGGCCATGCCCTCGCCGATGATGCGCTGCACGTCGGCGTCGAGCTTCTGCACAGTCTCGAGGAAGCTCTGTGCGAGCTGTTTCTTGGCTTGCAGCGAGACGATGCGCCAGTAGGCCTCGTCGACGCTCACCAGCAGGTCCTGCTCCTCTATGGAGTGCTGCTCGGCGGCGGCCTCCTCGGCCAGGCGTGTGATGCGGTCGTAGGCACGTATCTTGCCGCCCATGTATATGGGCTGCGTCAGCAGCACGGCGGCACCGGCGATGTTGCGCGTGTCGGTGTGGAAGGCGTCCACGATGCTCTGCCCTACGCCGTCCACCATCTGTGCCATGCTGCCGAGCAGCGTGTTGAGGGATGCACCCACCTGTGTCATGTAGGTGCTGGCTAATTGCTGCAACACTGCAGGGTTATTGAGCAGACCCTGCAGGGTGGGGCTCTGCTGCACAATGGCTTGTATCTGAGGGTCTTGCATGAGAGCCTGGAACTGAGGGCTCTCGGGCAGGCCGGCTATCTGCTGCTGCATGGAGGCAGCTCCCTGCTGAAAGCCCTGTGCCGCGGCTCCGGCCATGGTGGTGCCCATGCCGGAGAGTCTCTGCTTCTGCTCCTTGCTCAGGAGCGACACCTCGCGGGTGGTGTGCTGGTAGGTGCCTATGGCGGAGATTTTGGGCAGGTAGGATGTCATCACGCTCTTGTGCTGCCAGTGGGCAGCCTCGGCGTGCAGGCGGCTCATGTGCAGAGCCTTGTTGTTGGCCAGGGCCAGCGCGCGGCAGCTGTCGAGCGAGAGCACGTCGCCGGCGCGTGAGGCTATGGATGCTGTTATGACCAGCAGGCCGGTGATGAGCCTGCATATCGACGGATGCTGTTTCATGTCAGTGTGTGTGCCGTTGTCTTCTTATGTCTGGCAAAGGTCGGCTATTTCGCCGTAACGGCCAAATTCCCTGCATGTAGTTTGGCGTTAAAGAATATCAAAGGGATGTGAATGCCACCTTTTGCCCATAATCCCTTGCCACGACGCTCATTTTGCCCTACTTTTGCAAAGCTTAAACCGCTTTATGCTCCCACAATGACCATCTTCGAACAGCTGCAACTGAGCGAACAGGAACTTGTCCGCCGCCAGAATATGAATGCCCTGCGCGAGCAAGGCATAGAGCCTTATCCCGCTGCCGAGTACACCACCGACGCCTTCTCCACCGACATACGCGCCGCCTTCGCCGACACGGCCGAAGGCATGGAGCCGCGCCGCGTGAGCATCGCCGGCCGCATCATGAGCCAGCGCGTCATGGGCAAGGCCGCCTTCTTCGAGCTGCAAGACTCCAAGGGCCGCATTCAGGTCTATGTCACGCGCGATGCCCTGGACGCCCCTGCTGCCGGCTCCACGCTCACCTATGCCCAGTTCAAGAAGCTGCTCGACCTGGGCGACTTCGTGGGAGTGCGAGGCTACGTGTTCCGCACCCAGACGGGCGAGATCTCCGTTCATGCCGAGACACTCACGCTGCTCTCCAAGAGCCTCAAGCCGCTGCCTATAGTGAAGGAGAAGGACGGGCAGGTCTACGACTCCTTCGACGACCCCGAGCTGCGCTACCGCCAGCGCTACGTGGACCTCGTGGTCAACGCCGGCGTCAAGGAGACCTTCGAGAAGCGTGCCACCATAGTGCGCACCATGCGCCGCATCCTCGACGAGGCCGGCTACACCGAGGTGGAGACACCCATCCTTCAGAACATCGCCGGCGGAGCATCGGCACGCCCGTTCATCACCCACTTCAATGCCCTCGACCAGGACATGTACATGCGCATCGCCACCGAACTCTATCTCAAGCGCCTCATCGTGGGCGGCTTCGAGGGCGTATATGAGATGGGCAAGAACTTCCGCAACGAGGGCATGGACAAGACCCACAACCCCGAGTTCACCTGCATGGAGCTCTATGTCAGCTACAAGGACTACAACTGGATGATGAGCTTCACGGAGCACATGCTCGAGGAGATATGCACAGCCGTCAACGGCAAGCCCGAGGTGGACATCGACGGCCGCGTCATCAGCTTCCGTGCCCCCTACCGCCGCCTGCCCATCCTCGATGCCATACGCGAGCAGACAGGTTTCGACTGCGAGGGCAAGAGCGAGGACGAGCTGCGCGCCTTCTGCCGTGAGAAAGGCATGGATGTGGATGAGACCATGGGCAAGGGCAAGCTCATCGACGAGCTCTTCGGCGAGTTCTGCGAGGGCACCTTCATACAGCCCACCTTCATCACCGACTACCCCGTCGAGATGTCGCCCCTGACCAAGATGCACCGCACCAAGCCAGGCCTGACAGAGCGCTTCGAGCTCATGGTCAACGGCAAGGAACTGGCCAACGCCTACTCCGAGCTCAACGACCCCGTCGACCAGGAGGAACGCTTCAAGGAGCAGATGCGCCTGGCCGCCAAGGGCGACGACGAGGCCATGATCATCGACCACGACTTCCTGCGCGCCCTGCAGTATGGCATGCCGCCCACGTCGGGCATAGGCATAGGCATAGACCGCCTGACCATGCTCATGACAGGCAAGTTCGCCATTGGCGAGATTATGCTCTTCCCGCAGATGAAGCCCGAGAAACGCATGCCGCGCGACAAGGTGGAAGCCTTCACCGCCCTGGGCTTCACCGACGACCAGGTGGCCCTGCTCTGGAAAGCCGGCTACAACCTCATTGCCGACCTGCGCACAGCCAAGCCGCAGGCACTGCAGCAGCAGATGGGCGACGTGATAAAGAAGCACAAGCTCACAGGCGTGGAGAAGCCCTCCGTGCAGCAGCTTGAGAGCATCATCGAAAAGCTAAAGGCAGCGGCGGAATAGCGGGCGGCGTTATACCGTAATACCGTTATATCGTTATACCGTAATACTGCCATTCACACATGATAGGTTTCAGCTTCAAATCGGCATTCAGCAACGCCGCTCAACCCAGCGGCGAGCCTGCACCCTTCGCCCTTGGCACCATAGCCGTCATGGGCGGCGGTAGCTGGGCCACGGCCATCGCCAAGATGATGCTCGAGCAGACCAGCGAGATATGGTGGTACATGCGGCGCGACGACCGCATCGAGGAGTTCCGGCGCCTGGGCCACAACCCCGCCTACCTCACGCAGGTGCACTTCGACGTGGAGCGCATACACTTCTCCTCCGACATCAACGAGGTGATAGAGCACAGCGACACCCTCATCTGGGTGACGCCATCGCCCTACCTGAAAGGACACCTCAAACGCCTCAAGGTGCGCCTGCGCGACAAGTACAACGTGACAGCCATCAAAGGCATAGTGCCCGACGAGAACCTCGTCTGCTCCGAGTTCTTCCATCAGGTGTACAACGTGCCCGACGACATGCTGGCCGTCATAGCCGGACCCTCACATGCCGAGGAGGTGGCCCTCGGGCGGCTCACCTACCTCACCGTGGGCTGCTCCGACCAGGCCAAGGCCCTCCTGCTGGCCGACATGCTGGCCTCGTCGTATGTCAAGACCAAGACCAGCAACGACGTCATCGGCATAGAGTATGCCTCGGTGCTCAAGAATGTCTACGCCATAGCCGCCGGCATCTGCCACGGCCTCAAGTATGGCGACAACTTCCAGGCTGTGCTCATGAGCAACGCCGTGCAGGAGATGAACCGCTTCCTCACGGCCGTGCACCCCATACAGCGCTCCATCTTCGACAGCGCCTACATGGGCGACCTCATAGTGACAGGCTACTCGCAGTTCTCACGCAACCGCGTCTTCGGCAACATGATAGGGCAAGGCTATTCCGTCAAGAGCGCACAGATAGAGATGGAGATGATAGCCGAGGGCTACTTCGGATGCAAGTGCATGAAGGAAATCAACCGCCACATGCACGTGAACATGCCCATCCTCGATGCCGTATATAATATATTGTACGAGCGCATAGCACCCACCATAGAGATTAAGCTTCTCACGGACAGCTTCCGCTGAGCGACCCACGTCAGCTCTGCTCCTCACGCCTCTCTTCACACACACTCTCTCACCCCTTCCTCTTTTCCATGAAGACCGACATCGAGATAGCACGCGCGACGCCGCTGCTTCCCATTGCCGACGTGGCTGCCGCCGCAGGCATACCCACCGACATGCTCGAGCCCTACGGCCGCCATGTGGCCAAGGTGCCCTACGCGCTGGCCGACGACGAGCGCATACGCCGCCACAAGCTCATACTCGTGACTGCCATCACCCCCACCAAGGCCGGCATCGGCAAGACCACCGTGAGCATAGGCCTCGCCCTCGGCTTGCAGCATATAGGCAAGCGTGCCGTGGTGGCACTGCGCGAGCCATCGCTCGGTCCGTGCTTCGGCATGAAGGGCGGCGCGGCAGGAGGCGGCTATGCGCAGGTGCTGCCCATGGACAAGATTAACCTCCACTTCACGGGCGACTTCCATGCCGTGACCTCGGCCCACAACATGATAGCCGCACTGTTAGACAACTACCAGTACCAGCACCGCGACGAAGGCTTCGCACTGCGAGAGGTGTGGTGGCGGCGTGTGCTCGACGTGAACGACCGCACGCTGCGCACCATAGTGACGGGCCTCGGAGCCAGGAGCAACGGCCTGACACAGGAGAGCGGCTTCGACATCACGCCGGCATCCGAGCTCATGGCCATACTCTGCCTGGCCACCGGCGAGGCCGACCTGCGACGCCGCGTGGAGAACATCGTGCTGGGCATCACCGTCGACGGACGGCCATTCACCGTGCGCGACCTCGGTGTGGCCGGTGCCGTGTGCGTGCTCCTCCGTGAAGCCCTCAACCCCAACCTGGTGCAGACCACGGAGCACACGCCGGCCTTCGTGCACGGCGGCCCCTTCGCCAACATAGCCCACGGCTGCAACTCCGTCATGGCCACGCGTCTGGCTCTCACCTACGGCGACTATGTGGTCACGGAGGCTGGCTTCGGTGCCGACCTCGGGGCAGAGAAGTTCTTCAACATCAAGTGCCGCAAGAGCGGCCTGCAGCCCGCACTGACGGTGCTCGTGGCCACCACACAAGGACTCAAGATGCACGGCGGGGTAGACCTCGACGCCATACGCCAGCCCCATGCCGAGGGCCTGCAGCGCGGCTTTGCCAACCTGGACCGCCACATAGCCAACCTGCAGGCTTTCGG
Organism: uncultured Bacteroidaceae bacterium; assembly: GCA_905234605.1. Taxonomy (GTDB): domain Bacteria; phylum Bacteroidota; class Bacteroidia; order Bacteroidales; family Bacteroidaceae; genus Physcousia. Next base: position 95,122 of record CAJOIE010000001.1, on the reverse strand, counting down.
GCAGACCGTGGTGGTAAGCTTCAACCGCTTTGCTGCCGACACCGACGAGGAGATAGAGCTGTGCCGAAGCCACTGCCGCCAGATGGGCGTGGGCTTCGCCGTGAACAACGCCTTCAACGAGGGCGGACGCGGAGCCGCCGAGCTGGCACAGCTCGTGGCCGACACCATAGAGCGGCAGCCATCGGCACCGCTGCGCCTCACCTACGCCGACACCGACAGCATCGAGGAGAAGGCACGCGCCGTGGCACAGCGCATATACGGAGCCACAGGCGTGGTGTTCACCAAGACGGCTGCCACCATGTGCGGCAAGGTGCGCGCTATGGGGCTCGGACATCTGCCCGTATGCATAGCCAAGACACAGTTCTCCTTCAGCGACGACGCCAAGCGCTACGGCGTGCCCACAGCCTTCAGCATCACCATACGCGACGTGGTCATCAACGCCGGAGCGGAATTCATCGTACTCATTGCCGGCGACATCATGCGCATGCCAGGGTTGCCACGCTCGCCACAGGCCGAGCGCATCGACCTCGTCAACGGGCAGATAGAGGGACTGTCGTAGGGAGTTGACTTGACTATTATCAAGAAAAAGGGCGGAGCACAAAAACGTTGACGCAGACATTAGGCTGTGCGTGTTCAACCTAATACTTTTGCGCCTGCAATTAAGCCGCAACACATACACATGCCCCAGGCAATACGCATAGATAATAGTTACTAACTTTATAATTACACCTATCCTTCCTTCCCTATGAAGAAACTCTTACTCCTTTTCTGCACCCTCATGGTAACAGTGGGGGGGGTAAAAGCAGAGACCTACACGATGTTTAACCAGACAGCGGGTACCTTCTATGACTATTTTGGAACGCGTTCTGCAGGCAACATGGTATGGACAGCAGGCACAAACACTGGAATGGCCGGTTTCACCATCTCTTTGAACGGCAGCAACGTTACTCTCGACAAGTCAGGTAACTGGGCTCTTGTTGTCCATTCAAGCGCAGAAGAGACTTCTTACACAATGACCTTGAAGGCTCCTGAGGGTTATGTTATCCAAGGTTACGAACTGACAGCCCAGATATGGTCGGCGTACAATCCTAATTCGTATGTTCTTACGGCCTCTGATGCTACTTCTAAGACAATCAACAGCACTACGCTTCAGACATTGTCTGTCAGTGGCTTGAATGATAATTCCACGGACATCTCGATAGTTGCAGCAGCAGCCAGCAATACAACTCAAAGATGGCTCGCGATGAAGACCCTGACAGTGACCATGGAGCCCACCTTCGTGCCTGTCAACGTGACCTACAACCTCTACGACAGTGATGACACCAGCCGCGAGACCGTCCTCGCCACTGCAACAGTAGTGCAGGAGGAGAACAGCGATGTCGCTGTGCCTGCCTCGCTGACAAGCAACACCTTCTTCGCCTACGCCACCGAAGGCACCATCGGCTCGGAGGACTGCACCATCAATGTCGTCCGCACCGTGGCTGACGGTATCCTTTACCCCGTAGCCTTCAGCAACAACGCGACCTATCAGATCTACTGCAAGCGCGGCTACCTCAGCACCTATAGTGACAACAATACCACTCGTCTGGCCAACACCGTCAAGGAGTCACTCGGCGTAGAAGCCAAGGAGTTTGCAGTCATCACCTACGACGACAACTACTACCTCTACAGCGTCAGCGACGCAATGTTCGTCCAGGCCGACGGAACGCTGAGCACCTATCCCACCGACGCTGTCCTGACCATTGAGGCTTCTGGCAAGCCCGCCTCATGGCTCAAGTATGGCACCAACGTGGTGAACTCCGGCAGCGGCCAGACCACGGGCGTGGTTATCAACAGCTATGGCACATCCGACGATGGCAACCAGTATGTCTTCACCGAGGCCGGCTCACTCTCCGACGAGGCTCTGGCAGCTGTGTTGGCCACCTTCGCCGACCGCACACCCTACTTCGAGGCTCTCAGTGCACTGATAACATCTGCCGAGGCCATCGACTTCGGCACCGAGGTCGGCCAGTATGCCAAGGGCGATAGCTTCGACGAGGCTCTGGCAGCAGCACAGACCACCTACGCCGATGCCGACGCCACACAGGCAGCTCTCGAAGAGGCCGCCGCGACCCTGACGGAAGCCATCGCAGCCTGCACCATCGTCAGCCTCAACGGCAAGTTCATCCGCCTGAAGAACACCGCCGTCAGCGGCTACTCCTATGTGGGCACGGCAGCCTCAGGCAAGGCTCCCCTCGTGGCCGATGCCGCCAACGCAGGTGTCTACTACGTCACTGCCGACAACAAGATTGTCAGCTACGACCAGGGCTACTATCTCTCCACGAATGCGGGCGCACAATGCACCTTGACCGGTGCAGCCACCTTCACCATCGAAAACGGCGGCAACGGAACCTACACTTTCTACTATGGCGGCAACGGTTACCTCATCGCCTGGACCAGTGGCAATACAGACCGTCTGAGCTCCGTCTGCGACAATGCCCGCTTCACCGTTGAGGAAGTAACCGACCTGCCTGTCACCGTCAGTGCTGCCGGCTATGCCACCCTCTATGCTCCCGTGGCACTCACCGTTCCTTCCGGCGTGGCTGCCTACACTGGCACTGTCAACGGCACCACCATCGAGCTCACTGCCGTGGAGGGCACCATACCTGCCGGCACGCCCGTGCTGCTCGCCGCCGAGGCCGGCACCTACACCTTCAGCATCGCCGACGATGTCGAGAGCATCGACGCAGGTGCGCTCGTGGGCACCACAGGCCCCATCGCAGCCCCCGATGGCAGCTACGTGCTTCAGAACCATGATGGCACGGTGGCCTTCTACACCGTCGACACCGAGGTGGCTCAGCCCAACGTGCTTGCCTTCCGTGCATACATCCCCGCTGGCGACAGCGATGTCAAGGCCTACACCATCGGCAGCCTCACGACGGCCGTTGCCACGGTGCGCACCGCCGAGGCCGCAGGACAGAGTCCCGTCTTCAACCTCGCCGGACAGCGCGTGAGCCGTCTGCATCGCGGTGTCAACATCGTGCGTGGCATGAAGGTCGTAGTGAAATAAGCAAGCATCAGGATTACTAACACAGACATCTATATACATAATATGAAAAAGACATATCTTGCTCCCGAACTCACCATCGAGAACGTTCAGATGCAGGCTATCATAGCCCTCTCCCTCAGCACCGAGAAAGCCGACATCAGCGACGCACTGGTAGGCGGCGACGGCGACTGGGGCATCTGGGGCGAGGAGTGAGCTTGCCTGCCACAACACGCAACACGCGGGGCGGCACGCACGACGTGCTCACCCCGCCCGACACGGAGAGCCGGACCTGGTCAGGGTTCGGCTCTCTGCCATATCTGAGGCACATGGCTCTCTGTCTTGTGCAAGACACGTGGCTCATGGTTTAGGCATGGTGCGGCGCACGTTTCTCGCCAAGATGCATTACTTTTGCCGCCGCAAACAACCATTCATCATCACAACGACAACTATGCTAAAGTTAGACATCTCCAAGGCCGCTCCCGCTGTGAGCGCCGACATCATTGACAGCTATGCCGCTCGCGTGGCTGCCGCACAACAGGCTCTTGAGGCTGGCACATGCCCAGGCAACGACTTCCTCGGCTGGCTGCATCTGCCCTCGGGCATCACACCGGCCTTCCTGGCCGACATCAAGCAGACGGCAGCCGTGATGCGCAAGGAGTGCGACGCTGTGGTCGTGGCCGGCATCGGCGGCAGCTACCTCGGTGCGCGTGCCGTCATCGAGGCCCTGGCCAACAGCTTCGAGTGGCTCTCGCGCGACGGCTCCAACCCTGCCATACTCTTCGCCGGCAACAACATCGGTGAGGACTACCTCAGCGAGCTCACCGCCTACCTGCGCGGCCGCCGCTTCGGCGTCATCAACATTTCCAAGAGCGGCACCACCACGGAGACGGCACTCGCCTTCCGCCTGCTCAAGAAGCAGTGCGAGGAGCAGCGCGGCAAGGACGTGGCCAGACGTGTCATCGTGGCCATCACCGACGCACACCGCGGTGCCGCCCGCACCTGTGCCGACAAGGAGGGCTACAAGAGCTACGTCATCCCCGACAACGTGGGCGGCCGCTTCTCCGTGCTCACACCCGTGGGCCTGCTGCCCATAGCCGTGGCCGGCTACGACATCGAGCAGCTCGTGCGCGGCGCACAGGACATGGAGGCACAGACAGCTGTCGGCGTGCCTTTCGCCGAGAACCCCGCCGCCGTCTATGCTGCCGCACGCCATGCACTCTACACCGGCGGCAAGAAGATAGAGATACTGGCCAACTATCAGCCCAAGCTGCACTTCATGGCCGAATGGTGGAAGCAGCTCTTCGGCGAGAGCGAGGGCAAGGACGGCAAAGGCATATACCCTGCCAGCGTCGACCTCACCACCGACCTCCACAGCATGGGGCAGTGGATACAGCAGGGCGAGCGCACCATCTTCGAGACTGTCATCAGCGTGGAGACACCCGAGCATGAGCTCCTCTTCCCCTCCGACGAGGAGAACCTCGACGGCCTCAACTTCCTTGCCGGCAAGCGTGTGGACGAGGTGAACAAGATGGCCGAGCTCGGCACGCAGCTGGCACACGTGGACGGCGGAGTGCCCAACCTGCGCATCGCCGTCTCGCGCCTCGATGCCTACCATCTCGGCCAGCTCATCTACTTCTTCGAGCGTGCCTGTGCCATCCACTGCCAGCTGCTCGGCGTCAATGCCTTCAACCAGCCCGGCGTGGAAGCCTACAAGAAGAACATGTTCGCACTCCTCGGCAAGCCTGGCTACGAGGCCGAGACCGAGGCCATCAGGCGAAAGACCAACCCTCAGCCCCTCCAGTAAGGGAGGGTGGCAGCCCCTTTGCAAGAAATAGGACAATACATGAAAGGGAGGTGCCTGTCAAGCGGAGCCGGCGCAGTTCGTGAGTGACAGCATTCGCTCTCAATTCCTTAATGACAATGGCTTCCATGCCGTGCGTCTTACACAAGACGAAGTGCTGAAGCATATTGACACTGTTGTAGAAACCATTAAGATGCAACTATCAGATATAAATCAGCGGCAGGACGCCCCACAGCGCCAGCCTCTCCACTCCCTCACGGAAGAGGGCAGGGGAGGGGCTGCCGCTTTTCTCTTCGACATGGACGGTGTGCTCTTCGACAGCATGCCGGGGCATGCCGTGGCGTGGGTCAGGGCCGTGGAACGCTATGGCCTGAGCATGACGGCCGAGGAGGTGTATATGAACGAGGGGCGCACAGGTGCCGGCACCATCAACGCGCTGGCGCAGCGCACGTGGCACCGCGATGCCACGGAGCTGGAGGTGCGCGACATCTATGCCGCCAAGAGCGAGGAGTTCAATGCCTACTTTGCCGCTCAGGGCGAGGCACCCGTGGTGGATGGTGTGAAGGACGTGCTCGACATCGTGAAGGCACGTGGCCTGATGCGCGTCATCGTCACCGGCTCCGGACAGCTCTCGCTGCTCGACAACCTCAACCGCCATTTCCCTGGCCAGTTCACACGGGAGCTCATGGTGACGGCCTTCGATGTCACCCGTGGCAAGCCCGACCCTGAGCCTTACCTCATGGGGCTGCAGAAGGCCGGTGTCGCGGCCGCCGAGGCCGTCGTGGTGGAGAATGCTCCCTTGGGCATACGCTCGGCGCGCGCTGCCGGCATCTACACCATAGCCGTCAACACGGGACCGCTGCCCGACAGCGCACTGTGGGAGGCCGGTGCCAACCTCGTGGTGTCCGACATGCACGCTCTCGCGGCACGCCTGCATGACTGGAACGGCTGTCTGCCGCTGTGAACGTAGCCCTCAGCGGAAGCGCAGCTCCACGTGCCTGAAGCCGAAGGTGCGGAAGAGGGCCGTGAACTGCTGACGGGCATTCTCACGGGCGGCACGCATGTTGTCGGTGGTCAGGGCACGCCGGCGCATCTGGTGTGCTGCCTTGGCATACATGGCCTCGCGTGCCGAGGCATCCCATGTGCCCGACTCATAGAAGGAACGTGTGCGAGCCTCGTCGATGAAACGCTCGGAGAGCAGGCGCAGGCGCGGCAGCGTGGCCGAGACGGTGTCGCCGTGGGCGAGCAGCCACCCTTCCTCGCACTCGCTCATGTCGAGGCCTATGCGCAGCGTGCCGGTGTAGATGCGCACCAGGCGGTCGTCGCGCTGGAGGGTGCGCTCGCGGATGGTGTCCACCATCTCCTCGCAGGCTATGGCGAGGAACTCCCACTGGCCTATGGCCTCTATGCTGCGTATCTCGGCAGGTGTGATGTCGATGCCTGTCGAGGCAACGATGCTCATGGATGCCAGCTCTCGCTCCTCGCGGCAGCTGCGCATGTAGAGGGCTGTGAGGGTGATGGCGGCGAGCAGAGCCAGGATGGCAAGGGCGGTATGGCGAGGATGGTAGCGATGAGGCATGGGAGAGGTGAATATGGGGGTGGATGTGGTGAATGTGATGGATGGGGAGAATGTGATGGATGGGGAGAATGTGATGGATGGGGAGAATGTGATGGATTGGAATTTATGGTGAGCGGCGACTGACGGTTGTGCTGCTGCGGGGTGCTGCTGCTACCTGCCTTCGCTGCCAGGCGAGAAGGTGGGAACGAGGGCACTCGACGGCGAGCGGGTGGGGGCACCCGACGGAGCTGCTGTGAAGGTGAGCACCACGTGGTCCTGGTCGAAGCCCATGGCAGCGAAGAGCGGTATGAGCGTCGCTGTGGCACTGCGGCGTGCCGTCTCCATGATGCCCATCTGCGGCACGGCCTGCATCACGGCCTCCTCGCCCTGCCGGGCCAGGGCAGACATCTCGGCGTCGGTGAAGTCGCTGCGCAACAGGTCGACGAACTGGCGTGTCGCGCGATGGTCTATCTGCGATGCCGTCACCTCCACCTGCGGCTCAGGCAGCAGCACGTGCAGCACGGTGCCGTCGGCCGACACCTCTATCTGTCGTGCCGAGAACGAGGCGAAGTCCACGTAGGCCCGCAGCGTCACGTCGATGGGTATGGCCACCTTGCGGTCGCCCAGCGTGAGAGGCATGTCGTAGCTGCGACCGAGAATGGTGGTGTGCAGGCGTCGTATGTCGGCATGCGTCACAATCTTGTGCACGCGGTATTCAGCCGTGTAGAGGCGTGAGGTTTGCTGCACGGCCATCACGAGAGCCGCGGTGTCGAGTGCCGGCACGGTTGCAGCAGGCGTGTCCTGCCCGTGGCGGCACGAGGCCATGCACACGGCGGCAGCTATGGCGGCGGTTATAGTCAGGCGCAGAGGTTTCATGCTGTGTGTCACACTTGGTCTATCTGGTGCAAAGGTATGCGTTGTGGAGTCTTATCCGCACTGCAAAGCTACCCTTTAGTGCCTTTGCCGTTCTTTTTCCAGCTTGTTGAGGCCGTCCTCCCGTGTGAAAGGTGTAATTTTGCCTGCGCTATGGCAGCGGTCGTCACGCTGCACCCTCTGTGCTATCTCCATGCTTGGAGAGTGGATGGACGATGCATGGCCGGCCGGCTGAGGTTGTAGCCCTCCGCACACCTGCCGCACACCTGCCGCACACCTGCCGCACACCTGCCGCCACTTCCCAAAGATGCCCCATTCACCCCATCCACCCCATCCTGCCCATTAACCCCATCCTGCCCATCCACCCCATCCTGCCCATCCACCCCATTAACCCCATCCTCCCTCTCCCATGCCCCTTCTGTTCCAAGCCAACCTTCACTCCACCGTCTGGGGCGGGCACCGTCTGCCGGTGCTCAAGGGTCAGGCGTACACCGATGAGCCTGTGGGCGAGAGCTGGGAGGTGAGCATCCTGCCGGCCAACGACTCGGTCGTAGCCACGGGCGTGCATGCCGGTCAGCCTCTGAGCTCGCTCATTGCCCGCTACGGTGCAGCCCTTGTGGGCCGCCGTGTGGCGGAGCGTTACGGCAGTGAGCTGCCGCTGCTGGTGAAGTTCATCGATGCCGAGGGCGACCTCTCCATCCAGGTGCATCCCGGCGACCGTATGGCCCAGGAACGTCATGGCTGCATGGGCAAGACCGAGATGTGGTATGTCGTGGAGGCACGTCCCGGTGCTTCGGTCCTGGTGGGCTTCGAGCGTCCGCTGTCAGCCTCGTCCTACGCTGCGGGCATAGCCGACGGCTCCTTCGTGCATTCGCTGGCCCGCTATGCGGTGCATGCCGGCGATGTGTTCTTCATCCCTGCCGGCCGTGTGCACGCCATCTGTGCCGGCACCCTGCTGTGCGAGGTGCAGCAGAGCTCCGATGTCACCTACCGCATCTTCGACTACCACCGCAGGGGGCTCGACGGCCAGCCTCGGCAGCTGCATGTGGAGGAGGCGCGCGAGGCCATCGACTTCAGCGTGCATACCGACAACCGTGTCTGCTATGACGCTCCACGGCAGGGGCGTACAGGTCTTGTGGCGTGCGAGAGCTTCGAAGTCCAGTTGCTGTGTGCCCGCAGCCCGCTGCACTGCGACCGCCGCTCTGCCGACAGCTTCGTGGTGCTCTCGTGTGTGGCGGGCTGCTGTAGGGTGGAGGTTGATGCCGCCCTTGGCGCGTCGCTGTCAGGGCAGGCCGCCGTGGAGCTCACTGCCGGCAACTCATGCCTTGTGCCTGCCGCCGAGGCCGCCTATACTGTCGTGCCCTTGGGCGAAGGTGGGGTGCGTGTGCTTGAGGCCGTGGCACGGTGAGGGTAATGACAAAATGCAACCAAGCCTGAGAAGCAGACTATAGATATCTATATCTATCCCTCTCTCTTTCTTTTTCTTTCTTTGGTTACTTTCTTTCATTTTTCTTTGTCTCTCGTATCTTGTGTCGTCGTTTCTGCATGTTGTGCGTCTGACATATTGCAACATTTTCGCCTAAATGTTTGTCATGATGTCAGACAAGGCTATATTTGTGACGCATAGAAGATAGACAGTCACATTTGTTTCACCCTCATAACCTTTTCTGAACTATGAAGAAGTATCTTGCTGAAATGGTGGGCACCATGGTGCTCGTGCTCATGGGCTGCGGTGTTGCCGTGAGCCTCGGTTGCAACATCGGCGACCCTGCTACGGTGATAGGCACCGCCCTGGCCTTCGGTCTGGCCGTGGTGGCCATGGCCTACACCATCGGCGGTGTCAGCGGCTGCCACATCAATCCCGCCATCACCCTTGCCTGCTACCTGAGCAAGCGCATGTCGGGCAGGGACTGCGGTATGTATATGCTCTTCCAGGTGGCGGGAGCCTTCCTCGGCTCGCTGCTGCTGTGGCTCCTCACGGGCAATGTGGACGGCCTTGCCGGCACAGGTGCCAACGACCTCCAGGCGGGCGTGTCGCTCACTGGCGGCCTCGTGGCAGAGATGGTGTTCACCTGCGTGTTCGTGCTCGTGGTGCTCGGTGCTACCGACGCCAAGCGCGGTGCCGGCAACTTCGCCGGTCTGGCCATAGGCCTGAGCCTCGTGCTCGTGCATCTGGTCTGCATACGCTACACAGGCACCAGCGTCAACCCCGCCCGCTCGCTCGCTCCCGCCGTGTTCCAGGGCGGCACGGCACTCACCAACCTGTGGGTGTTCATCATCGGTCCCTTTGTCGGTGCCATCTGTGCCGCCGGCATCTGGGCCGTCATCGACGGCGACGAGGGCGCGAAGTGAGCCGCGCGCACAGAGCCGCCGCGCCCTCCTGAGGCAGCCCGTGCGGCCGGATACGCATGCACGCACCGGCAAGCTGATGTGCCTGCCGGTGCGTGCAAGTGTGCCTTGAGCCATCCGCTGGTTCACGCGGCGTGCGGCGTCAGTCGTGCGCCGGTGCCCACTCGCTGCGCTGGTCGCGCTCGAAGGTCACGCTGCCGTCGCGCCCCACGCGCATGAGCAGCGGCTCGAACATGTCGGTCTGCGGCAGCGACACGCTGATGGCGAAGGTCAGGCCAGGCTCGCTCTTGTCGCACATCATGCCGTCGATGATGCCGCGGCGGCGCACCTCATTGCCCAGCAGGGCGGCAACATCGGCCTTGGTCACCTGCCGGTGCAGCAGCGTGCGCCCCTCGGTGGTGATGTCGATGGTGTAGACGTTGTCGGCATAGACAGTGCCCTCGTCGTCCTCCACGGTGGGTGCCGCCGCGGATGCCGTGCGCGTGATGCTGTAGTGGCAGACGCTGCCGTAGGCACGCACGGTGTCGCTGTAGGCATAGTCGTCCTGGCGGAGCACGGCATTGCCGTTGTCGGCCACAGTAGTGACAAAGTCGGGCGTGCCCACAGGCTGCTCCTGCTGGCGGGTGCCGCTGCCGCAGGCTGCCGCCGTCAGGAGCACCAGCAGTGCTGCCGTGTGATGAAGCTTATGCATGGTCAGGGAGTGTGTTAAGGATGGCTCAACGGCACAAAAGTAGCCTTTTTCACCGTCGGCCATGCTGTCGGCCTGTGTTTTTGCACTATCTTTGGGCATTCGCACCAGTGTGCCGACATCAAAAAAAGCATCATCACCCACCACACACACATCATGCAACGCCGTTTCCTGCTGCTCCTGCTGTACATGCTGGCAGCTCTCCATGCCGAGGCCGCCAAAGTGAAAGTCAACCCGTACCCCACGACACTCAAGCGCGAGTTCCGCGGAGCCTGGATCCAGGCCGTCAATGGTCAGTGGCAGGGCATAGGCCGCGAAGCCATGCAGGCCGAGCTGACGCGTGAGCTCGACGTGCTTGCCGCTGCCGGCATCAATGCCATACTCTTCCAGGTGCGTGTGGAGGGCGACGCCCTCTATGCCAGCAGCCTTGAGCCATGGAGCCGCTATCTCACGGGGCGTCAGGGCCTCGCGCCCGACCCCTACTGGGACCCGCTGGCGTGGATGGTGGAGCAGTGCCACAGCCGCGGCATGGAGCTGCACGCATGGATCAACCCCTACCGTGCCCGCACCAAGGGCACCCGCGAGCTGGCCGCTACCCACTATGCCGTGCAGCACCCCGAGCGCTGTTTCGACTACGACGGTCTGACCATCTTCGACCCCGCGCTGGCCGAGAACCGCGACTTCATCTGCGCCGTGGCAGCCGACATCGTGAGCCGCTACGATGTCGACGGCCTGCACATCGACGACTATTTCTACCCCTATCCCGCCGCCGGAGTGCCTATCCCCGACGATGCCTCCTACGCCCGCCTCGGCCAGGGCCGCGACCGTGGCGACTGGCGGCGCGACAACGTCAACGCCTTCATCCGTCAGCTGCATGCCACCATCCGCAAGACCAAGCCGTGGGTGAAGTTCGGCGTCTCGCCATTCGGCATCTACCGCAACCGGCGCTCATGGCCCCAGGGCTCGGCCACGGCAGGCTTGCAGAACTACGACGACCTCTATGCCGACGTGCTGCTGTGGGTGCGCGAGGGATGGGTGGACTACAACATACCGCAGGTGTACTGGGAGATGGGCCATCGCACCGCCGACTACACCACACTCCTGCACTGGTGGAGTGCCAATGCCGGCGGGCGTCCGCTCTACATAGGGCAGGACGTGGACCGCACCGTGGCCCATGCCGACCTCCGCGATGCCTCGCGCCACCAGCTCGATGCCAAGATGCAGCTGCAACGCTCGCTGCCAGGCGTGCACGGCTCCTGCCAGTGGTATGCCCGTGCCGTGGCCGACGACCGCGGCGGCTATGCCACACAGCTGCGCAACGTGTACCACCGCACGCCGGCCCTGCAACCAGCCATGCCATGGCTCGACCACACGCCGCCGGGCAGCGTGCGCAAGGTGCGCCCCGTGTGGACCGGCGGCGGCTACGTGCTCTTCTGGACAGCCCCGCGGGCACGCAGCGAAATGGACCGTGCCCGCCAGTATGTGGTGTACCGCTTCGCCAAGGGCGAGGCCATCAACATGGACGACCCTGAGCACATCGTAGGCATCACCGCCCAGACCTACATGCCACTGCCATACCAGGACGGCCGCCAGCAGTGGACATACGTAGTCACAGCCCTCGACCGCCTGCACTGCGAGAGCAAGGGCGTAAGCATCAAGGTACGCCTATGAGCAACGATGCTATAAGCATACGCGGAGCCCGCGTCAACAACCTCAAGAACGTGAGCCTCACGCTGCCGCGCCGCCGCCTCATAGTGGTCACGGGGCTCAGCGGCTCGGGCAAGAGCTCCTTGGCCTTCGACACTCTCTATGCCGAAGGCCAGCGACGCTATGTGGAGAGCCTCAGCAGCTATGCCCGCCAGTTCCTTGGCCGCATGGCCAAGCCCGACTGCGACTTCATCGAGGGCATACCGCCGGCCATAGCCATCGAGCAGAAGGTGATAGCCCGCAACCCGCGGTCCACCGTAGGCACGAGCACCGAGATCTACGACTACCTGCGCATGCTCTATGCCCGCATAGGCCGCACCTACAGCCCCGTCTCGGGACAGGAAGTGCGCAAGCACGGCGTGCACGACGTCCTCGCCACGCTCGACACCTACGGCGAGGGCACACGTTGCCTCGTGCTGTGCCCCCTGCGCGTGGCCGAGGGCCGCACGCTCCGCCAGCAGCTCGAGGCCTACCGGCAGGAGGGCTTCGCGCGGCTCGACGTGGGCGGCGAGGTGATGCGCATCGACGACTGCCTCGAGCGCATCGACAACGGACAATGGACACCAGAGAACGGGCACATGCCGCGCCTGCTGCTGCTCATAGACAGGCTCTCCGTCAGCCATGAGGCCGATGCCCTGTCGCGACTCACCGACTCGGCCGAGACCGCCTTCTACGAGGGCGGGGGAGAGATGCTCCTGCGCATACTGCCCTCAGGCATTGAGCACACCTTCTCCACACGCTTCGAGGCCGACGGCATGACCTTCGAGGAACCCTCCGACCAGCTCTTCGCCTTCAACTCGCCAATGGGAGCATGCACGCAGTGCGAAGGCTGGGGCAACGTCACAGGCATCGACCCGCACCTCGTGGTGCCCGACACCACCCTCAGCGTCTACGACGGCTGCGTGCAGTGCTGGCGCGGCGAGAAGCTGGGACAGTGGCGGCAGGCCTTCATCCGCGCCGCCGAGCGCATCAGCTTCCCCATCTTCAAGCCCTACTGCGAGCTCACCGCCGCCGAGCGCGCCGTGCTATGGCATGGCCGCGACGTGCCCAGCATCGACGCCTTCTTCGACGACATACGCTCGCAACGCTACAAGATACAGAACCGCGTGCTGCTTGCCCGCTACACAGGCAAGACCGAGTGTCCCGCGTGCCACGGAGGCCGTCTGCGCCGCGAAGCCACCTACGTGAAGGTGGGCGGGCGCGCCATCACCGACCTCACAGCCATGCCCGTAGCGGAGCTGCAACGCTTCTTCGCCACGCTCGAGCTCACGGCGCAAGAGACACAGGTGGCCAAGCGACTGCTGGAGGAAATCACGTCGCGCCTGCAGTTCCTCGCCGACGTCGGACTGGGCTATCTCACTCTGGGACGCCCAAGCAACACACTCTCCGGCGGCGAGAGCCAGCGCATCAACCTGGCCACGTCGCTCGGATCGTCGCTCGTGGGCTCGCTCTACATCCTCGACGAGCCCAGCATAGGCCTGCATCCACGCGACACCGACCGCCTCATCCGCGTCCTGCGCCAGCTCGTCGACCTGGGCAACACCGTCCTCGTCGTGGAGCACGACGAGGACATCATGCGCGCAGCCGACTACATCGTCGACATGGGTCCCGATGCCGGCAGCCTCGGCGGCGAAGTGATGTTCGCAGGCACCTACGTGCCGCCAGCCCAGCGCAACGAAGCCGAGCAGCAGGCTGCGCTGCGCTCACACACACTGGCCTACCTCGACGGCACCGACCGCCTCGACGTGCCCACAGTGAGGCGCCCGTGGAACCGCTTCATCGAAGTGCACGGAGCCCGTGCCAACAACCTCAAGGGCATAGATGTGCGCTTCCCGCTCAACGTGATGACCTGCGTCACAGGCGTCTCGGGCTCAGGCAAGAGCACCCTCGTGCGCGACATCCTGGCCAACGCACTGCTCCGACGCCTCGACCAGGCCGCCGACCGCCCTGGCGAACACACATCGGTCGACGGCGACCTGGATGCCATCAAAGCCATCGAGTTCGTCGACCAGAACCCCATAGGCAAGAGCTCACGCTCCAACCCCGTCATCTACGTGCGTGCCTACGACGAGATACGCCGCCTCTTTGCCGAGCAGCCACTATCGCGGCAGATGGGCTTCACGGCCAGTCATTTCTCCTTCAATACCGACGGCGGCCGCTGCGACGAGTGCAAGGGCGAAGGCACCGTGACCATCGAGATGCAGTTCATGGCCGACCTCGTGCTGGAGTGCGAGTCGTGCCACGGGCAACGCTTCAAGCGCGACATCCTCGAAGTGCGCTTCCGCGGCAAGAACATCTGCGATGTGCTCGCCCTCACCGTCGACGAGGCCATAGCCTTCTTCGGCGAGGCAGGAGAGAAACGCATCGTCAGGCGCCTGCAGCCACTGGCCGACGTGGGACTGGGCTACGTGAAGCTCGGACAGACGTCGAGCTCACTCTCCGGCGGCGAGAACCAGCGCGTGAAGCTCGCCTACTACATCGGGCAGGAGAAGCAGGAGCCCACGCTCTTCATCTTCGACGAGCCCACCACAGGCCTCCACTTCCACGACATACGCCGGCTGCTCGCCTCATTCGACGCGCTCATCGCCAGAGGGCACACCATAGTCATCATAGAACACAATCTCGACGTCATCAAGATGGCCGACCACATCATCGACCTCGGCCCCGAAGGCGGCGATGCCGGCGGGCAGCTCGTGGCGGCAGGCACGCCGGAGCAGGTGGCAGCATGTGGCGACAGCCTCACAGGCCGTTACCTCAAGCCCAAGCTGGGCTGACGCACGCCGGCGTCAGCACCGGCAGAGGTGCTGGCGTGGTCCCGCTTAGTTAATTAAAGCTAAAAACACAGCCTACACCCTTGCAGCCAGCAGGCGTATGGATAAATTTGTAAGAGCATAGCCAATCCTCATTGCGGACACATACACCATCCTCATTGCGGACATATACACTTTCAAGCAAAGACGTTATGAAGAAACTCTTCCTCAGCCTGCTCATGGCCATGAGCGCGCTCGCCGCCAGCGCACAGTTTGAAGGCGGTACCACATATTTCAATGTCTCACTCTCAGGCCTTGAGGCGAGCTACAGCATCAACGAGAAGGTGCAGGTGGCAGCCGAAGCCAAGGTGGGCCACTTCATTGCCGACGACTGGATGCTCTTCGCCCTGGCCGACTACGACCACCGCAAGCACCAAGACAAGTTCGGCGTCGGCGTGGGCACACGCTACTATATTGAGCAGAACGGCCTATACCTCAACCTCGGCGTGCGCCTCGAGCATGAGGCCGACCACGGGCGCAAGGACGACAACATGTACCTCACGCCCGAGCTGGGCTACGCCTTCTTCCTCAACCGCTACCTCACCTTTGAGCCCTCGGTGTACTACGACATGTCGCTCAACGACTTCAACAAAGGCTCACGCGTGGGGCTGCGCATAGGCTTCGGCTTCTATTTTTGAGGCAGTCATAGGCAACCGCAGGCAGTTACAGGCAACCGCAGGTTTCCCTATATTTCCTATACCTTCCTCTGTTTCCTATGCACTCCTAATCCCCTTGCTACAACAGACTAACCCATAACCCTTCCAGCTATGAAAACTAACCTGAGCTCACAAATCACCCTCGACCGCGTGTCGCCCCGCTACTACCGTCCGGGCGGCAACATTGAGCGCTCCGTGCTCACACGCTACGAGAAACTACCCACTGACATCTATGCCTCCATCGAAGAGGGTGCTGCCGAGGTAGCCCTCAAGGTGGCCGCCACCATACGCCAGCGTCAGCGCGAGATACGTGCCTGCACCATGGCCTTCTCCGGAGGAGCCACGCTGACAGAAGTGTTCAACCAGCTGGTGCGCATGCACGAGGAGGAAGGCCTCAGCTTCCAGAACGTGGTAGTCTTCGTCACCTACGAGTACTACCCCCTGCCGGCCGACAGCGTACAGAGCAACCTCAAGATGCTGCGCGAGCAGTTCTTCGACCGTGTGGACATACCCTCGCAGAACATCTACCCCATCGACGGCACCACGCCACAGGAGCGCATCACGGAGCACTGCGCCGCCTACGAGCGCATGATTGAGGACATGGGCGGCATCGACATTTGCCTGCTCGGCATAGGCCGCATGGGCAACATCGCCATGAACGTCACAGGCTCACAGCGCAACAGCCACACGCGCCTCGTGCTGCTCGACCCCACATGCCGCCAGGAAGCCGTAAAAGTGTTCGGCTCGGAGCAGAACGTGCCTGGCTACGCCATCACCATGGGCATATCCACCATCCGTCAGGCACGCAAGATATACCTTCTGGCATGGGGCGAGACCAAGGCCGAAGTCATCAAGAGCGCCGTGGAAGGCGAGATAACCGATGCACAGAGCGCCACGTTCCTGCAGATGCACAACAACGTGCAGGTGGTGCTCGACCTCAACTCGGCAGCCAACCTGACACGCATACGCAGCCCGTGGCTCGTCACCTCATGCGACTGGGACGACAAGCTCATACGCTCCGCCATCGTGTGGCTGTGCCAGCTCACAGGCAAGCCCATACTCAAGCTCACCAACAAGGACTACAACGAACACGGCCTGGGCGAGCTGCTCGCACTCTACGGCTCGGCCTACGAAGTCAACATCAAGATATTCAACGACCTGCAGCACACCATAACAGGATGGCCAGGCGGCAAGCCTCATGCCGACGACAGCAACCGCCCCGAGCGCGCAGAGCCCGCACAGAAGCGCGTCATCATCTTCTCGCCGCACCCCGACGACGACGTCATCTCCATGGGCGGCACGCTTCAACGCCTCGTCAAGCAGAACCACGAGGTGCACGTGGCCTATGAGACCAGCGGCAACATAGCCGTGGGCGACGAAGAAGTGTTCCGCTTCATGCACTTCATCCGAGGCTTCAACAAGCTCTTCGACGAGGGGCGCAACGAGGTCATCAACCAACGCTACAAGGAGTTCACCGACTTCATCACCAACAAGAAACCCGAAGACCTCGACACCCGCGAGATACTCCAGGTGAAGGGACTCATACGCCGTGGCGAGGCACGCATAGCATCGCTCTACAGCGGCATACCACTCGAGCGTGTGCACTTCCTCAACCTGCCCTTCTACGAGACCGGCCGCATACAGAAGAACCCCATCTCCGAGGCCGACGTCAACATCGTGCGTGCCCTCCTGCAAGAGGTGCAGCCACACCAGATCTTCGTCGCAGGCGACCTGGCCGACCCCCACGGCACACACCGCGTATGCACCGATGCAGTGCTCGCCGCCATCGACATGGAGAAAGAAGCCGGTGCCGAGTGGCTCGGCAACTGCCGTATATGGATGTACCGCGGAGCATGGGCAGAGTGGGAGATTGAGCACATCGAGATGGCCGTGCCCATAAGCCCCGAGGAGCTGCGAGCCAAGCGCAACGCCATCCTCAAGCACCAGAGCCAGATGGAGAGCGCACCCTTCCTCGGCAACGACGAGCGTCTCTTCTGGCAGCGTGCCGAGGACCGCAACCACGCCACAGCCGAGCTCTACAACCGCCTCGGCCTCGCTGCCTACGAGGCCATGGAAGCCTTTGTGCAGTATCATCCCCTCTGAGCAGACCTTAATCCAGACTATACAGGAATAATCGGAGCACTCTGAGTCATCAACCCACTCAGACTGCTCCGGTTATTTCGCCTGCCCACTCGCACTAAGCCGGATCCGTTTCTGCCAATACCTCAAATGTGATGTTAGAAGAATATCGGAATAGAATTGTCAATGCGGATTGTATGGATGTGTTGAAATAGCTACCAAGACAGTTCTGTTGATTTGGTCGTCACTTAGCCACCATACAATCTTAATAACTCAACAGGTAATGGCATGAAGGACGGTCGTGGTGGTAAGTGGGCCAATGCGGCACTCATTGACGGCTACGAGAACTACGATGACTGCATGCCAGCCGAGGAGTACGCAAAGTGGCAGCATGAGGTCATGATGGAACTCGTCCGCATCATCAAGGACGATGGAGCTGTTTTCCATAACCATAAACAATTATGGAACTGACAGTACATCAGATACCACGTTAGAATAATGTTGTGGCTATTCCACAACCCTGTATAATTGCTGTTGTACCCTCCTGTCATCCTACCCTGCAGCCTTACGGCATTCTCCATGCACCCCGTGTAGCCCCACTATGCATGGTGAAAGGGTGCGGCGTAAATGCTTGTGTGACAGGGATGCAACACTCAGCCCGCCACAGGTGGTGCGGCGGGCTGATGGCTTAATAGCTGTGACTATGCGGAGAGAGAGGGATTCAAACCCCCGGAACGGACGAGCCGTTCACCGGATTTCGAGTCCGGCCCAATCGGTCACTCTGGCATCTCTCCTTGCAAATGCGGTGCAAATGTAGGTTAAAAAGCACCAATCTAAAAGCATTCGCTCCGTTTTTTTGCGCAGATAAGTTTACCTTTGCCCGATAGCAGCGTCACAGACCGTTGCCGCAGCCTACGGCCAAGCCGCCCGACCTCTGTCCGCCTCGTACTGGAGGAGAGACACTGACCAGCAACAGAGGCCTCGTGGCAGGCTCGGAGCAGCATCCGTGACACATGCCCATGGCGGCATGAAAAGCTAATATTTGCATAACAACTTATATACATACAAATGAAACACACACACATCCTGTCCGCCGTCGTGCTGGCGGCCGCCGCGTTGCTTGCCGGCTGCGGGAATCGCTATGAGAGCGTCAAGGGCGACCCTATGCGCACCCGCATCTACACCCTGAGCAACGGCCTCAAGGTCTACCTCTCCGTCAACAAGGACGAGCCTCGCATACAGGCCGATATTGCCGTGCGCACAGGCTCGCGCAACGACCCTGCCGCCACCACTGGCCTGGCCCACTATCTGGAGCACCTCATGTTCAAGGGCACGCAGCAGTTCGGCACTACCGATGCTGCGGCCGAGGCTCCGCTGCTCGACGAGATAGAGCAGCGTTTCGAAGCCTATCGCCGGCTCACCGACCCCGACGAGCGTCACCGTGCCTACCACGAGATAGACAGCGTGAGCCAGCTGGCTGCTCAGTACAACATCCCCAACGAGTATGACAAGCTGATGGCCATGATAGGCTCCGACGGCACCAATGCTTTCACCAGCTTCGACATCACGTGCTATGTGGAGAACATACCCTCCAACGAGGTGGACCGCTGGGCACGCATTCAGGCCGACCGCTTCCAGAACATGGTCATACGCGGCTTCCACACCGAGCTGGAGGCTGTCTATGAGGAGTATAACCTCTATCTCTCCGACGACGACGAGAAGGTCATCAACGCCCTGCTGGGCAAGCTTTTCCCCACGCACCCCTACGGCACGCAGACCACCATCGGCACGCAGGAGCACCTGAAGAACCCTTCCATAACCAATATCAAGGAGTATTTCCGCCGCTACTACTGTCCCAACAACGTGGCCATCTGCATGGCAGGCGACCTCGACCCCGATGCGACCATAGCCACGCTCGAGAAGTACTTCGGCGACTGGCAGCCTAACCCCGAGTGCGCGCAGCCTGAGTATGCCCCCGTGGCCGTGCTCACCGAGCCTGTCGACACCGCCGTGGTGGGTCTGGAGGCCGAGAGCATCATGATGGGATGGGCCTTCCCCGGTGCCAAGGACCGTGTCAGCGACACGCTTGCACTGGCCGACCTCGTGCTCAACAACGGGCGTGCCGGCCTCATAGACCTCGACATCAGCCAGCGACAGCTCATGGTGAGAGCCTACTCCGGCCACGATGCCCTGAAGGACTACGGCATATTCCTGCTGGGCGGCACGCCGCGACCTGGACAGAGCCTCGAGGAGGCACGCGAGCTGCTGCTCTCGGAGCTGGAGAAGTTGCGCAGCGGCGACTTTGCCGACGACCTGCTGCCAGCCATCATTGCCAACGAGAAGGCCAGCCAGATGCGTGCCCTTGAGACCAACCGTGCCCGCACACGCAAGATGGAGAACTCCTTCGTCAACGAGACAGACTGGGCCGACGAGGTGGCCTCGATAGACCGCATTGCCGCCATCACCAAGGAGGCTCTCGTCGACTTCGCACGCCGCCGGCTGGGCGACGGCTACGTCACCGTCTTCAAGCGTCAGGGCGACGACCCCACGCTCAAGAAGATCGACAAGCCGGAGATCACGGCCATACCTGCCAACCGCGACCTGGTCAGCGACTTCGTCACCGAGATGGAAGCCGTGGAGGTGGAGCCCATACAGCCCTGTTTCGTAGACTTCGGCCACGACCTCACCGTCGGCACCACAGCCCACGACCTGCCGTTAGTGTATAAGCAGAACACCGAGAACGGTCTCTTCTACCTCGTCTTCTCCATACCCTTCGGCTCGGCGGCCGACGTGCGCCTCGATGCCGCTTCCGACCTCTTCGACCTGCTTGGCACAGACAGCCTCACGGCAGAGCAGGTGCAGCAGCGTTTCTATGCACTGGCGTGCAGCTCATTCATAGGCGTGGGCTCCTACCGCACGCGCATCGTGCTCTCGGGTCTGGACGAGAACATGCCCGAGGCTCTGGCCCTGCTCGAGGAGGTGCTCGCCGGCGTGGTGCCTGACAGTGCGGCCTATGCCCAGTATGTGGACAACAGCGTCAAGCAGCTGGCTGATGCCAAGCTCCAGCAGCAGACATGCTTCAGCCGCCTGCGCTCCTACGGCATCTACGGCCCGCGCAATGCCGCCCGCGACATACTCACACCGGCACGACTGGCACAGACCACGCCCGAGGAACTCACAGACATGCTGCACCGCCTGACATCCTACGAGCACACCGTGCTCTACTACGGCCCTCGCTCCGAGCGTGAGCTCACCGCGCTGCTGGCGGAGAACCACCGTGTGCCCGACACGCTGCTGCCGGCCCTCGCCTTCGAGGACTACACGGAGCAGCCCACGCCTGCCACCGAGGTGCTGCTGGCTCCCTACGACGCCAAGAACATCTACATGATGGCCTTCAACAACGAGCAGACGCCGTGGCAGCCGGAGCACATGGCCGTGGCATCGCTCTACAACGAGTACTTCGGCGGAGGCATGAACGGCATTGTCTTCCAGGAGCTGCGTGAGAGCCGCGGCCTGGCCTACAGCGCGCGTGCCTACTACGACGAGTCGCCGCTGCGCAAGGGACATCCCGAGACCAACTACACCTACATCATCTCGCAAAACGACAAGATGATGGACTGCATCACTACCTTCAACGAGATACTCGACACGCTGCCGCAGAGCCAGCATGCCTTCGACATAGCCAAGCAGAGCCTGACCAAGCAGCTCGCCACGCAGCGCACCACGCGCTTTGCCGTGCTCAACGCCTGGATGGCTGCCCAGGACCGTGGCATCGACTACGACATCAACCAGCGCATCTATGAGGCACTGCCCTCCGTCACACTGGCCGACGTGGCAGCCTTCGCCGAGCACTACATGGCGCGCAAGCCCCGCCGCTACATGATACTGGGCAACGAGCGCGACCTCGACATGGAGGCCCTGCAACAGGTGGGGCCGCTGCGCCGCGTCAGCATAGAGGAAATCTTCGGCTACTAAGCCATGAGTGGCATCCAGTTATCCCGTTATCCCGTTATCTCGGTTACTAAGGTCATCATGCATCTGCACAGAACTCTGACAACTATCATCGCCGCTGCCGCAGTCTTTGCTGCCGGCAGCGGCGATGCCGCTGCCATGACACCGCTATGGCTGCGCGCCTCGGCCATCTCGCCCGACGGGCAGACAATAGTGTTTGCCTACAAGGGCGACCTCTACAGCGTGCCCGCTGCCGGCGGCAGTGCGCGTCAGCTCACCACCAATGCCGCATGGGACGGCTACCCCGTGTGGAGCCCGTCGGGACGCCAGATAGCCTTCGCCTCGGAGCGTGAGGGCAGCCTCGATGTCTATGTCATGGCAGCCACGGGCGATGGGCTCACGCGCCTCACCACACACTCCGGCACCGAGGTGCCCATGGCCTTTGCCTCGGAGACCGAGGTGCTCTTCTCGGCCGCCGGCACGCCCACGGTGGACGACATGCAGTTCCCCTCGCGCACGTACACGCATATATATAAGGTGCCCACCACGGCAGGTGCGCGCCCGCAGCGCGTGTCCGACGTCACGGCAGGCAGCCTGACCGTAGGACCCGACGGTAGCCTCATCTATGACGCCGTGAAAGGCTACGAGGATGCCATGCGCAAGCACCACACCAGCAGCATAGCCCGCGACCTGTGGCAGCTCACGCTGCCGGCAGCACAAGGCCGGAAGGGTAGGGGAGCAACGGCCCGGCCAGCCTACCGACAACTCACCGAGAGCGCTGCCGAGGACCGCAACCCTGTCTATGTGGCATCGACACAGACACTCTACTGGCTCTCAGAGCAGACAGGCACGCTCAATGTGTGGTGTCGCCAGCTGGACGACGCTGCCAGGGCACGTCAGCTCACCTTCTTCAGCGACATGCCTGTGCGCTACCTCACTGCCGCGGCCGACGGCACCCTGTGCTTCTCGTGGGACGGCGAGCTCTACACCATGCGTCAGGGCACGCAGCCCAGACGGGTGAAGGTGGACATCGTGGCCGACACCAACGAGCGCGACGAGCTGCGTGCCATAGTGGCTAACGGAGCCACCAGCGTGAGCCTCTCGCCCAAGAACAAGGAGATAGCCTTCGTGCTTGGCGGCGACGTCTACGTGACAAGCCTCGACTACAAGACCACTCGACAGATAACCGACAACCCATTCACCGAGCGCAACGTCAGCTTCGCACCCGACGGCCGCTCCATCGTCTACGACTCCGAGCGCGGAGGCCGCTGGGGCATCTACCGTGCCACCATCAAGAGCGACGATGAGAAACAGTTCGTCTATGCCACCGAGGTGACCGAAGAGCTGCTCACATCGGAGCAGGAGACCAGCTTCCAGCCGGTATGCTCGCCCGACGGCACACGCATAGCCTTCCTGCGCGACCGTCAGGAACTGTGTGTGCTCGATGTCAAGACCAAGGCTGTGACCGTGGTCATGCCAGGCCGCTTCGAGTACTCCTACCGCGACGGCGACCAGACATTCGCATGGAGCCCCAATTCCAAGTATCTGCTCAGCGAATACATCGGCACCGGCGGGTGGAACAACACCGACATAGCCCTCATCCCTGCCGACGGCAAGGGCGAGATAGTCAACCTGACCAACTCCGGATACAGCGAGGCCAACCCGCGGTGGGTGCTCGGCGGGAAGGCATTCATCTTCCAGAGCGACCGCGCCGGCTACCGCAGCCACGGCTCGTGGGGAGCAGAGCGCGACCTCTACATCACATTCCTCTCGCAGGATGCCTACGAGCGCTTCCTCATGAACAAGGAGGAGCGTGAGCTCTACGATGCCCGTGAGAAAGAGATGCGTGAGCAGGAACGTCGCAGGCAGGTGGAGCAGGAGCGCAAGCAGAAGGAGAAGGAACAGGAGGACGCCGTCAAGGCCGGCAAGCGCAAGAAGCGCGCCAGGAAGCAACCCTCCGAGGCGCAGCTGGCCAAGGCCAGGCGCAAGCAGGAACGCCGCATGAAGCAGAAAGAGGAGCAGCAGGCCAAGGCCGACAGCATCAAGGCTGTCAACCCCGACTTCGACCTCGACCGTCTCGACCTGCGCACTGTGCGCCTCACCTTCAACAGCAGCTCCATCGGCGACTGCGTGCTCTCAAAGGATGGCACCAAGCTCTACTACGTGGCATCCAACTATCCCAATGGCAGCGCGCTGTGGATGCGCAACCTGGAGACAGGCACCACGTCGGTCAAGGCCACGGGAGTCAGCTTCTCCGAGTTCGACCTCGATGCCGACGGCACCACGGCCTACTATGCCTCGGGCGGACAGATACGCAAGCTCGCGGTAGAGGGCGGCAGCGCGACAACCGTCGACTTCGAGTGCTTCCACAGCCGCCATCCTGCCGCACGCCGTGCCGAGATATTCGCGCATATATGGCACCAGACACGCGAGAAGCTCTATGACCCCGACATGAACGGGGCCGACTGGCTCGCACTGCGCGACCGCTATGCCCGCTTCCTGCCCCACATAGCCCACAACCGCGACTTTGCCGAGATGGCATCGGAGTTGCTGGGCGAGCTCAACGTGTCGCACACGGGATGCCGCTACATGGGCGGCGGCAACGCCATGGCCACGGCCGACCTCGGCGTCTTCGCCGATGACGCCTACACGGGCGACGGCCTGCGCATCATAGAGCTAATCGAAGGCACACCGCTGACGCGCACCAAGAGCGTGAAGCCCGGCACCATCATTACCCACATCGACGGGCAGCCCATACGTGCCGGTCAGGACTACTATCCGCTGCTCGCTGGCAAGGCCGGCCGCTACACGCGTCTCACTGTGGTCAACGGCAAAGGCAAGCCCGAGGATGTCACCGTGCGTCTGGCCACAGGCAGCACCGACGAGCTCTACCGGCGCTGGGTGCGCCGCGAGGAACACATCGTGGACAGCATATCCCACGGGCGGGTGGCATACGTGCACATCCGCGCCATGAACAGCGAGAGCTTCCGCAACCTCTACCGTGAGCTGCTCTCCGACCGCAACCGCAACCGCGATGCCGTCGTGGTGGACACGCGCCACAACGGCGGCGGATGGCTGCACAACGATGTGTGCCAGCTGCTGTCGGGCAAGAAGAGCATGGACTATATGCCACGCGGGCAGTACATCGGCTCCGACCCCTTCGACCGCTGGGTCAAGCCCTCGTGCATGCTCATCTGTGAGGACAACTACAGCAATGCACACGGCACACCATGGCTCTACAAGGAGCAGGGCATAGGGCAGCTCATAGGCGCACCCGTGCCAGGCACCATGACAGCTGTCTGGTGGGAGTACATCGACGACATCGTCTTCGGCATACCCGAGGTGGGTGCCAAGGACCGGCGTGGACATTACCTTGAGAACCAGCAGCTGGAACCCGATGTGCTCGTCATTGCCCAACCATCCGACCTGCTCCACGGCCGCGACATGCAGCTCGAACAAGCTGTGCGCAGCTTGATGGAGAAGTGAAAGCGATAAAGACTCTAACCCTGTGTCTGAGGCCGTCCGACATATCATCGTGCCTCGGGCACAGTCATCTCGAACCACTCATCGTGCCACGGGCACGTTTTAACCTCTTAACTCACATGATAGAAGGACTCATTGTCGGCCTCCTTGCAGGCCTCATCGCCGGATGGCTGATGAAAGGCGAGGGTTATGGTTTCCTGAAGAACCTCGTGCTCGGCCTCTTCGGCGGCTGTGTTGGCGGATGGTTGTTCGACCTGTTCAACCTGGAGTGGAACGGCACCCTCGGCCGCATAGGCACAGCCGTGGTCGGTGCCGTGGTCATCATCTGGATAGCACGCTGCCTGCGTAAGTAATTAGCATCGGCATCTGTGCGCACAGTCCTAACGACAGCTGGCACACAGCCTTAAAGGTAGCGGCAGAACATGGCGGCGTAGGCCTCGGCCTTGCGCGGCAGAGCTAACGGATAGG
Organism: uncultured Bacteroidaceae bacterium; assembly: GCA_905234605.1. Taxonomy (GTDB): domain Bacteria; phylum Bacteroidota; class Bacteroidia; order Bacteroidales; family Bacteroidaceae; genus Physcousia. The sequence goes on along the minus strand of CAJOIE010000001.1, from coordinate 69,671 downwards.
CACGCGAGGAGCTGGGCAGACGGTGCAGTTCCACGTCGCCAAGGGCGGTGGGCATGCTCTCGCCCACACGCGGCGGCTTGTGTCCTTCAGCAAGCAACGTGGTCATGGCCGTGCGTGTGGCCAGCGTGCCTGTGGTGACGATGGCGCGCAGCTGTGGCAGGTGGGCGGCGAGGGCATGCAGGTCGGTGGGCACAGCCACCTCGAGGTTGTCGTCGGAGGCATTGCCTGCCAGACGCCGCACGGCAATGGCTGTGTCGAAGAGGGCTATGCCATGTGCCATGAGGTGCTCCACTATGGCATGGAGGCGGAAACTGCGGCCTGTCGTGGAGATGAAGTGCGAGGCATCGCCGTGGAACACCAGACCGTGGATGCGCCAGTGGTCGTTGATGAAGTTGGGATAGTAGAAGTCCATGCACCAGCGTTTGCGCTGTGGAGGGAACGAGCCCAGCATCAGCACTTTAGCATCGTGCGGGAGGAACGGGATGAGAGGATGCCACTCCACGGTGTCTTCCTCACAGAGAGGGCTGTGTGTGCTTGTGCCGTGGGCAGGCACAGGCTGTGTGCCGGTGGCTGTCATGCTGTCTGCCATGCCGCCGGCTGTGGCGAAAAGAGTGTCGGGCCAGTCGCTGGTCTGGCCGATGCACTGCATGGCGGCATCAGCCAGGGTGAGCACATCTGTCGTGTTCACTTCTTCAAGCGCCGTTTGAGGCCGAGCATGGTGCGCACGGCGGCAACGACACTCACGCCTGTCTGCACCCCTTTGGCTATCGACATGCCGTTCTGCAAGAGTGACAGGGCTATGTCTGCCTTGCTGGTGGCTGCGGGCGGCGGGGCCAGCAGCTGGCGTGCGGCATCGGCTATGCGCTGACCGCTGCGGTCGCGCTCAAGGCGCACACGCTCCTGCTCCTCGTGCAGGCGCTCAAGGATGGATGTGGAAACGGGGTCAAGCAGTGTGGACATGGCTGTGATGGGAGTGGCAGTTGCAGGTTGGAAGGTGTGGTGTGGGAGTGGAACAGGCGTTCAGCCTTCGTCGGCAGTGCTTATCGCGCCGTCCTTGTGCTCCTCGGCTCTGGCCGCTGTCTCGGCAGCACCCGTCAGCATCACGCCGACGAGGAAGCGTGCTGTGGGCTCAAGGAGCCAGCGTCGGCGGTTGGCATAGACAAGGGCTATGAGCAGCAGCTGCACAGCTGCCACGATGACGAAGCCCAGCAGGTAGCTGCCCACCACCTGGCCCATCCAAACGGCAAAGGCTATGCCGCCGAAGAGCAGTGCCGTGGTGCCGAGCAGGATGATGATGGCCCACAGCGCGACGGCTGCGAGCACACGCGTCAGCACCTCCACTGCCTGCAGACCCACGAGGCGTTTCTCTAACAGGAGGAAACGCTTGGCCTCGTGGAACAGACGTATGATCTGTGCGGTGAGTTCGGTGTTGTGGAATAGCGACATGGCTGTGATGGTGGCGGCTCAACGTTGTGGATGTCTGTTCGTGCCCGTGCCACGGCAGGCATCGACACCTGCGCATACTCCTGTCGGGCACACTGCGTGCATGCCGGCTAAGGGTGCGGCGGTGTGCCTCCGTGGCAGAGCCGTGAGGTGGGTGGCTTATGCCTCCTCGGCAGTGTTGGAGAGCTCCTCGGAGATGTCGCTCACGAGGGCATCCATTTCCTTGCGGTTGAGGCGTATGCCACGCTTGCGCAGAGCCTCGGCAATGCGCTCGCGGGTGTCGGTGCCTTTCTCGGGAGCCAGCAGCAGGCCGGCGGCAGCACCTATGGCCACGCCGCCCATGAATGCAACGAGATAGTTGAGAGCTTTCATAGCAGGTTGTGTTTAGATGTTAGACGTGTCGTTGACACTACAAATGTAGGCCATTATGCCCAACCATAGTGCCCGCAGACCATCTTTTTTGAAGAGAATAGCATTCAGGCAGTCACATTTAACGTTTTTTGTAGAGGCCTGCTTTGCACGCCTTGCAAATCACGCTACCTTTGTCGGCAATATGGATGGTCTGAAAAGCCAGAATAGCAACCCCTATAAACAAACATCTTAATTAAGGAGAAAGAACATGAAGAACTATCTTGCAATCGGGCTCGCGCTGAGCGTGGCCCTGGGCATGGCTTCCTGCAAGAGCAGCGAGAGTGCCTACAAGAAAGCCTATGAGAAGGCCAACCCCGCAACGGTCCAGACGCAGACCGTGCAGACTGTGCCGGCACCTGTGCAGACGCAGCCCGTCAACACGGTAGCCCCCGTGCAGACCGTGACCACCACACCTGTGACCGCCGTTGAGAACCCCCGCACGGAGAGCGTCACCATCGTTAGCGGTCAGGGCCTGAAAGCCTACAGCGTGGTCGTGGGCAGTTTCAGTGTCAAGGCCAATGCCGAGGCACGCCAGCGCGAGCTCAACAATGCCGGCTACGCAGCACAGATAGCCTACAATGCCGAGAAGAACAGCTACCGTGTCATCGCCACTACATTCGACGACATGAATGCTGCCGTACAGAGCCGCAACAACATCCGCAACCAGTATCCCGACGCATGGTTGCTGCGCAAGTGAGACCCTCTATTGATATGGTAAAGTGAATATGTAAGATTTTCTGGGGCAGGGGCAGACTGTGATAGTTAGCCCCTGCCTGTTTGTTAATCTGCTTGCACCCCGCCATCACTCGATACCCAATACTCCATTCACAAGATGCGCGTACTTGCCATAGACTACGGCCGCAGCCGCACAGGCCTCGCCGTCACCGACCCGCTTCAGCTCATCGCCGGCGGGCTCGCCACGGTGCCTACAGCGGAGCTCGAGAGCTACCTCACGGACTACCTCGGCCGCGAGCAGGTGGAGCGCATCGTGGTGGGCATGCCGCGCCAGATGGACGGCACCGACAGCGAGAACATGAAGCGCATAGCTCCCTTCGTGAACCGTCTGCACAAGCTCTTCCCAGGCATGCCTGTGGACATGTGCGACGAGCGTTTCACCAGCGTGCTTGCCCACCGTGCCATGCTTGAGAGCGGCATCAGCCGCAAGGCACGGCAGAACAAGGCTCTCGTGGACGAAATATCGGCCACCATAATCCTGCAGGGGTGGATGGAGAGGAGGGTTGACAACGTATAGTGAACACCCGGCCGCTCACCACGAACTACTCACCCTGCAAAACCCTCGCCACCCTACTACTCACCCTTTCCCCGTGCCGCCGGCATCTTAGCCCCTGTCACCCTGTGCAGCTAACCCCTTCAGCCTTGCGCTGTCACCCCGTGGCGGGTGCCTCGCGGCTGAGCTCTATGGACAGCCAGACCCCCACGGTGCCGCCGGCACACTCACACCTAATCACTCTCATTTACCCATGGTTCTCCCCATCTATACCCTTGGTCAGCCCGTGCTACGGCAGGTGGCAGACGACGTAGACCCCAATGCCCCCGAGATGCAAAAGCTGGTGGGCGACATGTTCGACACCCTCGACAACAGCGGCGGCATAGGCCTTGCCGCGCCGCAGGTGGGACAGCCGGTGCGTGTGGTGGTCATCGACCTCAATCCCATCAAGGACGACTATCCGCAGTATGAAGGCTACCGCCATGTCTTCTTCAACCCATATATTGAGGAATATGGCACGGGTCCTCAGGAGTCGATGGAAGAGGGCTGCCTGTCGCTGCCAGGCATGAGCGAGAGCGTGAAGCGCCCTGCCACGATACGTGTCAGCTACACCGACGAGGCCGGTCAGGACCACGACGAGTGGGCGGACGGCTATCTGGCGCGTGTCATGCAGCATGAGTTCGACCACCTCGACGGCAAGGTCTACACAGACCGCATCCAGGGCCTGCGCAAGCAGATGCTCAAGGGCAAGCTCAACGACATCGTGCGCGGCCACTTCTCGTGCGACTACAAGGTGAAGGTGCGCCGCTGATTTATCCTGCTGCCATGTTCAAGCACACTCTCTTCCTCGTGGCTATGTGCCTCCCCCTGTCGGTCTGCGCGCAGATCAACACCGAGCGGGTGATGCTCATGGGGCGCAATGCCCTCTACTACGAGGACTATGTGCTGAGCATACAGCGGTTCAGCATGGTCATCAATGCACGTCCCTACCTGCATGAGCCATACTTCTACCGCGCCCTGGCCAAGTTCTATCTTGAGGACTTCATGGGCTCCGAGGCCGACTGTTCGGAGAGCCTGCGCCTGAACCCCTATGTTGCCAACACCTATCAGCTGCGCGGCCTCTGCCGTGTCAACATGAAGAAATATGCCGGTGCCGTGGCCGACTACGAGCGTGTCGTGGCCATCGAGCCCAAGAACCGTGCCGCCTGGCACAACATGGTGCTCTGCCGCTTCGAGCTCTCCGACTATGCTGCTGCCGACACCCTCGTGGATCGCATGATGGCTCTCTGGCCGCGCGATGCCGAGTGCCGCACCATGAAGGCTCAGGCGGCTCTCTACCGTGCCGACACCGTCACGGCCATTGCGCAGATCGACTCGGCGCTGGCGATTGACGCCTTCGACGCGCAGGCTCTATCGCTCAAGGCCATGATATGCCTGCAGCGGGAGCAGTATGCCGATGCCGAGGACTGCCTGACACGTGCCATCCTGCAGCGTCCGCGTGCGGCAGGCTACTATGTCAACCGTGCCCTGGCCCGCTTTCATCAGGACAACCTGCGCGGTGCCATGGACGACTATGACATGGCCATCGAGATAGAGCCCCGCAGCTATCTGGCACACTTCAACCGCGGACTGCTGCGCGCGCAGGTGGGCGACGACAACCGTGCCATTGCCGACTTCGACTTCGTGCTCACGCTTGAGCCCGACAACATGATAGCCCTCTACAACAGGGCCCTGCTGCTCGACCAGACAGGCGATTATGCCGGCGCCATACGCGACATCTCGACAGTCATCGAAGCCTATCCCGAATTCTGGACAGGCTACCTGCAGCGAGCCGCCATACGCCGCAAGACGGGCGACCGTCATGGAGCCGAGCGCGACGAGTTCCGTGTGCTGCAGGCTCGCATGGACGCCAAGGCCGGCCTGCGGCAGGCACAGCCGCGCAAGACACGCAAGCAGAGCGAGCGCGACATCGACGACTACGCCTCGCTCGTGGAGGCCGATGCCGCCGAGCCCGAGCGTGAGTATGAGAGTGCCTATCGCGGCCGCGTGCAGGACCGCCGTGTGCAGCTCGAGCCTCTGCCGTGGTATGTGCTCACCCACCACAGCGAGCCCAGCCCCACCAACCGCTATATAGCCTACTATGCCCCACTGGAGCACTTCAACAGCCAGGGCATAGTGGCGCCGCTGCAACTCGCCGGCAGCGAGGCACAGCTCACGCAGGCGCAGCTCGATGCCCACTTTGCCGACATCGCACGCCTCTCCGGACTGATAGACCACGGCACGCCGTCCGCGCAGCTCTATGCGGCACGTGCCATGGCTCACTACCATGTGCGCGACTTCGAGGCAGCAGCCACCGACCTGGAGCGTGCCCTCACGCTCGCCCCGCAGTCGGCACTGCTGCATTTCGCCCTGGCGCAGATGCTCTACCGCGAGCATGAGGTGGCCGCCGCCGATGCCGATGTGCACAACGTCACGACGCAGATAGGCTTTGCCCGCGCACTCGACTGTCTGCGCCGTGCAACCGAGCTCGACCCAGCTTTCGTCTATGCGTGGTATGCCATGGGAGGCATCTACATACACCAGCACGAGTATGCTCTTGCGCGGCAGGCCTACTCGAAAGCTCTCAACATCGACCCGCGCTTCCCCGATGCCTACTACAACCGCGGCGTGGCCTCGCTGCTCGAAGGCAACACGCAGATGGGGCTTTCCGACCTCTCGCAGGCAGGAGAGTATGGCATCTACACAGCCTACAACCTCATCAAGCGCTACTCCAAGGAGCATTAGCGTGGCGCAGCGGCGGCACCACCATCGGGCAGGCCGACGCACGCGAGCATAGTGTGCAGGGAGACGGCCTGCACAATCCACCCTCTGTGCCGCTGCCACTGCACCGACAAGGCGTTCATCTTGCACCCCCAGCCGGCAGTGCATGCGACCCTTTATTTTATATGTTATTCAGCATATTTGAAACACTTTTTAGCATGTGGCGGTTGGGTGGTAGTCGGAATGTTATAAATTTGGTGGCCATTAGTGTGAGACGGACACCTTTTGCCGTCGGTCGCTGCACAGGCAGGCATTTACCTATATTGACACTTAACTCGGTGCATAACAACAAGATAACAAAACACATACTACAACTATCACGCATGGAACACAGTGTTTTCAAGCAGCAGCTCGCGCGAGGTGCGAGCTGTGCGTGTGCTGCCCTCATGCTCTTTGGCATGTCTGCCGGCATGTCGTCGTGCAGCGACGACTTGCTCACAGGCACGCCGTCATGGCTCGGGAGCAGCATCTATGAGGAGCTGGAGCAGCGAGGCAACTTCACCCAGACGCTTGCCTTGATCAACGACCCCGACCTCTCCGACACCAACTATCCCGACCTGCTGCGGCGCACGGGCAGCATGACGCTCTTCGTGGCCGACGACGATGCCTGGGAACGCTACTTCAGCCAGCGCGGCATCACGTCGGTGGCAGAACTCTCGAAGGCCGAGAAGAAAAACCTTCTCAAAGGCGCCATGATCAACAACGCCTACCTCATCGAGCTCCTCAGCAACACTGCCGGCGACCCGCCAGACGAGGGCTCGTGCATGCGCCGGCAGACGCGTCTCGACGTCACCGACTCCATACCCGTCATGACCCCCGAGGAGATGCCCGCCGTGAACCCCGCACGTGTGGAGTCGGACGGCACACAGGTGGACTACTGGTCACACGTGCGCGACCGCGCCCGCATACGTATATATAAGGATAACAACTCGGCGCCCATGGTGCACTTCCTGCCCGACTACATGAGCGCATTCACCTTCACGTCGACCGACCTGCTGAAGATCACCAACAACCACTCAAGCGACGTGACCACGGCTGCCTACATCAACGGCATCAAGGTGGTGGAGCAGGACGTGACATGCCAGAACGGCTACATACACGTGCTCGAGGACGTCCCGCAGAGCCTCACCAACATGGCCGAGGTCATAGCCTCCAAGCCCCAGTTCTCCATCTTCAACGAGCTGCTCGACCGCTTCAGCTTCCCGCAGACATACATCGTGCCCATCGACGAGGCCGAAGACACCATCTTCGTGAAGCGCTACTTCTTCAGCTCCAACTCGGCCAACGACACGCACAACTTCACCACCAACCCCATCACCAACAAGAGCGTGACCAACCTGCTCAGCATCGACCCGGGATGGAACGTCTCCACAGCCGGCAATCTGGCCATGGGAGCCGACGCCAACGCCATGTTCATTCCCACCGACAGTGCGCTCACGGCCTTCCTCACCCACGAGGGCTCATCGCTCGGCGTGAAGTATGGCTACGACTGGCGCAACATACCAGACAACGTGGTGCTGCCGCTGCTGCGCAACTGCATGCAGAGCAGCATGCGTGCCACACTGCCAAGCAAGTTCGCCTCGGTGAAGAACACAGCATCCGAGAGCCTCGGCGTGCAGGTCGACGACATCGACAGCTGCTTCCTCGCATGCAACGGCCTCATCTATCAGACAAACAAGGTCTACATGGCACCAGAGTACCAGTCGGTGTTCTATCCCGCCGTGCTGCGAGGCGACGAGGACCTGCGCACCATCTACACCGCCATTGCCGACGAGAGCCACAAGGGCGAGAGCTCATGGCAGCTCAACGAGTATAACGCCTACCTCAACTCCATGGGCACGAGCTACAGCCTCATGCTGCCCACCGACTCGGCCTTGAACCGCTACGTCATCACCGACTCGCTGACCGACCTCGTGTACATCGACCCATACTCGTTCTCCAAGAAGAGCACCACAGGCCCCACGGCCTTCCGCTTCTATGTCGACGCCTCGAACAACGAGTCGCCGGTGAGCGTGCAGGCCTACCGGGTCAGCGTCGACTCCCTGGGCAACATCCGCGGCATCACCGACGAGCTCAACCGCGACTACAACCTCGGCTCCGGAGCCGCCTACCGCACCATCGTGAGCAACCGCATACAGGACATCCTGGACAACTCCATCGTGGCCCACGGCCTGCGCGGCACGCAGACCTTCCATGCCGGACAGACCTACTACCTCAACAAAGCCGGCGGCCCCATCAAGGTGCGCTTCAATGGCTCGGACGTGACAGGCATAGCAGGTTCCTTCCAGATAGCCCAGGACCGCTACATCGACATCGACCCCGAGCAGGTGTTCGACCAGACAGAAAGCGGCAACGGCGTCTCCTACGTGCTCAACGAGATACCCATGAGCACCCTCACCAGTCCCTATGCAGTGCTCAACGACTCCGTGGGCCAGCCACAGTTCTCTGCCTTCGCCTCGCTGCTCAACGCATGCAGCTTCGTGGGCGACAACGACGGCAACACCAACCACTCCACCATCGACAAGGCCGTAACCATCTTTGCCAACTACCACTACACTATCTGGGCACCAGGCAACGAAGCCATAGCACAGATCACGGCGCGCACCAACAACGCCGGCGACAGCGTGGCATGGCTGCCCACATGGGACACACATCAGGCATGGGAAGAGCTGATAGAAGAAATCAACGACCTGCCCGACTCGCTCTACACCGACGACGAGCTCCACGCACTCGACAGCCTCTGCAAGGTCAAGCGCAGTGAGATAGAGGACGTGATAGCCACCTTCGTGCGCTACCACATACAGGACGGCTCCGTCTTCATGGGCGGAACACCCGAGACATCCATCTATGAGACGGCCAGCATGGACGACACCCGCGGACGTTTCCGCCGTCTCACCGTGACCAACACCGGCACGGGCATCACCATACAGCCCGACGGCAACGGTGCCGTGGAGCGTCATGTCAGCACCGACACCGCCCACCACAACCTCTTCAGTCGCCAGTATATCTTCGAAGACGGCACCAAGACCATCTATGGCTCCAGCTATGTCGTGGTGCACGAGATAGACGGCGTGCTCTCCTTCGGCGAGGACATGCTGCTGCCCAAGGACTTCCCCGAGCCCACGTTAGAGTCAGTCCTCACATATCTTAATATCCAAGCTCGATGAAAACACTAAGATATATACTCCTCTGCGCACTCATGCTGGTCACGACGCTGGCACAGGCGCAAATCACACGTGTGAGCGGCACCGTGAGCGACGACTTCGACGTGCTGCCAGGCGCGAGCGTGGCCGAGATTGACGCCTCAAACCGTATCGTCAACGCCACCGTGACCGACATGAACGGCAACTTCGTGCTGCCCGTAAAGAGCGCCAAGAACAAGCTGCGCATCTCCTACATGGGCTATAAGACACAAGTGCTACCCATCAACAAACCAACCTTCAAGATACAGCTCGAGGACAACACACGCACCATGAACGTGGTGCAGGTGGTGGCCAAGAAGAAACTGCAGACCTCAGGCCTGGCCATACCCGAGCGTGAGGTGAGCTTCTCCACCCAGGGCATCTCGGCAAAGGAATTCGAGGGCCTGGGCATCACCAGCGTCGACGAGGCTCTGCAAGGCCGCATCGCCGGCCTCGACATCGTGGCCAACTCCGGCGACCTCGGTGCCGGCACCAGCATGCGCCTGCGTGGTGCCTCAACAGTGTCCACCCTCACCAGCAACGAGCCACTCATCGTGGTCAACGGCAACGTGTGGAACGTGGACCTCTCCGACTTCGACGTCTCGACAGCCAACGATGAGAAGTTCGCACAGCTCCTCAACGTCAACACCGAGGACATCGCTGACATCAAGGTGCTCAAGGATGCCGCCGCCACAGCCATCTGGGGCTCACAAGGCGCCAACGGCGTGATAGAAATCACCACCAAGCGCGGCTCGCGCGGTGCGCCACAGGTCACCTACTCCCTCAAGATGACCATGACACACCAGCCGGCAGGCATCAAGCTGCTCAACGGCGACCAGTACACCATGCTCCTCAAGGAAGCCTACTTCAACCCCACGCAGAACACCTTCATCGGCAACGTGCAGGAACTCAACTACAACGAGAACGACTCCGAGTTCCAGATGTTCAACAGAAACACCGACTGGGGCTCACTCGTGCGCCAGAACGGTCTGCGACAGAACCACTACGTCAGCATCTCGGGCGGCGATGAGAAGACTCTCTTCCGCATCTCCGGCGGTTACGACCACGAGACAGGCACCATCATACGCCAGAAGCTCAACCGCTTCTCCACGCGCATGGCTCTCGACTACTATGTCAACGACCGCATCAAGATCATCTCCAACTTCGCACTGACCTACACGAAGAACAACCGCAACTACGACGGCCTGCTCGGCATCGCATACACCAAGATGCCCAACCTCTCGCCCTACCGCTACAACCCCGACGGCAGCCCGACAGGTGAGTACTACATCGTGCCGCAGTATGCCTTCACCAACCATGGCCAGCTCACTGAAGACGAGCAGAAAGCCTTCAACGACCAGCGCAACATGGTCAACCCACTGGCATCGGCCCACATGGCTGTCAACAACCAGACCACCTACGACATCACCCCCGAGCTCGAGCTCGAATACAAGCTCCTCGGCCTCGACGACACCTCGCACCAGCTGCGATACAACGGCCGCGTGGTGATGAACGTATACAACGACTACACCGACAAGAGCTATCCACGCTCGCTCCTCTCATCCAACTACTACAACAACGGCTACGCCTATAGCTACAGCCGCAAGAACCTGGCCTTCACCACGACACACACGCTCACATTCCAGCCTCATTTCAACAACGAGGACCACTACCTGTTGGCCATGGGACGCTTCCAGCTCGTGAGCGGCAACTCCAGCTCGCAGAGCACCGACATCACACGCCTGCCGACACGTCTGGAGTCGGTCACGGCCGGAGGCTTCGTCTCCAGCATGGGCTCGGGCTTCAACGAGTGGCGCTCGCTCTACTACACACTCTCCACCCACTACAGCTACAAGGGACGCTACGTGTTCGACTTCTCGGCACGCGCCGATGCCACCACCAAGTTCGGCCCGGACAACCGCTGGGGCATATTCCCCGCCGTGTCGGCACGCTGGAACATCGTCGACGAGCCCTTCATGCGCTCCATCAACGACAAGCTCAAGCTCTCCATGTTCTCCATAGCCCCGGGCTGGGGTATGGTGGGCAACCCGCCAGGGGCCGACTACCTGTATATGAACACCTATTCCACAGGGGCAGCATACATCGGCAGCACATCGATGAACCCCAACGGCCTCAAGCTCACCGACCTGAAGTGGGAGAACATATACACATGGAACTTCGCACTTAACCTCGGCTTCTTCGACGACCGCCTCAAGTTCGTGCTGGAGCTCTACCGCCGCGATACCAAGGACATGCTCATGAACAACGCAGGCATACCGTCGTCCAACGGATGGGGCTCTCTCTCATACCGCAACATCGGCGACATGCGCAACGAGGGTTGGGAGCTACAGGTCGATGGCAGCCAGCTCCTCAAGAAAGGCAAGTTCTGGACCGATGTCTATGTCAACTTTGCCAACAACCGCAACGTCATCACCAAGATGGATCCGCTGGTGCTCAAGGGACTCAACATCGACTGGGTAGAACAAAACCGCAGCGTCGTGCAGCGCGTGCAGGTCAACAACCCCTTCGGCTCCATCTATGGTTTCCGCTACAAAGGCGTCTACCAGTATCAGTATGACACCGCCCGCGACATAGCCCGTGCCGACCGCCGCGCCGGAACGACGCAGCTGCAGGACGACATCAACGCAGGCATCACATACCCCATCGTGCTCAACGCAAAGGGCGAAGTGGTCTACGACACCAAGGGAGACCCCATACAGACGCGCTTCGCCTACAACGCCGAGAACAACTCGGGCTATCGCTTCAAGGGCGGCGACGCCATATATGAGGACATCAACCACGACGGTAACATCAACAAGTACGACATTGTCTATCTGGGCAACTCGCTGCCAAAGCTCACCGGCGGCTTCGGCTTCAAGCTCCACTACGACCGCTGGTCGCTCAATGCCAACTTCAACTACCGCATAGACTACGACATCCTCAACATGGCACGCCTCGACATGGAGGCCATGACGAGCAACAACAACCAGAGCCAGGCCGTCAACTACCGCTGGCGCAAGGAAGGCGACGTCACCAGCATACCGCGTGCCATGGCCACGGCAGCAGGGGCAAACTACAACACGCTCATCTCCGACCGCTTCGTGGAGGACGGCACATTCCTCCGTCTCAACTATCTGCAAGTGAGCTACAGCTTCGATCCCAAGCGCCTCAAGCAGTACCACCTGCGCACCCTCAACCTGTATGCCAGCGCCAACAACCTCTTCTGCCTGACCAAGTACTCGGGCGTGGACCCCGAGATAGGCTACGGCGGATATGGCGTGACAACCGACTCGTCGAAGACACCACGCTCCAAGTCGTACACCATAGGACTCACCGTCGGTTTCTAAAGCACACATGTCTTACACAGATTTCCACATCTTACACATGACACACCTATTTCATAACATACGCACTGCGATGCTCACAGCACTGGCAGGCATTGCCATGGCCTCCTGTGGCGACTTCCTGGAGATCAAGCCTCGCGACATCGTCACAGAGGACAACTTCTGGAACGAGAAGAGCGACATAGAGCAGCTGGTGAGAGGGTGCTACACGGCAATGCAGAGCGATGCCTTCATCACGCGCTGCGTGCTGTGGGGTGAGGGGCGCAGTGAGAACCTGCAGCCTTCTACCACGCTCCAGAGCGACGACTACAACCTCTATCAGATCATGCGCGAGAACCTCCTTCCGTCGAACCCCTACACGCGGTGGGTGGATTTCTACTACGTCATCAACAAGTGCAACACCGTCATCAAGATGGCTCCTGTGGTGAGCCAGAAGGACCCCTCCTACCGTGAGAGCGACGTCAAGGCCACCATCGCCGAGATGACTGCGCTGCGCTCACTATGCTACTTCTACCTCATCCGCACCTTCGACGAGGTGCCCTTCTACCGCGATGCCGTGCAGCAGGAGAACGAGGTGCTCTATATCCCAGCATCATCATTCGACTATGTGATGGGCGAGATCATCGCCGACCTCGAGAGCGTCAAGGGCGATGCCATAGTGCACTACGCCAAGAGCGACTACGACGGGGTGGGGAAGACGTACTACTCCGATGTCAACCGCATGACACGCACCGGCATCAATGCCCTGCTCTGTGAACTCTACCTCTGGCAGGGACAGTATGCCAAGGCCGTGGAGTGCGCCGATGCCGTGATAGCCCAGAAACGCTCCGATTATGACGACCTGTTCGGGCGTACGTCGGCATCAATGCTCACCACTTCTGTGCCACGCCTGCTCACTGCTCCCAATGGCACTACGGCCTATCTCTACCAGGCCTCGTTGGACAGTCCCTCGGCGGTGTTCGATGCCGTCTTTGGCACAGGCAACAGCTACGAGAGCATATTTGAACTCAGCTACAACTACACCGGCACAGGCTCGCCATATATCTCGAGCACCGCGCTGGGACGTCTCTTCGGCGAAGGCGTGGACAAAGGCAACGCCGGTGCCGGACACCTGCGCCCCAAGAGCGACATCGTGGCCGAGGCCAACGACGGTGTCTTCGGCGGCTTCTGGCTCAACCGTTACGACACACGCTTCTACAACTCCATCCAGGCCACCGACTCACGCTTCTCAGAGGGATACGTCCGCAAGGGCGTGGCCTCCCAGTTCAGCTTGAGCCGCAACCGTGGCGACAACGCCGACAAGCTGCTCTGGAACAACACCTCGCGCACCGACTTCTATATCCCTGCCGTTCAGAACCGCAACTGGATATTCTACCGCCTCACCGATGTGATGCTGCTCAAGGCCGAGGCACTGTGGTGCCAGCTCACCGGCGACGGCAGCGAGGCCGAGGCCGAGATGAAGAAGCAGATATTCGACCTCATCTATCTGGTCAACTCGCGCTCAGTGGGCGATGCGTCAGACTCCAACAAACTCAAGGCCAACGGCACCTACACCACCAACGTCAACGAGATGCGCGACCTGCTGCGCAAGGAGCGCAACCGTGAGCTCCTCTACGAGGGCAAGCGCTGGTTCGACCTACTGCGCTATGCACGCCGTGACGGCAACCCGTCCATCGTGCGCACCTCCGTCACGAGCAAGGTGCAAGGCTCGGGTGGCGGCAGCAACGGCTTCCCAAGCATGGATGCCCTCTACTGGCCCTACAACAAGGATGAGCTCAAGGTGAACACTTTCCTCAAGCAGAAGTCCATCTATGCCAAGGTCGATGATGGTGACGACGACTGATTACACCTATAATATATAATACAGCATACACACAGACTTAAGCGTTATGAATAAGTTAAAGACATATATGCTCCGTCTCTCGGCAGTAGCACTGCTGCTGGGTGCATGGCTGCTTGCTGCCTGCGACGACGGTGTCACCGGCGAGAGCTACCGCACCTACGACAAAGAGATGCTGAGCGACTATCTGCGCAACCGCGACGACTTCTCCATGTTCATGGAGGTCGTCACCAAGGCCGGGCTCATGGACCTGCTCTCCACCTACGGGCAGTACACCTGCTTCGCGCCAACCAACGATGCCCTCAGTGCATACTTTGAGGCACAAAACATCTCTTCTATCGACGACCTCTCCAAGGAAGACTGCGACACACTGGCGCGCACGGCCATCGTCAACCGCATCTATGGTCTGCCAGAGCTGGCCAGCGTCAAGCAGTATCTGGGCAAGGCCAACATGCTCGACCAGCCCATCGAGGTGGAGCAGGTGCCGGTAATAGAGAATGGCGACACCGTCAACACCACCTTCCGCATTAACGGTCAGGGCACAATCATCGTCGAGCTGGCCAACGACTCGGTGGAAAACGGTATCGTGCATCCCGTCGACGCCCTCGTCGAGCCGTTGCGCGAACTACTGCCGATACTCATTGAGCGCGACCCCAACGTGTCCATCTTCAACACATGCCTCCAGCTGACGGGTCTTGACAAGCAGATGCTCCGTTTCCGTGATGAGAGCTACGACGGTGAGGACTGGTACCACATCGAAGGCCGCTATCAGACGGGTGCCGCCGACCAGCGCCCCTACTTCCAGGTCCCCGAGAAACGCTATTACGGCTACACGGCATTTATTCCCACCGACAGCACGCTCAACCACTACAATGAGATTGCGGGCTACGACAAGCCCATCACGACGTGGGAGGACCTCTACGACTATGCCTGCACCGTCTATCCCGAAGGCGCTGGCTCCGACTACTACGGCAAGGAGCCGGAGCAGCTCACCGACCCGCGCAATCCGCTCTACCGTCTCATAGCCTACCACCTGCTCGACCGCAAGGGGCTCTACGACAAGCTCACCACATACTGCACCATCTTCACGGGCGACATCCTGCCCACCGAGTGGTACTCCACCATGGCTCCTCTCTCCACCATGAAGGTGCAGATGGTCAATGGCAAATATATCCGCAGCAACAAGTTTGTCGGCAATGCAGAGGTGGGCAGCCTCTACATCAACCGCCACTACGACCCCAACAGACCTGAGACAGCCATGCGCGGAGCCATCGTCATACCAAAGGTCAAGGATGGCCTCAAGCAGAACGGCACCAACGGCGTCTACTACTATGTGGACCGCATTCTCGACTACGGTCAGGAGGTGCGCGACAACGTCTTCAACACCCGCATGCGCATTGACCTCTACACTATATGGCCTGAGATGATGAACAACGACCTGCGCTCCGATGTCACCAACATCTACGACTTCGCTGCCATGGGTGTGCGCGACACCGACACCCCGTCGTACATCTTCCCCCAGGGCTATCTCGACAACACCGAGACCGAGGCCGACGGACGCTTCCTCTACATGGGTCCGCACCACAGCTTCTGGAGCTATGAGGGCGATGAGTTCAACCTCAACTCCGACTATAACACCTTCGACATCACATTCCCGCTGCCATCGGTGCCCGAAGGCGACTATCAGATACGTCTCGGTTTCGCGCCTATGGACTACCGCGCCATAGCACAGATGTACTTCGACGGCGTCCCGCAGGACATCCCTCTCGACATGCGCTACAACACCGTTATCTCGAAGATAGGCACCTCCTACTATGGTTTCAGCTATCCGCCGTCGGGCGATGCATGGGAGCAGTCCAAGAAGGACCTCCATAACCTGGGCTGGTATCATGGCCCGGTGGGAGTGCGTTGCGGCAGCAACTTCGACAACGACTGGGACCTCAGTTCGTCGGGCACGTCGCCCTTCCACACCAATGGCGGCCACACCATCCGCAAGGTCATCTATCAGGGTCACATCACAGCCGACAAGGTGCACACCCTGCGCATGAAGAGCGTCTGGGCCGCCGGCACGGCACAGCTCATGATAGACTACATCGAGATTGTGCCCAAGAACGTCTATGGCGTCGACGGCGACGGCAAGGGCGAGGACGACTATTAGTCCGCCCCTGGCCTCATGCCATGGTGCCTATGCGCAGTCATCACGACCAAGACACACATCAAACAGTCACACATTATTATATCAATAGTTCCAGATATGAACATCCATAACCATATCCGCCTCTTCCTCGCCCTCGCCATGGCTTGTGCAGGCTTTGGTTTTGCCGCCTGCTCCGACGAGTGGGACAAGCACTACGAGGGCTCCGACTGGGAGAGCAATGCCTCAGCCCCGACGCTGTGGGAGCTCATCAAGTCCGACCCCGACCTTGAGCAATTCCAGCGTGTGGTGGAGTATGTGGGCTACGACAAGTTGCTCGCTTCGCCCCAGGCCATGACCCTCTGGGCTCCTGTCATCACCGAGTCGCAGGCCGACAGCGTCATTGCTGTCTACGACCGGCAGCGCTCACGCAAGGACGACGACAACACCGCCATCACGCAGTTCGTGCAGAACCACATTGCCCTCTACCCGCGTTCCGTGGCCGAGGCTACAGCCGTGAGCGACAGCGTGCGCATGCTCAACGGCAAGTATCTTGTCATGACAGGTACGTCATTCTCCGGCGTGCCCTACGTCCGCAAGAACGTCGTTGCCAGCAACGGCATCTTCTATAAGCTGGCCTCCGCCGCCACCTTCTGCCCCAATGTGCGTGAGTTCCTCTCCTTGGGCGAAGGGCTCGACAGCCTGGCTGCCTTCTATGAGCAGTTCGATGAGTATGTGCTCGACGAGACCAATTCCGTGGAGCGCGGCATCAAGGACGGCAAGATTGTCTATGCCGACTCCGTGCTCACCCTGTCCAACAGCCTTCACCGCTCGCTCGGCTGGATCAACCGCGAGGACTCCACCTATGTCTTCCTTGCTCCCACCAACGACGTCTGGGCACGCGAGTATGAGCGCTACCGTCCCCTCTTCAACTACAGCTACCTTGTCGACGCGGACAAGCGCGACTCCATTGCCGACATCAATGCCCGCTATGCCATCATTCGCGGGCGTGTGTTCAACATGAACATTCAGCGTAGTGTCGAGGACTCCATCTTCAACACCCAGTATGTACGCTACGATGGCTACTATGGCCTCAACGTCTTCAGCACGCCCTACGTTGCCGGCGGCATCCTTGAGGGGCTCACGCCATGGCGTTGCAGCAACGGCGAGGTATACATCGACAGTGAGGGACGCATCGACCCCACGCTCACCTTCTTGGAGAACCGCTATATTGCGGCATCATCGAGCCGTGTGCGCAGCACGCCCCAGCTCTACGACGCTGAGAACACCATCAAGCCCGCTGTGCAGGCTCTATCGCGTTCCATCGTCGACTCGGTGACCTATCAGGGCACATTCTACCAGTTCGACCGCAGCCTCTTCACCAGTTTCCTCGAGGTCGACCCGCTCACCTACACCGATGTCACCAACCGCAACACGCAGATGTACTTCTATCTGCCCAACACCTTCTCCAACATATACTACAACGTGTATGTCGTGATGATGCCTGCCTTTGCCTCGGCCGATGGCTACTTTTCCTATCAGGTGGCTCCGCTGCGCTTCCAGGTCTACTACAACGAGCGTCTGGCCACGGCACGCACCACAGGAGCCAAGGACGCCAGCAACCGCGACGATGCCAACGATGACCTCGGCTTCTCCATCCCGCGCAACGATGTGGTGCTCCGTGTGGCCGACAATGCCTTCCGCTCCGACGACCGCAACTACATCACCTCGGCCACGGGCGTGGATGTCATCTGCATCGACAAGGCACGCCGTCCGGCACTGTCCTACTACAATGCCGTAGCCTCTTCAACCGACCCCACCAAGGAGGCTGTGATGCGCTACCGCATTCAGGCCAATGTCACTGCCCGCAACCTTTCCAACGGCACACAGACCAATGTGCTGCGCATAGCCGGCTTCTTCTACATTCCTTTCGAGACCGAGGAAGAGGCCCTGCAATATGAGTTCCCAGGTTTGTCTAACATCAAAGCTTACAACGTATCGCTATGAGAACAGTAGGAATCTTCTGCCTCTCCATCCTTCTTGCGCTCCCCACTGCTGCTATGGCGCAGGACGGGACCGAGCCCGACGACGCCACCGCTGTTGCACAGCGAGTGCGTAAGACAACAAAGAAGAGCGAGCCCACGCGCGACATCTCCGGCCGTGTGGTCAGCCAACAGGGCCATGCCCCTCTCTCCGGTGTGCTCGTGCAGTCGGTGGCCGGCGAAGGCTATTCGGCCCTCACCGGCGACGATGGCACCTTCACCATGCGCGTGCCCCTCTACTCTTCGGCTCTTGTCGTCACCATCCCCGGCTACAACACAGTCCGCGTGGGCCTCAATGCCTCCGGCAAGCTCCGCGACATAGTCATGCAGAGCGAGGCTGCGCGTCCGCTCTACGATGCCGACGACAACATCCTTGGCAGTGCCCGTGCCTCAGGCTTCGAGCTCTCCAATGCCACCAACGTGGCCACAGAGATACAGAGCCGCCTCGGCGCCGATGTGCGCACCACCGAGCGCGGTGGCCTCTCGGCTCTGGGTGCTTACATGCAGGTCGGCGGTGTGGGCAGCTACATGCTCAACGCACAGCCCCTCGTGGTCATTGACGGTGTCATCACCGAGATGCAGTATGGCCGTGAGATGCTCCACTCGGGCTTCTACAACGATGTCCTCTCCAACTTCAATATCGACGACATCGAGTCGGTCGAGGTGCTCAAGAATGGCACGGCACTCTATGGTGCCAAGGGCGGCAACGGCGTGCTCGTCATCCGCACCAAGCGCAACCGCACACAGGCCACGCGCATCGCTGCCACGGCCAGCCTCGGCATCCAGACCATGCCGCGCAACTACGACATGATGTCCGGTTCTGACTTCAAGACCTATGCCAGCTCGCTGCTCCAGAGCACGGGCACACGTGTCCAGGAGTTCAAGTTCCTCAACCCCGACCCCAGTTACTACTGGTACAACAAGTACAACAACAACACCGACTGGTCCGACCACATCTACCGTCAGGCCATGATGCAGCGCTACGGGCTCACCGTGTCGGGTGGCGGCGATGTGGCCAACTACATGCTCTCCTTGGGCTACAACCATGCCGACGAGACCATCGAGGAAGGCAACTACAACCGCCTGAACATACGCTTCAACACCGACATCAAGATTACCGACTGGATCGATGTCCGCTTCGACGCCTCGTTCTCCAACAGCACGCGCAAGGTCTACGACACAGGTGCTCCTGCCGACTACGACAACAGCACCATCACCTCGCTCAATTTCCTTGCACTGGCCAAGACACCCATGCTCTCGCCCTACAGCTTCGTGGCTGCCGACGAGGGTCCAGGCATCATCAGCCGCATGCATCTCGACATCGACGACGAGGACTACCTCTCGCAGGTCACCCAGCTGCGCAACTACAACTACCAGCTGGCCAACCCTCTGGCCATCCTGGAGTATGGCACGGCGCAGAACAAGAACTACTACGACAACTCCTACGTCAACCTCTCCATCACGCCCCAGTGGCACCCCAACAAGCACCTGCGCTTCTCGTCACTCTTCAGCTACTCGCTGGTCAACACCAACGAGAAGAGCTATGTGCCTATGAACGGTGTGCCGTCGTTCTACGTGGCTGCCTTCCACCAGACCATGCAGAACATGATAGGTTCGCTCTACAGCAAGCAGAACAGCGTGCTCTCCGACACACGTGTGGAGTGGAACAACCGCTACGGAGCCCATCAGGTGGACCTGCTCGGCGGCTTCCGCTTCATCAACGAGAGCTACAGCCTCACCCGTCAGACAGGCTACAACACGGGCAACGACAAGACACCGCTCATCACCAACACACAGCAGAAGCAGATTGGCGGCTCGCGCGAGGAATGGGGCAACCTTACGTGGTATGCCCAGGCTAAGTACAACTTTGCCAACCGCTACTATCTTCAGGCCGACATGTCGATGGACACCAACTCGCAGTTCGGCCGCGACGCCTCGGGCCTCAAGCTCGGCGGTGTGGTGTGGGGGCTCTTCCCCAGCGTGCAGGCCGGATGGGTCGTCAGCAACGAGCGTTGGTTCGACGTTGCCGCCGTCGATTACCTCAAGCTCATTGCCGGCTATGGCCTCTCGGGCAACGACGCGCTGCCCTACGACGCCTCCAAGAGCTACTTCAAGAGCACCATCTTCCTCGGGCAGGTGCCGGGACTGTCGCTTGAGAACATCGGCAACACCGAGCTCAAGTGGGAGACCACACGCCGTGCCAACATCGGCCTCGAGGCACGCTTGCTCAACAACCGCATAGGCATAGGCTTCGAGTATTTCCGCTCCAAGACCGACGACCTGCTGACACTCCGCAACCTCAACTACCTCACAGGCATTGAGCAGAACTGGAGCAACGGCGGCTCGCTCGAGAACCAGGGCGTCGAGGCCAACGTCAGCGCACACATCGTCTCGGGCAACAGGTGGAACTGGAGCCTCGGAGCATCGCTCGGCCACTATGTCAACAAGCTCACGGCACTGCCCGACGGAGCATCCTACGACGACCACTCCATCCTCGGTGCCACCGTGCGCTCCGAGGTGGGCCGCAGCATCAACAGCTTCTACGGCCTGCAGACGGCCAAGACCAGCACAGGCAACATCGTCTATGCCACCACCGAGGAGGCTGCTGCCGACGGCCTCTACCGTCTGGCTGCCGACGGCGTGACACGCACTTATTTCGGTGCCGGCGACGTGAAGTATGTCGACTTCAACGGCGACGGCCGCATCGACGACTCCGACCGCACCTTCATCGGCGATGCCAACCCCGACATCTACGGCAATATATGGACAACGCTGTCCTACCGCCGGCTCACTCTCGATGTGGGCTTCAACTACAGCCTCGGAGGCGATGTCTACAACTACATGCGCCAGCAACTGGAGTCGGGCTCACGCTTTATGAACCAGACCACGGCACTGCTCAGCCGCTGGACCTATGAGGGACAGCGCACCGACATCCCGCGTGCCACCTTTGCCGACCCCATGGGCAACAGCGCCTTCTCCGACCGGTGGATTGAGGACGGCAGCTATCTGCGCCTGAAGAATGTCACCCTGTCCTATCAGCTGCCCATCAACAACACCTACATCCAGGGCATCACCGTGTGGGCACGTGCCACAAACCTCTTCACGCTAACCAAGTACCTCGGCTCCGACCCAGAGCTCTCCATGGCAAACAGCGTCCTCTACCAGGGCATCGACGGAGGCTTCCTCTCGGCAGGACGCACCTTCAACATCGGCGTGAAAATCAACCTCTAATCCACATCATATCACATACACACGTTCATCCTCATGAGACGCATACATATTCTCATTCCGGCCTTCATGCTGGCTGTGGTGCTGCCTGTGTTCACCGCCTGCGACGACATGCTCGACATGGGCAACAGCGATGTGCTCTATGCCGACAACAACCACCTCACCGAGGCCAACGACTCGGTCAACTCCTACGTGGGCATACTCGCACAGCTACAGAAGATTGCCGTGCGCACCAATCTCTTCGGTGAGCTGCGTGCCGACTTGGTCAGTGTGGAGTCGACAGCCGATGCCGACCTCAAGGCCATATCCACCTTCACCGTGGACGACGACAACGCCTACAACGCACCGCGCGACTACTATGCCGTCATCAACAACTGCAACTACTTCCTGGCCAACGCCGACACGGCCCTGCGCGAGAACCGCTACATCGGCGGCATGGCGCAGAACGTGCGCGTGTTCCAGGCAGAGTATTGTGCCGTGCGTGCCGTGCGCGCATGGCTCTACCTGCAGCTTGGACAAATCTACGGCACCAACATTCCCGTCGTCACAACGCCCATACTCTCGCTCGACGATGCCGACGCTGCCATGGCATCGGCCACCAAGATGGACCTGGCCGGACTGTGCCAGTATTTCATCGACGACCTGCTCCCCTACGTGTCATGGTTCGACTATCCCTACCACGGCAACAAGGGCTATGCAGGCTACAATAATCACACACCATCGCGCATGACGGTGTTCCCCGTGCAGCTCGTGCTCGGCGACCTCTACCTCTGGCTCTCCAGCATACGTCAGGACAAGACCCTCGCCCGCGAGGCCGCCAAGTGCTACTACGACTACATCGACTGGACACCCGTTGAGGGAGGCGTCGACAACAACACGTCCTACAAGCACAAGAGCATCACAGGCTACATGTCCGACCACTGGAGCGACAACTCCTTCACCAACGGTGACTACCTGGCCTACGTCACACGCGAGTACACATGGTTCTCAACCACCTCATTCGGTGGCGACTACGACGAGGTGGTGACAGTTATTGCCATGGACTCGGCATCATCCGAGGGGCATTTCAACCAGCTGCGCTACCTCTACAGCTGGAACCAGGACGACAACACCACCGATGCTGTCATCGTGCCCGCACAGCCAGCCTACGACTACTCCGACTCGCAGGTATACCTCGGAGCCTACCTCTCGTCGTCGGGTGGCGTGGCCTACACCACCGTGTCGGCCGGAGCACTGTCGGAGACCCTCCTCTCCGACCATTGCCTTGGCGACCTGCGACTGCCGTCGAACATCATCAGCACCTATCGTGGCGACGACCGTCACGAGGCAAAGGGCATACTCAAGATCAGCTCGCCGCAGGACATCATCATCTACCGCCGTGCCGACATCTACCTCCGGCTGGCTGAAGCTCTCTGCTATGCCGGCTTCCCCAAGTTCGCTCTGTCCATCCTCACCACAGGACTCGACAACACCGTCATCCGCAACCCCAACGGCGAGGTCTACAAGGAGATGTACGACATCAACACCGGCGAGGTCAACACCGCCGACAGCACCTTCATCTGGTACTTCAACTTCCCGACGCAGTACTACAAGACACGTGTCAGCGGCTACTCACCCAACGGCACCATGTCGTTTGTGGTCTCGTCATCGGCAGATAACCCGGACTACAACCAGATAGGCCTGCACACACGAGGCAGCGGTTTTTCAGTGTCCAACCCCTACTACTATTCGCCCTACACCGACGTGCCTGCCGACTCCACGGGCTACCCTGTCATGCCGCCGTTATTCACCTCCTACGATGCATCGCTCACAGCTGCTGTCACCATGCTTGAGCAGCTCACCACGCGCAGTGCCGACCTCATCGAGCGTGCCTGCTCCGACAGCATCGTCGTGCCCAACCTCGACGAATACGATACACAGCGCGACAAGCGCGATGCGGTGGCATCCTTCGCCGCACAGCTCCAGGCATACGCCGACAGCATCTACAACGACTGGGAGGTGGCCACCAACGAGTGGAACACCATCTACGCACGCCCGCAGGTCTACGAGCGTCAGATGGCGGTCGTGGACAGCCTCATCGATGTGGAGCAAGCCCTGGAGACAGCCTTCGAGGGCCGTCGCTTCGGCGACCTCATGCGTGCTGCCTACCGCCGTGGTGACCCCACCTATCTTGCCGACAAGGTGGCAAAGCGCGACCCATCGCTGCAAGGACGCCTGTCGTCATACAACGGCTGGTTCATCTCCTGGAAGGGCATGATAGGGCAGTAGGCTGCCCAAGCAACCTCTCCAGCATAACATATCAGCCTCTGGCAGAGCCGCATACGTGGCCTGGCCAGAGGCTGTTCCTTTACCCTGCATGCTGATGCCGCAACACACAGCACAGAGCAATATTTCTCTCTGCATGACCATCCGTCACACACCGCAGGGCCTTCCACAAGCCTCTCTCTGCTGCATAGCCGCGGGCGCGCATGCCCCTGCACGCACGCCTCAGTGGAGGGTCTTATGGCGGAGCCGTGTAGCGCGTGTTGCAGCAGCGTTGCTATGTGCACTCCGCTGTCACCTATTGGCAGCCAATTCCCAGAACGCCACTGCCGAGGCAGCAGCCACGTTGAGCGAATCCACGCCATGCGCCATGGGTATGCGCACCACGCGGTCGGCGGCAGCGATGGTGGAGTGGGGCAGGCCATCGCCCTCGGTGCCCAGTATTATGGCCACACGCTCCTCGCGGCGCAGGACAGGGTCGCCGAGGCTTATGGCATCGTCGCGCAAAGCCATGGCCATGGTGCAGAAACCCAGTGCGTGCAGGCGTGCCGTGTAGTGCAGCCTTCTGCTGCCGGCATCGCCACTCCTGCCGTCAGAGCCTCCTGCTGCGGTGTAAGTGTCAATCCATGTCCACGGCACGAGCATCACCGTGCCCATCGACACGCGCACGGCACGGCGGTTGAGCGGGTCGCACGAGTCGCGCGTCAGCAGCACGCCATCCATGCCCAAAGCCGCCGCCGAGCGGAAGATGGCACCTATGTTGGTGGTGTCCGTCACGCCCTCTATCACAGCCACGCGGCGTGCCCCTGCACAGATACTCTCCACCGTGGGCAGCGCGGGGCGCGCCATGGCAGCCAGCACGCCGCGGGTCAGCGTGTAGCCCGTGAGGCTGCACAGTGTCGCGCGGTCGGCCGTGTACACCGTGAGCTCGTCCATGCCGCAACGGCGGCGGCAGGCATCGGCCTCGGCAATGATGGCAGCAGCGTCGCCGCCGATGTGGCGGCGCTCACACAGCAACGACAGAGGCTGCATGCCCGTGCTCATGGCCACACGTATCACCTTGGGGCTCTCGGCGATGAACACGCCGCTCGCGGCCTCCACGCTCTGGCGCAGCTGCGCCTCTGTCAATGTGGCATACACGGCCACCTCAGGGGCCGCCACGCTGGCTATATCCACTATCTTCATCCTGTCTTGCCCTATGGTTTGCGCGGGCTAAGGTAGTCTAATTTGTTGGCATGCACCATGCAGATGACCTTTCATGCTCTGTGCGGGCACACCATGGCAAGCTTTTTGCTACCTTCGCACCAGAAAAGCTGCCTATAGCTCCTATAGTTCCTATAGTTCCTATAGCTCCTATAGTCCCTATAATATTTAACCCTCAGCCCATAACTCTGCTATGACCACAATCCCTGTACTCCTGCTCACCGGCTACCTCGGTGCAGGCAAGACCACACTGCTCAACCGCATACTCAACAACCGCCGGGGCATACGCTTCGCCGTCATTGTCAACGACCTTGGAGAAGTCAACATCGATGCCGACCTCATCGACAAGGGCGGTGTCGTAGGCAAGAAGGACGAGAGCCTCGTTGCTCTGCAGAACGGGTGCATCTGCTGCACACTCAAGATGGACCTCGTGGAGCAGCTGCGCGACATCACCAGCCAGCGTCGCTTCGACTACATCGTCATCGAGGCCAGCGGCATCTGTGAGCCGGCACCCATAGCGCAGACCATCTGCTCGTTGCCATCCATGGGCATGGAGCATGTGCGCGACGGACTGCCCGTCGTGGACTGCATAGCCACCGTGGTCGATGCCCTGCGCCTCAAGGACGAGTTTGCCGGCGGGCAGGACCTGCTGCGGCCCAACCTCGATGAGGACGACATCGAGAACCTCGTCATACAGCAGATAGAGTTCTGCAACGTGATACTCCTCAACAAGGCCAGCGAGGTCACGTCCGAAGAGCTCGGGCGCATACGCTCCATCATACGCGCCATACAGCCCAAGGCCAGGATTGTGGAATGCGACTACTGCGATGTCGACTTCTCACTGCTGCTCAACACACACCTCTTCGACTTCGACAGCGTAGCCACATCAGCCGCATGGATTGATGAGATAGAGAACCACCATGGTCCAGTTGAGGATGGCCAGGATAACGACCATGACCACGATGACGACCATGACCACCATGACTATGATGATGACCATGATGATGACCATGATGACCACCATGACCATGATGATGACCATGACCACCACCATCACCACCATCATCACGACCATGACCACGGCGAGGCCGAGGAGTATGGTGTAGGCACCTTCGTCTACTATCGTCGCCGCCCCTTCAACCTTGGCCGCTTCGATGAGTTCGTGGCCCGACAGTGGCCCAAGAGCATCATCCGAGCCAAGGGCATCTGCTGGTTCAAGGGAGAGCCCGATGTCTGCTACGTCTTCGAGCAGGCTGGCAGGCAGGTGTCGCTCCGCAATGCAGGTCAGTGGTATGCCACCATGCCAGCCGCCGAGCTTGCCGACTTCAAGGCCTCCAACCCCGACCTGCAGCGCGACTGGGACGACACCTATGGCGACCGTATGCAGAAGCTCGTCTTCATAGGTCAGCATCTGGACCGCAAGGCCATCACCGAGGCCCTCGACGCATGCCTGACAGATCAGTGCTGACATCGCAATGTGGTGTCGCCTGCTGCTGTCACTGTTGGCAGGACGGTGTCATGCCTTTGGCGGCAGTGTCACCGTAGGCATGCAGTTTTGGCTACGTCGTGCTTGGCGACCTGCCTGCATTGCCTATCTTTGATGGACTAACCACAACATCGTCACGATGCGACATACCCTTCTCGCCATGGCTCTCATGGCCACCCTTGGCTGCTTCGCCCAGAACGCAGCCGACAGGCTTGTCCTGCGCTTCGACTTCACCCAGACCTCCGGCACCACGGTCACCGATGCTGTTGCCGGCGTGGCAGCGCGCACGCAGGGAGCTGCCAAGGTGGTGGACATGGGCTCCTACCGTGTGCTCGACCTCGGCAATGCCTCGGGCTATCTCGATATGACGACGGCTGCAGGCAGTGTGCTGGCCGCCACGGGCAACTACACACTCTCCATGTTCTACCGCGTGGATGCCTCGGCATCGCTCTCCGGCAATGGCTATTTCCTCTGGGCGTTCTCCACGAGTGCCGCCTGCACGCAGACTGCCGGTGCCTACACTGGCTACCGCCTCAATGCACAGCGCATAGCCTCGTCCACGACAGGATGGGGCAGCGAGGTGGGCGCCGAGATGGGTGCCGCCTCGGCACAGGGCCGCTGGGTGCATGTGGCCTACACGCAGACAGCCACCACGGGCCGCCTCTACATCGACGGCACACAGGTGAAGGCGGTGAGCGGTATGCCCACCAACGCTACCCTCTTCGGCACCACGGCACCCACGTGCTGCTGGATAGGGCGTGCCCCCTTCTCCGGCGATGCCTACCTGCGCGGCACCCTCGTGGCCGACGTGCGCCTCTACGACAGTGCCCTCACAGCCGCCGAGGTAGCCGAGATAGCGGGCGGGACTGTCGACCTCGACGATGCCTACACCCACGGCACTGCCGGCGATGCCACGGCCTTGCGCACCGCCATCAGCACGGCACGCCCGTTGCTCTCCGACGCTGCCTGTCTGGCGGCTGCACGGCAGGAGCTGCAGGACATGATAGAGCGTGCCGAGATAGTGGCTGCGGGCACTTTCTCACAAGCATATATCGATGCCCTGACGGCGCAGCTCACGTCGCTCACTGCCCGCGTGCGTTCCACCGCCGGCGCGACGCTCCCGCAGTCGGTGGTCACGGCCTACGACAGCGACCGCGGCTTCCGCCATCCTGGCGGTCTGCACACCGAGGCCGACTTCGAGCGTGTGCGCCAGCAGTTGGCAGCCGGCAATGCCACCGTCACGGCAGCCTACGACGTGCTGCGGCGTGCCGAGTACGCCCAGTCCACCACAGCCACCTGGCCTGTGGAGACCATCGTGCGCGGCGGCGGTTCGGGCGAGAACTATATCAATGCAGCGCGCGGTGCCACCATAGCCTATCAGAATGCCCTGCGCTGGCGCATCGAGGGCAATACATCCTGTGCGCGCCATGCCGTGGATGTGCTCATGCAGTGGGCACGCACCACCAACTACATCGGCGGCAACAGCAACTATGCCCTTGCTGCCGGCCTCTACGGCTACCAGTTCGCACAGGCTGCCGAGCTCATGCGCGACTATGACGGTTGGGCCGAGGCCGACTTCGACGAGTTCTGCCAGTGGATGCTGCGCGTGTGGTATCCCACGGCCATAGGCTTCCTGCGCGGCCGCAACGGCACATGGGAGAACGCAGGCAAGTGGTGGCAGGCTCCAGGCCACTATTGGAGCAACTGGGGGCTGTGCAATGCCTTGTGCGTCACGCTCATAGGCATTCTCTGCGACGATGTGGCCATCTACAACCAGGGCCTCTCCTACTACAAATACGACCAGGTGGGCACCTTCCGCGACCCGCGCACTGCCGACCCCATCCTCAACGACGGCCTGACAGAGTTCCTCGGCAACCTCGTTGTCACCACTTATCCGTGGGAGCGCGAGACCGCCGCCTACGGCCTTGTAGGCCAGATGAACGAGAGCGGGCGCGACACCGGCCACTCGGCCATGGCTCTCGGCCTGGCTGTGGACTTGGCCAAGGTGGGATGGAGCCAGGGCGACGACCTCTTTGCCTATATGGACCACCGTCTTGCAGCGGGCATAGAGTATGTGGCCGCACAGACACAGAGCTACACCGACCTGCCCTGGGTGAACTACCATTATGGCGAGGCGGGCTTCTACTACACCGACTCCAGGTCGTGGCTCATGACGGGGCCGGCCATCGGCGCGCAGACACGTCCCTACTGGGGCACCGTCATCGGCATCTACGAGGGCGTGAAGGGCGTTGAGATGCCCTTCTCTGAGGTGTCGTATGCCGGCATGGGCATCGACGGCGGCGGTCTGGGCGGCACCAGCGGCGGCTACGACCATCTGGGCTACAGTGTGCTGATGAACACGCGCGAGCCGCAGCTGTGCCCGGCTGCACAGGTGCCCACGGAGCTCACGCCGGCCATGGAGTACTCCGGCACGCTTACAGCCAACCTCATACCCTCGCTCGACCAGGAGCGCACACGTGGCATGGTGAGCGGCAAGGTGGTGCGCCACAACGAGCTTGGCGGCCTCGTCAACACCTTCCAGGTGAACAACACCACCTGCGTGCCGCGCGGACAGACGCTGCGCCTCATGCCTCAGCTGCCCGACGGCGAGGAGGACACCGGCCTCTGGCTGTGGGACACGGGACAGACCACACGCGAGCTCACCGTGACCACCGACCGCAGCCGCATCTACCGCGTGGCCTACACCAATGCCCGCGGCATACGCTCCGAGCTCTCCTTCGCCATCGCCGTGGCCGGCGACAACCAGCCGGCGCGACTCACACCATACATCGCCGCAGGCGGCGCGACCACGTCGGGCACCGACGTCAGCGTGCTCTATGGCGAGGCTGTGGAGCTGCGCGGCGTGCCCACTTGCGGCTGGGGCTCCTACTGCTGGAGCACAGGACAGACCACGGAGGCCATCACCACGACGCCGGCCCTTGAGGACCGCGACTACACGCTCTACTACACTAACCAGAGCGCAACCGTCTCGGCCGTCACCTTCCACGTGGCTGTGGAGCTCGTGCGGCCATGGGTGACCAATGCCGCGGGCACCCTCGACTGTGCCGACGTGGTGGCCGAGGAGGATGAGAGCGTGACGCTCGGCGTGGAGATACCCGACGTGGTGGCCGCTGCCGACGTGGTGTGGAGCAACGGAGCCCGCGGCCGCAGCATCACCGTCGGGCCGGTGCAGCAGACAGCCACATACACGGCATCGTTCACCCTGAACGGCCATACCGTGGAGCAGACCTTCCATGTCTACCTCCACCAGACGCAGCCCGCCATAGAGCCCGGAACCTACTTGTTGCGCCATAACGACAGCAACACCTTCCTCACCGCACATGGCAAGAACCAGCTCACTACCTTTGAGCCGTTGGCCGACGACGCCGAGGACCAGCAGTGGCACGTGACCACACGCAACAACCGCGCATACGCCATCATCTCACTGCCCGACAGTCTCGGCCTCAGCACGGCAGCCAAGCCCATCACCTCGCAGCTCTATTCCTTCTACTTCGAGGCAGCTGCCGGCACCGACCTCCTTGCCATGCACACCGGCACCACGGCAGCGACCACGAAATACTGGGCCGTGGATGCCGACGGCAACGTGCAGACAGCTGCCGCCGCCACGTTGCAGTCATTCCCCTTCTCACTCGTGCCTGTCAGCGAATACGTGGGCATCAGCCGCATCCATGCCGCCACGGCCGCTGCCGGCCGGCAGGCACCGCTCTTCGACCTCTCCGGCCGCCGTATGCCTGAAGGGCAGACACTGCCGCAGGGCATCTACGTGGCACATGGCCGCAAGGTCGTGGTCAGATAAGCGAGCGAACCCTGCACCCTCATTGCAAAGCCTCTGCACCGAGCCTGACGGCACCGTGCAGAGGCTTTGCCATATACCCTGCATGGGGTGACGGAGCAGGATTAACACCTGTCACAGCGCAGCCACACACGGTAACGGCATAGTGAAAGACTGTGAAAAAGTTGGGCGTGCGGGGTGGATGGGCTAACTTTGCAAGAGTGAATGTGCGTGCCACACTTATAGTGCTCGCTGTCAGTGTCTTATGCATGCTGGCAGCGTGCAGTGCCTCCTCCCCTCAGGGTGCGGGGAGAGTTTCTGTGTCGGGCGGCGGCACTGCTGCTGTGGCGGCAGCTCAGGCTATGGAGCAGCAGGCAGACAGCGTGAAGGCACTTCACCCGATAGCCGCACAGCTGTTCGACAGCGTTGCCACGGCCTCAAGCCCGACCTTGGCCACGGCCTCACCCACGCCCCTTCTGCCGCGGGAGAGTGGAGCGGATAGCCTTGGGGCAGAAAGCACAGGCGTGACACCACAGTACACTGTGGCCGACAGCCTGACAGCCTCACTCGACACCATCATCAGCCTCAGCCACACCCTCGACAGCGTCAGCACCGCGCTCGACAGCCTGGCCGTGGCAGACAGTCTGCTGGCAGCACAGCTGCCGCCGGCACGCTTCGTGGTGGTGGATGGCGACACGGTCTACCTCGGGCGCGCCGGCCACACCGGTGTGGACACCCTGCAGATAGACTCTGCCAAGCAGAGCAAGAGCGCGCTCGAAGCACCGGTCGACTTCTCTGCCTCCGACAGCATAGTGTTCGACTACGGCACCAACCATGTGAGCTTCTTCGGCAAGAGCAACGTGCGCTACCAGAACCTGGAGCTCACGTCGGAACTCATCACCATGAGCATCGACTCCAGCATAGTGCATGCCACGGGGGTGCGCGACAGCCTGGGCGAGGTGCAGACGCCGCCCCTGTTCAAGCAGGGCGAGGACGAGTATGAGCCCGATGCCATATCCTATAACTTCAAGACGCGCAAGGCCTTCATCTCGAATGTCTACACGGAGCAGGGCGAGGGCTTCATGGTCAGCAACGAGAGCAAGCGCGACAGTGCCGGCGTGATGTATGTGGCCCATGCACGCTACACCACCTGCGATGCCACACATCCACACTTCTACGTCGCTCTCTCACGAGGCAAGGTGCGGCCGGGCAAGAGCGTGTTCTTCGGACCGGCACACCTCGTGGTGGAGGATGTGCACCTGCCATTGGCCATTCCCTACGGCTTCTTCCCGTTCACGAGCAGCTACAGCAGCGGCCTCATCGTGCCCACTTATGGCGACGAGACCACGCGCGGCTTCTACCTGCGCGACGGCGGCTACTACTTCGCCTTCAGCGACTACCTCGACCTCAAGCTCATAGGCGAAATCTATACCAAAGGCTCGTGGGGGCTTACCGCCAGCACCAACTACAAGCGGCGCTACCGCTACACGGGGGCTTTCAATGCATCGTTCCAGAACACCGTTGAGGGCGAGAAGAACATGCCCGACTATGCCTTGTCGCGCAGCTTCAAGCTGCAATGGAGCCACCGGCAGGATGCCAAGGCCAACCCCACACAGACGTTCTCGGCCAGCGTGAACTTTGCCACATCGAGCTACGAGCGCAACAACCTCACCTCAATGTACAACCCGCAGAGCTACACGCAGAGCACACGCACATCGTCGGTGTCGTACAGCAAGACCTTCGCCGACATAGGCCTCACGCTGTCGGCCACGATGAACCTCTCGCAGAACATGCGCGACTCCACCATCTCGATGACACTGCCGTCGCTCAACATCTCGCTGGCACGCTTCAACCCCTTCAAGCGCAAGAAAGCCGTGGGGGCCGAGCGGTGGTATGAGAAGATAGCCATGAGCTACACCGGAACCCTCTCCAACAGCATCTCCACCAAGGAGGACAAGCTGCTGCACAGCAACCTCGTGCGCGACTGGCGCAACGGCATGCGCCATCAGGTGCCCGTGAGCGCATCGTTCTCCGTGTTCAACTATATCAACGTGACGCCGAGCCTGAACTTCTCCGACCGCATGTACACCTACAAGGTCAGGCAGTCGTGGGACACCGACGCACAAGCCGTGGTGCGCGACACCATCTATGGCTTCAACAATGTCTACGACTGGAACATGAGCCTCTCGGCCTCCACCAAGCTCTACGGCATGTACCGCCCGCTCATTGGCAAGAAGATAGCCGCCGTGCGACATGTGCTGACGCCAACGGTGAGCTTCTCCTATGCTCCCGACTTCAGTGCCTCAAGCTACGGATACTACGACACCTACGTGCGCACCGACCGCAACGGCAACGTCTCCACCGTGACCTACTCGCCATACGCCGGCTCGCTCTATGGAGTGCCGGGGCAGGGACGCACGGGCAACATCAGCGTCGACCTGAGCAACAACATAGAGATGAAGACACGCTCCGAGCGCGACAGCACAGGCTACCGCAAGCTCAGCATCATTGATGAGCTGGGAGCAGCCATGTCATACAACATGGCTGCCAAGACACGCCCCTGGAGCGACCTCAACATGCGCCTCCGCCTCAAGTTGGGCAAGAACAAGACCTACTCGCTCAACGCACAGTTTGCCACCTATGCCTATGAGATCGATGAGAACGGCCGCGTCTACGTGGGCAACCGCACGGAGTATCACTACGGGCGCTTCGGCCGCTTCCAGGGCATGAGCCAGAACTTCTCCTACACGCTCAACAACGAGAAGCTGCGCCGCCTCTTCGGCGGTGGCGGCAAGAGCCCAGACGCAGACGCCGACGCCGACGCTGATGCCGAGGCCGACATCAACGAGGCCAACATGGACCCCGAGCTCACGGCCGGACAGCGCCCACGGCGGCAGAAAGCAGCATCGGCCGAGGTGGACGAGTATGGCTATGTGCCCTTCAGGCTGCCATGGCAGTTCTCCGTATCCTACGGCATATCAATGCGCGAGAACACGGCCGGCCGCTTCAACACACGCACCATGCGCTACCCCTACAAGCTGACACATACGCTCAACTTCTCAGGCAACATGCAGATAGCCTCAGGATGGAACATATCTTGGTCGTCGGGCTACGACTTCAACTTCCACAAGATTTCAATGACCACGGCATCGCTGCGGCGCGACCTCCACTGCTTCAACATGGGTTGCAGCGTGGTGCTCTCGCCATACACATCGTTCAACTTCACCTTCGCATGCACGGCATCCACGCTGGCCGACGCGCTGAAGTGGAAGAAGCAGAGCAGCTACTCCAACAGCGTGGAGTGGTACAGGTGACACAGCAATAGACTCTCCCAAAACCGCAACACATCTATAGCAAAGATTATGAACAAAGCATTCGCAAACCTCGCACTCACCATCGCGGCAACGCTGGCACTACTGACATCGTGCATAGAGGACACGGGCAACCACATGACTGTCATCACATATCCTCAAGGCTACGCAATAGTCTATGCCGACCAGACACTCGACTCCATATTCTATGAGACCACCGAGGCCCACCGTGTAGTGCCCGTGGTGGGATGGATAGAGATTGACGACACGCCCATACGCAGCGTCCGCTACGTGGATAATGTCCTCTATGAACTCGCTCTGCCCGTGATATTCCAACCGAACACCACAGGCAAGACCCGTGTGGGCAATGTGAGCATCAATGCCGGCGAGTACACGGCAGCCACAGCTTTCCTGCAGACACGGTTCCTCAACGTGGAGCGCCCATACAGATACGTCAGCACCGACTACAGCAAGGACTCGCTCGTCACCGTCACCGACTCGGCATTCGTGCTTGCCGACAGCATCGTGTTCACTGCCTACGGCAACTGGACACTCACGCCCAAGCATGGCACGTGGCTGCAACCGCAGACCACGGCCGGCACACCAGGCAGGCATACAGTGATGCTCGCGCTCGAGTCGAATGCTACTCTCTACAACCGCACGGACACCATCGTGCTCGAGAGCAACGGCGTGGCAGAAAGCATCCCTGTGCTGCAGCTCGGACACCGTGGCAGCAACTGAAAGCACTAAGGACGCTCAGGCAATCCCAGGACTATACAGTCATAGGACAACAAAGGAAAGCCTATAATAGCTATAACCCTATCCCCTCACAAATAGCCCCATCCCCATGAAACACCTGTTCTCCCTCGTTGTGACCGCAATGGCAAGTATTGCCGCCGTGGCCAATCAACCCGACTCTGTCTATCTCTTTGCCTATAATAACGAGCCGTCGCAGGGACTGACCTTCGCCTACTCTGCTGACGGGCAGACATGGGCCAGAGTGGGCGATGGAGCCTCCTTTGTCAAGAGCGACTATGCCGAGTGGGGGCATGGCAAGAAGATGCACACGCCTGTGCTCACGCAGATGGCCGACGGCACATGGTCGCTCATGTTCCGCGTCAACGACCGTGAGGCCAAGTATGGCGTGACCACATCGCCCGACCTCATCCACTGGATGCCGCAGGACTATCCCTCGCTCGGCAGCAAGGGAGAAGTGGACCGCCTCTTCGGCGACAGTCAGCCGTGGCGCGACGTCGTAGTGGACGGCCATAGCCGTCGTGGCACGGTGCACCGCGTGCCCTACGCTCTGGTGGAGAGCTTACAGGTGTGGCAGCAGGCAACAGCCATGCGCAACAGGCTTGACAGCGAGTCGGCAGCCGACGATGCCACACGCTTTGCCGGAGTGGACAGCGTGAAGGCTGAGGTCGACATATACGGTGCACAGCGCAAGAGCATATCCACCAACCTGATAGGCATATTCTTCGAGGACATCAACTATAGTGCCGACGGCGGCCTCTATGCCGAGCTGGTGCAGAACCGCGACTTTGAGTACTCGGCGGCCGACCATGGACGTGAGCCCAACTGGACAGCCACCAACTCATGGGAGCTCGTGGGCGAAGGAGCCTCTTTCGGCATAGCCACCGAGGAGCCTGTGCATGCCAACCAGCAGCACTACGCCGTGCTCACCGTGAACCAGCCAGGGGCTGCACTGGTCAACGACGGCTTCGATGGCATCACCCTGCGCAAAGGCGAGCGTTACGACGTGAGTCTCTTTGCCCGTCAGTTGCAGGGACGTGGCGGCAGGCTGCGTGTGGAGCTGCGCAAGGGCGACAAGGTGATAGGCACAGCCATGCTGGCAGCACCGACAGCCTCATGGCGGCAGGTGAAGGCTGTGCTCACGGCTACCGACGATGCTGCCGATGCCCGCATTGCCATTGTGCCCACCAAAGCCGGCAAGGTGGCTCTCGACATCGTATCGCTTTTCCCGCAGAAGACCTTCAAGGGGCGCAAGAACGGACTGCGTGCCGACCTGGCACAGACACTGGCCGACCTGAAGCCACGCTTCATGCGCTTCCCTGGCGGATGCGTGGTGCATGGCGATGGCTTGGGCAACATGTACCACTGGAAGGAGACCATAGGCCCGATAGAAGCGCGCAAGCCCCAACGCAACCTGTGGGGCTACCACCAGTCGCGTGGTCTGGGCTACTATGAGTTCTTCCAGATGTGTGAGGACCTGGGCTGCGAGCCCTTGCCTGTGCTGGCTGCCGCTGTGCCTTGTCAGAACAGCAGCACCGGCGGTGGCGGGCAGCAGGGCGGCATTCCCTTCGGCCCGCAGTTCGACCAGTATGTGCAGGATGTGCTCGACCTCATAGAATGGGCCAACGGCGACCCGCGCAAGAGTCAGTGGGCACGGATGCGTGCCGAGGCCGGTCATCCCAAGCCTTTCGGCCTTAAATATATAGGTATAGGCAACGAGGATCTCATCAGCCAGACATTCACCGAGCGCTACCTGATGCTCATCAAGGCGGTGAAGGAACGGTACCCCGACATCACCGTGTGCGGCACTGTGGGTCCGTTCTTCGAGGGCTCCGACTATGAGCAAGGATGGCGTCTGGCCAAGGATAACGACATAGACATGGTGGACGAGCACTACTATGTCGCGCCAGGATGGTATCTGCATCATCAGGACTTCTACGACCACTACGACCGCTCTGCCTCGAAGGTGTATCTCGGCGAATGGGCTGCACATAACCGCCGCCGCACGTCGACCATCGAGACGGCTCTGGCTTGTGCCATACACATCTGTGGCCTGGAGCGCAACGGCGACATAGTGGAGATGAGTTCATACGCGCCTCTCCTTGCCAAACGCGGGCACACGCAGTGGAACCCCGACCTAATCTACTTCGACAATGCCGGCGTATACCCCACCGTGGACTACTATGTGCAGCAGATGGCTGGCAATGCGGCTGGCGACACATACGTGGCATCGGCTATCAAGCTCGACCGTGCACCGAGCGGGGCACGCGAGCGTGTGGCTGTCAGCACCGTGACCGACTCTCGCACCGGACGCACATATCTCAAGCTTGTGAACATGATGCCTGCACAGGTGTCGACAACGCTGCGTCTCCACGATATGGCGTTGCCCACATCGCCTGCCGAGGTGACACGCTTGCATGGCAAGTGGGACGACGGCACGGCGCGCCCCGAGGCGGCAGGAAGCATCGAGCTCAAGGAGGAGACGCCCGTCGTGCTGCCGCCATATTCCTTCACCGTCATTGCCTTCTGAGGCAAGGTGCAGGTTGTCTTATCGGAGGGCTACATGCAGTCCTTTCATCTGTGCTTTGCCTTGTAATGAAGGGGCAGAGCTAATGAAGGGGTTGAGCTAATGAAGGGGCATAGCTAATGAAGAGGCAGAGCTAATGAAGAGGTTGAGGTAATGAAGGGGTAGAGCTAAAGAAGAGGTTGAGGCGTGCTTTGCCTCTTCTGATAGTTGGCCAGCTACTTCATGCTCCCCAATTGCGTAGCTATTGGCTGGTTCATGTATAGCGGCGTCGGTATAGCCGGTGTTGGTCTGTGCTGGCGCGATGTGTGGTGTCGCGTGTATATAAATAAGCAGAGACGCTTAGGCGTGAGAGCTTATCTCTCGGCGTCTGTGCGTCTCTGCGTTGGGTTATTCTGTTGTAGCTGTCCTCTTTACTTCACTTTGGCTACGATGGCCTTGAATGCCTCGGGGTGGTTGACGGCCAGGTCGGCAAGCACCTTGCGGTTTATCTCGATGTCGGCCTTGTGGAGAGCACCCATGAGCTTGCTGTAGGAGAAGCCTTCGAGGCGTGCGGCTGCGTTGATGCGCTGTATCCATAGTGCACGGAAGTTGCGTTTCTTCTGCTTGCGGTCGCGGTAGGCATAGGTCAGACCTTTCTCCCAGGTGTTCTTGGCAACGGTCCAGACGTTCTTGCGGGCACCGAAGTAGCCGCGGGTGAGTTTGAGGATACGCTTTCTCTTGGCACGTGATGCTACGTGGTTTACTGATCTTGGCATGGTGTTGTTGTTTTGTGCGCGTAAGCGCCTCTCGTGTCAGCTGTGTTGCTGTCGTGTAGGTCTTTGGTGTTGTGGCTTAGTCGCGCGGTGATAGACTTGTTGGGTAATTGTCGCTTTGCGTTGTTGTCCTTGTCGCTTTGCGTTGTTGTCCTGGCGTGTGTTTAGCGGAGGAGGAGGAGCTCACGCACCTGCTTGCGGTTGGCTGTCACGACGAGGTCGGCGTGCTGGAGGTTGCGCTTTTGCTTCTTGGTCTTCTTGGTCAGGATGTGGCTGTGATAGGCGTGGTGACGCTTGATCTTACCCGTTCCGGTAAGCGTGAAACGCTTTTTGGCACCGGAGTTTGTCTTTACTTTTGGCATGTTTTGTTGGTTTATGTGGTTATTGATGTTCACGGACGCGGTTGCGTAAATACCGGACGCAACGCGCAGTCTCTGTTGGTTGTTGCTGTGTCTGTCAGTCGTCGAAGTCCTCGCCTTCGACCTTGGGGCCGGTGTATTCCTTTGGGGCTTTCTGCTGTGGCTTCTTGCGGGTCTCGGCTGGTGTGGCTTCGTCGTCGTTGTCGAGGTCGTCGTCCTCTTCGTAGGCGGTGGTTTTCTTGGGTGCTGTCTTCTTGGGGGCGATGAACATGGTCATGCGCTTGCCTTCAAGCACTGGCATGGATTCTACCTTGCCGTATTCCTCCAGGTCTTGTGCGAAGCGCAGCAGCAGCACCTCGCCTTGTTCTTTGAAGAGTATGCTGCGTCCACGGAAGAAGACGTAGGCCTTGACCTTGTCGCCGTCGGCGAGGAAGCCTTGGGCGTGCTTGAGCTTGAAGTTGTAGTCGTGGTCGTCGGTCTGCGGGCCGAAGCGTATCTCCTTGATTTCTATCTTGGTCTGTTTGCTTTTCATCTCCTTCTGGCGCTTCTTCTGTTGGTAGATGAAGCGTGAGTAGTCGATGAGTCTGCACACGGGTGGCTCGGCGTTGGGTGAAATCTCCACGAGGTCCACTTCGTGCTGCTCTGCGAGGCGTATGGCATCGCGAGTGTTCATGATGGTGGACTCTATGCCATCGCCTACGATGCGCACTTCCCTGGCACGTATCTGCTCGTTGACGCGATACTGGCTCTTGAGGTTGTTCTTCTTCATTAAGTGGGTGTGTCTTAACGAGATGTGTGGTGCTTGGTGTGTACGGGCGGCAAAGTTAGTACTTTTCGGTCATCTGCCGCACTTCTTCGTTTATTTTGTTGGCAAACTCCTCGCATTTCATGCTGCCTTGGTCGCCCTGGCCTTGCCGGCGCACGCTGACGGTGCCTTCGGCGGCTTCTTTCTCGCCTACGATGATGAGGTAGGGGATGTGGCGCATCTCGTTGTCGCGTATCTTGCGGCCGATTTTCTCGTTGCGGTCGTCGAGCACGGTGCGCACGTCCTGACTCTCGAGGTACTGCTGCACTTGTGCGGCGTAGTCGTTGTATTTCTCGGAGATGGGTAGTATGGCCACCTGGTCGGGTGTGAGCCAGAGGGGGAAGTGGCCTGCTGTGTGTTCTATGAGCACGGCAACGAAGCGTTCCATGGAGCCGAAGGGTGCGCGGTGTATCATGACGGGGCGGTGCTTCTGGTTGTCCTCGCCTGTGTACTCGAGCTGGAAGCGCTCTGGCAGGTTGTAGTCCACCTGTATGGTGCCGAGCTGCCAGCGACGGCCCAGTGCATCCTTGACCATGAAGTCGAGCTTGGGGCCGTAGAAGGCGGCTTCGCCGAGCTCGGTGCGTGTGGGCAGGCCTTTTTCTTCGCATGCTTCGATGATGGCGCGCTCGGCGGCTTCCCACACCTCGTCGGTGCCTATGTATTTCTCCTTGTTGTCGGGGTCGCGCAGGGATATTTGTGCCTCGAAGTTGTCGAAGTTGAGTGCTCCGAAGATGATTTGGATTATCTCCATGACGCGTATGAACTCCTGCTTCACTTGGTCGGGACGGCAGTAGAGGTGGGCGTCGTCTTGTGTGAAGGAGCGCACGCGTGTGAGGCCGTGCAGTTCGCCGCTCTGCTCATAGCGGTAGACGGTGCCGAACTCGGCCAGGCGCAGGGGCAGATCTTTGTAGGAGCGTGGCTTGGAGGCGTAGATTTCGCAGTGATGGGGGCAGTTCATGGGCTTGAGCAGGTATTCCTCGCCTTCCTCGGGGGTGGTGATGGGGCGGAAGGAGTCTTTGCCGTAGTGTGCCCAGTGGCCTGAGGTGACGTAGAGGTTTTTGCCGCCTATGTGGGGTGTCATCACTTGCTGGTAGCCGTAGCGCTTCTGTATCTTCTTGAGCATGTCCTCAAGTCGCAGGCGCAGGGCGGTGCCTTTGGGCAGCCAGATGGGCAGTCCCTTGCCCACGCGCTCGGAGAACATGAAGAGCTCCATCTCCTTGCCTATCTTGCGGTGGTCGCGCTTCTTGGCCTCTTCCATGAGTGTGATATACTCGTCGAGGAGCTTCTTCTTGGGGAAGGTGATGCCGTAGATGCGGGTCATCTGCGGGCGTTTCTCGTCGCCACGCCAGTAGGCCGAGCTCACGGCGGTGACTTTCACGGCTTTGATGGGTGCCGTGGAGGTGAGGTGCGGGCCGCGGCAGAGGTCGGTGAAGGCTCCTTGCGTGTAGGTGGTGATGTGTCCGTCCTCGAGGTCGGCTATGAGCTCGTTCTTGTAGGTCTGGCCATGGTCGCCGAAGAACTTCAGCGCGTCGGTCTTCGTGATGTCGCGGCGCACGAGCTTTTCTTTGCGCTGCACGAGTTCCATCATCTTCTTCTCTATGGCGGGGAAGTCGGCTTCGCGGATGGCGACGCCTTGCGGGGGCATGACGTCGTAGTAGAAGCCTCGCTCGATGGCGGGACCTATGCCGAACTGTATGCCTGGGTATAGTTCTTGCAGGGCTTCGGCCATGAGGTGCGACGAGGTGTGCCAGAAGGCGTGCTTGCCTTCTTCGTCGTCCCACTTGTAGAGCACGAGCTGTGCGTCGGCGTTGATGGGGCGGTTGAGCTCTACGGTCTGGCCGTCAAGGCCGGCGGCGAGCACGTCGGCTGCCAGGCGGGGCGAGATGCTCTCGGCTATCTCTATCGGGGTTATGCCGGCCTCACGCTCGAGCGTGGTGCCATCGGGCAGGGTGATCTTAATCATGGGGTGTGATGGACTGTGTTGCTTTGTTGGTTACCAATGGCGGCAAAGTTACTATATCTGTGAGAATGCAGAAAAGGGTGGGCCGGAAAACTTCTGCTGCCGTGGCACAAACACGGTGCAGGGTGCGTGGCACTGACGGTGCATGGTGTTGGTGCTGACGGTGCAGGGTGCGGGGCACTGACGGTGCATGGTGTGGGGTCGTACTCTCAGCTGTGTGTCACTCCGTAGCCGAAGAGGGCGAAGTCGGCACGCAGGGGGTCGTCGGGGAACACTTGTGCCACTGTCGCGGTGAGGCTGCGGGCGTGGCTCATGGTTGCTGCGGCGCACGTGGTAAGACCCAGGCGGCGTGCCTCGCTCACCACGTGTGTGTCGAGCGGCATGATGAGTGTGCGGCGGTCGATGAAGTGTGCCCACAGGCCGAGGTCGACGGGTGAGCCTTCGCGCACCATCCACCGCAGGAACATGCACAGCCGCTTGCATGCCGACGCCGTGTCCTGCGGCACGAGGCCGCAGTGGCTGTCGGCAAAGATACGGCAGATGGTGCGGAGGGCGGCGGGACCGTCGCTGACGCCGGCTGTGCGCAGTGCCTCGCCGAGGGTGCCGTGGCGGCGTAGTATGGCTGCGTAGGCGGCAAGGAAACGGTGCATCTGTGCGCGGCTGTTGAGGCGGTAGTAGCATGTGGTGTCGTCGCATCTGAAGGCCTCTGCATAGCCGTCGTGCAAGAGCCACGTGTGGACGTCGCCGCCGGCAAGCTCCGTGATGTGGCTTATCTTGGGCATGAACTGCCTGCGGCTGCCGTAGCTCAGTGCTGCTGCCACGAAGGCCACAGCCTCTTGCTGCCGCGGACCCGTGGCCTGGTGCATGTGCCACGACGGGTCGCCGTCAATGAAGGCGCGCTGCTCGTAGCGCTCGGCAAGTGCTATGAGCAACGCGCGTGTCTCCTCGGTGATGTCAGCGGGACGGCGCATGGGCGGTATTGTAGTCGTCGGGGGTGAACACCACCTCGAACAGCGTCGCGCCCGTGGAGCCGGAGAGGAAGGTGTAGGTGAAGCACATGCCGCGCTCCTTGTAGGCCTTGAGGGTTATGTTCTGCTGTAGCGACTCGAGCATCATGCCGCGCAGACCGCCGGCGGTCTCGCTGGTGAAGGCATCGGGACTGTCGAGGATGTCGCTGACGTGGTAGTAGTAGGTGAAGCCTGCCGGCGTGCTGGTGTAGGCCATGCTGTCGCAGACCACGATGCCGTCGGTCACCACGCTGTACGGGCACTGCTTGGCCGTGAACTCGGCGGCCTCGCGCCGGCAGCGTTCAGCGAAGCTCTCGGTGCAGGCTCCGAGCATGAGCAGGGCCATGAGCAGAGCCATGATACCGCGCACTGCCGAGCCGCCGGCATGGCGTGTGGCAGCCTCCTGCCTGTTCTCCTCGAGGGCGAGGGCCAGCTGGTCGGGGCACGACGTGCCGCGCGCGCCACACTGGGTGCCGCGCAGCCGCCGGATGACGTCGTCCACGGGCATCCCTGCCACGAGTTGCTGTATGCCGCGCGTGTTGCCGGCGCAGCCGCCGTAGAACTGCACGCGCTCCACCACGCCGTCGCGTGTGGTCACCTCGACGGCTTTCGAGCAGGTGCCTGTGTTGTGGTGCAGCGTGGTGATGCTGCCGTCGGCCTGTGCTGTCTGCCGGGGTGTCTGTGTCTCGGTGCTCATTGTGCGGCAGGAAGGTCGATGGAGAGGCAGAGCTCGTCGAGCTGCTTCTGCTCGAGGCGTGCAGGGGCGTCGAGCATCACATCGCGGCCGCTGTTGTTCTTGGGGAAGGCTATGCAGTCGCGGATGCTGTCGAGGCCGGCGAAGAGGCTCACCCAGCGGTCCAGGCCGTAGGCGAGACCGCCGTGAGGGGGTGCGCCATACTTGAAGGCATTCATCAGGAAGCCGAACTGCTCCTGTGCGCGCTCCTCGGTGAAGCCCAGTATGCGGAACATCTTGTCCTGCAGCTCCGGGTCGTGGATACGTATGGAGCCGCCGCCCACCTCCACGCCGTTGCACACCATGTCGTAGGCATCGGCACGCACGGCAGCTGGGTCGGTGTCAAGCAGGGGGATGTCCTCGCTCTTGGGATGGGTGAAGGGGTGGTGGGTGGCCATGAGGCGGCCTTCCTCCTCGCTCCATTCAAACATGGGGAAGTCTATCACCCAGAGGAGCGAGAACTTGTTCTTGTCGCGCAGGCCGAGGCGTGCACCCATCTCGAGGCGCAGCTCGCACAGCTGCTTGCGCGTCTTCATGGCATCGGAGCCAGAGAGTATCAGGATGAGGTCGCCGGGCTCGGCCTGCATGCGGTCGCGCAGTGCCGTGAGCACGTCCTCACCATAGAACTTGTCTACGCTCGACTTCACGCTGCCGTCGTCGGCCACACGTGCATAGACGAGGCCCTTGGCTCCTATCTGCGGACGGCGCACAAAGTCGGTGAGCTGGTCGAGCTGCTTGCGTGTGTAGGTGGCACATCCCTTGGCACAGATGCCGCCGATGTAGGCTGCCTCGTTGAACACAGCAAAGTCGGCCTTGCCGGCAAACACGTCCTTGAGCTCCACGAAGGTCATGCCGAAGCGTGTGTCGGGCTTGTCGGAGCCGTAGTACTTCATGGCGTCGGCCCATGTCATGCGGGGGAAGGGCTCCGTGAGCTCCACCCCGCGCAGCTCGCGGAACAGGTGCTTGGCCATGCCCTCGAAGGTCTGCAGGATGTCCTCCTGCTCCACAAACGACATCTCGCAGTCTATCTGTGTGAACTCAGGCTGGCGGTCGGCGCGCAGATCCTCGTCGCGGAAGCACTTCACTATCTGGAAGTAGCGGTCCATGCCCGATACCATGAGCAGCTGCTTGAGTGTCTGTGGGCTTTGCGGCAGGGCGTAGAACTGGCCAGGGTTCATGCGCGAGGGCACGACGAAGTCGCGGGCACCCTCGGGCGTGGAGCCTATGAGCATGGGTGTCTCTATCTCCAGGAAGCCTTTGCTGTCGAGGTATC
The DNA here is from genome assembly GCA_905234605.1 of uncultured Bacteroidaceae bacterium. Taxonomy (GTDB): domain Bacteria; phylum Bacteroidota; class Bacteroidia; order Bacteroidales; family Bacteroidaceae; genus Physcousia. The sequence goes on along the minus strand of CAJOIE010000001.1, from coordinate 25,772 downwards.
GCCGCACCTCCATGGTCATGCGGTGGCGCAGTTCTATGTTGCGGCGCACTGGTGTGCGGCGCAGGTCCAGATAGCGGTACTTCATGCGGAGGTCGTCGCCGCCGTCGCTCTCGTCCTCGATGGTGAACGGCGGTGTGAGCGATGCGTTGAGCACTGTCAGTCGCGTGGCTATTATCTCTATGTCGCCCGTGGGCATGTTGGGGTTCTTGGCGGAGCGTTCGCTGACTCGGCCGGCGACCTGCACCACGAACTCGCGGCCCAGGTGGCGTGCCTGCTCGCAGAGGGCAGGGTCGGCAGCTTCTTCAAACACTATCTGGGTGATGCCGTAGCGGTCGCGCACGTCGACGAATGTCATGCCGCCCATCTTGCGGGTGCGCTGCACCCAGCCGGCCAGTGTGACCTCCTGGCCTTTGTCGGCGAGGCGCAGCTCGCCGCAGGTGTGTGTCCTGTACATATCAGTTTGAGGGTTTTATGTTGATGTTTACAAGGTGGTGAGTCTGTGCGGTGCACGTGGTTGCTTGCGTGTATGGGCGTGCTTTGTGCCGCACGCGCGTGTACATATATCTATTATGGCATGCGCCGGTCGTGTGTCATGCAGGTGCTGGTGGTCATGCCTTCATTTGGTGATGTCGATGAGATAGGTGGCCTTGGCGATGATGGTGCCGGATGCTGAGCGGCCGAAGGGATCCTTCTTGCCGTTGTCGAACATGTCGGAGAGGCCGTAGTAGTAGCGTCCTTCGATGAGGAAATGGCCTGCTCGTGTGGACACCTCGAGGCCCATGCCGCCGGTGAGGCCATACTCGAGAGTGTGTTGCACCTTGAGGTCGTACTGGGCCGTGACGTTGTTTGGGCGCGGCTGTCCGTCCCATGGCGTGGAGCGGTGCTCGCTCTCGCCTATGTAGCAGCCTATCTGCGGGCCGAGCAGCAGGTAGAACTGTGCGCCGTGCTGCTCGCGTCCCCAGCCGAGGCGTGTCAGCAGTGGCAACTGCAGGTAGTGCACGTCGCGCGAGTAGGTGTCGGTGCTGGTTTCTATGTCTTCGCACCATCCGAGGTTGGCATACACGAGCTCGGCCTGCAGGGCGCAGATGGCTGTGAGGTATTTCTCCGATGTGTAGCGCGCGGTGATGCCGAAGGTGGCTCCTCCCTTGAAAGCCTGTTTGATGGTGGGGTCGAATGACACGCGGTTGAGCATGTAGCCTCCGTTGATGCCCACGGCCAGTGTGTGGCGTGCCTCGCCCACCTGTGCCTGCATGTGTGTGCAGGCTGCCGTGAGCAGTAGCAGCAGGAGCTGTGCTCTCTTCATCTGGTCTCTGAGGTGTGGCACGGCATCAGCGGTTGCGTGTGAGCAGTTCTATCGACTGGTAGGGGGTGTAGTGTATGAGCTGTACGAACTCATTGACATAGCCTGCTCCGTCGCCTTGCTGCACAAAGTAGAGGGGGTGCTGGTACGGGCGTGCCGGCACGTCGTGGATGTGGGCCTCGAGCTGGTTGCCGTAGATGGCGTAGCCGCGCAGGAAGAAGTATGCGAGGTCGAAGCCCATCATGGCGTAGCGTGGGAAGGTGGCTGCCATGGGTGTGTGGAACCATGTCAGGAACTCCTTGTCGAAGTGTTCGCTGCGTGGCTGCAGCGGGTTGCGGTAGAAGGTGGTGTAGACGTAGGTGTCGAGCTCGTAGAAGTCGGTGAGGAACTGGCCCGTGTAGGTCTGCCAGTCGGGGTAGCCGAAGAGTGTGAGCTGCACGTCGGGGTATGTCTGGCGGTATGCCTTGAGGCGGGGCAGCAGCTGTGTGAGAGCCTTCAGTGCCGGTGAGTTGAGCACGATGATGTTGCGCTTCTGGTGGTTGAGGGCTTGTGCCATAGCAAGGTCGTCGCCGTCTATGTTGACGTTCCTGACGTGTATGCCTTTTGCTGCCATCTCGTCGCGCAGCAGGCTGGTGAGTGCCTTGCCGTCGGTGTTGTTGTCGTTGCACTCCACGGTGACGATGTTGCAGTCGGCAAACTGCTCGGTGAGGAACCACACGGCCTGACGCTGCTGCACGTCGTGTGGTGCTGTGCAGAGGTAGTAGAGGGGTGTGTAGCGGGCAGGGGCTGCCTGTGGTGTGAAGGGCACCACGAGGCGCACGCCGTGTATGTCGCAGTAGTCGGCCAGTGCCGTGAGCTGTGCGGCATCGAGCGAGCCGAACACGATGTCCCTGTCGGCCAGGCTGTTGGCATCGAGCAGGTGGTCGATGTCGTTGGCCGAGGTGCCGGAGTGCAGTGCCTTGATGTCAATGTTCAGGCCTTCGTGCTTGAGGCTGTCGGCGGCCATAAGCATGCCTTGATAGAATTCCACCATCTTGGCACCGCGCGGCGTAGGTTCTTTGAGCGGCAGCACGATGCCTAAGCGCACTGTGTCGCTGCCAGGGTGGCGCTGGGCGTTTGCTGTGGCGGCGATGACGGCAGTGAGTGTCAGTATTAGCAGGCGCAGGTGCTTCATGTGGCGGTGCTGTGTGGGTGGTGGTGATGGGGTAGGGGTGTGTCGGCTCAGCGCAGGCGGTCGAGTGAGCGCACCAGTGCCTCGTCCTTGAGTATGGCGCGGAAGGCGAGGTATGCCAGTATGGCCGATATGGCTGGCAGTGCGGCGGCCACGGTGGGCCGGAAGGCTGCCTCGAAGCGTGCTGCCAGCATGGTGCCCATGAGTGCATAGACGGCATACCAGCCTATGAGGAGCAGGGCTGTGAGCATGGCCAGGCGGCTCTGCATGAGGCGGGCTTTATAGATGAAGATGGCGAACAGCTGGCCCATTGCGGTGAGTATGAGGAGTGCCATCAGTGCCCACGGCGTGAAGATGTGTGAGCCCTCGGCATCGGCGGCCAGGAGGGGTGCGTCGGGGTTGCCGTGCAGGGCGTCGCCCATCTGCGGGGGTATGTGTGCCCAGAGGTTGTAGAGTGTTGCTACGACATCGCCCTCAGCGCTGACGTACAGACCTATGGGCAGGCAGAGGCAGGCGATGAGGGCTATGGCTGCGAGCAGCAGGTAGAGTGTCTGTATTCGCTGGATCATAGTTCCTGCTCTTCGCTTTCCTTGGCGGGGTTGCGGTAGTACACCTGTCCGTCGCGGAATTCCTGTGTGGCAATGAGCGTGGGCTTGGGCAGCTTCTCGTAGAAGCGGCTTATCTCTATCTGCTCGCGGTTCTCGAAGATTTCGTCGAGGTTGTCGGTGGTGGAGGCGAACTCCTGCAGCTTCTTGGAGAGCTCGGTCTTGAGGTCGGTGCTGATTTGGTTGGCACGCTTGGCTATGATGCTCACGCTCTCATAGATGTTGCCTGTCTCCTCGCAGAGCTCCATGATGTTCTGTGTGACGGTGTTGTTGGGTGCGGTGGTCTTCTTGTAGTCCATTATGGTTGATGGGTTATGTTGTTGCTTGGTGTGGGCTGGTGCGGTGCCGGCGGTTGTCAGTCTTCGTCAACGGGCAGTCCTTGCAGCGCGCGCTGGCTCTTGTTGAAGTATGTCTGTGCCTCGCGCATGAGTGCCGACTCGGGGAACTCGTTGGCGAAGCCGTAGTAGTCGTCGATGGCCTGGCGGAAGCGCTCCACGCGCTTTGCCTCCACGCTCTGGCGTGCCAGGTGGTAGCGTGAGCGTAGTATGAGCATGAGGAATGTCTCGCGGCGTGCGGGGCGTGCATAGGGGTATTCGCGCAGGGCATTCTCTGCGGTGACGATGCATGCCTCATAGTTGGAACCGCCCGAGATGGCGTTGCCCATGTAGGCTCCCAGGTCGTAGTATAGCTGTGCCGTGCGCTGCTCCTTCTCGATGAGCTTGTCGTTGAGGTCGTCGAGCATGTCGGAGGCCTGCTCGCGTTCCTGTGAGCCGGGGTACATCTCGAGGAATGCCTGCAGCTCGTTGATGGCCTGCACGGTCTGTGTCTGGTCGAGGCGCGGGTCGGGTGTGCTCTTGTAGAGTGCCTTGCCGGTGTTGAAGCGTGACACCTCGGCATAGATGCCCCGCGGGTAGGTCTGGTAGTACCTGCGGAATGTGGCGGCTGCCGTTTCCATGTCGCCCTGCCGGTAGGCACTCATGGCGGTGAGGTAGAGGCACTCGTCGGCATAGCCGGTGCCCTTGGTGGCTGTGAGCAGCTGGTTGAAGAGCTCGAGCGAGCGGGTGTAGTGCCCTTGCATGTAGCATGTCTTGGCTACCTCATACTTATATTCCACGTCGCCATACTTGAGGGCTGTGTTGTATTCGGCACAGCTGGCGAGCATGATGGCACCGGCGGTGATGAGCAACCATTTAGTGTTTGTCATAATGCTACTATAAACGGCTGCAAAGTTATCGCTTTAGCGTGAGGCTGCAAAATTTGCTTTGTCCTTTTCACCTCTTTTCACACTGGCGGGCTGCCTCTTGCCGCAGGGGCTTGTCCGGAGCCTGGCGTGCAGGCCGGCACCCTGCATGGTGCGGGCCGTCTCCCTGCATGGTGCGGGCGCCCACCCTGCATGGTCTGGCGCGCACACCCTGCATGGTGTCGGCGGCCATGCTGCATGGAGCATGGCGCAAAGATGGCGCAACCTTTGGCGTTTAGGTGCTTTTGTGTGACCTTTGCGGCCGATATGTCAGACTTCCACCTTGTTTCGAACTACTCGCCTACAGGCGACCAGCCAGAGGCTATAGCGCAGCTCAGCGAGGGCGTTGCCGAGGGTGTGCGGGCGCAGACTCTGCTCGGGGTGACAGGCTCTGGCAAGACGTTCACCATCGCCAACGTCATAGCTGCTGCCAACAAGCCTACGCTCATCCTCTCGCACAACAAGACCCTTGCGGCGCAGCTCTACGGGGAGATGAAGAGTTTCTTCCCCGACAATGCCGTGGAGTACTACGTGAGCTACTACGACTACTATCAGCCCGAAGCCTACATACCCAGCACCGACACGTATATCGAGAAGGACCTGGCCATCAACGACGAGATAGACAAGCTGCGGCTGGCCGCCACGTCGGCGTTGCTCTCGGGGCGCAGGGATGTCATTGTGGTGAGTTCCGTGTCGTGCATCTACGGCATGGGCAATCCGGGGGCCTTCTATGAGAATGTGATAGAGCTGCGCAAAGGTCAGACACTGAGCCGCAACGTGTTGCTCCGGAGGCTCAACGACTCGCTCTACACACGCAACGATGTCAGCTTCTCACGCGGCGACTACCGTGTGAAGGGCGATACCGTCGACGTGGCACTGGCCTACTCCGACAATGCCCTGCGCATAGTGTTCTGGGACGAGGAGATCGACAGCATAGAGGAGATAGACCCGCTGACAGGTCGCCGCATGGCCACTTTCGGCGACTACAAGATCTACCCTGCCAACCTCTTCATGACCACCAAAGAGCAGACTCTCACGGCCATACACCAGATAGAGGACGACCTGGCCGAGCAGGTGGCCCGCTTCGAGGCCGAAGGCAAGACACTCGAGGCCAAGCGGCTGCACGAGCGCGTGACCTACGACATGGAGATGCTGCGCGAGCTGGGCCACTGCTCGGGCATCGAGAACTACAGCCGCTACTTCGACGGCCGGCGTGCGGGCACACGGCCCTACTGCCTGCTCGACTTCTTCCCCGAGGACTACCTGCTCGTCATCGACGAGAGCCACGTCAGCGTGCCACAGGTGGCTGCCATGTACGGCGGCGACCGTGCCCGCAAGGTGAACCTCGTGGAGTATGGCTTCCGTCTGCCGGCGGCCATGGACAACCGCCCACTGCGCTTCGACGAGTTCGAGCAGCTCACCCACCAGGTCATCTACGTCTCGGCCACGCCGGCCGACTATGAGCTCCGCCAGAGCGAGGGCGTGGTGGTGGAGCAGGTGATACGCCCCACGGGGCTGCTCGACCCCGTGGTGGAAGTGCGCCCCACCACCAACCAGGTGGACGACCTCATGGAGGAGATACAGCGGCGCATCGAGGCCAGTGAGCGCACACTCGTCACCACACTCACCAAGCGCATGGCCGAGGAACTCACCGACTACCTCATGGATGCCGGCGTGGCGACACGCTACATACACAGCGACGTCGACACGCTCGAGCGGGTGCAGATACTGGAGGACCTGCGCTCGGGAGTCTTCGATGTGCTCGTGGGTGTCAACCTCCTGCGCGAAGGCCTCGACCTGCCCGAAGTGTCGCTCGTGGCCATCCTCGACGCCGACAAGGAGGGCTTCCTGCGCAACCACCGCTCGCTCACGCAGACCATAGGGCGCGCCGCACGCAACGTCAACGGCAAGGCCATCATGTATGCCGACCGCATCACCATGTCCATGCAGAAGACCATCGACGAGACCAACCGCCGGCGTGAGAAGCAGCTGCGCTACAATGCCGAGCACGGCATCACGCCGACACAGATACGCCGCGCAGCAGCGGCCACACCACTGCCACGGCAGCAGCGCGACGAGCACCCCGTGGCCGTGACCGCTGCGCCACGCCGCCAGGAACCCGTGCTGCCCGTGGCCGCCGAGGAACATCCACACTATGGCACTGCCGCCGACAGGAAGACCCTCGTGGCACAGCTCCGCAAGCAGATGCAGGAAGCCGCGGCAAGCCTCGACTTCATCACCGCCGCACAGCTGCGCGACCAGATGCTCACCCTCATGGCGGAGATGGGCGACGCTTCTGCGTAGCAAAGGAGGCCAAAAGTTGGCAGTCTGCACCTTTCGCGCTATCTTTGCCCACCCTTTCCTTTCAGCACACACAATATGTCAAAGACACAGCAACCGGCTGTGGAGTCGATACTCGACCTCAACAGCAACAACATCTGGGACGTCACCGACAGCCAGATAGTGACCCTGTGGGAGCAGGAGCGCGAGGACGAGGACTTCCCGCCCCACGAGGAGAAACTTCTCAACGTCATCCGCCTGGCCTTCGAGGTGGTGCACTTCAACCCCGAGGATGAACGTGAGGAAGCTAAATACTGCGACGGCACATGGGCCACCTTCGCACGGACCGACTCGCGCAAGGGTCTTGTGGCCATACGCCACCGTGCCATCACACGCCTGAGCGACCTCAGCTATGAGAACATCAAGCACGTGTCCGCACCCACGGTGCTGGAACTCATCGACCGCAACTTCGGCGGAGGGTGGGAGAGCATCCCCCTGTCCGTCAGGGACATCATTGAGAGCGGTTTCGACATCTCCACCACCACGCTGCCAGCCTCACGCCTGCACATGCAGGGTGGTACGCGCGACAAGAAGATAGCCGACGGCTATGATGTCCTCGAAGTGCCTAAAGGCACCTGGATAGAGGCCATCTTCGCCAAGAAGCGTGCACCTGCCGTCAAGCTGCGCTCCATCACCGACCAGGAATATGATGAGGAAGGCAATCGCCGCCATCCCTCTGACGATGATGAGGACGTCGAGGAAGTGACCACCGAGGCCGAGACCGAGGACGAGGATGAGGAAGTCCAGCCGGCGGAGGACGACACATTCTACTCGTCATACGCCCCCGAGGCCGAGGTCAAGGACGATGACGACGACGAGACATCCGGCCTCTCCGTGCTTGAGGAATAGCTGAAGAGCGCAGGCAGTGATAGTCCTGATAGCATACTTCCTCCTGCTTATGGCACTGTCCCGCCACGCTACAGGGCATGCCAATAATGCTACCTTCTACCGCGGCAACCGCCGTTCACCCTGGTGGGCGGTGGCATTCGGCATGCTGGGAGCGTCGCTCAGCGGTGTCACCTTCGTGAGCGTGCCAGGCATGGTGGCAACGCAGGGCATGACATACATGCAGATGTGTCTTGGCTTTGTGCCGGGCTACCTCATGGTGGCCTTCGTGCTCCTGCCTGTATACTACAGGCTCGACCTCACCTCGATATACACATACCTCGGCGTGCGTCTCGGCAGCGATGCCTGCAGGGCCGGAGCCGCAGTCTTCCTCGTGAGCAAGTTCGCAGGTGCATCGGTGCGCCTGTTCCTGGTGTGCGTGATACTCCAGGGCATGGCTGGTGCCGGCTTCAGACTCCCGATGGCAGCGACGGCGGCCATGCTGCTCCTGATGGTGTGGCTCTACACCCGCCGCGGCGGCATAGGTGCCATCGTCTGGACAGATTGCTTGCAGACGCTGGTGATGTTGCTGTCGGTAGTGCTCATTGTAGCTGCCGTGCTGCAACGTGAGGGCTGGAGCGTGGGCGATGCCGTGCGGCAGGTGGCGGAGAGCCCCATGAGCCGTCTCTGGCAGACCTCCGACCCCTCGGCGCGCAACTACCTGTGGAAACAATTCGTCAGCGGTGCATTCATCGTCGTGGTGATGACCGGCCTCGACCAGGACATGATGCAGAAGAACCTCACGTGCCGCACGCTGCGTCAGTCGCAGACGAACATGGTGGTCAACGGCTTGCTCTACCTGCCCGTCAACCTGCTCTTCCTCTCGGCGGGCGTGCTCCTCTACACTATGGCAGCGCGTGAAGGCATCGTGCTGCCCGCCAAGGGCGATGCCATGCTGCCGGCACTCGTGGGCTCCGGCGAGCTGGGTGACATGGTGCCATACGTGTTTGCCCTGGGTGTCGCCGCTGCGGCTTTCTCCTCGGCCGACAGTGCGCTCACGGCTCTGACCACCTCCTTCTGCGTAGACCTCGTGCGACGCCCTGCCGACGAGGCGTTGCGCCGCCGTGTGCATGCCGCGATGTGCGTGGCCATGTGGCTGTTCATCCTGCTCTTCGACCGCCTGAGCGGGCAGAGTGTCATCGATGCTGTCTACACCCTGGCTTCCTACACCTACGGCCCTCTGCTCGGACTCTTTGCATACGCCGCGCTGTCGAAAGGCAGGGTGCCGCGTGCATGGTTGCTATATATTATATGTATCTTTGTGCCCGCCGCCTGCTACGCCTTGACCCGTGTGAGCAGCAGCCTGTGGGGCTACAGCTTCGGCTATGAGCTGCTGCTTGTGAATGCCTGTCTCGTGGCTGTGTGCCTATGGCTTACCGGCTGGCTTGTGCCTGCCGGCACTGCGGCTGGCTAATGACTAAGACAACGACAATGAAACGCAAGAAGAATGTGTGGACCCTGCCGCCCGACGGTCAGCTCACCGACATGGACCGCCGCATACTGGCGGAGCAGGAGCGCGGCAAGACCGTGCCCACACGCGACCTTATCAAGACCCCCGAGCAGATAGAGGGCATACGTCGGGCCGGCGTCATCAACACGGCCATCCTCGACCTCGTGGGCGAGAAGATACATGCGGGCATGAGCACACTGGAGATAGACCAGTTGGTGTACGACTACACCGTGAGCCATGGCGCCGTGCCCGCTTGCCTCGGTTTCGAAGGTTTCCCCAAGAGCTGCTGCACGAGCATCAACGAGGTGGTGTGCCACGGCATACCCAGTGAATGGGACGTGCTGGAGGACGGCGACATCATCAATGTGGACTGCACGACCATCCTCAACGGCTACTATGCCGATGCCTCGCGCATGTATGTCGTAGGTGGGCGCACGGACGCCCGCCGCCAGAAGCTGGTCGACGTGGCATGGGAGTGCCTCAAGATAGGGCAGGAGGTGTGCTCCAGGCCCTACGTGTATGTGGGCGACATAGGCAACGCCATACAGAAACATGCCCACAAGAACGGCTTCTCCGTGGTGCGCGACCTCGCTGGGCACGGCGTGGGTCTGCAGTTCCACGAAGAGCCTGATGTGGACCACTACGGACATCGCGGCACGGGCATGCTGCTCGTGCCGGGCATGGTGTTCACGATAGAGCCCATGATCAACGTAGGCACCTGGCGCGTGTTCTGCGATGCCGACGACGGGTGGACCGTCGTCACCGAAGACGAGCAGCCCAGTGCCCAGTGGGAGCACACTTTTGTCATGACAGACCACGGCGTGGAGGTGCTCACGCACTGACATTTATCGGATAACATCAGGATATGAGTAAACCTGTAGTCATACTGGCCATAGAGAGCAGCTGCGACGACACCAGCGCGGCAGTGGTGCGCGACGGTGCCCTGCTCTCCAACGTGACAGCCTCGCAGGCCGTGCACGAGGCCTACGGCGGTGTCGTGCCCGAGCTGGCATCGCGTGCGCATCAGCAGAACATAGTGCCCGTGGTCGACGCAGCCCTCAAGCGCGCAGGAGTGTGCCGTGAGGAGCTCTCGGCCATAGCCTTCACCCGCGGGCCCGGGCTCATGGGCTCGCTGCTTGTGGGCGTGAGCTTTGCCAAGGGCATGGCCGCGGCCCTGGGCATACCCATGATAGACGTCAACCACCTGCAAGGCCATGTGCTGGCACACTTCATACACGAGCCTGGCGACGACCATGTGCCCCCGCCGCTGCCCTTCCTCTGCCTGCTCGTCAGCGGAGGCAACTCACAAATCATCCTCGTGCGCGCCTACAATGACATGCAGATAGTGGGGCAGACCATCGACGATGCTGCCGGCGAGGCCATCGACAAGTGCTCCAAGGTGATGGGGCTGGGCTACCCTGGCGGTCCGGTGATAGACCGTCTGGCACGTCAGGGCAACCCCGTGGCCTTCACCTTCGCACGGCCTCACATCGCAGGCTACGACTATAGCTTCAGCGGCCTCAAGACCTCGTTCCTCTACAGCCTGCGCGACTGGCTTGGCGACGACCCCGACTTCGTCGAGCACCACAAGGCCGACCTCGCGGCATCGCTCGAGCACACCGTGGTGGACATACTGATGAACAAGCTGCGCCGTGCGACCCGCGACCTTGGCATCAAGCATGTGGCCGTGGCCGGCGGCGTGAGTGCCAACACAGGACTGCGCCAGGCGTTCCTCGACCACGCCCGCCGCTATGGCTGGACTGTCTACATCCCCAAGTTCAGCTACACGACAGACAACGCGGCCATGATAGCCACGGCAGCGACATTCAAGTACGCGGCCCGCGAGTTCTGCCCCATGAATGCCCCAGCCTACAGCCGCGTGGAGATATAATGACACCCTGCACGGTCAGGACACATGCCCTGCATCGTGATGCGCATCACCATGCATGGTGCTCCCAAACACCCTGCACCCACGTGGTGCATAAGTCAACGGTTTAATACATAAATAGTTACACAGAGATGATTATACAGACCAAAGTAATGGCTCGCGAGCTGAGCGAGTACCTGTGGCGCTCGGAGCGCACCGTAGCCACGGCCGAGAGCTGCACCGCCGGCATGGTGTCCACGGCTCTGGCCCACTTCCCAGGCTCCAGCACCTATTTCCGTGGCGGCATAGTGGCCTATACCGACGAGATGAAAACCGAGCTCCTCGGCATCGACGCCAAGCTGCTTGCAGAGAAAGGAGCCGTGAGCGAGGAGGTGGCGCGCGCCATGGTCGCCGCCGCCATCGACCGCCTGCACACCGACTACGCCGTGGCCGTGACCGGTTATGCCGGTCCCACAGGAGGCCGCGAGGCACCCGTGGGCACCATCTACGTTGCCGCCGGCAGCCGTGACGACATCAGCGTGCGCTGCCTCACAGGCGACGACGGCCGCGAGGAGAACACCGTGCGTGCCACCTCGTGCGCCTTGCAGATGCTCTGCGAGAGGCTGCAGCGTGACTTTCCGCGCAGCGAAGGATGAAAAAACTTTGCCAAACGTTGCACGTTCACTCCCGATGCCATATCTTTGCACCCTGTTTGGAAGAAGTATATCCTGAAAGTTACAAAAGGAAAGATTGAAATGTCTAAGATTTGTCAAATCACCGGAAAGAAAGCGATGCATGGCAACAATGTGTCGCACTCTAAGCGCCGCACCAAGCGTGTCTTCGACGTCAACCTCTTCACCAAGAAGTTCTATTGGGTGGAAGAAGACTGCTGGATTAGCCTCAAGATCTCTGCTGCCGGGCTGCGCTTGATTAACAAAATCGGTCTCGATGCAGCTATCAAGCAAGCCGCTGCTAAGGGCTACCTCCAGTAAGCCCGCATGGCCGTAACCACAACGTAATAACAGCTACACACATGGCAAAGAAAGCTAAAGGCAATAGAGTTCAGGTGATTCTCGAATGCACCGAAATGAAAGAGAGCGGTCTGCCCGGAACGTCTCGCTACATCACCACCAAGAATAGAAAGAACACGCCCGACCGTCTTGAGCTGAAGAAGTATAACCCCATCCTCAAGCGCGTGACGGTGCACAAGGAAATAAAATAAGCAGACACTATGGCAAAGAAAACTGTCGCCACCCTGCAAACGGGTAAGACCGATGGCCGCAGCTACACCAAGGTCATCAAGATGGTGAAGAATGAGCGCGGCTCATATTCCTTCGATGAGCGCATGGTGCCCAACGAGGCCGTCGACGCCTTCTTCAAGAACTAAACACCACACACACGCATATCCGCAAGGCGGATAAGCAAGTCACGGCAAGCCTCATGCAGAGACGGCGCGTCGGGACATGCTTATCCGTCTTGTGCTTTCGTGCGCAGGTGGCATGAGCCCCGTTCAGCCGTGGCTGCGCGTGTGCCCGAGGCGTGCGCCCTCATGTGTTTAATATTCTTAATCTTTAATGGTTGCGCGCGCGTATCAGCAAACAATGTACTACTTTTGCCCAACTGATAAAGTCACAGACATAGCGACAGACACACATGGGTCTATTCAATTTCTTCTCGCGCAGCAAAGAGCAGCAGAAAGAGACACTCGACAAAGGTCTTGAGAAGACCAAGGACAGCTTCTTCGGCAAGCTCGCACGTGCCGTGGCAGGCAAGTCGAAGGTGGACGACGAGGTGCTCGACGACCTCGAGGAAGTGCTGGTGAGCTCCGACGTTGGTGTCGACACAACACTGTCCATCATCCGCCGTATCGAGGAGCGCGTGGCACGCGACAAATATGTCGGCACCGGCGAGCTGAACAGCATACTGCGCGACGAGGTGGTTGCCCTGCTCACCGCCAACAACAGCGGCGACACCGATGGCTTCAGCCTTGACACCACATCCGGACGTAAGCCCTACGTAATCATGGTGGTGGGCGTCAACGGCGTAGGCAAGACAACCACGATAGGCAAACTGGCCTACCAGTTCAAGCAGGCAGGCCTGAAAGTAATGCTTGGAGCTGCCGACACCTTTCGCGCAGCCGCCGTGGAGCAGATAGTCATCTGGGGCGAGCGCGTGGGTGTGCCCGTGGTGAAGCAGCAGATGGGCAGCGACCCCGCCAGTGTGGCCTACGACACACTCTCGAGTGCCGTGGCCAATGATGTCGACGTAGTGCTCATCGACACAGCCGGTCGCCTGCACAACAAGAAAGGACTGATGGACGAGCTCGCTAAAATCAAGCGCGTGATGCAGAAAGTGGTGCCCGACGCACCTCACGACGTGATGCTTGTGCTCGACGGTTCCACAGGTCAGAACGCCTTTGAGCAGGCGCGACAGTTCACGGCAGCCACAGAGGTGACATCGCTCGCCATAACAAAACTCGACGGCACAGCCAAGGGCGGCGTGGTGCTGGGCATCTCCGACCAGTTCAAGATACCTGTCCGGTACATAGGGCTCGGCGAAGGCATGGAGGACTTGCAACCCTTCAACCGCCGCGATTTCGTGGACAGTCTGTTTAACAATGCACAGTAGCGGGAGGAAAGGGAGCGTGAAGCCAACCACAGTAGACATACTCACCATGGGGTGCTCCAAGAACCTTGTCGACTCGGAGCGCCTGATGCGTCAGCTCACAGCTGCCGGCTACCATGTGAAGCACGACCCCGCGCAACCTTCGGGCACGATATGCGTGGTCAACACCTGCGGATTCATAGGCGATGCCAAGGAAGAAAGCATCAACATGATACTCCGGCAAGGGAAGCGCAAAGCCGAGGGGCAGCTGCAACGCCTCTATGTGATGGGCTGCCTGAGCCAGCGCTATATGGACGAGCTGAAAGCCGAGTTGCCAGAGGTGGACGGATGGTATGGCAAGTTCGACTGGGACAGGCTGCTCACTCATCTCGGTCATGCGTGGGACACTACACTGGTGCCCGACCGTGTGCTTACTACCCCTGCACACTATGCCTACCTGAAAATCTCAGAAGGCTGCGACCGCCACTGCGGCTACTGCGCCATACCCATCATAACAGGACCCCATCGCAGCCGCCCCATCGCAGCCATCGTGGCCGAGGTGGAGAGCCTTGTGGCTCAGGGCGTCAAGGAGTTTCAGGTGATAGCTCAGGAGCTCACCTACTATGGGCTCGACCTCTACCATCGCCGCGCCATAGCCGAGCTCGTGGAGGCCATAGCTAATGTGAGCGGCGTGGAGTGGGTGCGTCTGCACTATGCCTATCCCACCGATTTCCCGTGGGAACTGCTCGACGTGATGAAGCGCTGCCACAATGTGTGCCACTACCTCGACGTGGCCTTGCAGCATGTGGCCGACCCCGTGCTCACCGCCATGCGCCGCCATATCACCAAGGCCGAGACCTACGCCTTTGTGGAACGGCTACGCCGCGAAGTGCCCGACATGTGTCTGCGCACCACGCTCATGGTGGGCCACCCGGGCGAGACCGACGAGGCCTTTGCCGAGCTCCTCGACTTCGTGCGCTGGGCACGCTTCGACCGCATGGGAGCCTTCGCTTACTCGGAAGAGGAGGGAACGCCCACCGCCAAAGCCTATGCCGACGACATCCCCGATGCAGTCAAGCAGGAACGCCTGTCGCGGCTGATGCGTGTGCAGCAACGCATCTCGGCCGAGGTGCAGGAAGCCAAGGTGGGCAGCGTGCAGCGCGTTGTGATAGACCGCACGGAAGGCGAGTTCTACGTCGGCCGCACCCAGTACGACTCACCCGAAGTGGACACGGAAGTGCTCATCAGCATCAAGGACAACGACGCGATGTGCATAGGAGAGTTCTACAACGTCAGTATAACCTCAGCCGATGACTTCGACCTCTACGGCACCTTCGTAGCCAATGCGTCAGGGAGCGTCACGACCCTTAAGTAGTTGCACATTAAAAGGCAAGAAACAGAAGGATGAACAACAAGGAATTCATAGCCACACTCTCTGCAGCCTCACAGCACAATGTGCGCGACACGCAAGTGCTCGTCTCAAACCTCGTCACGGAGATGGTGGCCCTGCTGGAGGACGAAGGCACACTGGCCGTGCAAGGCTTCGGCACTTTTGGCGTGAAGATGCAGCCCGAGCGTGTGCTCACGAACCCCACGACCGGCCAGCGCATGCTCGTGCCGCCACGCCTTGTGGCCACATTCAAGGCATGCCCTGCCCTCAAGGAGCGTATGCAGAAAGGAGGTAACGACTGATGGCACAGCGTTTCACAATCACCGACCTTGCCGATGCCCTCGCACAGCGCACTCATCTGCCTAAGCGTGAGGCGGCCGACTTCGTGCGACTCTTCTTTGAGCAGATAGAAGCCAGCCTCGTGCGGGAGAATGTGGTGCGAGTGCGTGGCCTGGGCACCTTCAAGCTGCTTGAAGTGGATGCCCGCAAGAGTGTCGACGTCAACACGGGGCAGGACATAGAGATAGACAGCCACACATCGGTTGTGTTCGTGCCCGACGGCCTTCTCCGTGATGCCGTCAACAAGCCGTTTGCCGAGTTTGAGACAGTTGTCCTCAACGAGCGCACCAGTACGGCCGATATGGAGGCAATGACATCAACCTGGCCCGACGCTGCCGGTGCCAAGACTGTTGCAGAACCGCATGCAGCAGACATCCCTGAGGATACAGATATAACCCAGCCAGAGGATACAGATATAACCCAGCCAGAGGACGAAGAGGCTATCCAGCCTAAGGATGCAGAGGCTATCCAGCCTAAGGATGCAGAGGCTATCCAGCCAGAGGATGAAGACATTGCCCAACCCGAGACTGAAGACGTACCCCAGCCTAAGGATGCAGAGGATATCCAGCCGGAGGATGCTCCGGGCCAAAGTGTTGAGCCTCATGCGGTGGAGCGTGTGGCAGTAGTGCAGAATGCCCGTGTGGTAGAGGATGCACAGCTCGTTCAACATGCAGACAACGTTGCGGGCACGCCGCCACGTCAGCACTATGCATTTCACTTCTTCCTTGGAGCACTGACCGCAGTGCTGTTGCTTGCCGTCGGCTATATTGTTGGCTATTACATGCGCCCTGTAACCTTGCCGGCAATGCTATCAGGGCAGCGTCATAGCGAGGCACAGGTCAAGGAACGGCCCGCAACCACCGTGCAGCGTCGCGCCACAGCCAGACCGCATAAGGCAGATAGCGACACGTTGCGAGCTGCACAGACGGCCGCAAGCAAGGAGCCGCCACGCCCGACCACACTGCCCCCGGAGGTGTTGGCCTATCCGCAGCTTGAAGGCGGCGACTACCTCATCGTAGGCATTAAGGACACCGAGAAGATGACAGCAGGGAAGACACTTCTCAACATATCAATCAAGCACTACCACTCACAGGACTTTGTGCCATATATATGTGTTCTCAACAATATCAAGAACCCCAACGTCGTGGCTCTTGACAGCGAGATAAAGATACCTGAGCTCAAGCCGCGTGAGGGCAACATGCATACACAAGAGTAACAATTAGATTATATACAAATACACTTATGGCAGAATCCATCGACATCAGTCAGCTCAACCAGCTGATAGAGCGCCAGAGCTCTTTTGTCACCAACCTAATGGCCGGCATGGACCAGGTGATTGTCGGCCAGCGGCATCTCGTAGAATCCTTGTTAATAGGACTGCTTTCCGACGGGCACGTGCTCCTTGAGGGTGTGCCGGGTCTGGCCAAGACCTTAGCCATCAAGACCCTGGCTCAACTTGTGGAGGCTAAGTTCAGTCGCATCCAGTTCACCCCAGACCTCTTGCCTGCCGACGTCACCGGCACAATGATTTACTCCCAGCGTGACGAGCGTTTCATGGTGGAGAAAGGCCCGGTGTTCGCCAATTTCGTGCTGGCCGATGAGATCAACCGTGCTCCCGCCAAGGTGCAGAGTGCCCTGCTTGAGGCAATGCAGGAGCGTGAGGTCACCATAGGCAAAGAGACATTCCAGTTGCCGCGTCCCTTCCTCGTGCTTGCCACGCAGAACCCCATCGAGCAGGAAGGCACCTATCCTCTGCCCGAGGCACAGGTGGACCGTTTCATGCTCAAGGTGGTTATCGACTATCCTAAACTCGAGGAGGAGAAGCGCATCATACGTCAGAACATCACAGGCGAGCGCACCAGTGTCCGCCCCGTCATGTCCACCAAGGAGATTGAGGATGCCCGCGGCGTGGTGCGTCAGGTGTATATAGATGAGAAGATAGAGCAATACATAGCCGACATCGTCTTTGCCACGCGCTACCCCGAGAAGTATGGTCTGAAGGACATCAAGGACTATGTGGAGTTCGGCGCGTCGCCACGAGCCAGCATCAACCTCGCCCTTGCCGCCCGTGCCTATGCCTTCCTCAAGCGGCGCGGCTACGTCATTCCCGAGGATGTGCGTGCCGTGGCACACGACGTGCTGCGCCACCGCATAGGCCTTACCTATGAGGCTGAGGCCAACGATGTCACAGCCGAGGAGATAGTGTCCAAGATACTCAATAAGGTGGAAGTGCCCTAATCGCATCACGTGGATACAACAGATATACTAAAGCGCGTCAGGCAGATAGAGATCAAGACACGCGGTCTGTCTGCCAACATCTTCGCCGGCGAGTACCACTCAGCCTTCAAGGGGCGTGGCATGGCCTTCAGCGAGGTGCGCGAATATCAGTATGGCGATGACATACGCGACATAGAGTGGAACGTCACAGCCCGCTTCAACAAACCCTTTGTCAAGGTGTTTGAGGAGGAACGTGAGCTCACCGTGATGCTGCTTGTCGACGTGAGCGGCAGCCTTGTGTTCGGCTCCACCACGCAGACCAAGCGACAGATGGTCACCGAGATTGCCGCCACGCTCGCCTTCAGTGCCATCCAGAACAACGACAAGATAGGCGTCATCTTCTTCTCCGACCAGATAGAGAAGTTCATACCTCCCAAGAAAGGACGCAAGCACATCCTCTACATCATACGTGAGCTCCTGGAGTTCCAGCCCGAGAGCCGCCACACCGACATCGGTCAGGCTGTGCAGTACCTGACGCAGGTCATCAAGCGCCGTTGCACATGCTTCCTGCTGTCCGACTTCATCGACTCACGCGACTATCACCAGCCGCTCACCATCGCCAACCGCAAGCACGATGTCGTGGCCATTCAGGTCTACGACCGTCGCATTGCCGAGCTGCCCGATGTGGGTCTGATGCAGGTGCGTGATGCCGAGACAGGGCAGCGCCAGTGGGTAGACACCTCCAGCCGACGGGTGCGCGAGGCTCATCGCCAATGGTGGCGCATGCGGCAGGCGCGCCTCAGCGACACACTGACACGCAGCAACGTAGACAGCATCAGCATACGCACCGACCAGGACTACGTGGCATCGCTGCGCAGCCTCTTCGCCAAGCGCATCTGACACCCTTAGCCATTCCACACCACATGAGACACCGTTTATCTCTCATCATATCGCTACTGGTGGCTGCGGTGACCGCCGCCGCCCAGGCCACTTTCGAGGCACGCTTAGACACCGTCTATATGCTTATAGGCCAGCAGCGTGAGCTCACCTTCGATGCCACATTCGACCGCACGCAGCGTCTGGTGCTGCCGCAGCTCGTGCCAGGCCAGCACCTGACGGATGTCGTGGAAGTGGTAAGCCTGTTGGGCACCGACACCACGGCACTCAACGATGGCAACCGTCTGCAGGTGCAGCAGCGGTGGAGCATCACGGCCTTCGACTCCGCCTTGGTCTACCTGCCGCCGTTTGAGGCACGTGTAGACAGTCAGACTTACCGCTCCAAGCCATTGGCCCTGAAGGTGCTCATGATAGATGTGGACACTCTCCATGTCGACCAGTTCTTCCCGCCAAAGGACATCCACGACAACCCCTTCTCGTGGACCGACTATCGCCCCATCCTCCTGTGGTCGCTGCTGGCATTGGTCATAGCTGTGGCACTCGTGTATGTCGTGGCACGTCGTGTGCAGAACAAGCCCATCGTGCGCATCATACGCCGTGCCCCCAAGCGGCCTGCACATCAGGTGGCGATGGAGGAGATAGAGCGCATCAAGAGCGAGAAACGCTGGGCCGACGAGGACAGTAAGGAATACTATACGCAGCTCACCGACACCATCCGCAAGTATATCAACGACCGCTATGGCTTCCAGGCCACGGAGATGACCTCCACCGAGATTATCGACCGCCTGTTGCAGGAGAACGATGTCGAAGCTCTGGCCGAACTGCGCTCACTCTTCGAGACGGCGGACCTCGTGAAGTTTGCCAAGTGGACGACCATGATCAACGAGAACGATGCCAACCTCGTGAATGCCATCGACTTCATCAACCAGAACAAGCTTGAAGTGGTTGCCAAGCCTGAGCCCGAGGTGATTACGGTCGAGGAGAAGCAGGAGCGCCACCGCTATATAGCCATGCGCATAGCCATCGTGCTGCTGTCGCTGCTGCTTGCTGCCACCGCGGGCTATGCCGTATGGCTGCTCACTGACCTCCTGCTCTGAAGCCTGAGCCATCTTCCTGTCTCCAAATGTTTAAGCAATGACATTAGCTCATCCATATTTCCTCTTCCTGTTGGTGCTGCTCGTACCTTATATATTATGGTACGTGCTCAAGCAGAACGATGCCGAGGCTTCGCTCACCGTGTCCTCGACCGATGTGTTTCGCTATGCGCCACAGAGCTATAAGCTCTATCTGCTGCATGTGCCATTCCTGCTGCGTGTGCTCACGTTTGTGATGATAGTGCTTGTGTTGTGCCGTCCCCAGACCAGCAACTCATGGAGCAACCGCAGCATTGAGGGCATCGACATCATGCTCGCCGTCGACGTCAGCACGTCGATGCTTGCCGAGGACCTGCGTCCCAACCGTCTGGAGGCAGCTAAGAAGGTGGCCACGGAGTTCATCTCCGGCCGTCCTAACGACAATATAGGCCTGACCATCTTTGCCGGTGAGAGCTTCACTCAGTGCCCGATGACCACCGACCACGCCGTGCTCATCAACCTCTTTGAGAGCATACAAGGCGACATAGCCCAGCGCGGACTGATTTCCGACGGCACGGCCATCGGCATGGGCCTGGCTAACGCCATCTCGCGCCTCAAGGACAGCAAGGCCAAGAGCAAGGTCATCATCCTGCTCACCGACGGCTCCAACAATGCCGGCGACATCTCGCCCCTCACGGCAGCCGAGATAGCCAAGAGCTTCGGCATCAGGGTCTATACCATTGGTGTGGGCACAAACGGCACAGCACGTTACCCCATGCGGGTCGGTGGCCGCACTGAGTATCTCAACATTCCCGTCGAGATAGACACCAAGACTCTTGCCTCGATAGCCAATGCCACAGATGGCGAGTTCTACCGTGCCACCAACAACGACAAGTTGCGCGAGGTGTATCAGGAAATCGACAAGCTCGAGAAGACCAAGATGCATGTCAAGCAGTACTCCAAGCGCTACGAGGCCTATTTCCCCTTTGCTCTCATTGCTGCATTGTCCATGTTGCTGGAGCTGCTCCTGCGTGAGACCATTCTAAAGAAGCTGCCATAGCCACAACACCCGTTTGTCTTCATCCCATCCGCCATGTTCCGTTTTGCCCAACCCCTATATCTCTACGCCTTAGCTCTCATCCCGCTGCTGGCACTGCTGCACTATTTCACCAACTATGTGCGTCGCCGCCGCCTGCGCCGCTATGGCGACATAGAGCTGTTGCGCCCACTCATGCCCGATGTGTCGCGTGCCCGCACCGAGGTCAAGTTCTGGCTGATGCTCACGGCTCTGGCCATGCTCATCCTCTGTGTGGCGCGTCCGCAGTTCGGCATCAAGGTCGACTCCCGCACCCGCTCAGGCATAGAGGTGATTATGGCTCTCGACGTGTCCAACTCCATGCTTGCCGACGATGTCAAACCCACACGTCTCGACAAGGCTAAGATGCTAATAAGCAGCCTTGTGGACGGTATGACCGACGACAAGATAGGCCTCGTGGTCTTTGCCGGCGATGCCTTCACACAGCTGCCCATCACGTCAGACTATGTCTCGGCCAAGATGTTTCTCGACAATATCTCGCCCGAGATGATGGCCGTTCAGGGCACCGACATAGCCCATGCCATCACTCTGGCCTCGCACAGCTTCACACAGCAGGAGGATGTCGGGCGCGCCATCTTCGTCATCACCGACGGCGAGGACAACGAGGGTGGGGCAGAGGAGGCAGCCCGCGATGCCGCCAAGCGCGGCCAGCATGTCTATGTGCTCGGCATAGGCTCGCCGGCAGGGTCACCCATACCCATGCCTGGCTCCAACCGCTACATCACTGATAATGTCGGCAATGTGGTAGTCTCAAAGCTCAATGAGCAGATGTGCCGCACCATAGCCCAGGCCGGTGAAGGCACATATATATATGTCGACAACAGCTCCTCAGCACAGGCTGCACTGCAACGCCATGTGGACCATCTGGCCAAGGCACAGATGGAGAGTACAGTATACAGCGACTTCGACGAGCACTTCTCCGACTTTGCCTGGATAGCCCTTGTGCTGCTCATTGTCGAGCTGTCAGTGCTTGGCCGCAAGAACCGCTGGCTGCGCCAGTTCCGGCTCTTCCAGCGTTTCGGCGTGCGGGCAGCCCTGCTGTGCCTCTTCGTGGGCGTGGCTCAGGGTGTCATGGCTCAGACCCAGGCACGCCGCCTTGTGCGCAGTGGCAACCGCATGTATCGCGACAGCCTCTTCGTCAAGGCACAGGTGGACTATCAGAAAGCAGCTGAGCAGGAGGCTCACAACGCCACGGCTCACTACAACCTCGGCAACGCGCAGCTCATGCAAGGCATGCCCAAGGATGCCATGGCCAGCTATGAGACCGCTGCCCGCCTGGAGACCAACCCGCAGCGGGCGGCGGAGATATACCACAACATGGGTGTCATACTCCAGAGCCAGAAGCAGTTCAAGGAGGCCATCGAGTGCTATAAGAACGCTCTGCGCCGCAATCCAGCCGACGATGAGAGTCGCTACAACCTTGCCCTGTGCATGCATCAGCTCAAGCAGCAGTCGCAGGATAATCAGCAGCAGGACCAGCAGCAACAGCAACAACAGCAGCAACAGGAGCAGCAACAGCAGCAGAATCAGGAGCAGCAACAGCAGCAGGAGCAGCAGCAACAGCAACAGGAGCAGCCACGCATGTCGCGCGAGAATGCCGAGCAGCTGTTGCGTGCCGCCCAGCAGGAGGAGCGTGCTACCCAGGACAAAGTGAAGAAAGCCCAGCAGCGCCCGCAACGCCGCCAGTTGGATAAACAATGGTGATACACGACATGAAAAGATACACCCTACTCAGTCTCCTCATCGCCCTTACCTTGCCCCTGTGGGCACAGGTGCGCGTGTCAGTGAGTGCTCCAACGGAGGTCGTCGAGGGCGACCGTTTCCGTGTGGCATATACGGTCAATACGACCGACATCGACGACTTCTCCGTGTCCGACTTCGAGGGCATGGACGTCCTCTACGGACCCACGCGCAGCACATCGTCCAGCTACAGCATTGTCAACGGCAAGATGTCGTCGTCGGTGTCTGTGACATTCACCTACACTGTCAGTGCCGTCACTGCCGGCACTTTCCACCTGCCGGTGGCCACGGTCAAGAGTGGCGACAACACCGTCCGTTCCAACTCGCCGTCGTTGACGATACTCCCCGGCGGCAGCCGTCAGGCGCAGGGCGGTCAGGCACAGAGCCGCCAGGCCGACCGCATGCGCACACAGGACGCCGGCGAGCGCATCACCAACAAGGACCTCTTCATTGCCGTGACAGCCTCCAAGCGCCGTGTGTTCGAGCAGGAGGCCATACTGCTGACGTATAAGCTCTACACGCTGGTATCCGTGAGCGAGATGTCGGGCAAGATGCCCGAGCTCGACGGCTTCCATGTGCAGGAACTCAACCGCACGCAGCAGCCCCAGCTCAAGATGGAGCACTATCAGGGCCGCAACTACGGTGCCGCCGTGTGGAAGCAGTATGTGGTGTTCCCCCAGCAGACAGGGCAACTCACCATACCCGAGATTAAGTTCGAGGCCACGGTCATTCAGCAGCAGCGCAGCATGGATCCTTTCGAGGCCTTCTTCGGCGGTGGCTCCACCATGGTCGAAGTGAAAAAGACTGTGGTGGCTCCTGCGGTGACGCTCCAGGTGGACGCCCTGCCCGCGCCCCGTCCCGACAACTTCTCGGGTGCCGTGGGCCGCTTCATCATGAGCAGCACGCTCACTCCCACGGAGCTCAAGGCCAACGATGCCACCACCATGCGCGTCACCATCAACGGCACAGGCAACATGAAGCTGATGAAGGCTCCCGAGGTGGCATGGCCCAAGGATTTTGAGCGCTACGACCCCAAGCAGGAAGACCGCACACAAATCGGTGCCACCGGCACCAGTGGCACCGTCATCTTCGACTACATCGCCGTGCCCCGCCACCAGGGGCACTATGAAGTGCCGGCCGTGGAGTTCTGCTACTTCGACCCCGAGGCACGGGCCTATAAGACCCTCACCACCGAGGCCTACACCATGGAGGTGGCCAAGGGCTCGGGTGGCGGCACGTCGGGCGGCACGGCTCTCACCAAGGAGGAGATAGAGCTGTTGGGCTCCGACATCCGTCACATCAAGCAGGGCGCGCCGGCCTATCAGCACATCGATAGCCCCTTCTTCGGCTCGGCCTCCTACTGGGGCATCTATGGCCTTGCCCTTGTGGTCTTCGGCATTGTCGTCTACGTGTTCCGCCGCAACGCCAATGCCGCTGCCGACGTGGTTGGCCAGCGCGGACGCAAGGCCACCCGTGCCGCCACACGGCGCCTGCGTGCCGCCCGCAAGCTGATGGCCGCAGGCAACGCCACAGCCTTCTACGAGGAGACCATGCGCGCACTCTGGGGCTATGTGGCCGACAAGATGAACATCGCCGTTAGCGAGCTCTCCAAGGACAATGTGCGCGGGCGGCTGGCGGAGCGCCAGGTGCCTGCCGACGTGGTGGAGCAGCTGTGCCGCACGCTCGACGACTGCGAGTTTGCCCGCTACGCGCCAGGCGACCCGCAGGCCACTATGGACAAAATCTACGCCTCGGCCGAGGAGGTCATCAACAGCATGGACGCTCACCTCAGACACTGACAACACCCGCATACAGCCATGACCCGCAACATACTAACCATCATTGTGCTGTCACTCTTCAGCCTCACGGCAGGGGCCGTGGAGCCCACTGACAGCGTGGCGGCAAAGGTGCCGCTCTCCAAGGCCATTGCCGATTCGGCCTACACGCACGAGCACTATGCCGATGCCGCCATCATCTACCAGGCACTCATCGACAGCTTCGGGCAGAGCGCGCAGCTCTACTACAACCTGGGCAACTGCTACTACCGCCAGGACTCCATAGCGCGTGCCGTGCTGGCCTACGAGCGTGCCCTGCTGCTCGACCCTGCCGACCGCGACATACGCTTCAACCTCGACATGGCGCGCTCACGCACCGTGGACCGTGTGGCCGTCGGGTCGGAGATGTTTTTCGTCACGGCCTACCGCTCCTTAGTGCTCTCCCTGTCGATGCACGAGTGGTCGCTTGTGGCCATCTTTGCCTTTGTGCTCATGCTTGTGGCTGTGTGCCTCTACCTCTTCGCCCCTACACTGGCATGGCGGCGCACAGGCTTCTATGCTGCCATAGTGCTGTTGCTGCTGTGTGGCGTGGCCAATGTCGCCGCCCGCTACCAACGCTACTCCATGACTCACCGCACGGGAGCCATCGTCATGAAGCCTTCGGCCGTGGTGAAGAGCACACCCAGTGCCTCGGGCACCGACCTGTTCATCCTTCACGAAGGCACGCGTGTCGACCTGCGCGACGACTCCATGCGCGAGTGGGTGGAGGTACGCCTGGCTGACGGCAAGCAGGGCTGGCTGCTGCGCAGTGAGCTCGAGGTGATATAAGCAGCCGTGCCATGCCCGATACCGTAATCCGTTTCGACCGGCAGCTGCTGCTTGCGCTCAACGGCAGCGACAGCGAGTGGCTCGACCGTGTGTTCACCGCCGTCACAGCCACCTCCACGTGGCTGCCCATGGCTGTGGTGCTCTTGGCCGCCGTGTGGCATAGCGCAGGGTGGCGCAGGACATTGCTGATGGCCCTGGGCATAGCCCTCGTGGTGCTGGTGGCCGACAGGGTGTCGTCGGGGCTGTGCAAGCCGCTGTTCCACCGTCTGCGTCCGTCGCACGAGCCCATGCTTGAGGGACTGGTGGACCTCGTGGGCAACCGCCGTGGCGGCCTCTACGGTTTCTTCTCATCGCATGCAGCCAACACCTTCGGCGTAGCCGCATTTGTCGCCCTCATGCTGCGCTCACGTGCCGTCGGCGCAGTGCTCGTGGCATGGGCCTGCCTATCGTCGTACTCGCGCATATACCTTGGCCTGCACTACCCCGGCGACATCATCTGCGGAGCCCTCTTCGGGATGCTCGTCGGGTGGGCTGTATACAGGCTTGCTGAAGCAGCTGCGCGCCGTGCCTGTGGCAGCATGGCCGCACAGCCGCTGCCGCGTGCCGAGGGCATGGCCGTGGCATGCGCCTTCATCCTCACCCTTGTGGCCGTGGCCGTAGCTGCTGTCTGAGCCGTGCCACCCTGCACCCTCATTGCGCACTCCCTGCACCCTCTTGCCGCATCACCCTGCACCCTGCAGTCGCACACCCTGCATGGTGGTTGGGTTGTCCTTACTGGCTCATCGTGCAGCCATTGCACCACATGGGTAGAGCCACTGCCTGCCCGAAAATTTGGCTGTACGTGTGAGAAACGTTATTTTCCTGACTTCATCACTTTTTGTGCCATCAAATAGCGTCTATTGGAAATCAGTTAGTTACAAAAGTATTTGGGTGATGCAGGGTGATGCAAACGGAT